>NZ_VCHY01000005.1:367884-370501 GCF_005877885.1 Labilibacter sediminis
TCACTGTTACTGTTGCTGTTGAACAATCATTATCTGCATCACATACCTGATAGGTAAATACGATATCACCTACATAATCAGTATCCGGAGTTACCGTGACTGTATTGTCATCGTTGACTACCACTGAACCTCCTGTTGGCTGAGTTGGAATTGTTACAACCAATCCGCCGTCTTCCAAGCCGGTATCGTTAGCCAATACATTAACCGTAACTGCTTCTCCTTCGTTAGTTTCTGCAGTATCATCTGTTGCTGATGGAGTGTTATCAACATCATTATCCATATTGATTACATCAACAGTTGTTGAAAGTCCATCGTAAGTATTATCTGAACTGGCATCATTTACTCTTAAGGTTATCGTATAATCAATGTTACCATCTACTTCCGGATCATCTTCACCTGTTACTGTTACTATTTGAGGCTCGTCCCAGTTATCTGTTGTAAAGGTAAGCGTAGTAATATCTAACCATCCCTCACTTACATCAACACCTGAGACATTTATCACAACATCACTTGATGGTTTGGTAGCTAATGTCACATCAAAACTATCGCTTGTTCCATCCTCTGATGTCGTTGTATTACCATCTGTCAAAGTAACTGAAATACCAGCAGTATCATTATCTGTAATAGTAATAGTAGCTTCGTTATTTGATCCGTCAATACTTATCTGTGGATCACCTGAAACTATTGCTGCTAAAGTTACAACACAAGTTTCGTCTCCTTCAACAATTGCATCTCCAATTACTGATACATCAATTGTTGCTTCTGTATTGCCTGCCGGGATAGTAATTGCTCCGGTTAAAGCAGTATAATCATCTCCTTCTGTTCCTGTACCTGATACGGTATAAGAAACTTCTGTATCTGTGCTACTCACCTCGCTCAGGCTAACTGTGAACAAGCCATCGTTGCTTCCACTCTCATCAGCGGAATTATCTATTGCAACTATACCTACTGTAGCTACATTATTATCTATAATAGTACCTTCTCCCTGATCATCCAGAATTATTGCATTTGTTTCTGATGTCAAGTTTAGATATAATGACTCCTCTCCTTCAACCACATTATCATCTGTTACTGGAACCACAACTATTTTAGTTATTTCTCCTGGATTAAATGTCAATGTTGTATTTGTTAATTGAGTATAATCATTATCTGCTAATGTAGCTGTATTATCAGCTGTAGCATAGTCTACCGTAACGATTTCTAAACTAGCTGCATTTAACGTAACTTCAAAACTTAAGTCTCCACTACCCTCTGTTACACTTGCATCTCCAACACTAATAGTTGGCACAGCAACTACATTTGAAACTTCTTCGCTAGAAGCTGTACAACCATTCTCTTCATAATTAACACTAATAGAGTAATTGCCTCCTTTAATCCATGTTACAGTTACTGAGTTATCTGAAGGTGTACCTCCTGTAGTAACAGTAGCTTCTGCCGGAATAGTCCAGAAATATGTGTCTTTTCCGGATTGAGTAGTGTAAACATGTCCTCCTGTCCCTGCAGTAGCAGAAGTTACCTCTTCAATGAATGTAGGTACCGGTAGTTCATGTACTGTTATGTAATCAGTTTTAATCTCCGTATCTGAAGCACCAACTGTAATGGCTAAAGACACAGTTTTTTGACCTGATATATTATAAGTAACATCGTGAGGCCCCTCACCTGTTGCTGTTGCAGGGTTTGCTCCTAATCCAAAGTTCCAACTATAGGTAGTAGACGCAGTTGTTCCTGTTGAAATATTAGTAAATTGAACAGTTTCTCCTAAACAAATTTCTGTATCATCTCCTGAGAAGTTGGCATTTAATGCACACCCTTGAAGACTTATACTTAAAGTTTGTGCATCACTTGTACAACCATCAGAGTTAGTTTCTGTAACTAATATATCTCCATTACTTTTACCTAAGTTAACTTCTATAGAGGTATTATTATTTGTTACTATTGAAGCCTCTGAAGGTACAGACCAATTATAAGTTGAGCCTGCATTAGGCGAGGTAATTGTATAAATAACTCCCGCTTCGCCACAAGCTGGTGCTGATTCACCAGTAAAGGCTGGCGCTGATGGCGTTACTGGCTGAACAGCCACAGTTAGCGTGGCACTTGCATTGGATACACAACCTGCTGCATTTCTTGCTGTTACTGTGTAATCGCCTGCTGCCAGTCCGGTAAAGATACCACTGGTATTGCTATAATCGGAACCGTCGATACTGAAGTTCAAGTCTGTTGTGCTTGAGCTTACTGTGATTATTCCTGTTGCTAATGAACAAGTTGGTTGAGCCGTTACACTGGCCGTTGGTGCACTTGGCGTAGACGGCTGGGCATCTACGGTTAGCGTGGCACTTGCATTGGATACACAACCTGCTGCATTTCTTGCTGTTACTGTGTAATCGCCTGCTGCCAGTCCGGTAAAGATACCACTGGTATTGCTATAATCGGAACCGTCGATACTGAAGTTCAAGTCTGTTGTGCTTGAGCTTACTGTGATTGTTCCTGTTGCTAATGAACAACTTGGTTGAGCCGTTACACTGGCCGTTGGTGCACTTGGCGTAGACGGCTGGGCATCTACGGTTAGCGTGGCACTTGCATTGGATACACAACCTGCTGCATTTCTTGCTGTTACTGT
>NZ_VCHY01000050.1 GCF_005877885.1 Labilibacter sediminis
CTTTTAGGACACAATGCACTTATCGATGATCGTTGCATAGTCTTTCTAGGAGACATGTGACAACGTGGCGACAGACACATTGGGGTCTGTGCTGGAGCGGTGTTGGTCATTGCGTTCGGACCGGTACAAACATCGCGTTGAGATTGGGAGGTGTAGCGAAAGGCCACCGTTGGAACCATCTCTAAACGACAAGGCCATTGGTCAGTCGGAGTAGCGAACACGGGGTTCGGGGACGAGCGTTCCGGGTGGAAGTCATGAGCCACCTTGTGCGCTATGGTTTGCCGGACACGTTAATAGCGAACGGGGTTTACTCCCCTTAGATTAGGAGTCGCCTGGGGCAATAGACTCCATTAGGAAGTCGTCTGGGACAATAGACTTCATAGCAGTAGGCGTGCCTGTTATAGTAGTGATTATTTGTTGATGCTCAGTTGGGCAAAGCTCTCCATGAATGATGAATGAATGTTTGTAAAGTTCCCTCACACGGACTCAAAAGAAAGAAGACGCGTTAACATCACATGAGTGCGCATGGACTTGCACAGTCAAGTCCGTAACCCATTGTCACTTAGCGATGTGCGTCTGAAGAAAAGCCGTTGTCTTACGCTGCTGGAATTCTACTGCAACTTGCGTGGTTGCGGAGTCCCAACTTGCGTCAGCGCAAGCTTACGCAACCTAAGGTTGCGTTTGCGTTCCAACCTAATGCAGACTTACGCAAGTGCGCAAGACTTACGCAAGTGCGCAGTCTTACGCAAGTGCGCAAGACTTACGCAAGTGCGCAAGACTTACGCAAGTGCGCAGTCCTACGCAATCACGGCCTATGTATATTAGTCGGACTAACGAACTTGTTGATTTTGTGAATGAATGCATGCTAGAACTACTTTGCTTATGATTGAATATATCTGACTCACGTGGTATGCATGTACTGACACTTGTTCTTGCTTGCCTTGTATGCGGTATAGGTGGCATAGGTGTTGGCTTGGCGAGCTGGGGTACTTGGGGTAGTACTACACTTAGATTATGTCATGTTTACCATGTGATACCATTTGGGACGCGGTGTTCGTTTTCTTATGTTTACATTTAAAACTATGGACTGAAGTTTATCGTTTTTGAAATTTGGACACGAAGTAATATCGTGGTTTTATCGAGCACTTTGTATATGTGTTCTTAAAGACTTCCGCTAACGTTTTCTGTTAAATTAAAGTTAAAATTTTAAAAAAAAAATCACGGTGTTACAAGTTGGTATCAGAGCCCGGCTGTGAGCGAACTGAACACTGTTGTGTTTGGACTCACAGTATGGCTCGAATAGGTGTTTAAGGTTGGGGGGTATGGTGTGTGCTGAGTGTTTTAGGATGCTATATTAGTTGCCTTACAACTTTTGATTCCTTCGTTAATATAAACTCTCTACTCTCCGTATTCGTATCGAATACTTATGAGTTTGAACTCTTTCAACCTATAGGAGAATGTCTGGAGGAAACATTGAGAATACAGGTGCTGGGCGTGGGACGGGGATTGGTTTGTTCGACCTTAATGGTCTGGAGACCCCAGCACCACAGGGACCACGGATGCCACGAGTACAACCAACTGCGAGCAGTTACAGCACCTCTAGTGCTGCCCGCATTGCCCAGTTGCAGGAGGAGGTTCATGCTCGCGATGAGCAACTTCGTGTTCGTGATGAGCAGGTGGACCAGATGAGGAGGGCTATGAAGGCAGCATGTCGATCGCTCGGTATAATACACTGTTTACTGAAAAATTACAGTTTGCTATTGATCATTGCCCCACGGAGGTGAAGCAGATTCGACGATATGTTGAGGGACTCCCATTTGAGTATCGTTCTGCGGTACGATCACAGACTACATTGGTGGCTGCCATGGACGAGGCACTCCGTATTGAAGATGACTTAGCGGTTCGAGACCGTGCCACTGGGCGGTCCGGTGAGAAGAGGAAGTGGGAGGGCCAGTCCGGGTCCTTCAAACAGAAGAGCTACCACAAGAAACAGGGGGGCGATAAACAGAACTACTGTCAGAAGTGTCTTTCATATCACAGGGGTCCTTGTAACAGCAATACTATGATCTGTAGGCGGTGTGGCAAGACGGGGCATCTGGCAGCAGACTGTAAGAATGCTGAGGTGATGTGTTACAATTGTAAGCAAATGGGACATTACAGCTCCAACTGTCCCAACCCAAAGACTGATGCGAAGGCGAGTGGGAAGAAGATTGAGGTGCCCAAGGCTACAGGGCGTGTTTTTCGTATGACTCAGGATGATGCTCGTCGCGACGATGAGGTTATTTTCGGTACCTTCTTGGTTAACTCTATGCCTGCTAGTGTATTATTTGATCCTGGTTCCAGTAGATCTTTTGTGTCCATCCAGTTCTGTGCTAAATTCGTTTTACCTCGAAGCCCTTTGGGTTTCATTATGACGATTGATGTGGCAGTGGGGGATTCTATCACGGTTGGGGAAAAATTTGATGGGTGTTCGATTCTTATTTCAGACGTTACATTTCCGCTGACGTTGATCCCTGCAGGGATCAATGATTTTGATGTTATCATTGGTATGGATTGGTTGTCAGCCAATCGGGCTAACGTTGATTGTGCCGGCAAATTCGTGCGTATTCCTGTTTCTGGGGGAAACCCTGTTATTGTTTATGGGGAGAGATGTTCGGGGTCCTTGTCTCTCATATCAGTTCTTAAGGCACGCAAGTTCCTTGCGAAGGGATGTCAGGCGTTCCTTGCTCATGTGGTAGAAAGTTCCAAATCGAAGCTAGACTTGTCTGACGTTGAGGTGGTTAGTGCATACGCGGATGTATTTCCTGACGATCTACCGGGATTACCACCGTCACGGCAGGTTGACTTTCAGATTGATCTTGTTCCGGGTGCGGCACCAATTGCCAAAGCACCTTATCGTTTAGCTCCCTCAGAAATGAAGGAGATTATGTTGCAGCTCCAGGAACTCCTTGCTAAGGGGTTCATCCGACCAAGTTCCTCGCCTTGGGGAGCCCCGGTCCTCTTCGTGAAAAAGAAGGATGGTTCCATGCGGATGTGTATCGATTACCGCGAGTTGAACAAGGTGACAGTAAAGAACAAGTACCCGCTTCCAAGGATTGATGACCTCTTCGATCAGTTGCAGGGGGCGTGTTATTTCTCGAAGATTGATCTACGATCCGGCTACCATCAGGTGCGAGTTAGAGAGCAGGATATTCCGAAGACCGCATTTAGGACTCGCTACGGCCATTTTGAGTTTCTAGTTATGCCATTTGGTTTGACGAATGCTCCAGCGGTGTTTATGGATCTAATGAATCGGGTTTGTCGTCCTCTTCTGGACAAGTCAGTCATTGTGTTCATTGATGACATTTTGGTATACTCTCGTACTGCTGAGGACCATCGGGGGCATCTACGGGAGGTTCTTGACATTCTTCGGCAGGAGAAGCTTTATGCAAAGTTCTCTAAGTGCGAGTTCTGGTTAAAGGAGGTTCAGTTTCTTGGACATATGGTCGGGGCCGACGGGATCAAGGTAGATCCAACCAAGATTGAGGCGGTGCAAAATTGGGCTAACCCGACGACTCCCACTGAA
>NZ_VCHY01000051.1:0-1958 GCF_005877885.1 Labilibacter sediminis
CAACCAGGTTCGGCAGCGGTAGTTCGAATCCGCGGTATTGGTACGGTCAACAACAGTGCACCTATCTATGTGGTTGATGGTATGATTGTGGAGGACATTTCCTTTTTAAGTCCCAACGATATCGAATCCACCGAGGTGTTAAAGGATGCCTCTTCCACTGCTATTTACGGTTCAAGAGGAGCCAACGGAGTAATTTTAGTCACCACTAAAAAAGGAGTAACAGGTAAACCCAAGGTTTCTTTTAATTCCTATGTGGGCGTGCAAAACAGGTGGAACAAACTGGACTTAATGCAACGCGATGAGTTTTCAGAAACCTTATTACGTATCAATCCGAAAGCTTCATCCATAGCCAAATATCAGCAGGAAGGTTTTAATGCCTGGATGAAGGACAATGTGGGTACTTCACCATATTTCCCCATTCTTAAAACAGAAAGTAATCCTTATGGTATGGATTATGCCTCGGTAGAAACAGACTGGCAGGATGAAGTATTTAAGAAGAATGCTGTAATTCAGGATTACTACGTGTCTTTTAGCGGAGGTGACAAACAAAATAACTACGTAATGAGTGCCAGTTACTTTAACCAGGATGGTACCGTTGTGGGCTCTAACTTTGAACGTTTAACGCTTCGTGTAAATACATCCTTTAAGATTAATGATTGGCTTAAAATTGGGGAAAACCTGTCGTTTGTAAATTCCACAGGACGCAATGCTATGCACAACAGCTCCAGTCCTGGAGCATCTATTCTGTCGGCTGCCATAGCCATGGCGCCATGGGACCCGACACACTATCCTGAAGGATCAATTAACAATAAGGGAAAAGATTTAGGAGGACAGATTTCTGCGGCTTCCAACTTTAAAAATGTAACCAACCCTTTTTCAATGGTAGCACATAACCATCCTGAGAATATCACAGAACGATGGGTTGGAGATACTTACATAGAGATTACTCCTTTTAAAAACTTTAAATGGCGTTCGGCTATCAGCATGGATTTGGCCAATAACAGATACCGTGGATTTGGTGATGCCTATCAATATTCCGATTACGACAGGAGAAGCAAAAACTTCTTATCCTCAAACATGCAACATTATAGAACGTTGATTCTTGAGAATATAGCCAACTATTCAATGGACTTGGGGAACCATAGCATTTCCCTTATGGCTGGTCAAACTACCGAGCAATACGAAAACTACGGAATGGGTGGTGCAGGAGCATCAATTTTAAATCCTACCGAGGCAAACTGGTATCTGTCAAAAACCACCGAAGATAAAACAGAGTCAAGTGATAATGTAGCACGCTCACGTATGTTTTCCTTATTGGGGAGAATACATTACTCATACAAAAGCAAATATTTGCTAACCATGAACTTTCGTGCCGATGGCTCCAGCAAGTTCCCGGAAAACGTATGGGGATACTTTCCATCCACTGCTTTAGCCTGGCGAGTAAGTGAAGAATCGTGGATGAAGGGTTTTGATAGCTTAGATTATTTGAAGCTACGTTTTGGATGGGGTCAGATAGGTAACGATAAAATTGCTTCCAACAGTTTTATGACCACTATGTTTGAGTCGAGCAATGTATTTACCGGTTATCCAATGGGTATTGCTCAGGAATTAGCCAATGGTGCGGCTGTTTTAACCTATGCCAACAACGGAGGTAAGTGGGAAACCACAGAGCAAATAAGTGCGGGTATCGATTTTGCCTTTGGCAATGGATTTATCAATGGTAGTGTAGATGGCTTTATCAGGGATACCAAAGAAATGCTTTTAAGCGTAAAAGCGCCTGCTCAGGTGGGTAACCGTTTTGATCCACTGGCTAACGTTGGAACCGTACGTAACCAGGGTATCGAAATTGCATTGGGGCACCGCAAAAGAATTGGTGAAGTGAGTTACTCCGTTGATGGTAATGTATCATTCATCGAAAACGAACTGACGGCCCTTAATGGAGGAAGTCCGGTGTACGG
>NZ_VCHY01000051.1:1999-3504 GCF_005877885.1 Labilibacter sediminis
TATGGGGATATCAATATGAAAGCGTTTATAAAACAGATCAGGAAGCCTTAGATCATTTATGGTCGTACGATCCTAGTGAAATAGGTGTGCATGCAGGAGATGCCAGATACAAAGACCTAAGCGGTCCGAATGGAACACCTGATGGTAAAATTGATGACTACGATAAAACAGATATCGGAAATCCTTTCCCCTGGTTAACCTACGGAATTAGTATTGGAGCAGATTATAAAGGCTTCGATTTGGAACTGTTCTTCCAGGGTGTTTATGGTAATGAGATTTATAATGCCGTGCGTCATAGAACAGAAGGCTCCGGTAATGATGCTACACTAAGCACTGCCATGCGTGATGTATGGGTAGACTATTCGGATGTAATGAAGGCCAGCATGGAGGATTATGGTGTTGACTGGACCCAGTTAATCAACCCTAATGGATCTATTCCTAATCCGATAGGAAACCCTATGAACCGGGAAACCTCTGATCGATTTGTGGAGAGCGGGGCATATTTCCGTCTTAAAAACCTGCAACTGGGTTACACACTACCTAAATCATTGACTGAAAAAGCAGGTATTAACCGATGCAGATTTTACCTCAGTGGAAGCAACCTGTTTACCATAACCGATTATTCTGGTTATGACCCTGAAGTGGGAAGTGGTATCGACTATGGTAACTATCCACAGGCACGAACATTTACGCTAGGTGTTAACCTGGATTTCTAAACCAGAAAAATAAGAGACGCAATAACTCAGCACTCATCTATCTGATGGTTTGAATATTGATTTTAAAAAACATTAAAATGAAAACAATCAAAATACAAATATTATTCTTTTCCATCCTCGCCATAGCTTTAAGCTCATGTGAGGATTGGCTAACAGAACCCTCTCCTGCTGTGACCGAACTGGATGATTATTTTACCTCGGGAGAAGCGGCTATTTATACCACCAATGCAGCCTATGTTCCGCTTACATGGGAATACAACTATACCTATTACAGCGATTTTTTCATTGGCGATATCATGTCTGATGATGCGCTTAAGGGCGGACAAAACATCAGCGATATGGCCGATGTATACGATATGGAGAATTTTAAAACCATAGCCAACAACGGATTCTTATTGGACTACTACAGAGCACAGTATCAAGGCATTGGTCGCTGCAATCTGGGCCTTCGCGAAGTTGCGGCCCTTACTCCGGACTCTGTAATGACCACTAAGGTGCAACAAAGACTATTGGGTGAATTAAAGTACCTGCGTGCCATGTACTATTTTAGGTTAGCACGTATATTTGGTGGTGTTCCTTTAGTTGATTTCGTGATTGAATCATCCAATGACTGGAAACAACCTCGTGCCTCCATAGAGGATATATATGCTTTTATTATTGAGGACCTGGAAGATGCCAACAGCAAGTTATGGAAAAAAAGTGCCTACGAAGAAACCGACTTAGGTCGCGCCACTAAAGGAGCTGCACAAGCTATGCTGTTGAAAGTAAACCTGTATACGCATAACTATG
>NZ_VCHY01000052.1 GCF_005877885.1 Labilibacter sediminis
CAAGAACTTGATCTTCAGGTGAGACACCGGATGTTGATGATGATGGAGTAGTACCTGAAACATCATGAGAAAATGCAAAAAATGGTGTAAACAAGTTAGCATAATCAAATAACCAATCAGGTCCAACTCTGGCGTCTGACTTGTTTTCTTCTAGCCATCTAACATCATACGACTCAACGATCTGCTTGGTAACTTTGTTGTAGACTCTGTATGCTGTACGACCAGCATAGCCCACGAAGTAGCAATCATCAGCCTTAGAATTAAATTTAGGAGTGGCTTCGAGATGAAGAAGAGTGCAGGGACAGCCGAACGTTCTGAAGTGAGCAACTGACGGAGTATGACCATAAAGAAGTTCATAGGGTGTCTTCATATGACGTTTGTTGATAAGAATTCTGTTTTGAACATAGCATGCTGTGTTGATAGCCTCTGCCCAGAAAAATACAGGTAAATTAGAATCACACAGCATCGTCCTGGCAGCTTCTATCAACGTTCTGTTCCTTCTCTCAGCAACACCATTTTGTTGAGGAGTGTGAGGAGAACTGAACTGGCGTTGAATACCATTCTCAGCACAGAATTGGTTCAAAACAGCATTCTTAAACTCCGTTCCATTATCACAGCGAATACCCTTGGTCTTCTTGTCTGTCTGATTCTCAATCAAAACGATGAATCTTTTGACTAATTCGGCGGTCTCACTCTTGGATTTGAGAAAGAATACCCAAGTAAATCTTGAGAAATCATCGATAATGACGAGACAATAAGCACTCCTATTGATGCTCAAAACATTGACTGGCCCGAAAAGATCCATATGAAGCAGTTGAAGAATACAATCTATTGAATTGACCAGTTTTGGCTTGTGGGGCTTACGGTGATGTTTCCCCTGAGCACAAGGAACACACTTCTCAAAGGTAATGAAATCCTTGATAGGTAGTCCCCGCACTAATTCATTTTTAGCCAAACGGTACAGATTCTTTGCGTTCGCATGACCGAGACGACGATGCCATAAGACAGCATTTTGTTCAGAAATCTTAGAGAATAAGCAAGTAACATTCTCAGGGATGTTGCTATTCATATCAATGATGTATGCATCGTTTTTTCTTTCTGACCTCACTAACACCCAATCATCAGGAATGACTATGCCCGGCTTCAAAATCAAACATTCCTTCTTGGTAAAGTGGGTAGAGTAATCCTTATCACAAATCTGTGAGACACTTAGCAAACTATGCTTTAATTCTGGAACAAAATTCACGCAGTCAAAACTCAACACGCCATTGGTAACAGTTCCCATTTGAGTGATCTTCCCACTATCTCCTCCCGCAAAGGCAACATACCCTCCATTGATAGATTTAAGGTCATTCAACTGAGAGATATCGCCGGTCATGTGCCTGGAACAGCCACTATCAACATACCAAGGTCTGCTGATATTCCTCCGTAGCCGCTCCTGCACAATGTGCGAGTTTAGTTAGAGATCTTGGGAATCCAGTCCATTCGGACAGTGGTTTTCCCATTTACATCCACAGAGACAATATTTTCCCAAACCATATCCTGTGAGTTAGATAACGAATTAACCACAACAGGAATATTCTTTTTAACATCAGACTTAGAAACCTTTGGAATCCACTGGTAATTAGGTTTAAGGACCTTTCTGCAGACCACTAAGGGTTTTGCATTTCCAGAAGACGAGGATGATCCATCATAGGATTTTGATTTTTGTTTCCATTTATTATTAAGGGATGGTGCTTTAGGTGACTTTCGCTTCACCCAATTGGGTTTAGAAAAGGTACCTTTAGCAAAAGGTTTCTGGACATGTTTTACATTTTTGTCCTTTAAGTCTGTGGGATTCTTAATGTTCTGTGTCTTGACCTTTGTCTGCTGATTGGTAATCCTGTCCGTATTCCTAGATCGTGTCTTTGAGGAATTTCTTACAGAAGATCTACCTCTAGGCACATCCTGCCTACGTTTTCCACTGAATGAATCAAATGGACCATGCGGGCAGTTCCTGGAGATATGACCAGGAATACCACAATTAAAACAAGTCTGTTTTTTCAACACATTACCACAAGCACAAACACATTTATCGGATCGCACAGTTTTAACAAGTTCCTGTGGACCGATCTTAGGAATTACAGACTTAAATTGTACGGAGTTATTACAGACTTTTGCAGACACTACATTGTTTTTAATATTGTTTGCAGACATAAACATGGAATTTAAAACTGGACTTTCTAATTCATGACTCGACACATTTGGATGATATTCTTCGTCAGTCACGTCTTCAACAAGTACTACATCATCTGCACATGAGTTAGAAGCGTTAGTATCGTTCAGCTTATCATCAGCAGATGAAGAAGAAGAAGTAGATACCATGGGAACAGATGGAACATCAACAACAGGTTCTTTCAATTTCTGTTTTTGTAAAGCCCGTTCTATTTCCAGATTTTCCAAAGGTGGGGTAAAATTACCATTAAAAGGAGGTGGAACATTCGAGTATCCTAATCCTTTGGTTTTATTAGCTCTGTTTTTCAATTGATCTTCAATTATTGATTCAACAACCGCACTAGATTCATCAAACTTTTTGATATGGAAATTAGCATCCTGATATTTAGCCTTTAATGTTTCTAGTTCAGTTGTTAATTGTTCAATGTTTTCCTTAGCAAGTCTAAGTTGAACACACTTAACACTATATTCTTCCTGAACTTTCTTAAAATCCGAAGTTTTAGCTTCCAATTTTTCTAAGGCAGATTTGAGAGGTTTCTTAGCATTATACACATCATTATTGAGGTCAAAAATTTCTCTCACTAGTCTATCATTCGTTTCTCTATATTTAGACATTTTAGCAAGACAGACATCAGTGCAAGCAGAATTACATACCTCTGTCACCTGAGGGTTGTTGGTTACCATAAACGCGAACTGGAGGTCTTTCATCTTTTCTTCTGCTTCAGCAACTTCTTCTGGCTCCACAATCTGAGCTAAGTTAGCAGCACCATCTCCAGTCATGTTCAATGCTTGCATTTGATCCTCCCATGTAAACTCCTGAGCCACCATTGCCCTTTCCCCATTTACTGGAACCACATTCCTTTCAGCAACTTGATTATTAACCTTTGGTTTGGTGCACTCACGAGCAAAATGACCCAGCTCATGACAGTTGTAGCACTTAACCTTAGCTTTACTGAACCCAACCTTCTTTTCTCCAGTCATACCCCAGTTGTTCCTACCTGTGCGCTGAGTAAATTTCTTGGCACGCAAAACAGCCATTGCAATATGCCATGAGATATCCATTTCCTCAAGATCATCAGGATCAATTTGTTCCAAATCATTAAGAGCAACCGGAGGAGTGAGATTTCCATCAACAAGAGCATGATAACACTTCATGAAGCCAGCCATCAATGCGATGTTGTCAGCAGTCTCCTTTGGAATGGAAGGAATGTTCTGCACAGGAGCTGTAGGTGTTGTTGATCCAGAAGGTTGTTGTGGTGAGGATGTTGAATATTCTGTTTTACC
>NZ_VCHY01000053.1 GCF_005877885.1 Labilibacter sediminis
TTGTCATTGCCACAAAAAGGAAGCAAAAAAGTCTAGTCGAGGAGAATGCCAACCCGCTCTTCCCGATTGTTCATAATTCTATAGAAGTAAGTGTTCTTTCAAACACAAGGACAAGCCCCTTCTATGAATTAAATAACAATCGGAAATACACTGCCTCCATTGGCCTTCAACTCCTCGACGGGCCTACGCGCCCCTTTACTATCGTGAGTTAAAATGTTATAAACAGCTATGATATCCTTAACTAAACGACATTGATAATGCGGATTTAAAGAATATTTTTCAGAAAAAAATAGCAATGGCTTATGAAACACCACTGCTATTCTCCCACATTAAGTATAGAACTTATTTAATGACTCGGACGGGTTTGATTTAAATAATCATGAATATATGTACTATCCAATTCTGCAGAATCTTTATACTTTAATCTTAAATCATCCAACTTTTTGTGCAACTCTTTTACCACCTCACTATAAGCAGGATCATCGTATACATTTGTCATTTCATGGATATCCTTTTTACGATCATACAACTCCCACTCATCCACATCGTAATAAAAATGAATTAGTTTATACTCTTCGGTTACTATACCATAATGACGTTTTACCATATGTACCGATGGGTATTCGTAATAATGATAATAGGCAGCATCTCTAAAACCTTCTGTTTTTCCATTAAACAATGGCACCAGGCTTTCTCCTTGCATATCAGAAGGAGCCTCAACATCGGCAGCATCTAAAAATGTTTGAGCAAAATCCAGGTTTTGAACCATTTGTGTATTTACAGTCTGAGGCTTTATTACCTCTGGCCATCGAACCAACAAAGGCGTTTTAAAAGATTGATCGTAAATAAAACGTTTATCAAACCAGCCATGTTCTCCAAGGTAAAATCCCTGATCTGAAGTATATACTATGATCGTATTTTCTGCCAAACCATTTTTATCCAAATAATCTAATACAGTACCTACACCTTCATCAACAGCAGCTATAGTACCCAGGTAATCCTGCATGTAACGTTGGTAACGCCATTGCATCAGTTCTTTCTCAGACATATCTTTATAGTTCTTCCTGAACTCCTCGTTGATAGGGCCATATACTTTATCCCAGGCAGCTCTTTGCTCTGGATTTTGTCTTCCAACTTCACGTGCAAAAGCAGCTTTATCCCAATCGCAAGTTTCAGGTATTCCTAATTCATCCATTAGTTCAGGATAAATTTTTGAATCTCCTGCCCAATTCATATGAGTTAATAAGTTCATCTCGGCTTCTTTGGCAGCAGAGCCTCTTCCTTCATAATTATCAAAAAGCGTTTCCGGCTCTGGGAATGTTTTTTGGGTAAAAGTTTTATAATGACGTTCTGCGGGCAACCATTCTCGGTGTGGTGCTTTATGTAAATACATCAATAGAAATGGCTCATCTTTGTTTCGCTCCTTATCTAACCAGTTAATGGTCATATCCGTAATAATATCTGTGGTATAACCCTCCAAAATAATATTACCTTCATTTTTTGTAATAAATTCAGGATTATAATAAGCTCCCTGACCCGGTAATATTTTAAACTCATCGAAGCCTTTGGGGCTATTTCCGAAATGTAACTTACCAAACATTGCTGTTTGATATCCTGCATCCTGCAGTAGTTGTGGAAAAGTAACCTGTGTAGTATCAAAAGGAAAATAATTATCTGTTTTACCATTTAAATGACTGTGCTTTCCTGTAAGAATAACCGCTCGTGAAGGAGCACAGATAGAATTGGTTACGCAGGCGTTGGTAAACAACATTCCTTCCTGGGCTATCCTATCAATATTGGGCGTTTGAGTAAGCCTATCCGTGTAAGCACTAATAGCCTGATAAGCATGATCATCCGACATCATAAATATGATATTAGGACGTTTTGTTTGAACTTTTTTCTGCTTTGGAGATTGACATCCAAAAACCAACACAGATAAACCAAAAATCAAAATTTTAACTTTAGTCATAATGTTTGTTTAAAATATATGGATTTACAGTCCTTTATTTATTGACTGCTGATATGATTTAAATAGAACCACTGCGCTTAAGTATGTAATTATACTCATCTCCTGTTCTCCACTTTTGTAGGTACGGAGAATAGGTTTTTACCTGCACTGCTTTATGATCTGAATGAAATTCCAATAATAAAATCCAACCATCACCACCATTCCCTACACCATTGTCATCTCTTATCCATTGCGCATTAAATAATATCTGATGTTTAGCTAGTCCTTTCTGTACTTCATCCATACGATGGCCGGTGGCAATATCCGGATCGTAACAAAAAGTTTTAAAATACTCTTCTTTTACATATCCATATTTACCATTTTTTATAACGGCCTTTTGTTCCACTTCAGATAATGCTTCCCCTTCTTTTCTTAATCGAGCTGCTCCGGCATGTCCACAAACCAAAAACTCAACATTGGCATTTGGAAGAATAAGTTTTTCATAAACATCCATCCCATAAGTTCTTCTTTTAGCCCCCCCAACGTTTTCCTTAACAGGCTCAGGCTGTCCATCTTCACTTACAAGCCGACTATTTTCACTCATATAATCGTGAATGGTAAGAAAAATACGGCTATTACTATTTTCTTTAATCAATTGATCGGCCCATTCCAGAACTTCCACCCTTGGAGAAAACTCTAATGCCAGAAATAAAAACTCCTGTCCGTTAACTTGCATTTTATAACTTGCATTTTGCAACTTTCCCGGCTCATAAGATGTTTGAAAGAATGGCCGGTTAAGTTTATTTTGCTCAATATTAAAATACTGATTCATTAAATCTACATATTCTCCATTGCGCTTTTTTACATCGTGATTCCCTTCACAAATTACATAAGGCAACTTGTTATCCAAAACTTTAAAACAGCTTCTGATCCTGCTCCATTGCTCTTTACCATTGTTGTTGGTCATATCGCCTACATGCACCACGCCTTGAATATTACGCTTATCTTTATTCTTAACGATCCAATCCATTACGCCTTGAAGGACTTCGGCATTCAGATCTGATGAAGTATAGCCTTGTGTATCAGGAATTATAACAACAGTACTACTCTTTTTATTAAATGCAGTTGGTTCTGACTCTACGTTATAACTATCTTGTGCACCAAGAGGTACACTAAAGCATAAAAGAGTTAAGACATACAGTACTGCACACCATTTTTTAAAAGTATTGTTCATACTGAAAAGATTTCTCTTATTATTTTATTTAATATTAAACCCGCTTTATGCATTAGAAAATCTATTACACATTGAAATCACTTCAAAAAAAGATACTTTGTTGCTTCACTTCAACTCACCAGAACGATGCTATCCCTCATTTCAGTAAAGCCTTGTTTTATCGTACTTTCAATGTTCATAACGAAAATCTAATGCATAATCCGGGCAATGTCGTTTAGTTAAGAAATTCATTTCATGAATTTCTTAAGAATGGGACTTTGTCCCATACCCTACTTCCTTTTT
>NZ_VCHY01000054.1 GCF_005877885.1 Labilibacter sediminis
GGGACAATATTGAGGATATGGGCGGCAGTCTCTAAGGCATACCCCCAGAAATGAATAGGAAGCGCAGCACGACTCATCATAGAACGAACCATGTATAACAAGGTTCGATTCCTTCTTTCAGCCACACCATTAAGTTGTGGTGTTCTAGGAGGAGTGAGTTGTGAAACTATTCCACACTCTTTAAGATAGTCGTTGAACTCGATACTAAGATACTCACCACCTCTATCGGATCTAAGCATCTTTATCTTTCTGCCTAATTGATTTTCAACTTCATGTTTGAATTCTTTGAACTTTTCAAAGGTTTCTGACTTATGTTTGATTAAGTAGATATAACCATATCTGCTATAATCATCTGTAAAAGTCACATAAAATCGATTAGCATCTTTTGTGGTGGTTCTGAAAGGGCCGCACACATCTGTATGTATTAGGTCCAACAAACCTTCACCTCTTTCACAAGACCCTGTGAATGGTGATTTTGTCATCTTTCCCAAAATGCAAGACTCATATGTATCGTCTGATTTTAAGTCGAACGATTCCAACACTCCATCCTTTTGGAGTTGGGCCATGCGTTTCTTGTTAATGTGTCCAAGACGACAATGCCACAAGCATGCTTTATCTATACTGTTAGATGAATCAATTTGAAATACACTATTTATATTATTTTCAACACATTGCACAGTTTCATACACACCATCACAAGGAATAGCATTAAAAATTAAACAACCATCTTTGTAAACAGAAATAATGCCATCTAAATTATCAAAATAAAATTCATAACCTTGTTTGAACAATGCATGAAACGAAATAATATTTCTTGTCATCTCTGACGAAAAACAACAATTGTTTAAATCCAATCTAACATTATTACTAAGTACTAAGCTATAAGTCCCGATCTTGGTGACAGGAGATCTTCTTCTGTTTCCCATGATCAAGCTTATCCTTCCATGCTTCACCTCTTCACTTTCCTTTAGTCCCTGCAAATCACAACAAATGTGGAAACCACATCCTGTGTCAAGAACCCAAGAATTATGAGATGATAAGTTATTAGATTGAATAGTGTATATACCTGACGAACTTGGCTTCACTTTGCCATCCTTGATGTCCTGCAGGTACTTTGGGCAGCTTTTTTTCCAATGCCCCTTCTCTTGGCAATAGAAACACTCTGCTTCTTTAGGGTTAGGAACATGAGGGGTTTCCTTAGTTCTTGAACTACTGGCTTGAGACTTTCCCTTCCAATTCTGTTTAGGAGGACCCTTCCTTTTCTTCCCTTTGCCTTGTCCAATCGCCATGAGGGACTTTACAACCTCATACTTTCCTTGATGAGCTCGCTTGCGAAACTTTTCCGCAAGGTCCTTGTTCATCTCGTATGGCCAGTAATCCTCATAGAAACGTTGGAGCTCAGGGGGCATTGTTGCGACCATGAGACACGCCACCTTGGTCGCGTCTGCATAGTGTTTGTTGTATGCTTCTTTTTCTTCAGGAGTAGCAGTATTTTCATCAATCTCGATTAGCTCTCTTTCGAGAACATACTCTTTGTCCTCGTAGCGAAGGGCAATTTTGATATTCCTATACCAATCATTGTAGTTGGTGCCATCCAATGTCACCTTGCTACACAAGCTCATGATCGAGAATGAATCAGATTTGGAGTTGGAGGAGGGTGGAGTAGAGTTTGAGGAAGACATCTGTAGAAATTAAGGAAGTTTGAGTTAGACACGAACATCGATATAATATAACCCAATAATATAATATCGAAGTTAGGATTCGACTTATGAAAATTCATGACTTCGAAATGGGATGCCGAAATCTAATCACAAAGTTTCATAACGATAGGTGAATGACGATTCACCAATTCCACCAAGAGTAAAACGTTTTTAAATCCTAAGTGAAATTCCTACAACTTTGAGATTCATCGAAACTATTCGATGGCATGTTAAATCTCTATTATGCTCTACAATTTGTGACTGGGATACCGAAGATCACAAACAAGATGTGAATTACCATATAAATGTACCTTACGACCTCGTTATACTTTTATCATCTCAATTAACGCGCCGGTAAACCACACACGCTTCGTTAATATGATAAATATACGAGACGTCCATTACAACTCTTTATTAGTTTCTATCAATGTGCTGGTAAACCACACACGCTCCATTGACAACTAGATAAAGTGCAATGTGTCATTTAATGGGATTGCATACAATTCACTTTTCCTAAAGTATCTAAAGATTTGGGTTTTTATAATTCAGATACTTTTATAACATTATACTTTTAATGAGAGGTTTTAGTCCTATCATATCTTTTCTGCTAACGACCCTCCACCAGTCAAGGAAGCGGTGGGAAAGAATGGATTCCCATTAAGCCGCCATTTTATAGGCAGCTTCCTTATACCCCCCTTATAGACCAGCTTCGTGAATGAGGCATACTAGGATAGACTGACTTTATTTATCTTATACATATAGTAATTAAACATATTAAATATATATAAGATGAGATAAGGTTTTATGATTTATCTTTTAATTTTCTATTAAATTAAATCATATTAGAATTATCTAATTAAACTATTTAATTAATTCTAATAGATATCTTATCTTAAACCTTTATGATTTATCTTTTAATTATCTAATTAAATTAAATCAAGTTTAGAATTATCTATTAAACTATTTAATTTATTCTAAATTATCCCTTAGATTTCGAAAATTATAGGGTTATCTCTTTCCAAAATTAAACCATTAAACTATTAATCTTTTAACTAGTAATTTTAATTATGGAAACTAATAACCTAAAAGTCAAAACCTAACTTGTGGGACAAGATAAGGGTTTCTAAAACCCTAATATTTAATAAAATTCGGATTTATGATTAAAAGACTCAAAAACAAAAAACAGCATCTAATGCAGCTCTTTTTCTTCACAAAAATGTTGCATCAGATCTGATCCAAGACTATTCCAGAAACTGTTGCATTAAGTCTGATCAGTGCAAATCAGCATCTAATGCAACCTTCCAGAAACTGTTGCCTTTGGATCTGATCAGTAAGCCTTTGAAATCAAATGCAGCTTTTTCAGAAAACGTTGCCTTAGGATCTGATCAGTGCAAATCAGCCTAATGCAGCTTTTCTGGAAAACGTTGCATATTCCAACAGCAACTTTTTAAGCCTTTTCAAAATCATAAAACAATTATGAGAATCTCGAAACTTCTATGGCATGCAAGAGGTTATGTTAATCAAATCAACTAAACCTAAGGCTCTGATACCACTGATGGGTTATGTAGAACAGAAAAATGTGT
>NZ_VCHY01000055.1 GCF_005877885.1 Labilibacter sediminis
GAACCCCGTGTTCGCTACTCCGACTGACCAATGTGCAATTACATGGTCTTGTCGTTTAGAGATGGTTCAAACGGTGGCCTTTCGCTACACCTCCCAATCTCAACGCGATGTTTGTACCGGTCTCCACGTATGACCAACACCGCTCCAGCACAGAACCGCAATGTATCTGTCGCCACGTTGTCACATGTCCCCTAGAAAGACTATGCAACGATCCTCGTCAAGTGCACTGTGATCCTAAAAGGTCGTAAACCTAATAGGCCCGATTTCCCCGTAAGTCTAGGCATGTACTATGGCTACCTACCATGTACCATGCGCAAAATCCTCAGCTAAACATTCTAGCATGCATCCTAAGAGCATTACACATTTCATATCACATATCATCATAAATTTCATAACTCAGTCGAAACAAACAAAAATATACGTTATTATCTACGCCTGCAAAGAAAGGAACACAAATGACTCACCTCTAGTCCAGAAAAAGTAAGCAAAGAGCAGATAAACTGGGTCCACACCAAAGCTACTGATTACCCTACAGGTCACGAATCCACGCCGAAACTCCTTTCCGGTGACACCAAGGCCTCCGGTGATTCCCCTCTCCCTACCAACAGCACGCACTCTCTCTCACTAGCTCTCTCTTAATTTTTCTCCTACTCTCTCGACGATCCCAAAAACCCCCAAGAAATTATGAGCGTGGGTTTTAAGAAGAAAGAAGGAGACGAAGGAAATTCGAACGGAAAGAGAATAAAGTCGGTGGATGTAACGGACGCATGCAATCAATCCAGCGCCTCCTCCTATTGCATGAGTTATAATTTCAAATGTTTCACTTTGCATCCCTCACCTTGTTTCCAATTAGTTGTTTTGACCCTTATTAACTTTCTTTATGAATATAAGCTCCCAGAAATGACAATTCAACCCTTGGGATTAAATATCCTTTCACTCTTAATCTAATATCATCATTATTCACACTTTAGCCCCTAAGATAACATATTAAAGTCAGGAAAGGTTACACAAATGTAACGGAAGGTAAACGGAACATACCGAGAAAATGGAAGACGGAAATTGGGTCGTTACAATCTTCTACCCCTTAAAGAGATTCCGTCCCGGAATCAGGTACCGGCACGAACAAATGAGGATAACGCTCTTTCATCTCGTCTTCCACCTCCCAAGTCATATCACCACCATGTTTGTTCTTCCACTGGACCTTGACAAGCTTGACCTGTTTCTTTCGCAACCGCTTAGTCTCGCGATCCAAAATAGCAATTGGTTCTTCCACTAAACGCTTCGACTCATCAACACGAAGCTCCTCCAATGGTAGAACGCTCGGCTCCTCCGCTAAGCATTTTCGTAAATAGCAGACATGAAACACACTATGAATCCCCTCCAACTCCGGTGGTAGCTCCAACTTGTATGCCTGATCTCCAACACGTTCTAGCACAACAAATGGACCAATAAAACGAGGTCCTAGCTTTCCGCGTTTCCCAAATCGAATTATTCCCTTCCAAGGAGAGACTTTTAACATGACCTTCTCGCCCACCTCAAAAACCTTCGGTCGGTGTTTCTGATCCGAATACTTTTTCTGCCTTTCGCGAGCCACCCTCAACCTATCTCGGGCAATCGCGACCTTATCAGCTGTCATCTGCACAATCTCCGGACCCGCAAACTGCTTCTCCCCCGGCTCAAGCCAGCAAGTGGGAGTACGACACCTTCTCCCGTACAACATCTCATATGGAGCCATGTCGATGCTAGCATGGTAGGTGTTATTATACGCAAACTCCACCAGAGGCAAGTGGGTGTCCCAACTACCACCATATTCAATGACACATGCTCGTAACATATCTTCGAGAGTCTGAATGGTTCTCTCACTCTGCCCATCAGTTTGCGGATGATATGCTGTACTTAGATGTACCCTCGTACCCAGCTCCTCCTGAAGCTTCTGCCAGAATCTGGAAGCGAATCGACTGTCACGATCCGAAACAATGGATAGAGGAACTCCATGTCTCGTGACTATCTCACGAACATAAAGCTTCGCCAGATTTTCAAGCTTCTCATTCTCCTTGGTTGCTAAGAAATGAGCGCTCTTAGTCAACCGATCAACCACAACCCAAATCATATCATTGCCCCGAGCAGTTTTGGGCAACTTGGTAACAAAATCCATTGTGATTTTATCCCATTTCCACTCGGGGATCTCCAACTGTTGCAATTCCCCATAAGGCTTTTGATGTTCCGCCTTGACTTGCGAGCAAGTCACACATTTTGATACGTACTCGGCTATGTCTGTCTTCATCCCAGGCCACCAATAATTTGATTTCAGGTCCCGATACATCTTGGTATTCCCCGGGTGTATGGAGTACTTGGACCTGTGAGCGTCTCGTAACAAGGTGTTACGAACACCTCCCACCTTAGGGACCCATATTCGTCCCTGCAAGGTCTGAAGGCCTCGACCATCACTAACCAATCCCTCACGTTGTTTCACCATCACTTCATCCTTTAGATTCTCCTCCTTCAACCCCTCCCCTTGTGCTGCACGAATCTGCTCGAAAATATCTGGGACAATAACCAAACTCATACACTGTAACCGATAGACTGATCTCGGCTCCTTACGACTCAAGGCATCAGCCACAACGTTCGCCTTCCCAGGATGGTAGCTGATTTCACAATCATAATCAGCTAACAACTCTACCCACCGTCGCTGTCTCATGTTCAGTTCTTTCTGGTTCTGAATATGTTGTAAGCTCTTATGGTCAGTGTAGAGCGTACACCTCGTCCCATATAGATAATGTCGCCACAGCTTAAGGGCGAATACCACAGCAGCCAACTCTAAATCATGAACCGAGTAATTCTTCTCAGCATTTTTCAGTTGCCGCGATGCATAAGCAATCACTTTCCCACGCTGCATCAATACGCAGCCCAACCCAGAATATGATGCGTCACTGTACACCACAAAGTCCTCGTTCCCCTCAGGTAGGGAAAGAATAGGCGCCTCACAAAGACGACGCTTTAACGTCTGAAACGCCTCCTCTTGTTTGTTCGACCAGACAAACGGTTCTGATTTCTTTGTCAGCTTCGTTAATGGCATAGCAATCTTCGAGAAATCTTTAATGAACCTACGATAATAACCTGCTAAACCCAAGAAACTCCGAATTT
>NZ_VCHY01000056.1 GCF_005877885.1 Labilibacter sediminis
ATGCTCGACTCAAGAGGTCCTTTGATGAGGAAAGAACCATCAGAATCTCGTGATTTAATTGAAGAAATGGCAAGACATGCTCACCAATGGGGAGGTCCCAGAGACAATTTCTATGGAATTAGAAAGAATGATAGTGAAGATACTGCAGCACTCACAAATCGAATAGAAGGCTTAGCCAGAGACATGAAGAAAATGAATCAAGCCATTCATGCTATCCAAGTAGGATGTGACAACTGTAGTGGTGGTCACCTTACAAAGGATTGTCCTTTAGATGAAGATGGAAACAGAAAAGAAGATGTCGCATATGCTGATAATTATCGAGATCATAATTTCAAGCCATACAACGAATGGAAGCAAGATCAGTCAAATAGGTATCGAGAATCAAGGCCTGGATTTTTCGAGAAGATGTCAAAGGTAGATCAACCAGTTCCAGAAGAGAGAAGCTCGAATTTAGAGGCCATGATGAAGAATTTCATAGAGGCGACAGACAAGAGAATGAAGGAGACTGAGAATTCAATTTCACAGTTGAGCAAAGAGACGAAAGAATCACTCAATCAAATGATGAATGCCACTGATGTAGTTCTGAAAAATAATCAAGCATCTATTCAAGCCATAGAGAACCAAGTGGGGCAATTAGCTAAGGCGATTCAAGAAAGGAATCCAGGAAGTTTTCCAAGCAACACAGTTACTAATCCAAATGCCCAAGTGAATACTGTATCTACAAGGAGTGGAAAAGAAATGGCACCACCAAAAGCTACAAAGAAGCCAGTAGTCACAATTTTGGAAGATGAAGAAGAAGTTGCAGAGGAGATAGAGATGGAGAAGAATCCCAAAGAAACAACTCCACCACCTGAAGAACCAGTAGCAATTCCAAAGCCAAAACCCTATAAACCACCTATACCATTTCCCCAAAGGTTAAAGAAGGAGAAGGAAGAAGAAGAATACCGGAAGTTTCTCGAGCATATTAAGTCACTGAAGATAAATATTCCATTGATAGAAGCTATGCATGGAATGCCAAAGTATGCTAAATTTATGAGGGAGCTTTTGAGTAACAAGAAGAGAATCGTGGAGACGTCGAATGTGTTACTTAATGATATGTGTTCAGCAGCAGTTCAGAACACAATTCCAGAAAAGAGAAGGGATCCTGGTAGTCTCACACTACCATGTCAGTTCGGAAATCTAGTAGAAGGTCAAGCATTAGCAGATTCTGGGGCAAGTATAAATATTATGCCTTATTCGTTTTATGAGAAATTGGGACTTCCAGAGCCAGAACCGGTGCAAATGGTGATAAACCTTGCTAACAAGTCAACCACTTATCCTAGAGGAATAGTAGAAGATTTGTTGGTAAAGGTTGACAAGTTCATATTCCCCACCGATTTCGTGATTATAGATATGTTGGAAGACGATGAAGTTCCTATTATACTTGGGAGACCTTTCCTAAGTACTGCACGTGCGCTGGTTGACATTGAAGGAGCAAAGCTAACTCTTAGAGTCGAAGATGAAGAAATAACCTTTGGTATTGATCAGTACATAAGGAAGATGAGATCACGAGGAGGCAAGCATGTTCAAGTAGATGCAGTTGAAGCCTACATGGATTGGAATTATTGGAAGAAAAGAAAAGAGATGAATGACAAAGAGGAAATGAGAGCAATAGACATGGAGCATTGCAAGAATGGAAGATGTGAAGATCAGATGTGGAAACCAGGGACATCTGAAGATCAAGTGTTCGTGTGCAGAAAGTGTGAAGGCGTAAAGGTGTCGCCGGACACCAATCCAACAACGTAGATATCCAAGGAGTCCAGCTAATCGACTCCTTCAAAAGAAGCGCTACCTGGGAGGCAGCCCGGATAGAGAAGAATTCTCTTACCTTTTTCTTTTTATTTTTCGTAGAGTCTTTTGTGAAACCTGAAACAAAAATAAAGTTTTAACTCAACCCTCTGAATCACCTAAGTGTGGGGTGATTGTTTTTGAAAAGTTTTGGTTTTTGAAAAAATTACGGTTCTGCATTCTGTTGCGTGCGCAATGCGCACCCTTGTGCACGCAATGCGTGGATACTGGGCCGAATTTTATTTTTCATTATAAAAACAAGATTTTTATCCAAAAAGTTTTTACCCCAGTCGTTTTCATCCGAACCCTAAACGATTTTGAAGCTATTTTCTCAGCCTAAGTCAATTCAAGGTAAATTTTTCATCATCTAATCAATCTATACACTAAAAGCGTTATTGGAGATCAATTGATCTTAAATTTTTCATAATAAAAGTGTTTTTCACAACTCAAATCTTTAATTAGGTTCAATTCAGTCTTTAGTGGTCGGTTTTTAATTGTTTAGCATGCCAATTCTCGCTTGTTCGATTCATTCTTATGCAAAAGGTTTGAATTTTGGATGAATTAGTCATCTGTTACGACCTACGCGCCGCGCACACAGCTGCACGCGACGCGCAGATTCATCAGAACAGTAGGTTTGTGTGAATTTTATGTTTTCTGTGTTTTCAATGCAGAATGGATTCACCAAGGCAGACAGCGAGAAGTTTTCTACAACCATACCAGGACCACGACGCAATTGAAGGGATCATGGAAGCATTGCCACAATTACCCAAGTTCAACGAGCACGTAAACATCCTGAATAGCTTGGAGTCAAGAGTGGAAGCTTACCAGCAACGAGGAGAAAGGAACAAGGAATTGCGAGAAGCATTGGAGATGGTGTACGATGAGGAAGTCAAGCCAGTACCACAACCAAAAGGGTACTTTGGAATTAAGTGTCACCTTGGGAACATCTTTTTCCCAAAGGCGTTTCTGGACACTAGTTTGACCTCGAGCTTCATTACATTCAATGTTTTCAAGAAACTACACAAGGCAGAGCTTACATGGGACAAACCTAGGAAGATCAAGCACAATGGTCAAGACTTGAAGGTGTATGGAATGATGAACAATTATCATGTCCATATTGGGAGCGGATTTTACTCGATGAACTTTATGGTTATTAGGCACATGAATGCCAGCTCCTACCTTGCCAAGCATGATCTGGTGTTTGGAAGTGACTTACTATTCCAAGTCATCCCAAGGTTCAACATCACGAAGACACCTTTC
>NZ_VCHY01000057.1 GCF_005877885.1 Labilibacter sediminis
TGGGAATTAAGGAGAGAGACGAAATGTCTTTTGAAACATTCAAGAATCGCTTCCTCAAGCAATATTGTCCCAAAGATATACGAAGAAGGTTGGAGAAGGAGTTCATGGAACTCAAGCAAGAAAATATGACAGTGAATGAGTATGAGAGGGTGTTCAATGAGAAAGCACAGTTTGCTACGAGGTATCTCCCGACTGAAGCGGAGAAAATTGATATCTTTGTTGAAGGCCTCCGATATGAGATTAAAGACTTTGTGACCATACGGAAGATTAAGTCGTTCCACAAGGCGGTGGAATATGCTCGTAGACGTGAGCATGAGCTTAATATACGTGGTGAATTGAATCCTGCTGCTAAGAAACCACGTATCGAACGAAGTGATTCGACGCCTACTCCTCAATTTCGTCGTTTCAACAATAATAAGAAGTCGTTTTCTCAGGGAGTACCGCGTACTCAATCTAAATCTCAGTCTCAATCATTTTCTCTTCAGGTATATTTTATACTTGAAATGATTTAAATGTGATATACGAAATAATGTTTAACTCGAAAATTTATTTTAGTCGGACGTGCCACGTGATTGCCAAAGGTGTGGCAAGAAGCACAAGGGTCGTTGTGAAGTTAGTCAAAGGAATATCCGTTGTTTTGGGTGCGGGGATGAAGGACATATTAAGGCGTTATGTCCTATGGCGAATGTGACATGTTTTGGGTGTGGAGTTATGGGGCATTTGAAGCGAAATTGCCCAACACTACAAGCTCAAGCTACCGAGAGTCTCGCCTCGGTACGTCAACCAGTTAAAGGGGGGTCTTTTGTGAAGAAAGAAGGTGTTCCGAGAGCCGTGGGTCGAGCCTATAACATTACACCGGATGAAGCTCGGGATGACCCGAAAGTTGTCACGGGTACTTTTCTTGTTAACTCTCATCCCGCTCATGTGCTATTTGATTCCGGTGCTTCCGATTCGTTTGTATCTCTTAGATTCGCTAGTTACTTAAAACATGCTTTACACGCGATAGCTAAACCTTTCTACGTTGATACCGCGGGTAGTGTGACTTTGTATGTTGACAAAATATATAGGGATTGTGTTATAGAGATAGATAGTCATGAATTCTTAGTAGACTTGATTCCGATAGACCTACCGAATTTTGACGTGATTATTGGGATGGATTGGATGGCAAAGCATCATGCGGATATTATGTGTTATGAGAAGATGGTGAGGATACCGGTTGAAGATGATGACGAGCCCGTGTATGTATATGGTGAGAGAAGACTAGAAAACAAGAGGGTGATTTCGTTCTTGAAAGCTCAAAAGTTTATGTCTCGGGGATGCTCTTCTTTCCTTGCGTATGTCGTTTATACCGCAACGGAAGTGAAGAAAACCGTGAAAGATGTTCCCATTGTGAAAGACTATCCGGATGTGTTTCCCGATGACTTGCCCGGACTTCCTCCCGATAGACAAGTTGAATTCCGGATTGATCTTGTGCCCGGTGCCGCGCCCATTGCAAGGACACCGTACCGTCTTGCACCGGCCGAGATGAAAGAGATGATGGGGCAATTACAAGAGTTACTTGACAAGGGCTTTATCCGACCGAGTACTTCGCCTTGGGGTGCTCCAGTCTTATTTGTGAAGAAGAAGGATGGCTCTATGCGGATGTGCATTGATTACCGCGAGCTAAATAAGGTGACCATCAAGAATAAGTATCCTTTACCTCGAATTGATGACTTATTCGATCAACTTCAAGGTGCGAGTTACTTCTCTAAGATTGATCTTCGATCCGGTTATCATCAACTCAAAGTCTATAATGATGATATACCGAAAACCGCTTTTCGTACTCGTTATGGGCATTACGAATTCTTAGTTATGCCATTCGGTTTAACTAATGCCCCGGCTATATTCATGGATATGATGAATCGAGTGTGCCGTTCGATGCTCGATAAATCCGTAATCGTGTTTATAGACGACATTCTTGTGTATTCCAAAACGGAGAATGACCACGCTTTACACCTTCGTGAAGTGTTGGAATTGTTGCGTCAAGAGAAGTTATACGCGAAGTTCTCCAAATGTGAATTTTGGCTACGCCAAGTTCAATTTCTTGGTCATGTGGTGTCCGGTGATGGTATTTCGGTTGATCCCATGAAGATCGAAGCCATCAAGAATTGGGAAGCGCCCCGAAATGCTTCCGAGATCCGAAGTTTCTTGGGTCTTGCGGGTTATTACCGCCGATTCATTAAAGATTTCTCAAAAATTGCGGTGCCTCTTACATCACTTACCCGAAAAGACGTAAAGTTCGAGTGGTGTGAAGCCCAAGAGAAAGCTTTTACGACCTTAAAAGAGTGTTTGACTCATGCTCCGGTGTTGTCCCTACCGGAAGGAGAAGAAGATTTCGTTGTTTATAGCGATGCATCGAAGTTTGGGTTGGGTTGTGTTCTTATGCAACGCGGGAAGGCGATTGCATATGCTTCCCGACAACTCAAGGAGTATGAAAAGAACTACCCGACACACGATCTCGAATTGGCTGCGGTGGTGTTTGCCTTGAAAATATGGCGACACTACTTGTATGGAACCAAATTCCAATTGTACACGGACCACAAAAGTCTAAAGTACATTTTCAGCCAACAAACTCTCAATATGCGTCAGCAAAGAGCTATGGAACTCATCAAGGATTATGATTGTGAGATATTGTATCACCCGGGAAAGGCAAATGTGGTAGCGGATGCGTTGAGTCGAAAAGCTAGTCACTCGTATGTGTGTTATACTCTTACTCACACGGCGGTGAAGTTTACAATCTTAGATGAGTTAAAGTCATGGCAACAAGAAGCTTTGAAACCCGAAAACGTGAAGAAGGAACGGATGATTGGTTATGCAAAGTGGTTAGAGGAA
>NZ_VCHY01000058.1 GCF_005877885.1 Labilibacter sediminis
ATTGAAACATATACGCGATACATAGGAATCATTCGATGGTGCTTGGGTGGAAGGAGTATTCACTCACTTGACTGGGTCAGCCATGAATGGTCATGTGTCAGTGTGTTTCTTTTTGCATGTTTAGCTTCCGAGACATTAAGTTGTTTCACGAAAATATTCACAGTCGGTCACACCCGTGGAAGTCGGTAGTGAACGAAGACTGTCATGTCGCATCGGGTAGAATCCATAGATTGGATTCAAGTGGCGGTGGGCATGAGTACTTGACGGGGAGGCAAGTATTGGATTAACCCGCACTCAGGACGATACTTCATGGATACCTGTGCAACAGCACGGGACTTTAATCACGAGTATGTCTGAGATGATAACATCTTCTATTTCAAAACGGAGATATATGGTTTTGATTGATGAATCAGGGGTATATCGGTTTTCCTTTACGCTTCCGTAACAGGAAGTTAACAGGGTCTATCCGTATACTTCTAGTGGATTCAATTAGTAACGCATATAATCGAAGTAATTCGCTCCTTTCTCTGAATAAGGGAAAGTTGATGTCGGGCCCCTTGGTGACTAATAATGACGGTAAAGTGTTCGGCCGAACCAGGACTGTGATGAGATTCATGAGATGTCCAAGACTAGTTCATTAAAGTCAGATACCAAGAAACGTTACATGAAACTTGAGATTGATTATAATCCAAGTCCAAGTTCATAGACATCCAGTAGAGCGGAGAATAGAAGGATCACTTATCTTAGGGCCATTGATAATTCATTTTATCAGAGTCGGCAGTGGCTTTGGGAGCACTCCTTATTTGTGATGTGAGGCATCAAGATTTGGCCATAGGATTGACTTTGTCCAAGTGGGAGACTGTTAGAAATAGTGTCCACAAGTCAATCATGGTTCATGAGATTTCCACTCATAGAAATAAGGTCCTTTTGGGTTGCCTTCAATCACCAGAGGAACTTAGAGAAAGATATATACGAGGCAGTATATATATTAGTTAATTAATTTAATGGGAATTAATTAGTAACTAAAAGGTTATAGAAATCCAGGAAATAGATTTTATGTAGAGGGGCTAATAAGCCAATTGTTCAAAGTTAGGGCAATTGGGCTTATCCGGTATTTGCCTACTGGGCTTGAACGAAATCAGCTAGGCTGGGCCTTAGCTGAAATCGTCCAAGGCCTGGTAAGAGGCAGCTGGACGATTTCCAGCTTGGGCCAGGCCCAGCTCTGGATCGATCCAGGGTTCTGGAATATTCCAGGGTTTAGATAAGCATCATCTGATTAAATAATATTATTATATTATTTGAATCAGAGTTATCTGAAACCATTCAGAAGCTATAAATACCCCCTCCAGTCATACATTCAAATCGTCCCATTCAGAACCTTCTTAAGGTTTTCTGAATTTCTCTTCTCTCTAGCAGAATCTATAATCCCTCTCTAGGGTTTTATAGCGAGCAGTTCTTGGTCGGTTGTTTGTGAGCCATTAGAGGTGTTCTACTTTGGGCACTCTCCTGAGGTCACTAATCCTTGGAGGATTTCGACATCCCCATTGAGGTATGTCATTATCATCTTGTTCTTATTGTTGTTTAAATATCATGAAGTTAGGATCCTGTTAGGGTTCATGTAAACTAGGTTTGCATGTTTAATTTAATTCCGCTGCCATAATATCTGATAATGATTTTATAAAAACCCAACAGTGGTATCAGAGCTAAGCTTTGAATGATTTTAAACACAATGTTTGTCAGAAGTATGAGATTTTCGAAAATCAGTAGGGTTATTTTGCTTGGTTCGATTTTTGCTAACTGTTATGGATATGGTTCCTTTAATAAAATATTTTTAAATAAAGAGTTATCCATAACAACCCTATTTTCGAAAATTAGAGCTATCTTGGATAGGCTTTCCATACTTGATAAACATTATCACTTGTTGGACAAGTAACTAGATGATAATTTAAATTTAAAGGAGTTTTAAATTTAGCATATATATATTTTCGAAATTTAATAAATATATTAGCCAAGATAATTCCGATTTTTTTTATTTTCGGAATTTATTTTATTTATTTATTTAAATAAAATTTTGGGCTTTTGATATTTATTTAATTGTCGACCCATTAAATATATATAATACATGTTTAAGTTTATTGTTAACATAAATTCGTATGATTAATTTTATTGAACGAGTATTAATTTAATTAGTCATATGGTATTTATGTTAATAGAATAAATTGTTAAACATAGGTAATTTTAATCGAGATTTAAAATTTCCACTTATACTCTTGTCTTGGATAAGTATAAGAAAACAACATCAGTGTTGGGCCCTAGTATATGGTGGACCCGTGCGAAGCACTCTAAGACGGTATAAGGAGATGGTCTATAAAATGACCGTCGAATGGGTGTCCACTCTCACCCACCGCTGTTTGTGTGGACCCACGGTATTACCGAAAAGGCCTGACACAAGTGATGTCGGATTTCGAGTTTTATACTCGCTAATTATCCAAAACAAAAGTCCCGTTTAGATAATTATGAAAAACGTGAAAGATTATGCTAACCCATGAAAATGCACATCGATTTCCTTATGCCCATAATGCATGGAGCGTGTGTGGTTAACCGGCACATGAATTATGGACATAGGTGGAAATGTTGTGGCAACTTACTGTGTGGTCGTTGATAGAGCGCGTGTGGTTAACCGTCCTATCAACTGATGATCATACAGAGTCAAGTTGGTAAACGCATCTTGCATGGTTATATTCACAATCTAGTTCGTGATC
>NZ_VCHY01000059.1 GCF_005877885.1 Labilibacter sediminis
ATTAGTGCGAATCCTCCGCTATACTCCGCAGCCTGCTCCTCATCTTCCTCATCCGATTCCCAAACCAAGCTATTTCCAACAGACCCAAACTCACTAACCCTTGCGCACTCACTCACGCACCCAGCAAAAAGAGCCAAATTCTCCCTGACCATCCCTGCACCAGTTCCCTTTCCACGACTATCAGCCTTCACTTGCGCAAGATGCGCCATCCAGATCTTCTCTTCTTCAATAAACGCAAGCTCTTCTTTCTTGAGCTCTTCCATAGACTTGCCATGTGTGGGTTTTCTCATCTCTTCATCATCTGAGCCAGTCGACCAGACTTGCTCCTCTCCATCACTATCACCATACGCAATTAGAGCACTTCCTTTGCTCTCAGTCTTTTCACTCTCTCTTGCCTCCTGCGCAAGTTTGAGTTTGTTAGTATAGTAGGCAATTTCGTCATCTGCCTTTGACTTTTCGCTCTTGTCTTTCTCTTTCTTAATAAGACAATCCTTTGCGTAGTGATTTTTCTCCCCACATTCATAGCAAGTGAAGGTTTTGGACCTATCATCAGAGTTATTCCCATAAGACTTCTTTTCAGAATGCGCATCACCTGAATTGTGCGCATTGTCCCAATCCTTCTTTTTGCGTTCATTGAATGCTCTCCATTCTTCCTTTGAATACAATTTGGTGGGTTTCTTCTGGAACATCCTTTTTCCATTAACGATAAAACATTTGTCACCACCTGAATCATGCTCTGACAGTACGATTTCTTTTCCAGAATATTCTTTCTCAGACATTGAGGTGCGCCCATCACTCTGACTAACGAATGCGAGTTGGCCACCTGTCACTTTGCTGTCATCATTCAGATCCAAATCATCTTCATGATTTTTGAGCATGTCGTACAATTCAATCAAGGAATAATCATCCACCTGTTCATGATTCCTGATTTGAGAGCAGATCTGTTTCCATTCCTTTCTTAGAGCTTTAAGGAATAGAACATTCAATTCCATCGGAGATCGTTCGATTCCATGCTTCCTCAAGGAATCAACGAGAATGCAGAACCTGGTATAACATTCAAAAAGAGATTCACCTTCTTTTTGTGAAAATCCACCGAATTCATAAACGACATTTCGCATCTGACCTTTCTTCCTTTTGTCAGTTCCTTGATAGAGATCTTTGAGCTTTTCCCACATTGCTTTTGCAGTTTTGCAATCTTGAACTCTGGTGTAGATGTAAGTTGGAAGACCATACCTTAACTCCATCTTTGCTCGTCTATCATTATCAGCCATTCGGTTTTCTGCATTCGTGTTTATGGCAACTTCAGCTTCAGCCCCTCCCATGGCGGCTGCAGTGCCAACAACAACTGGTCCTTTCTCGACCGACCTCCATAGATCCTTGTCTGTGTTGTACAAGTAATCTTCCATTCTATCAACCCATGAATCATATTCCAGTGGGTGAAGAAGTGGAGCTTTAGTGTTTGATCCCACACTGTTCGATATACTGTGAGTTTTTGACATTTGAAGATTATGTGCAGAAGAAGTTCCACCAGACATTGTTGAGATAGAAAGTAGAAATAAAACTCAGATTTGTGAAATATCCAATGACTCGAAAAACACCAAGAACACGCTCAGAAACACGCACTCAGTGAATCAGAAAATCAATGGATGCTGAGCTCTGATACCACTTGTTGGATCGCTAATCTCACAAGAACACTCAACAATGATGTGCGGAATAGTTTGATGGATTCAATCTCTCACAAATTACTCACAAGCAAATAAACATTCAAGAACAATATGAACAGTTGGTATGGTGGGATGCTTCACTTTATATTCAATCAAAGAGAAAATACAATGCAAAGCTTATTTGTGGAATGAGTGTAGTGGGCTATTTATAGGAGAATAGCCATACACTCATGTACAATAACAAATGTAAGATGGACACGTGTACACAATCCTAACAGAATATCTAGTGGGGTCTTCATATCTTGTACGGAAGATCTTCTAGAAGGAGCTGCGTACATGAGGAATGCGTTGAGTACTTCAGATGGAAGTTCGTCAATCAACGCATTCATCTTCTTGATACAAGCCATTGCGTAGCGCATCCGGTTAGAGTAGTGCGCAAACATGAGTGCGTAACCGGAATGCGTGTAGCAAAGGCGCATACGTGATGAGGAAGTGTTGCGTGGTCTTCCTTGATGCGGCTTGAACTCCTACTTCAAGTGAGCATCTACGTAGTGGTACGCAGCCGGACTGCTACGCTGAGTACGCTTAAGAGACTTAAGCGCACATTGACTGTCACAAGTAGATTTGACACCAACAATCTCCCCCTTTGTGACAAGTCAATAATTTGTGAAAATTTAATTTTTAGATTAAGTAATTGGCAAAAGTATTTCCATTGATAAACATTTACATTGCGTTACAAATTACAAGGAAATACAAATTTCATAACTTGGGCAACAACTTAATCAACAATCACTTTCTGTTTCTCTTTTTCTGCGTCGGCCTCGGCATGCTTCTTTTTCAAATTTTCTATCTTGTCTGGAAAGCACAGGTCTGGAAGTAACAACATTCTTTGACGATACGCAAGAAGCCATTCAAGTTTCTCCACTATGTCATTT
>NZ_VCHY01000006.1 GCF_005877885.1 Labilibacter sediminis
CTGCATACTGTGGGAGAGTAGGCCGCCGCCGACTTTTAAAAAAGGTTAGTTTTCAATAGAAGACTAACCTTTTTTGCGTTTATACAGTTTGGTGTAGGAACGGAATTATACAACTCCTTTTGTTTATATTGGCTGGAACTGACTTGAAACTACCTCCCTTGTAGATCTAGATTAAAGGATTGTTATTTTTATGCTGTGGTTTGAATAATGTTTAAGCAAAGTCAGTTTTTGTATTTATCAGTCTAAATATCAATAACAATTGTTTTTTTTTAATATTTTTATCAGCAAAATCTATCTCAAATGCTGAATTTACCAAGTCTACACAATCTACTAAAAGCCTTCATACTCTTTTGCCTCTGTTTAATTACTTTATCTGCTTCTGCTCAGGATTTTCAAATTAATTATTTATCCGTTAAAGATGGCTTGTCGCAAAATGATGTAACCTCAATTATTCAGGATAAATTCGGATTAATGTGGTTTGGTACTAAAGGAGGACTAAACCGATATGATGGATACAAGTTTAAGCATTTTAAACCGGGGACTATAGATAAAAGTAGTTTGCATAGTCCTGCAGTGGAGCGGCTGTATTGCGATAGTGCAGGAAATATTTTGATAGGAACAAAATCGGGAGGAATAGGTATTTATGAAATGGAATCTGAAACTTTTAGTCAGCGAAGTTTTAGTCAGGAGACACCTAACCGTGTCATCTCGTTTCTGGAAGATAGTCATGGTAAACTGTGGTTTGGAGGGTGGTCTGGTGGATTGATTCAATATGATAAAAAGAAAGATTCAATTAAGACTTATTCTGCTATTGACAGGGTTAATTCAGTTGTTGAAACGATTGATGGAAGCATATGGTGTGGTTCTAACGAAGGTTTGTTTTATGTAAAAAATATAAATGGGAGCGAAAAGTCAGGGATAGTTCCCGGCATAGAAGAAATAACAGAAATTGTCATTGATAGTAATGGTCCATATTTATGGCTTGTAGGTTGGGAAATTGATTTAGTGCGGTATAATTATCATGACGGAACTTATAAAACGTTTCCATTGCCTTGGGATAAGCAATCGTTACATCCTTATGCTTATTCACTTCTTCAGGATAGTAAAACGGGAAATTTATTAGTCGGCACATGGGGAGATGGACTTTATCTTTTTGATGTGCGAAAAGAAGAGTATAAGGCAATTGATATAAAGCCATTTAATACTTCTGAAACAACCATAGACTTTGACGTAATTTTAGATTTATATCAAGGATATGGGGGAGATATTTGGGTAGGTACAGATGGTGGTGGAATTGTTAGATTATCAGATAAAAGCCAATTTCATTTATATAAATCCTCTTTACAGAGTATAAATAAAGAGCACCATGTAAATACTGTATTAGTGGATAGTGAAAATAAGGTATGGATAGGCACAAAAGGCAGAGGGCTTTATTTATCAGAATCAAGAAAAGAAGCGGAGAAAATTGATTTTAATTCGTCGGACGATTTATTTAGAAAGGAAGGTTTAGTTGTAAAGTATGTTTATGAAGATACAGACAAAAATATTTGGGTAAGTTATAATGAAGGTATTTATGTTGCAGATAAGAGAGGTAACAAACATACGCTCATAAAAGCGTCCTCATATTTTAATAGTCCCGACTTAGATCAAGTTAACAAGGCGCATCAGGTGCTTATTGAAAAAGATAATTTATGGGTTGCAACGCAACAGGAAGGTTTGTTCTTATTTGTTATAGAGGACGGATTGTTTAAGCTACATAAAAGGTTTAATGCCTCTCCCCAAAAAGGAAGTTTAGCAGATAATAGGGTTACTACTCTTTTATTGGATGCATCCAATGAGATACTTGTAGGTACATATAAAGGATTTTACAAATTTGACGATAAAGATTCTGTATTTATTCCTATTAATGATTTGATCGAAGGAAGTAATATGTTCTTATGTGATATAATTCTTTGTGCTTATAAGGATTCTAAACATAATTTATGGTTGGGGACTCCTTGTAGCTTAACTTGTTTGATACCAAAGAGTAATGGGAAGTACTGTTTAAAGGAATATACAATTGAGGATGGATTGTCGGATGATTACATTAATGGAATATTGTCGGATAATAAGGAAGATATTTGGGTTAGTACAAATGGAGGTATATCCAGGTTAACTTTAAAAGATGGGGTATTTCGAAACTATGATATCTCAGATGGGGTTGGAAGTTCAAATTTTTCGGAAGGAGCATGTTGTAAAGGGCCCGATGGTATGTTGTATTTTGGAGGGTATAGTGATTTAACTTATTTTGATCCAAATGAAATAACTGAAAATCAAGCCATACCTCCTTTGGTTATTACCGATTTTAAGATTTTAAACAAGAAGGTGGAGATTGATAAGAAACATACGCTTAAGAAGAATATTAACATACAAAAGAATATCATTCTCTCACACAACCAAAAAGAGTTTTCATTTGAGTTTGCAGCTTTAGATTATAAAGCACCACATCGTAATCAGTATGCATATTGGCTTGAGGGAAGCACCGAAGATACTGTTCGTATTGGAAATCGTAGGTTTGTATCTTTTTCAAATCTTGCTCCCGGCAAATATACTTTGCATTTTTATGGTTCAAATAGTAACGGAATTTGGAACGAACAAGGTATATCATTAGGTGTAAAAATTCGTCCTGCCCCCTGGCGTACCTGGTATGCAATTTTAGGTTATATATTGTTTATGCTTTTGTTAGTAGGCATCATATCTCGTATAGGTAAGCAGCAAGTTACTTTAATTAATGAAGCCGAGATGGAGAAAGCTTTACGTAAGCAGGAAACTAAGATGAATGAATATAAGCTAAAGTTTTTTACCAATGTTTCGCATGAGATACGTACTCCATTAACTCTAATTTTAGCGCCAATAAATGAATTGTTAAAAAAGAATATCGCTGATTTACAGCCAATGTTTATTGTCAATAAACTGAAATTAGTTCAGCAAAATACAAACAGGCTGTATAATTTAGTGAACCAGTTACTTGAATTTCGTAAAGTTGAATTGGGAAAAGTGGATGTTAAGGTTGCAAAACAAGATATTGTTTGTTTGCTTCAGGAATTATGTGAAGCCTTTGATGAATTGGCAGTAATACGAAATATTACCTTTAAAAAACTTTTGCCCTCTAAGGAAATCAATTTGTATTTCGATAAAGAACGTATTGGAGTTGTAGTTTCAAACCTATTATCTAATGCTTTTAAAAATGCTGGAAAACCCGGTGAGGTGAGTATTAGTATTAAGGATTCGGGAGATGTAGTAAACATCAATGTAATGAACAATGGAAAGGGGATACCTAAAAATGAAATTCAATTTTTATTTGATCGTTTCTATCAAGCATCTGGAGAGTCGTCTATAAAAAGTTCAGGGATTGGTTTATCACTGGTAAAGGGGTATACAGAGCTTCATAAAGGAAAGGTACTTGTTGAAAGTGAAGTCGGTAAACTAACCACATTTACCATTGTTTTACCAAAGGGGAATAAACATTTTTCTGCAGATCAAATAGTTTCAAAGCACGAAACCTCGGAAAATCTGACCATAAATCAATATCCAGTACCATCTGCCAAAAGAATATTGAAGAAAGGTGTAAAAGGTGCCAGTGTGCTAGTAGTTGAAGATAACCATGAAGTACGGTCATATATAACAAGCTTGTTGCTGGAGAATTTTGAGGTTATTGAGGCCGAAGATGGTATGGAAGGATATGATTTAGCGGTAAAGCATAAACCCAAGGTTGTTATTTCTGATGTGATGATGCCTTATATGGATGGTTACGAACTTTGTAGTAAGCTGAAATCAAATGAATTGGTTTCACATATTCCGGTGGTTTTGTTAACTGCTAAAGGAGCACCACATGATAAAGTTTTCGGGACAAGGCAGGGAGCTGATGTTTATTTAACCAAGCCTTTTGATCCTGAGCTTTTAATTGAGAATATCACTCAGCTAATTGAAAATAGAACCAGGCTCATAGAAAAGTATTCAGATACGGTTAAATTGGAACCAAAAGATGCAGATATTGATTCGGAAGAGGCAAAGTTTTTAAAAAAGGCAATTGCAGTTATAGAGCAAAATATTGGTGTTATGGATTTTGATCCTGATCATTTGGCTGTTGAGTTGGGCATGAGTCATTCTACACTTTATCGTAAATCAAAAAAAGTTACAAATTTAACACCCGGAGCTTTTATTAAATCGATTCGTTTTAAGCGTGCCGCTCAGTTACTTAGAGATAGTGATTTAACTGTTTCTGAAATAATTGAAAGTATTGGTTATCAGGATATGAAAAATTTTAGGCGAAGTTTTGTACAAGAATTTGATTTAACCCCTACAGACTACAGAAGAACACATAGAAACTAATATATCCTGAAAATATAAGGCAATTGTTGTAAATTAATTAAAAGCTGGTTACAGGGTATAGTTTATGTGGTGTTTCTATGCCTTGATTTCTTGAATGTAATTCATATTTTTTCTTACCCTTTCTTTTAAAATCTTTTAGATTTTTTCATTTTTATAGCATTCAATATCCCGATTTATTCTCCCCATAAAAGTGAATGATTGTTAATTTTTATTTAAACATATTTCGAATATAAACTCTAAATATTCTATTTAACATTATTTAAGCTATTGGCTGTTGTTTGTTTATAATCAGTTAGTAGTGAATTTTGTTGAGATTATAGGCCCATTGATTTGAGAACTTATTTTAGGCTTAGTTGATATTTTTACACCCTTCAGTTTGGAATTTCCTGACAATGTAAATTTTAATCTAGCGAGTACTTTGCATACAAGAAAACTAATGTCCGATAAGGGTTAGTGTAATTGTATGTCAAACTTATAGAAGTTGGGAGATAATAAATTGAAAGATCAACTTAAATATCTAAAAGTACTTAGTTGGATACTCTATGTGATCCTGGCTATATTTCTATTTGTTGTCTTCTTATTATTCTAATCATTATTGGGTGTTGTTTATTTTAATTAATAACAAATGATAACAACAAGTCTATGAAAAAAAAGCATTTTGGATTAAGTCGATTGCTCTTACTACTAGGGATAATCATTTCCTGTAGTCTCCCAGCGCTTGGACAAAGCAAGAGTATTAGTGGTATCGTATCCGACCAAAAAGGAGAACCGATACCTGGAGTTTCTGTTCTTGAAAAAGGAACAACTAATGGTACAATTACGGATATTAATGGTAATTATAACATTACTGTGTCCGATGCATCTACTATTGTATTTTCTTTTATTGGTATGAAATCTCAAGAGGTTGTTGTCGGTACTCAAAAAAATATCGATGTTGTTTTGGAAGATGAAACTATCGGTATGGATGAAGTGGTAGTGGTAGGTTATGGTTCTCAAAAGAAGGCCAACCTTACGGGTGCTGTATCTGCAGTCGACTTTTCTGACGTAGAAGGTCGCCCGGCTTCAAATACGGCAACCTTGTTACAAGGTCAAATGACAGGGGTTACCGTAAGTAATTTCGCTAATCAACCAGGTCAGGATAATCCAGATATTATAATTCGTGGTGTAGGTACTTTAAACTCAGGAACTGAACCATTGGTAATTGTGGATGGAGTTGAATCTTCAATGAGTCAAATTCCGGCTTCTGATATTGAAAGTGTTTCTGTACTAAAAGATGCAGCATCTGCAGCTATTTATGGTGTACGTGCAGCGAATGGAGTTATTCTTGTAACCACAAAGCGTGGTAAAGAAGGAAAACCTACCATTCAAATAAATCAATCCTTTGCGTGGCAAAAAGCCATTGTTGAACCTGATTTAGTTAATTCATGGGATCAGGCTACTATTATTAACCTAGATAACAGTGAGAAAGGTTTAGGTCCTGAGTTTACTGATGCTCAGATTAAGTCTATGAAAGAAGAAGATAATCTTGATGAATGGGCCAATACAAATTGGTTTGATGAAATGTTTCGCGTAGCTCCGATGAATAACACCTATTTATCTGTAAGCGGATCTAAGGATAATGTTCGTTATATGGTATCTACTGACATTCTTAATCAGGATGGTATCATGATTAACACCGGGTTGAAGCGTTATAACTTCCGTTCTAATTTAGATGTGGATATTTCTAAACGTATTAAAATAGGAATGAATTTGGCCGGAAATAAAAGAGAGGTTACTGAAACAATAAATAGTGCAAGTGCTACTGATGATGATCAGGACTTGAACTATATCATCCGTCGTTTTGCTTCACCTACTGTACCGGTTAAGTATTCAAATGGAGACTGGGGTGCTGTTGATGGTAGACAATATCAACCAGGTGGCGGACCAAACGCAATTAAAAACCCTGTGATGTTGGCAGGCCTTGGACAAAATAAAACTGACGAGTATAACTTTACCGGTAAAGTATATGCTGATTTAGAGCTTGTAAAAAATCTACACTATAAGCCTAGTTACTCATATGTTTATGTTTCTAGACGTCAGTCAAAGTATACGCCAAGATGGGAAATGTACGACAAAGACGGAAGTGTAGTTAATTCTAACGAAAATAATAAATTATTAAATAAACATGTGGATAGAAGAAGATACCAGGTTGATAATATTTTAACTTACGATCTTAATGTATCTGACCATAAAATTGGATTTTTGGCTGGTCAATCAGCACAGTATTGGAGAGTAGACAGAGTTGAAGCTTCCATTAGAGATTTTGCTAACGATGAAATTTATCAATTAGACGCCGGAGCAACAGAGAAAGATGTTAAGGGTTCTGCGGATGATTTAGCGTTGAATTCATATTTTGGAAGGTTAAATTATAATTATGCAGATAAGTATTTATTTGAGTTCAATTATCGTTACGATGGTACATCTCGTATGCCTTCAGATTCTCGTTGGGGTGGTTTCCCGTCTGTTTCGGCTGGTTGGGTTGTTTCAAACGAAGGTTTTATGTCTAATATTGAAGCACTTTCATTTCTGAAATTAAGAGGTAGCTGGGGACAATTAGGTAACCAAAATCTTGGGGATGATTATTATCCATATACACAATACATAGAAACAGGAAAGAATTATTTATGGGATGATGGTATTGCTCCTGGAGTTGCTATGACAGAATTGGCTAACCCAATGATTGCCTGGGAAACAACTACCATTACAGACTTTGGTGTTGATTTTAATTTATTTAACAATAAGGTTCAGGTGGTTGCTGATTGGTTCAATAAAACCAGTACTGATGTATTAATGCGCTTAAACTTACCATCTACAATTGGTGTAACTAAGTTTCCATTCCAAAATGTTGGCGAAGTAAAAAATGTTGGTTGGGAATTAGGTGTTAAAGTATTTGAAAAGATTGGAGCTGTGGATGTGTACGGAGGAGTTAATCTTTCACAGGTTAAAAACGAAATCGTCGATTTTAAAGATGTTCCAGACATTGATAATGATACTCATACCATCAGTATGGAAGGTGAAGCTATTGATTCTTATTATGCTTTTATTGCAGATGGTTATTATCAAACGCAAGAAGAGTTGGATAATGCACCTGTGCAGCCAGGTAATCCTCTTCGTTTAGGTGATATTAAATTAAGAGATATTTCCGGTCCTGACGGAGTGCCTGACGGCCAGGTTGATGAGACTTATGATAGAACTGTTATTGGTAATCCTTTCCCTGATTTACAATACTCATTTAATTTGGGAGCTGCTTATAAAGGATTTGATATTTATGCTTTCTTCCAGGGTTTACAAGGTGTTGATCGTTATTACTGGATGAATGCAGAAACCAATGGTACATTTACTTCAGAGGCTCTTGATTATTGGACTCCTGAAAACAGAGATGCAGCGGTACCTCGTTGGGGTAACCTTGAAGCAAACAAAGTTTATTCATCATTCTATTTGAGAGATGCTTCTTACTTGCGTTTGAAAAATTTAGAGATCGGGTATACGCTACCTTCTTCGATTACACAAAAAGCGCATATTCAAAAAGCAAGATTCTACTTCTCAGGTGTTAATTTATTGACATGGACACATGACAATGTAAAAAATTACGATCCTGAGAAAAAGACTGGTGACGACCGTAACAGAGATTATCCTGGGGCTAAAGTGTACTCAATTGGTGTAAACATTACATTGTAATTACAAAAACGAAAAAAGATGAAAAAAATATTTTTAATATTATTTCTAGGATCAATTCTTTTGGCAAGTTGCTCGGAGGAATTTCTGGACACAAAGTCATTGACTGATCTATCCAATGATAACTTTTGGGTAAGTGAGGCAGATGCTGAATTAGGTATTGCCGGGTGCTACGATGCTTTGCAAGATAACTATTTGTTTAATGGTGATCCTTGGGGAGGTAGTGTAGCCGGACGATGGGATTATATGAGTGATAACGGATGGTGCCGTTGGAAATGGATGGCAGGAGGTGCTGTAGAGCGCGGTGAAAATAACTCTAGTAGTTGGATAACAGGCGATTTTTGGAGAGGTTGTTATAAGGCTATTGGTCGTTGTAACCTGGTTATTCAAAATGTTGGTAAAATGGGAACGGATGTGATTGATCAGGACGCTAAAGATCAAATTATTGCAGAGGCAAAGTTTGTGAGAGCTTTGGTATACAATTATTTAACCATGACTTTTGAAGATGTGCCTTTGGTTACAACTGTACAGGATCCGGCTGAAGCTAATGTGACTAAATCAAGTAAAGAAGATATCGTAGCTTTTATTTTAAAAGATTTAGGTGATTGCGTAGAAGATTTAGCTGCTCCGGGAACTACCAATTTTGGTAGAGCTACAAGAGGTGCTGGTTATGCATTGTTGGCGCGCATTAATCTATATAACGAAAATTGGAATGATGCCATTATTGCTGCCGATAAAGTTCTTGCAGAAGGATATTCATTACACCCGAATTATAAAGCTTTATTTTCTACAGCTAACGAAATGAGTAACGAAGTTATTTTTTCGGTACGATTCTTAAGAGGACCGGATGAAGACGGAGCTAAATTCGCAGGTTATTGGTCTGGTGTTGGTTTAATGAACTACCAGGAAGCTCTTCCTAATTTAGGAGAAACTTATTTTTGTACGGATGGACGACCTATTGATGTATCGCCATTATATAATCCAGCCGTTCCTTCAACAGATAGAGATGCCAGATTCGATGGTACTTTGGTAAGTATAGGATCTATTTATAACGATGCTGCGCCACCAATGCAAAAGGTATGGACAAAGTATGCTCAGCGTAAATATACAGAAGAAGGAGCGCCAACAGAGAATCATTTTGATGCAAATGAAGATTTTTATGTATTCCGTTTGGGGCATGTTATTTTAATGAAAGCTGAAGCAATTGCAGAAAGCGGAGGTACAGCAACAGATGTGTTTACGGAGATCAATAAATTACGTCCAAGAGCCAATATGCCTGGTATGGATCAGACAGAGGTAGATACCTACTTTGGAGGTGATTTAGTAGAAGCTGTTCGTCATGAGAGAAGAGTAGAAACAGCATTTGAAGGTCTTCGTTATCTTGATTTAAAGAGATGGAAGATCATGGAAGAGCGTGTTGAATATTACAATGCCAATGACAGGGTAGATAATAGAATGTCTATTAGAACATTTGCGCCAAAGAATTATGTGTGGCCAATTCCTCAGTTTGAAATCGATGTAAATACTGCTCTTGTTCAGCATGAGTTATGGCAGTAGTCTTTTAAGATTTTAAATTTATAATATTATGCCGGGAGGTAATTCTACCTCCTGGTAATTTCCAAATTGATATATACAAAAGAGTAAAGGTTATTGAGTGATAATTCCTTTATGTATCTGGTTAATAGATTTCTATTGTCTGGCAATAGGGGAGTTGTATGAAATAATTAATTGAAATAATAGTAAAACGGTATATACCAAACCTGACCCTTTTACTATTAAAGATTATAGATAATAGCAGCGAGAATTAAAAGTATTTACGTGATGAAGAATTATGGAGCGTTTGTGAACTATCCAATTGTGGTTATATCCTTTTTAATGTTTTTGATAACAGCGTGTCAAAAAGATAATGGCATAGTGGATGATTCACAAAATGGAGGGAATAACGAAGAAGAAGAAGAAATATATGAAAAAAAAGGCGCATGTATTTCAATGGCCGGGATGAACTGGTCAAAGGAAGTGGCCAAAATAAAACCTTTCTGGCATTATTCATGGGGTAAAGATTTAAATATCAACCAACCTGAGAACGTAGAGTTTATACCTATGTTTTGGGGCAAGAGTGTAAGCGATGAAGAGGTTGCTGAGCTTAAGCAACTTGCTGTTGAAGGGAAAATTAAATATTTACTTGGTTTTAACGAACCAGATGGTATTGAACAGGCCAATATGACGGTTGATGAAGCCATAGCCTTATGGCCTAAACTAGAGGAAGTAGGAGTTCCTCTGGGGAGCCCGGCGGCTGTTCAACCAACAGGTGAGTGGATGAAGGAATTTATGACTAAAGCGACAGCTCAAAATTTAAGAATTGACTTTGTTTGCGTGCATAGTTATGGAGGTTTAAACTTTTCTGCTTTAAAAGATAAATTGAATGAAACTTATCAGGAATATGGCAAACCTATTTGGCTCACTGAATTTGCAGTAGCGGATTGGAATGCTGCTTCTGTAGAAAGCAATAAATATTCAGCTTATCAGGTCCGTGATTTTATGAAAGAGGCCTTACCTGCTTTGGATAAGATGGATATTGTAGAACGATATGCCTGGTTTTCCGGAGCTGTGACAGATAAAGCGTTAGCTCCTTCTGCCCTTTATGATGAAAATGGCAATTTAACTCAGTTGGGCATGTACTATGCCAATCATACACCAAATCAAGATGCAGGTCCTGGTAAGGATGCACCTATATACCCAAATATTGAAGGAAATTTAATACCCAACGGTAACTTTGGTGATTATCACGTTTATGGAGAGCCCGATGTGAATGCTCCTAATTCAGTAGGTTGGTTTGGATACCAGATTACTGTTGAACCAGTTGATGCTATTGAAGGATGGGCCGGTAAAATGAAGAATGACTGGAGTGGAAATGCTGCTTTTAATAACACATTCCCTGTTGAAGCCGGAAAAACATATGCCATTTCTTTTTATGTAAAATGGCTTGGAAAAGAAGGCTCTATTAAAATGACTCTCAAGGATCATGATGCTATCATAGCATGGGAAGCTGCCGGAAAACCTGCTGAAACTAAACCTCAGATTGTGGCGAGTAGTCCTGCAATTATTGCAGATGCAGAAGGAAACAATGTGTGGCAACAGGTAAGCTTTGAGTATACCGTTCCTGAAGGAACAAAGAATATGCGATTAACACTTTGGAAGCCTGAAGGTAGTGCAATCTGTCTTATTGATGAAGTGTTGGCAATAGAAAAATAATGAAAATTTGTCAGCGGAGAGATATTCTTCGTGCATAAATAATTCTTATTAATTAATCTTAATTGAAAATTATGAAAAAAACATTACTTTTTTTAACCGTTGCTCTATTTATGGGAGCAAGCGCAAATGCTCAAGAATTAATCGTTAATGGTGGTTTAGAAGATGGTGTTGTTACCCCGTTTTATGGGAGTCCAACAATTAGTACGACTGAACCACACAGTGGAACATACAGAATTAATCTAGGAAATGACTATAGGACTATGTCACAAGATGTTGTCACAGTTATTGGGCAAGAATACACGGTTAGTTTCTGGTATAGAATGGCTAATGAGGGTGTTGATGCTACTGATCATGGGTATGCGTATATGAAAGATGCTGCAGGACAAAGAATTGGTGATGCGCTTTCATTGGGTCTTGAGACTGTGTACACAAATTTTACTTATAATTTTGTAGCTACAAGTACTTCATCTACTTTTTATATTTATAAGAACAAACGTGCGGCTGCTGGAACAAATAATGCTATGTGGTTTGACGATATTAGTATTGTACCTGCGAGCGCAACAGCTATTAGCCACATTGAAGTATTGGAAGCCACTGTATATCCTAACCCGGTTACCAAAGGCAGCGATTTATTTATTCAATTTCAAGAAGCTGCTGATGCTTCAGTAGTAGTTGAAATTGTAAATATTAACGGACAAACTGTTTATGCAGAAACAGGTGTTGATGTAAGTGGTTCTTTGATAAAGGTTAGTACAAAGGAGTTATTATCTCAAGGTGTTTACATTGTTAAAGTATCAGCTGGAAGCAAAAGAATGGTCCAAAAAGTGATTATCAATTAATTAGTATAGAAAAGCCAACTGGTAAAGTAATCAGCTAGTTGGCATTACGTTCAATTTAAATATAAAGAGCCTTTTAAATAAGTAAAAAGGATAAAATAGGAGGTCTCTTTACGAATGGTGGTGGGTGAGTTTTTAGGTTTCATATAAAGATTATTTTAAGAGTTAAACTGGATTCAAAAGTAAGGATAAAGAGGTTTATCAAATAAAATCTAGGGTCAGATTAAAAATATAAAAAAGATAAACTTTTTGGTTAAGAAAATATAGATGGATTATTCATCTGGATTAATTGCCTCACTATGAATTGAGCGTTTAATAATTTAAAACAAATCTTGTTATGAAAAAAATTAAACAATTATCATTACTTGTAGCCATTGTTTTTGTTGGAGTAAGTTGTGATAGAGAACTAGTTACAGATAAATTAGAAGTTCAGGAAACAGAAACTGCTAGTCTATCCATGGTCGACCCTTCAACCCCATTGGGAGTTGAGCCCTTAATTTTAACAGTACAAGATAGTTCAGCCGCGTTAAAGGCTGCGCCAACAACTGAGTATCAATTGGTATTTAGTGATGAGTTTAATAGTGGTTCATTGGATTTAACTAAATGGACCAAAAATTTGCCTGTACATATTGGTTTAAACGGGCAAGCACATAATCATCAGGCTTGGATGGCACCCGAAAATGTTTGGGTAGACAGCAATGGAAAATTGGTAATACAAGTTGAGGATGAGCGTCATCCTGATGCACCATATTCAGTTTTTCATAATGATAATGAATATGTATTGGATTATCAGGCCGGAGCTGTTCATACCAAAGGAAAATTTGACTTAACCTACGGATATATCGAAGGACGTTTTAAGTCAAGTCATAATCTTGGTACATGGCCTGCTTTTTGGACCTTAAATGATGATGAAGGATGGCCTCCGGAGATAGATATTTTGGAGATACCTATATCAACAGTAGATGATCGTCAGGTACAACATTACTACTATCATTATGGACCGGACTGGACACAGCATTCTTCATTTGGTGATTACCGCGATCATAAACAGAATTTAGATGAAGGTTATCATGTGTATGGTGTAGAATGGACATCGGAATCAATGACATGGTATTTTGATGGTCAGAAACTGCAATCATGGGTTCGTCGTCCTGAATGTGCCGAGGGACTTGATATGTATTTGATTATTAATTTGGCTTGTGGTGGTTGGCCGGGTACACCTCCGTCAGGTCAAACCTGGCCGGATACTTATAGCTGTGATTATGTACGTGTATTCCAAAAAACAACACCACCATCGGTTGATCAAATTATGCATGTTGATATTATTGGCTTTAAGAATATTGTACGCGGTAAAGGTTACATTACCTATGGTCGTGTAACTGTGGTAAATCAGGATGGAGTAGTAGTGCCAAATGCTACAGTTGATATTACCTGGAGTGGTGATGTTAGCGGTTCCGATTCAGTTGTAACAGATGCAGATGGAGTAGCAGTATTTCAATCGCCTAAAAAAACAGGTGGAGGTATTTTTACTTTAACAGTAGACAATGTTACTAAGTCAGGGGTTATATATGACGCAACCCAAAATGAGGAAACAACCGATTCAGTTGTTCATCCATCATAATCATTAATACAAAATAGTTCAATAAATAGTGAGGCTTATTTAATCTTAAGAAGTGATTAGTGTTCAACCAAACTAACTATGAGTTATCTGATTTTATATTTCGATTTAAGGGAGTGATTAACTAAGGGTGAATAAAACAGTTGGTTAATTTATTTTGCTTGATAATCAAAGGATTGCTTGCAAGATGTATTGGAATATTTAATTATTAATTTAGAAAACAACTAGTTATGAAAAAAAACATGATTTTATCATTGTTGCTTGTAATTCTCGGTTTTATGGGAGCTTGCAAGGATGAGCTTATTCAAAAAGATCTTCAGGATGAAGTTCTGAGTTCAACCAGCGTATCAATGATTGACCCTTCTACTCCGGATGGCGTGCAACCTTTTATTATTCCTTCATCAGGAGAGGGAAGTATCATAAAGTCTGCTCCTTCAGCAGAGTATAATTTAATTTTTAGTGATGAGTTTAACAGTGGTTCGTTAGATTTAACAAAATGGACCAAAAATATGCCAACGCATGTGGGATCATATAATGGTCAGGCTCATAACCATCAGGCGTGGCTCGCTCCTGAAAATGTATGGGTTGACGCCAATGGCAAGCTTGTCATTCAGGCAACAGATCAACGTCATCCGGATGCGCCGTATTCTGTAACTCACAATAGTAACGAGTACCCATTGGAGTACCAGGCGGGAGCGATACATACCTATGGTAAGTTTGCATTAACCTATGGATATATTGAAGGACACTTTAAATCATCGGGTAATATAGGAACATGGCCTGCGTTTTGGACACTGAATTCAGACAAGTCATGGCCTCCGGAGATTGATATTTTAGAGATTCCTATTTCCAGTGCCTCTGAGCGTCAGGTGCAACATTATTATTATCACTATGGCGCCGATTGGACTCAACATAAGTCTTTCGGGAACCATAGAGATCATAATGTTAACTTAAATGAGGCGTATCATACCTATGGTGTAGAATGGGGGCCGGATTATATGAAGTTTTTCTTCGACGGAAACCAAATAGGATCATGGAGCAATCGTCCTGAATGTGCAGAAGGTCAGGATATGTATTTACTTATAAACCTTGCTGTAGGTGGATGGCCTGGAACGCCTCCAAGTGGACAAACATGGCCTGATTTCTATACTTGTGACTGGGTACGTGTGTATCAATTAGGATCTCCGGGTAATGCAGCACCAGTGTTTACATCAGGAACTGCACCTACCTCAGGTACTACAGGTGTTGAGTATTCTCATACTTTCACAGCTTCTGATGCGGATCAGGATGATTTAACTTTTGTTGGAGAAACAGTGCCATCATGGTTAACATTTGATCCGGCTACAGCTGTGTTATCGGGAACGCCAACGGCTACGGGAACGTACCCTGTAGTTATTAGTGTAACTGATGGAACAGATACTATTGAACAGTCATATTCAATAGTTGTTTCTGAGCCTGTTGAGCCGGGAGGTAATTACGTATTAAATGGTGATTTTGAAACAGGTTCTTTAAGTCCGGAATGGAATAGTTGGAACAATGCAATTACTTCAACTGATGTTTATGCAGGTACATATGCAGGAAAAATTAATTCAGGAGCAGGTTCCATACAGCAAACTGTTACCGGGTTAACACCAAATACTGAATATGAATTTAAAGTTTACGCCAAATTAAGCAGTGTTTCTGATATTGCTGTAGCTCTTGTTAAAGATTATGATGGTACGGCACAACAATCAGTTTCTATTACTTCAACCGGTTATCAGCAGTATACCATTTCTTTTACAACGGGAACAACAAATACAAGTGCTTTAGTATCTGTTTATAATTCAGCAGGAGGTGTTGTTTATGCAGATAATTACGAGGTGCGCGAAGCTGGTGTAACACCACCTCCGGCAAGTGCGCAAATGCATGTGTCAGCCATTAATTTTGATAAAAGGAAAGCAGGAAAAAACTACTATGTATTTGGTAATGTAGTCGTTAAAGATGAAAATGGTCAGGTTGTACCGGGAGCTACTGTTGATGTAACATGGAGTGGTGCAGTAAGTGGTAGTGCATCAGCTGTAACAGATAGTAATGGTTTAGTTTCTATTAAATCAGACAGAGTATCCGGAGGGGGTACTTTCGCCCTAACAGTAGATAATATTACTAAGGCAGGAAATACTTATGATTCTGCTGCTAATGTTGAAACAAGCGATTCTATTGTTCATCCCTAGTTATAGATAAGAAGTTAATTTTATGATCCTTCGCATTTCAGATTAAATGCGAAGGGTTTTTTAATTGAATTTTAGTCAAAATATTAAAAAAATATTAAAACGGCTAAGGACGTTAGGAACAAGTTTATCCAATAAAATTGTAACGAAACTATTTCGTTTAAAGGTGAAATCTTATTTAACACATTTTCAAGGTGTAAATACAATGGTATGGAAATGAGTATTTTAGTGACTGCGTTGAAATTATTCACCCCTGTTTGTGAGTGTTTTTAGTTTGATGATTTGAGGATATAAACCCGAGTAATGAAACTTTTTGACGATATAAGTTTGTTAATGAATGCTAATTTGGGCAATGAAAAATCAAGCCGGTTTTTAGAGAATTGTGACTGAAAATTAAACCAACCTTTAAAGCAATGAGAATTAATATAAAGAGCAATAATTAACCAGACCAAAATTTGAAGTAGTTCATCGTTGAATATTTGATACAACGAGTAACAGGAATGTTGTAAGTCGAAAATCTGTAGTCAGAGAGTTAGATACAACAAAGAAGTGATGAATGAAATGAAGAGAACAGAACGATATATGTATCGAATTATTAAATCTTAATCTTGAAAAACAGTCTAGTTATGAAAAAAAACATGCTTTTGTCATTATTGTTTGCAGTTGCACTGGTTTTAGTAAGTTGCAGTGAAAAATTAACAGTGGAAAACATAGCAAACGTTGATGATGTTGCAATTAGTGCTTCAAAGGTAGATCCTTCTACGCCATCATCCGCTCAACCTGTTATTGTTTCTTCTCCAAATACAAGTTCTCAATTAAAATTCTTACCGGCAGGGAATTGGGAGCTGGATTTTACTGATGAGTTTGATGGAACAGTAATCAATAGTTCGAAATGGAATATTATTGTAAGTTCTAAGTCACGTGCTCCCCGACCAGATTTAGGAATTACCGATTGGTGGTGGAAAGCAGAAAATGTATGGCAGGAAAACGGAGAACTTGTATTAGAAGTTTCAAAATTTGATAGCAATACGATGCATTGCGGATCTATAAATTCAAACAACCTTTATGAAACGCAATACGGTTATTTTGAAACGCGTATGAAAATTGCTGATGCTTCCAAAGGAACACATACGGCTTTCTGGTTTCAGGGAGACAATCAGAGTAATGTAGATGGAACAGCAAATGACGGAGCTGAGATTGATGTTTTTGAGTCGGCTTGGTTAGGCGATTATACAAAATCTGTATTGCATATCGATGGTTATGGAGCCGATCATCAGTCTAATACAGTAAGATATGATACGCCTGGTATACATGAAGGATACCATGTTTGGGGTTTTCACTGGACCGAAAATTTTATGGATATCTATTATGATGGTGTATTTAAGGTAAGATATGATGATCCTGATTGGATAGTGCACGCTCCTGAATATTTATGGTTGTCTGATGGTGCCAGCTTTGGAATTTCCGGCGATTATTTTACCAGTCAGCCAAACGGAACATTAACACATGCTTATGTAGATTATATCAGGGCATGGAAAGAAGTACCAACTACAAATAATGCACCTGAAATTACTTCACCGGCAGCCCCAACTGCGGCTTTGGTTGGAGAAGCATACACACATACTTTTTCAGCTACAGATCCTGATCAAGGTGATCAGGTTACTTATAGTGCTCCGGTTTTACCTTCATGGTTAAGCTTTAATGAAACAACAGGTGTGTTATCTGGTACTCCGGTATTAGGAGATGTTGGTGCTCATGATGTTACTCTTAGAGCAACGGATGGAATAGCAAATACAGATGAATCATTTACTATTACAGTTAGTGATACATCTAATCCTACAACAATTGTAGTAGAAGGTGAAAATGCAAGTTACCTGTCACCTACGGGAGATGTAATAGACGTATTGTCGAGTTCATTAGCTTCCAATGGAAGTCATGTGCAATTAGGAGCTAATGCATCAGGCGACAGAATACGATTTAACGATATTAATGTGTCTGTATCAGGAATGTATACAGTCTCTTTAAGTTCATTAAAAGGAGCAAAACAAGGTAAATATTCGTGCTCTATTTCAAATAATGGAACCTGGACATATTTTACGCCTGTTTATAATATGTATTCAAGTACCGAAGTTGTGGAAGATTTTACTTTTGGTTCAGTTTATTTAGATGCAGGAACACATAGTATTACATTTCAGTGTGAAGGAAAAGGAAAGAAAGGAAAAGGAGGTTTTTTAGGTTCATTTGATAAGATTGTATTAACACCGCAATAGGAAATTATTAATGAATTATAAGAAGATTATCAAACTAAAATAAATGGCAATTGTCTGTCGACAATGGTAATGTGGTTAGTAGCCCCCCTAAGTCCAAGGGGGGCTTTTTAGGTGAAAACTATTGCTATTTGAAAGAATGTTGAGTTATAAAAAAGATATGAAACGACCATGTAAAATTTAATTATTCATGTTTACACATAAGCGAATGATTAAATTTTCTTAGGAGTTCCATGCAGCAATTAAAAATTTTAAATGCATGAATAAGATGAAAATTGTTTTAGTTGTAGGATTTGTATTTGCTTTCTTTTTATTTAAATCGGGACTTGTTTATGCCCAGTTTATTGATGAAACAACACCCGAAAATGCACAACCTACCTTGATTTCAGCCACAGGTGATAATTGGGAGTTGGATTTTACGGATGAGTTTGAAGGGACTGTAGTAAACTCTTCAAAATGGAATATTAATGTTAGTTCTAAATCTCGGGCACCACGACCTGATTTAGGTATCTCTGATTGGTGGTGGAAAGCGGAAAATGTGTGGCAGGAGAATGGTGAGTTGGTATTGAAAGTATCAAAATACGACTCAAATACCATGCACTGTGGTTCTGTAAATTCTAACAATCTTTACGAAACTCAATACGGTTATTTCGAAACACGTATTAAAATAGCCGACGCTTCAAAAGGAACGCATACTGCTTTTTGGTTCCAGGGAGATAATATGGGTAATGTGGACGGAACTGCCAATGATGGAGCAGAGATAGATGTATTTGAATCGGCCTGGCTCGATGATTATACTAAATCAGTAGTGCATATTGATGGTTATGGTGTAGATCATCAGGCCAATACCAAAAGATATGATACTCCGGGTATACATGTAGGTTATCATGTTTGGGGGCTCCATTGGACAGAAGATTTTATGAATATATATTACGATGGTGAGTTAATGGTGAGTTATAGTGATCCTAAATGGGTGGTTCAATCGCCGGAGTTTATTTGGTTATCAGACGGTGCCAGCTTTGGCTATAGTGGTGATAATTTTACCCGGGAATCGGTTGGTACATTAACTCATGCCTATGTAGATTATGTAAGAGTATGGAAGAATAATGTGGCTACATCATCATCAGAATATGAATGTGAAAGCCTTTCAAGTTCATCACCAACCGCCCATGATATTCAGGTTAAAACAAACACTTTAGCCAGTGCAGGTGAGCATGTGAAATTTGTAGCAGATAATATTAATAGTGAAATTGTTTTCCAAGTGCCAATAGATAACCCGGGTAACCACACTCTGACTATACAGGGGCTTACCTGGGCTAACTTTGGCCAATATAGCTGTGCTGTTGAAACCTCAACCGGAGTGTGGCAGGAATTAAATAATACCATCGATTTTTATAACAATGCATCCACCGTAGTAACCCAATCTTTTGAAGAAATAAACCTACCGGCAGGAACATATAATGTGAAGTTTAAATGTATTGGAAAAAATAGTAGTTCAACAAATTATGTCGGGTCATTTGATAAACTAATCGTTAGTACACAGCAGGATGTTAGTACAGGAGAGGAAATTTTAGTTCCAGAAAGTGACCTAAGCATATACCCCAATCCGGTAAACGATGTATTGTATATTTCAGGACTAAAAAAAGAAACAACGGTAACTATTTATAATGCTTCTGGTCACCAGCTGTTACACACTGTAACAGCAAATCAGGTGAATGTAAGCCAGCTATTAAAAGGTTTATATTTAATAAAAATCAATAATAAAGTTTTAAAATTTAGTAAATGGTAGGGAGTTTGTTAAAACGCCAATTGCTATTTAAAATGAAACAACGTAATCACATAATATTTTATTAACAACAAAGTAAGAATATGAAACGAGCCATGAGAGCATGCTTCTCACCTGCCTACCGTCAGGCAGACGCAGAAGTATGATTAATTTTGGCGAGTTCCATGTGGCAACTTAAAGAAAATTTAAACACATGAAACGACCATTAACTTTATTAATCATAAAGTACACACAGAAAAATGATTAAAAAAGTAAATGCGAGTTCCTGAATGTGTAGAAATTTTTGACATATTTTTTTAAAAACAAAAATTTTAAACAGATGAAAACAGTATTATCCTTAATGGTATTAATTTCAGTCATGTTAACAGGATGTCAATCCAAAAAAGATACCAGTATTAAACCGGGTGAAGTATGGTTAGATGTAGACGGTAACCCTATAAATGCACATGGCGGTGGCCTGTTGTATCATCAGGGGATGTATTATTGGTATGGAGAAATTAAAGAAGGAGAAACTTATTTACCCGATTGTAATAAAAGTTGGGGAGGTACAAGGGTTGATGTAACCGGTGTTTCTTGTTATTCTTCAAAGGATTTGGTCAACTGGAAAAACGAAGGTATTGTGCTTACTTCTGTAAAAGATGATCCGTCGCACGATTTATATAAGGATAATGTTTTGGAAAGACCTAAAGTGGTGTACAATGCTAAAACAAAAAAGTTTGTTTTATGGGTGCATGTCGATAGTATGGATTATCAAAAAGCAAGTTGTGGTGTAGCAGTTAGCGATAATCCTACAGGTCCGTTTGTATATCAGCAAAGTATTCGTCCTAATGCCAATATTTTACCTCTAAATGTTGAACATCAGGATTCAATTGGAGGTGCATTTGCCCGTGACTTTGAAAAAGGACAGATGGCCAGAGATATGACAGTTTTTGTGGACGATGATAACAAGGCATATCTATTTTATTCTTCGGAGGAAAACAAAACCCATCAAATAGCTGAATTATCTGATGATTACCTTTCATTAACAGGTAAGTATAAGCGTGTTTTCGAAGGCAGATCAATGGAAGCTCCTGCTGTATTTAAAAGAAATGGAAAGTATTATTTTATGGCTTCAGGATGTACTGCCTGGGAGCCTAATCCAGCCAGATCTGCAGTGGCTGAGTCTATTTGGGGACCATGGAAAGAACTTGGAAATCCATGTGTAGGAGAAGGTGCTGAAAAAACATTTATTTCGCAGAGTACTTACATTCTTCCTATACAGGGTAAAAAAGATGCTTATATCTTTATGGCCGATAGATGGAACAAAGATGATTTACCGGATTCAAGATATATCTGGCTTCCTCTTCGGATTGATGAGGAGGAAAAATTAGTGCTACAGTGGCACGACGAATGGGATTTAGCCATATTTGATAAGTAAAATGTAGATTCCATTCTTTACATTTTAAAGCAAAAAAAAGAGTTTGTGTTAATATATTAATGTTAGGTCCATCTTAGGTATTATTTAGAAATACTTAAGGTGGATTTTTTTATTATAAACTAACTATATTTGATTCAACCCGCATTATGTATTAGAACTTCGTCATGAACATTGAAAGAACGATAAAACAAGGCTTTACTGAAATGAGGCATAGCATGGTTCTGGTGAGTTGAAGTGAAGCAACAAAGTGTCTTGTTTTGAAGTGATTTCAATGTGTAATAGATTTTCTAATGCATAAAGCGGGTTCAACGTTTTAAACCGGATAATTAATGAATATTCTGGTTTAATAGAGAGCTGAGTTCAATTTTAATTTTATAATCTATTTAAGATCTACACATTTATAGCATATCAGGCAAATGAAAAAAATTACCTTAATAGTTAGCTTTGCTTTTTTCTTATTTAATTCATGTTCAACAAAGCAATCAGATAAAAAGAACCATCCAAATATTATCTACATTTTAGCTGATGATCTGGGATATGGTGATTTAAGTTGTTACGGACAATCCAGGTTTTCAACGCCAAATATTGATCGTTTGGCAAAGGACGGTATTTTATTTACTCAACACTATGCTGGTTCTTCAGTGTGTGCTCCTTCCAGATCAACCTTATTAACGGGGCAGCATACAGGTCATACTCCTGTTAGAGGGAATAAAGAACATAAGCCGGAAGGTCAGTTTCCATTGCCCGCTACAGCACCATCATTGGCCAAGCTGTTAAAAAAAGCCGGTTATACCAATGGCGTTTTTGGGAAATGGGGTTTAGGATATCCAAATTCTTCAGGAGATCCTTTATCGCAGGGATTTGATGAGTTTTACGGATATAATTGTCAACGTAATGCTCATCATTATTATCCGTGGCATTTATACCGAAATAACGACAAGATAGTTATAGAAGAAAATGCTGGTGATAAACAAGGCATTTATGCTCCGATTCCCATACATAATGAAGCTTTAAAATTTATAGAAAAGCATCAGGAAGAACCTTTCTTTTTATACTATCCCAACGTAATTCCACATGCCGAATTGTTTGTGCCTGAAGAGTATTTAAGTAAATACAGGGGAAAATATTTACCTGAAAAAGAGTTTAAAGGAGTTGGGCCGGATCATCCTAAATATAAAAGAGGTGCATACGGTCCTCAACCGGAAGGTCATGCCGCCTTTGCAGCCATGATTAACCTATTGGATGATCAGGTGGGTGAAATAATGGATAAGCTGGAAGAGCTGGGGCTTACAGATAATACACTGATTATATTTTCTTCGGATAACGGGCCGCATCAGGAAGCAGGAGCAGATCCTGAATATTTTAATAGTAATGGTGGTTTAAGAGGTTTTAAACGTGATTTATATGAAGGGGGCATTCGTGTACCTATGTTAGCTAGATGGCCTAATAAAATTAAGTCAGGAAGCATAACAGATCATGTTTCTGCTTTCTGGGATATACTTCCAACCATTTCGCATATTGTAGATCAACCCATACCTGAAGCTGTTGATGGTATTTCCTTATTGCCAACACTACTGGGAGAGGGGAATCAGGAAGAGCATGATTATTTATATTGGGAGTTTCACGAGAAAGGAGGAAGGCAAGCGCTAAGAATGGGGCCGTGGAAAGGAGTCAGATACAATGTGGCCAGGCAACCGGATGGATTAATTGAATTGTATAATTTAGATAATGATCCAAATGAAAACACCAATGTGTCAGCTAAATACCCTGAAATAGTTGAAGAAATTACCTTATTGTTAAAGGAGGCCAGAACTGAGTCCGAGGTATTTAATTTTAAAAGAAAGTAGTTGAAGGCAAGCGTATGGTTTATTCATCAATGATGTGCCATATAATGATCTTACATAAAAAAGCCACTTAAGTTAATCCTAAGTGGCTTTTTTATGAGGTTATCTTATTTAATTACTCTTCCCAATCATCGCTTCTAAAGGTAGATGCCGGAAGTTCATTGGCATCAAAAAGAGTTCCTTCAAACCAGTTTTTCCATCCGTAACGAACTGCAACAGGTTCTTTTACCTCAGCACTGTATACTTTTAATGATTTTCGATTTACAATTTGGGCTGTGGCCGGATAAAATACTTTGTCTTCGCCTGCTATTTCAAAGCCTGAAATAATTTCTTCCGTCGAATAAATACCTTCTTCAGCAAAATCAAAACTAATAATGATGGTACTATCTTTTACCTCATGCGACTTGTACACCGGCCCCATACAATCAACCTCTTTAATACCATAAGTTTTGTTTAAGGCATTGTATAGCAACCTGTCTGCCACTTCTTTCTTTTTAGCAGGATGAATACATTTTTCTTCACCAACATCTGTTAAAATAGCGATCCCTGAATTCGGAATTAAATCCAAACACTTTAATTGGGATTCTCTGATAAGAGCAGAGTTAATATCTTTATATCCGAAAGGTGCAATTTGAACATAATAAAAAGGGAAATCGCCCTGGTTCCATTGCGTACGCCAGTCTTTTACCATGGCTGGAAGTAGCTCCTCATAAAGTTTATACTCTTTTCTGTTGGCTTCGCCCTGATACCATAATGCACCTTTAATGGTATATGGAATAAGAGGCTTAATCATGGCATTGTATAATACTGTAGGAGTTTGGTTCGGACGTTTGGTAAGGTCGTAATTATTTAAATCAAATAACTGAATGGGTTGTAATACATCATTACTTATCCATGCCTGTACAGAACTTCCTCCCCATGAGGTCATGATTAAACCCACAGGCACATCAAGTATTTGCTGTAATTGTAAACCATAAAAATAGGCCACGGCACTAAAGTTTTTTACAGAAGCAGGCGTAGCCTGAGTCCAAACATCATATTCAATTAGGTGATCTAAAGGTGTTTCTGAGGCCTTTTCTTTTACGCCAAATAATCTGATCTGGTTATTGTTGGCAAAAGCAACAGCTTCATTTCCTCCAATGGTAGGTTGTCCTCTGTAGCCTTTTAATGGCTGGCGCATATTTGACTGGCCGGAGCACAACCAAACTTCACCAAACAAAATGTTGCTTAATGTAATATCTGATTCTTTACTCTTTAGGTTAATGGATTGAGGTGTTTTACTTAAAGTGGTTTTAACCTGGGTACTCCATTTGCCATCAGCATCAGCTGTAACCTGAATGGCTTTTTTTATCCAGCTGGTTTTAATGCTTATTTTTTCGTTAGGACTTGCCCATCCCCATAGGTTAATGTTTGTATTACGTTGTAATACCATATTAGAGGATACTACTTCCGGAAGTTTAATGGTTGAAAATCCGACCTGACAAAGGAATAGCAGAAAGGTTAATAAAAAAATAGATTTTTTCATTACTGATTTAATTATTTGTAGTTTGTTAAATTTAATTGGTTCCAAATATAGAGATTACTATTGCGCATTTCAAATACGGCAAAACATTCTTTAGTATTAAAGATTTATACCAATTTTATTATGAAGTGAGCTTTAAGAAATTTTAGAATTATTGCTTTTGTGCAAGGCGCAAAATGGAGGCATAGCCATAGCTACGGCGATATTTTGTAACGATGCAGAAAAGCAATAAAATAGAATTATGAAGCTCAGTTCATGGTAATATTGGTATTATTTGGATTATTTGGGTAGAAGTTTATTTACACTTTAGTATTTTCTCCATAAGGGAGTGTAAAATAAAATTGAGAGCCAACTCCATTTTTACTTTCTACCCAAATTTGTCCTCCCAACATTTCTACATAGGCTTTAGAAATAGCTAGACCTAAGCCTGAACCTTCATATACTTGTTTATCATTTCTTTGGGCCTGAATAAAACGGTCGAATATAGTTTTCTGTCTATCCATGGGAACTCCAATGCCTGTATCTTTTATGTAAAATAACAGCTCGTTCTTCTCCTTTGCTTCTTTGTTTTTGGAATAACCAAGTTCAATACTGCCTTCATTTGTATATTTTATAGCATTTTTAATGAGGTTCGATAGAATTGAAGTTAATTTTTCTTTGTCAGATTTAATAATTATATCATGAAGAGATGGTCTGGTAGTAATGGAAAGGAGAATGTTTTTTTTCATAGCCTGAGGTAAGAAAAATTCAAACAGTTCATTTATTACTTGATGTATATTTATATTCGAACTTGTTAGCAGTACCTGATCGGATTCAATTTTAGACACATCAATGATATTATGGATAGTATTGAGCATACGATCACCACTTTTTTCTATTATACTGATATATTGTTGTTGTTGTTCACCACTAAGGCCAGGTTCTTTTAAAAGGCTTGTAAAACCCAGTATTCCATTCATAGGAGTACGTATTTCGTGGCTCATATTTGCCAGGAATGCAGACTTAAGCCTGTCGGATTCTTCCGCCTTTTCTTTAGCTTGTATTAACTCGGATTGTATTTTCCTTATATCTGTTATATCATGACAAACAGAGAAAAATATATTTTTCTCATTAACCTGTATGTTGTAGGCACTTAGCTCAACAAAAATATCAGAGCCGTCTTTCTTCTTATGATGCCTTAGATTAACGAGCACTTTTCCATTGCGTTTGACTGATTCAGCTGCAGCTTTTGACTTTTCAACTTCAGCACTAAATTTTAAGCATGACATTCCGATTAATTCCTCATTACTGTAACCATAAAGTTTGGCGGTTGCATTGTTTGCTTCTATTATTTCGTAAGTATCAGGATTGTAAATGAAAATTGCATCATCAACACAGTTGAAGAGTTCTCTGAATTTAGCTTCGCTTTCTTCTACTTTTTCTTTGGTATTAATAAGCTCTATATTGGTTTGTTTAAGTTTTATGTTTTGCTGAATGATCTGTTGGTTTAACTTTTCTTTTTGGGTTCTAAATCCATGCATGAACATTAAATCATTTTCAATCACATCTCTAAATTGAACTAACAACTCTCTATGTTTATCTGAATAATTATTTTCTTTTAAATCGAGTACGCATATAGTTCCAAAGTGTTTATTGTCAGGGTAGTTTATTGGATACCCCAAATAAGAAATCATACCAAGTTTTATGTCAGGATTTTTATCCCAGGCCTTATCTTTTAATGCATTGGGAATTAATAATTCTTTTTGAGATTTGATTACAGTTTCGCAGTACAGACCATGCCATTTTTCTTTGTCTCCAACATGATAAGGATTATTTTTTGATCTGCTTGTAACTAAAACTTCCATGTACTCATTGTCGGTATACATTATAAGGGCGGCCGGAACCATAATGATTTTTGCTATTAAATCGACTATCTTTTGCCACTTATTTTTTTTATAATCCAATAATAACTCCATACATATTTTTTTACTCTTTCTAAAGTTAAAAATATTCTAAACCAATTAGGTAGTAAATTATGTATTTGTTGTGCGTAATGAGTTAAGCATTATGTTTTTATGTAATAAAAGAATATTGCGGAAGGTTATTTTTTCTCCTTTGAATTAGATTTATTTTATGGTTTAACTGAGACTATGGTAGAGTAGAAGGCTTCTGAAAGAAGAATAATGGTTCAATAAAAACGTAATCAAGCCTTCTTTAATGCAGTTTTGTTTTGTGACAATGAAGTGAAATCCTCCCCAATGAAGTTTGACAAGATGATGTAGTTAAAACTTTCTTAACGAAGTATTGGACTATGACTAAAAGATAAAGTTTTAGTCAATGGAAGATGCTATTGTTATGCATTGCAGGTATAAATTAAGCATATACTCATTATAGTTGTATGGATGTTGTGTATTTGATATACACATATCAAGTTTTAAAAATGTGTTTCAATAGCTTTAAAATCAGGAGATTGTTGCTGTGGATTGTATGGAGAAATAATCAGATTTGGTGTAAAAAGATAAGTAAAGACGTAAAGCAATCTCACAACTCTTATCCAAAGTGATGCCCGCCCCCATAAAAAAAGGAACATTTCCGTTGAAATGTTCCTTTTTATTAACCTAAACCCTAATCTATGAAAAAAAACTTATCTTAAATCTACTTTACTCTTTCTTTTAATGAAAGGAGTGCCGAAGAAGCACTCCTTTTCAAAACTTAAACCCTAACCTAATCTATGAAAAACTTTTGCTCTTCTGTTTGAATTTAAAGCAAACCCTGTGCCAAAAAAATACATAATTTGATGCTTAACATTTATTAACTGAATTAATTTTAAATTGAAATCCGATAAGCAAAATGATTTAGTTTTTTTCAATAGCTATGTGTTTCTATTCATGCTAATAAAACTTGAATCATCAGTATAATAAAAAAAACTACTTGCCCGTAATGGCACATATTTTCCTAATTTTGCGCAGTATTATATTACGATTAAAAAATATTCATGAAGATATTGCTGAATTGCCTGCCACCTGCTGATGTTCATACACCATCCATTTCTTTATCTATTCTTAAAAAGTTTATGGAGGATAATGGTGTGTATACCCGGGTGAAGTATTGGAATTTCTCTTTATCTGTGATGTCAGAATATACCGACAGCGAAGATACAGAGATAAGGTTAATTCCTTTTTTATCGATACTTAATGATCGTTATCAAAACAATAAAGGCAATCGGAGAATTATTTCTTTACTTCAAAAATTACAGCCTTCATACAAAACAATTGATCCACATTATTATAACGAGTTTTTGCAAACTAAAAAGGAAGAAATTTACGAAAGCATTCAGAGAGATTTGGAAGCGATCGATTTTAGTGAGATTTCTCTAGTGGGTATTACAGCCAAGTATAATCAGTGGATTCCCGGAATAATACTGGCCGAAGAAATTAAAAAAATAGCACCTGAAGTAAAAGTTGTGGTTGGTGGTTTTGGTAATGATAATGTAGCCAGGGAAGCCATGAAACTATGCAGTAGTTTTGACTTTGGTACCTGGGGCGAAGGAGAATATGCTTTGCTCGAACTTACTAAACAACTCCAGGATGCCCGATCTGATTTTAGCAAGGTGCCGCGTTTAATTTATAAACAGGGGAAGGAGCTGATTCAATCGTCGGTAAGTAAAAGTCAGTATCTCGATTTTGATAATTATATCTATCCTGATTTTTCAGATTTTGTAAATACCTGTCAGTGTAATGAAGAAGAAGAGGATCAGGTGAGTATTCCTATTAATTCTACCCGCTCGTGTCATTGGAAAAAGTGTAATTTTTGTGATTTTAATCAAGGTTATAAATTGAGGTCAAGAACGCCAGAGTGCATTGTTTCCGAAATTGAGCATATCAACACAGAATATGGTTATACACAATTTACTTTTGTTGATAGTGATACTTTTGGCAGTCTGCCACATTTTGAACGCTTACTCGATTTAATCATCGAATTAAAATATAAAACAGAAGAAGATTTTTCGTTTTGGGCCGAGGTGATACCCAATAGCAGTTATAGTGCACCCTTAATGAATAAAATGGCCATTGCCGGATTTAAAAACCTGTTTATAGGTTACGATGGTCTTTCCGATACTTTGCTTCAGAAAATGAACAAGAGTACCAGCTTTTCTGATAATATTTTCTTTATCAAGTATTCCCTTAAAAATGCAATTTATCCTGTGGTTAATGTCATTAAGCATATTGTTGGTGAAACAGAGGAAGATGTGATGGAGTGTATTGATAACCTCCACTATTTACGCTTTTTTTATCACGATGGAGTAGTATCATTTTCCCATATCTATGTCGATTTGGTTCTTTCATCCATGTCGAAATATTATAAGTTTTTACCGGAAAGCGAACATGAGCGATACAATAAGGATGACCTGACATATTTATTGCCGGATAATTTTTCGGAGGGCAGTGAAAGGTTTCATTTGTTTAGATTTAAAAAAGATGTTCCGGCTAACAGTGCTGAGTGGGAAAAGTTAACAGAGATTGAGGAATATTATAAAACCAATCAATTTTCATACAAGGTTCATCAACACAATGGCGTATTATACTACACTGAATATTGTAACGAAACAGAAATAGAAAACATTGTTTTTGGCGAACCTGAATATGCGGCTGTTCTAAGATATAGCGAACAACAGGTTCGAACTTTCAATGAGATGTTAAAGGATATGCAGGGCGAATTTCCTGGAATTACGAAAGGTCGTCTGGTCGAAGTATTATCTAATCTAAAGAAAAGTTTTCTAATTTATTGTAATTCAGAGTGGTCAAATATTATTTCTTTATTAGAGTTGTAAAATATTGGTTTTTCACTTTTGCATTCGTTTAAAGTGTAAAATTTTTAAAGGCAAATTGTCTATATTTCTTGTATGTGCTACGGGTTGATACTATGGAGTAAATAAAAAAATAGTATTTTAGTATGCTATAACCTAAACAACAAATCTATGAAGCTGAAAAATCGTAGTATTCTCCGGAAACTTTTTAATTACATGATGTTGTTTGGTATAATGATGGGAATAGTATTTCCTGTTTATGCCAATTTTTTTGTAGAATGGAAACCTGGCTTTTTTATTTATTTTGTGGCAGGTTGCATACTGGCAGGTGTTATCGTCGGTGTAGTTAGTTACTGGTTTGTTAAGGTCATATTAATTAAAGAATTACTCAAGGTTTCAGATGTGGCCTCTAATTTATCTAAAAAAAATATTGCAATTGAACTGGATATAAAAAGTAACGACGCTGTTGGTGAAATTGCTGATGGTTTTAACTCTGTGATTAGAAGTTTAAATGAGTTTATCACCGAAACAAAAAACATAACTACAGCAGCTCATGTTATTGGAGGAAATAATGGGAAAGCAGGATCAAATGGATCCATAGTTTTGTTAAATAACACGATTGAAAAGGTAAACTCTAATACACAGGAAATATCTAAACTGTCTGATAACATCCGAAATGAAATACTGGAAGTACAATCAGTTGTAAATAAGTCAAACAAAGATTTACATGCCATTGATAAGAGTGTATCTGCTTTTTCTGATTTGATGAAACGGCTAATGGATCAGTCACTTCAGATAGATAAGATTATTAAAGTGGTGAATGATTTTGCAACCCAAACAAACCTATTGGCCTTAAACGCTTCTATTGAAGCTTCAAAAGCAGGAGAGGCGGGTAAGAGTTTTGCGGTGGTTGCTGGAGAAGTGAGAGGTTTATCTGCGCATATTGCAGAGTCGGTAGTTCAAATATCTCAAACTATTTCAAGTTTAAATAAAGATCTTGAAAAGGCTAATGAGCTTAATCAGAGCATATCTCATCAGTTCAATGAAAATTTAAAAGAGAATATGTACTTTACAGAAATCGTTGAAAAAGTAGATCAGTACTCCGCTTCAAATCTTGAAGAAAACTTTAATTTAAAAGGTACAGTGGATAATCTGAACGAAACTGTAGACGTAATTAACGGAACTTTTAAGTCGTTTTACAGTTCTGTTTCCCAGTTAAACGAAGCAGTATCTGAGTACAATACTTTAAATTAGGTTATACCGTCATAGTTTGTTGGTTTTTGGTACAGTAAACCAAAATGTGGATCCTTTGCCTTCAGTGCTGTTAGCTCCAATAGTACCGTTGTTTTTTTCGGCAAATTCCTTGCAGATGATAAGACCTAAACCGGTTCCTTTTTCGCCTGAAGTGCCATTGGTTTTTAACTTTTGATCAATACAAAATAGTTTGTGAATGTTTTCTTCAGCGATTCCAACTCCATTATCAGAAATCATTATTTTCCAGTATAAATCACTATCATCCTCTATGCCAATTGTAATTTTACCCTGAGGTTTAGAGTACTTAATAGCGTTGTTGGTCAGGTTTCGGATAATGGTATTTATGCTATCTCTATCGCCAAAAGCATTTTGATTATCAATACCCTTGGTTTCCAACAAAACTTTTTTCTTTTCTGCAGAAAGTCGATATAGGTTAATGTTTTCAGTGATTAAACTTGAAAGGTTGAAATAACCCTTGTTAAAATCAATGGTTCCGCGCTGCGATCTCGACCAGGTGAGTAAATTTTCTAATAAACTGTATACTTGTTTTATGGATTTATGAATTTTTTGAACACTACTTTTTTTGTCGTCTTTATTAAGGTTATCAAAGTTCTGATCCAGCAATTCGCTGATCGACATTAGTCCTGTAAATGGATTTTTGAGGTCGTGCGAAATAATAGAGAAGAATTTATCTTTAGTGGCATTCATTTGCTTTAAACTGCTTTCCGATTTTAAGAGTTTAGCATTTGCAGCATTTATCTGAATGTTTTGTTCGCGAAGAATTTTATTGGTTTTAATTTTTAGTAAAAATCTATAAATAAATGAAATGGTAAGGATGATCAATAAAATTTCTATGCCTATAAACCATTTACTTAACCAAAAAGGAGGTTGAATGGTGACCTTTAGTTCTGTAGGCTTGTTAATCCATACTCCATCAATATTCGATGATTTAATTTTAAAGGTATACTTGCCCGGTTTTACATTGGCATACGAAACGTAGTTTCTTTTTCCTGCCATATGCCAGTCTTTGTCTAAGGGAAAAAGTTGATAAGAATACTTTGTTTTATTAGGATGTAAGTGATTTAAACCGGAAAACTCTAACGAAAAAAATCGTTGTTCATATGAAAGAATGATTTCATTTGTGTAAGATATGTTTTTATCACTATACAACACTTCTTCTGCATAAAGAATGGAATGTTTTGATTTGGGAATATCTGCATTGGCCATTACTTTCTTTCCCAATACCTCCAGTTGCGTAATTACTGGTTGGTTTACATATTGGTTTTGTGTAATAAAATCAGAAGTAATGATGTTTAAGCCATAAACACCTCCAAAGTACAACCTGCCGTTTTTCCCTTTATGAAAGGCGCCTCCGTTAAACTCGTTACTTTGTAAACCATCGTGTACATCGTAATTTTTAAAATGTTCTGTCTGGGGATTAAAACAGCTAATACCATGATTGGTGCTTAACCATAAATTACCATTGTTGTCGGGTAGTATACCATAAATAACTTCATTGGGTAATCCGTCGTTGGTGCCCCAAAAGCGAATTAGTCCTGTTGTTTTATCCAAAACATTGAGCCCCTGATTAGTGCCAATCCAGATTAAACCATCATCGCCTTCATGTACTGAAAATACAATGTTATCGCTAAGTGGTTTTCCTGGTTCGCCACTCATAGAATAACTCACAAAGGTGCCGAGATCAGGGTTCATTTTGTTTAAGCCACCGCCATAAGTGCCAATCCATAAATAACCATCATTGTCTTCAATAATACTTGAATAAATAAAATTGTGCGATATAGAGTTAGGATCGTTGGGATTGTGCAGAAATCTTTTAAAAGAACTGTTTTTAGGATTAAATAAATTTAAACCATTTCTAGTACCAATCCATAAACGCTTTTTACTATCCTCATATACAACTCTGACCGAATTGTGTGATAAGGATTGAGCATTGCCTTTTTGTTTTGTGTATACGGTAAATTTGTTCAGCCTTTTATTATATCGATTCAATCCTCCGCCATCGGTACCTGCCCAGATGGTGCCTTTAGAATCTTCATAAATTTCTCTGACCGAAGAGTGGGACAGTGAACCGGGCGTATTAGGGGCGTGATCAAAAAACTCAAAACGATCTTGTGAAGGAATATACCTGCTAATTCCTTTGTCGTTTGTACCAACCCACACAGTGCTATCGCGAGCCTCAAAAACCGACCAAATAAAATCACTGGCCAGACTATTCGGATTAATGGGATTGTGTTTAATTAAATCGAACTTACTGGTTTTACCATTATAAATATTGACACCTGCTCCAAATGTTCCAATCCACATATTGCCGCTTAATGTGTCATTATATATACAGTTAATTGAATTCTGACTTATACTGGCTTTGTCGAAAGGGTTATGTACAAACTTGTTAATTTTTAAGCTGGGGTGTATTAGATATAATCCACTTCCATGCGTTCCGTACCAGATAACTCCATCATTGTCCAGGGTAAGAGGTTTCCTTGGGTCTGTGGCTAAACTGTGCGACGAATCATAGTCTTTAATGATCAATTTAGTTTTTATCGTTTGATCGTTAAACAGATATAATCCAAAATTGGTGGTCAGCCAAAGTCTATCCTGTTTATCAACAAGAATCGATTCAATAGTTTCCTGGTTTTGAAGGTTTTTTAAAGGATAGATGTTTAATAGTGAGTGATCTTTAGTGCTGAACTTGTAAAGCTGTTGTAATCCGCATGCCCATATATATTCTCCTTTAAGGGTTATGGATTCAACAGGTATGTTTTTGTTTTCAGAATTAATAATGGCTGAACAGGAAAGGGTTTTTACATCAAAATAAAAAAGTCCCTGACTGGTACCAATGGCAAATTCATTTGAGTTTATTTGTTTAATGGCATTTATTCTTCCGATTTCAAAAGCAGATGTATTTATTGTACCGGTGTTTAGGTTAATTAGGTTTAAACCTTTTACTGTTCCTATAAAAATGATATCGCGGCTGGCCTGAGTGATATTTGTAATTGTATCATTTAATAATTGATGATGTTCTTCTTCGGAGAAATTATAATTGGTAAAAACTTCAGTGGCAGGATCAAACTTAGATAAGCCAGCCCGAGAGCCAAACCAAAGGTTCTGATGACTGTCTTCGTAAACCAGTTCTATCCACTTATAGCAGATGCTATTGGCTTGTTTAATGTTAGATCGGAATATTTTAAAGTGATAGCCGTCGTAACGGTTTAATCCGTCTTCGGTTCCCATCCAGACAAAACCTTTGCTATCGCGATAAATGCAATAGACAGAACTTAGCGACAGGCCGTCGGAAATTGAAATTTGTTGAAAGCGTACGGGGAGGTGTTGCGAATGTGCAAGTATACTGAATACGCACAATAAAGCAATGAGTTTAGCTTTTGTCATAATGGTGATTTGGGTATGTTACCCTAAAATTAACCAATTGCATTACGCTATGCAAATAAGATATTGGGGATTTGTTTAGAAAGAAGATCAGATAGTTAAGAGAAGGGTACCAGGCAAATATTCCGGAGATAAGAAGAGGGTTATTCTTTTTTCTTCGGTGACTTGTAGGCTTTGGGGGCCTTAACTACAATTCTATGGTCACACTGTGAGCAAATGTAAATTTCGCATCCTGTGCAGGCAAAGCAATTGCTACAAGCTCTTTTTAAATCTGCTTTATTATTTGTTGTATTGCAATGTGTGCAGGTTACCATTGAATTATTCATCATTTATCGATCGGCAAAAATATATTTTATTCTTATAATTTTTTTAAAGATATTTATTGAAATACATATTAAAAAACAAAACAATGAAGTTTACTGCTTTTACTCTGGGATTAATATTGATTTTTACATCTTGTAATCAAACTAAACACAAAAAAGAACAATCTGTAAAAAATAAAAGTGTTGTCTTGAACTATAATTTGCAACCAGTTTGGAGTTCGGATTCTGTGTTAAAAACACCGGAATCGGTTTTGTACGATGAAGCCAGAGACCTTATTTACGTTTCCAATGTAAATCAAAATCCATGGCAAAAGGATGGCAATGGTTTTATATCGAAGCTCGATCTGCAAGGTAATATAATAGAGTTGGAGTGGGTAACAGAAATGGATGGCCCCAAAGGGATGGGGTTGATTGATAGTATTTTGTACGTGGCTAATATTGATGAAGTAGTTGCCATTAATGTTAATGCAGGAACTATAATAAACAGGATTGCCTTTGAAAATGAGGATGGTTTAAATGATATTACAATAGGTAATAATGGAGAGGTGTATGTTTCTTCATCATCCAACAGTATAATCTATCATTTGATAAATGATCAATATGAGGTACTCACCAAAGGCGAAGATGAAAGGTATAATGGATTATTATATGAGGATGATCGCTTGCTTATATTAACAAGTAAGGGGCACCAGCTTAAGAGTATGGTTCATGATACCAGGACGGTTTCTGTATTAGTGTCAGATTTAGGGCATGGTGACGGAATTGTAGCTTTACCGCAGGGAGGCTATATTACTTCGGATTGGAAGGGAGAAATATTTTATATCAATAGTGATTATAAGGCAAAATCTTTATTAAACACCAAAGATTTAAAAATAAATACAGCAGATATTGATTTTGTAAACAAGGATAATCTGCTTCTGATTCCAACCTTTTTCGACAATAGAGTTGTGGCATATCGTTTGAATAAAGAGTAATTATAATTTGTTATTATTGTAGTTTAATTTACAATTTTTTTGAGATGAGATATACACTAATTCTATTGGCATTGCTGTGTTCATTTAATGTATTTGCCCAGATTGAAGCTACTACTAAAGAAGGTAAGCAAGTTGTTTTATACGATGATGGAAGTTGGGAATATGTAAAAGTGGATATTGAAGTTGTTAATGCAGATGTTGATAATCAGTTAACTGCCGAAAGTGAGATAAAAGAACTGTATCATGCAGTTAGTCCCAGACTTAAAAAGTATTTTGGTGAGCAAAAAGGTAAAATAAGAGGTAGAGCTAAATGCGGAGTAGAAAACGGACAAGCAAATATACATTTTCAATGGGAGGTATTTCGTTCTGATGCCTATCGATATTTTGGCTACATGAAAGCGGGAGTGCAACTTACATTAAGAACCAAAAATAATGATGAAATAAAATTGGTGTTAACAGAGAATATCAATTATAATGTAATGGAGAAATATAATTATTCATTATTTGAAGGAAGTGCACAGGTATCGCCAGAACAGTTGAATCACTTATTAACTTTTCCGGTAACGGAAGTTGAGGTAGAATGGAAAAAGAAACCGGAATCATATCAACTTAATAACCCGGCTTACTTTAAAGAGACATTTTCAAAAATACTTTCTCAGGAATAAATTATTTTAATTTAAAAATATGGGCGGTACTTAAACTACCGCCTTTTTTTTTACAGAGGTAATTTTTTATTTATCTCATCAGGTGTCCATTGTTCCATTAATGCACGCTGGTAAGTTTTAGCTCTGCTCTGATCGTTGAGCATTAAAACTCCTTGAAGCTTGTTGTTCTTAAAATATAGTTCCCGAATCATATTTTCCTTTTCTTCAGTAATAACATTGGTGTCATTATTAGGAGGTAATGCCGAAAAATAAAACTCATTAAAAACTTCGGTTTTCATTCTGAATGGTTTCAGGATGTTCTGAAGGTTTTGACCGGCAGCATTTTTACCTGCAATATAACCTTGCTTTTCGGCTGCATGCCATAAGCCGGTAATTTCGCCTGAAGGATGTTGAGCTACATCTCCTGCAGCATAAACATCCTGCGCAGAGGTTTCCAGTTTTTCATTTACCAGAATACCTTTGTCGCACGTTATATAGCTGTCGTCTGCAAGTTTTATATTTGGAGTATAGCCAATCGTTGATATAATAGTGTCAAATTCATATTCAATTCCATCAATTTCAATTATAGCTTGGTCTGATAAACTTTCTTTATAGCTAATGTTTTTGACTTCAGTGATAAGGTTTATGCCGGAGTTGATAATACTTTTGCGCATGAGTTGAGAAAAGCGTGGATTAAAAAAACGAGATATCACTTCTTTGTTTTTTTCAACTAAAACCACTTCTTTTTTCAGCTTAATAAGCTGATCAGCTATCTCAACACCTTCCACTCCGGCTCCAATTATTAAATATTTGTTTGATTGTCTGGTGGTGCGAATAATATTTTCTGCCTGACGGGCGCTGTGAATATGATGAATGTTTTCGGCAGGTAAGTTGTTTATATTAAGAGGATTTGGGGTGTTCCCCGTAGCGATGATAAGTTTTTTGTACCGTAAATGTCCTCGATGATTAAAAATAAGTTCATTTTTATCAGTTTTAATCTCGGTTACTTCATCATAGAGAAGTTCAATATGGTTGTCCACAAGCCAGTCATGTTCAATCAGGGCAAAGTCATTTTTGTTAAATCCTTTAGCAATATTTTTATTGATTTTTGTTCGCTTATAAGGAATCCTGTCTTCATTGGTAATCCATAAAATTGATTTTTCTTTTGTTTCTTCCCTTATAGCCTTAATGGCAGAAAATCCGGCAATGCCAGCGCCAATTATTACAAAGTCCTTTATGATCATAACTTAAGAGTGTTTTTTGTTGCGAGTATATTAAAGTTAATGTTTTACTCAGTATAACAAGGAGATAATGCTATATTTTGTTTATTCTTCGGTTTTTAAAAACTGTCTGGAAGTAAATAAACACCTTGTAATTGGCTTGTTTTCTGAGGTGAAAGTGAAAATGTAATTGGGGTATGGTGAATATTTTAGCATAATTTTCTTTTAAAATAGGCTAAATAACTATAGCTTTAATCCAATAGAATAATATTGTTATGGATACTCAAAGTCTTTATTTAAAGGAACGTAAAGAAGTAGCACGCTTTATGAGAAGGTTGTATAAAAAAGGTTTAACAACTAGTTTGGGAGGTAATATAAGTAAGCGTGTAGGTGAGCATATTATCATTACTCCAACTGGTATCGATAAAGGTACAATGAAGGGAAAAAATGTGGCTATACTTGATATGGATGGTCATAATTTAACTGAGTGGCTAAAGCCAAGTATAGAGACAACCATGCATCTACAGATTTATAAAGATCATCCAACAATAAATGCCATAGTGCATTGCCATACTATTTTTGCTTCGGCCTTTTCTGCCATGGACATTCCCATTAATGCACATTTGATTGCGGAGTCACGTATGATAATTAAAGAACCTGTTGTGGCGCCATACGGACTTATGGGTACTGAAGAGCTTGCAAAAAATGTGAGTGAAACATTTGCAGAAAACAAGGTGCTGATTATGGAAAATCATGGGGTAACAGCCATTGGATCGGAAATGATTAAGGCTTTTGACAGGATAGAAGTATTGGAAAATGCAGCCAGAATGACCTTTATTACTCACATTATGAGTGAAGAGAGAAATTTATCAGATGATCAGTTGGCTCAAATAGATCAGTTGTAGTTTTAATTTTAACAGGGGTGTGAGAAATAAAACTGTGAGCCTTTTTTATCTTCACTGGTAAACCAAATGCTACCACCCAGTAATTCAATAAGGTTTTTAGCAATGGAGAGTCCTAAGCCGGTTCCTCCCATATCAGAATATGGTTGTTCGTTATCTTTAAAGAAGCGTTCAAATATTCTTTCTGCCTTATCCGATGTAATACCTTTTCCTGTATCTTTTACCGTAAAAAGATAGTTGTTTTCTTGCTGGTTTAGCTCAATAGAAAAAACAATGGAACCTTTATTCGTAAACTTAATGGCATTTTCTATCAGGTTACTTAATATTTGTTTTAGTCTTGCAGGATCCGTAAATATCTCAGCTGGAACTTTTTGATCTATATGATAAAGTAAATCTACTTTGCCAGCATTTAAATGATCTGCTTTAAGCTTAAAAAGCTGATGAAGACTTTTAAAAATTTCAAGAATAGAGACCTTTTCTTTTTGGATGGAGAGCTGACCAACCTCAATGGTTGAAATATCAATAATATCTGAAATAATTCGCAATAGTTGCAGCGAGTTTTCTTCTATCACTTTTGTGTATTGTTCCTTTTCGTCAATACTAATTTGGTCGTCTTTTAAAAGATCAGAAAAACCCAATATACCATTCATGGGTGTTCTGATTTCATGTGACATGTTGGATAAAAATGCTGATTTTAATTTGTCGCTTTCTTCAGCCTTTATTTTAGCTGATTTTAGTTCCTCATTAATGAGTTGAATTGCATTGTTCCATTCGGTAAGCGTTTTGTTTTGCTTTTTTAAAACTTTTTGGTTTTGTTTTAGCTGACTTGCTGTATGAATTAAATTTTGATGTAATTCCTTCCGCTCTTTTATCTCGTTTAATAAATTATCATTTGATCGGCGAAGTTCTACGGTTTGTTGCTTAACAGCTTTTTTTAGTTTTCTGTTAAAAAAGAAAATCAACAAAGTAAGTAACACAAAAACAGCAAGTGATATGATTAAAATATATTGAAAGGTACGTTGTCTGGCCTGGCTTTTTTCAATGTAATCAGCATATAAAAAACCATCCAGATTATAGTCTTTATCCAGCATTTTTAATTGTACATAGGTGTCACCAATATGTTTCCACCTCGACTTAAGTGTATAACCCATTTCTACAAAGTTAGGTAGTAAAAGCTCCTCCATTTTTCGAGCTTCATACATGAGTTCTTCAACACTTAAGCTGGAGTTGTATTTTTCAGCAATTAATGTGGAAATTTCGTGTTTGTTGTTCATGGCATACAGCCACCCTTTTAACGAAGCAATGATAAACGATTCAACTATTTTAGGATTACGATGAAGATAGTTTTCTGATGTAAAAAGGCAATCACCATAAAAGTCTACACCATAGGTTAAAGGAGATATTGTAACCGGATGATAACCGGACTGACTAATAGCATATGGTAAATCCGTTATGTATCCATCAATAATTTCATAATCACCATTTAAAAGTCCTGCGATCCTGTTTGTTGAAGTAACCAATTCAATATGATCATTTAGTTTTTCTTTTAATAAAACAGCATTGGTTGACGCTAAGGTATTCGGCGATAGTCTTACTTTTTTATTTTTAAATTGATCTATAGATGTAATTCCATATTTAGCAAGCGTAACGAATGTTTCCGGAGAATGTTGAAAGATGGAAGCCAGAACAACAACCGGTTCTCCCTGGTTTCGGGCAAGAAGCAATTTGGTTGATTCTATTCCAAATTGAGCTTTCCCGCTGGTGACCTCAGAAATAAAATTTTGAGATATGCCGCCTTCAATAAAATTAACCATTAATCCTTCTTCTGCATAATATCCTTTCTCAACGGCAGCATAATACCCTGCAAATTGAAATTGATGGGTCCATTTAAACTGAAGATTTATTGTGTCAGAAATCAAAGCCTTTAAGGTAAACGGAAAGACCAATAATGTAATCAGCAAATATGCGGACTTGCTGATTTTCATAGTTTTTTTCAGAGCACTGTAAATCGTCATTTTATATGTAAATGTATAGTTATGGCATTATAATATTGTTTACAGGCTTGCCCATATTCTTGCTAAGGATGATCCCGGAGCATCAATTTTTAAATCCAGAAAATATCCAAAAGGAGTTTGGTCTACTTTAAAGCCTCCATTTGCAAGTCGTTTTTCACAAGCATCAAATATATCTTTAGTATAGTCAGCCGATGCTTTTGATTCTGCTAAATGAGCAAAAGAATGTAATATCATATTTGTGGTATTGTTTTTTCGGGCTGTCCATTTAAGATGATTGACAAGTTTTTTTTCTCTGCTTAAAATATCTTTTTCTTCATCGTCTTCTTCTATCTGTATAAAAGCCAAAATGGCACTGTTAATTGTTTTGCCTTCGCCGGGATCCGGAGCGCTTTCTAAGTTTTTTACTTTGGGTTTGTAACTAAAACTATTGACATAAAAAACTAAAACTTTCATTGTATATGCTGTTCTTAAATTCAGGAATATAAGGATTTGTAGGATTACAACGTTGAGTAGTAATACCAAATGTATTATGAAATGATGGATAAATAAATTTAACAATTTTGTGTTTCTACAAGGAATAAAATAGAAGCATAGCCATCGCTACGGTGATATTTTATGACGAAGTAAAAACTACAAAAGAATGAATTTATATCAATCATTTCATGGTATTTTTGGTATAAAACCTCATGTAAATATGTCCTGTGTTATAAATATACAAATATCCTTAGTCTATAAATTAAGTTTTTTTTATGGATTATGTAGAAATAAGAATAAAGTAAATTCTAGTGTTTTGGTATGATATTGCTAATTCGCAGAGGTTTGGGGTTTTGAATAACCAAATGTAAAAAGGGGAGCCTATAACTTTTTTAATTATTTTTTTAAACCCGGTTTATGCATTAAAATTTCGTAATGAGATTTTAAGGTGCTATAAAACAGGAGTTTATTGAAGTGATACATAGCGCCGCTATGGTGAGTCGAAGAAAGTTAGTGAAACGACTTGTTTTGATGTAATTTCAAATTGTCATAGACTTTTTAAGGCATATTTCCATCTAACTAATATTGTTTTGCAAACAGGCTTTCTTTTTGCTTGATCAAAAAGAAACCTGCCTTCCGTCAGGCAGGCAAAAGCTCAAGTTCAATTCATCCTTCAGCCCACCTCCTTGTTGAATCTATTGCCGTCACACATCCCTTATTCACCCGCATTCAACTGCGTCGCGCTATTACCGGCCCGGGCCAATTGAACCGGCCAATACGTATTTTTATCGAGATAGAACTAAAATACTTGAAATAGTTAGTTACTCGGTTTTACTTTTCAAAAAGTCTTAGGAATCCGGGTTAAAGAGGGAAAAAACTTTCCCTTTGCTTTTGTGCAAAAGGAAAGCGTTAATAAAGTTGAAAAGATTTGTTATCTGCGTTTGTAGTAACTGATTGTTTTAATGGACATCTATGTGCTTATTTACAAGATCAAGAATCTTAACTTCCAGGTCAGTGGCTTTTTGTACAATCCCACGACCTTCGTTCAGAAGCTTGTTTACATATTCGTTTTTGCTCAGATCTTTTGCATTAATCTTTACGTTGAGCCAGGCGCCAATAACGCCGCTACGCGCGCTTAGTGCACCAACACCTGCATCTGAGATAGAGTTCTGATTTCCTATTTTTGCCATTTCTAACATCACTTCCATTGAATCGCAGCAAAGTTTCATGGTTTTAAAAGGTACATCAATGGCATTAATAGTGGCCTTTTCAATGGCTTCAGTACGTTTTTTCTGTTCCTCGTTTGTTTTTTTAGGTAATTGAAAGGCATCCATTATGGCATTAAAAGCCCTGGTGTCTTCATCTACCATTTTTAAGAGTTCATCATGATAATATTTGCCTTTTTCAGCCCAGTCAGAAAATTCTTGTGTACGATGATCCCAGCCTCTTTTGTGAGATGATAAGTTGGCTACCATTGTTCCTAAGGCAGCACCAATGGAACCCAGGTAGGCAGCTACAGAACCTCCTCCCGGAGCTGGCGATTCGCTGGCTGTTTCATGAACAAATTCTGTTATGGTTTTGTCAATAAGTCTGTTCTGATTATTCTTATTTTCTTTATTCAGAATGTATTCGATAATTTTTTTGTCAGGATCAAAAGGATAAAGCTCATCTAAACCAAGAGATTTAACGGCAATTTTAATGATTTCGGCATCAGCAATTCCTGTGGATCTGTTTTGTTTTTTTAAAAAGTATTTACCTGCGTCAAGCATGGCTTGTAAAGGAATAACACCAACCAGTTCAGATCCTGTAACACGCAAGCCGTTTATGCGCGCTCTTTCACAGGCAACATCAAAAGCTTTATGCATGCTTGTTACAGAAATATCAGTAAGGTTTAATGAAATTTGAGCAATGCCATATTCTTCAATAAACCAACCAATACCTTTAACAGATTTGAGTAAGCCAGGCTGGTTTACAGGGTTTCCGTTTTCATCTTTTACAATTTTACCGGTAATAGGGTGGCCTTCGCGTTTAACTCTGCCTCTTTCTCGTATATCAAAAGCTACAGTGTTGGCTCTTCTTGTACTGGTGGTGTTAAGGTTTATGTTGTATGCTATTAAAAAGTTTCTGGCCCCTACAGCTGTTACTCCCGATTTTTGCACCTCCTCACTCCATGTATCAGGACCAAAGTCAGGTTTCCATTCAGCACTTGTAATTCGTTCCGGTAAAGCTTCATATTCTCCCTTTCTGCATTCAGCAAGGTTTTTTCGTATGTCTTTTTGTGCAGCAAACTCATAACAGAAAATGGGTATGTTAAGTTCTTTTCCAATTTTTTGTGCCAGCTTATGTGCATATGCAACCACCTCTTCCATGCTTATGTTGGAAACAGGTACTAAAGGACAAACATCTGTAGCACCAAAACGAGGGTGAGCACCTTTGTGCTTTCTCATATCGATGAGCTCTTTGGCTTTTTTTACTGCATTAAAGGCTGCCTCAACAATAGCTTCGGGTTCACCAACCATAGTCACTACTGTTCTGTTGGTTGCTTTTCCGGGATCAACATCAATTAAACTTACGCCCTCTATTTTTTTTATCTCATCAGTAATCTGATTAATTATATTCATATCACGTCCTTCGCTAAAGTTTGGGACGCATTCAATTAATTGTTGCATAGTTAATTATTTATTGATTTTATAAAACATGACCATTTATTATCATGGTATCTACTTTGTTTTCGCCATATGCATAAGGCAAATATTCCAGGTTAGAGATTGGTTTGGTAATTATAAGATTTGCTTTTTTACCTTTGGTAATAGATCCCAAGCTGGTCTCTAAACCCATGGCGTAAGCTCCGTTAATGGTTACTGCATTAATTACTTCGTTGGGAAGCATTTTGTATAATATGCTTCCCATTGATATAATTAATTGCATGTTACCGGAAGGAGACGAGCCGGGGTTAAAATCAGACGCCAAAGCAACGGGAAGTCCCGCATCTATCATTTTTCGGGCAGGCGCATAAGGCATATTTAAAAAGAAAGCAGCACCGGGTAATATGGTAGCCATGGTATCTGAGTTTTTCAGAGCCTCAATTTCTGCATCACCTACATATTCTAAATGATCAACCGAACGGGCTTTGTGTTTAACACCAACCTGAATGCCGCCTGAATAATCTAATTCATTGGCATGTATCTTTGGAATCAGTCCGTATTTTGAAGCTGCATTTAGAATTTTATCCGTCTCTTCTACAGTAAAAAAGCCTTTATCGCAAAATACATCTATATAATCTGCCAAATCCTCTTTTGCAATATTTGGGAGCATGTCATTAATGATGAGGTCAATATAGGCGCTTCTGTTATTCTTGTATTCCTGAGGAATAGCGTGTGCTCCCAAAAAGGTTGATTTTATTTCTATTTGTTCATCCTGCTTAAGCATTTTTATAACATGTAGCATTTTAAGCTCGCTACTTGTTGATAAGCCGTATCCGCTTTTTATCTCTATTGCTCCGGTTCCCCATTTTATAACTTCGTTTATTCGCTTTTTTGCCTCATAGTATAAATGATCTTCCGAGGCATACTGCATGGCTTTGGCTGAATTTAAGATTCCTCCCCCACGTTTGGCAATTTCTTCGTACGAAAGGCCTTTTATTTTATCAATGTATTCTATTTCGCGAGTATTAGGAAATACTAAATGTGTATGGGAATCGCACCAGGCAGGAAGTACAGTTTTTTCATTGGCGTCAATAATCATGTCAAACCCGTCGAAATAATTAAGTTCAGACATGTGGCCAAAGTCGTCAATCAGCTCATCTTTTATGATTAAGAAAGCATCTTTTATGGATTCTAAAGACGCCATCTGGTTGCCGTTCAAATATGGAGTGTTTGAATTTGAAATGATGCCGGCAAGTGTTTTAATATTTTTAATGAGTGTTCTTTTCAAGATCTGAAGTATTAAGTGATTAGGATTATTGTGATTTATTCAACAGTATAAATTTAGCGAGAGATTAAGCTTTTCTCAATGATAACCATCAGGATAAATTGAATAAGAATAATGTGCATATGGAAGAAATTTATAGTATAGAATAAGAGTTGGATTGATTATATACTTTTGGTATTCTGAAGGATTATTACGGGCTTAAGCTGTTAAAAAAATGGTATTTATTAAAATAATGTGCAATTAGGTGTTGACATCTTCTTAATCAAGTTGTAATTTGTGTCTTGTAAAAATGCTCTCCTGGTCCCCAATAATAGGAACATTCAAAATGTGTGTGAGGTTTAGGTTAGTTTTTTTAGAATGTTCTTTTTATGCCTGTCTACTCTCAGACAGGCTTTCTTTTTTTGTATCCGTGAACATTTTTGTATTTTCCCTCAAAATTTAACGTATGAGTAAGAAGAGTATCCTTTTTGTGTGCTTGGGTAATATTTGCCGATCACCAAGCGCAGAGGCAGTAATGAATGCAAAATTAAAACAACATCATTTAGAGAGTAAGTACAGAGTTGATTCGGCTGGAATAACAGGGTTTCATGCAGGTGAGCCTGCTGATAGAAGGATGCAAAAACATGCTTTAGCAAGAGGTTATAATTTAACCAGTATTAGCAGGCAGGTAAGGGCAGATGTTGATTTTGAGGAGTTTGATTATATTATTGGGATGGATGACCAAAATATGATTGACTTAAAAAGTTTGACCAATTCAAATGAAGATTTAGCAAAGCTTAGCAGGATGACGGATTATTGTTCTGAGTATTCTTATGATTCTGTTCCGGATCCTTATTATGGTGGAGCGGCAGGTTTTGAGTTGGTGCTTGACTTATTGGAAGACGCTTGTGAGGGATTAATCTCAAAGATTGAAAATGAATAGAGCCAACCTTGAAATATTAAGTGAAAAAGTAGGCGAAAAACTTCATTTTAAGACCGGAGTAGGAGGTGGATGTATTGCTGATTCCAGTATTGTTGAATCTGAATCTGGAAAGAAATATTTCTTAAAACAGGGGTGTGCCGAAGGGATGTTTTCTTGTGAAGCAAATGGCTTACGTGAGATTCAGAAATCAAATACCATAAAAACACCGCATGTGATTACTGAAGGGGGTGATTACCTATTGATGGAACTTATTGATCAGGGAAGGAAAACTCCGGAGGCGATGTATAATTTTGGTAAGGCCTTTGGCCAGATGCACAGAACTACACATGTGATGTTTGGATTTTATGAAGATAACTATATTGGTGCTACTCCACAGGAGAATACCAAGTTAGATACTTGGCTTGATTTTTATTTTATTCATCGGCTTTTGTTTCAGTATAAATTAATTGAGAAGAATGGTTATTTAACCTCTGAACTTAAAAGCAAGTTTAAGCATATAGAAAGCAAGCTGCCCGCAATTTTATCAGGAAGTGAAGAAGAGCCCGCTTTATTGCATGGTGATTTATGGGCAGGAAATTATCTGATAGACTCTAAAGGGCAGGCTGTGCTGATTGATCCTGCAGTATACTTTGGGCATCGAGAAGCGGATCTTGCAATGACAAAGCTTTTTGGTGGATTTAGCCCTGAATTCTACGAAGGATATAACGATTTTTCTGCATTGCCTGAAGGTTGTTTGTATCGTGAGAATATTTATCTCTTATATCATGTTTTTAATCATCTAAACCTATTTGGAACAGGATATTATTCACAGGCAGTTAGTTTAATGAATTCTTATTTATGATTTTGAAAATTATTTTAAGGCAAAAAAGTTAGCCTTAGGTATGACTAACTTTTTTCTATTTATCTATTCTATTTAAATAAAACCTCTTGTTTCTGCAATAATAACCATTAGTTCAACAATCTCATCATCTGTCATTTCCTTACAGTTAAAGCATGCATCATAAAATTCAACATCCGGAACTCCTTTTTCAAAATAATGCCTAAACTGTTCTCTTCTTCTATCCATTTCCTGAGCTTCTCTCTTTGCCTCAGAAATTGTTAAACCATATTTGTTACTTATTATTTCAGCTCTCCATTGTAATGGCGCCATAAGCTTAACATGAAAAGACTTTTTAAAGTTTTTGGTAATGGCCTCTGCGGCTCTACCTACAATAACCACATTGCCCTCGGTAGCAGCAGTATGTATAAAGTTGGCAATGGTATTGTTAATTTTGGAATCACTGGGGTAATATGTTTCAGAGAAAAATAAAGCCAGGTTATCGAAAAAGCTCCTGTTTTTGTATTCAGAGATATCTTTAATTAGAGATGGGGTTAATTTAAGTTCCCTAGCCGACTCTTCAATGATTTCTTTACTTAACCATTTCCATTCAACATTTTTTTCTTGTCGACGAAGCTTCTCTGTTAATACTTCAGATAAATATTTACCAATCCTTTTACCAGGACATCCATATTCTCGAGAAATAGTAATAACAGGACCCTCAGATTGGATGGCTTGGGTTCCTTCTCTTTTACCTACTCTTTCTCGCATATATTTTAAAAATACATTTTCCATAGTCGTGTAAAACAATAGTTTAATTAATTGAAAATATAGGGAGAAAAACTTAAATGGACAAGAAAATTTATAAGTATAAATGTGGGCAACAGGATGTTTTAACTTGTTATTGTTTTTGTTGTAAATAGTTAATATTATGGATTTGTAAAAGAAAGGTGTTGACCTAATTGCTTGAGTTAGAAAAGGGATGAATAAAGATTTTGTGTTTGAAATATTATTGGAGCTTTTTGATATAATAAGTTAACAATCAATCTATTTTTACTACTTTTGCAGGCATATACGTATGCATCAATTAAATGGCTAAGAAAAAAGGAATCAAGAATAATAAGTCGGAGGAAAAAGTGCTGAGTGTTAGTTCGTTAAAGAGAATTCATCGGACGGCATTTTTATTAAACGACAAAGAAAGAGAAGCCATTGATTCTTATTGCAGGAAGAATAAAATAAGAAATAAATCTAAGTTTATGCGCGAAACCTTAATGCGCATCGTGATGGATCATTTTTTAGAGGATTATCCTACTTTATTTGATAAAAAAGATATGGATAAAATTAAAGTCTGATTTTTCCTGTTTTATTCTCTATTCTTTATTTCTAATACTATTTTATTTCAAGCTTATTTACCCAATTGCTAAGTCTGTAATCTGTCAGGTCAGGTTCGTTATCTTCATCTAATGCCAAGCCAACAAAACTACCGTTCACTACGGCCAACGATTCTGAGAAATCATATTCATCAACAGGCCATTCTCCCTTAAAAAAGCATCCTTTATCTTTAATAAGTTCGTATAATTTTCCCATGCCATTACAAAAGGTGTCTGGATAAGTAAATTGATCTCCTAAGCCAAATATAGCCACTTGTTTACCTTTTAAGTCAGTTTCCAATAAGGTATCTACAAAGGTCTCAAAATCATCCTGGAGGTTTCCTACGCCCCAGGTTGAGGTGCCCAGAATTAAAAAATCATATTTTTCAATATCTGATTTCGAAGCTTGCTCAACCGGATTAAGCTCCGCGTCAGAAATTAAATCGTTTAGTTTTTCTGCAACAAAACGTGTGTTTCCAACAGATGATCCGTAAAAAATGCCTATTTTTTTCATGCGTTTATAATTTTCAATTACTGCATGCCTGCCCGACGCAGGCGGGGAACTCCCAAGAAAATTTATTATTCACCAAGGTTTCACATTTAAAGGTGCTCATGAATACTTCGTATTTCATTCGCTTGTGTGTAAACATGAATAATTAAATTTTACATGGTCGTTTCATAAGTCTATTTTATAGTAGGGAATAAACAACTGCGCTATGCAAAGGTTCAGTCATGTTTTATTAAACCTGCATTATGTATTAGAACTTCGTCATGAACATTGAAAACACGACCTGCCAGCCGGCAGGCTGGTAAAACAAGGCTTTACTGAGACGAGGCATAGCATCGTTCTGGTGAGTTGAAGTGAAGCAACAAAGTGTCTTGATTTGAAGTGATATCAATGTGTAATAGATTTTCTAATGCATAAAGCGGGTTAAAACGGTCGTTAAGCGTATTTTTATTTTTTTCTGATAATAAAAATACCATCTCTAAATGGAAAAATAACTTTTTCAACCCTGTTATCCTCTTTTACCATTTGGTTAAACTCAAGAATACCTTTTGTGTAGTTATCGTTGGGATCCAGCTTTTCAACAACTTTGCCGTCCCACAGTATATTGTCGGCCAAAATGTAACCACCCGGATTAAGCATATCAAATACCTGCTTATAATAGTTAGGGTATTGACGCTTATCGCCATCCATAAATACCAAATCGTATTTCTTATTTAAAGTAGGCATAATATCCATGGCATCACCAATGTGCATATTAATTTTATCGGCAAGGCCCGATTTATTAAAAAATGATTTGGTAAATGGTTCTATTTCATCATCTATTTCAATGGTATCTATAATTCCGTCTTCAGGTAGTGTTTGAGCCATACAAATACAAGAATACCCGGTAAATGTCCCTATTTCAAGAATGTTTTTAGGCTGAATCATATTACAAATCATTTTTAGTATCTGACCTTGCAAATGACCGGATAGCATTCTGGGACGAAGAATGTGAAGATGGGTTTTTCTGTTTAGCTCATAAAGCAGCTCATCTTCCGGATCGATATGATCTAATATGTAATTTTCTAAATCAATTGACTGACCAAGCATGGTATACTTTTAAAGGTAAATAAGTTGCGATAAATGATCCGGATTAAAGCATTCATTGGCTATGTCCATTAGGTCAGATGCACTTAATGAGTCAATCTTTTTGTACACGTACTCCAACGAATCTACCTTATTATAGAGAAGAAAGCTTTTGCCAATGTTTAGCATCAAACTTTCCTTGTTTTCCGATGATATGGCTATTTGACCTTTTAATTGTCGCTTTGCCTTATGGAGTTGCATTTGACCAAGCTTTTGGTTTCTTAGCAAGTCCAGTTCTTTATGTACCACTTTAATACTTTTCTCTACATTCTTCTGGTCGGTACCAAAATATACTGAAAAAACTCCTGTGCCATAAAAAGGAGTGTAGTTCGATTCTATATTATATGCAATACCTCTTTTTTCACGTAGCGACATATTTAGTCGGCTATTCATTCCGGGGCCACCCAGTAAGTTGTTTAATAAATGTAAGCCTAAACGATTGGGGTGATTATAGTCGTAGGCTGTACCACCAATGATAACATGACTTTGATAAGTGTCTTTATCTGCTTTTATAATTGTCGGTTTTGAAACTTCAATGGGTTTACGTTTAACAATGCGCCTGTTTTCAGGTATGTCACCAAAGTATTTTTCAGCAAGTTTAATAACGCGTTTAAAATCATGATGACTGATTGAACAGAATACGATTTGATCGGTGTGGTAATTATTGCTGATAAAGTCAAAAATATTTTCTCTATTGAAAGACTTTAATGCTTCGGGTGTTCCTAATATATTTCTACCAATAGGATGGTTTGGGTATAAAAGTTCTTCGAAATCATCAAAAATTAATTCCGCAGGAGAATCTTTATATGAATTTATTTCATCAATAATGACTTCTTTTTCTTTAATCAATTCTTTTTCGGGAAAGATGGAATGAAAGGTAATATCAGAAATAAGTTCCATTGACCTTTCATAGTCTTCCTTTAAAAAGGTAGCATATATACATGTTTCCTCTTTGGTAGTGTAAGCGTTTAATTCACCACCAACATCTTCCATTCTGCTAAGAACATGAAATGCTTTACGTTTTTTTGTACCCTTAAAAACAACGTGCTCAATAAAATGAGCCATACCGTGTTCATTTTCTTTTTCATCGCGCGACCCTGCATTTATAATCATACCACAATAGCCAACTTCACTGCTTTCTTGCTTGTGGATAATTCTAATTCCGTTATTTAACGTATGTGTATTAAAAATCATGAAAAAAATATTGGAGTGCAAAAGTACTAAAGAACAGCGTATTTCAATATTTTTATGGAAATTTTAATGCAGAAATTTTAAAAATGATTTTGCAGGAAAAAATCTTTGTGTATATTTGCACCGCCTTACAGAAAAGGCGTTCCTGCTGAAAGCAGTAGTGAAGATTAAAAAAATGCTGGTACCATAGCTCAGTAGGTAGAGCAATGGACTGAAAATCCATGTGTCCCTGGTTCGATCCCAGGTGGTACCACATTTCAAAATATTATTCTGTTAACAAACAGACCTCGAAAAAAACGGGGTACCATAGCTCAGTAGGTAGAGCAATGGACTGAAAATCCATGTGTCCCTGGTTCGATCCCAGGTGGTACCACTTAAAAGACCAAAAGATGAATTTCTTTTGGTCTTTTTTCGTTTTAATACCTTAATTGTTTGCGGTTTCTCGGATCATTCTTATCCCTTCCTTACCTAGAGTACAGTAGTTTGTATCTTTGTTAAAGAAAGTAGTTTGTGTTTACTATTTAGTATTTTAAAATGCAATCCTTTCTTATTATCTCTATAGCTGCTTTGGGTTTGCGTTGTAACAAAATGCGATATAACTCACTATAGATTCACTACAAACTCACTACAAACTCACTACAAACTCACTACAAACTCACTATAAAGTCACTATAAAGTCACTTAAAGGTGACTTTGTGCTGTATTTATTGTGAATTGTTTGAAACTTAATACTGATTTGCAGGCGAAGCAATTTCGAAGCAATTCTGAATGAATATACCCTTAATTTATGCTTTTAGCGGATAGGATGAATTGCTGTTTCATGGAAAAAATAATTTTCAGGATTTAGATTGGTGTTTTTTTGGGGGGATGTATTTTAAAAGTGTAAAAAAACATTAAAGGTTAGTATAATTTTAGGGTTTGGTCAGAAAAAGTATATTTTTGCCGTCTGTTATCCTAAAAAAAACAACCTATGTTACTTTGTTTTATTACTTTTTCGTTTGTTACCCTGTTGTTTTTCTTCCTATTGTTAAGAAAAAATAGAAAATTGAAAAAAGAGATTGTGTCCTTGGGGCAAAAGCATCATCATGTTAATGATGAGCTAAAGGTTTCTGATGTGGATTCTGAAAAACAGGCTGAGATGGAGCGTTTATCTATAGTGGCAAAACAAACGGATAATGCGATTATGATTATGGATCCGGAGGGTAACATTCAGTGGTTAAATGACGGTTTTACCAGAATGTACGAATATACTTTCGAGCAATTTATTCGTATTCGAGGAAGCAATATCTTGCAAACTAGTTTTAATCCAATGGTTCGTCAATGTATGGAGCAATGTATTCATACTAAAAGGCCGACATATTATGAAGCTATTAATGAAACACCATCGGGCAGAATGATTTGGACTCATACTTCATTGACTCCTGTTTTAAATGAAGATGATGAGATAATACATATTGTAACTGTAGATTCTGATATTAGTAAGCGTAAAGAGGCAGGAGATGCGTTGGTAGAAAGGGTAGATCAATTGACCTATAAAATTGCACAGTTGTCTAAACAACAAACGAATTTGATGAGTTTTACACATGAACTAATGGATGAGGTAAGTCGATCAAATCAACGTATCAATGAAACAGACCGCATTGTTAATTTTATTCAGGAAATGTCGGATAAGATTAAGATAATGGGTTTAAATGCCTCTATTGAGGCACAGTATGTAGGAGAAAAAGGAAATGGCTTTAAGGTGATTTCCAGCGAAATTGTACATATGAGCGACGAAACCAAAAGGTATTCTCGTGAGATATCCGAAATAGTAAAGCATATTCAAAATTCATCAGAACAGCTTAATAGTGGTAAAGGACATGTTGAGGTGGCTTCGGAAGAATATATGAAAGCGGTTGAGGATTTAAAGCAAGAAGTTAATTTGGTAGAGGATGTGGTGGCTCGATTAAATTAGTAGTTGTAGTTTGTAAATATAAATACCTCATTAGTGATTTTTAGAGGGATCTCTTTGGAAAGAGATAATGAATGGTGAGTTTGAGCATGAAGCTCACCATTCTTTTATACTCTGCTTCAACAATAATACTAGTCTTTTATCTTTCAATTAATTCAACTACTTTTGTCCTCTTAAAAATAAATTAGTGGGTAGAATTTTAGCGATAGATTACGGAAGAAAGAAGTCGGGTTTAGCAGTAACAGATCCATTGCAGATTATTGCCAATGGATTAGATACAGTTCCTTCTCATACTTTAATTGATTTTTTAGAAAAATACTTTGCGACAGAAGAGGTTGATCTGCTTGTGTTGGGTTATCCGCGTCAGGCTGATGGTTCGGACTCTGAATCGATGAAGTATATTAAACCCTTTTTTAATCGTTTAAAAAACAAATTTCCACAATTAATTGTTGAATGGGTGGATGAGCGTTACACCTCAAAAATTGCTTTTCAGGCCATGATAGACGGTGGATTGAAAAAGAAAGCCAGACAGGATAAGGCCTTGGTGGATAAGCTCAGTGCAACAATTATTTTACAAACGTATTTAGAACAGAAAAGGAATTTATAGATTATGATATATCCAGTTGTTGTATATGGTCATCCGGTATTACGTAAGGTGGCTGAAGAGATTGATGAGGATTTTGAGGGTTTGAATGAGTTGATTGATAACATGTTTCAAACCATGTATAAATCGGAGGGAATTGGTTTGGCAGCGCCGCAAATAGGTAAATCTATTCGATTAATTGTGATTGATGCAGATCCTTTGAAAGATGAGTTTCCGGAGTTAGAGAACTTTAAGAGGGTGTATGTTAATCCGATAATTACCGAATATAACGATGATGAAGTGAGTTTATCGGAAGGGTGTTTAAGCTTGCCGGGAATTCGTGAGGATGTTAAGCGTCCGACTAAAATCAAGGTTGAATTTGAAGATGAAAACTTTGAATTGCACGAAGAAGTGCTTGAAGGTTTTGCAGCCAGAGTAGTACAGCACGAATATGACCACATTGAAGGGAAGTTATTTGTAGATCACCTGTCTCCTTTAAAGAAACGATTATTAAAAGGTAAGCTTAATGCCATCACCAAGGGTAAGGTAGATGTTAGCTACCGTATAAAAACTGCTTAATTTTTTTTAAAATCTGGTTTGTGAGTGTAGTATAACTGTGCTTACAAATCAGATCTATAATAGTCTCCGTCATTATGTTAAAGCCTTCCTCTATAATTATTCCAAAATAACGAAATGCCGGAGCATTGGTATCATTAGTGTATGCTAATCACCGATAGGTTATAGTATTTGTCATCTCACCAACCATCATAGTGGCTGCCATCAGTGCAAAGCCAAAGGAAAACCAGTATTACTTATTTAAACCCGGAATATGCATTAGCTAATCTATTGCACATTGAAACTACTTTAAAACAAATCGTTTTACTCACTTGCTTCAACTCACCATAGCGGTGCTATGCCTCGTTTCAGTAAGTGTTTGTTTTATTGCATTTTCAATGTTCATAACGAAAATCTAATGCATAATCCGGGTTAAATAATATTAAGATTCTTTTTGTTGTATCGACAAAAGTGTCGCTTCGGCCATTCCGAAGATAAGAATATTGAATCAATGATTTTTTCGCTTTCGGTTGAGTTTATATCGTGAACCTTACTGTTATGATCAAAAAATGGAATAATCGTAATGTTGAATATTTGCTTTGTAAATATCTCTGTATTTATTTCTCATTGTATCAGTACGTTGCGTGGTGTGAATATTATTTAAAACTCCTTGACCAGTTTTAAAACCTCACCTTCTTTAATGTCTGATATATTTGACTTATCAGTTTGGATAGTATGTCCAAATGGTATGTAGAAAAATAACAATTAAAGAAGATAAAGATGAAGCTTAAGAAATTTGAAGGAAATCCAATTTTATCACCTAATCCTGAAAATGAATGGGAAAGCCTGGTGGCAACTAACCCGGCCGCCTGGTATGAAGACGGTACATTTTATTTACTATATCGAGCTGCAGGAGAAGACAAAGAACATCATATACACATTGGATTAGCCACAAGTACGGATGGATTCAATTTTAAGCGAGTTCAGGATATGCCTGTGTTGACGCCAGATCCAAACGGGTTTGATGCCGGTTCTGTTGAAGATCCAAGAGTAGTGAAATTTGGTGATGAGTATTATATGACTTATGCCTTCCGTCCATACCCTCCGGGGCAGTACTGGAAGAATAAATACGATCAAATTGAAGCTCCTGTTCTAAGCGAGTTTGCACCTAAATGTCTACGAGAGAATGTGGGTAATACTGCATTAGCTATTTCTAAAGACCTTGTAAACTTTAAAAAAGTAGGAAGGCTTACGGAGCCAAGTCTCGATGATCGTGATGTTATCCTGTTTCCGGAAAAAATCAATGGTAAGTTTTATATGTTACACCGCCCTAAAAATTATGTTGGGGAAGAGTATGGCACTGAGGCTCCGGCTATTTGGATTAAATCATCCGACGATATGATGTCGTGGAATGTAGAAAGTAAAATGTTGCTGAAAGGTGAAGAGTGGTGGGAGCCTAAAGTGGGAGGTAATACACCGCCCTTAAAAACAGATGAAGGTTGGTTAATGTTATATCACGGGGTGGATAAGGATTTTACTTATAGGTTGGGAGCCTGTTTGTTAGATCTTGAAGACCCAACTAAAATTCTATACCGTACCAAAGACTTCATTCTGGAGCCGGAAACAGATATTGAGAAAAATGGATTGTACAAATGGGGCGTAGTCTTTCCAACCGGGAATGTGATTGTTGATGATACCTTATATGTATACTATGGTGCTTCGGACCAATGGTGTTGTGCGGCAACTGCCAATATTCATGAACTGGTACAGTTTATCAAAGAGAATACTAAATAATGCTATGTTCTCATTTGATTAAATACAAAAAAACTAGACATATGAAACGAACATGAATTTTAGCATTCCAGAATACTCACAAGAGAATGATTAAAATTCATCGAGAGTTCCATGTGACAAATGAAAATAAAATTTAAACACATGAATATTAGTTTAATAGATATAGCCATCCTTGCTGCATTTTTGGTGGGAATAATTTGGTGGGCACTGAAGAATGGGAAAAGTTCCGATTCGGATTCTTATTTTTTGGCAGGTAGAAGTATGACCTGGCCTGTTATTGGCCTTTCCTTATTTGCAGCCAGTGTTTCCAGCTCCACGTTAATGGGGCACTCAGGAGAAGGTTTTATTAGTGGAATTGCCGTATTTAATTATAACTGGATTTCGGTATTAGTGATGGTATTTTTTGGCTTGTTCTTTTTACCCTTCTATATCAAATCAGGCATTTTCACCATGCCGGAGTTTTTGGAAAGACGGTTTGATAAGAAATCCAGATATTATTTTTCTTTCATTACTATTTTTGGAAATGTATTTTTAGATGCTGCGGCAACACTCTATACAGGCGCATTGATTATTAAGCTTATTTTTCCCGATTTAGAGTTGTTTACAATTATAGTTATAATGGCTGCTGTTGCTGGTAGTTATACTATTATAGGTGGATTGTCTTCGGCTATAAATGCCGATATGATTCAGGCTGCTGTGTTGATTGTTGGTTCTGCCATATTGTATTTCTTTGCGCTCGATTCAATTGGAGGATGGGAAGAATTATATGCTAAATTCCATGATGGTGTATGGCTAAATTTAACCCGTCCGATGAGCGATCCGACAGTGCCTTGGTTGGGCATGTGGATTGGGATCCCCATCTTAGGGTTTTACTTCTGGGGAAATAATCAGGTGATGGTGCAGCGCGTTTTATCCGCAAAAACAATCGATCACGGTCGTAAGGGAGTTTTATTTGTAGGTTTCTTATATCTGTTCACCTTGTTTATTTTTATTTTACCTGGATTAATTGCCCGAGGCACTAATCTTTTTGGCGTAGAGAATCTGCCATACGACATGATAGATGGGAGCTCTTTAAAATCAAACTTTGGAATTAATACTGACCAGGTATATCCTCGTATGATTGTTAAGCTACTGCCTGTCGGTTTGATTGGTCTGATATTGGCAGCAATGATCTCAGCATTGACATCCACTTTGAGCGCTACCTTAAGTTCTGTATCTACTTTATTTACGATGGACTTCTATCAACGCTTTCATCCTAAAGCTGATGGTAAAAAGCTCGTTTGGGTCGGTCGTATTACTTCATTTTTAGTTTTGGTATTTGCTGTATTTTGGGCACCAATCATTCAACAATTTGATTCTTTGGTTTCCTATTATCAGGAAGTTACTTCGTATTTGGCACCACCTATTGTAGGTACATTTTTCTTAGGTTTATTTTGGAAGCGTTCCAATGAAAAAGGGGCATTTTTCGGTTTGATGTCTGGTTTGTTGTTAGCAGCAGTCATTATGATTTCAAAGTATGTGCTTGACGTGGAGATTACGATGCATTTTCTTCTTTTAGCTCCAATTATTCTCGTGCTCAGTGTGATTGTAAATGTGGTAGTGAGCCTTTCTTCGCATTTGCCTGATGAGCAGAAAGTAAAGCAAAACACATGGACAGTACAAATATGGAAAGAGGAGTCTGAAGAACTGAAAAATGTGGTGTGGTATAAGAATTTTAGGGTGTTATCAATGCTGTTGGTAGGTGCTTGTTTCGCTATGTACTTTATTTTCTTTTAAAGAGAAATGAAAAAACTTATAATTTGTTCACTATTAAGTACATTCGTTATTATAGGATGCAATAAAGAAGAGCCTTTTATTGAAAAAAGTTTTGTTGGAACTGTATACTTAGAGTCTCAGCAAGAAGTAGATGCTTTTGCAGATAGCAGTTATACGGATGTTGATGGATCAATTATAATTGGTAAATATCATGAATCTAGTGATATAACTGATTTGAGCGGACTAAATACTTTACGTAATGTTCAGCATCTCACCATTTGTAATAATGATGGTTTAACTACGCTTAATGGTTTACATCGACTTAATGCTATTCATGGAAGCATAGAAATAAAAAGCAACAATAATTTGACCAGCTTGAATGGTTTAAGAAGTCTTACTTCTGTAACTGTTGATTTTCATATAGTAGAAAATCATTCGTTGACTGACTTAGAAGGATTAGGAAGGCTTGAATCTATTCGAAGAACGTTCGATATTAGTAATAATAATGGGTTAACTAATTTAAAGGGTTTAAGCAGACAAATCTCAATTGATGAATTAGTGATTATTGGTAATGATGCCTTATTAAGTCTTGAAGCACTAAGTGGTATTTCTTCTGTTTATTCAACTTTCGCTGGGATAGAGATTAAGGATAACCCGTCATTACTGAGCTTAAGTGGATTAAATAAGCTAGAATCAGTTTATAGGTTGACCCTTATTCGCAATGATAATTTAAAGAATGTCGATTGTTTAAAGAACCTTAAAAAACTCGGTAGAACTTATATCTCGGGCAACAAATCTTTAAGCAATTTAGATGGGTTAAGTAACCTGAGTAATGTGTGGTCGAATTTAACGATTTATGATAATGATGCCTTAGTTAATCTAAATGGAATAAATCAACTTGATTCAATTGGTTTTGTTTTAGAAATTAAGGATAATGATGCTTTAGAAACAATTGGCGGGTTTAATAGTCTTAAGTCAATCGGTGGTAGGTTCATCGTTACTGGGAATGATGCATTAATTAATCTGGATGGTTTTAAAAGCCTTGAAGCCATAGAACAATATTTGGTTATTGAGGAGAACAACGCACTAAGTAACTTGGATGGATTGAGCAATGTTGAAAGAATTGGGACTGACCTTTCAGTACGTCTAAATAGCACTTTGACTGATTTTTGTGGTGTTAAACATCTTATAACAAATGGTTCGGTTTTGAAAGAAAATTATCAAGTTCATTCAAATGCTTACAACCCGACTTATGAACAAATACAAACCAGCGGAAGTGGGGGGTGTAGTTTATAATGTTTTTGAATGCTTATTAGTAGTAAAAGTTATCAGTTGAATTAAATCAAATAGTGTAATTAATCTGCACAATTATAAAGAGAAAAAGAATGAAGAATCTAATAATAATATTATCTGCAGTTTTGCTATTGGGTGCATGCAAAAGCAAGGCGGAGAAGGAAGTTAAACAACCCAACTTCCTGTTTGTGTTGGTTGATGATCAGCCATATGATGCACTAGGTGTCAATAGGCGTTATCCGTTTTTGCAAACACCTAATATGGACCGTTTGGCAAAGGAAGGTGTGTTGTTTGAAAATTACTTTTGTACACAATCCATCTGTTCACCATCGCGTGCCAGTTTTTTAACAGGTATGTATGCACATGTGCATGGGGTAAACCAGAATAATCGTCACGTTGACCCGGACTGGAATAAGTTTAAGCCATACACTCAATTGTTGCAGGAGGCAGGATATCAAACAGCTCATGTGGGTAAGATTCATATGGCTCATAAAAAAGGAGCAGAGCACATTCGTCCCGGCTTTGATTATTGGTTCAGTTTTAACGGGCAAGGGGACTATTTCGACCCAATGGTGAATGACAATGGTCACGAGTACCAGGAGAAAGGTTACATGACAGATATCTTAACCGACAAAGCCATTACCTGGTTAAAAGAGAAACGTGATAAAGATAAACCCTTTAGTCTAAACCTTTGGCATAAGGCAGTTCATGAAAATCATTCGCCGGCACCCAGACATGATAGCTTGTATGCAGGTGAAGAATTGCCCGAGCCACCGCATGGTATGCTTAACGAAACCTTTGCCGATAAACCGGAGTGGCAACGTATTAAAGCAGCTGATTCGAAGTGGAAAGAATATGTGCCTGTAGATTCATTGCCAATTAAAGAGTGGCCGGTTAAAGGAGATAAGTTTATGCGTCTCTTAAAAACCCTAAAGGCTGTGGATGAGTCCTTAGGTGAAGTACTAGCTACACTGGAGGAGATGGGTGAGTTGGAAAATACCGTTATCATCTATAGTAGCGATAATGGTTACTTCATGGGTGAGCATGGGTATTGGGATAAACGTATTGCTTATGAGGCATCCATGCGTATTCCAATGTTGATTCGTTATCCAAAACTAATTCAGCCCGAATTAAAAATTAATGAGTTGTGTTTGAATGTGGATATGGCACCAACGATCCTGGAGTTAGCAGGGGTACAGCAACCGGAATATATGCAGGGTGAATCAATGGTGAATTTATTAAAAAACCAAAAGGATAATACGTGGCGTCAGTCCATGTTATTTCAATATTATGTAGATGATGAATACCCATATGCAGGGCCTGATATGTTGGCAGTGCGTACCGACAAATATAAGTTGGTGGATTGCTTTTTAGATCATGACATTGATGAGCTGTACGACCTGGAAAATGATCCGGGTGAGATGATTAATTTGATTGGTTTACCTGAATATGCTGAAGTAGAAGCTCAGTTACGCCAGGAGATTGAACGATTAAAAGTGCAATACAACTATAATCCGGATCGAGATTGGTGGTTGAGGCAGGTAGTGCCTGCTAAAAAAGGAAATAAACATTAATTATAACTGTACTTGAGTTCGCCGTAAAAGCGGTTTTGTAAGTTTGTATTAAGCCTCTGTCACTATTGTTGATAGAGGTTTTTTAAAAAAAAATAAGGCTTGTTAACTGCCTGTTTTTTAGTTGTGTAATAGGATTTAAACCTTTGTGGTTAGTAAATGGGAATCGGAAATCTTAACGATTGTTATATTAGTAATACACTTAATATCAACAAATTAATATTTAGAATATGAAAAGATCCAAAATCAATAAATTAAGCACCTTAAGAATAGTTACCTTGGCATTTATGCTAAGCTTTATACTTATCCACAATGCTGAAGGAAAGAAGTTTAAGGATGATACAAAGATGATCAGTTTAACCGGTTATGTTATGGAGGATATCAGTCCTGATTCATACAATTTATACTTCGTTGAAGTGGATGGTAACAAACGATTGATTGCCAAAAATGCATTCAAGCAATGTGAAACAAAATATAAGCATTTAAAAGGGAGGAAGGTAAGTCTTGATGTTGTTCTAAATAAAGACAAGAAGAATAGCCAAATACAAAAAGTAATATCTGCTAATATTATAAGTCTACCTAAAATTACAGTTCAGGAGTTGAAACCGAAAAACTTTAAGGGGAAAAAGTCCAAAACCATTGAATTGGAAGGACTGCTGTTTGCCACTATGGTCAATAAAAACTGGAACTGGATGTTTGATGCCGATGACGGAAATGTTTATGTTTTAAACTGGAACGCTTCAGGAATTCATGAATTTACATTACCAATGTATAAGTACAAAAGAGTAATAATAAAAGGAACAGTTATATCCTTAAATGGTAAACTGTTTATAGATGAGATTGAGAGTTTTGAGTAATACTGAAAAGATGAATCTAAAACTGAGTTTATTGGTTTAAGGTATGAGTTTAAAAGATTTGACTAACATAAAAATGGCAACAAGTTTACTTATCATTATTTTTTTTAGCAGTTGCTCTAAAGATGATAATAATGACAGTGGATTAGGTAGTATTATCTTACCAGAAAAAGGTGAAACAGGTATTTTTATCGATAATAGGGATGGTAAAACATATAAATGGGTAAAAATAGGTGATCAAGTATGGATGGCAGAAAATTTAGCCTATAAAGGGAAAGATATCCAATACATTCCGGTAGGTGGGCGTTGGTTTGATAACAATGAATGTGATGGTTGGTGTTATTACGAAGACAACCCTGCTTATGGCACAACTTATGGCGTTTTATATCAATGGGAAGCTGCTAAAAAATCTTCCCCTCCCGGTTGGCATTTACCAACCATTAAGGAATGGAGGCAATTGGAGAATTATCTAAAGGAAAATGGATATTCATGTGATGGTATTTTAGGTGGTGAAAACATTGCAAAATCACTTACCAAAGATGGTAATTGGAAAATTTCAGAAGAGGAAAGGGCTGTTGGAAATGATGATTTTCCTGAGTATAGGGATATTACGGGGTTTTCAGCCCTTCCTGGTGGTTATCGACATGACTATGGCATAGGTGGAATCCATTTCTACTTTAAGAATATTTCTGCACACTGGTGGAGTGCTACAGTAAAGTTTCGTACTGAAGTTTACACTTGCTACCTTAATTACAATGAATCAGATTTACTTTTCTTCTCACGTCAAAATGAAACGGGCTGTTATGTGCGTTGCATAAAAGATTAAGTTAATAACTAAAAGTCGTGACAGTTTTGTTTTGTCACGACTTTTTAATATATTTTACATTAGCTTACTCATATTTTTTATACCTGAACAACCAATCTAAATGTTCATATCAAAGGTATCGTAATTGCTGCTTTTCTGTCCCATGCCTGAGCATCGTAGGTTATAGGCCAGCAATTATGACCGACACCTCGGCAAATGGTTAGTCTAGGTGTGTAAGTATTTTCAAAATCTAATTTTTTTGCGGCCGTAGCTATATCAATACTTGCATATAAATCAACAGTTTGATCTTCAATACCGCGAAATGTCCAAACAGGGATATTGGTAGGTTAAATCAAGATCCCCTTTCTCACATAAATGAAACTGTAATATTCTGGAAATACCATGTGTGCGTAGCAACTTTTCTTTACTGCTAAATGCATAGCCTTCTTTTAAATATTGAGTATTTAGTTTCCAAGAAAGGATGCCAGTCACTATAACTTGCATCTTAAGCTAAAACCTCAATTGGCATAACCGCATGGGATTGTCTAATAAGTATTTTGTCTAAAAGTGGGACTTCCTATTGGTAAGATAAACAACTTATAAATCCCCATCCCACCGCCTCTGGCAGCCTACTTCCCCTTGCCCATAGGAGCAAAGGGAAGAGCTTTATTTATGGTGCTTACAATTTATTAGTTAAGACAAAATATTTCTTGCAGAGATTAAAGACTAGGATCGATACATGTAGTTGACTTTGCCTCCTTTCCAGCCTGTCTCATCTAACCAATTCTGCAATGCATTCTCCAACTCAAGAATTTGCTTCATTTTTTGAATTGTAAAACTAGTTTATTAATCACAAAATGAAATAATTGCAGGTGTGCCAATTCGCGACATTACTATGCCGATTTGCGACAATTTGTGACCTATTTTTGATTTTAAAAAATAGGGTACGATTTAGCCACAAAACTATGTCGCTTTTTGGCAATTTTATCAAAGTACATACAGACAAAAGAGTATAAAAAAAGTCCTATAATATCTTGATATTGTAGGGTTTGTATCTTTTGTGTCTTCTGTGGGTATTTTATTCAGCGGAGAGAGAGATTCGAACCCGGTACCTTAATAACTATGGTTTTTAGGATAGAAGAAAAAAACCAATACATAGAAAGCTAAAGTCTATGCACATTATTATAAAAATAACAACATTTGCTAACTATTTTTATCAGCTATATACTCTGAAGCTGTTTTGCCAATAATCTTTTTAAATGTGGTATTGAAGTGTGAATAACTACTGAAGCCTACAGCTTCCATGGCTTCCTGGATGCGATCACAGCCCTGATCAAATAAATTGGTGGTAAACTTAATCTTAATCGTATTAATAAAACTTGTGGTCGTTTGGCCCACCAGAGACTTTAGCTTTCGGTGCAATTGCATCCGGCTTAAACCTATTTCTCTTGCCAGATCTTCAACAGTGAATGTTTCCTTGCTAATGTTTGCCTCTACCAGTTTTGTGACTTTACTGATAAACTTCTGATCGTAAGGAGTGTAATGCTGCTTGACTTCTAATGTGACATTTTGATCCAGTAAATAGGTTTTATACAGGTTCCGGGTTTTAATAATGTTATTGATTTTTTGCAGCAAAGACTCCGTATTAAAGGGTTTAGAAATATAATCCCAGGCACCGGATTCTAAGCCTTGTTTTTGGTATTCTTCTGCTGACTTGGCCGTGAGCATTAGAATTGGAATATGGGATGTTTGATTGTCATTTTTTAATTGCTGACACATTTCTACACCATCCATTTCCGGCATCATCACATCGGAAACAATAATGTCCGGTATATCTTTAATGGCCTTCTCAATGCCTTCCTTTCCATTATTGGCTTCTGAAATATGATAATTTGTTTGCAAACAATTTTTTAAATAAGCACGCAAATCGTGGTCGTCTTCAACAACCAGTATCCGCTCGCGTTCTTCTGCAATTGTTTTATCCGTTTTTGGAACTTCCATAAAAACATCTTGTTGAGCAGGACGTGATTGAATCGTAGTTGAAATCTCAGTATTGGAGAAGTTCTCTTTTGAAACGGGGATCGAAAGAATGAATTCAGCTCCGCCATAATTGCTGTCGGCAACATTGATATCTCCTCTGTGCGCTTTAATTAGAGTATAACTCAAATGCAAACCAATTCCTGACGCATATCGGTCTTTGCCATGGAAGTAGCGATCAAAGATTTTGTTCTTTTCATTATCAGGAATTCCTTTGCCACTATCTCGTACCGTTAGGTTGGCAATTTGTTGATTGTCTTTCCAGATAGGTTTTAATTCCAACTCTATAATTCCATTCTCCGGTGTGTATTTAAAGGCATTGGATATTACATTATAAAGTACTTTTTCAATAATGTCTTTATCGAAATAGCAAATGAATTCTTCAGGTTTCAGCACATTGAAATGAATATTTTCATTTTGGGCTTGCCATAAAAATGCTTGAGTCGTTTGTTGAATAAAGGCAGCCAGGTTACACTCTTCTACCTTTAGTATGTTCTTTTGAGCGTTTATTTTTCTGAAATCCAGCAGCTGGCTCACCAGGAACATCATCCTTTGTGTATTGCGCGAGATGACATGAAAACAAAAATCCCGACTATCTTTCGTGAGATTGTTTCGCATTAAATCATTAAGTGGACCAATAATTAAGGAAAGCGGTGTTTTAAATTCATGAGCCACATCGGTAAAAAACATGAGCTTAAATTCATGCAACTCTTGTTCTTGTTGTTGATTTATTTGTCCTAATTCTATTTGATGCTTTAGTTTCTGACGGTTATGCCAGAAGTAAAGAAATATAAGGACAATGCAAACTAAAATAGATGTATATCCCATATAAGCCCATGTGGTTTGCCACGGTGCAGGAAATACTTTGATGCGTATTTCTTTTGGGTGTTCACTCCAAATGCCGTCTTGATTAGCGGCATCAACTATAAAAGTATAGTCTCCCGGTTTTAAATTGGAATAGGTGGCAAAACGGTGTTTACTAGTCGTATGAATCCACTTCCGATCATATCCTTTAAGCATATGCCGGAATTTATTTTTATTGACATTGGAATAGTTGGTGCCGGCAAATTCAAAAAGGAAGTTATTCTGTTCGTAATTTAATACAATATCAACCGTGGCATTAATCGAGTTTTTAAGTATTGGACTGCCAAAGTATTCTTCTCCGGGTTTTATACTCGTGTTATGTACCTTGAAGTCGGTTAGCTTTACGTTTGATTTATAGGGGCTTGGTTTTATTTTGCCCGGATTAAAATAAGTAATGCCATTAATGCTTCCAAAATAGAGGGTCCCATCAGATGATTTTCCAACGGCTTCAGTAAAAGTGCTCGTATTGAGGCCGTCGTTATAAGTGTATTTTTGAGTTTCATGGCTGTCAGGATCAAAAGAGATAATACCCTGTGAATTACTTAGCCATAGGCGTGATTGATCATCTTCCAGAATGCCCATTATTTTCTTATCCATAACTCCCGGCACTTCTATCTGGTTGAAAGCGTTCGAACCTTTAGGTTTTATTAATAGACCGGCATCTGTTCCGGCCCATAAATCTTCATTGGAATCTTTAAAGAAACACCAAATAGTATTGTTCGCAATATGGTAGTTGTTTTGCATTTGGTGATTGTATATTTCCAGGGAAAGAAATTCTCCGTTTGAGGTTAAATTCATTTTGTATATACCATCAGCAATAGTGCCTATCCAAATGCAGTTTTCATTTTGATCATACAGTAAGTCAAAAATCCTTTTACCTCTTAGTATTTCTGCTTTGGTTTGTATGTTGTGAATCCAGTTTGTAGATTCTTTATCTTGAACTATTAGGCCCGAGAATGCGCCATAATATATTTTGCCCCATTTATCTGAACATATGGGGAAAATATTTCTTTGCATTAGAAGGTCAGTGCGTGCTGTGCTGCTCTGATGTGAGAAGTTGAGGTTGTCGTTATCTTGAATATAAACACCCTTATTCGTGGAAATGTAAATTTGATCGTTTATTTTTTCTATTCTGTTCGGATTTAATTTTCCGGGTTGTTGGATGTTTTCTAACTGTCTCGATTCCATATTAAACCTGTAACATTCACCTTGCTGAATACCAAAGTACAAATAATTATCATCGATAAATAAAGCCCTGATATGTGGATGTTTATACTTATGAGATATTTCCTTTAGTGATATGTTTGAAAATTTCTTTGGATTTAGATTGGTATAACACAATCCCTGGCGGTTGGCTATCCAAAGGGTATTTGTTTTATCACAGCTTAGGTTTAATACAGAGTTACTCAAAAGACTCCTCTCTTCTGAGTAATCCGCGAGAATATGATTTTTAATCGTCATTTGGGTGGGATCTAATTGATACAATCCCTTGTTCAAGGTGCCTATCCAGATGTCTCCATTTAAAGAAGTGCAAAGACTTTTGATGGTCATATCAGAAAAGAAAGGAATAGTTTCTACCTGGTGTGTTTTGTTATAGGTCTTTATTCGTATTAATTCGCCGGATCTTGCGGCCCAAATGTTCCCGTTTTTGTCAAGTGTTAATCCCTGGTAATAAAAATTCTTTACTTGCTTTATTTGACTGCATTGGCCATTCTTTAACATCCAAATGCCACTGTTTGTAGTGAAATAAAAGGTATTATTGCTTGATGTTACTATATTGTTAACAGTCAAACCCGTTAGGGGGAGTTGCATTAACTCCGCATAAACATTTGTTTCGTCTTCAACTATCTTTAATATGCCCAATGAAGTGCCAACTAATATTTCGCCCAGGCTATTTTCTGCGACTGCATTAATTCGGTTATATCTGTCAGGTGTTTTTACCCGTATGAATTTGTTGCTTTTTAAGGAGTAATAGTTCAATCCATAGCCGTCTGTGCCTATCCATAGCCGCTGTTTTGAATCTTCAAAAAGACATTTAATACGGTTGCTGGATAAGCTTTCCTCATTTTGGGATTCACTTGTATAGTTTATCACCTTATAGCCGTCAAAACGGTTTAAGCCATCGTAGGTACCAATCCATATGAAACCATAACTATCCTGTAAAGTGCAACTCACATCGTGTTGAGTTAAGCCGTCGTTTACAGTTAATGTGTTAAAATGGAATATATCACCATAAGCGCTGGAACATATAAGTGTTACAAGTGCTAAAAACATGGTTCTTAAATGGGAGAGCAGTGCATTCATACGATGAAATTTTTCGCACGTCTTTTTATTTTCAACAAAAAAGAAGCGTGGTATTACCTATTGTAAAAATACTATAAATGGGCTAATTATAGAGTGTCGAATAATACAATGTTACAATAGTTGCTAAGGATGTTACATTACAGAATTGAATAATAATGATAGCTGTTTTGCTGTGTAATCCCTATAAACAAAGGGATTGTTACAATAGTGTTTAAAGTGGTTACATGAGCTTAAATAAGATTCAATGGTGGATACATAGATTTGTATAGGTTTTAAATCACGAGAACATATTTAATGAAAAGTTATATGAAAAAAATATTTGGAGGTTTAGTTTTTGCTCTCTTATTTAATGTGGGTTGTGCGCATACAACCATATCAGAAGAGCTGAATTTAAAGAATCGGGGTATTGAAGATGTAAAGGATATGACTCCTGTTGTTGTAGAGGCACTAAAGGAGTGTAAGGAAAAAGGAATCCGTAAACTTTCGATTCCTAAAGGTATTTATCATTTTTATCCGACATTTGCCCCCGACAGGTATTGTGCCATCACCAATAATGATAATGGATTAAAAAGAACGGCATTTCCAATTATCGGATTTAATGGACTGGAGATTGATGGCAATGGTTCGGAATTTATTTTTCATGGTAAAATGCTTCCTTTTATCATAGAGGAAAGTAAAAATATCAAGGTGAAGAATTTAAGTATTAATTGGGAAGTTCCTTTTTGCTTAGAAGGTGATGTGGTTGCAAATAATCCTAAAGCAAAAACATTTGATGTTAAAGTTAGTACTCCTTATAAGGTAAGTGATGGACATCTGTATTTGTCCTTAGAAAGAGAAGATTCTCCTTATGAAAGGAAGTACGGTTTTAGATTTGCAAAAGGTGAAAAGTACGACCAATTGATTGGACAAAACATTATTTGGGATCCAAAGACTATGGCACCGATCTACGATCATGTAAAATATAGCGGATTCAACGTATTTCACTTTCCTGCAGAAGAATTAGAAGACGGTATCGTACGATTAACTACAATGTACAGAGAAGTGCCCCCTGTTGGTTCAGTGTTTTGTTCCAAAGGTGAATATCTCTATAATCGCGAAAATCCGGCCTTTAGATTGTTTAAAAGTCAGGAGTTGTATTTTAATAATGTGAATGTATATCACTCTGGGGCTATGGGAATGATTGCTGAGCGTTGTGAAAATATTACTTTAGATAGCTTCAACGTGGTCTTAAAAGAAGGTGAAGGCCGCATGGTTACCACTACTGCTGATGCCACTCATTTTTGTAACTGTAAAGGTTTAGTAACTATCAAAAACAGTACCTTCGAAAACATGCTGGATGATGCCACCAATATTCACGGTACGTATGTAAGAGTTAATAAAGTATTGGATGATTACAGAGTAGCTGTTGAGACTTACCATCCTCACCAGAATGATTATCTGTTTGGTGAAGCAGGTGATAGTGTTCAAATTATCCATAAGGATGAATTGACTCCTACCACAGGTCATATGGTTCTGGAAAAAGTGGAGCGTGTTAACGAGAAGATTTCCATCCTTACATTTAATGAATCGGTGAAAGGTAAAGTAGACCTGTATTACGGGGTGGAGAATATTTCATGGCATGCAGCTGCTGTTATAGAGAATAACATTGTTCGTAATAATCGCGCAAGGAGCTTTTTGATTTCAACACCAAGAAAAGTGGTAGTTAGAAATAACCAATTATCGTCTCAGATGTGTGCTTTCAGAATTACCGGTGACCTTGGTTTATGGAATGAGTCAGGGCCATGCGATAGTTTAATTATTGAGAATAATATCATTGGAGATTGTGTTTACGGAGGGGCAGGCAGAAAAGCAGCCATTCAAATTGATCCTCAATATGCTTCTAAGAAACATATGAAAGGCAAGTTTAGTCGTAATATTATTATTCGTAATAATACAATTAATACTTTTGATGCCCCTATTTTATGGGCCATGTCGGTGGATGGATTAGTGTTTGAAGGAAATAAGATTAAGCAAACGGATACCTACCAGCCTTTTAATCCGAATATATCCAATTTAAGAATTGAAAATTGCGATAGGGTTTCTGTTAAAGACAATACCTATAAATCATTAAGTGGGAGTAACGGAACAATCTCAGTGGATGAAAAATCCTCACAAGTTAGTATTTCTGAAAAATCAGTTTTTAAACAATTATAATCTAAAGTTATGTGCAAAAATCTATTATTATTGGTCCTCGTGTTGCTGTGTTCCTCGTGGATGATGGCTCAAAAACGCGTGACTGGTACCGTTACTGATGAATCCGGAGAAGTTATTCCGGGAGTAACAGTAGTTATAAAAAATACCAGCACAGGTTCAATTACTGGTATGCAAGGGGATTATTCTTTAAATGTTCCTGAAAATGCAAATGTGATTGTGTTCTCATTTATTGGAATGGAGACCCAGGAGCTTGAAATTAACGGACAAATAACGATCAATGTTGTTATGAAGAATGAGGCCGCTCTACTTGATGAAGTAGTGGCCATTGGTTATGGAACAGTTATTAAAAAGAGTGATCTGACAGGTTCTGTTGTTTCCGTAAAGAGTGAAGATATTGAGAAAGCGAGAACAGTGTCTGCACTTGAAGGACTTCAGGGACGTATGGCTGGTGTGCATATCACCAGTGAGTCTGGCGAGCCAGGTGCAGGAATGAGCATGGTTATCCGTGGTGGTAATTCAGTTAGTGGAGATAATCAACCCTTATACGTTATTGATGGTGTTCAAATCGAGGTTAATAATGAAGAGGTTTCTAGCGGTGAGTACGGCTCTACTTCAACATTTAATCCATTAGCATCTGTTAATCCATCGGACATTGAATCCATTGAAGTGCTAAAAGATGCTTCTGCAACAGCGGTGTTTGGTTCTCGTGGTGCCAATGGGGTAGTTATAGTCACAACAAAGCAAGGTAAGGGTGGTAGATCAACTGTTACTTTTGATGCATCAACAGGTTTGGCTTGGGCTTCAAAAAAGTTAGATGTGCTCGATGGCCCTGAGTATGGTTTAATGCGTTTTGAAAGGGACAGAACCAATGAAACCTATGGAGAGGATATTGATGGAGACGGTATTATGGATCAACCTATTGATTTTACTGACTCTTTACATGTTAATTGGCAAGACGAAGCTTTTCGATTAGCAAAAACACAAAACTATAACTTGTCATTTTCAGGAGGTAATGAGAAATCAAATTACTCTACTTCATTCTCTTACCTCGACAAAGAAGGTATTATTGAAGGTACTAGCTATGAAAGATATACAGGACGACTAAGTGTCAATCAGGATGCTAACGATTATTTAAAAGTCGGAGGAAGTTTGAATTTTTCTTACTCTGAAAATAACGGTGCTGCACTAAATGGAGGAAATGGTAATTACAATGGTATCATTCAATCATTAATATTGTATAATCCTTTGCGAATAGAAAATATTAATGAAACAGAGGCTGAAGCGCTGACAACGCCTTATTCAATGTTGTCTGATGCCTATAAAAATGCAGCATTTTCAAGGGTAATTGGTAATGCTTATGCTGAAATCAAATTCAGTAAACATTTAAATTTCCGATCTACTTTTGGTGGTACTTATACCGATTCAAAAGCAAAGGAGTTTTATGGTAAAGAAACCAGTTGGGGCCGATCCGTAAATGGTTTGGCTATTATTTCGGGAGCCAAATCCTTAAGTCTCTTTTCAAGGAATATTTTGAACTATAGAAGGACATTTAATGAGGTTCATAGAGTTCATTTGCAAGGAACTGCTGATTTTGAAAAGTATAACTGGGAAAACTACAGGATTAAAACTTCGGGTTATGATATTGAAGAAACAGGAGTTGATGATATGTCAAAGGCCCTGAATATTGATCAACCTGCAACCATGAGAATGGGTAATGCCAGGGTGTCTTATATGTCCCGATTAAACTACGCACTTAAAGATAAGTACCTTATCACAGCAAGCTTTAGAGCTGATGGATCATCACGTTTTGCTGATGAGCATAAATGGGGTTACTTTCCATCTTTTGCAATTGGTTGGAGAATGAATCAGGAGGCATTTATGAGTAATTTATCTATGCTTAGTAATGCTAAATTGCGACTAAGTGCAGGAGCTACAGGTAATGACCGTATTCCAAGCGGTGTTAATTATGATCAGGCAGTTACCACAGATTATGCTTCAAGTGGCTCTATTAGCAAAGGGATATCTCCTGTTTATATCGCGGCCAATGATTTACGCTGGGAAACAACATGGCAATATAATGCTGGTATTGATCTCGGTTTTTTTAACAATCGCTTAACCGGAACATTTGATGTATACCATAAGGAAACAACAGATCTTTTATTATACGCCAATATCCCAACGATAAAAGGACAAGCTCGTCAATGGATGAATATTGGCGGTGTTGAGAATCGCGGTATTGAATTAACCTTAAGTTCTTTGAATATCAATTCAGCAAACTTCAAATGGAAAACTGATTTTAATATTTCAGCCAATAGAAATAAGATTCTATCACTAGGGGATGTAGATGAGATTCCGGTAACGATACCTGGTGGTCATATGCAGGATGTGGCCAGATTGATCGTCGGTGAATCGATTGGAACTGCTTATGGCTATGTCCATGAAGGCATTTATCAAAAGGGAGACTTCGCATCAGTAACTGATGCATCTGGTAACCTTGTAGATATGGAAGATGTGGATTGGCAAAACAGAGATGCCTATTCATTTGCTTTAAAAGAAGGCGTAACATCAATGGCTGGACGTAGTGTCCGTCCCGGTGACTTTAAATATAAAGACTTAGATGGTGATGAAGTGGTTGACGCACTTAACGATCGCCAGGTTATCAGCAACAGCGATCCAAAGCACTATGGAAGTATCTCCAATACTTTTAATATTAAGAATTTCGATTTCAGCTTTATGTTCCGTTGGTCATATGGCAACGAGGTGCTTAATGCAGCACGGATGCGTTATGAGGCCGGAGATGCTTATTATTTTAATGTCAGTCAGGATTATTGGGATGGGCGCTGGACAGAAAATAATGCTACCAATGGATATGGGCATGTGGATAATCAGGGTGCCAAAGATGTTTCTTCATACTATGTTGAAGACGCTTCATACCTAAGGTTGCAGAATATTAGTTTAGGTTATACACTACCAAAACAATTAACACAACGATGGAAAATAAAAACAATGCGCCTCTATGCAGTTGTTGACAATTTGTGGGTGCTAAGTGGTTACACCGGTTTTGATCCTGAGGTCAACTTCAATAACAGAAGTTTAACAGGGTTTGATCGTTTGGTATACCCCAGACCAACGACCTTAACAATGGGATTAACGGTTAATTTTTAAAGACCATGTTTCTGATAAAAACAAAGATTATGAATCGAATTATTAATAATATACGACACAACATAAGGGTACAAGCTATAAATTTGTGGTCATCTATTCTATTAGTTGCTCTGCTATTAGTAGCATCAAGCTCTTGTACCGATTTTCTTGAAGTTGAACCATACTCAACCATAGATCCGGAGTTTTTCCTGGATAGTGAACCAAATGCTGAATTGGCTCTAGCAGGGGTTTACAATGTTTTAAATGCAGGTGATATCAACGGAGAAGGAAATGCTCACACATTCCGAAGGGGATTATTGTTTATGTTGAATGCGAGTACAGATGAGTGTGCTCCGAACAATAAGAATCCACAGTATGAACCGTACATGAATTTCTCATACCAGTCAACTGACGTATTTGGTCGCTATGCATGGCTTTTTTTCTATGCAGGTATAACCAGAGCCAATTCACTACTGGAAGGTATTGATAATATCACATTTGAAACAGAAGGCCGAAAAGAGCAAATTAAAGCTGAAGCCCGTTTCTTAAGAGGTATTTATTACCAGTACCTGGTTTGGATGTATGGAGGGGTACCTTTGACGCTTTCAACAAATGATCCCAATGAACTGGAGCGCAGTTCACTTGAAACAGTATATGAAAGTATTGAAAAGGATCTGCTTTATGCATACAATACACTAAATCCGGTATCGAATATTTCAGGCAGGGCTAATAAATGGTCTGCTGCCGGTTACCTGGCTAAGATGTATCTGTATCTGGCTAGTTGTAAGGAGAATAATGTAGGTGCAGAATTAACGCTTGATCTAAATAAATTTGATTGGGTGAACAGTGCTGATATGTACCAGAAGGCTTATGAAGTAAACAGTGCCATTATTGGTAATAAATCTCTAACACCGGAGTATTTCCATCTGTTCCGTACCGAAAAAAATGATGATACGTATGATGAGGTGCTTTTTGGTGTTGAGGCAGTAAATAATCAGGATGTGGTAATGATCTATGTGAATGCCTTTATACCACAAGGCAATGTGAATACAGTGGGCGGAGGTTATGGATTTATGCGCCCTGGTTATGATTTGTATGCCAAATATGACCGTGAAAATGATGTTAGATATGCCAATAACCTTACAGGGAACCTGGGTGGAAATCCGGCAACCAGAGATGAAGAGCTAATAGAAGGTACGCGCTACTACATTCCAAATAAGATTCCTGCAAATATGCCTGCTGGCTATGGCTTAATATCAATAGGAAAATGGCGTTATCCCGTTCCAGGCACCCGTGCTATTGAGCCGTGGGCCAGTGATTGTAATTTCCAGTTAGTACGTTATGCCGATATCCTGTTAATGCAGGCAGAATTGGAGTTAAAGCATAACAATAATGAAACAGCGGCAAGGAATTACCTGACTAAAGTACGTGAAAGAGCAGCCGAATATGATCAAGCTCGTTTGGATGCCATGACTGCCAGTTACTTTAAAGGTGATTTGATGGACGAAATCATGGACGAGCGTTCACGTGAGCTATGCTTTGAAACATGGCGACGTTTCGACCTTATAAGAACCGGCAGGATGCAATCAACCATAGATAATCTATCCTTAACAGGTCATAAATATCAGCCTAATATGGGCGTGGTTAAAAATAATTATGAGCCCTATAAAATATGGTTCCCTATACCTGATAATGAAATGGCAGTGAACAAACTGATGGTTCAAAATGCAGGCTATGTAGCTGATGAAACACCAGCAGAATAATAATGAAGTAATCAATTGCTCATCGACACGATTCATTTGATGTCGATGGGCAACAAATAAGTAATACTCTTAAATTATAATATCATGAAAAGATTTTTTTACGCAACAGCTTTATTTCTAATGGTTTCTGTTTGGGCAAATGCGCAAACTATTTTTAACAATAATGGAGGAGATAATTTGTGGTCCAACGATGCCAACTGGAGTGCCGGATTACCTGACGAAACAGACACCTATGCACAAATAAATAACGACGTAAGCTTAGATGCAAACTCAACGGTATTGCAAATTAGGTCTGTTAACAACACTGTTAATGCAGGGGCAGGCAAGGTTACCATTACCGGAACGGCGGCAGGCTTGCTTCAAACCGGTGCTGTTGGGACATTCACTGTTGATGCTGCTGTGGATATTAATGGTAGTGGTGTGAAAAATCTTCAGGTTAATGCAACAGATGGAAAGTTAGTTTTCGGTCCCAATTCAACATTAACCTTATTAAATTTTGCACAAGTTATTGCTTTGAAAACAGCAAATAGGGAAGTTCAGTTTAATGGTGCTTTGGAGGGAACAAGTGCGTTGAGATTTGGTAATAATTCAAATAGTTCCTTTGGTGCAACAGCCAATAATGCAAATTTTGATAGTGAACTGGTATTTTATGCAGGTGCTGTAGTAACGGTTAACATGGCTGATAATTCTACTTTTATAAAAGCCGAAAAAAAAGTACAGATAAACGGCACCGGTGGTTCATTAACATTAAACGGAGCTAATGTTTACAAAGGTAACCTTTCTATAGGAGGGGCAAATGCTTTTACCCTGGATGTGAACCAAAATCAAAACGACTTTGGAGCAATAGCATTAGCTGTTGACGGAACATTAACTATTAATATGGATGCAGCAGTTACAAACCTTTCTTTTATCAATACTTCAAGCTATAATTGGGGTACTGGCTCAGTTGTTATCAACGGTTTCAAAGAAAATGTGATACGTTTCGGAACAGATGCATCTGGTTTAACCATTGAGCAGTTGGGACAAATTAACGTGGGTGGACAATCTGTGATGTTGGATGCTGATGGGTATTTAGTATATGGTACGCCTACAGACATTGAAACTACGCCATCTATGATTGTGGAAAGAAATTCTTATCCTACACAAACTTCCGGATTGGTTAATTTTAAAACAGCTGTTGAAGGAGTTAAAGTAGTGAGCATCACCGGAAATATTGTTGAAAACATTGCTGACGAAGTACGTTCAATTGATCTTTCAAACTTGTCATCCGGGATCTATTTTATCGTTTATGCTGATAATTCCATAGAGAAGATAATTAAGCAATAACTAATGTATGGATGGTGGTTGAAACAATCACCATCCTGCTTTGTGCTAATCCTTTCCTTTTGTATTATATTGCTTATTATTTCGAGTTCTCAGGAGTAAGTATTTCATGCTGAAGGTATAACGGGGAATGGAGAATTGCAGATTTATTTTAGTCACACGTTTTGATTCGTAATCGGTATTACATTGCATCGCCGTTAATAAAAGTACAAATCCATAATTTCGCTATGAAAAAAACGATTACATTCCTACTTACATTTTATTTTTTCGTTGGCCTGAAGGCTCAATTAAGCTTTGATCCAGCCCCCGAATATTTCAGAATACAACGAGCATTGCCGTTAGTGAGTATGAATACCACTCAGGATATACTTGTTTCTAATTATGGAGCTATTGCTAACGATGGATTAGATGATACACAAGGCATCACTAATGCCATAAATGCAGCCAAAGCCCTTTCCTCTGTCTCTAACCCCGTGCGTGTGTTGTTCGATGCAAATGGTGCCTACGACCTGCATCCTGCAACCGGATCAACACACTCCATTTCTATCAGAGATGTTAAATATATCGTGTTGGATGGACAAAAGGCAGAAATATTTATACACAATCCGCAGGTTGGCTTTATGGATCTGTTGAGGTGTGAAAATTTTATAGTGCAAGATCTTTACATCGATTATGCGGTTCTTCCCTTTACACAAGGTAAGGTAACTGCTACAAATCCTTCCAATAACACATTTGATGTGGAGATTGATGATGGTTTTCCTTTGTTGAGCGAATCTCATTTTACCACCTCAACCGAAAAATGGGGCATGCTAAAAGAAACCGATGGCAGCCTGAAAAGAGGGGTTGACAATCTTTTTCCCTATCGCGGCTGGACACAACTACAAGGCAATACCTTTAGGGTTACACAGCCAAACGCATCCTATATAAACCAGATAGATATAGGTGACTACTTCGTACAGATAGCCCGAAACAATGGAAAAACCATATTTAAAACAAATAATGGTAAAAACATCACCTATCTTAACATTACAAGTTATGCAAGCCCTGCCGGTTCATACAGTGCATTCAATCATTATGAGTGGAGTATAATCAATTGCAAAATAATACCTAAAGCGGGTAGAGTACACAGTGCCAACGCCGATTGTGTTCACATCAGTGGTAGCTTTATGGGGCCATGGATTGAAGGTTGCAGGTTCGAAGCTTTTAGTGATGATGCAGTAAATATGAAATATGCCCATCGGAAAATAATTTCCATACAAAGCACTACTAAACTAACCGTTTTGTACAGTTTATTTGTTGGCGATACCGTTAGTTTTTACAATCCACGAGAAGGCGAGTTATTGGGACGGGTAGAAGTTACTTCGGTTAGTAACCTTGGGAGTAATAATTACCAAATTACATTATCAGATCCTGTTAACTTAACTATTGCCGGCGATCACCAATCGGCTGACCAGGCCTATGTAGATACCCGTTCTTGTGAATCATTTGTATTCCGAAATAATACCATCCGCAATTCACGTCGTTACGGCATGTTGTTGCAAAACTCCTATGGTGTAGTAGAAAATTGTCTTTTCGAGAACCTGAGCAACATAGGTATCCGCATAGAAAATGGGGTTGACTGGGGCGAAGGATTTGTTGCTAATAACATTGAAATTAAAAACAACACCTTTAATAATTGCGGTTTTGATGAAACCTTTATGAATGATGAAACAGCAGCGGCCATTAGTGTTAGAATGACTAAGTTGGGAACACCATGCGATGAAAATACTACTTGGTGCGGAGTTGAAACAGCTGAATGGCAAGGCTTAAACAATATTAGAATACGCAATAACCAATATAATTACAACAAAGCAGCCTTATTTCTGCAAAATATAAAAAGTGGGGAACTGAATGAGTGCGATATGATACATAATGCGGATGATATTACAGTTCTTCCGGGGGTGGAACCAACACCGATTGTTATTAACAACTGCAATAATATATGGAATCAATGTGATGACAGCACAGATGTTGAAGATACCACAAATGAGCAAATAACCATTTATCCTACCATGGTTGAGAAAAACCTCAATTTCTCAAAGGCAGTAAGTCGTATAGAAATATATAATCTTATGGGAGTTAGAGTACTCCAAGTAGAAGGTGAAACAATGTCTTTAGATTTATCCTTCCTTAACTCGGGATTGTACACAATTGTGTTGGATGGTGATGTGAAGAAGTTTATTAAGAAATAATAGTATGAGAATATTGAAATTTGAAATAGCATTATTGGTTCTGGCCATAGTTAGTCCGGTTGTTTTTGGACAATATAATTTTACTCAACCTGATTTTTTCAGGAAACAAAGGCAGTTGCCGTTAATCGAGCTGGATACAAAAAAACAGATTGAAATGGCTGATTTTGGGGCTATACCTGATGATGGTGAAGATGACCTGAAAGCATTTCTTACTGCTTTAAAAAAAGCCAAATCCAAAGCCTCGGAATATACTGCTGTTGAAATTGTTTTTGAAAAAGGACGATACGACCTGTTTGCCAAAACTTCAGGAACACATGCCATTAATTTTGAGGATGCCCAAAATATAGTAATCAATGGCAATGGTGCCGAAGTAGTCATTCGTAATCCGGAGTGTGGCTTTTTTAAGTTGATGCGATGTAAAAATGTGATTATAAAAGATCTGTTTATCGATTACGATCCGCTACCTTTTACACAAGGCACTATTATCGCCCTTGATACTCAAAACAAAACATTTGACCTGAAAATAGACGAAGGTTTTCCAAATTTGAGTGAATCCTATTTTGCCAGGGCAGGTCAAAATTGGGGAATGTTGATGGATAAGGAGGTACCCGGTAAATTAAAAAGTGGTGTTGGTCACCTGTATCCAAATAAAGGATGGAAAGAGATTGAAGAAGGTGTGTTCCGTATTCAATTGCCACCAAGCAAATTGATTAATGATATGGAAGTGGGGGATATCTTTGTGCAGATAGCTCGAAACAATGGCAAAACCATCTTTACTTCCTTTAATGGTGAAAATATTACCTACCTGAACGTGACCAGTTATACCAGCCCGGCAGGTAGTTATGCGGCATTTGCTCAAAAGGAATGGAATATTATAGGTTGCCGAATTATGCTGAAAGAAGGGCGTTACCATAGTGCCAATGCCGATTGTATTCATGTCAGTGGAAGTTTTTTCGGTCCTTGGGTAGAGAACTGCCTGTTTGAGGGGTACAGTGATGATGCAGTTAACCTGAAGTCTGATAAAAGGTATGTGTTAGATAAAATTTCACACACAGAATTGGTGCTGAAAGGTCATGTAAAAAGTGGTGAAATAATCCGGTTCTTTAATCCGCGTGAAGGTATGCTGCTAGGACAGGCCATGATACTAAAGGTCAAAGATATTGGTTCAAACAAATTTCAGGTAAGTTTAAGCCAAGCTATAGAAGGGATTACTAAAACAGGTGCAGATAAACGCTGTGATATTGCCTATTTGGATACAAGAGCTTGTGAATCATTTGTTTTTAGGAATAATACACTTCGCAATGCTCGCCGATATGGAATGCTGTTGCAAAGTTGCTATGGAATAATTGAGAATAATATTTTTGAAAACCTGAGCCAATGTGCTATTTCAATGAACAATGGAGTTGATTGGGGTGAGGGCTTTGTGTCTCACGATATGCTCATTCAAAATAACCGATTTATAAATAATGGTTACGATGCCACCTACTTTAAGGATTACAATGCTGCGGCCATACGACTACGCGTAACGAAACTAAAAAATCCGGAGGCAAAGGGTAAGTGGTGTGGAGTAGCCACGGCTCCATGGCAGGGCTTGCAAAATATCTTCATACTCAATAACAGTTTCGTTTATAACAAACGTGCTATATCTATAGAATGTAGTAAGGATGTGTTCATAAAAGGCAATACCTTTATTCATAATTCGGAGGATCCGGTATCTGAATTTGAGAATGTGTTTGAGCAAAACAACAGTAACCTAAACATAGAAAACTAACATTATTATTAGTAAATCAGATTAAATCGGCATGGCTTGTCCTAACCCGGATTAGGTAATAAAGACCAACGTTCCATCAGCCTTGATATTAAAATTTAAACACATGAATCAAAATTCCTTTTCTATCAGCCTAATAGTAGTTGTGCTTTTCTGTAGCTGTACACCTAAATCAAAAGATAAAGCAGCCAATGCTGTTAAACCAAATATTGTTCTGTTTTTTGTGGACGATATGGGGTGGTCGGACCTTGGATTTCGCAACCCGGTATTTGAATCACCGAATATTGATCAATTGGCTAAGGCAGGCATTAGTTTTGAACAGGCTTATATTGCCAGTCCTACTTGTAGCCCAAGCCGAGGTACTTTACTGACCGGTAAACATCCCGCACGACTCCAATTGGTTCGTCATATTCCCAATGGAAAGAAAAATGGTTTTGATCAGTTCAACAGAGCTTCGAAGGAGTTTAATTACTGGCCAACAGACCCGGCTCAGTTTCCTTGTCGCAACTGGTTACCTCTGGAACATACTACCTACGCGGCTGCCTTAAAGGAGAATGGCTATTATAACCTGTTTGTGGGCAAATGGCACTTGGGGCACGAACCATATCATCCTATTCATCAGGGGTTTCACAAACAGGTTGGCTTATCAAACTACGGACATCCAAGATCATATTATCCGCCTTATTTTAAGCAGGACAGCATTTTTCCTGATGCTAAAGGCAGGTATTTAACAGATAAACTGACCGATGAAGCCGTTGATTTTATTCATTCATATGACAAGGATAAACCATTTATGCTTACTTTCTCCTACTATTCAGTACACTCACCTCACCAGGGACGTAAAGACTTAGTGAAGCATTTTAAAGCTAAAGGTCTGGAAGGAAGGTATGCGCACTATGCCGCCATGGTAAAAGCCACAGACGAATCAGTAGGACGGGTAACGGATGCCATCAAAGAAAAAGGAATAGAAAAGGAGACTATTTTCATTTTTCTGTCAGACCAGGGTGGTTATTTCGAAAATGCACCTTTCAGAGGCGGAAAAATGTCAGAGACACTGTTTGAAGGTGGGGCACGCGTGCCGTTTTTCTTTTATTGGCCGGGCGTTACAAAGTCCAATAGTCTGAATAATTCGATTGTACAGTCAACGGATCTATTTCCAACCTTGGTTGAAATTGCCGGAGGTGATATTTCAAAATATCAGGATTTAGATGGTATGTCATTACGTTCTACAATAGAAGAGAATAGCCTGTTGAAACGTGAGCCAATTTATGGATATAGAGCTTATGAAGATCTGTATGTGTCCGTTCGTGATGGTGATTGGAAGATGTTGGCTTACCGAAGTGGTAAAACAGAGCTTTACAATATTAAGAATGATATTAAGGAAAGCAATGATCTTACTAAACAAGAGCCAGAGAAAGTAAAGGAACTGCTGGATAAATTAATCCTGTGGGAAAAAGAGATGGAAGTAGAAGCGTATTCGGGTGTACAATAAAAATGTAATCATATAGATATTTGATTTGTAAAATTCATATGAGAAATACAATTATTAGTTTTATTGCGTTATTAATAATGCCGGTTCTGGCGTTTGCACAAACAAAAGACCTAAGCTATTTTAGAGATAAGATAAATACGGCATATCAATCAGGATCTGGTTCTGTAACACTGGATGCGGGAACCTATTATCTTGATATTTTAGATGGAGATAAACAGTTTTTTCTATTAGATAAGATGCATGATTTCACCATTAATGCACCCAATACAAAGTTTGTTTTCACTTCGGGTAACCGTGCTTTTACCATAAGTAACTGTAATAATGTTGGCATTGATGGATTAACAATCGACTATTGGCCCTTACCTTTTACACAGGGCACAGTTACGTCTTTTAATGGAGAAAAAGCTATTGTCGCAATCCATGCGGGATATGCGGGGCAAGGTGAAGGTATGACAGCCACTTTTCGTGATAAGGCATATATTATTGAGGCTGATTCAAAAAAAGTAAAAGATGACACCTTCTCTACCGGTAGTTTATCTGAAGTATGGCTGGATAATCGAAATGTTCAAATCTCTATCACCAAAGGAAAAAATCAAAATAACTTAGTTGTTGGCGATCGTTTGGTGTTTTTTTACACTAAATACGGTGGTTCCGGGCATACAGTGTATCTCGAAAATTGTTCAAATACCACTTTTACAAACTTAACCATAAATGCTTCCATAGGCCGGGCTTTTCTTGAAGCTACTGGACTGGGGAATACCCACTACACAAACGTAAAAGTTACCTATGGCGAAAAACCCAATGGTGCTAGCGAAGAGCGTCTTTTTACCTCTGTTGCAGCCGGTATCCGATGTATTGGTTTAGATGTAGGTTTGAAAATAAACAATTCTCTATTTGAAGGCTTAGGCGATGATGGCTTGAACCTTCAAGGTGACTATTTTTTGATATTTGAAAAGGGTGATAACTACATCAATATTGCATCTAAGAGGGATCAATATTTTGAAGTGAATGACACGCTGATATGTGTTAATAGCGACGGGGTTGAAGTTGGCATGGCTAGATTGACCGGCATTACAAATCAAACCAAACCGTTGGATTTTGAAACAAAGCGATCACATTATCTTAGCAGATCGTCGTATAATAATAGCACTTCTACTTTTAATGATTACTATCGATTTAATTTTGAAGGAGAGTTAAATGCCGAGGAAGGGAATTTTATTTATAACATAAATAAAGTTGGAGCTGGATTTAAAGTAGAGAATAGTACCTATCGAAACATTAGGGCAAGAGGCATTATCATAAAAGCCCCTAATGGCGTTGTTAGAAATAACCACATTGAAAATATTACACAGGCTGGCATTATGGTTGCTCCTGAAATACATTATTGGTTAGAGTCGGGTTCCGCAAAGAATGTCCTTATTTCAGAAAATACGGTTAAAAGAACGAATTTTCGCCCTCAAATAAAAGATGGCACCCAATCGGCGGCAATAGTCGTTAGCTCAGAAGGTGAAGATATGAGTGGCAATGTGTTATTTACTCCTGGCATCATTCATTCCAATATCATTATTGATAACAATACCATTAAGGACATACCTGGTCCAGGCATATTGGTAAGTTCAACACAAAATGTTCAGATTACAAATAATGGTTTTGAGAACACCAATAACTGGTCCAATTGGCAATCAGGTGTGGATGCTGGTGTGGATGTTAAAGTAGCCCTTTACGTGACTCAAACGGACACGGTATACTTATGGGGAAATAAATTGCTTAACCAAGGTGCAAATAGAGATTCTGACATATTTTTATCCGAAACAGTGACACACGTTTTTGGTGAGTTTGATGGTGTTGACACATCTATTATTGAAAGCGAAATAGGAAGAGCAAATGCAAATTGCACCATCAACTCGGTGTATCCTAATCCGTTTAACAAGTTAGCTACCATTAAACTAGGCATAAATAAAGCGGGATACTATAATTTAAATATTTATGATATATCCAGCATAAAAGTCAAGTCGTTTGATACTATTTACCTGCCTATAGGGGAATATGAATTCATTTGGCAACCAAATGAATCTCTAAATAAAGGAATGTATCTATGTCTTCTTTCAGCATTGGATACCATGAGAATAATAGATAGCAAAAAACTAATTTATAGAAAATAAAAAAGATGAAACGAGCATGCTAATATTCGGTTACAGAGCTTATGGTGATTTATATGTATCTGTTCGTGAGGGAGATTGGAAGGCGTTGGCTTATCGTTCCGGTAAAACAGAGCTTTACAATATTAAGAAGGATATTGCTGAAAGTAATGAATTGAGCGAGCAGGAGCCTGAGAAGTTAAAAGAGCTAATAGGAAAGCTGATTGATTGGGAGAAACAAATGAAAATAGAAGAATATCCGGGTGTACAATAAACATCTTGGCAAACATTATTATTAATTGAAAAATGAAATTTAGTGTTCTTATTACATTTTTGCTTTTATTAAAGATAATTGCATATGGCCAAACTAAAATGCCATCTTTTTTTGGTGATAATATGGTATTGCAGCAAGAAAAGAAGGTGCCAGTGTGGGGAACTGATACCCCCGGACAAAGAGTAAGCGTTAGAGCAAGCTGGGGTGAAAAAGTGCAAACGATAACCTCAGGTGAGGGAAAATGGCAGGTATATTTACACACACCTTCTAGTGGAGGAGAATATGACCTTGTAATAAAAGGTAGTACTAAATTATCTGTTCAAAATATCACAATTGGAGAAGTTTGGATATGTTCTGGTCAGTCCAATATGGAGATGCCTGTCAAAGGATATAAGAATCAACCAATAGCTGGTTCTCAGGAAGCGATATTAAATTCGGGCAATAATCATATTCGGTATTTTCATGTAAAAAGAAGTGCAAGCCTAAAACCTTTAACGAATGTGGAAGGACAGTGGTTAATGGCAGGTACAAACACAACTGGAGACATTAGTGCAGTTGCCTACTTCTTTGGTAAAAAGTTGAATGCAGTTTTAGATGTACCAATTGGATTAATAATTAGCTCTTGGGGGGCTTCGTCTGTAGAAGCCTGGATGAATAAAGAGATTTTACAGGAATTCGGAAATGTTGTAATTCCTTCTGAAGTATCCGAAAAGTGGCCTCAACAAACACCAACAGCCTTGTATAACGGTATGATGCATCCGATTGAAGGTTTCGGCATTAAAGGAGTAATATGGTATCAGGGAGAATCTAATCGTTCTCGGGCAAAAGAATATAAAGCGCTTTTCCCAGCGATGATTAATGCATGGCGAGAGTCCTGGAGTAACAACAAGTTACCTTTCTATTTTGCACAGATCGCTCCCTTTTCATATAGAGGCAATGTTAATTCAGCTTACATTAGAGAGTCTCAGCTGCATACAATGTTAACTGTTCCTTACACGGGGATGGCTGTGACTATGGATGTTGGTGATAGTTTATGCATTCACCCTTCTCGAAAAAAAGAAGTGGGAGAACGATTGGCATTATGGGCACTCGCAAATGATTATGGGAAAGAGAAAATTTCTTTTTCAGCACCTGTATATAGAAGTATGTCCCTGATTGATAATGATAAGGTTAAGCTTTTTTTTGATAATGTAGGACTAGGTTTTACATCTTACGGCAAGGAATTAACAACTTTTACCATAGCAGGTGATGATAGAATTTTCCATCCTGCTAAAGCCAGGATCATGAATGATCAAACGATAGTTGTATGGTCCGAGGAAGTTAAGTATCCGCGTGCTGTTCGTTATGCTTTTAAAAATTGGGTGAGTGGAGACTTATTTAATACAATGGGGCTACCTGTAAGTTCATTTAGGACTGATGATTGGAGTAATTAAAATAAAGGATATGAGTATGGAAATTTTTAGTAAAGTGATTGTTTTGTTCTTACTTGGAGCTGGTTTTATGGCTTGTAAGGAAAATGTAAATAAGCAAAATGAGCATCCAAATATTATAATGATCTATTTAGATGATTTGGGATATGGTGACTTAAGTTGTTATGGAGCCACTGAATTGCAGACACCAAATATTGATGCCTTAGCAAAAGGAGGGGTTCGTTTTACCAACGGATATGCATCCTCTGCTACATGTACACCTAGTCGTTATGCTTTATTGACTGGAACTTATCCATGGAGAAATAAAGACGCAAAAATATTGCCGGGAACAGCTCCTTTGTTAATTAGAACTGATCAGGAAACGTTACCAAAAATGCTTAAAAATGTAGGTTATCAAACAGCTGTTATAGGTAAGTGGCATTTAGGTTTAGGAACAGGTAAGGTAAATTGGAATCAAAGAGTATCACCTGGTCCTAACGAAGTAGGGTTTGATCATGCTTATATTATGGCAGCTACACAAGATCGTGTACCAACAGTGTATCTTGAGAATGGACTGGTGGACGGTTTGGATGAATCTGATCCGATAGAGGTGGATTATTCAAATAATTTCAAAGGTCAGCCAACAGGGAAAGACAATCCAGAACTCTGTGAAATGATGTGGCATCATGGGCATAACAGTTCAATAATTAATGGCATTCCGCGTATTGGCTATATGAAAGGCGGCGAGTCTGCGCGATGGAATGATACAGATATGGCGGATCATTTTTTGAATAAAGTGAAGGCATTTTTGCAAGAACCAAAGGATAAGCCTTTCTTTCTCTATTATGCGATGCAACAGCCTCATGTGCCAAGAACACCGCATCCGCGTTTTGTTGGAAAATCGGGTAAGGGACCTCGCGGAGACGTTATTTTAGAAGCGGATTGGTGTATTGGTGAATTGATGAAAACACTGGAAGAAAATAAACTTCTTGAAAATACCCTAATTATATTCTCAAGTGATAACGGACCTGTACTTAATGATGGCTATTGTGATAGTGCAGTTGAAAAATTAGGTATGCATAAACCTGCAGGTCCTTTGCGTGGAGGAAAATACAGCTTATATGAGGCCGGAGCAAGAGTTCCATTCATTACTTTTTGGAAAAATACGATTAAACCGGCAGTATCAGACGCATTAATATGTCAGATGGATATTATGGCATCTGTTGCCAATTTGGTTGATGGGAAAATGACACCTACTGATAGTCAGGAACTATTAGAAGTCTTATTGGGTAAAAGTAAACAAGGAAGAGAAAGCCTTATTATTGAGGCTACTAGTAGAACGGCCTTAAGATATGGTGATTATATGCTGATACCTCCATATGAAGGTGACTCTGTGAATGAATTAGTGAATATTGAGTTAGGTAATGCGAGCAATTATCAACTATATAACTTAAGAATGGACATAGGTCAGCACGAAAACCTGGCCAACGAAGAACCAGAAATGCTTAAAGAGTTGATTGATAAATTTATTGAGGTTAGAGGCGAAGATTATGCCGAGATTTCTAAGTTGGATTTGAAATAATTGAGTAATGAGAAATATTGTTTTATTAATTATAATACACATCGCAGCTATATCAATGGCTCAACAAAAGCCAAATATTGTGTTAATAGTAGCAGATGATCATGGAACAGATGCATTAGGCTGTTATGGCAATTCAGTTATTAAAACTCCCGCAATGGATGCACTTGCAATGGATGGGATAAGATTTAACAATGCTTACTGTACGAGTGCAAGTTGTAGTGCCAGTCGTTCTACACTATTAACAGGTAAGTATAACCATGCCATTGGGCATTACGGGCATGAGCATGCGTTTCATCATTTTAGTACATTCAATAAGGAAAAAAGCTTAATGCACTATCTTGAAAAGGGAGGATACAGAACAGCACGCGTTGGGAAATATCATTTAGCACCCGAGAAAGTATATCATTTTCAAGAGGTATTTAAGGCCAACCTACGTAATCCTGTTCAGATGGCGAATGTGTGTGCTGATTTTATAGCCGATCAGTCCGAACCTTTCTTTTTATATTATTGCACCAGTGATCCACACCGGGATGGAAAAACCGTTGATGTTGCTTATCAGCCCAATTCTTTTGGTAACCGCGAGGATGGCTTCTATCCGGGTGTAATCGAACAACATTATTCTCCTGAAGAGGTCATAGTTCCTGAATTTTTACCCAACACACCGGAGTGCAGAGCAGAATTGGCACAATACTACCAATCGGTTTCAAGACTGGATCAGGGAGTTGGTCGTCTTGTTGAATTGCTGAAGCAACAAGATGTTTATGACAATACGATTATTATTTATATATCCGATAACGGGATAGCTTTTCCAGGAGCCAAAACCACTGTTTATGAGCCTGGTATTAAATTGCCTTGTATTATAAAACATCAGAATCAGAAACATGCCTCAACAGTGAGCAATGCTTTAATTAGTTGGGTGGATTTGACACCAACAGTGTTAACTATTGCAGGACTTTTTCCTGAAAAGAATTCATTTCATGGCAAGGCATTTGATAAAGTATTACAAGATCCTGACTTTTCCGTTCAAGATGAAATCTATGCCTCTCATACTTTCCATGAAGTTACCATGTATTACCCCATGAGAGTGATCAGGGATAAAAAGTTCAAGTTTATCTATAATATCGCACATCAGCTCGATTATCCCTGTGCAGCTGATCTGTGGGAATCACCTACTTGGCAATCGGTTTATAAAAAGGGAGAGAATAGTATGTACGGTCAACGCAAAGTCAAAGATTACTTGCATCGCTCAAAGTTTGAACTATATGATTTGGAGAAGGATCCAGGTGAAGCTTTAAATTTGGCAGAGAAGCAAAATTATCAGCAATTGGTTGAAGCTTTTGTTGTAAAGATGAAGCAGTTTCAGGAAGATACAAAGGATCCATGGATAGTGAAGTGGGAGCATGAATGATGTTTTGCATTTTATGGCAAAATATTGTGCATTAAAAAATCTGTAAGTGTTGACTTACAGGGTTTTTATTAAAATTGTTTTTGCTTTAAGCAGAGTTAGAGAGGGAACTAAATTTTAATTTCAAGTGTCCAATTCTCAATATTTTACGAATTCATTTTTTAAAGTCCTCTGTAAGTCTACCAAAATGCCCGTTTCAAATGCGTTTTAATGAACTCATTTAAACACAAAAATATATTTTTTTCCTTAAGTCAACCTGAGTTCGATATAAGATTATTGACTCAGGTCGCTTATAAATAGGGCGTTTCGACTGAAAGTTATGAAAGAATAGCGGACTATTTTAAATAATTTTCAGGAAGAAAATCGCATAATCAGATATTTACAGTTAATAAATAAAATTAAAGAACAATTGGCTATGAGAACTATTAGTCGGAAATATAATATGTTAAAAATCTACGGACTGGTTAATAAAGCACTTTGTCTTGTGTTCATGATGTTCGTTTTGTCTTGTGAAAATAAAACCAATGAATTACCTGAAAAAAATGATCATGTAGAAAGTGAAACAGGAGGTTTGGAATTTGACAGGACTATTAAGATTTGTGATCCCACAGGAAGAAAGATCACTCCTTTTCTTACCGGTATCAACACAGTATATGCACATGAAGATATGCGAACCTGGGACGACGGTAAAAAATTAAATCACCTCAAAAACTCGGGTATCAGCGCACTTAGGTATCCCGAAGGCCATCAGGTAAGTTTTTGGGATTGGGAATTCCCTTACCATTTTCCCTATCAGGATTTTTGGAAGCCTCAATATGAAAGTACTCTAACTCAGACCAAACTTGATGAACTGAAAGAGGATAATAAGAATCGTATGCTGATAGATGACTATTTTGAAATATGTAAGGAGGGCAATATAGAGCGGGTTATGGGGATTAATATGTTTCAGGGATGGATGTACAACCGCAAACAAGAGGCGATTGACAAAGCAGTTCGGCTTGTAGAATACTGTTTAGAAAAAGACCCTGAAATCACTTATTTTTTCCTTGATAATGAAGCGGGACATCAACAAAATTCTGTGCACTTAGACATATTCCCATTGATGATTATATAAATCTTATTCCGGATTATAGTCAGGCTATTAAGGCTGTGCATCCGGGGGCAAAGCTTATTCCAAATATTATGCAATGGAGTAAAGTGGAAAAAATGATCAGAGAAACAGGACAGCATTGGGATGTATTCGACCAGCATTGGTACTATGGTTCAGGAGGACGATGGGCATATTTTAACCTTAATGATTGGCGAAAAGAGGTGGAAAGTGTAAATCAGACGAGAAAACTAGCCGACTTTAAGCGTTGGAAAGAGCAATATAACATGAACCATCTTGAGTTTAGTTATATGGAGTGGAATGCACCGCCTGTCAATTTGACTGACGATAGTAATCCCGCTACTATAAGTTACTCTATGCTCGGACTTATTCAGGCTGATATGCTGATGTTTTTTGCAAAAAATGATATACACATGGCTACTGCATGGCCTATGATGTGGGAAGTTCCCGGTAATGATACTGATTTAAGTAAGTACAACAGAAATCTTCTGGATAGAGATGATAGCAATTGGCTTTCACCTTCTGCTACTATTTTTCAGGCTTTCTCTTATGTGCAAAATGGTGAAATTCTAGAAAATGATAATAATCCAGATTCTGGCTTAAGAGTTCTCACCGTCAAAAGAAAAGAAAATAAGGGATATGCGGTACTCGTTTTAAATAAATCCAGCAATGATCAAACAATAGAGATGGTATTACCCGATGGAGTCAATACAGTTACTGATGGAGGGCATTTCTCTGAAGGTGTAGGACCTCATAATGTACAGATCAATAACTTGTCGCCTGAATTGAATGAAAACAAGGTGTACGTGACAATAGAAGGCACTTCTTTTGCTTTCATGTTGTTTGAGTAATGGAGGAATATACTGCCAAAAGAAGTTGAATCGGTATTTAACCCGCAATATGCATTAAAAAATCTATTGCGAAATGAAACTACTACTAATCAAGTCGTTTAACGTGAGTTCGACGTAAGAAAACAGTGAATATAAAAGGAAAGAAACAAGGGTTTTGCTATATTTAAGTGTCTTATATTTAAATATATAGTCACAAAACACTTGTTTCTTATGAAGGATAAAGTAACCGAAATTTTCTATTTAGTTGATGAATTTTGCAAAGAGTTTGACTTGGCTAAGGAAGGACATGTTTTAACTGAAGATAATGGCAAGAAGACCCGTAAACGCAAGTTTAAAATGTCCGATAGTGAAGTAATTACCATACTGATATTATTTCACCTAGGTCAATTTAGAAATCTTAAGCATTTCTATATCAATTATATTCAGAAGCATATGACTGATGACTTCCCTCAAACAGTATCCTACAATCGTTTTACTGAACTTCAACAAAAAGTTCTTATCCCAATGACTGTTTTTCTTCAGGTATCTTGTTTAGGTGAGTGCACGGGGATTTCTTTTATTGATTCAACACCATTGCGAGTCTGTCATATTAAACGAGAAAGACAGAACAAAGTTTTCAAAGAACTTGCTCAAAAGGGAAAATGCTCAATGGGGTGGTTTTATGGGTTTAAATTACACCTGGTTATTAATGACAAAGGTGAGATTTTAGATTTCTTATTTACCCATGGAAATGTTGATGACCGAACTCCTTTAAAAGACAAAAATTTTCATGATAAAATATTTGGCAAACTCATTGCTGACAAGGGATATATAAGTAAAACATTATTCGATAACCTGTTCATTGATGGAATACATTTGATTACCAAAATCAAAAAGAACATGAAGAACTCATTGATGCATATACATGATAAAGTTCTGCTGACAAAGCGTGCTATTATTGAGACGGTTAATGACGAACTAAAAAACATTTGTCAAATAGAACATACCAGACACAGAAGTTTTGGTAATTTTCTTTCAAATCTAATTGCTGGTTTAGTTGCCTATCACTACTTACCTAAGAAACCTTCTCTAAATCTTGATATCATAGATGAAGATAGAATAACGAAGGTGGCTTAGGTCGAACTCACGTTAAGTCAAATAATTTGATTATAATCAAATAAAATACACATTGATGGTAATTATTTGGATGTATTCAATATTTCATGTATTTTAACGTAAAATTCGATTATATCCAAATATACATGAGCTATTCTTTAGAAACCTTACAGCAAATTAACTACTGGGAAACAGAACCGAACTTTAACCTCGGTTTCATGAGGCATAAGTATACCAATGTCATTTGGCATTCTTTTGGCAATAAGCTTATAAAGGTTATTATCGGTCAGCGTCGTACAGGCAAGAGTTATATAGTACGTCAACTCATTAATAAACTTCTAACAGAAGAAAAAGTTAATACTAAAAATATATTCTATCTTAATAAAGAAATGTTTGAGTTTGAAAACATTCAAACAGCAAGCGATTTATCAGAAATCATTAAGCTATATGAGTCAACATATAAGCCCAAAGGTAAGGTTTATCTCTTTATAGATGAAGTCCAAAATATTAGCGAATGGCAAAAAATCATTGTTTCACTCGCACAGCATACTGTAAAAGAATACGAAATTGTTATTACCGGCTCTAACTCTAAGCTTTTATCTGGAGAATTAGCAACCTTACTATCCGGAAGATACATTGTAACCGAAGTTTTTCCATTCTCATATCCTGAATATTGCGAAGTCAAAGAATTAAAAAACTCAAAAGAAACTTTTATCCAATATATATCATCAAGTGGGTTGCCCGAAAGCTTCAATCTTTCATCAAACGATACTATTGTACATTATTTTCAGTCATTGAAGAATACGATTCTTTTAAAAGATATTATGTACAGACATAAAATTAGAGACTATGTTCTTCTTGAAGATATATTCCTATTCTTGCTACATAATGTTGGCAACATGACTTCCATCCCCTCAATTCTAAAGTATTTTAAGGATAAAAATAGAAAATCGGACTACACTACGATCTCTCAATATATTTCATTTATGCAGGATGCATACATAATTCATGAAGCTCCAAGAATGTCTATCAAAACAAAAGGATTGTTATCTGGAGAGAAAAAATATTTTATTAATGATCTAGGGTTCAGGAACTACTTATACCCTAGCCTGGTTAATGACATAGGAGCTATACTTGAAAATATTGTGTATACCCATTTAAGAACAGCTGGATATACCATTAAACTTGTGGTGGGAAAGGGTTATGAAGTTGATTTTGTTGCAGAAAAAGATAATAACAAACAATATATTCAGGTTTCGTATGTAATGCCTACAAGTAAAACAATTGAGCGTGAATTTGGAGGTTTAGAAAAAATAAATGATAACCTACCAAAATATGTTGTTAGTATGGACGACTTATTGATTAAGCGTGAAAGTGGCATTGTTCATAAACACATTTGGGACTATATTTATGAATTAACTTTATAAATAGAATTTGATTTGGTAATGGTCGACTTTAAATTACAAGTTGAGAATACTGTCGAAAAAGCACCGGAAAAAATGCCTGTCAAAACTGACTCTGCGACCGATTAAGTACCGAAGCAAAAAAATACTAGTGCATATACTTGATAAAAAAAGAATAATACGTAAGTCAGCTGTAGAATTATTAGAGGTTGGAGAAACTAAGATCAAAGAACTTTTCAACGATCTGTTACAGAAAGAACTTATAACTAGAAACGGTCGAGGAAGAAGCACATATTACAGTATACGAAAAAAGGAAAATAAAACAGGAGAGTAGATTACTTCAACATCTCAAACTCATCCTGACTAATGTTAAAGTGTTTCAGTATTGGAACAATGAATCCCAAATTGACTTTGTGGCAACACTCATGTAATAGAGTCAAATGCCTCCGGATTACCTGCGAAAGAACGCCTCTTGACTGCAAAAAAACATAAGCTTCCTGTTAGTAGTGGGTGCTGGAAGTGCTGTTCTAATTTGAAGAGTTACGGAACGATTCTGTATAAGCGTCATGTGGTACAGAACCGTTCCTATATTACTATTTGAACGGTCTGCTAGGATCGATACATGTACTTAACTTTGGCTCCTTTCCAGCCAGTCTCATCTAACCAATTCTGCAATGCATTCTCCAACTCAAGAATTTGCTCCTTATATGCACTGTCATTTACAATGTTTTCAGATTCATCGGGATCATTCTTTAAATCATAAAAAAAGCTATCCCCATCATGGTAGATGATTAATTTGAATTGATCATTACGAACCATAAAAGACCCTTTTGCATCTTCCAGCACTTCACGGCTACCTTTGGAATTTGGTTTAATTCGCTCACAAAATGAATATTTAGGAGCTAGTGATCGATCCTTCTCTCCTGTTAAAAAAGGAATTAAATCTATACCTGCCACATCTTGTTCAAACGGTGTTTCGGTTACCGATAGAATGGTTGGTTTCATATCTACCAGGCTCACAGGTATGTCTGAAACTGCAGGTTTCAGTAACTTAGGGTAACGGATTATGAAAGGGATAGCCGCCTGTTCTTCGTAAAACGATTCATTCACCTTCCAAACCATGCCGTGTCCTCCCATCATATCACCATGGTCTGAAGTAAATATGATCAGGGTTTCATCCATCACACCTTGTTTCTCCAGCTCTACTAATATCTTGCCTACCCTGTCATCGAGGTATTTTACAGCACCATAATAAATACGCATAAACTCTCTAAGGCCTTCGTCTCCATATCCCTTCACCATTCTTCTCGACCATGAGTTATCAAATTTTCCATCCGGAAACTGTGTAGAAGGCATTTGTAATGAATCAGGATTAAACATGTCATAGTAGGGATCTGGAACAAAGTTAGGGTCGTGTGGCCAGATGAAAGACGTAGTAATCATAAAAGGATCGTTATTGGTGGCTGCACTTCTAATTCTTTCTACCGTTAGATTAGCTAACTTATCGTCAATCCAATCTTCTTGTTCTAACCTCAATCGTCCCATTTTAATAGGAAAGTCACTGTTCTCATGATCCGCCCACAAAGATTCAAGATAATCTCTTTTTCCCTTCATATAAGGACTAACTTCTACAGGCCAAAACTGATTGTAAAAATTCATCCAATCCTTACCATCTTCCTTAAATATGGTAAGTCCCTTTTCTTCCATTTCTTTTTTGTACTGATAGCCATAGTCGTACTGGTCGGTATAGTAAGGCAAATAGTTTAAGGAATCACTCTCAATGTGCCACTTTCCAAATTGGTGCGTTTTATATCCCTTTTGGTTCAATAATTTACCTGTTGTTTCATCCTCATTAGTGATGCCTTCTTTTTGCTTAAACCCAAGGTTATGGGCCACACCATGCTGATGAGGATAAAGACCGGTTACAATAGAGGCACGCGAAGGTGAGCAAAACGGAGTAGTGCTATATGCTTTAGTAAATCTGACTCCTTCTTTGGCAATACGATCGATATTGGGCGTTGGCACAGGCCCGTCATAGCAACTTAAAGCTTTGTAATTTAACTGATCACACATGATCACCAATACATTAGGTTGCGTTTGCCTTTGTATACCTTTTGAGGGCGGCTTACAAGCAGTACCCAGAACAAGTAGGATTAGCCCTACAAAACCAATTTTAAATTTGTTATTCATGTGTTTATAATTTGATTTTTAATTTCCATCCTAAAATTATATTGAGGCAGATCAAAATAAGTCTCAATATTGGTCAGATTAGTTTGTGAAGTCGTCAAGACGTGGGTTTATAAATAGTCTTTGCAAGAAAACTCAAACTACTGCGTTATGCTTGCCAGAAAAATACTCATTTACACAAGTTAAACTTCGTTTATTCAGGCTTCACAAGCCTTGTATTTTGAGCCTTCTTTTCAAAGTCTTAAAAATAATGGAGTTTTCATACTGGCACTAAATAGATCTCTTTTTTACTCCTTCTTATACCTGAATAACCAGTCATAGATGCTCATATTGAACGCATCGAAATTCTCGTTTTCCTGTCCCATGCCGGAACCATCATAGGTCATAGTCCAGGAATCGTGTCCTACACCCGGGTATAGGGTGAGTTTAGGGGTATAGGTGATTTCTATTTCCAACGCTTTAATGGCTTTAACCATATCAACACTACCATTTACATTCACAGTGTTGTCATCAACTCCATGAAAAGCCCAAACGGGAATATTGGTAAATTGGTGGGCCAAATCAGGGTTGCCTTTTCCGCAGATAGGTATGATTGCAGCTGCAAGAGCTTCGTCCCCGTACTCTTGAATATAGTTCCAGGTGCCGAATCCACCCATGCTGTTTCCAGTCAAATAAATACGTTGCTCATTAACCCGGTATGTATCCATCAGGTATTGAATAAAAGCATGTACTTTCTTTGGATCCCAATTGGTTGATGTCAATGGCGCTACTACAATGGCTGGATACGAAGGATTCCATTCTCCTTTTTTAATCAGGTTACCTGGACCCAGCCAAAGTACTTTTTTAAGATCGTCTAAATTGTTACCATCGCCTCGTTTCCCGGCTCCATGCAAGGAAATGATAAGTGGATACTTTTCTGTACCATCCTTATAAGCAGAAGGTGTATAGGCATAATAGCCATAGCTGGCAGAAGTAGTTCCTTTGAGATAGGCTATCTGTTCTCCACCGGTATCTGCAGGCAGGTTTTCAATATCTGCATAGTCAGCTACTTTATCTTTGTTTTCATTGCTGTTTTTCTCTTCCTCTTTTTCTTCAGGTTGAGTTTTCTTTTCAATTGTTTCATCATTGTTTTTATCACAGGCATATAGAGCTGTGAAAAAAGTGAACACCAAAATAAACAGAAGCCTTGTCTTTAATAAAACAGAAGTGTTAGTTCTCATAATCAAGGATTTTTGAATTGTTAAAATGAGTATTAATTTAAAATCCAAAGATCTGATTCCCATCCTTTTCTTCGGTTTATTTTCCGGTCATACTGTTTTAATTTTAAACCTCATTTGTTTTTGTCATGATTATCAGGCTTTTCATGTTGTGTGACCAATTCTCAAACCTTTATGGATAGTAATTGAGAAAAGAATGGAACCGGGAAATATACTTTTGAATCAGGCAGAATAATAATTCAAGAAAAACAACAATGAGACATATTGCTATCACATTTATAGTGCATTTTTTGGTTACAACACTATTCGCACAAAGCTACAAGTTGAACTATGGTTTAAAAGAACCACAACCCAAGGCAACTTTGCCAGTCTCCAAAGGAGCCATTCAAAAAGCAGAGCGAAAGAATAAGGTTGCAACTACCACTCAACTTATCAAAGGCCTCGATAACGAATTCATTATTTCCGGTGGCTGGGAGATGTCAGCTGCGAAGGATGTGAATAAAGAAGGGAATGAGATTAGTGATAAAATAAACACCTCAGCATGGTACAATGCCACTGTTCCGGGAACGGTTCTAACCACATTGGTAGATCAGGGAGTGTATCCGGATCCTTATTATGGCCTAAACAATCTGAGTATTCCTGATACCCTTTGCCGTATGGACTGGTGGTACAGAACTTCTTTTCCAAAGCCGAAAAACAGTTCAGATAAGAAAGTCCGCTTATTATTCAATGGTATAAATTATGAAGCTAATATTTGGTTTAACGGTACTCTGTTAGGTAGCATGAAAGGAGCTTTCATAAGAGGCGAATTTGAGATTACTGAATTGTTAAAAGAAATCAACCATCTGGCCGTTCATATCCTTCCTCCACCCAATCCGGGCATTCCTCATGAACAATCAGCCATATGGCCCAAAGGACATAACGGAGGTCAACTATGCAAAGATGGCCCTACATTTGTTTGCTCAGAAGGATGGGATTGGATGCCTGGAATCAGAGACCGGAATATTGGTATCTGGCAGGATGTACGTTTAAAAATTGGCGGTTCGGCAAAAATTATTGATCCGCAAATTGTAACAGATCTTCCTTTACCGGATACAACAAAAGCTGATATAAGTGTAAAAACAGCAATAGACTGTTCTGCAGAAGGAGAGTATTCATTGGAATTGAGTTTTGCAGGTAACAAGTTTTCAAAAAAACTGCAACTTAATAAAGGTACAAACACCATTGCTTTGTCTTCTGACGATAATAAGAAGCTACAACTTAAAGATCCGAAGCTTTGGTGGCCTAATGGCTATGGGGCACCTAACCTGTACACCATGAAAATGGTACTGAAAGATTCAAATTCAGAGATCGTGGATATTAAAACGATCCGCTTTGGAGTGCGCGAAATCTCTTACGATTTTGCCGTAGCAACTCAAAAAGATAAAGTGCAGCGAATTAACTTTAATCCGACCGAAGTTTCAAAGACAACGACTAAAGTATTGTTTGACAACTTAAACCATAAAGAAGTAGAACCAAACATTACCGTACCAACTCTTATGGATGATGCAGATATGGATTTATTCACCAAGCTGGATGGTAACAATCCTTATTTGACCATTAAAGTAAACGGACAAGCCATCTTCTGCAAAGGAGGTAACTGGGGTATGGATGATGCTATGAAAAGAGTGAGTCGTGAGCGTTTGGAACCAAGTTTTAAGCTGCATAAAGAGGCTCATTACAACATGATTCGTAACTGGACGGCTGAAAGTACTGAAGAGGTGTTTTTTGAATTAGCCGATGAATATGGTATGTTGATATGGAACGATTTTGGTTTATCAACTCAAAACTACAACTTGCTTCCGGATGATTTTGATCTATGGATGACCAATGTTGTTGATATTGTAAAAAGATATAGAAACCACCCGTCCATTGTATTGTGGTGTGCACGCAATGAAGGTTATGCTCCGGAAGAAGTGGAAAAACGTTTGGCAACATTAGTAGCCACTGAGGATGGAACGCGTCATTACCAGAGCAATTCAAGAAAATTAAACTTAAGAAACAGTGGTCCATGGAATTTCTTTCAAAGTAACATGGTGTACTTTAAAAAATTAGCAGATGGTTTTTCAACCGAGGTGGGTACTTTATCCATTCCCACAGCAGAATCCATGAGAAAAATGATGCCGGAAGAAGATGTGTGGCCAATCAGTGATAATTGGTATTATCACGATTTGCATACCGGACATGAACAATACCGATCTACTTTAATAAAAAATTACTCCGAACCGACCTCTCTTGAAGATTTTACCAAGAAAGCTCAACTGCTTAACTACAATAGTCACCGTGCTATTTTTGAGGCATGGAACAGCAAACTATGGGAAAATGCAAGTGGTATACTTTTATGGATGACGCATCCGGCATGGCCAAGTATGATATGGCAAACCTATTCATGGGATTTTGAAACCTATGGCGCTTATTATGGTTCCAAGAAGGCCTGTGAACCTCTGCATGTTCAGCTAAACCAGCACGATAACAAAGTATTGGTAATAAACACCAGCCTTAAAGCTTATGCAAACCTAACAGTAAAAGCAAGCTTGCTGGATGAAAACGGCAAAATATTGCATGAACAGGATTCAAAAGTTGAGATTGATGTTAATTCAAAAGAAGAATGTTTTGTATTTAGTATTCCACAAGGCATAGTATTACCTGAATACACATTTACCAAGTTAACCTTAACTGATAAAGATGGTAAGCTGCTATCTGATAACCTTTATTGGGATTCGAGACAAAAATCCTGGAATAAGATGTTCTATGGTTTTAACGAACTGAAAAATGTTGAATTGCAATCAGAAGGTAGTTTCGAAGAGAAGAATGGTAAGATCATCGGGAAAGTAACAATCAAAAACCCTTCCGATGTAGTTGCCTTAACTCTTAAACTAAATCTTCGATGCAGTGAAACCGGAAAAGCAGTTTTACCAACCTATTTCTCTGATGGCTATTTTTCATTATTCCCGGGAGAAGAAAGAGTGGTCACTTTCGAATGTGATAAAAACATTGCACCATCAAACTATTACATTTCAGCAGAAGGTTATAATGTAGAGAGAAAAGAAGTATTAAGTAGATAAGGAATATCCCCCGGGTTCATCCCGGGTTCAGGAATGGAAATCACGACATGCTTTAACCCATCAACCATTATCAGATATTAAGTCATTAAAAAGTAGAGCAGGATATGAGTGTGTATAAAAATTTATTTGCCATCTGTTTAATTGCGCTTATCAGCGCTTGTGGATTATCCAATAGAGTTGAAGCTAAAAGACCAAACGTTCTGTTCATTACAGTGGACGACATGAATTGGAACTCGGTGGGAGCTTTTGGTTGTAAGATTCCTGATATTACTCCCAATGTTGACGAACTTGCCCAATCAGGCATTAGATTTGAGCAGGCTTATGTACAAGCTCCCAACTGTTCTCCTTCCAGAAGCGTATTTCAAACCAGCCGTTATCCACACCAAAGTGGCATGCGTGGTTTTTACTATGTGGATGCTGATTTTAAAACATTACCCGAGATTTTAAAAGAACATGGTTATATTACCGGCGTGCTGAACAAGGCTGCCGATACCAGCCTGAGTCCTGATTTTGATAAATATTGGGATGTCAATGGCAAAGTGAGTGGTGCTGAAAAACGATCAGCAGATACCTACCGTAAGATGTTGAATAGCTTTTTAAAGGAAGTTGAATCGAGTAATAAACCTTTTTACTGTGTGGTAAATGTTGCCGATCCTCACAAGCCATTTTTTAACGATCCGAAATCTGCTAAACAAGGATTTGATAAGTTTAAACCTTCAAAAATATTTTCTTTAGAGGATATAGAAGTGCCGGCATTTTTACCAAAGCACCCTAAAATAAAGCAGGAAACCCTAAATTATTACAACTCTGTTAAGCGGGGTGATGACTGTGTAGGGGCAGTAATGGAGGCTTTAAAGAAGAGTAAGTTTTACGACAATACCATCATTGTATTTGTCTCAGATCATGGTATGCCATTACCTTTTGCCAAGTCTACCATATATCAAAACGGGATTCGAACACCATGGATTATTAGCTGGCCCAATGCAATTGAACGAGGCACTGTGGACAAAACTCATCTGATTTCGGCAATAGATTTTATGCCAACCGTATTGGATTTATTGAATTTACCAAAGGAGGCAGGCATGAATGGTAGTTCTTTTAAGCCCCAGATATTTGGTAAAAAAGATACAAACAGAAAATATGTTTTTGCACAATTTGATGAGAATGCCGGAGGTATTCCCCGACCTTCACGTTCAATTACATCTAAAAAATATGGCTATGTATTTAATAGCTGGGCAACCGGCAAATACCCCTTTAAATGTGCAGCCGAATCATATGTGACTCATAAAACCATGAAAGCACTTGCAGAAACAGATGAAATAGTTGCAAAGCGTTTTAATCATTGGGTATATCGTACGGTAGAGGAATTGTACGATTATGAAAAAGATCCCGACGCCTTGAATAACCTGATTGAAGACCCTGCTTATAAAGAGGTGGCTGACGAATTACGCATGGAATTAGAGAATTGGATGACAGAAACCAATGATTATGTGTTGCCGGCTTTTCAAAATAAAAACAATAAAGAAGTCTTAAATAAATGGATGGCCAAAGAAGATCAAAAAGCCATTGACCGTTCAAAAACCATTAAGTGGAAACGTTTTAGTAACAGAAGTGGAAAAACAAAGAAGGATAATAAGCTTTTTAGAGTTGTAGATTAACGGCAATCTATATAAATTAGACATTGAGTTTTTATTAAATGTAGAGAAATATTGCCATGGCATATACGAATAGGTTTCTAAAGTTGTTTGTAGTTTTATTGTTGTTATGTCCTTTAAATGCAGGTGCTTACGAGGTAAAGCATATAAGTGTTGAAGATGGTTTGAGCAATGGAAAAGTAAATGCCTTTGAAACAGATTCGTTAGGATATATGTGGTTGGGTACTTCTATAGGTTTAAACAGGTATTCAGGTTACGAGATTAAGCAGTATGCTATATCCGAATTTTCAAAATCTAAAAACAATAATATTACAGAGATCATTAATTATAATGGCGAGCTTTTTATTATAGGGAGTGACGGTGTTCTTTTACAATATCGGTATGACCAGAATGATTTTGTAGAATTATTCTATCGGCCTTCATATAAATTTATTTCAGCTTGCGTTGTAGATCATAAAATCGTATTCGGATTGCCTCAAGGTATATTGATGTATGACCTGGATAAAAAAAGTTTAGGAGAGGTTATGTATCCGGGGTTTACATACAACCGTCGTTTAATTGTTAAGGAGCAATCAGTGTATTCAGCTACCTCAAAAGGCGTAGTTGTATACGATTATGAACAAGGAAATTTAAATGTTGTTGATACCCTGTTAAGCGGTAAGGATATTATCACAGTTTCTATTGATGATAAGAGGAGGGTGTGGATAGGGACTGAAAGAGATGGCCTTTTTGTTAAGGATAGTAATAAACTGATTGATGTTGAATTGTATAATTCATCATTGAAAACATATTCGGTTAGGGATATAGCGTTTAACACCCATGGAGATGCAGTGATTGCAGTTGACAGGTTAGGCTTATATATTGTAGACGACTCATTTGAGGTTAAGCATCATTTTATGAATGATCCGGACCAGAAAAATACATTAAGGCAAAATAATATTGATCGAATATTTATAGATAATTCCAATGTGTATTGGCTTGCCGTTGGTGAAATAGGTGTCGATTTACTCTATTCAAAGGATAATCCTTTCGAAAATATCTCACATGTTTTAAATGATAAAAATAGCATCCATAACAATATCATCCGAAGTATTTATGAAGATGAGGATGGTAATTTGTGGTTTGGAACAGAGGATGGTATTAGCCGGCTTAATAAAAATGAGCAGTGGACCAACTTTAATAGATCCTTAAAATTAGAGAAAACATCTATTCTCAGCATCAATGAATATCAAGGAAAATTGATATTGGGTACCTATGGCGAAGGTTTGTTAATGATGGATGGATTATCAGGTCGAGCAAAGGAGTTGTTAAAAGATCAGCAAAAGAAACTGAATCTTATATTTTCAACTTTTACCAAAGAAGATGAGCTTTGGGTAGGAGGTAACGACGGCCCTTTGAGTTTGTATAATAAAGGTGAGTTTGTTCAGCAATTCCCCATAGGCAGAATAAGATGTATGGTTGAAGGGGATGATGATTTTATGTATGCAGGCTCTGTTGCAGGTGTTTTTATTTTAAATAAGCGTAATTATAGTTTTCAAAAATTAAATAATCCCCAATACCCTGATAAAAATGTTTTGGCCAATACTTATGCGCTTTGTTTAGATGTAAAACAGAATACCTTATGGATTGGCAATGATGCAGGTATTCATAGTTATAGCCTGAAAAATAATCAGTTTAAGCATTATGACTTACTGGATACAAATAAGTTAGGTATTGTGTATTCTATTCAGCAGGATAATGAAGGTTTGCTGTGGATGGGAACTTCTACCGGTTTATGGCGATTTAATGTTCAGGATTCATTTTTCAGGAAATATGATCAGGAAGAGGGAGTGGAGGCTAATGAGTTTGGTTTTGGTGCATCGACTAAACTTAGGGATGGAAGGTTGGCTTTTGGCGGGCCCGATGGAGCCGTAATTTTTAATCCGGAGCACCTGGTGCAGGATGCCTTAGCATCAAGCTTATTTGTAAGTGATTTTAAAATAAATGGTGTTCAGGCTAATTCTATTATAAATACCGGTGATATCAATTATCAGAATAAATTAGAGTTAAATTATGACCAAAATTCCTTAAGTTTTACTGCAGAGGTGTTGAAATTTCATGGACCTAAAAAGAATATGTTTCAATGGCAATTGAAGGGTTACGATGAAAATCCAATATTGTCAGAAGATAGCAGGACAGTTTCTTACTCTAAGTTGCCCTCAGGAAGCTATGTTTTAAATATTACATCCTTTAATGCAGATGGAGTGCAGGCTCCTTATGTGTTTAAAAAGGAGATTGTTATAAAAAATCCTTTTTGGAAAACATGGTGGGCCTATTTATTTTATTTTGTTGTTATAGGTGTTTTGGTATCACTTATCTTATTAATGGGAAGAGCCAGAAACCAGCAGCGTTTTAGCGATGAAAAAATAAAATTCTTTGTGAATGTAGCCCATGATATCCGTACTCCGGTCTCGCTTATTCAATTGTTAATTAATCAACTATCTGCTACTGAGAGAAATAAAGATGCCATTGAATTGATAAGGCGTAATACCAGTAGCTTAAATGAGTATGTTTCGCAGTTGTTAGAGTTTCAGAAAGCTGAGCGTCAGAAATTAAAGTTAAGTGTGGAGGAGGTAAAAATAAAAAGCTTACTTAAAGTACTTGCAACTGATTTTCAACCTTTATTGGAGAAGAAATCCATGGATCTCAATATTTCATCACCAGATGTGAATGTATGGGTTGATAAAAGTAAAATGAGCCGGGTGATTAATAATTTAATATCTAATGCTATAAAATATGGAGAGGAAGGCGGCGCAATTAATATCCAGGTAAAGGTAAATGAAGACAATATTAAAATTGATTTCTCGGATAATGGTTTAGGTGTGCCGGAAAAGCAACAAAAACAAATATTCACCAGGTTTACTCGTGGTGATAATGTTCATCAAAGTGGTATTTCGGGTAGTGGTATAGGCCTTATGTTGGCAAAACGAATTGTAGAATTACATCAGGGTAAAATATCCTTGCAGAGCAAAGAGAACATTGGTTCAACATTTACTGTTGAACTGCAAAAGGGTTCCAAACACTTTAAAAATGATGAAATTAAAACTGTAGAAACCACTGATAGTGGATATGATAAGGTACCTGATATGATCGGAGAAAACAAACTGGCACTGCTGGTGGAAGATAATGAAGATCTTAGGGCGACAATTAAATCAGAACTCGATAAAAGTTATCGTGTAATTGAAGCACCTAATGGTAAGGAAGGACTTGTTTTAGCCATTGAAAAAAATCCGGATATAATTATTACTGATGTAATGATGCCTCAGATGAATGGTAAAGAATTATGCCAGATCATTAAAAGCAATATTAAAACAAGCCATATACCTGTGGTGATGATTACTGCTTTGGGAGGCGTTGAAGATAAAGTGGAAGGTCTTGATGTAGGAGCTGATGCCTATGTAGAGAAGCCATTTAGCATTGAGGTTTTAAAGGCTACAATAAATAACTTATTGCGTACGCGTCAGGCATTGGGTAATGTTGCAGGAAAAGAAGATATTAAGAAAGCCAATTATACTTCGCCCGATGAGGAGTTTCTGTCTACAGCAGTTGAATTGATTAAGGAAAATATAACTGACCGGGATTTTACCATTGATGTGCTTTGTGAAAAATTGGGATTTAGCCGTTCTAACCTCTTTAGAAAGTTGAAAGGCCTAACTGGTATGACACCTTCTGATTTAATGATTAAGATTAAGCTGAATCATGCTGTAGAATTGTTTAAATCGAATCAAAATATGCGCATTGCGGATATTGCTTATGAGTCAGGTTTTCACGACCCTAAATACTTTAGTACTGTCTTTAAAAAGTTCTACGGAAAAACCCCTAAGCAGTTTATGGAAAGCCAGGAGTAAAACGTAGAAAGGAAATTGATTTGCATCACTTTGATCTCATGCGTACCACTTTGGTATTATCTTGCATGGGGTTGATTATCCCCTGCATAACTTTAATGCGCTCTGCATGACTATGGAGCAGTCTTGCATGAGTTTGATGTGGCGCTGCATCACTTTCGTGTGGCCTGGCGCGGGTTACAGAAGGTTTATTTTTGCGCACGAATACAGTATTTTACGAAATGGGAATCGACTCTCCTCCTTTTTTCAAGGAGGAGGTACCTCGACATAGGAGAGGGGAGGTGGTTTAAACCTCTGTAATACCTTTAAGATTAATGAAATTATAGAATTTAAAATCACCTCTCTGGTTCGTGCCTCATCGTACTCTCCCTTCGTAAGGAGGGGAGTCGATTCCTATGATTTATAACATCTTGCTGAGCTAGAATCTCTTTTTCTCTACTCTTGATGGTATTTTCTACCCTTTTTTCTTGCCAGGAATAATAATTGTATGACGAGTAGGTGTCAGGTAATCAGTGAGTAATGTGATTAGGTTAGTCTTCAAACCCATCTGCCCAGTTTTCAAACCCATATTTGCATATACTTTTTCATATTGCAATCGTGTTGGTATCATTAATTCTAAAAGAAGCGGCCAATAAGTAAGTTTTTAAATACAAAAACAAAATAAAAGCAAGTTATATGAAGATTATCTATGTTATCATTGGATTAGTAATCATTATTGGGGCATGGGCGTTGACGACTCCCAAAAAAGATGATGTTACTCAAAAGTTGATTAAAGACTACAATTATGTAATCGGTACCCAGACAGTGGGTTCTAAATATAAGTTTACAGAAGAGTCGATGTTGGTGGAAACAGCCCGTCAAATAAAAGACATGGGATCCAATCTGCTAAAATTCTCGATGCACCCACGTTATTGTACCGAAAATTATGGTTTACCTGAGAATAAGGAAATTACATCATTAACAAAACTGGCTCAATTAGAACCTTCAGTTAAAGAAGTCCTTAATATGGATTTTAAATACTATCATATCTGGGTATATGGTTTCTCGCAATATTCGCCCGAGCCAATAGGGAGTAAGAATGATACCACCCAAATTAAATTTATTGGAGGCTATCCTGATTGCTATGCCAAGGCATTATATGATGAGTTGTATGAGTTGACAACCTATATGTTAAAGGAGTTTAATAACTCGGGAAAAGTGTTTTACCTGGGTAACTGGGAAGGTGATTGGCATTTGCGTTGGGATTATGATCGCACTAAACCAGCTGATGAAGCGACATTAGACGGCATGCTGAAATGGGTCAAGATACGTCAGAAAGCCATTGACGATGCTAAAAGGGATACCGAATATAAGAATGTGGAGATCTATCACTATGTTGAGGTGAACCTGGTAAGGCGTGCCATTGAACTAGGTGATAAAGTGGTGACCAATACTATTATTAAAGAGGTCAATCCTGACTATGTTTCATACTCATCTTATGATGCAACCAACCCACCTAAAACAGAGGAAGAATTGCAAACTTCTTTGAGCGAAGCTTTGGATTATATTGAATCGCATCTTCAGCCCAAAGAAGGTTTGCCACAAGGTAAACGTGTATGGATTGGTGAATACGGAAGCCCTTTTATCAGTCACGGAGAAGAAGTTCAGGATGAGCGTGCTAAATGGGTGATTAATACCGGTTTAAAGTGGGGAGCCCCTTTTATTCTTTTTTGGGAGATGTATAATAATGAGATCAAAAAGGAAACAGGAGAGCAGGTGGGCTACTGGATGATTGACGATGAAGGTAGAAAACAGGAGATATGGCATACGCACAATAAGTTTTATAAGGATAGTAAGCAATTTTTAAAACAGTATTATAAGGAAAATCAAAAGATGCCATCCTTATCTGTGTTTCAGGAGGAAGCTTTAAAGTTTAACGCCCTAAATTAATGGTTATGCGATTATATTTTTTATTCATATGCATTGTGTTTACTTGTCTGATTGACGGAAAAGCACAGCAGCTTGATGGTGAAATATTTGATAAGGCACCCAAGCTCGAAGACTACAATTTTGTTCTGGGAACACAGTCTATTGGAGCTCACTATAAGTTTACCAAAGAGTCATATATCGTTGAGCAAGCTAAGCATACTCTTGGTATGGGTTCTAATATCCTAAAAATTTCACTGGGTAAAAACTATGCCAAGTCGTACGGTATGAAGCCTGTTTCAGGAGTTAAAAGTACACTCGATTTACTCAAGAAAAAGAAAGACTACCAAGAGGTAATGGATATGGATTTTAAATACATATTTGCCTGGGTACACACTTTTACACCAGCTAAATGGCAGGATGGTTTAACCTCAGAGGAGAAACTGACACTTTACCGCGAGATGTACGAATTGACTGAATACGTTTTAAAAACCTATAACAATTCAGGCAAAACCTTTTTGTTTGGTAACTGGGAGGGTGACTGGCTTTTACATTCAGGTTACGATAAAAAAAGTATTCCATCTGAAGAAAGAATTCAGGGTATGATAGATTGGTTTAATATCCGTCAGATTGCTGTGGAAGATGCTAAAAAAAATACCCCTCACAAAAATGTAGAGGTATGGCATTATATTGAGTTAAATCTGGCCTTAAAAGGAATGCAAGGAGAAAAGTGTATTGCGCAAAGTGTTCTGCCTAACATCAATCCCGATCTGGTTTCTTACTCAAGTTATGAGATTATCAAGCAAAAGGAGACTTACGAAGATTTAAAAAAGGATGTTGGTGCGGTAATGGATTACATCGAAAGTAAGCTTCAAACTAAAGAAGGTATTCCTTTTAAACGTCGTGTGTACATTGGTGAATACGGTTATCAGACAAATAAAAAACAGGATGATAATGACCAGAATTTCTTAACCAAACGCATGATGAAAGTGAGTCTGGATCTGGATCTGCCATTTTCATTGCATTGGGAAATGTATAATAATGAATACACCAAAGCCGGTGTATCAAAAGGTATGTCAATGATTAGTGAAGAAGGTAAGAAAAAGCCGGTTTACTACTTGCATCAAAATTACTATTCAGCGATGAATGACTATCTGAAAGTTTATAAAAAGGAACACAAGTCATATCCTGGATATGATGTTTTCAAAAAGAAAGCCATCCAGGTCCTTGATAATCTTTAGAAGCAGCAATTATTAATGAAACGAACATGTAAATTTTAATCTTAAAAATTACGCACCGGGTAATGAAATACGAAGTATTCATGAGCACCTTAAAGTGTAAAGTTATAGTGAAAAATAAAATTTCTTGAGAGTTCCATGTGGCAAATGAAAGAAAATTTTAAACACATGAAAAAATATATCTACATATTACTTTGTTTATTCTGTGTCGTAAATATAAGTGCACAGATAGACTTTTCCGGAGCAGTTTACTCTGTCAAGAGTGGTAACTGGTCTGATCCAACCCTATGGTCCGGAGGGCAGGTGCCATCAGCTAGCAATGATGTGAGAATTATGGACAATCATTCTGTTTATATTGATATTCAGGGAAGTGTTTCGGAAGAAAGGGTTACCCTTTGCCGTCATCTTAAAATTAAGCAAACAGCCCGCCTAAGTATGGGGCACGATACTGGTAATTTTGCCAAAGATTTGGTAATTAACGGAAGTATAGAGTGTCAGGGCACATTCTCGGCGGGCCGTTTACAACCCGGTAGTACTGGTGATGGTTCTTTGTACAAATACAATAGCCGTATATACATGAACCTGCAGGATGCAACAACTTATATAACAGGTAAGGGTTATTTTCATCCGGGGACATTAAATATTTATAGTGCAAGTGGTGAAAAGGATGTACTTATTGATTTGTATAATTTGGTGACGGATGAAAATTTTGTTGTCAAATCGGATGCACGTGTAACTGTGACAACTGACCGTTACTCTTACATTAATGTAAAAGGTACGTTAGGGGTAACCGGTAGTACTTATCAATGGAGTTCAGCTACCGCTAAGGCAGATTTACATGTGAATGGCTTAATCGTTTGTAATGATATTAGTTTGTTTACGAAAAATACGACTATCGGGGAGGGCTCTTCCATTTCCATTAATGATGGGGGTAGCATCTATACCCAAATGATTAACAACGGTAATCTGAACAAGAAATCAGAAGCAGCCGGGTTCAATCTAACTATAGCACAGAATGGGCTATTTCGTTTAGGTGAAGGTGTTAATTTTACCAATCTGACTTTGGATAATCCAAATTTAACGCTTGTAAACAATGGCGAAGTTCGATCTCATTATAGCGAAACGCTAACGTCTTCTTCTCAGATAACCAATTTAGTCAATCAGTATAAACCTTCGGTAAATACTGAAAAAGAAAAGCTGCGAGATATTTTTGGAGCGTCACACATTGCCGGTTGGTATCATTTTACCGATAAACCGTTTATGACCGAGGGCTTGGATTATTATGAGGAGTTTGGTTCATCGGCCATTAAAACAACCCTGAGTGCCATTAACGGTAAGATGAACTCTGCATATCCTTTTAACCATAGTTGGAGCAATGTCAATAGAGTGGTGGAATTATTGAATGTGCCGGAGATACAAGACCTGTATAGTCGTTCTAATATTAAAACGCACACTTTTTGGGTCACCTCAAAAAACAAGGGTGATTATAAAGACGGACCCGATTTTCAGCACGCTTCCTACGAAGATGAAGAACAGCAATACTATGAACTGACCGCAAAACTGCTTCAGGACTATGGACACCTGGATAAGACCTTTGTATACCAAAATTGGGAAGGTGACTGGATGTTAAGAGGTCAGGGGGTTTTATGGGAGAAAGATCCGTCTTTGATTCCTGATGATGTGGAATGGAATATTGCCGGTATGGCACGTATGTTCAGGGCTCGCCAACGTGGAACAGAAAGAGCACGTTATGAGTTTCCGGATGCTAAAGCAAAGGTACTGCATGGTATTGAGTTGAATAAGTTATGGATGAAAGATAATAGTGGTAATCGCTTAACCATGATGGACAACAATACCCCTTGTCTGGCAGCAGATGTGATTCCACATTGTCGTATTGACTTAGCATCCTGGTCGGCCTATGACGGTGGTTGGGAGAATAATGATTATCCTTTTCCATCATCAATGTGGTCGGGTTTGGAAATGATAAAATACTACACCACAGGAACCGGAGAATATGGTGATATGCCTGTACAGGTTGGTGAATTTGCTATCAACGAAAATGCGCCATACACAAGCCATAGTCGCTCTCAGATTCGCACTAAGTACGATAAGTTATGTGGCTTAGCTTTGGCCATGGATTTACCCTATTTCTATCTGTGGAACCTCTATTGCTCTGGTCAACAGGGTGCACCCGATGGCTTTACCTGGCAAAAGGGAGTGGAGTATGAAACAGCATTCTTATACGAATGGATGGATGGTAAATGGCTCATTGAACCCGATGGTACATGGGGACATGCCGCAGAATTCCTGATGGAGCAGTTTGATACGACCACGAATGTTAGAAATGAAAATTTGAAGCTTAATGAACTGTTTACATATCCTAATCCTGCTAAGTCTGAGGTTCGAATTGAGGGTGTAAGCGAAATAACAGGTGTGGATATTCTGGATGAAACAGGAAGGCTGGTCAAACACAAAGACGTTGTTATAGGTAATAAAATTGATGTAAGTGATATTCCAAGTGGATATTATATTTTAAAAATAAAAAGTAAAGAGAAAGTATTTATTGCAAAGCTAATTAAGAATTAAATCAGTAAATTATAGTGTTATGAAAAAACTACTAATGTTATTAATATTCCTGGTACCACTTGGTATTTACGCACAGGAGCGATCCGTTACAGGGAAGGTTTTTGATAAAGATAATGGAGAGGTTATTCCCGGGGTAACCGTATATATAAAAGGTACCTCAACAGGAACTATTACAGGTAACAACGGAGAATTTAATTTACAGGCAAAGCCTTCAGATGTTTTGGTATTCTCTTTTATTGGGATGAAAACAAAAGAAGTGGAAGTTGGAAGTCAGACTACCTTTAATATACAAATGGAAGGTGACATTTCAGAACTTGATGAAGTGGTGATTAGTGTGGGGTATTTTAACGTTAAGAAAAGTGATTTAACGGGTTCCGTAGCACAAGTAACTTCCAGTCAAATGGAAAAAGTACGTACCAATTCTGTTGAGCGTATGTTACAGGGGCAAGTGGCCGGTGTTGTGGTAAATGAAAATTCTGAACCAGGTGGTGGAGTGAGTATTTCTATTCGAGGTACCAATTCTATGTTGGGAGGAACCCAGCCATTGTATGTTGTTGATGGTATTCCTATTGACCCAATTCAGGATGCTCAGGGAAATAATGGCTCTGGACAGGCACAAAGTTCATTAAGTTTCCTCAATCCAAATGATATTGAGAAAATGGAGGTGTTGAAAGATGCTGCTGCTACAGCTATTTATGGAGCTCGTGGTGCCAATGGTGTGGTGGTAATTACAACCAAGCAAGCAGACGGTAAAAGTACAAGAGATAACCTGTTTGTAACAGTGGATTTTGCTATGTCGGAACTGAATCAAAAAATTGATGTATTAAACGGCCCACAGTTCGAGTCATACATGAATCAACGATCAATTAACCAATTATACATTGATATTACAAACCCTGCTCGCGATGGTCTGGTGTATGATGGAACACAGGATTTAACACCAGAAAACTTTGAAGAGTTGGATGGTTTTACCTTACCTTACCCGACTACAACAGGTATCAATACTGACTGGCAGGATGAGGTGTACCGAAAAGCCTACTCTAAGTCGTTTAATGTGGCGTACCGGGGAGGTGACAAAAACAGTAACCTATCCATAAGTTTAGGTTTGTCAGATAATCAAGGAGTTATTACGAATACAGATTATAAACGAGCAACCTTTAATATGAATGGTATGCGAAAAGGCTTTAACAATAAGGTATCGTTTTATTCTAAAACAAATACTTCATTCGGAAAAGGTAGAGCATCTTCAGTGGGGAATGGACAGATGTACTCTGACCGCAGTGTTGTTTCTAGTGCCTTACGTTTTCAACCAATATTTGAATTGCTTGAAGCTGATCAGGGTGACGACATCTATGCTGATTTGAACGAAGGTCAGGTGATGTCAAATCCATATACACTTGCTAAATATGTGGAAGATGAAAAAACAGCCATCACCTTTAATCAAGCTTTATCGGTAGTAGGTAAAATAACACCACACCTAAGTGCAACAGCTAAAGGATCGTTTAATTACCAAAAGAGTTTACGTGATAATTATTATCCAACATTTACAACTCGAGGGCGTCGTAATAATGGAGAGGCATCGCAGTCATATATTCAAAATATAAAGACATATGCCGAAGCCAATCTGCATTATGTAAGAAAGTTTAACGATCATAAACTTGATGCTATTGTTGTGGGTACCTATGAAGTGAACAACATCAGGTCAATGTTTAACAAAGCCTATGGCTATGGTAGTGATTTAACTACTTATTATACTTTTGAGTCAGCAACCGATATTATGGTACCACAAACCAGGTTTACCAGGGTAGGTTTATTGTCTGGTCTGTTTAGAGTAGGGTATAATTACAAAGGAAAATATTATATCGATGTAAATGCACGTATGGATAGCTCCTCCAAGTTTGCCGAAAACAAAAAGAGTGCTTTCTTCCCTTCTGTTGCATTAGCGTGGAGAGCTTCTGAGGAACCTTTCCTTAAGAGTATAGAATCAATTTCTAACCTGAAGTTAAGAATGTCTTATGGTAAAACGGGAAGTAATCCCATTGCTGCATTCCAGTCTTTAGGTGTGATGTCGCCAATTCGCTATAACTTCAATAATCAAGTAATGGTTGGTTATTATGAGCAGAACCTGGCAAATCCAAATTTAACATGGGAAACTACTGACCAATACAATGCAGGTATAGATTTTGGTATGTTTAACTCACGTTTAAACCTTACGGTTGATGCCTATTATAAGCTAACACATGACCTGTTGCAGTTGGTTAACCTTCCGGCATCTAATGGTTATGCTACACGTGTGGATAATTTTGGAGAGGTTGAAAACAAAGGGATAGAGTTCACTATAGGCGGTGATATTATCCGCAAAAACGACTTGCAGTGGAATATCTTAGGAACCTTGAGTGTAAACAAAAATAAATTGGTTAAGCTAAATTCAAACCTTGATCACCAATTAGGTCCTGCTGTTGGTTATGATAAAACATATCCATCAATGTTTATGGAAGGTCAACCTTTAGGTATTTTCTGGGGAGCTGAAACAAACGGTGTTTATGCTGATTGGGATGAAGCCGTTGCCAGTGGTATTAATGATGCCGCGGCCGGTGAAATTAAGTACATCAACCACTCTGTTGATTACGACGACCAAGGTAACCCGCTGGACGTTCAAACCATCAACTTTGATGATTACGTACAGATAGGAGATCCGAACCCTGATTTTACGGCTTCGATCAACAATACTTTGAACTATAAAAACTGGGATTTAAGTGTTTTGTTTACAGGACAAAAAGGAGGTGATATACTTTGGGTGGATTCATGGCCGTTAAATGCTTTAAAGAAAAGTACCAATGTAGCTACAGAAGCTTATAATGATTCTTGGAAAGCACCAATGACTGTGACACCTGTGTATGATGAAGTATCTGAAGATTACTCGTATGAAGTGGCTTATGACCCATCTGTAGGTCAAATAAATGGCGTGGCAAACCCTGCCGCTGCAACAGATGGCGGACAACGAGCTATTGTATCAGACCGACAAATTTATGATGGTTCATTTATCAAACTAAAAAATATAAATGTTGGTTATACCTTCAGGTTTCAAAATAAAAAGAGCCTTAGGTTGTATGCTTCGGGACAAAATTTATTTACCTGGACCAACTACCCGGGTTATGACCCGGAAGTACAAGCCTTCAATAAAGACCCACGACGCAGAGGAATTGACTTTGGTGCATTCCCGGGGACAAGAAACTATGTATTTGGCCTTAAACTAGATTTTTAATCCGAAAAATTACAAGCAATGAACAATTTAAAATATATAGCAATACTAATTCTGGGAGTAATGGTTTTTACTTCCTGTGAAGACTGGTTAGAAGAAGAGCCTAAAACCCAAATCGGAACTGATTATTTCTATCAGGATAAAGACCAGTCTTTGATGGCTTTAACAGCGGCTTATGCTCAATTGAAAACCGGGGCAGGATATTATAATCAGCAATTTTTATCCAATGTGTATGCTTCATCTGATCAGGGGACATCTAGCTGGAAACATGGTGATTTTAATAAAGGAATATTAACATCAACTAACGGAACCTTACCAGAAACGTGGAATCAAATATATGTGGCCATTCGTGATGCCAATAATGTGATTTACAATGTGGCTGATGTTGATATGGATGAGGAAATAAAAGCAAGAATCATTGGTGAAGCAAAGTTTTTAAGAGCCTTGCATTATTTTAACCTGGTACGTTGTTGGGGAGAAGTGCCTTTGCGCACCGAGCCTGTTCAACCGGGTGAAGAAGGTGGATTGCCCGTATCTTCACGTACAGACATCTATAATGTGATAATTAGTGACCTGAAATATGCTTCTGAGTACTGCTGGGGAAGAGCTGAAGTGCGATTGGGTGAAACAAATCATTTAGGACGTGTTACCAATGCAACTGCTCAAGCTATGTTGGCTCGTGTTTATCTTCATATTGCTTCATCTGTACGAAGTGCGTCTGAGGGAAGTGAAGGTTGTGCGCCATACGCTGAATTTGGTACAGACTTTAAAGCTTACTACGATTCTTGTAGTGTAATGTGTGATTTAGCTTTAACGCAACCAGGTTATGCATTAACTGCTTCATTAGAAGAGTGGAAAACAATCTTTGATGCTGATAAAGGAAACAATCCGGAGATGTTATTTGATATCCAGGGTTCATCAGCAACAGGACAAGGTACTGCTGTTTCTAACCTCTTTAGTCCGAGAAATGCCGGATTAAGTGGCGGAGGCTGGGGAGGTACCAATAAAATGGTAGCCGGCTTTACACAAAACAGTGTTGATTTCTCAGATGCACGATTTGACAATGGTATCATCCATTATTATGAGGATAACACCTATCGCTATGAATTGTTACCAAACTATAATGGCTATGCCCGTTACTTCCTGGATTCAGGAAATAGAAAAGGCTCCGTTTGGACAGTATTCACCTCGAAATTTATAGACAGTGATGCTACTACAGAATATACCAGTCAGCAGAACTGGCATGTGATCCGTTTGGCAGATGTTTACATGATGCGTGCAGAGGCCTTGGCTGAAATTAATGAGGATCCTTCACTAGCCAATGTAGATTTGAATCAGCTACGTACTCGTGCAGAAATGGATGAATTGGATTTTACTGGCTTAACTATGGCTGAATTTAGAGAAGCTTTATTAAGGGAAAGAGCTGCAGAATTCTTCATGGAAGGTCAGCGTTGGTTCGACCTTATACGATTGGGTGTTTATGAGGAGAAGTGTAAGATTGCTTACGACCCCAATAATCAGGGCAAGATTCAAGGTATAAGAGGACCAGAAGATTACACCTGGCCAATTCCTATTACCGAAACTGCTGCAAATGATAATATTGACGAATAAGGAAAGTAAGATGTATAGATTAGTTTGTTATCTTGTTATAAGTCTGGTGTTGATGCCAGGCTTATTGCAGGCTAAAAAGAAGAAGGAGAGTGAGCGTCCTAACGTTGTGTTCATCATTTCCGATCAGCATAAAAAAGATGCGCTTGGTTGCTATGGTGATGAATTGGTGATTTCGCCAAATATTGATGCGCTGGCCAGGGAAGGTGTTCGTTTAACCAATTGTTATGTGGCTGCACCGGTATGTGCACCAAGTAGGGCTGCACTTATTACAGGTATGTATCCATTTGGCAATGGAGCGCCTTATCACAAAGCGCCGGTTACTATGTCTAACGGAAATGTGAAGCACTTAGGTTCTGGCTTTCTGCGCGAAACGGGTTATCACGAAGGTATTGTTACGTTGGCAGAAGCATTTAGAGCCAATGACTATATCACAGCTTCACCAGGTAAAATGCATGTGCATGGCGAGTTGCAAAAGAATGTTGATGAGGATCATCAGGATGGGAATGATTTAGGATGGGATGAGATTAGTACACGTTTTTACACGCATTTCCCAGGTGGTCATTATGAAGATGAAGTGGGTGAAGATACCTACCACCGCTACCGCCAGTTCAAGGCATATCAAAAGGTATATAAAGGTGGGCCCGGTCATTTAAATGAAAAATACGAGCCAACCTTGGTAAAAAAGGATGAAGATAATTTTGACATGGTGGTAGCTCGCAAATCGGTGGAGTTTATAAAAAAGAGAGGTAAGGATGGCGAAAACTTTTTCTTACATGTAGGTTTTGAAAAGCCACACCCACCGTTTACCACTACACAAAAGTATCTGGATATGTATAATCCTGAAGATTTTACTTTGCCAGAAACGGCTACCGAGTGGCATGAAAATGGGAAATATCCGTGGATACCGGATTGGATATTCAGCGGTTGGCCTAAGAAATACCCGGAAGCAGCAAAAAACATTATGGCTTCTTATTATGCTTGTGTAACACAGGTAGATGATATGGTGGGACGTGTTGTAAAAGCCTTAAAGGAAAATGACTTGTATGATAATACCATCATTGTTTATACTACTGATCATGGTGAGCATTTATTTGAACATGGTTTGAGAGGGAAGCATTGTATGTATGAAGATGCGGTGAATGTGCCATTTATTATCTCGTATCCCAAAAGGTTTCCAAAAAATGAGGTTAATGATATGCTGGTAAGTTTTATCGATATCATGCCTACTTTATGTGAACTGACTGAAACTCCGGTTCCTGAAACCGCTCAGGGGATTTCAATAGTAGAAAATCTCGTTGATGGAACACGCCTGCTTAACCGTCCTGTTTTTTCAGAATTCCGCGGTGGTAATTATAAAGGCTTCAATGATGTTAAGAATTTGCCATCACGTATGATGCGTGTCGATGATTATAAGTTTATCTATACACACGGTATCATCAGTCAGCTGTATAATGTAAAAGAAGACCCGGATGAATTTAATAATCTGGTATTGGATGCAGAATACAAAGACATGGCTCGCGATTTGTGTTTTCACACATTAGTAGATAAATCAATTTTGGAGTACCAGCCAATGGATATCTCCATTAAATATAGAACCATTAAATGGGAAGCTTTTTCGCAGGCTGATAGTTATGCGGTGTATTATGCAGCAGACAATAACCCAGGTGCGGCAACAATGATTGTAGAAGGACTGACAGAGTTATCTTATAAAGTACCTAAGAAGGGGTTTTATTGGGTGATGGCAATGCCTAAATACACCAGGACTTCACCACGATTGGGAGATGTGCCTGTATTCATGGAAGAATACACCTATCAGTTACCAATAACAGGAGCTATTGAGTTTCTTCCTAAGAATCAGAAGTAATTTATAATATATAGTATGCAGGCATCTATTCCGATAGGTGTCTGCTTTTTTTTTAAATAAAGAGAAATGTGTTAATCTCTGTTTTTACGAAAACTCAAAAATATGGATACTAAATTTTTAAGATACTTTGCCTTAATAGCCTTATCATTTATTTCTACTACCATCTATAATGCAGAATAATTAAACAGTCTTTATGAAACATTTTTTTTTCATTTTTATACTAATGCTAAGTGTTCCTTCCTTGGCTCAACAACCAAATATTGTCTTTATCCTTGCTGATGATCTTGGTTATGGTGACTTATCCTGTTACGGAGCAACAGACCTTCATACTCCAAATATCGATAAGCTATGCCATGAAGGAGTTAAGTTTACCCGTGCCTATGCCAACAGTACGGTTTGCTCACCTAGTAGGGCTGCTATTCTTACCGGAGATTATCCTGACATGGTAGGTGTTCCCGGGGTTATTCGCGACATGCCGGATAATACCTGGGGGAACCTGTCCGATACGGCTGTTTTTTTGCCGGAACGCTTAAAGGCTTTGTCTTATAATACAGCACTGATAGGAAAGTGGCACCTGGGATATCAGTCGCCCGATTTGCCTAACGATAGAGGTTTTGATTATTTCAAAGGTTTTGTGGGCGATATGATGGACGATTACTATACCCATAAACGAGCTGGTGTCAATTGGATGAGAGAAGATAAAACTGAGATTAATCCTAAAGGACATGCAACGGATATATTCTCCAATTGGGCAGCGGATTATATTCTTCAACATTCAAAGAATAATGCACCTTACTTCTTATTTTTAGCTTACAATGCCCCACATGATCCAATTCAGCCACCAATCGATTGGTTAAAAAAAGTGCAGAAAAGAGAACCTACTGTCGGCTTGAAGCGTCAAAAAATGATAGCTTTTATTGAGCATCTGGATGCTGGCATTAAAAAAGTGGTGGATGCCATAGGAAAAAGTGGAGAGGCCGACAATACTATCATAGTATTTACTTCTGACAACGGAGGAGCCTTGCAATATGGAGCAAACAATGGAGCCCTCCAAGGTGGTAAAGGCGATTTGTTTGAAGGTGGTATCCGAATTCCTTGTATTGTGAACTGGGCTAAAATATTAAAGCCAAAAGTTGAAGAAGAGTCAATGGTGTTAATGGACTTTTACCCAACACTAATAAATCTTGCAGGAGGAAAAATAAATTCACCTGTTCCATCCCGGAATATTTCTTCTATATGTAATCAGGAAAAAAATCAGGAAAATAGAACCATGGTGTTTATGCGACGCGAAGGACACCGTTTTGGAGGGCGTATTTATTATGCTATTACCGATGGAGAATATAAGTTGATGCAAAACTCACCATTTGAACCCTATCAATTATATCAATTGAAAGATAACTCAATGATTGAAGTGCCGGTTGATATTCCCGCTAAAAGAAAAGAATTATTAAAGAAATTAACCAAGCATATTCAGGAAACAGGTAAAAAACAATGGAGGTAATGTTTGGGTAATGAGTGTGTTATTAGTATTTGAACCTATCTGACCAATTAGTAAACCTCATTTTCATAAGCAATAAATACTTTTGATTTTGAAGTAAAGAATTAAATCAAAAGTTAAATAAAAATGAATATGAAACGAGCCAATAAATTTTAATGCTGAAATTGAAAATAAGATGCATGAAAATATTTCTGGCGAGTTCCATCTGACATTTGAAATCTAAATTTAATACAGATGAAAAGAACGTTTACTCTACTAGTATTGGCAATGGCAATTGGTACTGCTTTTGCACAAACCGTAAAAATCGGTAGTACATCTTATACAACAATTTCAGAAGCAATTACTGCGGCGGTTGATAATGATGTGATTGAAATTACAGGTGTTCATACCGAATCGATTACAATTGATAAAAACATCACTTTACGTGGAACAGATCCTGCCACTGATATTATTCAGGCAGCTGCCGATCAGGCTTCAGCAACATCACGTGTCGTCTATGTTGACGGACAGGGCGGAGCCTTAACTGTTACCATTGAAAATTTGACATTCAGAAACGGAAACGCAACTGATCATGGTGGAGGCATTTTTGCTGATAAAGTAACCGGATTATTGACACTTGAGAATGTGACAATAGACAACAGTACGACTACCAAAAATGGCGGAGGAATGAGCACAGGTGGTTCTAATGTCAATATAAATAATTGCACCATTAAGAATAATTCATCGACGTTGACAGGTGGTGGACTGCATATTGTGCCAAACAATGGTGCGGCAATTGATGCAGTTGTTAATGTTAGGAATTCATTAATCACTAATAATCAAAGTACTTCAAAAACCGGTGGTGGATTTATCGTAAATGGTAATCATCAGTATGGTGATAAATATACTATCACGGCTAACTTCGAAAATGTAACAATTACATCCAATTTTGCCGCAGTTTCTGGTGGAGCAGGACAGACTTTAGGTGTGGATCATGTAGCAGGAGGTAGTGAGTCTGTTACCATAGGCGATACAAACACTAGCCTTACCATGGTGCATTGTACTGTTGCTTATAATACTTGTGATGATATTGGCAAAGCGGGGCTTGCCTTTGCAAATGGCGCTGCTACAACTGGTCCTCACTTTTACTTATACAATTCAATTGTTGTAAGTGATGACGATGTAGCCAATAAGGCGCTGAACTTTGCTGCATGTAATCCTCATGATATTATCAATAACATGCTTGGAGGATTAAATGCTTTTCCGACTAGTCAGGATGGTAACAACAATGCAAAAGGGAAAACAGCTACATTCGCTGGTATTGCAACTGTTTTAACAGATGAAGGCGGTAAAGTAAAGGTATTGGCACTAGGAGATGGAGCAAATTCAGTCGATTACTGCACAACTGCAACAGGTATAACCTTGCCATCAACGGATGCCAGAACTTATTCACGTGATGCTACTCCAGATGCTGGTGCATACGAATATGCTGGTCTTCCAACAAGTGTTGGAAAAATTACTGCTTTAGAAGTGAGCATTAGTCCTAATCCGGCCAATGATTACTTTAGAGTAATAGGTAAGGATCAGGTAGTTAATATTAATATTTATTCATTAGATGGTACACTTGTTAAGTCGGTAACAAATTCTGCACAAGTAGATGTATCAGGATTAATGAATGGCGTTTATCTTGTACAGGTAACAGGAGAAAATGGTGAAACCATTAAAAAGTTAGTAGTTAAATAGTCTGGTTTATAAATATTATGAAACGAGCCATAAGAGGAGTTCTCTCACACTGGTAAATGACTAGGTTGGCGAGTTCCATGTTTCAATTAAAAGAAAAATTTAAACACATGAAAGCACTTTGACCTAGATTGAAGTGCTTTTTTAATTCAGTTCATATGCAAAGGTATTTTTTTCTATTCGGTATAATTCTTTCATTAAATCTATTATCCGGATGTAATAAAAAAGTAGACAAGCCCAATATTGTTTTTATTATGACCGATGATCATGCCAGTCATGCAATATCGGCTTATGGAGGTATCTATAGCAATATTGCACCAACTCCAAATATTGATCGCCTTGCCAATGAAGGGGTGATGCTGAGTAACGTTTTTTGTACAAATGCCATTTGTGGTCCTTCTCGGGCGGCTATCTTAACCGGTAAATACAGTCATATTAACGGTTACATGAAGAACTATAAAGGAGGACGTTTCGACAATTCCCAGTGGACCTTTCCGAAAGAATTGCAGGCCAGTGGTTATGAAACAGCTATGGTTGGCAAGTGGCACCTGGCATCTGAACCAACAGGTTTTAATTACTATAAATACCATGTAGCACGAGGTGAGCAGGGATTTTACTGGAATCCAATTTACAACGATAATGGAGATACTATTCAGGTGCAAGGATATGCCACTAACTTAACCACTGATTTTGCTTTAGACTGGTTGGAAGAAAGAAACGAGAGTAATCCGTTTTGTTTAATGTTGCAATTTAAAGCACCTCATCGACCGTGGCAACCTGACTCTATTTATAATAACCTTTTTGAAGATATTGAAATACCTTACCCTTCAACATTTAATGATGAATACAAAGGCAGAGAGCTGACAGCTGGTAATACAGAAATGACCATGAATGATTTCAGTCGTGAAGATATGAAGTTAACGCCTCCCGATACCTTAAGCGGTAAGAAGCTCAAAAAATGGATCAATTATGGTATAAACCGAGATGAAAATGTGATTCCTGTAGAGGGTATGGATGAAGAAACAGCACGCAAGTGGAAATACCAGCGTTACATGAAAGATTATTTGGCCACCATACGTTCAGTCGACGATAATATAGGTAAAGTATTAGCATACCTCGATGATAAGGGACTAACAGAGAATACTATTGTTATATATACATCAGATCAGGGTTTCTTCTTAGGTGACCATGGTTGGTTCGACAAACGTTTTATGTACGAACAGGCATTAAGAATGCCATTTTTGGTTCGTTACCCCAAGGCCATAAAAGCAGGTAGTGTGTGTGATGATATTATGACCAATATAGACTTTGCGCCAACGATCCTGGATATGACAGGAGTAACTGCTCCTGAGGATGTGCAAGGGAATAGTTTCTTTGCCAATTTAAAGGGGCAAACCCCGCATAACTGGCGTCAATCCATGTACTATCATTATTACGAATATCCTTTCTGGCACCATGTGCAACCTCACTATGGAATTCGCAACCAGCGCTATAAACTCATTTATTTTTATTATGATGTGGATGTGTGGGAGTTTTATGATTTGGAAAGTGATCCTGATGAATTAAACAACCTTATAGAATCTTCTATGCATCAGGACATAATCAACGAATTGAAAGTTGAGTTAAGGCTGATGATGAACCATTATGGTAATGAATTCAGTATTGAGGATCTGAGAAAAGTTTCGGATATGGATTTTGGGGGGCTGGAATCAAATAAACATTAAAACCAGTTGTGCATTAAAAGAGAAGTCTTGCCTCTATTTAATGATGATTTCTTTTTTTATTTTTAACCCTAAACATTATGAGTCAGATGAATCATTATGTTTTCATTCTGAGTATGAGCTAAATATAATAATCAATACTAGTGGAACAATGAATATAGCTGGTTCTATTTCACAATTTGACACTATAGAATTAGTGTGAATTGGACCAAATATACCACAATAGATGCCTGAGGGATTTTGATAGCTAACAAGTGGTTGAAATTTTAGGCCCAGGCCACCTGTAAATAGTGAGATTCAATTTAGGCTTTGTTTGATAATTTTTAAGCCGAAGATTGCTATTTATAGGTGGTATTATCTTCGTTTTTTATTAAAACAATTACCTGCTTCTCAAAATTGTATCGCCATAGCTCACTATCCTTTAATAATTCTGCCTACATATCATATTTTATAAAGTTTGAGCTTTAATATTTTAATCGAACTTAGTCATTTAGCTTCTTTTGATAATAAAAAAACAAGTATTGATAAAAAAAAACAATGAAGTGACTTAATAAAAGATAATTTAGCTAGTGGAGTATCTTAAAAAATCACGCCCTATGAGGAAGAATACTTTTATACTGTTGCTTGCTATACTGGCCCTTGGATGCGTTCCTCAAAAGGACGTTGTGTATCTGCAAAATGACAAGAATACAACTGATTTGGAACAAACGTTTTCCAATATCAAATCTCAAAATACGATTAAAATATTCGACCAGATTTACATTCAGGTTTCCAGTTTCGACGATGGAAACTTAAACTTCATGAGTAATGATGCCAATCGATATGGAGGGGGAAGATCAGAGGCAGACCTGGCTATAGTTTCTTATACCGTAAAGAAAGATGGCACAGTTGAATTACCAATTCTGGGAAATACCAAAGTGGTTAATTTAACCCCGGATCAGGCTTCAGAAAAGATTAGAAAAGAATTACAGTCTTATTTAAATACTCCGTCTGTTAAAATATCCTTTGTCAACAAAAGTATTACAGTTATAGGAAGTGTAAATCAGCCTGGTAGATATTTTTATGCCAGTGAGCATTTAAATGTATTTCAGGCTTTAGGTTTGGCAGGAGACATTTCAGAATATGGTAATCGCAAAGAAGTGGTTATCATACGAGATATAAATAATGAGGTAATAAAAAAGAGGATTAACCTTACCGATGTACAGTTATTGGGCAATACAGATTTATATATTCGACCGGATGATGTACTATATGTTGAACCTTTAAAAAGACGGCACTGGGGATTTCAATCTTTTCCGTGGGCTCTAATTTTAAGTTCAGTTACAACTTTTGTTTTGGTTGCTAATTATGTGAAAGAATGAGTATAAAAAATGACCATAGCACAGGAGATAATTATCTTGATGTCAGGAAGATATTAAAACTAGTCCGAAAGAATTGGTACTGGTTTACCATCTCCGTTATTTTTTTTATAGGGTTGGCTTTTGCTGCTGGTAAAGTGTTAAAGCCAAAGTATTTGGTTTCAACAAGTGTTTATATAAAAGAAGATACAGGGCTTGAAGGACAAAAAGCCATGGAATTTATGCGTAGCTTCAATTTGTTTGATCAAAAGATGAATCATCAAAATGAAATGCTGATTTTAAAGTCCTCACCCTTAATCAGGGAAGCTGTTGAGAAACTAAATCTGGAAACAGCTTATTATAAAAAGGAGAATTTTCTGGATTCTGAAATTTATATGAAATCACCTTTTGTGGTGATGATTGACTCTTTGCATCCTCAAATTATTAATACATCTTTTAATGTAAGTTTTAAAGAAGATGGAAAGTTTATTCTATCGGTAAAAAACAAAGATTATAAAATCGTTAATTATCATACAGGAAAAAGTTTCTTAATTGAAAAGGAAATAGATGTTGAGGAGGAGTACTTTCAGTCTTCTGTAATTGAATCAGAAGATTATAAATTCAGGATCTTCCTAAAAAATGGTGTCGATCTTAAAAAGATTATTGGAGAACAATACTCATTTAAGTTTTTTAGTAAAAATCAGTTAGTGCGAGAACTTCAGGAGGGGTTAAAAGTAGAACCTGTTAACCTGGAGGTGAGTGTTGTTGAATTATCCATGAAAACACAATCTCGTACCAAAGGCATTGACTTTTTGCATACACTCACACAGTTATATCTGCATAAAAACTTAGAGCGAAAAAATCATCTTGCCTTAAATACCATCTCATATATCAATAGTCAGTTAAATGAAATTGCAGATTCTTTGAGTCTTGCGGAAAGCAGGCTGGAGGATTTTAGAGCATCTAATCAGGTTATAAATATAACAACCAAGGCCTCAGGAGTTTTAGAGCGTTTGCGTCAGCTTGAACTGGGCAAAGAAACAACCCAGAGAACTTTTAATTATTATAAGTATCTGGATGAATATTTTCAACAAGGCTCTGATTACAGTGAAATTGTGGTGCCTTCGTCAATGGGAATCACTAATTTAACTTTAAGTGAATTGGTGAAAAATTTATTGATTCTGTCCAAACAGCGGGATGATTTGATTGGTCGAAAGCAGGAAAAAAGTCCTTATCTGAAAAATCTGGATGTTGAAATTAAAAATTTAAGCAAGAGTATTGTTGAAAACATTAGGTTCTCACTAGAGCAACTTCAACGTGAGTTAAATGACTACGATAAGCAGATTGTTGTATTAGAGGAGCAGGTTGAAAATTTACCAAAAACTGAGCGTCAGCTGGTGGGTATAGAACGTAAGTTTCAGATTAATGATGCCATTTATACTTTTTTATTGCAGAAACGAGCGGATGCACAGATTGCCAAAGCCAGTAATCTTCCTGAGCATGAAATAGTAGAGCCTGCGCGGGTAATTGAAAAGGTTTTTCCGGATACAAAAATACATTTGGTATTGGCAGTATTTCTTGGTTTGTTAATACCGTCATTGATAATAACAATTCGTGAATTGATTGACGATCGTATTAAAAATGAGGATATGCTGACCGATACTTATTCGAATACTCCATTTTTAGGAACAGTTATACGCAACACGGAATCCGATGAAGAATTGGTAGTGCATAATTCACCAGTATCAGCTATTTCAGAAACTTTTAGAACCATCAGAACCAATTTGTTTTTCTTTATTAAAAGGGAAGAGCATAAAACAATATTGGTCTCCTCTTGTATTGCGGGTGAAGGAAAAAGTTTTATAGCTTTTAATCTGGCAACTTCATTAGCTACCATGGGTAAAAAAACAATTATTGTAGGATATGATATGCGTAAAAAGGGACAGTTTAAATCTTTTGAGCATAATCGAAGGATTGGATTAAGCTCTTATTACGTAAAGGATAAAGTCATTGACGAGATTATTCAATCTTCTCATATCGATCATTTGGATTTTATTGTTCCGGGAGTCATTCCACCAAATCCATTGGAATTAATAGGTACTGATATGACAACCACATTGATTGAGGATCTTAAGAAAAAATACGATTATATTGTTTTTGATACTCCGCCGGTAGGTGTTTTAAGTGATGGCTATTTGCTGATGAAACATGCTGATGTTAACTTGTTTGTAGTCAGGGAAAAGTTTACCAGAAAACAGATTTTAAATACGGTTTTGCAGGATGTCCGTCAGAAAGAATTTAAGAATTTTGGTTTGGTGTTAAATGCCAGTAAAATGGATGGTAGGAGGTATAGGTATGACTATTATAATAAGTATAATAATTCAAATGATCTATCCTAAATAGAAAACTATGGCTGATCATGTTCCGCATAGTATTTGTTTTGTTATTCCAAACTTTGTAACATTTAGCACTGGAGGAGCTGAAATCCAGGTGCATTATCTCTCACAGGCTTTCTTGGAAAGAGGATGGCGTGTTGAAGTGGTGTGTGCTGGTGTAGGTCACGAAAAGGAAATAGTAGAATCGCCATTTTATAATCGGCAAATTACTTATCATTATTATCAGAAGAAGAAAATAAGATCGCTAGAGTTTTTCAGTGTACTCAAATCTTTAAAGAAAACAAGTTCACGTTATTATTATCAACGTACTGATTTTGCGCTTACCGCAGCTACATTATGGTTTTGTAAGTTTAAAAAACAAAAGATGATTTACGCTTTGGCCTCCGATAGTGATGCCCAAAGAGGAAAGTACCTGACTTTGTTTAAAGAATATTCCTATAGCAGTCAGTACAAAAAAAATATTAGAAAATTAGATTTTCTGTTGCTGGATAAAATGATAGAATGTGCCAAGAGAAATAGTGATTATGTGATTTGTCAGAGTAAACAGCAGGTAATTGATTTCAAGAAAAACTTTAATAAAACTGGAGAAATAATATCTAACTCTTTTGTTGGGGAGGCAAAAACTGAAGTGCAGAAAGAGAATGTAGTGTTATGGGTGGGAAATAACAATCCCGTTAAACGCCCATGGCTTTTTGTACAATTGGCTGCTATGTTTGCTCATATACCTGACTGGAGGTTTGTGATGATAGGATCGGCTTGTGAGCTTATTCAGGAGTTTGATATTCCTGATAATTTGGATGTGGTTGGTGCTTTAAGTTATGATGAAACGAATCAATGGTTTTTAAAATCAAAGGTTTGTGTTAATACCAGTATAAAAGAAGGTTTGCCAAATACTTTTATTCTAAGCTGGTGGTGTAAAACATTAGTGATGAGTCTGGAAGTGAATCCGGATGGAATTTTCAATAACCATAAAAATGGCTATTGTTTTGATAATGATTTAAAGGATTTAAGTATAGCTTTAAACAAGGTGATGGATAGATCATTGGACACCGAGTCGGCGATAAAAAATGGAGAGGAGCACTTGAAACAGCATTTTAACCTTGATAAAAACATAAATAAATTACTTAAAATAATTAGCTGATAATTCTAAACAGGATAGTATTTCTGAAATGATGCATGTAGTAACCCAATATCATTAAAAATGAAAGTAATTCAACTTTGTGGAAAAGATTTTTTTGGCGCAGGAAGAGCTGCGTACAGGTTGCACCAAGGGCTGCAAAAGGCAGGTGTTGAATCTGTAATGTGGGTGGGTGCCAAAAGGTCAAATGATGCTACAGTAGTTGATATTCGCGCTTCATACTTTAAAAAGAAAATGAGTAAGGTTTTTGTGAGGCTCGAAAAACTGTTTGTTAAAAAGTATGGAGGAAATGCCAGGGAAATGTTTTCAGTGGGTTCTTTTGGACATGCAATAAAAAAGAGAATAGAGAAAGAGAAACCCGACATCATTCATCTGCACTGGATAAATAGAGGATTTTTAGATTTTAGAGAATTGCGTGACTTCAAAATACCTGTGGTTATCTCTTTGCACGATATGTGGTGGTACACAGGAGGTTGTCATTACGATGAAGGTTGTGGAAAATATGTGCATACTTGTGGTAAATGCCCGGTTTTGCAATCAGATAAGCATATGGGTTTAAGTTACAATCACCTAATTCAAAAGAAAGATATTTTAGATAGTTTATCGAAAGTGGCATTTGTAGGCTTAAGCTCCTGGATGGCCAATTGTGCCAAAAGAAGCACTATAGGTCAAATTCATAAAGTAGTTCAAATTTCCAACGGAATTGATATTGAAAAGTTTAAAGCTGTTGATAGGAAGAATGCGCGTGTAAAATTAGGTTTGCCTTTAAATAAGTTTTTGTTGCTGTTTGCTGCTGTGGATGTATTATCTGAATCCAGAAAAGGGTATCAGTATATCAGTAAGGCACTGACTCATTTGAATCAGGAGTATGAAGTAATTGTAGTAGGGGAAAAAGGTAAGGAAGAAATAATAGGCGGGCTGAAGGCTCATTATATTGGCGAGATTAGTGATGATCAGCTTTTGATTGACTATATGTCTGCAGTAGATGTTTCTGTGGTTCCTTCTCTTCAGGAAAATCTATCTAATCTAATTATGGAAAGCTTGTCGTGCTCAACGCCTGTGGTCGCTTTTAATATTGGAGGAAATGGAGATATGATAAAGCATAGGGAAAACGGTTACCTGGCCCTTGAAAAGAATGTAGAAGATTTGGCAGAAGGTATCCGTTATTGTTGCAATACAGATCATAACGAAGTTTTAAGATTGAACGCACGGAAAAAAGTAGTAGATGAGTTTAATATCAATCAGGTGGCAAAAAAATATATAGGACTATATCAATTGATGATGAATAAAACAACGAATGATTAATCTTTCTAAAATAACGGATTATCTGTTGGTTTACCTGTTAATTGCATTTTCAGGTGTGCCTTTCTTTTACAGGGCAAACATGTTAATGATGCTGGGATTCCTTGTTTTTCCATTGGTAGTTTTTGTTGTTCGAAAAAGAAAGATTGATCGTTTTATTGTGTATTACATATTGATTGCCTTGGTGGTTCAGATTGGGCAGATGCTTAAGTTTTATGATTTACCCATTGCTACATTTTTAGGTCTTCACATACGTTTACTTTTTGCCTATCTTACGATTAGGGCAGTAGGAAATAAAACCATAGGTTATTATACAAATATTCTCTGTTTTTCAGTTATTACGAGCTTGTTGTTTTATTTACCATCGTATGCCAGTGGTTTCGAACCTCTGTTAAAATCCGCTGTTGTACCGTTTTTTGATAATCCTTTTATAAAGGAAAGTAACTACGTATATCATCCAAATGTAATACTGTACACTATAAACACAAAGGGGGAGGGGTTAAGCTGGTTAAAACGTAATTCCGGACCTTTCTGGGAGCCGGGAGCATTTTCCGGTTTTTTAATTCTGGCTTTGATCTTTCAAATTATTCAAACCGGAACTATAAATAATACTAAAAGCAAAATTTTAATTTTAGGAGTAGTATCTACTTTCTCTACATCGGGCTTGATGGTGTTAGTTATACTGTTGCTTTTTTATTTTTTACTGAATAAAAAATTAGGGTATAGGTATTTTGTAATGCCTCTTTTGGCAATAGGTGGTGTGGTGTTATTTTTCTCGGTAGATTTTATCGGGGCCAAAGTGATAAGTAAAATTAACTTTACGCATTCCACTTATAATACGCGATTTAAAAGTGCATGGCTGGATATAAATGATTTTATTAAAAATCCTGTTTTGGGTTTAGGCCGATCTGAGAAGAGTAGATTTCAGGCAGAAACAAGAGGTAGGTTAATTCATCGCAATAATGGAGTTACCAATCACCTGGCCATGTATGGTGGTATTGTCTTTTTAATATATTTCTATTTGATATATCTGGCCTTTTACAGAATGTGTATTGCTCATGATGTAGATAAACGAATGGCATTTTTTGCACTGGTCATTATCATGTTAATAGGATTTTCACAGGTTTATTTTACCCGTGTGTTTTTTATAGCACTATCAATGATGCCCGTATTATTTAATGGAAAGAAAAGAATAATTAAATCCACCGGAAGTTTTAACCCGGATTATGTGTTAGAACATCGTTATGAGGAATGAAAGTGCAAACAATCAAGGACTTGTTGAGACGACTCATAGCACCACTATGGTGAGTTGAAACAAGTTAGTTTACGCCTTGATTGGCAGTAGTTTCATTACGTAATAGGTTTTCTAACGCATATTGCGGGTTTAATGTATGAGCTTAATTTTTTTAGTAATCAGAATGAGAAATAGTATTATTTATTGATTCGGAAGTTATTTAGATAATAAAGTAATGAGAATGAAGATATTCGTAGTTATTGCCGTTTTTAACCGTAAAGAATACACAATGCAATGTTTGCAATTGCTGGAGAATCAGTCTTTCAAAGATTTTAGCATTGTTGTGGTTGATGATGGTTCAACGGATGGTACAAACGAAGCAATTCAGAATAGTTATCCCGATGTTATGTTGGTGCAGGGAACCGGTAATTGGTGGTGGACAAAATCGATGAATAAAGGATGTGAGGAAGCTATAAAACATGGAGCAGAAGTACTGATTACCTTAAACAATGATACTTTATTTGATGAAAAGTTTATTGAAAAATTAGTTCGGTTGCACCATGAAAATCCAAGGTCTGTTTTGGGTTGTATAAATCTGGTGAAGAAAGAGCAGGAATATATTTTCTTTTCAGGAATAAAAAAGAATATTTGGTGGAAAGCCAGGGAGGTAAAGTACCATAAGGCTTTTACACCAATGGTAAACGACCTGAGCGGCCTGCATAATACAAGGTGTTTAAATGGAAGAGGAACAGTAATTCCTGTTTCCATTTTTAAGGAAATTGGAGGCTATGATGAAAATAAATTTCCACAATATGCATCCGATTATGATTTAACCCTCAGGGTTCAAAGGCACGCTTATAAGTGTTTAATTAGTTATGATGTTAAGGTTTATTCGTTTGTGGAAGAAACCGGAGACGGTAAAAGTTTTGTGAAACAATCCGGGGCTACATTTTTTAAGTCATTTATTAATCCATATTCGCAAACAAGTTTAAAAATGTGGTACCGTTATTACAAGGAACATGCTCCGCAAACTACATTTATATTAGGTTTTTTAATACAGCAATTGCGTACAATCTATGCTTTCTGTAAAAAGAGAAATTTACTGTCAGATATAGAGTAATTGTTAAATTATTACAAGAGGAAGAATGATTTCATTTATCATCATAGGACGTAATGAAGGATGGCGTTTAAAACTATGCTTAAAAAGTGCTGAAAAGACCATTAAGCAATGTAAATTAAATGCCGAAATTATTTATGTAGATTCTCAATCAACAGATGATAGTTTAAGGGTGGTTAAGGAGTTTGCTTTGGTAAAAGTTTTTGTCATAACAGGAAAATACAATGCTGCCATAGCGCGTAACATAGGAGTGAAAGAATCTCAGGGTGACAGCCTGGTGTTTTTAGATGGAGACATGGAGGTAAATCCAGACTTTTTAAGCCTGATTTTTGATGATCAACAGAAGCTTAAATACGATTTTGTTTCGGGTAACTTTATGAATTATTATTACGATGATGAGGGTAATTTTTTAAGTAAAGATTTTTATAAAAAGATATACTGTGCGCAGGATACCTATCAATATACCACAGGCGGATTATTTGCCATAAAGCGGACAATATGGGAAAGTGTAGGTGGGATGAAATCTAAATATAAAAAAGGACAGGATTTAGATTTTGGTTATAGACTGGCGAACAGGGGAGTTTTTTTATTGCGAAAAAAAGAATGTATGGCCAACCATCATACCATTGATTATAAAAACGAAAAACGACTTTGGAGATCATTTTCCGATGGTACTTATGTATATCCAAGGGCCGTTTTATATCGTGATCATTTTTTTAATAAGTATGTGTTAAAGCGCTTGTTAACCAGCGATCCTACATGGTTGATGTTGATGATGTGCATTATTACATCAGCAACAGAATCTCATGTTTATCCTTTGTTGGTTTATGTGTTTTTTAGTGTGGCAGCAGTCATGTATTCTATGCGTAAAATTGGTTTTAAAGGGTTGTTTAATAGGGTGGTAAATCATGTTTTTCGAGATATTTTTAATGTGTTTGCATTGTTCCTGTTTTTTCCTCGAAAAACAAAGGAATTGGCATATAAAAAAGTGTAATCATTAAAGTGAAGAAAGTAAAAGCCATAGTAAAGCGTTTGTTCTATTTTTCAATGGGTGTTTTAAATTTTAAGATACTCAGGGAGATTGCAGATAGAAATTTGCTTGTGATTAACTACCATAGTATCTATGATGTAGATGAGGATGCCCGGATTAGTAAGAATATCTACAGAACAGAAGAGGAATTTGAGCAGGATATTGTCTTTTTAAAAAAGCACTATCAGTTTATTAGCCTTCCGCAATTACTTAATTATCTGCAACAAGGCACAAAACTTCCACCAAATAGTGTTTTTTTAACTTTCGATGATGGTTTAAAAGTCGTTTATGATAAGATAAGGCCTATTTTAAATAAACATCAGGTGAGTGCGGCATTTTTTCTAAACCCATCATTTGTTGATAATGCTGATTTACATTTTCAACGTAAGAAAAACCTGTTGCAGGCAAAGGTTAAGAAGAATGAGATTGAAGCGAAGAAACAAAAATGGAAAGAAATATTTTTAACAGTCAATATAGATACAGTAAATTTTCATAAAGGATTAAAGAGGGTAGATTTTAATCGATCTTACATTTTAAATTCTTTATTTGAACTGTTCGAGATAGATCTGGAAACTTACCAGAAAAAGAATCAAATATATCTAAATAGCACTGAAATAGAACAAATGATCTCGGAAGGATTTGTGTTTGGAGGACATAGTATGGATCATCCTAATTATGATGAATTATCATTTGGCGAACAGAAAAAGCAAACTTTAGATAGTATTTATTGGGTACGTAAAAAGTACGACCTGGTGTACTCCATATTTGCTTTCCCTTTACGTGATCACAATATTTCGCAAAAATTATTAAAAGCAATTCAATCGCATTGCGAAGTCTCATTTGGTGTGATGGGTTTAGGTGAAGATGTTTTTAAAAATCATATTCAGCGTATAGATGCTGAAAGCAACGGTGCATCGATGATACAAGTTTTAAAGTTCGAGTATTTAAAATACATCACTCGAAAAATTATGGGAATACAAAAGTTTAAACGACCAGTGGAATAAATGTCTGAATTATCAAATAAAAAACTACTTGTGGATAACACCCTTTGGGTGTATGCCGGAAAAATAATTACTCAATTACTGGGGTTGTTGGCAACCGTATTGGTAATTCGTAAGTTGCCGGTTGACCTTTACGGGACTTACTTGTTCATTTTTGGACTATTTTTCGTTTATCAGTTATTTATAACCAGTCCGTTAAAAAATTTAATATTACGTTTTATTCCTGAACTAATCGAAAAGAAAAACTACGCATCTGTAAAAAAGTTACTGACTATATCTGTGTTACTGTCGTATAGCTTAATTACCTGTTTCTCTTTTCTTCTATATGTATTTCATGATAGGTTCGCCTTGTTTTTTAATATTGATAATTTTGAATTACATCTGATTGCTTTTTTGATTTTTGTTTACTGTTATGCGCTTAAAGTTTTATCAGAATCCATCATTTCATCCTTTTTAAAGCATAAAATTAGTGCCCAGGCGAATGTGGCGGTAGTTATCTTTCGGGCTGCAAGTTATCTTATCTTATTAAAATATATAAATGTTAACGTTCTTCTGTACATTGAAGCGGTAGGGGCTTTAATTTATACAAGCATTGCAGGTTACGGAATATTTAATGTTTTTAAGAAATGGAGATTAATACCATCTGAAAATGCCAATGCATTTGATGTGAAAAAAAGAGTGCGTCGGTTTTACTTGCTTTCTTTCTTTTCAGAGTTGGGATATGGAATAATTGGCCGAACCAGCGATCATTATATTATTGCCGCCATGTCATCGCCTTTTTACGTGGGGCTTTATGGTTTTGCTTTAAAGATATTTGAAGTGTTTTATAAAGTGCTTCCTTTTAGGGAGTTCGAGTCGGTTTTAAAACCTGTTTTTTTTAAAAGATTTTCAAAGTCCGGTAATCCGGTCGAGTTAAATGAGTTTTACACCTTTACATTAAAGGTTTTATTGCCTTTGTTTATGCTACCTTTTCTGTATTTCAGTTTATTTGGAAAAGGAATTATTATATATGTGTTTGAAGCTAAGTATTTGCCAGCATTTTGGGTTACATGTATTACCTTGTTTGGAATTTTAATCAATGGTGTTTTTTACCCTTTAAACTTTGTTATTCAGCTGAAAGAGCGTATCGAAATAAATCTGTATTCAAGGATTGTGGTCGTTTTTAGTATTGTTGCAGGTATTTATTTTATGAAATTATTCGGAATTGTTGGAGTAGCTACTGCCACAATGTTGGGGGAGTTATTTAAAAACCTTTTTATGCTATATATGCTGAAACGATATGTTGTTATAAAATATTCAAAAATAATGCTCATAAGATATGGTTTATTGATGATGGCCATTCTTACTGTCTTTATTCCATTTAGCAGTTACTATTTATCTATCGGTGGGTTAATTATTGGGAGTGTAATGTTTAGTGTGTTTTTTGTATTGCTATTACTGAATATTCATCCCTTTAGCTTAATGGAGTTAGAGAAGTTAGAGAGCGTTGTTGTATCTTCCGATAAGCTAAAAAAACTATACCTGAAATTTAAACCGATGTTGAGGGTAATGGTTTTGAAAACAAATTAATTATACTAAATGTATTATGAAATGATAGATAAATAAATTTAACAATTTTGTGTTTCTACAAGGAATAAAATAGAAGCATAGCCATAGCTACGATGATATTTTATGACGAAGTAAAAACTACAAAAGAATGAATTTATATCAATCATTTCCTTATGTTTTTGGTATTAATGGTCAATACAAGTTATGCTTAAGTATTATAAAAAGTTATTCGCCTTAAAAACAGCTCCTTTGTTGGTCGCCCTTGGTATTCATAAAATACTTAAGCCAGTTTATGGAGGTAAAGGTCATGTTATAATGCTGCATCGCGTTTTACCCCGGGATAGCAGAAAACGTATTCATAATCACTTGAGTTTAGAGGTAACTCCGGATCACTTGGAGGAAATAATACGATATTTTATAAAAGAGAAATATCATCTTATTTCTATAGAAAAAGTAGAATCATATCTAAATAAAAATCAAAAGTTTGTAGTATTTACATTAGACGATGGCTATGCGGATAATCTACATCATGCATATCCTGTTTTTAAAAAATACAATTGTCCGTTTACTATTTATTTGTGCAATGATTTTGCTAATAGAAAAGTGTTTTTGTGGTGGTATTTACTGGAAGAATTATTGCTTAAAGAGCGTTTTTTAAAAATTAAAACTTCAAGCTTTAAAGTGGAGGAGAAGGTAGGTACCTTATTAAAAAAAGAAAAGGTGTTTTATCGCATACGAGATGCTATTAATTTAGGGAAATTGGAACCTGAAGCTTTTAAAGAGGTACTTACTCAGTATGGTATAAATTGGCAGGAGCATATTAATAAGTATGCTTTATCCTGGAACGATGTGCTAGAGTTGAATAAGGATCAATTAGTAACTATAGGGGCACATACAGTTAGTCATCGAGCTCTAAAGGTTCTTTCTGATCAGGAGGCTAATGAGGAAATGACAAATTCAAAAAAGGAAATTGAAGAAAAGTTGGGTCAAACTACTAAGCATTTTGCATATCCTTTTGGTAGTTCCGAAGAAGTATCAGTAAGAGATATAAGAATAGCGCAAAAAGTTGGCTTCGAAACAGTCACCACCACTCAATTAGGAAATATTTTTACAGATCATAGAGCTAACCTTCATTCATTGCCTCGTATTACAGTAAATGCACAAACGTCTAAATGTGTATTGAAGCTTCAGCTGGCAGGTTTTTATGGGATGCTGGAGAATAAGTTTAAGCGAGTACGAGTAGGGGTTTGGAGTTAATAAATAAGTTCTGGATGAAGTTTTTTTATGAATTTGTAGAAACTATAATGACAAAGAAGAAGCAAAATAAAAGATCAATAGCAGTAATTGGTTTAAAAGGATTGCCGGCATTTGGAGGTGCAGCAACTGTAGGTCAGAATATAATAAACCAGCTACATCAGCAATATAAGTTTACCGTGTTTTCTGTAGAAACGCATGCAGAGCCAGATTTTAAATTGGGCGATGTAGAGCAGGTAATATTCCGAAAATTCCCTTTAAAGAAACTTAATATTCTGTTCTACTACATTAAATCTTGCTTGTATGTATTGTTTAGTTGTAAGTTCGATGCGGTTCATCTGCATCATACAGATGGAGCATTTATTTTACCATTTTTAAGGTTAAGATATAAGGTTATATTAACCTCTCATGCCCAACCTCAACGATTGTTAAAGTGGTCCGGAATAGTTCGCTTTTTCTTTTCTTTTAATGAATATTTAGCCATAAAATCAGCTTCAGTATTTACGGCAGTTTCAAAACCTTTACAACAAATTTATCAGGAAAAGTATAAAAGAGATGTGATTTATATTCCTAATGGAGTTGACTTAAATATTGTTGAAGATGTAAAAGATATTAATGTAACAGAGCCTTATTTGATGTTTGCTGCAGGACGAATCATTCCATCGAAAGGTCTTCACTTGTTATTGCAAGCTTTAAAGAATATTCAATTTAAAGGAGTAATTAAAATTGTCGGGAATTTAGATCATCTTCCTGCATATCGGAAAAGTATTGTACAACAAGCAGAAGGGTTAAATGTAGAGTTTGTTGGTCTGATAAAAGATAAAGCAGAATTGCTAAGCCTGGTTAAGAATGCTCAATTGTTTATATTTCCATCCTTAATAGAGGCAATGTCAATTATGCTATTGGAAGTAGCTTTAATAAAAACGCCTGTTTTATGTAGTGATATAGTTGCCAATAAGGCTGTTTTTAATGAAAATGAAGTCCTGTATTTTAATTCAAATAATCAGGAGGATTTAGCGGCAAAATTACAATATGCTTTGAAAAATCTTTCTTCATTAAAAGAAAGAGCACGGTGTGCCTTTACGAAATTGGAAAAGGAATATAAGTGGGATCAGATAGCTCATACATATAAACACATTTATGACGAAATATTAAATTAAAGAATATGTAAATAAGGCTGTTATTGGATAAATGTCATTGTAAATCAGTAGGCATATGTTTTAAATACATGATTTAAATTTAGTCTGGAAACCGTCTAATCAGTCTAATAATAGTGTTCGGCAAAAATAAGCTATTATTAATCATTAAAACCTTCATCGTGATTCGAAGTTTGCTATTTTAGATACAGTATATGTTGCTCAATTATACGGAGGTATGTATGTAGATCAGTATATATGTCACAAAATAAAACTTTATAGTTCTTTCAACCACTTGTCTAATGAAAAAAATTCTATTAATCTTCGGAACACGACCTGAGGCTATTAAAATGGCACCTGTTGTAAAAGCTTTTATTAATGAGCCGGATAGTTTTGATACAAAGGTTTGTGTGACTGCTCAGCATAGAGAGATGTTAGATCAGGTTTTAGATTTCTTTAATATAAAACCCGATTATGACTTAAATCTCATGAAGCCGGGACAAAATTTATATACATTAACTGCAGATATTATTACGGGTTTAAAGCCTGTTCTTGAGGAGTTTAATCCCGATTATGTTTTTGTGCATGGTGATACAACAACGTCAGTTGTAGCTTCATTAGCAGCATTTTATCATGGAGCGCAAGTCTGTCATGTAGAAGCCGGATTACGAACATTTAATAAAAAAGCTCCTTTCCCGGAAGAGATTAACCGTCAGCTAACAGGTAGGTTGGCAGATATTAATTTTGCACCCACTTCTCAGTCAAAACAAAATTTGTTAAACGAAGGTGTTAGTGAAGATCAAATATTAGTTACTGGTAATACAGTTATAGATGCACTTTTAGAAAGTGTGGGAATTGTAAAAAGTTTAAATTCAAATGAAGCTCTTGAGAAAGTAAAGAAAGTGGTGAATGGACAAAAGGATATTATCCTTGTAACAGGGCATCGAAGAGAAAATTTTGGAGGAGGATTTATTGATATCTGTAAATCATTAAAATCAATAGCTTCACAGTTTGAGGGTGACATTATATATCCGGTTCATTTAAACCCTAATGTACAGAAGCCGGTTTACGATATATTGCAAGATGTGCCAAATATTAAATTAATAGATCCTCAGCCATATGAATGCTTTGTATGGTTAATGAATAAAGCCAAAATTATTATTACCGATAGTGGTGGAGTGCAGGAAGAAGCACCAAGTTTAGGTAAGCCGGTTTTAGTGATGAGAGATACTACAGAAAGACCTGAAGCTGTGGAAGCAGGAACTGTTATCCTGGTAGGTACCAATCCGGAGAAGATCGTAAAAGAAGCAACAACCTTATTGCACGATGAGGAAGTATATAACACCATGAGTAAATTGCATAATCCATATGGTGATGGAACTGCCGCAAAAAGAATTGTTGATTATATGAAGAGTATTTAAAGGATAAACTTAGAGTCAGCATTAAGTTTCAAACCTAAAATAGACTAAGCAATGACAAAGAATATTACTGTAACTACAATTGGATTGGGATATATCGGTCTTCCAACAAGTGCATTGGTCGCATATAATGGAATTAAAGTATGCGGAATGGATGTAAATTCAGAAGTGGTAAATACAATCAATAGAGGAGAAATTCATATTGTTGAACCAGAGCTTCAGAAGTATGTAAAAAGAGCAGTGGAAAACGGTAACTTAAAAGCGTCTTCCCAAGTACAGGAAGCTGATGTGTTTTTAATTGTTGTACCTACTCCTTTTAAAGGCGACCATGAGCCGGATATTTCATTTGTTGAGGCAGCTACTTTAAATGCGATACCTCTTTTAAAAGAAGGAGATTTAATTATTATAGAATCAACTTCGCCTGTAGGAACAACAGAAAAAATGAGACGCCTGATATATTCTAAACGGCCGGAGTTAAAGGATCAAATTTACCTTGCATATTGTCCGGAAAGAGTTTTGCCGGGAAATGTAATGTTTGAATTGGTAAATAACGATAGAGTAATAGGTGGTATTGACGAGGTTTCAACGGAGAAAGCTATTGAGTTTTATGAGCTGTTTGTAAAAGGGAAGCTGCATAAAACAAATGCTCGTACTGCCGAAATGTGTAAGTTAACGGAAAATGCCAGCAGGGATGTACAAATTGCTTTTGCTAATGAGCTATCGTTAATATGTGATAAGGCAGATATTAACGTTTGGGAATTAATTGAAATGGCAAATAAGCATCCCAGAGTTAATATCTTGCAACCTGGATGTGGTGTTGGAGGTCATTGTATTGCGGTGGATCCTTATTTTATCGTATCGGATTACCCTCGTGAATCCCAGATGATTGGGAAAGCCAGGGAAACTAATAATTACAAATCGTTTTGGGTTGCTGAAAAAATACAAAATGAGATCTTAAGCTTTCAGCTTAAAAATGGTAAAAGTCCTGCAGTTGCAATTATGGGACTTGCCTTTAAACCAAATATTGATGATTTAAGAGAATCTCCGGCTAAATATATTGCCCAAAAGGTAATACAAAATGCCAAAGAAGAGATTATATATTTTGTTGAGCCGAATATTTCTGACCACCAGATCTTTAAATTGTCAGATTATAAAGATGCTTTTAATAAATCGGATATTGTTGTGTTTTTAGTAGCGCATGATGAATTTAAGACTTTGAAAAAAACAGACGATAAGGTGATCATGGACTTCTGTGGTATTTATAAGTAGAAGCTTTAATAGATAAAAATACTGGATTAATAAAGGTTTGTAGGCTATGTTTATGAACCTTTTTTTTGTTTGACAAGAATATCTGGGAATAGTGTATGACTTAAGAGAGTATAACTTTAGGAGAAGTATATATGCTATTTTATATGAGAAGAATTTTCTAAAAATAAAAATCCCCGCTTAATATGATTAAGCAGGGAGAGTTATGTGATGTTTCGGATGAACTAATTGACCAGAGAAACAGTATACAGTAATATCGCGGTATTAAGAACAGTAAGTGTTAAGTTTAATGGAATTGAGCTTAATTGCCATGCTTTCAGGCGTCTTGGAGGAACGTAAACAATATCGCCCGGCCTTAGGTAAAAGTATGATGAAAACATGATATTTTCGTCCAGGGTGTTAATCTTAATTATTTGTGGTATATCACCATCTTTTCTGATGAGGCGAACAGTTTTTCGATCAGCAAAGTCAGTCATGTCACCAGCCATACTAATGGCTTCTAAAATATTTACTTCCTCTGCATATAGCAGGAAACGCCCAGGCGCTTTCACCTCTCCGATAATAGATATATTATCGTTTAAAAGTTTTACATCAACGCTGTTGTCTTCAAGGTATTTACTTACTGCTAGTTGCATCTTTTCCTGTACTTCAGCTAGAGTAAGTCCTTCAATATAAATCTTTCCAATAAAAGGAAAATGGATTGATCCGTCTAAGTCAACTCGATATCCCGCCAATGCAGCTCCCATAGGGTTGTCAATCCGACCATTTGTTGTGCTTGAGTCAAAATTAAAAAACCTGGATGTGCGTTCATCTGTACTTGTAACACGAATGTACAGGTTATCGTTTGGTTTAATTAAATACTCAGATTCTTTAATCTCATATGCATTTTCAATTTTCTCTAATTCCTTGGCAAAGTCACCTTGTAAATAGATAGATTTTTTTAGTGAAATACATGAAGACATACTTACTACCAGGAAAAGAAAGAAGAGAGGTTTAATAGCTTTCATAGTGTTGAGTATAGTTATGTAATTTATAATAATCCTTTTATTACAGGGGTAGCTTTAATATTTTCTATATTCTGCTTTTATTTAATCGGGCTTTTTTATTCAAAAGAAAATTAAACGAAATCAATTATAAATATCCCCTTATTACAAATATAGAGGATTGACGGGTAACTTGGTCTGTTGAAACTTAAGGTTGGTCAAAAATGTTGGAAGTGAATCTATTAGATGACTGTAAGGAATACTTCTGGTATTTTGTTTTACTCAATATGAAATGAGCATAAATGGTAAAACAATAGTTCAAATTCCTTTATGCCACATTAGTTTCTAATGTATTTGATGTAAACACTGTCTTGAGAATAAATACTATGAGTATTAAAAAGCTTTGTACATTATAATATAGCAACCTGATAATATCATTATTGACAAAGTATGTAATATATATTTAAATCTGCCTTAAACCCGCATTATGTATTAGAACTTCGTCATGAACATTGAAAGCACGATAAAACAAGGCTTTACTGAGACGAGGCATAGCATCGTTCTGGTGAGTTGAAGTGAAGCAACAAAGTGTCTTGATTTGAAGTGATATCAATGTGTAATAGATTTTCTAATGCATAAAGCGGGTTAAAGGAATGTCAGTTGTAAACTTCTGTTTTAGTATATAGAATATAAGTTTGTGAACCATAATGTAATGTTTTACTAAAGAGAAAGTTCGCTGATTTTTAATGAGTTTGCCTGTTAGTCATGACTATAATCCCATTCAGCAAATAAAGCAATTAGTTAATCATATTATCAAAGGAAAAGAGGTAAAGAATGCTAGTTTTATATAGCTAATAGAACCTACTCATCCAAAAATTGAATACTACATGGGACTGAGGAGGCGAAGCTTTAATAGTAAACCTGATTTTCAGGTGAATAAACAGGTTATATTATTTTCTATTTACATTTTTAATTAAAGCATTTTCCAGCATTAAAATATCGAATGGTGACTGAATATCGCTAAGTCCAGAATCCTGAAATATTGAGTTGGGCGAATAAGAGATTATGGTCATTGATCATTTTTTTTTTAAAATCATTTTTCATAGCGATGACAGAACCTATAAAAGAGAAGGCAATTAAAGGTACATTATGGAATGCTACAGGTAACTTGTCGGTTTATGGATTTGAATTTGTTATTGGTATAATCTTAGCGAGGCTCTTAACTCCGGAAGAATTTGGGTTGATTGGCGCAATAATGGTATTTATTGGATTATCGCAAATTTTTGTAAGGGGCGGGTTTAGTCAGGCTTTGATTAGAAAAAAAGAATGTACAGTTCAGGACTATTCAACTGCTTTTATTTTTAATTTAATAACAGCTATTGTATTTTTTCTTATTCTGTATGTTACAGCAAAACCAATAAGTATATTTTTAAACAATCCGGATCTGGAACCATTAGTACAAGTATTGGGAATTGGTTTGATAATTGGTTCTTTAAGCCTGGTGCAGAGTGCAGACTTATCCCGACAAATTAATTTTAAAGCGAAAAGTAAAATATTAATATTCTCATCTTTAATATCAGGTGTATCGGCGGTTGTGATGGCATTTTATGGTTTTGGAGTATGGAGTTTAGTGGGGAAAAACCTATTAAAACACTTTACATCTACAATTCTTTACTGGTGTTATGGGAAATGGCATTTGGTTTTGTGTTTTAGTAATAAGTCATTTAAAGAGTTGTTTGGATTTGGGTACAAGTTGTTATTAAGCGGATTAATAGACACTCTGTTTAAAAATGCAAATTACCTCATTATTGCTAAATTCTTATCCGCTCCGGATTTAGGTTTTTTTACCAGAGCTGAAATGTTTAGAAATTTAGCAAGTAATAATGTATCAAGTGTTATTACTGCAGTTGGGTATCCGGTAATGGCTAAATTTCAAGATGAAGCAGAACAACTTAAGAATATATTTAGGCGTATTTTTACTTTATTATTTTTTGTAATTTCTATCCTAATGGTAGGTATCGCAGCATCCGCAGAGGCCATGATACTTTCTCTGGTTGGTGATCAGTGGGTAAAGTCAATATTTATGTTGCAATTACTCTCCATAGCTGGTGTTTTTATTCCATTGAATTCTCTTAGTGCTAATTTGCTAAATGTAGTGGGGCGATCAGATATATATCTTCGATTACAGCTGGTATCTCAATTGCTGACAATACCAAATATTTTTTTAACAATATTTTGGGGAATAGATGCGCTTATTGTGGGAATCATAATAAAAGCAGCTTTGATGTATGTGGTTTTCTATAGTAAAGCTGTAAAAGTCCATAATTACAGTTTTAAGGAGCAGATTAAAGATATTAAACCGACACTTTTACTGTTAACAGTTCTATTTTGTTCTGTATTTTCTATATCTTATTTGGGGATTAATAATTATTATATAGTGTTTGGTTTACAGGTTATTGTGGGGGTGTCTGTTGTTGTTGTTGCTTCTGAATTAATTAAGTTAAATGAATATATGCTACTTAAAAATATTGTTAAAGATAAGTTAGGGATAGGCGCTTAAATTATGCTACGATTAATCTTTAAAACTTATGCGATCTATTTAATTTTCAATATTTAATAAGGGAAAGTAAAGTTTTTTGGACATGTTAATTTGAGAGATTCCTAGCAAATTTAAAGAAACTCGTCAATCCTTATCATGAGATGGTGCTTTAGGATTTCGGGTTTATTTTTAAAGTAGTGTAGATAATTTATAAGTCATTGTATCTGCCAATTGAATATGTGCAAATGTACTATTGATGGCAGCAAAACCTAATTTAAAGGATTAGGTAGTAAATGTGTTAGTAAAGTAGAAGATTTGTAACAAAATAAACTTTTTGAAATGAAAAAAATTCTTGTTCTAGGATGCGGTAATGCTCAGACAGATTTTATTAAATTTTGTAGTAAAATGAATTTAGAAGTGCATTCGTGTAGTTATAGAGAAGAAGGGCGCGGAATAGCTGTTTCAGATTATTTTGTAAAAATTGATATAATGGACAGTGACAGTATCAACAAATATGTTGTTAATAATAGCATAGACTTGGTTTATTCTACAGGTTCGGATATTGCCATGCCGGTAATTTCTAAGGTTAGTTATAAAAATCATTTACCACATTTTGTGTCTGAAGAAACAGCCGTTGTTTGTAATGATAAAAGTTTATTGAGAGATAGAATTAAGAAGTTGGATGAATTTTCAGTTAAATTCAAGAAGGTTGGTAGTATAAACGAGTTGGAAGATTGGAACTTGTTTCCGGCAATTATAAAACCAGTAGATAGTCAGGGGCAACGGGGTGTATTTTTATGTGAAAATGAAAAACAGCTACAGGCAGCTTTTGAGAAGTCAGTTTTATACAGTAAAAAAAGAAAAGTAATTATTGAAGAATATATTGAAGGTTATGAGATTTCTGTAAATGTGTATGTGAAAGATGGTGAAGTGGTACTGTTTTTTGTTTCAGAAAGAAACAGTTTTTCAGAATATCCCGGAGGTATCATTAAGAACCATGTATATCCTCTGAAAAGAGAGGTGAAGATGCCCAAATTGAAGAAAATGATACAGCTTTTAACTAAAGAATTAAAGATTGAAAATGGACCTGCTTATTTTCAGATAAAAGTTGATGGTTCAGGAAATCCTAAAGTAATAGAGGTTACTCCAAGGTTAGACGGTTGCCATATTTGGAGACTTATTCATGAAGTTTATGGATTAAACTTGTTTAAAATAACATTGGATCATTTGTTATATAACAAGTTTGAGTATTCCGTTTTTGCTAACCTTTCAGAAAAGCATAATGATCAAAGAGAATTGTTCTTTTTTACATGCCCTCCAAATACAAAGTTGAACAGATCCAATTTTTCAGTAGATCCAAACGCGAAGTATCTTGAGTGGTATTATGAAGATGGAGAAACAGTTAGAGAAATAAATGGATTTCAGGAAAAGATTGGTTATCAAATAGTTTAAGGGCTTTTGTCTGAACAATGAATTTTCAAATAGTCATGGAAGATTAATAAAATATCGATATTATGATACCATTTAACAAACCTTACCTTACGGGAAAAGAAATGCATTACATGTATCAGGCTGTTTATTCTGGTAAAATATCAGGCAATGGCATCTATACAAAAAAATGTCAGAGTTTCTTTGAAGAACGGTATAATTTCAAAAAAGCTTTATTAACCACTTCTTGTACAGATGCCCTTGAAATGGCTGCAATACTGGCAAATATTAGTCAGGGAGATGAAGTAATTATGCCATCATATACATTTGTATCAACGGCATTGGCTTTTGTTAGGCAGGGGGCTAAAATTATTTTTGTCGACAGCAGAGATGATCATCCCGGTATTAATGAAGATATTATTGAGAATTATATTACGGAAAAGACAAAAGCAATTGTTCCTGTTCATTATGCTGGAGTAGCTTGTGATATGGATAAGATTATGGCAATAGCATTAAAACATAATCTATTGGTAATAGAGGATGCTGCTCAGGCCATTGAATCATTTTATAAAGGCAGGGCGTTGGGTAGTATCGGACATATGGCAACTTTTTCATTTCATGAAACAAAAAATATAAATTGTGGAGAAGGAGGCTTGCTTGCAATTAATGATGAAAATTTTATCAAACGATCTGAGTTAATTTGGGAAAAAGGAACTAATCGCGCAGAGTTTTTTAGAGGGGATGTGGATAAATATGGCTGGGTCGACATTGGTTCTTCATTTTTGCCTTCAGAAATAAATGCAGCATACCTCTGGGCACAATTAGAGAATATCAAGAAAATACAAAAGAGGAGGAATCACATATGGGAGCGATATTGTGCAGGGCTAAAAGAATGGGCTAACAAGAAGGGAGTCCGATTGCCGGTATTACCATATTATGCATCACAAAATGGGCATATGTTTTACATGGTGTGCGAATCGCTGAGCCAACGGGAAGTATTAATAAAAAAATTAAGGAGTAATGGTATTTTAGCTGTATTTCATTACTTAAGCTTGCATAAAAGTCCTTATTATAAAGATATTCATGGAGACAGAGAATTACCTAATTCAGATTTTTATTCAGATGTTTTAGTTCGTCTTCCTTTGTTCTATGAGCTTGCAGATCAGGAAGTAGATGAGATTGTTAATATTATTAAAAGTATTTAAAGATGATATCATTTCTTCATATTGCTACCGACGAAAAGTTTATAAATGCTGCACATTATATTTTTGAGAAAGCTTTTCCTAAATCGAATAAGTTTGTAATACTTACTTCAAAGTATAATAAGAAATTGAAGCATGTAACCCCTACCGATAATATGAGTTTTATTGGTATGACTAAAAAGGGGTTACGAAAAGTTGTAAAACTAACCAATGATTACGATTGCATACTGTTGCATGGAATACATGCCATGAATAGTTATATCTTTTTGAAAGCAAAGGATAAGAATAAATTTGTAGGCGTTTTCTGGGGTGCAGAGTTATATAAACGTCCTGTTTTTATGGGATACGACATATATGGAGATGATACGAGAAAGGTGTTGTCGCAAATTAATGGACAAAGTAAGCTGGAGTTAATAAAGCAGAAGATTAAAGCTTTAGTATATGGTAAAATAGATAATGTAATACCTGTAAAGAAAACAATGGCACAGTTGAAATATTTTGCAAGTATTAATCCTGTAAGCTTTAATTATTTTGTTAATCGCAATGTAATTAATAAGGAATGTAAATTAATTCCTTTCACATATTTTCCATTGGAATTTATTTTAAAGGATGTGGGAGGTGTTGAAATTTCGGGTAACAATATTTTGCTTGGGAATTCTGCTTCTGCTACCAATAATCACATTGAGGCATTTGAGCTGTTAAACAAATTTAATTTAGAAGATAGAAAAGTAATTACTCCACTAAGCTATGGTAACGCAAAATATGCCGAGTTAATAGATAGGAAAGGAACGAATTGTTTAAATTCTAATTTTCAATCACTACGTGATTTCTTGTCGTTATCTGAATATAATAATATTAAAAAGAGTTGTGGAATTGTAATGATGAACCATAAAAGGCCGGAAGGCGTGGGGAATCTTATAGCATCCTTGTATCTTGGCGCTAAAGTTTATTTAAATAAAAGTAATTTTGCATACACTTACTTTAAAGAATTAGGAATTATCCTATTCTCTATCGAAGAAGATTTTACACCTGAGAATATGGATGCTTTATCTAACCTTAAAGAATCCGAAATAGAGAATAATAAAAGGGTTTTAGAGAAAAAATTTAGCGAGAAAGTAGTTGTTGAAAATTTACATGATTCTGTTATGAACTATTTCTCTTAAGTTAATCGCGCCAACTTAAAAGAACCAATTATTAGGGATGCACAAACAATACTATTTTTGTGAAGAAGGATGTGTTGATAGCGCTAGTAAAATATAGTTCTCACAGATATCAACACAAAGTGGAGTCCCTTAAAAGCCTTTATCTTTTTCACCATTTAAATTATGAATTAAAAATCCGGGAATGTCTTGTAAGATAGTAGGATTTTTAGTTTGAGTATTTAATAAACAAGGCCTTAGTTTCCACTATTTACCATTAGTCCAAATAAATCATAATACTGATGTGAAAATAACTACGGTTAATCAAGTTTCAATTTTAAAGGGGGCTTTTTTCGTTACATTCGTTAGTGAGATTTTTACCAGCGTATTGATCATTTGTTATTTATCTGAATGGCCATGTTTTACATGGTGTAATAGGATTAAAAACAAGAATTGTCATTGGTTAAAAATTAGTTTAATTGTTCTGTTAGGCACTATAAATTGATAGTGGGACTGACGGAGCGAAGCATGCTTAAAAGTTAGTCTTTGTAATAAATAAGCAATAAAAAAATAACAATAGAACGTCAGGTTTCTTTGGAATAGGAGTAGAAAGAATTGAAAAACAAAAGCAATATTGCACAGGCATTATGGGTAGGTGTTGGTAGTTTTAGTGCATTTGGATTATCTATGATATCCGCAGCTATTTTGTCAAGATATTTCAGTAAAACAGAATATGGTACCTATAAACAAGTTTTATATGTATACAATACCCTTTTAATCATATTTTCTGCAGGATTACCAAGAGTATTTAATTATTATTTACCAAGGTATAGTGTAGCCCAAGGGAAAGAAATAGTTAATAAAATCACAACGATTCTTTTTCTTACAGGTTTTTTGTTTTCTGTATTTCTTTTTCTTTTATCCGATTTAATAGCTCAAATATTAAAAAATCCAGAATTAGCTATAGGATTAAAGTGGTTTTCGCCTGTTCCAATGTTACTATTGCCAACATTAGGTATTGAAAGGATTTTTGCATCTTATAGAAAGACAGTATATGTAGCTATATATAATACAGTTACTAGAGCATTAATGTTAGCATTTATTGTTGTTCCTGTAATTGTATATTCAAATAATTATTTAGTAGCTATTTACGGTTGGATAGCAGTTTCTGTAATAATATTGTTTATCGCGTTTTACTTTAAAAGCATCCCGTTTAAAGGCGTTAAACAGGAGAAATCGGGTTTGGCTTTAAAAGAAATTTTAAAGTATAGTTTACCCCTTGTTTCAGCAACAATTGCAGGTACCATATATCGATCAGCCAATCAGTTTTATATTAGCAGGTATTTTGGATCTGAAGTGTTTGCTGAATTTAGTAATGGGTTTATAGAAATTCCCTTTGTGCAGATGGTAACAGGATCGGCAGGTGCTGTACTAATGCCATTATTTTCCAAATTACTTAATGATAATTCAGAAATCGAAGTTGTCACAAACCTTTGGAGAAGAACTATTCAAAAATCAGCAATACTTATATATCCGTGTATTATATTTTTTATGTATTACGCAGAAGAGATTGTAACGCTGATCTATTCAAAAACATATGCTGTTTCATATGTGTATTTTTCCATAGCTATGATATTAAACTTTTTTAATATCATCATTTTTGCACCATTGTTATTATCCCTTGGAGAATCAAAATTTTATGCAAGACTACATTATTTCTTAGCTATTAGCGTGTGGATTACGCATTACATAGTCATCATGTTGTTTAAATCGCCGGTGGCTATTGCAATCAGTTTTGTTTCAATAGCTATACTCGGAATTGTTATTTCACTTGTTTATTCTGCTAAAAAATTAAAGGTTTCGTTTTTAAGCATGTTTCCAATTAACAGGATGTTACTCATTGCATTGCATTCTGTGTTATCGTTAGCGATAGTACAGTTTGTATTTCAATGGTTTAATTTAAATATGCACCCAATTATATTACTCTTCGTTGTATGTGTAGCATATACTGTAGTATTGTTCTCTTCAGCACGATGGTTTAAAATAAACTATATGGAAATCTTCAAGCCACTATTCAACAAAGCTGAGAAGTGATGACCAGATATATTTTTTCGCCAGTTTCATGTTTTAGATGTTTATGAAAAAAAAGAAGATATTAATAGTTTCGGCTAGTTTTTACCCTTTAAACTCACCGCGTTCTTTCAGAACAACAGAATTGGCACAGGAATTATCAAAACAAGGTCATGATGTCGTGTTATATATCCCGTTTAAAGGTTATGATTATACTGAATTTGCAGAAAAGAAAGGCATTGATATCAGGGATCTTGGAGATTTGAGGTTTAAGAGTCTTAAGATAAAGGGTAAAGGAATTGAGCTTCTAATCAGAAGGTTGCTGCGAAGAAGTATTGGTTTATTGTTTGAGTTTCCGAATATAGAATATATGTTTAAAGTGGCGAGTTGTCTTAAACTGGAAAGTGGATATGATTTACTTATTTCAATAGCCGTACCTCACCCTATTCATTGGGGGGTGGCAAGTGTTAGAAAAAAGCGTAATAATGTTGCAGATGTATGGGTTGCTGATTGTGGAGATCCGTATATGGGAGATACAACAGATTCTTTTAGAAAACCATTTTATTTTAAATATTTAGAGAAGTGGTTTTGTAAAAAAGCCGATAAAATTTCTGTTCCGTTTCAGGGAGCTGTTAAAGCATATTATAAAGAGTTTCATAATAAGATAGAGATAATCCCGCAAGGATTTGATCTTTCTTATTTAGGAGAAATAAGTTATTCAAAAACGACTGATTATCCTGTTTTTGCATATGCAGGAGGCTTTATTCCGGGTAAACGTGATCCATATAAACTGTTGGACTTTTTATCAGAAAACTATAAGGACTTTAAGTTTATTGTTTATACTTCTCAGGCAAGTCTTTTGGCTTCTTATAAAGAAAAGCTAAAAGAAAAACTAGAGATAAGGGAATATATTCCCCGGGAAGAATTGTTGCAAGTGCTGTCGAAAATGGATTTTCTTGTAAATTTTGACAACAACACCACAACTCAATTACCAAGTAAATTAATTGATTATTCAATAGCTGACCGACCGGTTTTAAATATAACATCCAATTTAAATACCAATACAATTCACGAATTTATGGAGGGAAATTATTCAGGTAAAATGAACCTCCTCGGATCTGAGAATTATGATATACGTTTAGTTGCTAAGAAGTTTACCGAGCTTCATAAGTAAAAGTGTATGGAAGAGAAAGAGACAAATAAATTAGCCTACATATTTACCGAACGAGAGCAGGATGGATTGTATTCTTTTTTAGCGTTTTTTGTTTGGCCGTTTGGGGTATTGGTTTCTACCTTAAGTAATTGGAGAAAGCCATGGTCAAAAAATGTGTTTTGGTTATTCTGTGTTTTTTTTGGTCTTACTTTTATAATTGCAAGCGAAGGAGAGGCTGATTCAGACAGATATGCAAGGTTGTTCTTGTCTTACGCTAAATCCAATATGGATATCTCTGAACTAATGAATTCATTTTATGCTGAGGGAGGGAGTTTTGTGGATGTTGCTTCACCTTTAATAACCTATTTGGTTTCCAGATTTACAGATAAGCCGGCTGCTTTATTTGCGGTGTTTGGGATGATTTTTGGCTATTTCTATTCACGTAATATTTGGTTTTTGCTGGGTAAGGTAAAAGGTAACCTAACAGCTATTAGCATCTTGTTTTTGTTTACGTTTGCCATTATAAATCCTATTTGGAATATTAATGGCTTTAGGATGTGGACAGCAGCACAAATCTTTTTGTTTGGAACCTTACAATACCTGGTCAACGGTAAGAAAAGCGGTTTGGTTTGGTCATGTTGTTCTGTTTTGTTTCATTTTTCATTCTTATTCTCTCTGGGGATTTTAGTCATCTATATATTTCTGCAGAATAGAGTTACCTTGTATTTTAGTTTATTTATAGCTACCTCTTTTATTAAAGAGATAGACCTGGTATGGATGAGAAGTTTATTAATGTTCTTACCAGATATTTTTCATACTAAAGTAGCTAATTATACAAGCGTTGGTTATGCAGAATCGTTGAATGAAATGCATCAGGCCATAAACTGGTATGTACCATTTTCTCAGGTTGCACTAAAGATGGTAGTTTATGCTGGAGTTATTTATGTATTCACACGAGTCAGAGCATCTTTAAAAATGTTATCGGGGCTCGAAAATCTTTTTTGCTATGGAATGTTGCTTTATGCAGCATCTAATATATTTAGTTTTATCCCTTCCGGATATAGGTTTATACATATCTCCAATACTTTCATTATAAGCTTTTTATTTATTTTTATTAATGTCTACAATAATTATAAAGGTATAGGTGTATTGAAAAAGATATCTGTACCAATGCTGGGATTTTATGCAGTAGTTGTAATGAGGATGGGGATGGATTATTATGGCTTAATGACCGTGATGGGAAATCCAATTGTTGCCATTATTCAGAAAGTAGATGTGCCTTTAATAGACGTGGTTAAAGGTTTACTCTGATTTTAATTATTTACATTAGCATGCTAAACAAGGAAAATTTATTAAGAAACCTACGAAATATAGTAGGCTGGCAGTCTTCCCGTAAAATAGTTGTATTTGAAAGTGATGATTGGGGAAGTATTCGGATGCCATCTAAAAATGCGTACAAACGCTTAGAACAAAAGGGGTTGGCGTTTGATCGTAGAGATTCTAAAAGATTTAATCAGTACGACAGTCTTGCTACTTCAGGTGATTTGGAAAACCTATTTGAATTACTTGAAGGTTTTAAGGATAAAAATGGTGCTCATCCAGTTTTTACAGCCATGAGTGTGATGGCTAATCCGGCTTTTGATAAAATAAAAGAAAATGGTTTTACTTCGTATGATTATGAACCTTTTACAGAAACATTAAATAGATACCCCGGTTGCGAAAATTCTTTCAATTTGTGGAAAGAAGGTATGCAAAAAGGTCTTTTTGTCCCTCAAATGCATGGTAGAGAGCACTTAAATGTGTTTTCATGGATGAACGCTCTTAAAGCCGGAGATAAAGATACTTTGTTGGCATTTGAAGAAGGACTGTGGAGTTTTGTTCCGGATAAAAAAAAGTTAGCCAATACATATTTTCAACAAGCTTTTGCGTTAAAAGATATTGCAGAAATAGAAGAACAAAGAGAAATACTTAAGACTGGTTTAGATTTGTTTGTGCAATTTTTTGGTTACAGAGCTACTTATTTTGTTCCTCCCAATGGTGTATTAAACAATGCACTAAATTCTACCTTAGTTAAAAATGGCATTAAATTAAGGTCAACTACAAAAATACAGAAAGAACCTGTGGGCGAAGGTACCTTTAAAAAGCGATTACATTACCTCGGGCAAAAGGATAGAAACGGTTTAACATACATTATTCGTAACTGTACATTTGAACCAAGTAATACAAAAATTGATTGGGTAGACAATTGTTTAAAAGAAATAGAAGCCTCTTTTAAATGGAATAAACCGGCAATTATAGGATCGCACAGGGTAAATTATATTGGAGCTATAAGTAAGGATAACAGGAGTAATGGATTAAATCAGTTAAACGAATTGCTTACGCGAACATTGAAAGCTTGGCCTGATGTTGAATTTATGACAACTGCGCAGCTTGGCGATTTAATGTTGAAGAAAAACTAAATCTATCCTATATCTGCAGAATAGTATATTTTAATAACTATTGCTCTGTCATGTTTATATTGATATCTCAGATTCTTTTTTAGATCGTTATAACACAAAAAGTAACTTAAATGACATTAACAATTGGATTTCCTCACAAACCACCTAAAAAAGGTGGACCTGGAGTATTTCAAAAGCGCTTTGAATCAGCAATTAAATCAAAGGGGTGGAAAGTTGTTTATCCTGAGGATAATATTTTACCCGATGCTGTTTTGGTCGTTGGAGGTACAAAAAAGTTAGGGTGGTTGTTAAAGTTAAAGTTTAAAAAGGTGCCAATCGTTTATAGACTCGATGGTATGAGCTGGCTTCATCGTGAGCCGGGTAATTCATTTAATAAGCGTTTTACAGCTGAGGTAGGTAACGCTTTAATGAATATAATTCGAACGTTTTTTGCATCTCACATTGTGTATCAAAGTGTATTTGTAGAGAAGTGGTGGAAAAAGAGCGGCTGGAGATCTAAACAAGATTATTCGATTATTAGAAATGGGGTGGATACAGAGTTATTTCAGCCCAGGTCAGAAGAAAAACCTGAGTTGTGTCTACTTTGTATAGAAGGAAATATTGATTACACACCGTTTGCCTTTGATTTATTAAATAAGCTGCAGGAAAAGTTAATTGGAGACACTAAACTTAAGTCCCTGGTTATTTATGGAAGTTTTGATAACCCCGAGAATAAAAAGAAACTATCGCCCAATATAGATTACAGAGGAAGTATTTCAAATGATAAAATTTTTGAGGTATACAAGAATTCGATTTTCTTATCACTGGATATTAATGCGGCATGTCCAAATACAGTTATTGAATCATTAGCCAGTGGTATTCCTGTGATTGGTTTTGATACGGGAGCACTAAAAGAATTAGTGGAAGATGCTGGTAGCATTGTTGATTACGGAGGAGATCCATGGAAAATAGAGACGCCTGATATGGATGGCTTGGTTGATGGAGCTATTCAGGTTAAGAAAAACTGGGAGCATTATTCCGAGAAGGCCAGAAGCAGGGCCATTGAAAATTTTAATATTGACGATGTTGTCAACAAATATCTTGCGATAATTAATAAAGAGGTTAAGCAAAAGTCATAAGCAATCAACCAAAATTACCACTGATTTAAGTTGTACTTAATTTTAATCTATGAGCAATGAAAAAAATAATAGGTTGTGTTGTGTGTTTAATACGGCACCGCACTATAGGTCAACTATATTTAATCTTATAGATAAGGAATTAAATGCTGATTTTTATATAGGAGATCGAGGTTTCTTTAAACTTAAAACCATGGACTATAAAGGTTTGTCTGGTTTTAAGGGGGAGTTGAAATCTAAGAATCTTTGGAAGACGTACTATTTTCAAAAAGGAGCTTTAAATTTAGCGTTTAAGTCATATTCAAAGTACCTGTTTACAGGAGAGTTAAATTGTATATCCACATGGTTCTTTTTAATCCTAGCCTTTTTCCTGCGAAAGAAAGTGTATTTATGGTCTCATGGATTTTATGGTAATGAAGGTTTTTTTAAAAGACTATTTAAAAAAGTATACTTCGGCTTAACTGCAGGTGTATTTTTATATGGAGAATATGCCCGTAATATCATGATTAAGCAGGGCTATGATCCCAATAAGCTACATCTTATATATAATTCGTTGAATTATGATGATCAGCTTGAAATTCGTAAAAAATTAGAGGGAAAATATGTTTTTAAAAATCTATTCCCTAAACAAAACCCTACTGCAGTTTTTATTGGAAGAATGCAGAAGAGAAAAAGAATAGATTTAATCATAAATGTTATTGCTAACCTTAAAAAGAAAGGAACTGCAGTTAACCTACTATTAATAGGGGATAAAGATGACAGTCTTGGATTAGATAAACTTTCTAAAGAGCTCAATGTAGGTGATAATGTTTGTTTTTATGGCGCATGTTATGATGAGGAGGTTTCCGGAAGTTTAATCTACAATTCGGATGTTTGTGTTTCTCCGGGCAATGTTGGTTTAACAGCGATGCATGTACTAATGTATGGTACACCTATTTTAACCAGCGATAATTTCTTTTTGCAGCGACCAGAATTTGAAGCTATTAAGCAAGGTGTTACCGGAGATTTCTTTAAAGATAATTCAATAAAAGATCTTGAAGATAAACTTCCTAAATGGATAGGACTTAGCAAACAAAAAAGAGAGGAAGTTCGTCAGAAAGCTTATGAGGAAATTGATAAAAAATATAATCCGCATAGGCAAGTGGAAACCTTAAAAGAAGTACTAAATATTTAATCTTTATGGTCTATGAAAGTATTAATTAACTGTTCGACACTAAAAAAAGGAGGGGTACTACAAGTTGCCCATTCATTTGTAGGTGAGCTTTTAAATAGAACAGATCATGAATATTACATTGTTTTCTCGTCTTTGTTAAAGAAAGATTTTCCAGAATTACAGGAAGATAACCAGCGCTTTTTTGTTTATGATATAAAACCAACCATTGTAAAAGCAATTACCGGAAGAGATAAGAGGTTAGATGAGATTGCTGACAGGATAAAACCGGATATTGTGTTTTCTCTTTTTGGCCCGACCTATTGGCATCCCAAATCATTACATGTTTGTGGATATGCTAAAGCGAGTTATTTTTACCCGGATTCTCCTTTTATTCAAAATATGCCAATAGGGAGAAAATTAAAATTAATGTTTTTAAAGCAACTTCATTTGTATGATTTTAAAAGGTTTAATGATGCTTTAATAACAGAAACAGAGGATGCAAGTAGGCGTTTGTCGGGTTTACTTCCAGCAAAGAATATTTATACGGTATCCAATACATATAATCAGATTTTTAACAGTCCTGAAAAATGGGATCGTAGCGTAAAGTTACCTGATTTTATCGGAGTCACCCTCTTATCAATCACGGCTAATTACAGACATAAGAATCTAAAAGTAATTCCTGCTGTAATTTCTTATTTAAAAGTTAAATACCCTGATTTTAAGTTTCGGTTTGTACTGACCTTAAACAAAGGAGATATTAATTTTCCTGATACCGGAATAAACGGGCATGTGCTATATCTGGGAAGAGTAGATATATATCAATGTCCGCCTTTATATGAGAATTCTGACTTTATGTTTATGCCAACATTATTGGAGTGCTTTTCCGCCACTTACCCCGAAGCAATGAAGATGGGCGTACCAGTTCTAACATCAGATATGCCTTTTGCCAGGACGGTTTGCGGAGATGCTGCTATTTATTTTGACCCAATGTCACCTGAAAATATTGCAGAGTCAATTTATAAACTGGCAAGTAATAATAAGTTAAGGTCTGAGATTACAGAGAAGGGTACAATGCGATTACAAACCTTTAACGACGCAAAATCAAGAACCCAAAAATATATTGAAATACTTGAGAAAACTTATAAAGCTAGCAGAGGAGCTCAATAATTCACTTTATTAAATAGGGATTCCTGAGTTTTTTTGTGACTTCTTAGCCAACTTGCTTGTAGGCATATGGCAAATGAAAGTAAAATATGATCCTATGAAACAAATCATTCAAAACCTTAAAACAGGAGAAACAGCTCTTGAGGACATTCCGGTACCTCAAATAGGAGATGGTCAATTATTAATTAGAACAACACATACATTGGTGTCGTTAGGTACCGAAAGAATGCTTGTTGAGTTTAGTAAGGCAAATCTGATTCAAAAAGCAAAGCAACAGCCTGATAAGGTTAAACAAGTGTTGGATAAGGTAAAATCCGACGGATTATTACCTACTTTAGAAACTGTTTTTAAAAGATTGGAAGAACCATTGCCATTAGGGTATTGTAATGTTGGAGAAGTTGTTGAAATAGGTAAGGGTGTTTCTGGTTTTGCTATTGGCGATATAGTTGCATCCAATGGAAAACATGCTGAGTATGTTTGTGTACCTAAAAACCTTGTTGCTAAGGTGCCGGATAATGTAAGTAAAGAAGAAGCGGCTTTTACAGTTATTGGTTCAATAAGTTTACAGGGTATACGTTTATGTAATCCTACTTTCGGAGAAACTATAGTAGTATACGGACTTGGCTTAATTGGTCAGTTGGCAGTTCAAATGTTAGTGGCTAATGGCTGTAATGTAATTGGGATAGACATCGATAAAGACAAATGTGCTTTAGCTGAAAAGTGGGGAGCACAAACCATTAATCCGACTTCAGGAGATCATCCTGTGAAAACCATTATGGAACAAACCAATGGTGTTGGGGTAGACGGAGTGGTGATAACAGCCTCTTCAAAAAGTCATGATTTGATTTCCAACGCAGCTCAAATGTCGCGTAAGCGAGGACGTATTGTTCTTGTTGGTGTTATCGGACTTAATATAAATAGAGCTGAGTTTTATGAGAAAGAGTTAACTTTCCAGGTGTCGTGTTCTTATGGTCCGGGTCGTTATGATGATAATTATGAATCTAAAGGGATTGATTACCCGTTGGCATTTGTAAGGTGGACAGAGAAAAGAAATTTTGAGACAATTTTAAATGCAATGAGCCGTGGTTCTTTAAAAGTAAAGGATCTTATCTCAAATATATTTGACCTTGAAGATTATCAGAAAATTTATGGAGATATTGGGCATTCAAAGGCTATAGCTTCAATTTTAAAATACACTGAGGCTCAGGAAGCAGGGGAAGTGGGGAGTAATACAGTAGTTGTAAACAGTGGTTCTTTTGCAGGTGCAAAAGGGGTAACTGCATTTATTGGAGCAGGTAATTTTACAAAAATGACTATGTTACCTGCCCTTCAGGGATCTGGAGCAGGATTTAAATATATTGCTTCATCAGGAGGGGTATCTGGTACAACTTTGGCCAAAAAGTTTGGATTCACTCATAGTACAACAGATTATCAGGAGATTCTTAAGGATGAGGAAGTAGATACTGTTTTTATTACAACTCGTCACAATTCACACGCAAAATTTGTTGTTGAATCTTTAAAAGCCGGGAAAAATGTATTTGTAGAGAAACCTTTGGCTATTAATAAAGATCAACTCAATGATATTATTGAAACCTATCAGGAGTCGCAAAAAGGTGAAGGCTCACCAACTTTAACAGTCGGCTTTAACCGTAGATTTTCGCCCCATATTCAAGCCATGAAAAAGGCCATTGGAGACAATCCCGGACATTTGAATATTGTAGCTACCATGAATGCCGGATTTATTCCACCTCAGGTTTGGGTTCATGACATGCAAGTTGGAGGAGGTCGCATTATTGGTGAGGCTTGTCACTATATTGATTTGTGTGTCTTTTTAGCAGGTTCGCCGGTACAATCGGTATGTATGAACAGTATGGGTAATGATGTGCAGCAGAATACAGATAACGCGAGCATACTTTTAAAGTTTGAAAACGGAAGCAATGCCGTGATTAATTATTTTGCCAATGGAGCAAAGTCATATAGCAAGGAAAGAGTGGAATTATTTTCACAAGAGCGGGTTTTTATCATGGATAACTTTAGAACAACTAATGCTTATGGTGTTAAGGGTTTTAAAAATCTGAAGACAAGAATTGATAAAGGACATAAAGAACAGTTTCACTCCTATATAAAAAGAGTAAAAGAGGGAGGTGATGCTCTGATTGGTTTTGACCAGATAGTAAATGTAACTAAGGCATCATTTGCAGCTCTTCAAAGCTTAAAAGAAAAGCGTTGGGTAGATCTACATTGATCCGTTATAAGCTTATGGGTAAAATGGAGAAACTTTATTGGTATCTAAAGCTGATTCCAAAACTTGGTTTTAGCAATGTGGTATATGTTCAGGTGTACAGACTGCTCCTGAAATATTCTATTTTAAAGTTTCGTTTTTCTGTATATAAATTTAAGAAAAAAGAATCTGCATATCATGTATGTAGAGGAGTGAATAACTACCCCTCTGAATGGAAAGAACAATTATTGATTCAAGCCAATAAGTTAATTGAGGGTAGTATTCCATATTATTCATCTCATTGGCTTAAGCAATCTAATCCTCCTAATTGGTTCATAAATCCTTTTAATGGGGCTGAGTGTAATGAAAATTATTTGCATTGGACCGAAATTGCGGATTTTAATAAGGACATAGGAGATATCAAAAATATTTGGGAAATATCTAGGTTTTCATGGTTGTCTATTTTAGCTCGGGCTTATGTGGTAAGTGGAGAAGGAGTATACTTAGATACCATTAATGGATGGATTAAAGATTGGTTGGAGAAAAATCCTGTTAATCAGGGTCCAAACTGGAAATGCGGACAGGAAGCCTCATTTAGAGTTTTTAATTTATTAAATGCTGCGCATATTTTAAATCAGGAAGATAACCCATCAGACTTACTGATTGAAATAATAGAAGTTCACGTCAAAAGGATTTCAGGTAATTTAAGGTATGCAATTGCTCAAAGAAACAATCATGCAACAAGCGAAGCTTCCGCATTATTAATTGGAGCAAGCTGGTTAGAAAGAGTATGTAGCGAAAAGAAATCCAGGTATAAAAAGTATGCACGAGTTGGAAGGGCAAAATTAGAGAGAGCAGTTAATAATCTTGTATATGAGGATGGAGCTTTTGCTCAACATTCGGTTAATTATCACCGTTTGTTTTTAGATACTTTATCTCTGGTTGTTTTTTGGCAAAGGAATCTAAAGCTGAAAGCTTTGAGTCAACAATTTATGGAAATAGCTGCCAAGTCATTCGATTGGTTATTAACTATAACAGATCAGTCGGGTTATTGCCCGAATATTGGCTCAAATGATGGTACTATGTTGCAGGGTAATCATTCATGCGACTACCAGGATTTCAGACCTTCATTGCAAGTCGCTTCTTTTTTATTTACCGATGCATTGACATTTGAAGAAGGAAGATGGAATGAGGCTTTGTTTTGGTATGATATAAACCTGAAAAGTAAAGTAATTATTCCTTCTAAAGATAAATCTGTAGTTAAGGAATCCGGTTATGTGGTGATGAAAAATAAAAGATCATGGGCTTTGTTGCATTATCCAAACTACAAGTTTAGACCATCACATAATGATATCTTTCATTTTGATTTATGGTTTGACGAAAAGAATGTCCTTTTTGATTCAGGAAGTTATTCATATAATCCGGATAAGGATAGTACGATGCCGGATTTTAAATCGGTTCTTTCTCACAATACGGTATCGTTTGATGGAAATGAGCAAATGCCCCGTTTAAGTCGCTTTTTACTTGGGAATTGGATAAAGCCACTAAGTCTGAGCGCCATTGGCCAATCGGCGAATGAAACTTATACATGGAAAGGCTCCTATATAGATTATTTAAAAAATATACATAGTAGAGAAGTAAAGTGGAGTGAAGATAATTGGCAAATTACGGATTGTGTGTCGGGAACAGCAGAGTCAGTAATTATTGGTTTTAATTTTGATAAGTATAAATATTCTCTCGATGAAAATTCTAAAACCATCTTATTGCCTTGGGGAAGTATTTCTGTTTCAAATTGTGAGAAAATAGAAGTTATCAGTCATTCAGTTTCTCAATACTATATGAAATCTAGGCCTGTGAACAGGCTGGTTATTACAGCTAATAATAATTCTGAGGTAACAACATCAATTAAAATTTTCAAATGAATATCCTTTATTTTCATCAATATTTCTGCACACCTGAGGGTAATTCGGGTATAAGGTCGTATGAAATGGCAAAGTATCTGGTTTCCAAGGGCCATAAAGTCACTATGGTTTTTGGTGAGTCACCAAGATTAAAATCTCCATTGCAAGGGGAACCATTTATCAATGGTGTGAGAAGAGGAACTTATGAGAATATTAATCTGATAGAGTTTAACCTGGCTTATAACAACAAGATGAGCATGTTAAAAAGATCATTAATATTTGTTCGTTTTGGACTTCGCAGTATTCGTTTGGTGTACACTGAAAATTATGATCTTTTATTTGCTACCTCAACACCCATTACAGCAGGTATACCAGGGATTGTGATGAAGTTACTTGGTAAAAAGAAACCATTTGTGTTTGAGGTGAGGGATTTATGGCCGGAATTACCACGTGCAATGGGAGTTATAAAAAATAAGTTTGTGCTTGGGGGGATGAGTGTTCTTGAATATTTATCATACAATAAATCAGATGCCTGTGTTGCTTTGTCACCTGGTATAGAAGAGGGGATTAAGAGAAGATTAAAAAAGAATAATCCTGTCTTTTTTATTCCTAATGGATGTGATTTGGAAATATTCAAACCAGGTACGTATAAAAAGGATATTTTTCCGGGATGCAATGATGATAATTTTGTGGCCATTTTTATGGGAGCTCATGGAATTGCCAATGGACTTGATGCTGTTTTGGACGCTGCATCAGAAATGAAGCAGGATTCAAAATTTAAACATATCCGTATAGCTCTGATTGGAGATGGAAAAATGAAACCTCATTTGGGCCAAAGAGTTGAGAATGAAGGTTTAGATAATGTTATGATGCTAAGTTCTGTTCCTAAAAAGGAAATTATTAAATATTTATGGGCTGCAGATGCTGGTCTAATGATATTGGCTAATGTGCCTGAGTTTTATTATGGTACATCTCCCAATAAGTTTTTTGATTATGTGTCTTCAGGTTTACCGGTTTTAAATAATTACCCGGGCTGGTTAGCCGGAATGATTGAAGAAAACAACCTTGGCACGGTGGTCAAACCTGATGATCCGGTTGATTTTGCAAACGGGTTACTTAAGCTAAGTGAAGATAAAGATAAGCTTAAGCAAATGAGTGAAAATGCCCGGGAGTTTGCAAAAACTCATTTTGATAGATTTAAGTATGCATCCGTGTTTGAAGAATCTTTGGTTAAAGTTCATCAAACATATAATGAGAAGAGGTAGATGAAGTTTGTTAAGCAAAATATGAAGAACATCATCGGGTGGAAGACCAACCGAAAAATTGTTGTATTTGCAATAGATGATTATGGGAACGTTCGAATTTCTTCGCAAAAGGCTCTAAAAGCGATTAAAGAGACCGGAGTTAAGTTAAATTTATTTGATAGGGTTGATGCTTTGGAAAACAGGCAGGATCTGGAACAAACAATAGAGGCTGCTACTTCAGTAACAGATAAAAATGGTAACTATCCGGTGCTCACTTTATTTTCTGTTCCATGTAATATCGATTTTGAAAAGATGGCAGATGATAATTTTAAAAACTATCATTATGAGTTGTTAACTCAAACTTTTGAGAAACGATCTGCAGAAGATCCTCATTCGTATGAAGGTGTTTGGGATTTGTGGCTTGAGGGAATGGAAAAGGGAGTGTTTGTTCCACAATTTCATGGTAGAGAGCATTTTAATCTTAAAGTTTTTGAAGAAAAACTAGATCGAAAAGATTCATTATTGCTCACTTGCTTAAAAAATAGTTCTAATATCAGTTTACCTACCGGTTACTCTACTATTTCTTACACAGCTGCATTTAAGTTTTGGCATATTGAGGAGAATAAACGGTTTAAATCAATCATTGAAGATGGACTCAATGCGTTTGAAGAGGTATTTGGCTTTCGTTCAAACCATTTTGCAGCCCCGGGGTTTGGTGAAAACCGTATCATACATCCCTTTTTAAAAGATAATGGAATAAAGTTTATAGATAATCCTCTCATAAATAAAGAGCATCAGGGAAAAGGAAAATTCAAAACGATTTTAAATTATACCGGAAAAAAAAGCCGCTCAGGCATTCGGTATATGGTTCGTAATGTCATCTTCGAACCAATTCAGAATAATCACAGTGACTGGGTGGGTTATGCAATGAAACAGATAGATTCAGCTTTTAGCTGGAAAAGGCCTGCAATAATTAGCTCCCATAGAGTAAATTTTGTTGGGCAGGTGAATCCTCAAACAGCAAAAAAGGGGATTGCTGACTTAAAAGAGTTATTCAGGAGAATTAAAGATAAATGGCCCGATGTAGAGTTTATGTCTGCAGATAAATTGGGTGAACTAATAGCTTCAGGAAAATGATTTTAAAAAGATTTATTTATTTAGCTTACTATTTAAAAGGTTTAGATTTCAAAAAGTTAGGTAGCTTTTTGAACTATGCACATACACATACAGGAATATCAAAACTAAAGTTGTTAAGCAATGCTGTTCAGGCAGTTTTTAAGTATAATATTTCTTTATTAGAGTACTTTCAGTTTAGGTTTTTTGAGCGCTCACATGAAGAACGATTGAAATGGGCAGGTACGGGATTTATGTATGAGTATCAGAAGGTTCAAAATCCCATTGATTCCAGGGAAATATTGGAGAATAAGTTGCTCTTTAATGCTCATTTTAAAAAATTTATACTTCGCAAAACCTCTTCCATAGATGAACTTAGGTTAAATGATAAAATTGCTCGGGAACTGTTGGCAAATTCCTCAGAAAAACTGGTTTTGAAGAACTCTTTGGGGCAGGTTGGAGCAGAGGTTGAAATTGTTTCCTGCAAAGCTTTCGACACTGATTCTTTAATCAAATATATGCAAGAGAAAAATTATAATTTGATAGAGGAATTTGTAGTTCAACATCATTCAATTATGGAGTTGTCTCCTTCAGGATTAAATACTATTCGGGTATTTACACAGCTTCAGCAAGGAAAAGTAGAATTTTTAGGGGCCCGATTGCGTGTTACGGTAAATTGTAGTGTAGATAATATGGCAGCCGGTAATCTTGCTGCTCCCATTGATATGGATACCGGAATAGTTAATGGTCCAGGTGTATACAGTGATATAACAAAAGAGGATCAAGGTATACATCCGATAACCGGGAAAAAAATCAATGGTTTTCAGATTCCATATTGGGATGAAGTGAGAGATATGGTTATTAAAGGAGCGCTTATTGTTCCCGAAAACAAGTCAATTGGATGGGATGTTGCTATTAGTGAAAAAGGACCAGAACTGATTGAAGGTAATCATAATTGGTGTAAACTATTGTGGCAACTGCCGGAGAAAAAAGGACTAAAGGAAATGTTAAATAAATATGTATGATAGAGAAGATTTTAATATTTATAAAGCATAGGTTTGGTTTTCTGTGGAAAATCATAGAACATGTCAATAGATTCTTCTTTTCCATACTCTATAAGAAATCTTTAAATAATGTTCTTCCAAAAATTATTGAAGAATATAATGAAAAACCCTGGAAGGTAAGGCGGTTGATGCCTTCGGATATACAGTTTCTTTTTAATTTAATTAACGCTCAGAAACCATCAGACCTTAAGTATTTTAGTCCTCATGGTTTTGATTTAAATTCACTGGCGAAACAATTTAAAAACAGCTCTTTTTTAATGATGGGTGTTTTTGATGAGGAAAATTTGGTTGGATACTTCTTTTTAAGAATGTTTGTCAATAAAAAATGTTTTGTAGGTAGACTGATCGATGTTAATTACAGAGGAAAGGGTATAGGTTTGATTATGAATCAGGTCATGTATAAAACAGCATGGGGAATGGGATTTAGATGTCTTTCTACCATATCAAAGAATAACAAAGCAGTGGTGAAGGCCCATGAAAAAAACTCATCTATGGTTATTCTTAAAGAGCTTCAGAATGATTATCTACTCATTGAGTTTGTTAAGTAGAACCTAAATTTAATATGAAAAATCTGTGAAACGAATATTCGACATTCTAGCTTCTTTTTTTGGCCTGATATTGATAAGTCCTATTCTTTTGGTAACGGCTATTTTAATTAAAATTTATATGCCAGGTCCGGTATTATTTCATCAAAAAAGAGGTGGTCGACATGGCAAAATATTTACCATTCATAAGTTTCGGTCAATGAAGGTAAATAGTGGAGGAAGTACTGTTTCAGTTAAAGGAGAAAGTAGAATTACTCCATTGGGAGCCAAACTAAGAAAGTATAAAATTGATGAATTACCTGAATTGTGGAATGTGTTAGTGGGAGATATGAGTTTTGTTGGCCCACGTCCGGATATGCCGGAGTACAATGAAGGTTTAAAAGGAGACGATAGAAAGATATTGGAGCTTCGACCTGGTATAACAGGACCTGCGACATTAAAATATGCTAACGAAGAAGAATTATTGGCACAGGTTGACGATCCACATAAATTTAATGAAGAGGTATTGTGGCCAGAGAAAGTAAGGATGAATTTAGAATATTATTACAAGAGGAATTTCTTTATGGATCTCTCTATTATTTTTAGAACAGTGTTTCGATAAGTTTAAAAGAGTCAGATTTATACAGTCCTTTTACTATAAAGATATTTAAAACCTAACATCGAATTTTGAGTTTACAACAACTATGATATTACTAATTATTGTTTTACCTGTAATATTTTTCTGTATTTATTTAATGATTGATTATAGGGGACCTAAGTATATTAAACTAAAATCATTTGAATTATATGGGGTGCAGTGCAAAACGGCTAAGGAGCTTATAGTTCAAGAATATGATAGAGACGGAAATTTATGGGCATCACGAGGTATGGTTCTGTATCGCTTAAAAGAAGGAGATACTCGTTTTTGCAGGGTAGCTCATGTGCCGTCTGGGAGCTCATTTTATTGGCTATACAATTTTAGCATTTTTCGCAATTTTGTGAATAAACCTGAGTGCGTACTTGTTACAGTTTCCGGGGATAATAACTTATGTGCTATGTCTGCGGGCTATATTTGGCATAGCCAAATTTCTAATATTGACTTCACAAAAACTTTCGAATTGCGTCATTTTGGACTCGGTGTTGGAAGAGGTATATTTAGTAATGGTATTAATTCGGTAAATGATAGGCAGATTTATTTTGGTGAATATTTTAGAAATTCAGCAAAATCAGATGTAAGGATTTTTGTAAGTGATGATAACGGGATAAACTGGAGAGTAGCTTATGAATTTCCTGCAGGCAGGGTTCGCCATATTCACTCTGTGCAAAAAGATCCTTTTACTGGTCATTTATGGGTTTGTTGCGGTGATGCTGATGGAGAATCGTTAATTGCCAGTTCGCAGGATGATTTTAAAAGTATAAAGGAGATTGGTGGTGGAAGTCAAATGTGGAGAACGTGCCAATTGGTATTTACTGAAGATAAGATTTATTGGGGTGGAGATACTGGTTCTCCGGATCATTCCGGGGTGTTTTGTTGGAACAAAAACAAAGAAACTGTATCAACCATTTGTAAGATAAAAGGAGCAATTTTATACGGGACTTTACTGAATGAAGGAACTGTTGTTTTTACTACAGATAGAGAGGGATTTCCGAATGAGGAAGATCAATTTACACGACTTGTTATTATTAATCCGGAGGGTGAATTTTCTACGGTTAAAATAGGAACCTGGAAACATTCAAAAAGAGGATACCGCTATAGTTTTGCTATGTTGCGTACGCAACGTACTCAAAATAATAACTCTCTATGTTTTTCAATTATTAATCAAAGAGAGTTTTCAATGGGGAAATTATTAATTTTTGAAGTATCTAACTTAAATAAATTGGCTAACTTAAGTAAACGTTTAAAACAAACCTGATTATGAAACCAAGAGTATATCTTTCCAGCCCGCATATGTCAGGGCACGAATTAAAATATGTACATGAGGCTTTCGATCAGAACTGGATCGCTCCACTGGGACCCAATGTGGATCGATTTGAAGAAACTTTGGGGAGTTATTGTGGTGTTAAACATGCTGCAGCATTAAGTTCAGGAACTGCAGCTCTTCATTTGGCGTTAGTTATGCTGGGCGTAAAAACCGGAGATGAGGTTCTTGTTTCATCTTTTACTTTTTCTGCATCGGTAAATCCTATTGTTTATCAGGGAGCTACTCCTGTTTTTATAGATAGTGAACTGGATACTTGGAATATGGATCCGGATTTGCTTGAAGCTGCTATTTTGGATAGAAGAGCAAAAGGGGGAACAAATAAAATTAAAGCCATTGTAGTTGTGCATCTATACGGAATGCCTGCCAAAATGGATAAGATCATGGAGGTAGCCAATAGGTATGATATTCCTGTGATTGAGGATGCGGCAGAAGCTTTGGGAAGCAAATATAATGGAAAGGCATTGGGATCTTTTGGTAAAATGGCCATATTATCATTTAATGGTAATAAAATAATTACTACTTCAGGAGGTGGAGCGCTTATTTCAGATGATGAAAGTTTGATAAAAAAAGCAAGGTTTTTAGCTACACAGGCAAGAGATCAGGCTCCGCATTATCAGCATAGTGAAATAGGGTATAATTATAGAATGAGTAATGTGTTGGCGGGTATTGGTAGAGGGCAGATGGAGGTGATAGATGATCGTATAAGTAAACGAAGAGAAATATATTCATATTATAAAAAAAATCTCGACAAATTCGAAGGCATAAAATTTCTGTCAGAACCAGGTATAGGCTATTTCTCTAACTTTTGGTTAACAACAGTTCTTATTGATGAGTCAAAACTGGGCGTTTCAAAAGAAAAAATAGCAGAAGAATTAGCAAAGCATAATATTGAAACCAGACCGGTTTGGAAACCTATGCATTTACAACCTGTATTTAAAAACTTTGCAAGTTATTTAAATAACAACTCCGAATACCTTTTTAAAAACGGACTTTGTTTGCCATCAGGCTCAAATATGTCCGAAACTACACTTAAACAAATAGTTGATATTATTTGTCAAACTATAAGTAAGAAATCTTGAATGGTAAGGAGATATTCGGTTTTACAAATGCTATAAATTTGATACAATGATATTTAATAACCTTACAAAACGCATAAGAAGATTTATAGTTTCTCATTTAGGGTCTGATGCAAAAATTAAATACCTAAGAGAACAAGGTGTTAAAATTGGTAAGGACTGTAGAATTGATTCTTTATTGTTTTCAACGGAACCATATCTTATTGAAATTGGTAATAAAGTAAGTATTGCCAATGGAAGTGCTTTAATTACTCATGATGCAAGTATTACTTGCTTTCGTGATGAGTATCCTAATTCTGATTTATTTGGAACCATTAAAATTGGAGATAATGTATTTGTAGGCTTAAATTCAATGATCTTACCCAATACGGTTATAGGTAATAATTGTATTATTGGTGCAGGTAGTGTGGTTAGAGGAAAGTTTCCTGATAATTCAATAATTATGGGAAATCCGGCTAAAAAAATTATGGATGTAAAAATTCATAAAATGTTATGCAAGAATAATCCGGGGCGTTTAGAGACAAGAAATTTAAGTGATGCAGAAAAGAAACCAATTGTTATGGAGCATTTTAATAAAATGCGTTAATGTTTTGATTTGAATAGTATCTATATAAAATCATGAAACTATGATTACAAGGAGAAAGATTACTAGCGTTTTATTTTTTATAGCAGTTGTGTTTTTTATGAGCTGTGAATCAAATAAAAATCAAATGAATATTATTTTTTTACACCGTAGTACAGGACTGAATGTATATCTGGGAAATACAAATCCATACGTTCACAAACTATTTAATAAGTCAGATTTTGCTTCATATTTTAAAAAGTTAAATAAGCAGAATAATACAAACCATAATTTTGAGGAACAAAGTTTTCCTGGAACTACTGAATATGGATATAAGAACTATCCATATGACTATTACAATATATGGGTTAAAAATGGAGGAGACCAGCCTTATAAGGGAGCCCCTACACTTGAAATGCTTACAAAAAAATATGATGTTGTCATATTTAAACACTGTTATTCAGTAAGTAATATCGTAAAAGGAAATGGACAAGCTGATGTAAATTCAGAGGAGAAAACAATTGAAAACTACAAATTACAATTTGAGGCATTAAAGAATAAAATGCATGAATTTCCGGATACAAAATTTATTGTTTGGACGCCTGCAGTGCGACACGAAAGTAGTTTGTCTTTGGAAGAGGCTCAAAATACTAAGCGATTTTATGAATGGATGTTAAACGAATGGAACGAGGAAGGAGATAATATCTATTTATGGGATTTTTACAAATATGAGACAGAAGGAGGATTGTTTTTAAAAGATGAGTTTTCTTCTGAAAATGGAGACTCACATCCTAATAAAGCATTCTCCGCTAAAATGACACCGATTTTTGCAGATTTTGTATATAAAGTAACTAATAGTAAGTAGACTTATTGCATTGAATTAGCCTACTCTGATTTAAATGTTTTTATCGTAAAATATATAAAGAACCTAAGTATAATAATGAGTAATCTGGTTAAGGTAGGAATCTTGTTAGATGAGTATAATGAATTGAGAAACTGGGAGCTAAGGCTGATTCAGGAAATTGTTAATGCTCAGGATTTAGAGTTAAGCTTATTAATTGAAGATGGCAGATTAATTGCAATAACATCCCCGGAAGATACTAAAAAACATGTTTTAGCTGAAAATATATTGAGGCTTCAATTCAAGTTTGAAGAAAAGTTATTTGGTCATAAATCAACTATAAATAAAGAGGAATTATTTAGTTCCCTATCTGGAGTTGAAGTAATTAAGTTAAAGCCGGAAGGACGGAATTGTTATGACTATTTTAGTAACTCAGATTCCAAACTGGTAAAGAAGTGTGGTCTTGACGTAATACTAAAATTTACTTTTGCAAAGATAAGTGGAGAGATATTAGATCTTGCTAAATATGGAGTGTGGACTTTTGATCATCTTGATAAACAGTTCGATAGTCCTGTGGATCTTGGTTTTTGGGAAAATGTACATAAAGAATCATCTATTCCTGTAGCCATAAAACGAGTAGGATTAAAGAATGATAAGGTAATTGATATTACCAATTTTAATAGACATTTTTCATCTGTTAAAACTAATAAATTGGTAAATGAAGCAGCAGTTTCTCTATTGCTTAAAAATATTAGACGATTAAAGGCAGATGATGTAAAATTAAATTATTTAAGTGTTGATCTTAATGCACACAAGGGATATCCGGGTACACTAATGGCTCTTAAATATTGTTCGCAGGTTTATAACTTCTTATTTAGCAGGTTTGTAGAAAGATTGAGTTATCGATTGTTTAGTACAAGGTCAAACTGTTGGACACTTTTTGTTGGTAAAGGGAATATCTTGGAGTATGATATTTCTAAATTAAATCCGATGGTTTTACCAAAAGATGAGTTTTGGGCTGATCCCTTCTTATTTCCATACAAAGGAGAACTTTATGTTTTTTTTGAAAATTATTCGTACAAAGCAAACCGCGCTAAAATTTCATGCGGGAAGATAGAAGGGAATCAGTTAATAGATATAAAAGATGTGTTGGATTTAGATTACCATTTATCTTATCCTTATATCATTGAAGAAGATGGTGAAATATATTTAATGCCAGAATCAAATAAACAAGAGAAAATTTCAATTTACAAATGCAGGAAATTCCCAGATGAATGGGAACTATATTCTACTGCTTTTGAGGGCGAATTGGTTGCTGATGCTTTTTTTTATAATGATGAGCAGAAGCAAAAATGGCTGTTCGTAAATAAGCGGAATCCCAATACAACTTTTGCAAATGAGCTGTTTATTTATAAGGTAGATTCCTTAAAAATGGAAAAATTAATTCCGCATAAGAATAATCCCGTAATTATTGACGCAAGAACAGCCAGAAACGGGGGGGCAATATTTAGGTATAATAATGATATCTATAGACCTTCTCAAAGTAATATAATGGGGATATACGGTCGAAATATTAATATTAATAAAATTACTAAACTAAGTATTGAAGAGTACGAAGAAGAAACGATAAGGATTGTTAAACCTGATTTTCATAAGAATTTGGTCGCCACTCATCATCTGCATCAAATCAAAGATTACTTTGTAATTGATGCAGCTTATAAAATGAAATAGTTCTTCGTCTTTTTATTGTTTCAGAAATTTCTTTGCAAACCCTGAAGTTCTACTTTTGACTAAGTAATAACCAGGCTGCAAAGAAGGTAATGTAAACAGGGTAGTCATATTTCCTTTAGGAATAAATTTCTCAAACAGAATCTTTCCTTCCATTGAAACAATATTAACTTGATGATTTTGATGAAGTAAAGGTTGTTCAATGTTTAAATGAAAAATACCATCATTAGGATTAGGCACTACTTCTACATATCTCGAAATTGATTCCACATCATTTACAGCTGTATTTGTTTTGTACAGAACAGCTCCCACTTGCCAATTCTCTCCTTGAACTGTAGTGGCTGGGTATTTTCCAACTTCCCATGTTGCTGTTGTTGACAATCCGGTATTATGTTCTTCTCCAAGATCAACACCATAATCCAGTCGTTCTGAAGGAACAAAGTTTTCCGTATCTTTAAACATAGGATTTATGACTACAGAATGTGTGTCGAATCCTAATTCTCTCCATTCATTCCAGTTATAAGATTTTCCTCCAATAGAAAAAGTTGGTTCGTTATTGAATGTGTTTTCACAGTAATATACGTTGTAATCACATTGTAAACCTTCAAGGCAACTGGATTGACGAAGTCTTATTGCAGGGAAATTATCTTTTTGATAGAATATGTTGTTTTTAATAATGATATTCGTCGCCGGATGATCAGGCTCTCCACCTGTATTTTCTTCAAGGCTAATGTGATAAAGAGGACTATAGCCTGAACTGTAAAAAGTATTGTTGTAAATACGAACTCCATCAATTCCCTTTATGGTTAGCGCCTTTGTGTCTTTATGAATATTGTATGAATGAGCTCCTGATGTCCAAGCCATTTCATCCTCTATGCCGGCTTTAAATACAGAAGTGTATCTTAATCGATCAAAATAATTATGTTTGATGGTGTAGTTAATGTTATAACCCACCATAAGCCCATGAAGCGTACTTTTGGGATACTGATCGTATCCAGTCCATATAAATTTGTTTCCAATTATTTTTGCGCCATCTAGATTATTGCAGCGTGATACAACATAGCTATCATCTCCGGCCTCTAGTATATATCCAGAACCTGCATCCGATACGAAACGTGAATTTTGTATTGTTAAAAGAGTTCGCGATTTTCTGGGTACATTGTGATAATCCGTTTCTATTCCATCAATTAATAATACTTCTTGTCCGCAACAACTTAAATGGAAAAGTAAAAGAGAAAAGGTGATAATTAAGTAATTCATAAAACAAAAATATTGAAAGATTAGAATTATGGAATATTTATGGTTAGGTTTGCTTAAGTAGTAGGTTGTTAATTGTTTATGACAATATCTTTTTGTTTTTAAAATCTAAAGATAATATGAGTTTAATATCATTCTTCAAGTATATATTTAAGTTTAGATACTTTTGTATTTGTATTATCAGATCCTACCCCGAGTTTAACTAAATAATTACCTAATGGTAGAGCAGACAGGTTTAAAACTATTTTATTTTTACCTATTCTTGCAGTGTGATTTTCTGTGAGTTGTATTTCTTCTGCTTCGTCATAAACATTTACCGTAATAGTACCGGCCTTTTCAGCAGTATATTCTATGGCAAATAAATCAGCAGTTGGATTTGGGAAACTCTTTGTTATTTTATAGCTGCTTTGAGGAACTTCCGGTACATCCTCCCTTGGGTGTTCATGAAAACCGATATCAGGTGCATCTCCATGATATGGTAATCCAACATTTATTCCTCTATCTACAATTTTAGCCTCCCCGTGATGTTTCATAAAATCTAAATCAGGTAGAGAACCATCAGCCTTTCTAGGACCAGAAATACCTGTTGTATCAATACTAATAAAATCATCATCAGTAAGCGTTTCATTGGAAGTGTTCCAGGTATTATGAGAATGTGTAAACAATGCACTACTCGTATGGTTAATATCTGATGTTGTATTTTTATAAGCTACATTGTTTCTAAAAACCCTGCGTAATTCTTCCTCATCGGTTCCTGATGAGTTTAAAATTGTAAATCCATGGCCACTGCTACCGTACAAACCATTAAAGGCCGATGTATTGTTAAAAACTTCCATAGGCATTGGAAACGATTTAGTATCATTTGTCGTAAAACCACTTCCTCTATTGTAAGCAGCAATACAATTAACTACTTTACGTGATACCATATGTCTTGGTAACCTAACAGAAAGGTCAAGCTTATAGCCATTTCCCCATGCATATTTTTCATATCCTCCACAGTCAAAGGCCCAACAATTATTTAATTCAATATAACCATTTGTGTGTATATCCCATCCGTCATCCGAAACATGCCAAGCCCTACAACCTTTAAATACTGTATAATCAGTTGTATCGCTGTCGGCTAAACCGCTTACAATAAATCCATCTCCTGCATTCCCCGGTGCAGCGGACAGACTGTCCACAACATTATAGGCGTCGCAATTTATAACAAAAAGAGTATCGACATTGAAAAAATAGAATCCGCGATATCCAATATCATGCACGGTACAGTTTTCTATGGTAACATGAGGAGAACGATAAAAGTATATACCATAAGAATTTGCACTTCCATCAACCAATTGTTTATTGTTTCTAACTGTTAGACCTTTAAGTTTAACATGATTGGCGTTATAAAAGGTGACTCCTCCTGATGGCTTTGTTTTTTCGCTACAATCCAGTACAGGTGTTTCACCTGGATAATTAAAGAAGCAAACAGGGCGTTCGTTGGTTCCATTAATTCCATCTTTTTCTCCATGCTGTAATGTTGTATGATATACCCCTCCTCTAAAATAAGTGGTATCACCAGGAGATGTGGCTGTTTCAAAGGCTTTGTCCCAAGTCGCCCATGGTTTTTCTTTTGTTCCTGGATTATTGTCATTCCCATCTGTTGCAACGTAATAAGGTTGAGCAGCAACTATGGAGCAAAGTACCAGCAATGAAATAAGTAGTGTTGTGTTTTTCATGGCATAATAAATTTTGTAATGCTACATTGTGTTATTCTATTTATAACGTTTTTTTTTGATTAATGTTTTAGTTTTCGTGACAATGTTCGCTTGTTTGTGTTTGGAAATCATGGCTATACTGGATCTTTTTTGTCCTTATAATACTTCTTGCATCAAGCAAAAATCAACATCCACCTTTAGTTAAATCTTATTTAATTTAGAGTTATGGGAAAAATATTACTAATTTGTATAACTACAACAAGGCCATTTCGTTAGAAATAGCCTTGTTGTAATTGTTATTTGAATTTCTTATTCAACTATTTCAGGAAATGGTATTTTAAATACTTTGGTTTTTAGTAAGTTATTGTCTATAAATGGGAAGTCTCCAAATTGAGTTTCCATTTTTCCATTACGATCTTTCAAGTAATAGCTATAACCTTCAGCGGTACCAACGTATAAATATGAATTAGAAAACATGTAACATTCTAATGTTGTAGTTAATTCAACGATTAAATATTTTACACCATTCTCCATCATTTCGGAAACTACAATAGATCCAATAGGCATTGATTCATATCCCCATTTGTAAAGTGTAATTTCTTCACCGTTAATTTCGTTGTACCCAATTCTTAATGTATTTATATCAGAACCTTCACCTCTTGTTACCGCCCAAAATGATTCATCTTTACATTGTAGGTAAGTTTTAAGTACAATAACCCATTCTGGGGCGTCGCACTTCACAAAACAGAATGTTAGATTGCTTAAGCCTGCAGGTTTACCACTGCTGTTAATTGGAGCTGCAAGACCTTCATCACCCATTGATCCTTCAGGGTAGAAGTAAACATTTGCATCGTTAGAGCCTTTTACAATCACAGCACCAACTTTGTAATATTCTCCATTCATTTCAATGCAGCCATCTAGTTCAAAAGAAACATAAGTTCCGTCAGTTGATACATTCAGTGCTTCTGGGAATTTGGAGTTAAACTCGCCATCGTTATAATCAATTTTATCACCACAAAGAGCAAAGTATTCTGCATCGTCAACAAATGCTAATCCTACTTCGGCACAAGTTCTGTTACCACCTCTGTTTTCGCCAGGAATAATAAATGGAACTACTCCATCCTGACTATTAGGAGCACTTTCCATATTTTCGGTAATCTCCATTTTTTTACCTTTCAGAATTTCATCCTCAAGGTTATTCATTTGTTCAACAACTTCTTGTTCAGAACATGCTTGATAAAAAACAGCTACCAAAACTAAGAATGTCAACCTTACCATCTTTTTCATATCATTTAGTTTTTAGTTATTTGTTATTCTTTGGGGCTAAGTTTCCAAAAATCCAAAAACAATGTCAATATTAAGTTTTGGATATTTGACAAGCGCTATATTATTGCTGACAAATATGAAAAAGATTACTTTGGTTGCTGTATACGGATTGAATAATAGGCATATAATAAATGAGAGGAAAATGTTGTTAAGGAATTATTCCTAATGAATTATTAAACACAACTATAGTTTAAATTATAATAGTTCTGAATCTAATTAAGGAAGTATATGAATATTAAATAATAAAAAAGCATGCTAAACCAATATATAGTAAAGCATGCTTTTAATGTATCTGATTTGTTTTATAATGGGGTAGTTATTTTTTTCTTTTAGGATTATTGTGGTAGTAGGTGTCGTACCCTCCGTATGTACTTTTTTTCTTGTCTAAATCATTATATACAATATCAAAATTGTCTATTCTGTTTGCCTTAAAGAAATTAAGTACATCAAAAAAGACGTTTTTAATAGTATGGTTATTTCTACAAACCATTAAAATGTGTGATGCATAATTCATTAGAGCGACGGCATCTGAAACAAGACCTGTTGGAGTAGAATCAATAATTACATAATTAAAATCGTTTTGAACATGAGTTATTAACGAATCTAATTTGCCCGCTTCAATGAGTTCCGCCGCATTTGGCAGGGTTGGTCCTGCAGGGATATAAGAAAGGTTTTTTATGCCAGAATCAAAAATGATCTCTTGGGCTGTCACTTCTTTATTCATGAAATTTGAAATACCAAAAGGATTATCCTTTTTTAATTTCATATGTAGTGTCGGTTTTCTTAAATCACAATCTATAATGATGGTTTTATGTCCAACAGCCGCTATGGCCGTTGCTAAATTGAATGCAATAAAACTTTTCCCATCCTGAGGTAATGCGGATGTCACTAAAATTACTTTTAGGGGTTTAGACTTAAACTTAAGGAAAATATTTGTGCGTAAATTTCTAAAAGATTCTGCGAGAGAGGAGTTTGGAAATTCTGTATTAACATTTTCCGTGTTGTGATAATTGGTGTAAATTAAGTTAAGAATTGGTTGATGTATTACTCTTTCTATATCTCTTACTGAGGAAACTTTTTGCGAAAAGAATACCTTTAAAAGAGTAAAAATAGATGGAATAATAAAGCCAATGAAAAGTGACAATAGGTAATTGATGGTTGTTTTGGGTGAAATAACCGAGCTCGTAACTAATCTTGCAGGTTCCAGTATTTCATAATCAGGATAATTTGAAGCCATTGAAATTGCAGCTTCAGATCTTTTTTGTAGTAGGAAAGTATACATGGCATCAGTGATATTAAACTGTCTTTGCATACTTACCATATTAAGTTCTGTTTTGGGTAATCTCGAAATTTCTCGGGAAAGTTTATTTCGTCTGTAGTTGAGTTCGTTAATTTTAAGATTTAAAGCATTTAAGTTGTTTTTTACATTCTCAACAATGGACTGTTTTTGCAGTCTGATATTATTTTCAATCTGGCCCAAAAATAAACTCTTTTCTGCTTTGCTACTTAAAATAGCAGATCTTTCTGCATTTAATTCCAGTAACTCTAAAATCATAGAGTTCATAATAGGATCAATTACATTTGCTGACGATGGAGGAGAAAGACCTGTGATATCTTGATTCTGGTCAAAATAATCAAGTATGTAATTATAGTATTTCTCCTGAACATTTAGTGAGGATATTTCATTGTCCACAGCTGTAATCTGGGTAAGTGCTTGTTGTCCCTGGTATGATAAATCTGTGACCTGGTTTGAGGCTTTAAAGTTTCTTAGTTCGGATTCGGATTTAACCAAAGAGTCAGATATATCCGAAATTTGCGCATCAATAAAGTTGATGGTATTAAAGGCTACATTATTCTTTTTAGATAAATTATCATTGAGGTATGTTTGTAAGTAGTTGTTTAGGAAATCTACGGTTAAATCAAGATTCTCACCTTTAAAATTAATGTTTATTAGCGTAGACCTGATGTTAACAGGAGCAATTGCAAGTTTTCTAAGATATCTGCGAGAAATTACATCGAGGTGGTTAAACTCAAAAAAATGAGCTTTGGTTTTGGAAGCTTGAGTTCCTTTATACAAATCCTTGTTAAGGTTAACTGAAAATTTAAAGTATGGCGTCGTAATGGTTTCGTTAAATGTACATATCGAATCAAATTCAATTCGGTTGCCTCTGCTGGTTACTTTATTATCAAGATAATTATAAAGCTTTGCTCCATCATCGTAAACTGAAAGTCTAAACCTTGACTCATCAAGAATTTCGATATAGTATCGAGTATTAATAGCTTGGCTATGAGATTTATCTATATTAACGATGTATTTGTTATTGCCATAGGTTTGAAGAGGTTTGTTAATAAAGCCCAGACTTTTTTTATTGGCAAACCTAACAGGTTGTTCATAATAGCTAATCTCTAAACCTAAATCTTTAATTGTTTTAGAAACTAAACTAAATGAACTTAAACTGTTCATGTCATTTTCTAAGTTGCTGGTCTGACTTTGGCTACCCAATACGCTAAACTGCCTGCTTGATTCTAAAAAGGTAGTTCGTCTGTCTTCAACAGGTCCTATAACTGAATTAACCTGGTATACAGTAGGTACAAATTTATTGTATGTATACCCCAATAATAGGAATACAACAATGCTCAACAAGTATAAGTACTTGTATCTAAAAGTAAGCAGGATAAATTCCTTGATGTTAAAACCTTCTTCGGGATGATTGTTGTTAAGTGACATATTGAAAGGTTATGTTTTTGGTGTTAATTTTTATAAAGCTCTATTATCCAATATAAGACGGAATTTAAAGAAAATGTTTTTACCAAAAGACAGGTTTATGGATAGGTATTATGGATTTTTGACTTATCTGCTCTTAGTGAGGAGGAATGAAGCTTATTTAATGATTATAATTTGTGGTAAATCACTCAATGATTGATTGTAAATATAACTTTTCAGAGAATTGTTTTTAATGGCTAAACATGTTAAGATATAAGAATAGGTTTACTGAATACTGTTCTGGAAATTATAATTGCATGAAACGACCGTGCAAATTTGAATATCCAAATTGACACACAGGCGGTTGATCAAATTTATTAGGGAGTTCCATCTAACCATTGAAAAATAAATTTTAGACAGATGAAAACTGAAAAAAAATGTTTTAGTGGTTGATTATGAGGATATAGGTCTTGGGGAAATAAATGTCCATTTTTTTGTGGTTTGTTTTATAAGGTTTAAACAAGATATTGAATCATTCGTCATAAAACGATTTAATAATTAACCTTCTGTCCGTCTATTTGCGTAGAAATGTCATAAATTAATCATGATTTAGGAGGTGTATTTATATATAATGATGTGCCGGGAATGTGAAGTATGACTTTTAAAAGTTATCTCTTGTGAGTATCGAACTCATATAATTTTGTATAGTTATTAAATCCCTTTTTTCTGAAAAATGGTAAACAAATTGAGAACTTTTCTATTAAATATTTTTAAAGGGCGCAATGTGTCTCCATGGTGGATTCTGCTAATTGACATGGGGATTGTGACCAATGCGTTTATTTTAGCTTTTGTGTTACGTTTAAATGTGCAGTTGCAAACCTACTCTGTATCAGAAATGATTATTAAAGCAATATGGGTTTTGACGGTATATTTAATTTCATTTTTATTGTTTGGTTCCTATCGGGGGGTGATAAGACATAGTAATTATCATGAGTTTAAATTGGTGATTATTGCCTGTTTTAGTTCATTTTCATTTTTAATGATATCAGATGCTGTATCCAGAATAGCCGGATATAACTGGATTAATGTTCCTCGATTAGTGGTCATATTTCAGTTTCTTCTTACTGTTATGCTAAGTTTTGTATTTCGTATGATAGTGAAGGAGATGTATGCTTCCTTAACCAAAAAAAGTACTACAACCAATGTATATATATTTGGTGCGGGAGAAATGGGCCAGATTACATTAGAAGCCATACGAAATGATAAAGACAATCAGTATAATGTGGTTGGTTTTATTGATGATAATGAGTTTAAGTGGAATATGGTGCTACATTCTATTCCGGTTTTTGGATGGGATAAGGCAGTTAAAATTGGAGGTTCTAAGCGAGTTGATTTAGTCATCATGGCTATCAATCGTATTTCCGTTCAACGCAAGCACGAAATTGCAGATACCTGTTTAAACAAAGGGTGGAAACTGAAAGTTATGCCTTCTGTAGGTAATTGGGTAAATGGAATCTCTAATCAAATGCAAATTAGAGATATTCGAATAGAAGATATTTTAGGAAGGGAAGAAATAAGGCTAAACCAACTGCAAATAATGGAAGGCTTGGCCAACAAAATGATTGTTGTTACAGGTGCAGCCGGCTCTATTGGCTCTGAAATTGTGCGACAGTTATTACGTTTCCCTGTCCAAAAAATAGTGATGGTTGATGTGGCTGAGTCGGCATTGTACGATTTACAACAAGAGCTGTTGCTAAGTCATACGGATGCTCCTTTTGTAGCTGTCTTAGGAGATGTAACCAATTATCATCGAATGAAAGAGGTTTTTGATAAATATCAACCGGATATTGTCTTTAATGCAGCAGCGTATAAACATGTTCCTTTATTGGAGGAATTTCCTTATGAAGCTATCCGGGTAAATATTGGAGGGGTAAAAGTGCTGGCAAACCTGGCAGTTGAGCATAAAGTGGATAAGTTTGTGATGATTTCAACAGATAAAGCAGTGAATCCTACAAATGTGATGGGAGCTTCTAAAAGAATCTGTGAAATATATATTCAGGCCTTATCTCAATTAAAAGATATGCATACTGAGTTTGTGACTACTAGATTTGGTAATGTGTTGGGCTCTAACGGATCGGTAGTTCCTCTCTTTAAAAAACAAATTGAACAAGGTGGTCCTATTACAGTTACCCATAAGGATATCACAAGGTATTTTATGACAATACCAGAAGCGTGTCAGTTGGTGTTGGAGGCCGGTTTTATGGGACAGGGCGGTGAGATATTTGTGTTTGACATGGGGGATCCTGTAAAAATTATTGATCTGGCCAAAGAAATGGTGAGTTTATCAGGGTTGAAATTAGGAGAAGATATTGATATTGTATTTACCGGATTACGTCCTGGCGAAAAATTATATGAAGAATTGTTAGCGTCTAAAGAAAATACTTTACCAACACATCATGAAAAGATAATGATAGCTATGGTTCGTAAGTATGGGTTTGAATCGGTTAATCAGAAAATAGGGGATATGATTCAAGCATTAGATAATGAAGATAACCATGTTTTAGTGGGACGAATGAAAGAACTTGTTCCAGAATATAAATCTCAAAACAGTAAATTTAATGTTCTTGACGGGCAAATGATTCTCAAGTAAAGGATTTACTTTACAGTAATTTATCTTCATAAATACACCAAATATGTTTCATACATATTTTCAGTTCTACGAGTATTTATACTATCAGGAAAAATACTTCGTCATTGTTTTTTGTGTTTGATTTCTAAATCAATTCTTCATTAGGGTGTATCAGCTAAGCGTTTGAAATTTGAATTAGTTTATTCTAATCTAATGTTAGTCTTTAAAATTCAGTAGAATCAAATAAATGCAGTTGTTGAGTAAAATACATTATGGGATTTAATTAAGTTGTTAGTCAACTAAGAGTTATGATTAATCAATATAACCTTAAAGTATGTCCTTATTATATCTAATTTGAATAAAAATCGAATTTGATGAATTCAATCACTTTCGCCAATTAAATTGATGATATAATAATTTAACGAATGACAATATTGAAATATTAAATCATAGTTTAGGGATGTGATGTAGCAACTCATAAGCCAATGATTTAATGTTTGATATTTAATACTGGAACAACAATGAAAGATCAGATTAGAAACTTTATTGCAGAAATTACATTTAATGATCCTGATGTTATTAAAGATGAAACAAAGATTTTTGATGAAGGAATCTTTGATTCGATGGGTTTACTTGGATTAATTAATTTTTTGGAAAGTGAATTCAATGTTGTAACTGAAGATACAGAGTTGCAGGAAGAAAATTTTGGTAGTGTTGAAAGGATTGCAGCCTTTGTTGAAAGAAAAACAGTTGCAGCGTAAATTTCTTTGAACTATTAATAATCTAAGCTTATAAGCTATGTGTGGAATTGCTGGTTTTGTTTCTTCAAAGCATTTGCCGGATGTAAAGCATACACTCAATGCAATGCTTACTCGAATTAGGCATAGAGGACCGGATGAGTGTGGTCTGTATCTCTCAGATGATGCATGTATGGGAAACGTACGTTTAAGTATCATTGATTTAGCGACAGGCCAACAACCAATGAATTCACTTGATGGCAGGTATTGGATAGCTTATAATGGAGAAGTATTTAATTACCTGGAGTTAAAAAAAACATTAGAAAAAAAAGGATATTCATTCAGAACCAATTGTGATACGGAGGTGGTTTTAACCATGTATCAGGAATATGGCATTGACTGTTTGGATTATTTAAATGGACAATTTGCTTTTTCTGTTTGGGACAGTCATGAAAAGGAAATGTTTTTGGCAAGAGATAGAATGGGAATTCGTCCATTATTTTATACAGAACAAAATTCCACTTTAGTTTTTGCATCGGAGGTAAAGTCACTTTTTGAATTTCCAGGTATTCAAAGGGAATTTAGTTCCAGTGCCTTAAAACAAATATTTACTTTTTGGACTACCCTAACTCCTCTAACTGCATTTAAAGGAGTTTACGAAGTACCGCCAGGACATTATGCTGTTTATAAACAAGGAGTATTGTCGGTAAAACCTTATTGGAGATTAAATTTTGAAAGTCAACGAAATATTAGTTTGGCGGATGCTGCTGATGAATTTAAATCATTATTTAAAGATTCTTTAGCGCTAAGGATGAGAGCGGATGTTCCTGTTGCTGCATACTTAAGTGGCGGATTGGATTCAACAAGTACCACGGCCTTTATTAAAAAGATGTTTCCTCAAGCTTTAAATACTTTTTCAATTGGTTTTGAGGAAAAAGATTTTGATGAGACTGTCTATCAAAAAGAAGTAGCTAGTTTTTTTGATACCAGACATCATTCAGTTTCTTTTAAAAATAACGATGTAGTTGATTTATTTGAAAAGGTATTGTGGCATACAGAAACACCAATCTTAAGAACTGCTCCTTTCCCAATGTATAAACTATCTGAATTAGTTAGGAATAATGGAATTAAAGTGGTTATTACTGGTGAAGGTGCTGATGAGATGCTGGGAGGGTATAATATTTTTAAAGAAGTTTTAATCAGGCAGTTCTGGTCAAAATTTCCGGATTCAAAAATTAGGCCTTTGCTTCTTAAAAAACTGTATCCTTATTTACCTCAATTACAGGGGGCAGGAACAAGTATGTTAAAGTTGTTTTTTGGTTATCGATTAACAGAAACAGACTCCTCTATATATTCTCATTTATTACGCTGGAACAATACTTCGCGAATAGGTAATCATTTTACCAATGACTATAAGCAGCAGTTAAATGGATTTAACCCTTTACAGGAATTAGAGCAAAAACTTAATGTTAAAATTGGTAATTATTCAGCTTTGTCAAAAGCGCAATATATCGAATCTACCATATTTATGTCTGGTTACCTGCTTTCTTCTCAGGGCGACAGGGTTGCAATGGGGAATTCGGTTGAAGGGCGATATCCCTTTTTAGATCATCGCATTATTGAGTTTTGTTCATCCCTGCCGGATCATTTAAAATTAAAAGGGATGAATGAGAAGTTTCTTCTGAAAGAGGTGGTTAAAAATGATATCCCAAAATCAGTTTTAGACAGGCCTAAACAAGCCTATCGTGCTCCGATTGCAAAAGCGCTTTTAGAAGATAAAAATGGCTTTGTGGATCATTGCTTATCTAGTTCAAATATTAAGCACCTGAATGTGTTTGATGAGCAAAGTATTAATAAATTAATTAACAAATTAAGAAAAAGTCCTTCAATTTCGGAGGTAGATAATATGGCGTTAATGGGAATTTTATCAACTCAGGTGCTTTATAATCTTTATATAAAAGAATTTAAACATTTAAAAGATCATGAAATTCATCACGGAACAGTCATGAACGGTATTAATTCGGAAAAACTATAAAATATGAATATAGATAAAAAACCATTTTCAAGAGATATACTTCATCTTGATAAAATTGATGAAGTAATTGAAAATATATGCACTAAGTTAAAAGAAGATGTATATAAGAGGTTTAGGAGATATGGTGGAGTTATTGGAATAAGTGGAGGTATTGATTCTTCTGTTACCTTGGCTATTGCAGCTAAGGCTTTTGGACCAGAAAAACTCTTGGGAATAATGTTGCCGGAAACAGACTCTAGTCCCGAAAGTGAATTTTTAGCAAGGGAGTTAGCTAATAAATTTGGTGTTAAAAATATAGTTGAAAATATAAGTGGTGCACTGGATGGATTTGGGTGTTATACCCGAAGAGATGAAGCTGTAAAAAGTGTAATCCCTGAATATGATCCTGGTGTGAATAAGATGAAGGTAGTAATACCCCAGGAGTTTGTGAATAAAAACATGCCCCCGGTTCATTTTGTATCTGTAATATTTCAGGATGGTTCAGAGAAAAGGGCTCGTCTGCCAATGAAAGAGTATTTACAGATTGTAGCGGCATCAAATTTTAAGCAGCGTAGCAGAGCGAATATGCTTTATTATCATGCCGAAGCTTTAAATTATGCAGTGATAGGAACACCCAATAAACACGAAGTTCAACAAGGTTTCTTTGTTAAGTATGGAGATGGAGCTGCTGATGTTATGCCAATTGGTAATTTGTATAAAACTCAGGTTTACCAGATAGCAAAATACCTTGGTGTTCCGGAAGCAATAATTAAGCGTACGCCAACAACAGATACCTATACTGCTGAACAAACCCAGGAAGAGTTCTTTTATCAGATGCCTTTTGAAACAATGGATTTGCTTTGGTATGGATGGGAAAATGAATATGCTCCTTCAGAAGTTGCTCCGGTTATGAAAATGACAGAGGATGAAGTAGAAAATATCTATAAGAATTTTGCAAGAAAACAGAAGACAACAGAATACCTGAGAACGCCACCCTTGCACGATTATTATCGAGGATAGAAAGTCAGATGTGCTCAGGTTTTAAATGGAAATAACGATAGTATCGGGAAATAGATTCTAGTCTTAATTTTGAAAAAAAATCAGCTCTATGAACTGTATTGATTATTTATTGCCTAAAGATTTTAGTCCCGAGGACTTATTTGTGTTGGGAGTAAAAGAAGAGTTGTCCTATTCCGAATTAACGAAACAAGTAGCAAGGTTATCCGGTGCTATAAAAAAAGAGTATGGAGTTGGCAATAAGTTCATATTGCTTTCGCCGAACAATAATTATTTTATTATCTGTTATTTGGCAATAATGAAATCTGGTAATGTTGTTATTCCATTAAATCCGACTATAGAACAGGATACTTTAGGATTTATAAAAGATCAAGCCTCGGTTCAATTGTCTTTTATTCCAAAGTTACTTCAAAACAGGATTAAAGTAGAGTTTGAAAATATTTGGGGCGAAGAAGAGGTTGAGTCGAAGAGTAATCAGTATCCAGGTGAAACATATCAGGATGATGTAGATTTTGATGAGAATCAACTGGCCGAAATTATTTATACATCAGGTTCAACGGCATTACCTAAAGGGGTAATGATATCTCATAAAAATATTATTGCCAACACAACATCCATTATTGAGTATCTTAAACTTTCAGATCAAGATATTATGGAAGTTGTTTTGCCATTTTTCTATTGTTATGGTTTGTCATTATTGCATACTCACCTTAGGGTAAAAGGTAAAATTGTATTGAATAACAACTTTATTTTTATTGGTTCGGTAATTAATGATTTAAATAAATATAAATGTACTGGTTTTGCAGGAGTGCCAAGCCATTTTCAAATACTGTTGAGAAAATCAGAAACATTTAAAAATACAGATTTCCCGCATTTAAGGTATGTAACCCAGGCAGGAGGAAAACTGCATACCGTTTTTATTGAAGAATTTAAAGCTTCTCTTCCTCAAACGGAATTTATAGTTATGTACGGTCAAACCGAAGCAACAGCTCGTTTGTCTTATTTGCCACCTGAGAGATTGAAAGATAAATTAGGATCATTGGGTAAAGGTATTCCCGGAGTGAAATTAAAAGTGGTGAATGAAAAAGGAGAGCAAACAGAACCGGGAGAAATTGGTGAAATTGTGGCTAAGGGTGGTAATGTAATGCTTGGTTATTATCAGGATGACCAAGAAACCGCAAATACATTGCGCAATGGATGGTTGTATACCGGAGACTTAGCAAAAGTTGATGAAGATGGTTTTATTTATCATGCAGCGCGAAAAAAAGAAATCATAAAGGTTGGAGGACGAAGGGTAAGTCCAAAGGAAATAGAAGAGGTTATAGTATCTATACCCGGAGTAATAGACTGTACCATAGAAGCAATTAAAGATGATGTTTTAGGTGAGGCTATAAAGGCCATCTTGGTTAAGAATGAAATCAATCAGGATTTAAGTACTGAATCAGTAAAAGAGTTTTGTAGTTCCAAACTATCTTCGTATAAAATTCCTCATTTTATTGAATTTGCCAGCAATATGAAGGTGAATTCTGCGGGTAAGAAAGTGAAATCATAATTAACGATACATTGGTCTTTTATTTTTGATCATTCGTAAAATCTGATAGTTTTTGACAATCATAGTTATTTGTGGGGTCGAAATGTCGTTTTGGATGGTAGGTAAAGAGAAAGTTATGATTAGTGGATGTATGCTGGCTTGCAGGCATGTAACTATGTCGCTATTTTTAACGTTAGTGTAATAAATTACAAGCTCAATTATGCAATCAGGAAATGCAACCATAATAAATAAGACAGGTATGCAGGTGAATGTTTTTCGTCAGGAAATCACTCGCCAGAGTTTGTTTCATTTATCGTACAAAAAGGAAATAACAGATTCCTTACATCCGGATGTGATGGAGTATCTGTCTCAGGTTGTACCTCTGCATTCAGATAAGGTTTTAATAGTTGATTCAAATAAAACACCTTATTATAATAAAGTACTTACAAATCTAATTGGGATTGTTGACGTAAACCCAATCAATAAACTTTCAGATATAAATCATCACCTTTTTAAAATTAATGAGAATGTTTGTGATGCAGCAATTTTTGTTGGCTGTGCCAAAGTAATGGATTTAAATGAGCATACTATTCATTATAGGGCAAGTCATTTATGGTCGGCGGTAAAAAAACTTTCCTCATATGTAATTAAACAGCCCAAAAACAAAAATATACTTTCAAAAGCTGAAGTGCTTGGAAGATTGGTATATGCAGGATTTTCGATTATTGAATTTAAAGAAATTAACGGACTGCTATACTATATGGTTATGAAGGTAAAAGGTTCGCCTAGTGATAAAGAAGGAAGCAATAGTAGTCTTATCTTTCCTATGCAAAGAATTGGGAAAGGAGGTAAAAAACTAAAAGTTTTTAAGTTTAGAACGATGCATCCATACTCTCAATATCTTCAAGATTATGTGGTAAGGTTGAATGGATATAATTCCATGGGGAAACCAGATAAAGATTTTAGATTAACTCCATGGGGCAAATTTTTTAGAAAATATTGGCTTGATGAATTGCCTCAATTTGTAAACCTTTTAAGGGGAGAGTTGGCTGTTGTGGGGGTTAGACCTTTGAGTAATACTCGTTTTGCAGAATTGCCTCAAGATGTAAGGGAGCAGAGAATCCAGTTTAAGCCTGGCTGTATACCGCCATACGTATCGCTGTTAATGCCTGACTCCAAAGGTAATATTGAGGCAGAACGTATTTATATGAACGAGAAAAAGAAATATGGTTTAAGAGTAGATATAAAATATTTCTTTATGGCCATACGTAATATTATTACCGGAAGAATAACAAGTTCATAAAGCTGACCATTGGTTTGGCCAGCTTTAAAAGTAAATTAGTCCCTATAGGTAGAGTATGCATTAGCTTGTTGTGTAGGCATGATTAAAATGTCATTAATATTAACATGTTCAGGGCGAGTAATGGCATATTCAATAGCATCAGCAACATCCTCAGCTGTTAAAGGAGTAATTCCACTATAAACATTCTTGGCTTTTTCTTCATCTCCACTAAACCTAACAACAGAGAATTCTGTTTCTACCATCCCCGGTGATATAGACGTTACTTTAATTTTGTGTTTAAGTAAATCTATTCTCATCCCTTGGGTAATGGCATTTACTGCATGCTTAGATGCACAATATACGCTACCTCCTTCATAAACATTAATTCCGGCAATTGAGGAGATGTTTACAATATGGCCCTTCTTATTCTGAACCATTGTTTTAATAATATCTTTCGATAAAAACAATAAGCCAGTCACATTGGTATCTATCATTTGTTGCCACTTTTCCCAATCGGCATTTTCTACAGTTTCAGTTCCATAAGCTAAGCCAGCATTATTTATTAATACTTCAATGCTTTTCCATTCTTTTGGAATACTATTGAGAGCATCGGTGGTTTCTTTTTGGTTTCGGATGTCAAATGAAAGTGGCAAAACTGCTGTTTTGTAGGTTGACTCAATCTCTGTCTGAAGAGATTTTAATCTTTCAATTCTCCTTCCTGTAATTATTGTGTTGTACCCAAGTTTAGATAGCATTACTGTACTTGCTTGTCCTATACCTGATGACGCTCCTGTTATCAATGCTATTTTTGTCATTTCTTTAATAATTAAGATGAAGATTTTATTGTCATTGCAAATGTAAATATCTGTTATAAAGGATCAGGTCAGCTTTTGAATTTGCACTTTTTTTTATACATTCAACAAGTAATATGAAGCTTAAATGTTAATTAAAAAAGCGAACTAAGTAAAGCTACTTGACTATTGTATTATTAGCTTCAAAATTATAGAAAAATCTATTCCTTTTTACCTGAATGATTTAAATAAACAAACATGGATACTAACGATAAAATAGTGCAGACTTCGGAAAATTTAAATTTGTCTCAGTCAGAACTTGAGTTAATTTCAGAGATTTTAAAAAGAGAGCCAAATGAATTTGAATTGGATGTTTTTTCTCGTTTATGGACAGAACATGCATCTTATAAAAACTCATTAAAATGGTTAGGAAAATTGCCTAAGTCAGGAGAAAAGGTAATAGTTGAAGCTGGAGATGAATCTGCCGGAGCTATTGATATAGGAGATGGGTATGTGTGTGTGTTTAAAATAGAATCACATAATCATCCATGTTCTTTTCAACCAAGGTTGGGGGCTTTAACCGGTTTAAGGATAGTGAATCGAGATGTGTTTACAATGGGGGCAAAGCCTGTTGCTTTTTTAGATTCATTAAGGTTTGGAGATGGAGAGAGAGATACAGCGAGGTGGTTGTTTTCTGAAGTAATTAAAGGTATTCAGGATTTTGAAGAAGGAATAAAGGTACCGGTTATTGGAGGTGAAGTGTTCTTTGATCAGGGGTTTAACTCCAGTCCAATAGTAAATAATATGACTGTTGGAGTTGCCAGAAAAGAGGATTTAATCTCTGGTATTGCGAAGGGTGAGGGGAATGTGATTTTATTATTAGGTGCTTTAACAGGAAAAGATGGAGTGGATAATGATTCATTTGCAGCAGACTTTATTACGGATAATGGATCAGACACTTTTTCGTACGAGCAAATGGTGGATTCTAATATTGAAATAAGTTTGCTTAAAGCAGTTAAAGTATTAAATGAACAAAAACTTATTGTTGGTATACAAACAATAGGCGCCGGAGGTATAGTTGGTGCTGCGACAGAAATGGCTGCACGAGGTAAATCCGGAATTCAATTAAATACAGCTAAGATTCCGGTGAGAGAAGGTGATTTATCTGATAGAGAAAAGTTGCTTTCCGAAACATGGGGAAGAATGTTAGTCTGTGTTGAAGAAGCTAATTTACCTAAGGTAATGGAATTGCTACAGCCTATTCAATTGGCCTTTTCGCAAATAGGAGAAGTAATTGAAGGAGAGGAGTTGATATGCAAAAATGAAGATGTTTTATTGGCGCAAATTCCTGTTTCTTATGTTGGTTTAGGCGGTAATGCTCCGATATATGAACGAGAAATTCAAGAGCCTGCACAAAATAGGATAAAAGAATTAAAAATAAGCGATATTCCTGAGCCGGATCATTATCAGGAGGTAATTCAAAAAATGATGACCAGCTTAAATTTGGTTTCGAAAGATTTTCTAACTGAAATTTTTGATGAGTCTCTTTTGTCAGATACATTAAGCAATAAATTTCCTTCAGATGCTGCATTTGTATATGTAAAAGAAGCTGATAAAACATTAGCTTTAACAGTGGATTGTAATGCATATTATGTGGAAGCTGATCCATATGTAGGGGCACAGATTGCTGTTGCAGAGGCAGCTCGTAATATAATTTGTGGAGGAGGTACGCCATTGGCAGTAACAGATTGTTTAAATTTTGGAAATCCTTACGATCCTGAGGTGTTTTGGCAATTTACCAAGGCGGTTGAGGGGTTATCGGATGCATGCAAAAAAATTAATACGCCTGTAGTTAGTGGAAATGTTAGCTTCTACAATCAACGCTCTGTTGAAGGAAGATTAACGCCAACCAGTGCTTGTCCTGTTATAGGTATGGTTGGGTTAGTGGAGTCTGCAGAACATCATACAGTATTGTCATATAAGCATAAAGGTGATATGATTTTCTTAATTGGAAAATCTAGAAATGACATCAATGCTTCAGAATATCTTAACTTTTATCATAAGCAAAAAAGTCATTCGGCACCATATTTTGATATTGAGGAGGAATTGGAAATTCAAGAAGTGATTAAACAGGTTATCCGAAAAGATCTGGTTAGATCTGTTCATGATATTTCATCGGGTGGATTATTCTTTAATTTATTAGAGTCAGCAGCCTCTCTTAACTTTGGTTTCGATATAACCACGGATGCAGAAATTAGAAAAGATGCCTTTTTATTTGGAGAATCTCAAAGTAGAGTGGTGGTTTCAGTTTCTCCGCAAAAGCAAGATGATTTTGTTGATTTTATGTTGGAAGCAGGAGTTGCATTCTCGGTACTTGGGCATGTTACAAAAGGTGAAATAAGAATAGATGATGAATCGTATGGATTTATTCAGAATATAAAAGAAAAGTTTACCGGTTATTTAAAAAAATGGGCTGAAGGAGAGGATTAAAAAAAATATGCAATTAAGAGAGTTTTTTATTGGCGTTTGTCTGCTTGTTGGAATGATTGCCAATGCGCAGGATGAATCAGGTTTGGTTGTTATTGGTGATATGGCACCGGAATTTCAGTTAAATGATGGAAAGGAAACAATTACCTTATCTTCTTTGAAAGGTAAGGTTGTGTTAGTTAATTTTTTTGCAACATGGTGTCCTCCGTGCCGTAAAGAATTACCATATGTAGAAGAGCAGGTTTGGAAGAAATATAAAAATAATCCAAACTTTAAATTGCTTGTTGTAGGCCGCAATCATTCTCAGGAAGAACTAATAGCGTTTAATAAGGATAAGTTTGAAATGCCTTTTTATCCAGATAAAGATAGGCAGATTTTTAGTAAGTTTGCTATTAATACGATTCCCCGGAATTATGTGATTAACAAACAGGGCAAAATAATATATGCTTCAACAGGATTTACATTAGATTCATTTTCGGAAATGCTTAAGGTTATAGATAAAGCATTAAAATTGTAATTTACTTATTCGGGTTATTTCTTTCTATGCATTATTCCAACTTTGGGGTTACTTTTTTCTTCAATTGGCGTAAATATTTAATTTCTATTGTATTTTTGCCTCCAACAAACAATATCAAAAAATAGTGCATGTCAATAAGGCCTTATAAATCATCCACCGACGGAAAGAAACAACAAATTAAGGCAATGTTTAATAACATTGCTCCAAAGTACGATTTTCTAAATCATTTTTTATCCATGGGTATCGATAAAATATGGAGAAGAAGAGCCATTAAGTTGTTAAATAAATTAGAGTCGCCTGAAATATTAGATATCGCTACAGGAACGGGAGATCTGGCAATTGCCGCACTTCGTTTAAAACCCAAAAGAGTTGTTGGAGTTGATATTTCTGCCCAAATGCTTAAGGTGGGAATGGATAAGATTAAAAGAAAGAATTTAGATCATATTATCTCAATGGTGGAAGGTGATTCCGAAAACCTTCCTTTTAAAGATCATGAGTTTGATGCTGCAACCGTAGCTTTTGGTGTGCGAAATTTCGAAAACCTTAATAAAGGATTGGTTGAGATTAATCGTGTGTTAAAGGATGGAGGTAAATTTATGGTATTAGAATTTTCAAATCCATCTTCATTTCCTATAAAACAGCTTTATAATTTTTACTCAACAAAAATACTACCTTGGTGGGGAGGAATCCTTTCAAAGGATAAGGCAGCGTATACTTATTTACCAGAGTCGGTTGCTGCTTTTCCTGAAGGCTCTGCTTTTGTATCGGAGTTGGAAAGGGCTGGATTTAAATCGGAGAAGGTATGGAAGCAGTCATTTGGCATTGCTACCATATATTTTGCTCAAAAAGTAAAGCAATAATATTGATTAAAATAAGTTATTATTAACGTGAAATATAGTTATGGGATTGTAAACTGTTTTTAGTAAGAGCAATTCTTATCAATTGATTAATAACGAAATTCAATAAATGGTGTTAGCCTTAAAACGATTATTTGTTTTTGTCTTATTGGCCTTGATTACTTCAGGGATCATAGCACAGAGTTCTAAAAAGAAGGTGCCTAATCTGCCAACTTTTGATGAAAAGCCGGTACACTTTGGTTTTTTAATAGGCTTTAATACCATGAATTTTAATGTTTTGCATTCTGGTGCTTTAACGGAGGAGAATGAAGGTAATCCTTTGTATGCAGAAGTTTTAAACTTACAGCCGGGTATTAACCTTGGAATCGTTTCCAGTTTTAGGATTAACAAAAACTTAAATTTTCGTTTATTGCCGGGTATTAGTTTTGGTCAAAGAGATTTAACTTTTATTGATCAGAATCAAGTGCAGGAGGATAAACCATTGCAGGTTAAGTCTACCTTTTTGGAGATGCCGATGATGATTAAGTATAGCTCTCTTAGAATGCATAATTTTAAACCCTACTTAGTTGCAGGAATTAATCCTCGTTATGATTTAGCCAAGAATAAGCAGGATGGATTGCTTTTAAAGAGTTTGGATATGTATTATGAGGTAGGTTTGGGCTTTGATTCTTATTTAAATTACTTTAGGCTGTCTACCGAGCTTAAGATTTCCATTGGTATGAGAGATATGTTAGATCATAATGGAACGGGAGAAATAATAGATCTTCCTTATACTCAGGCTATAGATAGATTGACTTCCAGAATGTTTGTATTGTCTTTCTATTTTGAATAATTAGGTACTCTATCATTATTTTATGTGAAGAGTCATTATCCATCTAAAAAAAAGTATCGCTATCTTTGCGCTTCTATTTTTAAAGAATGAAGAAAGATATAGCATTACGATTAACGCCAAAAGAAGCATCCAGCGAAGTATATTATAGGGATCTGGTTGCAAAAAAAATCAAGGTACACCCCAGTAAGATCACAAAAATTCATATTCGTAAAAGATCTATTGATGCCAGGCAACGTCAGGTGATGGTTCAACTACATCTTGAAGTTTATGCAAATGTTGCAGCACCGGAAACGGAGTTTGTAACGTTTGAATATCAGAATGTAGTGAATAAACCGGAAGTTATTGTGGTAGGGGCAGGACCAGGAGGTCTTTTTGCAGCATTGCGACTGGTAGAATTGGGATTTAAACCTATTGTTTTAGAGCGTGGTAAAAATGTAAATGATCGTAAAAAAGATATCGCTTTATTAAATAGAAATAATCCTGTTAATCCGGAGTCTAATTATGCTTTTGGGGAAGGAGGAGCCGGTACTTTTTCTGATGGTAAACTATATACCAGAAGCACAAAAAGAGGAGACTTTAAGAAAGTGCTAAATGTGTTGCATTTTCATGGAGCACAGGATGATATATTGGTTGACTCACATCCGCACATTGGAACCGACAGGTTGCCACAGGTGATTAAAAAGATGAGGGAGTCGATTATTAATGCTGGAGGAGAAGTGTTATTTAATTCAGCTGTAACAGAATTAATTATTGACGAACAAGAGGTTAAAGGTGTTGTGTTAAAAGATGGAACAAAGCTTAAGGGCGAAGCAGTTGTTTTAGCAACTGGTCATTCTGCCAGGGATGTATATTCTATGCTTCATCATAACCAAATTGAACTGGAGGCTAAAACCTGGGCTATGGGCGTTAGGGTAGAACATCCTCAGGAAATTATTGATCAGATTCAATACCATTCACCAGAAGGACGTGGAGAGTATTTGCCTGCAGCCTCGTATAATTTTTCTTGTCAGGTACGGGATAGAGGGGTGTATTCATTTTGTATGTGTCCTGGCGGATTTATTGTACCGGCAATGACTGGCGAAAATGAAATGGTAGTTAATGGGATGTCTCCATCTAAACGAAATTCACCGTACGCCAACTCTGGTATGGTGGTTGAAATTAAACCAGAGGATATTCCAGATGAATTTAAAAGTCATGGTGTTTTGGCAGGTTTGGAATATCAGAGAGAAGTGGAGAGGTTATGTTATATTAACGGAGGAAATAATTTAGTTGCCCCAGCTCAGCGATTAACAGATTTTGTTGAGTCGCGTTTGTCATTTGATTTGCCACCTACTTCATATGTGCCGGGAACCATAGCATCACCACTTCATTTTGTATTACCCGATCAAATAGGTAGTCGTCTGCAGGATGGATTTAAGCAGTTTGGTAAATGGGCCAAAGGTTTTCTGTCTCCGGAAGCTATTGTGTTAGGAACAGAGTCTCGTACTTCATCTCCTGTTCGCATTCCGCGTGATCCATATACTTTACAGCATATTCAAATAAAAGGATTGTTTCCTTGTGGAGAAGGGGCCGGATATGCAGGAGGAATTGCATCGTCGGCAATCGATGGTGAAAAATGTGCAGATGCTGTAGCGCAAATGCTTTCTGATTTGAACTAATTGAAAACTAACTAGTTTAAATATTTCTTCTGAATTCTGATAATGTAATGGCTGTAGCAGTTGATACGTTGAGGGATTCAGAAACTTCTATGTTTTGAGAAAAGCTCGGAATCAGTAATTTATTGGAGATTAGTTTCTCAATAGAGCTTGAAATACCTTTGCCTTCGTTGCCCATTACTATAATCCCGTCTGTACTAAGTTTTTGATTATAAATGTTTTCTCCATCTAAAAAAGTACCATATATAGGAGTGCCCTGCTGGGTTTGTTGACTTAGGAAGGATTGTAAATCAGTGTAAAAAATATTAACTCTGGCAATAGCTCCCATTGTAGCCTGAACTACTTTAGGATTGTAAGCATCAACAGTGTTATTTGAACAAATGATGTTTTCTACACCAAACCAATCTGCAAGCCTTATAATAGTTCCAAGGTTGCCGGGATCCTGAAGTTCATCAAGTGCAATCGTTAATTTTTTTCTCATTGAAATATCTTCAAGTTTCTTAGAAGGAAACTTACAGATAGCAATAACAGGAGGAGGAGTTTTTAGTTGACTGATCTTTTTTAAATATTGATCAGAGGTTTCAATGATTTCAAGTTCGGAAGGAATTGTATGGTTGCTAAGCCATGAACTTTGAGCAATCAGCCATTTAATTTCTACAGATGATTGAATTAAATCTAAAACAAGTTTCTCACCTTCTGCAATATACAGTTGGTTTAAGTCGCGAAACTTCTTTTTTGAAAGAGAGTTAATTAATTTTATTTTACTTTGACTGATCATTTTTTTTAGAATAGATTGCTGCAAATTTACTTTATTCCGTTCGATTTAAATACTTTTGCGTAAGATTTACTTTAAAGTATCAAATAATCCTCTAGTGTAAAACTCATTACCATATTTTTACGCTATATATATCATAAACATTTGAAGCAGGTTTTATTCTATATCGCAATTGTTATATCACTATTTCTAATTAGTTGTAATTCTGTTAAGCATATTCCTGAAAATGAATATCTTCTGGATAAAGTAGTGGTTAGTAATAATGCGCGTACTATTTCAAAAGAACGATTTATTCCTTATATCAAGCAAAAAGAAAATGTTAAGATTTTTGGGGCATTTAAATTTCATTTATGGTTGCATAATCTGGCAGGCAAGGATACTTCTAAGGGTTTTAATAAATGGCTTTTACGTATTGGAGAGGAACCGGTTTTGTATGATTCATTCTTGGCTGATCAGTCTACAGAACAGCTAAAAATATTTATGAATAATAATGGATATTTTCATGCAACTGTTAAAGATACTGCCATTGTTAAAAGAAAGAAAAAAGTAAAAGTTAGGTACGAAATTGATGCAGGAAAACAGTTTCAACTGAATGAGGTTACCTACAAAGCAGAAGATCCTGAGATAGAAAATCTGATCTTGGAAGATGTAGATAATAGTTTATTGAAGAAGGGCAGTGCCTTTGAGGTGGGTGCTCATGATGGAGAAAGGGAAAGAATAACCAGGTATCTTCGTAATAATGGATATTATAATTTTTCTAAGGAATTTATTTATTTCCGGGCCGATAGTAGTCTTGGAAACTATACTGTAAATGATTCTATTATTATTAAAAATGCAAAAGAAGAGTTATCTCGAAGTAAGGATACGACTTATTTGCATCCTAAATTTAGAATTAAAGATGTTTATTTTAGGATGGGGTTCGATACGCACCAGGCCTTAAATGAGAAAGAAGCTTATTTTGCTAAGTTTGATACCATGTTCATTGATGGATATCATTTTTTATACATAGATAAAGCAAAAGTAAATCCAGAGGTATTAATTAGCTCTAATTACATTAAGCCCGGACAATTGTTTCAGGCAAGTCTGGTGGATAAAACACAGGCACTCCTGTCTAGTTTAAGAATATATCGATTTATTAATATACGGTTTGAAGAGGCATTGGCTCCCGATACTTCTCAAACAGAAGATAGGTGGCTGGACTGCTATTTACAGTTGGTGCCAGCAAAATATCAATCTTATTCTATTGATTTAGAGGGTATCAATTCATCAGGTAACCTAGGGGCCGGAGGTAATTTAAAATATCAGCATAAAAACCTATTTAAAGGAGCTGAGGAATTTAGTTTCAGTTTTGGGGTATCCATGCAAAATCAGTATAATCGTAAAAAAGAGCAGTTTAGTACCCTTGAAGTGGGAGGCGAGAGTAAAATTACTTTTCCTAAGTTTTGGATGCCTTTTAAGGTAGAGGAGTTTCGCCAAAAGTATAACCCGAAAACATCTTTGTCAGTTGCTTATAATTATCAGCGCAGGCCAGACTATACACGAACAATTGCTAATGGTAAGATTAGTTATTTGTGGAAATCAGATCAAAAAACATCTCATTTACTTACTCCGTTAGGAATAAATTTTGTATTAATACCTACCGTTGATCCTGATTTTTGGGAAGATATTGAAGGAACATATTTGGAGTATTCTTATCGTGATCACTTGATCACCAGTACTTCGTATTCTATTGTTTATAATCAGCAGGAAGTAAACAGACGTAAGAATTTTTGGTATATCAACTGGAATGTTGAAGAGGCGGGTAATGTTTTAAATTTGGCGGCTAAATCTTTTACTTCCAAAACTGAAGATGGTTATTATGAGATATTGGGAATTAGGTACGCTCAATATGTTCAGAGTAATATTGATATTCGTTATCACCACTATTTAAACCGAATAAATAGTATGGCTTATCGTTTTTATCTTGGAGTTGGGTACCCATATGGTAATTTAGATGTGCTTCCTTTCGAAAAAAGGTATTTTTCAGGAGGAGCCAATAGTGTGAGGGCGTGGCCGGTTAGAGGATTGGGGCCAGGTTCATATGATGATCCCGAAAGTAATTATTATAACCAAACTGGTGATATTAAAATAGAGTTGAATGCAGAGTATCGATTTAAACTATTTTGGATTTTAGAGGGAGCTTTCTTTGTAGATGTTGGTAACATTTATACCATCCGTAAGGATATTAGTCCGGAAGGAGGATTATTTGAATTTGGAACATTTACGGATAAGCTTGCTGTAGGTACTGGATTGGGTATGAGGTTCGATTTAAAATATTTTGTGTTTAGGATGGATACGGGCATGAAACTGCGAGATCCGGTGATTCAAAAGAAAAATAAATGGATACCTGGATCAAGAGCATATGGTTGGGATGATTTTGCTTTTAATTTTGCAATTGGTTATCCTTTCTAAGCAAAGTTTAATAAGTTTTATCATTTTATATTTTTACTTGATTAGGAGTGTTTAATGGTCAGGTTAATAGGTTTTTAGGCGGTTTGAGGGGTTCTTCTTTTAACTTGCTAAAGAACTGTGGCAGAAAACGATTCATATTTTATTCCTTTTAATTGTTTTTATTTTGTACTTTTGCGCAATAATTTTAAAACTATCAAATTATAGCTAAAAAATAAGATAGTTTTATGAATTGTTGGTTTGAGAGTAGGATAACCTATTAATCGGTTATTTTTCGATTAAACTTCTTGAAGATTGAGAGTATAATTTTATTGTAAATGGTATACCTGTTAATGTTTAAACAGGATGGTCTCTAAATATTTAAAATAATAGACACAATGAAACAAAAAGTTTTAGATGTAGTTAAGCCAGGTGTGGTAACTGGTGAAGACGTTAAAAAATTATTTGCTGTTGCAAAAGAAAATGGTTTTGCTATTCCAGCTGTTAACGTTGTAGGTACGGATTCTGTAAATGGAGTATTAGAAGCTGCTAAAGTAGTTAACTCTCCAGTTATTATTCAGTTATCTAACGGAGGTGCTTCATTTTACGCTGGTAAAGGAGTAGGTCTTGAAGGTCAGCAGGCTGCTATTTTAGGAGGTATTGCTGCAGCTAAGCATGTTCATACAATGGCTGAAGCTTATGGTGTACCTGTTATTTTACATACTGACCATGCTGCTAAAAAATTACTTCCTTGGATCGACGGATTATTAGACGCTGGTGAAAAGCATTTTGAGGAAACAGGTAAGCCTTTGTTTAGTTCTCATATGTTAGATCTTTCAGAAGAGTCATTAGAAGAAAACATGGCTATCTGTAAAGAGTATTTCGAGAGAATGAATAAGATTGGTATGACTATCGAAATCGAACTTGGTATTACAGGTGGAGAAGAAGATGGTGTTGATAACTCTGATGTAGATAACGCATTACTATATACTCAGCCTGAAGAAGTAAACTATGCTTACGAAGAATTAAGCAAAGTAGGTGAGAACTTTACTATTGCTGCTTCTTTTGGTAATGTTCATGGTGTTTATAAGCCAGGTAACGTTGTGTTAACTCCAAAAATTCTTGATAACTCACAGAAGTTTATTGAAGAGAAGCATGGTTTAGCTAACAACCCTGTAAACTTTGTATTCCACGGAGGTTCTGGTTCTACTTTAGAAGAAATTAGAGAAGCTATTGGTTACGGTGTTATCAAAATGAACATCGATACTGATACTCAGTGGGCTACTTGGGATGGTATACGTGTATTCGAAGCTGAAAACCGTGAGTACCTTCAAGGACAAATCGGTAACCCTGAAGGTGACGATAAGCCAAACAAAAAGTATTATGATCCACGTAATTGGTTACGTAAAGGTCAAGTATCTTTAGTTGAAAGATTAAAAGTTGCTTATAACGACCTTAATTGTATTGATGTGCTTTAATAATAAGTATTAAAATATTTGTGAGCCCTCATCATTTTGATGGGGGCTTTGTTTTTTTGTGCATTTTTATGTTTTTTTGAGATCGTAAAAAATTTAAGTTAATTATCTGATGAGTCATTCAGGAGATCAAAATAGAGGTTCGTTTTCAAGTAAATTTGGTGTGATTGCAGCTGCAGCAGGGTCTGCTGTAGGTTTAGGGAATATATGGAAGTTTCCATATATAACAGGAGAATTTGGTGGTGGTGCATTTTTATTTGTTTACCTCGGATTTATCATAGCCATAGGTTTACCTATAATGATCTCAGAGTTAATGATTGGACGAAGAGGTAGACAAAATGCCTTTGGTTCATTTAAAGTGTTGGCGCCAAATTCAAAATGGAGAGTGACCGGCTTGTTTGGTGTTGTTGCTGCATATTTGATTCTTTCTTTTTATGGCGTTGTAGCTGGTTGGTCCTTGCATTATGCAGTTGAAGCTTTAGTAGGGAATTTATCAGATAGAACGCCTCAGGAATTTGAAGTTTTATTTACTTCTTTTATTGAAAAGCCGGTTTTGCCTGTGTTGTGGCAATTATTATTTATGGTTATAACTTCGGTGATTGTATTGTTGGGTGTACAAAAAGGAATTGAGAAATACTCAAAAATATTGATGCCTGTTTTGGTTATTATACTTGTTGTTCTGGTTGTGAGGTCAATCACGTTGCCTGGAGCAGGTAAAGGGCTCGAGTTTTTATTTAAGCCGGACTTTTCAAAGTTTAATATGGAGGGGGTGTTAAGTGCTTTAGGGCATGCATTTTTTTCTTTAAGCCTGGGGATGGGAACATTAATTACTTATGGTTCATATATTAATAAAAAAAACAATTTAGGAAAAACAGCTTTACAAGTTACATTGGCTGATACCATAATTGCGTTGTTGGCTGCAATGGCTATAATGCCTGCAGTTTTTGCTTTTGATATAGCGCCAGGTAGTGGTCCCGGTCTTGTTTTTATGACATTACCCAATGTGTTTCAGCAGATGCCTGGAGGACAATTTTTTTCAATTTTATTTTTTGTGTTGTTATCTGTAGCTGCATTAACTTCATCGATTTCTATTTTGGAGGTAATTGTTGCTTTTTTTGTTGAGGAGTTTAAGCTGAATAGGAAAGTGGCGACATTATTGGCTGGTATAACAACTGCCATCGTTGGTGTATTTTGTTCCTTATCTATGGGGATTTTAAACTTTCCTGCATTTATAGGTAAAAATTTATTTGATACCTTGGATTTTTTAGCGTCAAATGTTTTCTTGCCTTTAGGGGGATTGTTGATTGCGTTGTTTGTTGGTTGGTATTATGGCAAAAAGAAAACACTTCAGGAGTTGACAAGTGAAGGGAAATATAAAGTGAAGTTTATCAACTCACTTATGTGGTCATTGAAATATATAGCACCATTGGCAATTTTTGTTGTGTTGATTTATGGAATTTTAGAAAATCTAGAAACTTATTTAAAAGTCGAAATCTTGCCTTGGTAGTGGACATCTAAAACTAATTTATTAATAATAAGAATTTATGTGGAAAGGCTTTTGGTTATACACAAGGGGAGAGCGGCGAGGAATTGCGATTCTTTTAATTCTTATTTTTGTATTGTTGGTTGTAAGGTTTATGATGCCTTATTGGGCCAACTATTCTACAGTTCATGTTTCTGATCAGGAGTTTGAGAGGCGCATAAAGGAATTAAATGACAGTTTGCGTTCTGTTGATGAGGAGTTGGTGTCTTTGTTTTATTTTAATCCTAATACAATTCAAGAACAGGAATTAAGAAAGTTGGGATTTAATACATATCAATGTAAATCATTTTTAAATTATCGAAGTAAGATAGGGGAGTTTCAATCTAAACAGGAGTTGTGGAAAGTTTTTGGAGTAGACTCTTCTCTGATGATTAGGATTGATCCGTATATTCAATTTCCTAAAAAGGTTAACGAAAATTCAACTAATTCAGAGCGGGAAGATGTTTGGATTGATTTCAATGAAGTTTCATTGTTGTTTTGGAGAGAGCATGTTGGTTCAAAGGAGATAAGAGATTCAATAATTCATTTAGTTCGGGATAATCATGTTTTAAAGTCGCTACCATTAAGTAGGGTGCGGAAATATAGTGATCAGCGTTTGTTAGGCTGGTTGTGTCAGAATGTAAAGCCAAAATATAAGCGTGACACGGGTAATAGCCAGGCAATTTTAAAGGTTGAGTTAAATAGTGCGGATACTTTAGGTCTAATGGAAGTTAATGGAATTGGAGCAAAGTTGGCTGTAAGAATTGTGAAGTATAGAGAATTGTTAGGTGGTTTTTATTCGGTAGAGCAGCTTAGAGAGGTTTATGGATTAAGTGAAACGAATTATGCTAAGATATCTGGTCTGTTTACGGTGAATGATAATTTGGTAAGAAAGATTAATCCCGGAAAAGATTATATAAGTGTTCTAAGAAAGCATCCATATTTTTCAGAAGAGCAATCAAGGGAGATTATAAACCTTTACCGAAAAATGGATAAGCCAACATCAGGAGATGTTTTGAGTTTAGGTTCTGTTGAAGTAGAAGATTTCAGGCGACAGAAAGAGTATTTGGTTATATACCCTGATTGGTCCGTAGATTCTGACCTGTAGAACTTTCGCCTTTAATGCAAATAAAAAAAATATGCTATTATTTGTTGCTGTGAATAAACTTTACTTTCTTTGCACCTGCAAATAAATAAGGTTCTTTCGGTATTTGTGATGGAAGGGCTTGATTATTTGAAGGTTAGTAAGTAAATTTGTAGCTCAAATAAAAAAAACAAAGGAGAAAATTATGATTGTTATTCCAATTAAAGAAGGCGAAAACATTGAGAGAGCATTAAAGAAATTCAAAAGAAAATTTGAAAAAACTGGCGCAATGCGTGAATTACGTTCTCGTCAGGCTTTTACAAAGCCTTCAGTAGAAAGAAGAGAAGAGGTTAAAAAAGCAATTTATATTCAGCAATTGCAACAAAACGAAGAATAGAAAAAATCTGCTGGTCATTTACTGTAATTTTAGTATATTCGTTTATACAGAATAGTAAGATTTGACCGCGAATGATTTCAATACAATCGTTTTTAAAATATCTGGAGTTCGAGAAGCGCAGTTCGCAGTATACTATTATATCCTATCGCTGCGATCTCGAACAATTTATCTCATATTTAAATGAGATAACTATTAAAGATCTTGAAGCGGTCACTAAAAAAGATGTCAGGAATTGGATCGTAAGAATGGTCAATGATGGCATGGCTGCAAAAACAGTTAATAGAAAAATTACCGCTCTAAAATCATATTTTAAGTTTCTTATGCGAGAGGAGCTTATTGAGGTGAGCCCTGTTGAAGGGGTGGTGACACCAAAGATTCCCAAAAGACTTCCTGTTTTTGTTAGAGATTCGGAAATGAATCTTTTATTAGATAAGATACCTTTTTCTGAAGATTACGAAGGAGTGAGAGATAAATTGATTCTTGAACTTTTTTATGGATCGGGAATGCGTTTATCAGAATTAGTTAATTTGGTGGATGAAGATTTTGATATTCCTCAGGGCCTTGTTAAAGTTACAGGTAAATTCAAGAAGGATAGAGTTTTGCCGATGTATAAAGAACTTGTTGATATGGTCAGTGATTATATTGAGGTGAGAAAACAGTATTTTGGAGCAGAAAGGAACCTGTCTTTCTTCTTAACAAAGAAAGGAGATAATATATATCATAAACTGGTGTATAGGGTAGTGAACAAATATTTGGGATTAGTTACAACTCTTCATAAGAAAAGCCCGCATGTGCTTAGGCATTCGTTTGCTACTTCTTTGTTAAATGCAGGAGCGGATTTAAATGCGATTAAAGAATTATTAGGACACTCAAACTTAAATGCTACGGAAGTTTATACGCATAATAGTTTTGAGAAGATTATCGATATATATAACCAGGCCCATCCGAGGTCTTGATAAAAAAAGGAGGATTTTATATGAACGTTACAATTCAATCAGTTAAATTCGATGCTGCTGATAGGTTAAAAGACTTTATTGAGCAGAAAGTAAGTAAGTTGGATGTTTTTTTTGATCGTATTATCGATGCTGATGTAATTTTGAAGCTGGATAAGTCAGAAACAACTGAAAATAAGGTTGCGGAAATTAGTTTAAATGTACCTGGTGCCGATTTGTTTGCAAAAAAACAATCAAAAACTTTTGAGGAAGCTATTGATCTTTCTTGTGAAGCTCTTCGTAAACAGCTAATTAAGAAGAAAGAAAAGGTAAAATCAAAATAGTGAAAAAAAATGATTTATTTTTGCGTTGTTAAAAATAAATTATACATTTGCACACCGTTTTAGGAACGTAAAATTACATAAGATTTTAAAGCAATATAATAGGTTGATTATTGAGAAGTAGTCAGCCTATTAAAATGAAATAAAGTGTCCTTTAAATGTAAGGGATATGGGGAGATACCAAAGCGGCCAACTGGGGCAGACTGTAACTCTGCTGTCTTACGACTTCGTAGGTTCGAATCCTGCTCTCCCCACAAGAACCAGAAAATATTTAAATTATCCTCGGGATTGCGAAGTTTTTGATTAATAATTCATTACCTTTGTAGGCCCGAATCAAAAGCGGGAGTAGCTCAGCTGATAGAGCATTAGCCTTCCAAGCTAAGGGTCGCGGGTTTGAATCCCGTCTCCCGCTCAATTGGCCGATGTAGCTCAGGGGTAGAGCGTTTCCTTGGTAAGGAAGAGGTCATGGGTTCAAATCCCATCATTGGCTCTATTCTGGTTCGGAATTTAAAAAAAATATAAGTTAATATCTAATTGTCTAATTAATCGAGTTATGGCTAAAGAACATTTTGACAGGTCAAAGCCTCACGTGAACATCGGAACAATTGGTCACGTTGACCACGGTAAAACCACTTTAACAGCTGCTATTACAAAAGTATTAGCCGATAAAGGTTTGTCTGAAGCAAAAGATTTTGATCAAATTGATAATGCACCTGAAGAGAAAGAAAGGGGTATTACAATTAATACGGCTCACGTTGAGTATCAAACTGCAAATCGTCACTATGCACACGTTGACTGTCCAGGTCACGCCGATTATGTGAAGAACATGGTAACGGGTGCTGCGCAAATGGATGGTGCTATTATTGTAGTTGCGGCTACTGATGGTCCTATGCCTCAAACTCGCGAGCATATCCTATTAGCACGTCAGGTAAACGTACCTAAATTGGTAGTGTTTATGAACAAAGTTGACATGGTCGACGATGAGGAGCTTTTAGAGTTGGTAGAGATGGAGATTCGTGAACTACTTGACTTCTATGAGTTTGACGGTGATAATACTCCTGTGATCCAAGGCTCTGCTTTAGGTGGGCTTAATGGAGATGAAGCATGGGTAGATAAAATTATGGAACTAATGGATGCTGTGGATACTTGGATTCCACTTCCTCCACGTGATATCGATAAGCCTTTCCTAATGCCAATTGAGGATGTATTCTCTATTACTGGTCGTGGTACTGTTGCTACTGGTCGTATTGAGTCAGGTATCATCAATACTGGTGATGAGATGCAAATTATTGGTCTTGGTGCTGAAGGTAAAAAGACTGTTTGTACTGGAGTAGAAATGTTCCGTAAAATTCTTGATGAAGGTCAAGCTGGTGATAACGTAGGTCTTTTATTACGTGGTATCGACAAGACTGAAATCAAAAGAGGTATGGTATTAGGTGCTCCTGGACTTATTACTCCTCACACTAAGTTTAAAGCTGAGATTTATGTGTTGAAGAAAGAAGAAGGTGGTCGTCACACTCCTTTCCACAACAAATACCGTCCTCAGTTCTACTTACGTACTCTTGATGTAACTGGTGAGATTTCTTTACCAGAAGGAACAGAAATGGTAATGCCAGGTGATAACGTAACTATCACTGTAGAGCTTATCTACCCTGTTGCTATCGATCAAGGTCTTCGTTTCGCTATCCGTGAGGGTGGTAGAACAGTAGGTGCTGGTCAGGTAACTGAAATTATTGAGTAATCAATATATAACTTTTAACGGAAGGTTTTATGCCTTCCGTTAATTATAAACGGGTGTAGCTCAATTGGTAGAGCACTGGTCTCCAAAACCAGGGGTCGGGAGTTCGAGCCTCTCCTCCCGTGCAAAGCCGGATAAAGAATCGTAATGTGATTGTTATCCGGCAAATTAGTGAAAAGGAATTAATGCTGAAGAAGACAGTATTCATTTCCATTTTTGAAAAACATTAAAGAATAAACTAGTGAGCAAAATAGTAAATTACTTTAAAGACGTTCATAACGAATTGGTAACTAAAACGTCATGGCCAACATGGGCAGAATTGCAAAATAGTGCTTTAGTAGTAATGGTGGCATCTACCATAATTGCTCTAATTGTTTTTGGAATGGATATTTCTTTTGATAATACACTGGATTGGGTATATAAGCAACTTTACTAACAATTTTTTAGACAGATGGGTAACGTTGATAAAAAATGGTATGTATTAAGAGCCATTGGAGGTAAGGAGAAAAAAGTAAAGGAGTACGTTGAAAATGAAATTGAACGTTTGAATTTACAGGATTATATAGCTCAAGTCCTTATCCCAACTGAAAAAGTATACCAAATCCGAAATGGAAAAAAAATTAGCAAAGAGCGTAATTATTTTCCAGGATATGTGATGATAGAGGCTGCACTTGTAGGAGAAATACCTCATATCTTAAAAAGCATTCCAAATGTAATAGGATTCTTAGGGGATAGAGACAATAGTGCTGTGCCACTAAGAATGTCGGAAGTAAACAGGATTTTAGGTAAGGTAGATGAGCTTGCAGATACCGAAAATTCAGAAATGGATGTTCCTTATTTTGTTGGAGAAACAGTAAAGGTTATAGATGGGCCTTTTAACGGGTTCAACGGTTTAATTGAGGACGTAAATGAAGAGAAGAGAAAGTTAAAAGTAATGGTGAAGATCTTTGGAAGAAAAACGCCATTAGAATTAAGTTTTCTTCAGGTAGAGAAAGAATAGAGCGAGTTAATCTTGTATGTTTAAGCTTCCATAAAAGTTCATCTTTTATCACTGCAAGAAATTTAACAAGCCAATCTTTATATATATAAATTAACTAATACGAATTGCTACATGGCTAAAGAAGTAGAAACTTTTATCAAATTACAGATAAAAGGTGGAGCAGCAAATCCTTCACCACCTGTAGGTCCTGCATTAGGTGCCAAAGGTGTTAACATTATGGAGTTTTGTAAGCAATTCAATGCCAGAACTCAGGAAAAAGCAGGTAAAGTTTTACCAGTTGTTATTTCGGTGTATACTGACAAGTCTTTTGACTTTGTGATTAAAACACCTCCAGCTGCTGTACAACTTTTAGATGCTGCTAAGCTTAAAGGTGGTTCTCCAGAGCCTAACCGTAAGAAGGTTGGATCGGTAACTTGGGACCAGGTTAAAGCTATTGCTGAGGATAAGATGGCGGATTTGAATTGTTTTACAGTTAGCTCCGGTATGAAGATGGTTGCTGGAACTGCCAGAAGTATGGGTATCACTATTGACGGTGAATTCCCTGGTGATAATTAATTAATACCATTTTGGAGTTATGACAAAACTAACAAAGAATAAGAAGTTAGCGTTAGATAAAATCGAAGCCGGAAAGCAATATTCGCTTGAGGAAGCAGCCAAATTGGTAAAAGAAATTACCACTACAAAATTTGATGCTTCGGTAGATGTTGACGTACGGTTAGGTGTTGATCCAAGAAAAGCAAACCAAATGGTGAGGGGTATTTGTACTCTTCCTCATGGTACTGGTAAAGATGTTCGTGTACTTGTATTGTGTACTCCTGATAAAGAAGAGGAAGCAAAAAGTGCAGGTGCTGATTTCGTTGGATTGGATGAATACGTTGAAAAAATCAAAGGAGGCTGGACCGATATTGATGTTATTATTACTATGCCAAGTGTTATGGCTAAAGTTGGACAGTTAGGACGTGTTTTAGGTCCTCGCGGTTTAATGCCAAACCCTAAAAGTGGTACAGTAACAATGGATATTGGTAAAGCCGTAAATGAAGTAAAAGCCGGTAAAATCGACTTTAAAGTTGATAAATTCGGAATCATACATGCTTCTATTGGTAAAATATCCTTTGAACCGAACAAAATTGCTGATAATGCACGTGAGTTTTTAAACGTGATTAATAAACTTAAACCATCATCAGCAAAAGGTACTTACATTAAAAGCGTTAGTCTTTCAAGTACTATGAGTCCCGGTATTCGTGTTGACGCCAAATCGGCAGATGCCTAATGTTTAACTAACAGAAGAAAAAAGGAATCATGAATAAGGAAGATAAAAGCTTACTAGTAAAAGAACTTGGACAAAATATCGCTGATTTCAGCCATTTTTATGTGGTTGACGCTGGCGATATGGACTCAGGTACGACTAGTGACCTTCGCAGAGAATGTTTTAAGAGTGAAATTAAAATGATTACGGTAAAAAATACCTTATTCATTAAAGCTCTTGAACAAGCTGAAGGTGACTACGAACAACTTTATAATACATTAGTTGGTTCTACAGCTATATTCTTCTCAAACGTGGGTAATACGCCAGCCAAACTTATCAAAGAGTTTGGTAAAGCGAACAAAAAGCCTGTTTTAAAAGGTGCTTACGTTGAAGAATGTGTATATGTTGGCGCAGAGAATTTAGAAGCTCTTGTTAGCATTAAGTCTAAGGACGAACTTATTGGCGATATTATTGCGCTATTACAGTCACCAGCGAAGAACGTTGTTTCAGCACTTCAATCAGGTGGCTCAACAATTCACGGTGTTTTACAAACACTAGCAGAAAAAGAATAAAAAAAAGTAAAAATTTAATATTTTAATAATTAGAGAAATGGCAGATTTAAAGAAGCTTGCAGAAGAATTAGTTAACTTAACAGTAAAAGACGTTAACGAACTTGCAGAGATCCTTAAAGAAGAATATGGTATTGAGCCTGCTGCTGCAGCTGTTGCTGTTGCTGGTCCTGCCGCTGGTGGTGATGCCGGTGCTGCTGAAGAGCAAACTGAGTTTGATGTAATTTTAAAATCAGCAGGATCTTCTAAACTAGCTATCGTTAAGCTTGTAAAAGAAATGACTGGAGTTGGACTTAAAGAAGCTAAAGAATTAGTAGACAAAGCTCCTGCACCACTTAAAGAAAAAGTATCTAAAGAAGAAGCTGAAGCGTTAAAAACTCAATTGACTGAGGCTGGAGCAGAAGTTGAACTTAAGTAATTACTACTACCTTAATATAGGGAACGGTTTAGGGACTTATCGGTGATAAGTTCCTAAGCCTTTTTATGCTTTTATGTTATAAGTTCAATTAATTTGTTGATAGATGACTCCAAATACCACAAGCGAAAGGATTAGCTTTGCTTCTATAAAAAATCAACTTCAGTATCCTGATTTTTTAGAAGTTCAATTAAAATCATTCCGTGAGTTTTTTCAGCAGGGCGCAACTACTGAAGAAAGAAAAACAGAGGGATTACATCAGGTTTTTACTGAAAACTTTCCAATCACGGACACAAGAAACAATTTTGTACTTGAGTTTCTTGATTTCGGTATTGATCCTCCACGATATTCATTACAAGAATGTATCGAACGCGGATTAACTTTTAGTGTACCTTTAAAGGCTAAGCTTAAGTTATACTGTACCGATCCCGAACACGAAGATTTTGATACTGTTGTTCAAGATGTTTATCTTGGAACAGTACCATATATGACCGATAAAGGTAGTTTTATTATAAACGGAGCCGAAAGGGTTGTCGTTTCTCAGCTACACCGTTCTCCGGGGGTATTTTTTGGTCAAAGTACACACGCAAATGGTACCAAGTTATATTCTGCCCGTATCATTCCTTTTAAAGGATCATGGATAGAATTTGCCACTGATATCAACAGTGTGATGTATGCCTATATTGATAGGAAAAAGAAGTTACCTGTTACTACGCTACTTAGAGCAATAGGTTACGAGAGTGATAAAGAAATTTTAGAGATTTTTGACCTTGCTGATGAAATCAAGGTTTCAAAATCTGGATTAAAGAAAGTTGTAGGAAGAAAGCTTGCAGCGCGTGTTCTTAAAACATGGATTGAGGATTTCGTGGATGAGGATACAGGTGAGGTAGTTTCAATTGAGCGTAACGAAGTTATTATCGATCGTGAAACAATTATTGAACCTGAGCACATCGAGGAAATCGTTGATTCTGGAGCTAAAACTATCTTATTGCATAAAGAAAATCAGAACCTTTCTGATTTTGCCATTATATATAATACTTTACAAAAAGATCCTTGTAACTCCGAGAAGGAAGCAGTTTTACATATCTATCGACAATTACGTAATGCTGAGCCGCCAGATGAGGCTACAGCCCGTGATGTAATTGATAAATTGTTCTTCTCTGATAAACGTTATGATCTTGGAGAAGTTGGACGTTATCGTTTGAATAAAAAGCTTGGAATTGATACCGATATGGATACTAAGGTATTAACTAAGCCGGATATTATTCAAATAATCAAATATCTTATTGAACTTATTAATTCCAAGACTGAAGTTGATGATATTGACCACCTTAGTAACCGTCGTGTACGTACTGTTGGTGAGCAATTAGGAAATCAATTCGGTGTTGGTTTAGCACGTATGGCTCGTACCATTCGTGAAAGAATGAATGTTAGAGATAATGAAGTATTTACTCCTATTGAATTAATCAATAGTAAAACTTTATCATCTGTAATTAATAGTTTCTTCGGAACAAATGCCTTGTCTCAGTTTATGGATCAAACCAATCCACTTGCTGAGATGACACATAAACGAAGAATGTCTGCTTTAGGACCTGGAGGTCTTTCTCGTGAAAGAGCTGGTTTCGAGGTTCGAGACGTTCACTACACGCATTATGGTCGTTTATGTCCGATTGAAACACCAGAGGGTCCAAACATTGGACTAATTTCTTCTTTATGTGTATTTGCTAAGATTAATGACTTAGGATTTATTGAAACTCCTTACCGTAAGGTAACACAAGGAAAAGTAGATTTAACACAAGAAGGTGTAACTTATTTAAGTGCAGAAGAAGAGGAAGAGTTAATTATTGCACAGGCAAATGCGCCATTAGATGAAGAAGGTAATTTCAAAAATCCAAGGGTTAAGGCTCGTTTAGAAGCTGATTATCCATTGTCTTCTCCGGAAGAGATTCATTTAATGGATGTGGCACCTAATCAAATCGCTTCTGTAGCAGCGTCACTTATTCCATTCTTGGAGCATGATGATGCGAACCGTGCTTTGATGGGATCTAACATGATGCGCCAGGCTGTACCTTTATTACGTCCGGAAGCTCCAATTGTAGGAACAGGACTGGAAGGTAAGTTAATTAGCGATTCTCGTACAAATATTGTAGCTGAGAAGGATGGTGTTATTGAGTTTGTTGATGCAGAAGAGATTGTAATCCGTTATGATCTTACCGAAAATGAAAAGTTTGTAAGTTTTGATTCGGAGACGAAGAGATATAAGATTCCGAAGTTCCAAAAAACAAACCAAAATACTTGTATTGACCTTAAGCCTTTGGTGGTACCTGGGCAAAGAGTTACTGCTGGACAAATTTTAACTCAGGGATATTCTACAGAAAAAGGAGAGTTAGCTCTCGGACGTAACCTGAAAGTTGCATTTATGCCTTGGAAAGGTTATAACTTTGAGGATGCTATTGTGATATCAGAGCGTGTTGTACGTGATGATATCTTTACGTCAGTACATATAGATGAGTATTCTTTAGAGGTTAGAGATACAAAACGAGGATTAGAGGAGTTGACTTCAGATATTCCAAATGTTAGTGAAGAAGCCACTAAAGATCTTGATGAGAATGGATTAATTAGAGTTGGAGCTCACGTTAAACCAGGTGATATTTTAATTGGTAAAATTACACCTAAAGGAGAAAGTGATCCAACACCGGAAGAAAAATTACTTCGTGCGATTTTTGGTGAAAAAGCAGGAGATGTTAAAGATGCATCATTAAAAGCTTCTCCATCATTAAATGGTGTTGTAATTGATAAAAAGCTATTCTCAAGAATTATTAAGGATAGAAAAGCCAGATCTGGAGATAAACCATTGATCGCTAAGATCGATGAAGAATTTGATCGTTCAGTTGCTGACTTAAGAAATCGTTTGGTCGACAAATTATTCACTCTGGTAAATGGTAAAACATCTCAAGGAGTGAAGGATTATTTCGATGTTGATATTGTAGCGAAAGGAACCAAGTTTACACAGAAAATACTTGGGGATATAGACTACCATAATATTGATCCGAACAAGTGGACTACAGATAAAGATAAGAATGAATTGATTTTACGATTAATTCACAACTACTTATTAAAGTTCCAGGAGTATGAGGCCAAAGAAAAACGTCAAAAATATAATCTTACAATAGGTGATGAGCTACCAGCTGGTATCGTTCAGTTAGCAAAGGTTTATATCGCTAAAAAACGTAAGATTACTGTTGGAGATAAGATGGCGGGACGTCATGGTAATAAAGGTATCGTATCCAGAATTGTGCGTGTTGAAGATATGCCTTTCCTTGAGGACGGAACTCCGGTTGACATTGTACTTAACCCACTTGGTGTACCATCAAGGATGAACCTTGGACAGATTTATGAAACTGTTTTAGGTTGGGCTGGTAAAGAACTAGGCGTTAAGTTTGCAACTCCTATTTTTGATGGAGCCAAGTTTGACGATATGGATGAGTGGACTTCAAAAGCCAATGTACCAGCGTACGGTAAGAGTTATCTATATGATGGAGGTACTGGTAATAGATTCCACCAACCTGCAACAGTAGGTGTGATTTATATGCTTAAGCTGGGTCACATGGTTGAAGACAAAATGCATGCTCGTTCAATTGGTCCTTATTCATTGATTACGCAGCAACCACTTGGAGGTAAAGCTCAGTTTGGTGGTCAGCGTTTTGGAGAGATGGAGGTATGGGCATTAGAGGCATTCGGTGCTGCTAATATCCTGCAAGAAATCTTAACTGTTAAGTCAGATGATGTAATGGGACGTGCAAAAGCTTACGAAGCGATTGTGAAAGGTGATGCTTTACCTCAGCCAGGTATACCGGAATCACTTAATGTGTTATTACACGAACTTAGAGGTCTTGGTTTAAGTGTAAATCTAGATTAAAGCCTTTTTTATCATTGAATAGTGCTTGTCATTATTCAATGATTGCCTTATTTGTTTTAAATTTAATAGACGTCGATATATGGCATTCAGAAGAGATCAGAAAGTAAAGAGTAATTTTACAAAAATCTCTATCGGATTAGCTTCTCCTGAGGAGATTTTAGAAAGATCAAGTGGAGAGGTTTTAAAACCGGAGACCATCAATTATAGAACTTATAAACCAGAGCGTGACGGATTATTCTGTGAAAGAATTTTCGGTCCGGTAAAGGATTATGAGTGTCACTGTGGTAAGTATAAAAGAATTAGATATCGTGGCATTGTATGTGATCGATGTGGTGTAGAAGTCACAGAGAAAAAAGTACGTCGCGAAAGAATGGGACATATCTCATTAGTTGTTCCTGTTGCGCATATTTGGTACTTCAAATCTTTACCAAATAAAATCGGTTATTTATTAGGGTTACCTACTAAAAAACTGGATTCCATCATTTATTATGAAAGATATGTTGTAATACAGGCAGGTATTAAAGCCGAGGATGGAATAAATTATATGGATTTCCTTACAGAAGAGGAGTATCTTGATATACTGGATACACTTCCTAAGGAAAATCAATATTTAGAGGATGACGATCCTAACAAGTTTATTGCTAAAATGGGTGCTGATGCACTTCATATGATTTTATCAAGACTTGATTTAGATGGATTGTCATATAATTTAAGGCATAAAGCAAGTACGGAAACTTCACAGCAACGTAAAAATGAGGCTTTAAAACGTCTTCAGGTTGTAGAGTCATTCCGTGAATCTGCAGGTAGAAACAGACCGGAGTGGATGGTTGTAAAAGTAGTGCCGGTAATTCCACCGGAACTGCGTCCATTGGTGCCGTTAGATGGTGGCCGATTTGCAACTTCCGACTTAAATGATTTATACCGTAGAGTAATTATCAGAAATAATCGTCTTAAAAGATTAATTGAGATTAAAGCACCTGAGGTAATCTTACGTAACGAAAAACGTATGCTTCAGGAATCTGTTGACTCTCTCTTTGATAACTCACGTAAAGCCAACGCTGTTAAAACGGATGCTAATCGCCCTCTTAAATCTTTAAGTGATAGTTTAAAGGGTAAGCAAGGTCGTTTCCGTCAAAACTTACTTGGTAAGAGGGTAGATTATTCTGCTCGTTCGGTAATTGTTGTAGGTCCGGAACTTAAGATGCATGAATGTGGTATTCCTAAGGGAATGGCTGCAGAGTTATATAAGCCTTTTGTAATCAGAAAATTGATAGAAAGAGGTATAGTGAAGACTGTTAAGTCTGCTAAGAAGATTGTAGATAGAAAAGATCCTGTTGTTTGGGATATTTTGGAGAACGTATTAAAAGGGCATCCTGTTATGCTTAACCGTGCTCCTACTCTTCACCGTCTTGGTATTCAGGCTTTCCAGCCAAAACTTATTGAAGGTAAGGCAATTCAGTTGCATCCATTAGCATGTTCGGCATTTAACGCCGACTTTGATGGTGACCAGATGGCGGTACACCTACCATTAGGGAATGCTGCAATTCTCGAGGCTCAAATGTTAATGTTAGGTTCTCAAAACATTCTAAACCCTGCTAACGGTGCTCCGGTTACGGTACCTTCTCAGGATATGGTTTTGGGTCTGTACTACATGACAAAAGAGCGTAAAGGTGCTAAAGGTGAAGGCTTAACTTTTTATAATCTGGAGGAAGTTAAAATTGCCTTTAATGAAGGAGCTGTAGACTTACATGCTATCGTAAAAGTAAAAGGTTACGACTTAAATAAAGATGGTGTACCTGAACTTCAAATTATAGAGTCTACTGTAGGGCGTATTTTATTTAATGAATTTGCTCCTCGTGAGGCTGGATTTATTAATGAAGTACTAACCAAAAAGGCATTACGTGATATCATTGGTCGAGTGCAAAAAGTTTGTGGTACACCGCGTACAGCAACTTTCCTTGATGATATTAAAAACTTAGGTTATAGAATGGCCTTTGAAGGAGGTCTGTCGTTTAACCTTGGAGATGTTATTATCCCTGAAGCTAAGGATAAGATGGTTGAAGAGGGATATGCTGAAGTAGAAGAGGTATTGAATAACTATAACATGGGATTCATTACCAACAACGAACGTTATAACCAGATTATTGATATTTGGACACATGTTAATGCTCGTTTGACAAATACATTAATGAAGCAATTGAGTTCTGATCAGCAGGGTTTTAACTCAGTATATATGATGCTTGATTCTGGGGCAAGGGGTTCTAAAGAGCAGATTCGTCAGTTATCAGGTATGAGGGGATTGATGGCTAAGCCACAAAAATCCGGAGCTACGGGTGGACAGATTATTGAAAACCCAATTCTTTCTAACTTTAAAGAGGGACTTTCGGTACTTGAGTACTTTATTTCTACTCACGGTGCTCGTAAAGGTCTTGCGGATACGGCACTTAAAACTGCTGATGCAGGGTACTTAACTCGTCGTTTGGTAGATGTATCACAGGATGTAATTATTACAGAAGAAGATTGTGGTACTTTAAGAGGTCTTTCTGCATCTGATGTGAAAAACAATGAAGATGTTGTTGCTACATTATTTGAAAGAATATTAGGTAGAGTATCAGTACATGACGTTTATCATCCAAGTACAGGAGAGTTAATAGTTAAGTCAGGAGAAGAGATTGACGAAGTTAAGGCTAAGGAAATTGAAAAATCTCCACTTGAGCGCGTTGAAATCAGATCTGTACTTACATGTGAGTCTAAAAAAGGAGTTTGTGCTAAATGTTATGGACGTAACCTTGCAACAGGTGGGTTTGTTCACATTGGTGAAGCTGTTGGTGTTGTTGCTGCACAGTCAATCGGTGAGCCGGGAACACAGCTTACATTGCGTACGTTCCACGTAGGGGGTACCGCTGGTAACATAAGTTCTGAAAGTAGTATTATTACTAAATATGATGGTATTGCTGAGATCGAAGAATTACGTACGGTTCCAACAAAAGATGAAGATGGCAAAGATATTGATATCGTAATTGGTCGTCTAGCTGAACTTCGTATTATAGATAAGAATACAGGTATAGCGCTTTCTAACCACCCAATTTCATATGGTTCTAAACTGTTTATTAAAAACGGGGCAGAGGTAAAAGCCGGAGAGCTTATTTGTGAATGGGATCCATATAATGCTGTAATTGTTTCTGAAAAAGCCGGATCTGTTAGTTTTGATAATCTTTTAGAGGGTGTAACTTACAAGGAAGAGTCTGATGAACAAACAGGATTCCGTGAGAAAGTAATTATCGAAACAAGAGATAAAACAAAGAACCCTGCATTAAGAATTGTAGATGATTCAGGTGAGATCTTGAAAACGTTTAACTTACCGGTAGGTGCGCACATTTCTGTTGATGAAGGTGCTAAAGTTAAAACAGGAGAAATTGTTGCTAAAATACCTAGAGCAGTTGGTAAAGCAGGTGATATTACAGGGGGTCTACCTAGGGTTACTGAGTTATTTGAGGCTCGTAATCCATCTAACCCAGCAGTTGTTTCAGAAATTGATGGTGAGGTTGCATTTGGTAAGATAAAACGTGGTAACCGCGAGATTATCGTGACTTCGAAAGATGGTCAGGTTAAAAAGTATCTTGTACCACTATCTAAACAGATTTTGGTTCAAGAGAATGACTACGTACGAGCGGGAATTCCTTTGTCAGATGGAGCAACTACGCCTTCAGATATTCTTCATATTATGGGACCAACAGCGGTTCAGGAGTATATCGTAAACGAGGTTCAAGATGTATACCGTTTACAAGGAGTGAAGATTAATGATAAGCACTTTGAAATCATTGTACGTCAGATGATGCGTAAGGTAAATATCGTTGATCCGGGTGATACTAAGTTCTTAGAGAAACAAATTGCTGATAAGCTTGAGTTTATGCATGAGAATGACAATATCTTTAATAAAAAGGTAGTTGTTGATCCAGGTGACTCTGAAAATTTAAAAGCTGGTCAGATTGTAACTGCTCGTAGGTTAAGAGATGAGAACTCACAACTTAAGCGTAAAGACCTTAAATTAATTGAATCGAGAGATGCTATTCCGGCAACATCTAGTCAGATTCTTCAAGGTATTACAAGAGCTGCACTTCAAACTAAGAGCTTTATGTCAGCTGCTTCCTTCCAGGAAACAACAAAAGTTCTTAACGAAGCCGCTATATCTGGAAAAGTTGATCAGTTAGATGGATTGAAGGAAAATGTAATCTGTGGTCACCTAATTCCGGCAGGTACAGGACAAAGAAACTTAAAAGGTCTTGTAGTTGGATCAAAAGATGAATATGAAAGTCTGATTGCTAAACCAGAGATGGAAGAAGAGCAAGAATAGATTATTCGAAATAGATTAAGGAAAGGGGAGTATTTTTATACTTCCCTTTTTTTATACCATTCAGATTTTTAATTTTACAAAAAAAAATATCATGGACGATAAGAAAAATAAGAATCAGATAAACATTGAATTAAACGAGGAAGTTGCTCAAGGTATTTATTCCAATTTAGCGGTGATTACGCATTCTCCATCAGAGTTTGTTATGGATTTTATTAGAGTGATGCCGGGAATACCTAAAGCCCAGGTAAAATCCAGAATCGTTCTTACTCCCGAACATGCTAAGAGACTAATGATGGCCTTGAATGATAATATCAAAAGATATGAGTCGCTTCATGGACCAATAAAAAATATTGATGACGGTCAGCAGGGAGGTAATATCCCAATGAATTTTGGCAGCTCTACTCCTCAGGCATAATTAACGTAAAATAGTATCTAAATATATTGTAAAGCACATTAATTTTTTGGAATATGAAGTTTGCAAGGTTGTTACTGGCATTATGTGTTTTGGTATGCTTGTATAGTTGTACTCCAATTCAAAAAGTAAATGCACAAGTAATTCCTGGCGCAAATTCTTTCAGTGAGTATATTGATCATATCAGAGGGAAGCGTGTTGCTTTATTGGTGAATCATACCTCTGTTATTGATGATGTTCATTTGGTAGATACTCTGCTAAGTTATAACATTAGTGTAACAACAATATTTGCCCCAGAACATGGATTCAGGGGTAAAAAAGATGCCGGAGAAAGTGTAAATGATCAGGTGGACCAGGAAACCGGCATTCCAATTGTTTCTTTATATGGAAAAAATAAAAAACCTACAAACAATCAGTTAGAGAATGTAGATGTTGTTTTGTTTGATATACAGGATGTAGGGGTGAGGTTTTATACCTATATCAGTTCAATGCATTACATGATGGAGGCATGTGCAGAGAATAACAAACAGCTGATTGTACTGGATAGGCCAAATCCAAATGGTGATTATTTTTCAGGTCCTATATTAAAGCCCGATTTCAAGTCTTTTGTAGGTATGCATCCAATACCAGTAGTTCATGGTTTAACAGTTGGAGAGTTAAGCAAGATGATTAATGAAGAAGGGTGGCTAAAAGGAGGAAAGAAATGTGAATTGCAGGTGGTTATGGTTAAAAACTGGAATCATAATACCAAATATAATTTACCAATTAAGCCATCTCCAAATCTGCCTAACTATAATTCAGTAAGACTTTATCCTTCGCTTTGTTTTTTTGAGGCTACAAAAGTAAGTGTTGGAAGAGGTACATACTTCCCGTTTCAGGTAATAGGTTATCCAGATAAGAGTACAGGGGACTTTATGTTTATTCCGCAAAGTATTGAAGGTATGGCTAAGAAACCTAAACAGGAAGGAGTTAAGTGTTATGGAATAGATTTACGAGAAAGCACTGAACAGCACAAGTTGGATCTTAGCTATTTTATATCTTTTTATAATAGATATGGTAATCAATCCTCTTTTGGATTAGATGAAAGGTGGTTTAATCTTCTGGCTGGAAATGGTCAGTTAATAAAAGATATCAAGACAGGACTTACATTACATGAGATAGAACAAAGTTGGCAAGAGGAATTACAAGGTTATTCTAAATTAAGAGATAAGTATCTTTTGTATGATAAAGAAACAGTTGATTAGTCAGCGTTTGATTTTTCAGTTAAAGTATAAAAGGTGCGTTTTTCGGTAATATGTATTTTAATGATATTCATACATAATAAATTGACTAAAATACGCTCTGCTTTATATCTGGAAATTTTAGCTTCTTTAGCAAACCGGGAAATAGAAATACTTGCATTTTTATTTAAGTAGTCAAGTATAAACTTTTCAGGTTCATTTATCTGTAGCAACCTGTTAGACTCTTTCTTTAGTGCTTTCCAGTATTCAAGTAAAACTTTGTTGGCTAGTAGATTTTGATCTTTTGATCTAATAAACACCATATATTTTCCTTCTTTGGTTGGTGCTTTATGAGGTCTGTCTGCACTCTTGGAAATTTTTATTTCTAACACGGTTTTACCCTCACTTTTCCATTCAAAAGTTTCAAAAGAAACAGGAGGTTTACAGTAAAGTTGAGCAGCAGCTTCAATCATATAATATTCTTCAGCGGATGATACGCCTATAATATTTCCGTTATCTTTTACACCGAGCAGTAAGCTTCCACCATCTGTATTTGCAAAAGCAGCCAGTGAGCGTGCTATCTTTTTAGAGTCGTTTATAGCATACTTAAAGTCTTGTTGTTGATGCTCTCCCTCTAATATCTTTTTTTGCAGCTTTTTGTTAATCATTAAAAATGCTCTTTCTCGCAAAAATATATTATTTGCCAGAACACACCAAGGTTTTTAGAAAAGGAAGCTGGTTTAAGAATTATTGAGTACCAAATTGTGTTAATAACTTATAGTCAGAAGGAAAGGATTTCTTCGGGTGTTTGAAATATGACATTTGTCATGAAAATAATGTTGTTTTTTAGCTAATTTATTACGGAAAAAATTCTCTAATTAATCTTTTCATACCCTTAAATCTTGCATTATGACACAAATTACTAATCTAGTGAAAAGTTTGGCCGATCGGCATGGCCGGTATAACGAAAGTTTACTGCCGATACTTCAAGGGGTTGTTGACGAAAATAAATTCCTTTCAGAAGAGGCTATGGTTGAGATAGCCCGTGAGCTTGATATTTCTGCAGCTCGCGTTTATGGAACAGCTTCATTTTACTCATTTCTTAACACAGAACCAATGGGTAAACATGTGATTCGAGTGTGTAAAACCATTACTTGTATGATGCATGGCAAGAATCATATTATTCAGGAAATAGAAAAAACACTTAAGATAAAGTTAGGAGAAACCACACATGATGGCAAGTTTACCCTTGTGGAAACTAATTGCCTGGGACAATGTCATAAAGGACCGGCAATGTTAATCAATGATACACCATACACGAACCTCACACCCGAAAAAACAAGGGAAATACTTCAGTCATTCATTGAAAATGAAGCTTTAAGTTCTACAACCAATCTAAACTAAGTATTATGTCAAAGAAGAATTTGAAACGATTGGATCTTATTTTTAAAAATGAGTACGATGGAGAACATATTTTAATGAAGACTATGGAAAAACCAAACCAGGAAATTGTGAATGAGCTCATTATTTCCGGTTTAAAGGGAAGAGGAGGAGCAGGTTACCCAACAGGTTTAAAGTGGAAGTTGGCTTCGGAAGCGGCAGGAGATATTAAGTATGTAATTTGTAATGCAGATGAAGGCGAACCCGGAACATTTAAAGATCGGGAAATACTTACTCAGGTGCCCCATAAAGTGTTAATAGGAATGGCCGTTTGTGCTAAGGTAATTGGTGCGCACGAAGGGTTTATTTATTTGAGAGGTGAATATAAATTTTTAATGGATTCTTTATTGGAAGTAATAGATGATTTCCATGTATTAATGAACAAAGTAGGACTCGATTTTCGGGTTAAAATATTTAAGGGAAGTGGAGCTTATATATGTGGAGAAGAAAGCGCCTTGTTTGAAAGTATGGAAGGTCATAGGGGGGAACCACGTAATAAACCTCCTTACCCAACGCAAGCAGGATATAGGAACATGCCAACGGTTATAAATAATGTAGAAACTTTGGCACATACCTATTCGATTTTTAAATACGGATCAGAAAAATTTAGAGACCTTGGCGTTCAGGATTCCAGAGGATCAAAGGTGTTTTCAGTATCAGGTGATACGCCAATACCCGGAATTTATGAATTAGAGTTTGGTATGTCACTTCAGAAATTTGTTGAAGACTTTGGAGATGGAGATTCAAAAGCGGTACAGGTTGGTGGAGCTTCCGGATTCTGTGTTCCGCGTAAGCGATTTGATAAAACCATGATCGGTTATCAGGGAAAACTGACTGGAGTTTCATTACCTACAGGAGGCTCTATGATGATTTTTAACTCCTCCAGAAGTATGTATAATGTATTACATAACTATTTAGAATTCTTTGTTGAAGAGAGTTGTGGACAGTGCACTCCTTGTAGGGTAGGAACACAGCAACTATTATTAGGAATTGAAGCTGTTAAGAAAGGGCAGCGCCCTTCTGATTATCTCGACAAGCTTCTTAGTTTGGCCGAAAATATGCGGGTGACATCCAAATGTGGTTTAGGGCAATCTGTGGCCAATTCCTTTTCCTCAATAGTCGAGAATTTTAAAGAGGAGATGATTTATTAATCATTAAATTTTAACCAAATGAATAAAGTAAATTTAGTTATTGATCATATAGAAGTTAGCGTTGCTCAGGGACTTAATATTTTAGAAGCGGCGAAACAATTAAAAATACGAATTCCAACATTGTGTTATCACGAAGATTTATGTGTGGCAGGAAATTGCCGGGTTTGCGTCGTGGAGCAGGTAGGAAGTGACCGGTTATTACCTGCATGTGCAACTCCTGTGGCTGAGGGTATGGAAATTCTTACCAATAGCTTAAAAGTACGTAATGCCCGTAAAAGCGTTATTGACTTGCTGGTATCCGAGCATAGGGCAGAATGTACTCGTTGTTATAAAAATGGAGAATGTGAGTTGCAATCCTTATCTTCAGAATACCTAATTGGTGAAGATACCTATATAGATCTGGTACCTTTAAAGAATTATAGCATTGATTATTTTTCGCCATCTATTATTAAGGATGATTCAAAATGTATCCGTTGTCAGCGTTGTGTAAGAACATGCGATTACTTACAGGATATCGGAGCATTAACTGTTGCGCATAAAGGCAAGGATATGAAAATTTCATCCTTCTTCGAAAAACCTATGTATGAAGTGGTTTGTACAAACTGCGGACAATGTGTTAACCGTTGTCCTACTGGTGCTTTGATAGAGCGAAATTACATTGATGAAGTCTGGACAGCCATTAACGATCCTAAAAAGCATTTAGTGGTACAAACAGCTCCGGCAGTAAGAATTGCCTTAGGTGAGGTTCTGGGAATGAAACCAGGTAATATTGTAACAGGAAAAATGGTAGCAGCTCTTCGTCGTTTAGGATTTGATTCGGTTTTGGATACTGACTTTACAGCAGATTTAACAATTATTGAAGAGGGGAATGAGTTGTTGAAGCGATTGAAGGGAGCTTTAGTGGATAATAATCCTGATGTGAATTTACCAATGACAACATCTTGTTCTCCCGGATGGATAAAATATGTTGAACATATGTATCCTGAATATCTGCCTAATGTATCCACCGCTAAATCGCCACAGCAAATGTTTGGAGCTCTGGTGAAGACATACTACGCCAAAAAAGTAAAAATTGATCCTGAAAATATTGTTTCCGTTTCCATTATGCCTTGTACAGCTAAGAAGTATGAAGCCAACAGGCCAGAGATGCAAGCCAGTGGTTACAGAGATGTAGATTTAGTATTAACCACACGTGAGTTTGCCAGAATGATTAAACAAGCAGGAATTAATTTTGAAGCACTGGAAAATGAAGAGTTTGATTCATTTATGGGTACATCATCAGGAGCAGCTGTTATTTTTGGTGCGTCTGGAGGTGTAATGGAAGCAGCCCTTCGTACGGCTTACGAGATTGTTACAGGCAAAGAAGTTCCATTTGACGGTTTAAATATTACACCTGTTAGAGGAATGGAAGAAGTTAAAGAGGCTACTATTAAAATAGAAAACACGCTTCCCGACTGGAGTTTTCTTGAGGGTGTAGAACTAAAAACTTGCGTAACTCATAGTTTGGCTAATGCAAAAAAAGTAATGGATAGTGTAAAAAAAGGAGAGGCACAGTATCATTTTATTGAAGTGATGGCTTGTCCTGGTGGTTGTTTGGGTGGTGGAGGACAACCTATTCCAACCAATTTGGAGATACGCAGAGAACGAAGTAAAGCAATTTATCAGGAAGATGCTGGCAAACCAATTCGTAAGTCACATGAAAATCCTGAGGTAGTTAAGTTGTATGATGAGTTTTTAAAAGAACCTTTAGGGAATAAATCTCACGAGCTATTGCATACCTCATATGTGCGTCGTAACAGGTATTAATATATAGTGTACTAATGCAATTTATGACTTAATTATACTTCAAATTATACAAGAAAATTAAAACTTTCTTTATTGTTAATGCAGTAAAATTGACTACCTACATATGTAGGTGGTCTTTTTTTTATAGATTTGGTAAATAGAGGAAAAAATAAAATAAATGAAAAACGAACATTCGGTAACTATTTGCCTTGGGAGTTCCTGCTTTTCAAGAGGAAATAAAGAAATTCTGGATATTGTAAAGAAATTTCTGTCTGAACACAACCTGGAAGAAACAGTTTTTTTTAGAGGCGAATTATGTACGGGTAATTGTGAAAAGGGACCTGTCTTGAAAATTGATGATAAACTTTACGGAATGGTTGATCCAGATAAAGTATATGATATCCTGGGTGAATATTTCAATATATAAACAATAGCTAAATGGCACAATTAATTGAGGTAGAAAAAGACAAGTGTAACTTAAGTTTTACATGTATTAGAGCTTGTCCGGCTAAAGCCATTAAAATTGCAGATGGATATGCTAATATAATTTCCAATAAGTGCATTGGGTGTGGAAACTGTGTTATGGTATGTGCTCAAAACGCAATTGATTTTCGAAATGAAATAGATCGTGTACAAAGCCTGTTTCAAGGAGAAAGTAAGGTAGCTGCAATTTGTGATCCTGCTATATCCGGAGAATTTAATGATATTTCAGATTACAGAAAGTTTGTAGCTATGATAAGGGCTCTCGGGTTTGACTTAGTAGCAGAAGTGGCATTTGGTGTAGATTTGGTAGCTCATAAGTATAAAGAATTTCTGGAACATTCTCATGGTAAATATTACTTAACCACTCACTGTCCGCCGGTGCGATCATTTGTTGAGAAGTACCGACCTCACCTTGTAGAGAACTTAGCTCCAATTGTTCCTCCGTTTATCGCCATGTCAAAGGTTATGCGAAAAAAGTACGGAGATGATTTAAAAGTAGTTTATATCACAGCATGTGTTTCAGCCAAGGATGATGCACGATCGTTTTCTGGCAATAGTGGTAAAATCGAAGCTGTTGTTACTTTTAAGGAGTTAAGAACAATGTTTAATCAGGCTTCAATCACCGAATCGTCGGTTGAGTTTAGTGAGTTTGATCCTCCTGTTGGACGTAAGGGAGGTCTATATCCAATCAATAATGGATTATGGCAGGCTGTAGATATGCAACAAGATCTCTTGGAAAGTAGTGTTATTTCAACAGATGGAAGAAATAATTTTCTACAGTCCATAAAAGAATTTTCTGAAGATAGTTCTTTGAATCAACATCTTGACTTATATTATTGCGAAGGCTGTTCAATGGGGCCGGGGATGTCTCCCGGAGATAAAAAGTTTTTACGTCAGTCCAATATCATTAGCTACGTTGAAAAAAGGTTAAAAGGTATCGATAGCAAGCAATGGGAAAGAGATATTGAGGAGTTTAAAAATATTGACCTTAGCAGAACATTTAAAGTAACTGACAGAAGACTACCAAAGCCTACGGAAGAAGAGGTTAATCGTGTTTTACATGATATGGGTAAGAGCAAAATTGAAGATCAACTAGGGTGTGGTGCATGTGGTTATCCAAGTTGTAAAGAATTTGCGGTAGCTTATTGTCAGGGACTTACAAATTTTGAGATGTGTTATTCTTATTCCATTAAAAGTTTACATACCTATATCAATAAAGTACATGCAGCTAACGAAAATCTTAAAAATACTAAGGAAGCGTTAAAGGAAAGTGAAGAGAAAGCGCGTAAGGAGGAACTTGCAGCGCGTGAAGCAGCTGAAACAATCACTGCCATGCTCAATAAAATTAGAGCAGGGGTGGTTATGGTTGATTCAAACTTAAATATAATTGAATCTAACTTAAGTTTTGTAAATATGATGGGAGATGATGCAAAACAATTAAATGATGTTATTCCTGGCTTAAGAGGGGCTGATATCAATACACTTTTGCCATTCGGAAAACTGTTTAATACTGTATTGCAGACAGGTCAGGAGATTATAAATAGAGATACCACCGTTGATGAAAAAATCTTAAATGTATCTGTATTTACCATTAAAAAACATCAAATTGTTGGAGGAATAATTAGAGACTTAACAGCGCCGGAAGTGCGAAGGGAAGAGGTGATTAACAGAGCCAGATCTGTGATTCATGACAATTTGCAAACAGTACAACAAATCGCTTTTCTATTAGGAGAAAGTGCATCTAAAACAGAAAAGGTATTAAACTCTATTATCGAAGCGCAAAAAATAGGGGAGAGTCATGAAAGCTAAGGAACCGGATTTTTTTCTAGATATTTATTGTAAGCAAAATAACCACCATGGCGATTTTATTTGTGGAGATGTTTTTATTTCGCGACGAATAAAGGAAGATGGAAGAACAATTATAGTATTATCTGATGGAATGGGGAGTGGTGTTAAAGCCAACGTTTTGGCTACATTAACGGCATCTATGGCAGTTAATTTTACCATTGAGCACAAGGAAGTGCAAAAAACGGCTGAAATCATAATGAATACCCTTCCTGTTTGCAGTGTGCGTAAAGTAAGCTATTCAACATTTAGTATTATTGACATTGATGATGATGGTAGCACAACAATAGTAGAGTATGATAATCCACGAAGCTTGATTATGAGAACACATCGGGCATTTGACCCCGGTTGGGAGGAAATAATGCTTGAGAGTAAACGAAATAAGGGAAAAAAATTATATACCTGTCATTTTAAAGCCCGTAAGGAAGATCGAATTTTGTTTTGGTCTGATGGTATTATTCAGTCGGGCATGGGCTCAAAAACCTTACCATTTGGCTGGGGCAGAGATGAAGTGGAGAAATATGTGGTTAAGAGTGTAAAAAATGAACCTTTTATTTCATCAGCAAAATTGTCGCGTAAAGTGGTTAATATGGCTTCGCTAAATGATGGAGGCAACCCTCTTGATGATACCTCTTGTGGTATAGTATACTTGCGAGAACCAAGAAAACTATTGTTTGTAACCGGTCCTCCGTATGAAGAAGTAAAGGACACAGACTTTTCGTTAAAAGTTCAAAGTTTTGGAGGTAAAAAAATAGTGAGTGGAGGAACTACAGCTGAAATCATAGCGCGTGAGTTAGGCCTTAAGTTTTCTGCCAGTCTCGAAATGCTCGATCCCGATTTACCTCCGGCTGCTCAGATGGAAAGTATAGATCTAGTTACAGAAGGAATTCTGACATTAGGGAAAGTAGTTCGGGTGTTAGAAAGTTTTGAGAAAGATATGGTTTTAGGAAAAGGTCCTGCACATCAAATTGTAAAACTATTTTTGGAGAGTGACAAAATACATATTATTAACGGAACACGTATTAATGTTGCGCACCAGGACCCAAATTTGCCTGTAGAGTTGGAGATAAGAAGAACCGTTGTTAAAAGAATTGCAACTCTGTTAGAGGAAAAATTTCTGAAAGAAGTCTCTATTGAATATATGTAAAATGTGAATTCATCTTTTGCTTACTAATCAGTATCATAATTTAGACCCTTTCCTAATAATGAGATATTCCAACTTCTCTATTGTTTTACGATTAAATTATTAGCCGCTTGTAAATAGTTTTGTTTTGTGTAAGGTTAAGTTATATAGCGTGTTATGTGTTTTTGTGTTTCGCATTCAATAAATTATTTTAAGAGCTTGAAAATTAGTGAACATCACACGATAAATTACTTTTATTTAGATTGGTTATGTATTGCTGATATGAGCTATTTCCACTTTTTTTTTTCAATGTATACACCGTATTTTGCACTTTGATTCTAGAAAAATTTCTTTAATTAATTTTTAGAAGGAAAACAACATGGCACGTTGTTCGTATTTGTCAGATACACTGTGTTTATTGGTGTTTGCAAAATGAGGCGGTGTATTGTTTAAGCCAGAATTTGATGAAAATAAAGGAGATAGTTGATATTTTAAATGCGAAGGTTGTGAGTGGTTCCGGTTGTGATAATTTGGACATAGCTCATGGTTTTGCCAGTGATCTGATGAGTGATGTGTTAACATTAGACACTGAAAAGATGATCCTGATTACCGGATTAGCTAATATGCAAACCATAAGGACTGCAGAAATGGCAGATGTGCAATGTATTTTATTTGTCAGAGATAAACAAGTAACCGAGGAGATGTTGGAAATAGCAGAAGAACAAGATATCATCTTAATTCAGTGCAAATATTCAATGTTTAACGCTGTTGGTAAATTATATACAGCAGGCTTACAACCAGTTTATTAAAGTATAAATGGAGTTTATATACGAAGTAGAGGGAGGTAATTTTACTAAGGCAGGAAATGCTTCAAGTGCAGTAAAAAAAACACTTAAGCAATTAAATGTAAATCCCAAAATTGTAAAACGAATTGTTGTGGCACTTTACGAAGCTGAGGTAAATGTTGTTGCCCATGCTTATAAGGGAGTGATTACCGTAAATATTACTCCGGAACATATTAATATTTTGTTGGATGATGAGGGGCCGGGAATTCCGGATATTGATTTAGCCATGAAAGAAGGCTTTTCTACAGCATCATCCAAAGTTAGAGAAATGGGATTTGGAGCAGGAATGGGCTTACCAAATATAAAAAAGAATGTTGATGATCTCAATGTATCGAGCATTGTAGATAAGGGAACTAAAGTAGAAATGAAAACTTATTTGTAAAGAGTAGCTCATAAGAATGAAAAAGCAGCAAATATATCATGCCTTAAAGGTTGACCATGATATTTGTTATGGTTGTACACACTGTATGAATGTGTGTCCGACTGATGCCATTCGAATAAATGACGGAAAAGCTTTAATATTAAAAAAGAGATGTGTTGATTGCGGGGAGTGCCTAAAGGTTTGCCCTGTTGATGCTATTTTTGTTGAACAGGACGATTTAAAAAACATCTTTGATTTTGAATGTCGTGTAGCTTTGGTTCCTTCAGTGTTTACCGGCCAGTTTCCAACGTCCATTACTGAGGAAGAGATATTTAGTGTAATGCATGAACTCGGATTTACACACGTATTTCAAGCCGAATTTATGGTTGATGTAATCAACGATTTAATGAATGAGCAATCCTTGACTAATGAGGATAAGCCTTTAATATCAACGTTTTGCCCTTCTATAATACGACTTATTCAAGTTAAATTTCCTTCCCTTACCGACAATATTGCTACAGTTAATCCGCCAGTTAATGCTTCGGCAGCATTTTATCGTAAAATGCTTATAAAACAAGGTATTGCTGAAGAGCAAATTGGTATTTTTTATGTTACTCCTTGTGCAGCTAAAATTGCAGCAATTAAAGGTTTCGAAAAATACCATGACTCAATTAATGGAGTGATTAACATGCAGTATTTATACAATAAACTGTATGTAAAAATTAAAAATAGCACCAAAGAGGAGAAAGAATTACCAGTTTTACCACATTTATCAAGTAAATCTATTCAATGGAGTTTAACACGAGGTGAAGCCGATAATATGAATGGAAAATGCTTGGCTGTGGATGAAATTCACAATGTAATTGAATTCTTAGAGTTGTTGGAGAATGATGAGATACCTGTTGTGGATTTCCTGGAATTAAGAGCCTGTGATCAGGGATGTGCGGGTGGAGTGTTATTGCATGGAAACAGGTTTTTAACTGTTGAGAGGCTGAATGAAAGAGCCAGGCAACTAGAAAATGATAACGAAGGAGTTAATTGGAAAGAACATAAAGAAATTATAAAGGATAAAGACTTATTTATTAGTAAATTAGATTCTCTTCCAGCCATGTCGTTGGATCAGGATTTTTCTGAAGCACTTAAAAAAATGGAACGTATCCGAAATTTAATGTGCTATTTGCCCGGAATCGATTGCGGAGCTTGTGGTTCTCCAAATTGTTCGGCCTTAGCAGAGGATATCGTTCAGCGAAAAGCAAATCTGTCCAATTGTGTTTTTTTGCAACGCACAATGGAAAAAAGCAAAAAGTTAAGTGGCGAACATGCCATAAGGTTAATTGAAAAAACGTGGGGAAAGGATCGATTAGATAAGGATTGTAGAAAAAAAGGAGCAAAAAATGAAGGTATGTGATTTAGTTGAACAACTTAATTTAAAAGTCTTTTGTGGTGAGCAAGGGCTGAATAATGATGTAGTTGGCGGATACACTTCCGACTTATTAAGTGATGTGATGGGAAATGTAGACGAAGAGTATGTGTGGGTAACCTTACAAACGCATAAAAATATCATGGCCATTGCTTCATTAAAAGAAGTTGCAGCTATTGTTTTGGTTAAAGGTTTTAAGCCTGAGCAAGCAGCTATTGATCAAAGTAATGAAGAAGGAATTCCGATTTTAGGAACCGATAAGGAAGCTTTTGAAATTTCCGGTCAACTTTATGCTTTGCTAAATAAATAGAAAATGAAAGAATATCGGGCCGATTTACATATTCATTCAGTGCTTTCGCCATGTGCAAGCCTTGATATGAGTCCCGATAATATTATAAAAAGTGCCACGGAAAAAGGAATAGATATTATAGGAATTGCGGACCATAATACCACAAAGCAATGTGGTGTTATTAAACAATTAGGTGAGGAGAATGATGTCTTAGTTTTATGCGGTGCAGAGGTGAATACGAAAGAAGAGGTTCACTGCCTCGCGTTCTTTGAAAATGATAAATTACTGAATGATTTTCAAATTTATTTGGATCAGCACTTGCCAGTGGTGAAAAATAAACCTGAGTTGTTCGGAGATCAGATATGGGTTGATAAGTATAACAATATTCTTGGAGAAGAAGATAGGTTGTTAATTATTGGGTTAAACCAGTCTATCGATCAAGTAGCCAATAAGGTGGAGAGTTTGGGAGGTATTTTTATACCTGCTCATGTGGATAAATCCAGGTTTAGCGTTTCAAGTCAACTGGGATTTTTAGCGGCTGATCTTAACGTTTCTGCTGTTGAGGTAAGCCGGTTGGTCGATATGGAGCAGTTTTCAGAAAAGCATAAATGGGTTAATGACTACTCTATTGTTGCTAATTCAGATGCCCATACACCTGATCAAATTGGAAGTGTGAATACCTCATTATTATTAAATGAGGCCACATTTAATGAAGTAAAAGAAGCTTTGTTAGGTAAAAACGGGCGGAAGATTATAAATATCAATTTATATAGTTAAGGCAATGCGTGATTTTTCGATGCATATACTTGATATTATTGGTAATTCAGTGAGAGCAAAGGCTTCATTGATTGAGGTGTCAATTGTTGAAAATTCATCAGAAGACACTATGGTATTAAGAGTAAAGGATGATGGATGTGGTATGGATGAAGAAACGATTCAAAATGCTTTGGATCCTTTTTTTACATCTCGTAAAACCCGAAAAGTTGGGTTGGGAATTCCTTTACTACAACAGAATGCTCAATTAACAGAAGGTGATGTTGTAATTGAGTCAGAACCGGGAAAGGGTACACAGATTACAGCTACCTTTTCTCGTTCGCACATCGACCGACCACCTTTAGGTGATTTAGGTGGAGCCATAAGTTTAATGATTTCTGGTAATCCTCAGGTTGAATTTATATATCGCCACCTTTTGGATGATGAGGAATTTATTTTTGATAGCAAGGAAATAAAGCAAGTGCTGGATGGCGTTGAAATAACAGAACCCGGTGTAGTTAAGTTTTTAAAGCAAATGGTTGAAGAAAACTTACAGGAATTAGGAGTAGAACTATAAACAAATTGACTATAAGATATGAGATGAAACGAACATGTAAATTTTAATTAAAAAGTTGCACACAGGTGCATGATTAAAATTTACTTGTGAGTTCCATGTGACAAACGAAAGTAAAATTTAACACATGAAATAAGTAATGATAATTTAAAGAAAAAGAATCTAAAACTTTAAACATCAATTATCTAACAAAACAACTATTTACAAACTATAATAAATGCAAAATGGCAAAAGTTAAAACCTTAGACGATCTAAAAAAGATGAGGGAGCAGCTTCAGTCGAAGATTACCCTTCGTGAAAAAAGTGATCATCCGGAAAAAATGGTTCAGATTAAGGTTTCAATGGCTACCTGTGGAATAGCCTCAGGAGCTAAAGAAACAATGAATTATCTGATAGAGGAGCTTGATAATCGCGCTATAGATGCGGTTGTTACACAAACAGGGTGCATGGGATATTGTCATTCCGAGCCAACAATCGAAGTTCATGTGCCAGGTACAGACCCAGTGGTATATGGAAATGTAGATACTAAAAAAGCTGAAGAAATAATTGCAAAGCACATCGTAGGAGGTGAATTGGTTGATGGAATTATTCCTGCCAGTTATAAAACAGCAAACGAAGACGATAACGAAAAGTAAATTTGAGTCATGGCCAAGTATAATAGTCACATTTTAGTTTGTGGAGGAACGGGATGTCGTGCCTCGCAAGGTGAAGAGATAGTAGAAAATTTAAAACAAGCTGTTTCTGATAATAGCTTAGAGAGTGAAATTCAGGTTGTTCGTACAGGTTGTTTCGGGTTCTGTGAAAAAGGACCTATCGTAAAAATGATTCCTGATAATACCTTTTATACTCAGGTAACTCCTGAGGATGCCGGTGAAATAATTTCTGAGCATATTGTAAAAGGTCGTAAAGTAGAACGTTTATTATATACCGATCCTGAGAATAAAGAACAAATTGCTGATTCAAAGGATATGGGTTTCTATAAAAAGCAGATTCGTATTGCACTACGTAACTGTGGTTTCATCAACCCTGAAAATGTTGATGAGTATGTTGCTCGTGATGGATATTCAGCACTAGGTAAAGTGCTAACGGAGATGACTCCTGAAGAAGCCATTAAAATTATAAAAGAATCGGGCTTAAGAGGTCGTGGAGGTGGTGGTTTCCCAACTGGATTAAAGTGGGAGATAACCAATCAAGTAGAAAATGAAGAAAAGTATGTGGTATGTAATGCTGATGAGGGTGATCCGGGTGCATTTATGGATCGTTCAATTCTTGAGGGAGACCCACATTCTGTATTAGAAGCTATGGCTATTTGTGGATACTGTATTGGCGGAAGTCATGGATTAATTTATATCCGAGCCGAGTATCCATTAGCTATTGAGCGTTTAAAAATTGCCATTGAGCAAGCGCGTAACCTAGGCGTACTTGGTAAAAATATCTTCGGAACAGGATTTGATTTTGATGTTGAACTTCGATATGGAGCAGGAGCATTCGTTTGTGGTGAAGAAACATCATTAATTAACTCTATGGAAGGTTTACGTGGAGAACCTAATGTTAAGCCTCCATTCCCATCTGTAAGTGGATATAAAGGAAAACCAACAAACGTAAATAACGTTGAAACTTTTGCCAATATACCGGTAATCATTAATAATGGAGCAGAGTGGTTTAGTGCAATCGGAACCGAAAAGAGTAAAGGAACGAAAGTATTTGCTCTTGCAGGTAAAATCAACAATGTTGGTTTAATTGAGGTACCAATGGGTATTACACTTCGCGAAGTTATTTTTGATATTGGTGGCGGTATTAAAGACGGTAAGAAGTTTAAAGCTGTTCAAACCGGAGGTCCTTCTGGAGGATGTTTAACGGAAAAGCATCTTGATATTCCTATTGATTACGATAACTTAATTGCACATGGGTCTATGATGGGGTCCGGTGGAATGATCGTAATGGATGAGGACGATTGTATGGTTTCTGTGGCTAAGTTTTATCTTGACTTTACAGTTGAAGAGTCATGTGGTAAATGTGCACCTTGTAGAGTTGGTAATAAGCGTTTATATGAAATGCTGGATAAAATAACTCAAGGAAAAGCTAATAAAGAAGATTTATCTATCCTTCGTAATTTAGGTAATGTAATTAAGGATACATCATTGTGTGGTTTGGGACAAACATCTCCAAATCCGGTTCTTTCAACTATGGATAACTTTGCTGATGAGTATGAAGCTCACGTTAAGGATGGCAAATGTCCTGCAGGTCAGTGTAAAGACTTAATGGAGTATGTTATTAGTGCAGAAACTTGTGTAGGATGTACTCTGTGTTCTCGTGTTTGTCCTGTTGATGCTATATCAGGTGATAAAAAGCAAGCTCACGTTATTGATACGGTTACTTGTATTAAGTGTGGAGCGTGTATGGAGAAATGTAAGTTTAATGCGATCAGCATCCAGTAATATTTAAAGATCATAAACAATGGATATTGTAAAATTAAATATAGATAACAAACCTGTAGTAGTTGAAAAAGGTGCTACATTGTTAGAAGCGGCAAAATCAGTAGGAGTTGATGTACCTACTTTATGTCACATGAAACTACACGATATGAATTACGAAAATAATCCGGGAGGTTGTCGTGTTTGTGTAGTTGAGGTTGAAGGAAGAAGAAATCTGGCACCTGCTTGTAAAACAGAGTGTACTGAAGGAATGAATGTTAATACTCACTCATTAAGAGTAATTAATGCTCGTCGTACAGTAATGGAGTTAATTTTATCTGATCACCCGGCTGAGTGTTTAACCTGTGTAAAAAACGGTAAGTGTGAGCTTCAAACTATGGCTCAAAATCTTGGAATACGTGAGATTCCTTTCGAAGGAGAGCAATCACACTACAAAGAAGACAGATCTCCATCTATTATTCGTGAAGTAGACAAGTGTATTATGTGTCGCCGATGCGAAATGGCTTGTAACGAAATTCAAACTGTTGGATGCCTTTCGGCTATCAATCGTGGATTTGAGTCTGTAGTTGCACCTGCTTTTGAAATGGATCTTGAAAAATCTACTTGTACTTATTGTGGTCAGTGTGTAGCTGTTTGCCCTACAGGAGCACTTTCTGAAGTAGATCATACTCGTAAAGTTCTTTCTACCTTAGTTGATCCAACCAAAACTGTAATAGTACAAACTGCTCCTGCTGTGCGTGCTGCTTTAGGTGAAGAGTTTGGAATGGATGCAGGTACTCTGGTTACCGGAAAAATGACTTCTGCTTTAAAGAAACTTGGTTTCGATAAAGTATTTGATACAGACTTTGCTGCCGACCTTACCATTATGGAGGAAGGAACAGAGTTGTTAGGACGCCTTCAAAAGCACCTTAACGGTGATAAGGATGTAAAACTTCCAATTTTAACTTCTTGTTGTCCGGGATGGGTAAACTTCTTCGAAAGTAACTTCCCTGACATGTTAGATGTACCTTCTACTGCTAAATCTCCTCAACAAATGTTTGGTGCGGTTGCTAAAACTTATTTGGCAGACCAAATGGGTATTAAGCGTGAGGATATGGTAGTTGTTTCTATTATGCCTTGTTTGGCTAAAAAATACGAAGCTCAGCGTCCGGAGTTTGCTGTTGATAACAATCCAGATGTTGATTTCTCTCTGTCTACCCGTGAGTTAGCTCAAATGATTAAAGGAGCAAATATAAACTTTGAGGATTTAACTGATGAGGACTTTGATAATCCAATGGGTGAATCTACAGGAGCAGGTGTAATTTTTGCTAATACAGGTGGAGTAATTGAAGCTGCTGCTCGTACTGCTTATGAGGTTCATACCAAGAAAAAATTAGAAAAAGTAGAATTCGAATCTTTACGTGGCTTTGAAGGTATACGTTCTGCAACTGTAGATTTTGATGGTCTTCCGATTAAAATCGGTATTGCACATGGTTTAGGTAATGCCCGTAAGCTTTTAGAAGATGTTCAAGCTGGTAAGTCAGAGTTCCATGCAATTGAAATTATGGCTTGTCCTGGTGGTTGTATTGGTGGTGGTGGTCAGCCATATCACCATGGCGATACAAGCATTCTTAAAAAGAGAGCTGCAGCTATCTATCGTGAAGATGAAGGTAAAGAAATACGTAAATCTCATGAGAACCCATTCATCGTTAAGTTGTATGAGGAGTTCTTAGGTGAGCCATGTGGTGACTTATCTCACAAATTGCTTCATACGCATTACTTCGATAAGAAAAAGAAAGTTGAAATTAATAACGATTAATAGGAGGCTATAAAAATGGCAGAAATAAAATTAGCTGAAAGCAAAGTTCAGGAATTAAAAGAAGTTTGCAAAAAGTTCGATTACGATAAAGGAGAACTAATAAACGTATTGCACGCAGCACAAGAAATTTTTGGCTATTTACCAGCCGAAGTGCAGGAAATTGTAGCTGATGAGTTAAATGTTAATATTGCTCATGTTTATGGTGTGGTTACTTTTTACTCGTTCTTTACCATGATTCCTAAAGGAGAGCACCCAATTTCAATTTGTATGGGTACTGCCTGTTATGTTCGTGGAGCAGAAAAAGTGTTGGATGAGTTTAAACGCTTATTAGATGTTAAGGTTGGTGAAACAACTCCTGACGGTAAATTTTCTGTGAGTAGTTTACGTTGTGTAGGAGCATGTGGTTTAGCTCCTGTAGTAACGGTAGGTGAAAAAGTATATGGTCGAGTGGCTCCGGAAGGAGTTAAAGACATTCTTGCAGAGTATAACTAGAGCTGAGGGCATGGTGCCGTAGTGCACAGAGTCTGAGAAATAATAAAAGCCCGTTCCGCAAAAGTGGAGCGGGTTTTTTTATTGGGCGTATATTATTTAGATTCGATGATTACCTTAAACCAATCTAGTACATTATTGATACCGGCCTGTTGCATGCACGATATTTCAAAAAGGGGTATGTTAACTCCCAGTTTTTGCAAATCAGCTTTAAAACTGTTTATATTAAAGTTTGTATATGGTATTAAATCAATTTTATTTAAAATAATTGAGTCTGCTTTTCGAAACAACATAGGGTACTTGGTAGGTTTGTCATCGCCTTCAGTTGTGCTGGTTAATGCGATACAGTAGTTTTCACCCAGATCGAATGCCGTCGGACATATTAGATTTCCCACATTCTCCACAAAAACCACATCAAGTTTATTTAAATCAAATTCAGCCAAAGCACCACTAATACTGTTTGAATCAAGATGGCAACCACCTTCGGTATTGATTTGAATAATGGGCAGGTTGTATTTAATTAACCGACGGGCATCACGGTCGGTATAAGCATCACCTTCAATAATTCCAATATTATATTCCGGTGCCAGATTTTCACAAAGTAGTTCCAATAGCGAAGTCTTTCCTGCTCCCGGAGAACTTATGAAATTGAACATCACTACCTGGTTTTGCTTTAAAAGTTGCCTGATATCGTCGGCCTTATCCTGGTTCTTATCCAGTACATTACGCATTATCTTAATTTCCATGATTATTCCCCTTCAATACTTTTTATAATTAATTCATTACCATTGATTATATTCAGGTCCTTGCTTCCACAGAAAGAACAGTAAAATACTTTTTTTACATCACATATTTTATTACAACTATTGCATTGCCCTTTAATTGAGACTATTTCGATGTTGAGTATTGCGTTCTGAGCAATAGTATTTTCTGCGGCACTTTCAAAAGCAAAACGAAATATCTCAGGAACAATTTGCTGCATCTCACCCAAAAGGAAATTTACTTGTGAAATTTTACTTAGATTTTCCTTTTTCGATACTTCGTTAATGATTTCGAACAGATGATTCACAATGGCTATTTCGTGCATTTTAATAGTTTGTATATTGTTAACGCATTGAGAGCTATTTGTATTGGTTTAATCATCTTGTTGAGTGATTAAACCAATTTCTACGGTTATCCCCGCTAACATATTCGGGGTAACTGTTCGCCGGCAAGCATTTTAACCAGGCGTTTTCCTCCAATTATACTATTCATCACTACCTCACCCTTATAATTGTCCGTTATCTTCCCAATCATCCTGTATGATTTTCCAAGTACATCATTATGCAATATTTCTTGTATGGCGGTTTCATCAGTTTTGTCTACCACAATCAATACTTTGCCTTCATTTGCTAAATGAAGAGCATCAAATCCTAGCACTTCGCATAATGCTTTTACACTTTCTTTAATTGGGATATCTTTTTCATTGATTTCGATTCCAAAATTTTTTCCTGACGCAATTTCATCGAGAACTGTAGCTAGTCCACCCCGGGTTAGGTCGCGCATAAATTTTACATGGATACCGGCATCTAATATGTTTTCAATTAAGTGATGCAAGCAGGTGCAATCAGATTGAATATCAGTTCTTAAGGGTAAGTCTTCTCTGGCTGTTAGTACAGCCATCGCATGGTCGCCAAGTGTACCATTAACAAATAAAAGATCACCGGGTGCTATTTTGTTCCCGGTTGCAATGTGTTTGTGTTCATCCTTTATTATTCCAATTCCTGAAGTATTAATAAAAACTTTATCCGCCTTTCCTTTATTGACGACTTTGGTATCGCCTGTAACAATTTGTACCCCTGCCTTTTTTGCTTCAAAGGCCATGGTTTGTACAATTTCTTCAAGTTTTGTTAAAGGGTAGCCTTCTTCTATAATAAATCCAACACTTATAAATTGAGGGTGAGCACCTGAAACAGCCAGGTCGTTTATGGTACCGCAAATGGCTAATTTTCCAATGTTGCCGCCAGGAAAAAACAATGGGTCTACAATATATGAATCTGTAGTAAATGCAAGATGCATTCCTGGTATCTCCAGAATAGCGGAATCGGTACTTTTTTTCAGAGCTTCATTATTAAAGTATTTAAAGAATAAATCAGTGATTAACTGATGCATCAGTTTGCCCCCGCTTCCATGACCAAGTATAATTCTATCGTCCATATTGATGATATTTAAAGTAAGCTTGACAGGTCCCTTCATTGGAAACCATACATGCACCAACCGGATTTTCGGGATTACACTTATGGGCAAAAAGGTTGCAATCAGAAGGTGATTTTTTCCCCTTAAGGATTTCGCCACAAATGCAGCCTTTATCCGGTTCTTTTGTATTAAAAGATACGGAAAATTGTTGTTCGGCGTCGTATTTATAGAATTGAGGTCGCAGTTTTAGTACACTTTTTTTAATGGAGCCCAATCCACGCCAATTTCCATCTTCAGCAACAAATACCTGGTTCATAATTCTTTTGGCTTTTCTATTTCCCCATGGTTTAACAGCCCTTTTGTATTGTATCTCCACCTTTGGGTCAACATGTTTAAGCTGTAGTAAAAGCATATATATGGATTGCAGGATATCCAAAGGTTCAAACCCTGAAATGACACATCCCAAACCAAAATCTCTACATATTTCTTCATACATTTCGGAGCCTGAGATTGTGCTCACATGACCAGGGCAGATGTAACCGTTAATTTTCACATCGTCCTCAACAATGGCTTTCATGGCAGGTGGCATAATTTTATGGGCACTAAGGATCGAAAAATTGCTAAGGTGTATTTTTTCTGCTTCTAATACAGCAACTGCAGTTCCCGGAGCAGTAGTTTCGAACCCGATGGCAGCAAAAATTACATTTTTTTTGGGATTTTCAGTTGCTGTTTTTAATGCATCGAGAGATGAAAGTACAACACGGATATCAGCTCCGGCTGCTTTTTCCTTTTCAAGCGTAGTGTAGGTGCCGGGTACTCGCATCAAATCACCATAGGTGCAAATAATAGTGTTGTCGAGTTGCGACAGTGCAGTCATATGGTCGATATAAGATGTATCTGTAACACAAACCGGACAGCCAGGCCCTGAAATTAATTTTATTTCTGAAGGTAATAGTGATGGTATCCCGAATTTCTGTATGTTCATTGTATGTCCACCACAGACCTCCATGAACACATAAGGTTTCTGTGCCATCTTTCTTATAGAAGCACAAAGTCTTTCTATATGTTCAGGATTTCGATATTCATCAATATACTTCATTTTTTATAAGTTAGTTTTATAAAAAGAGATGGTTGTTTTGGCAATATCAACCATTACTCCCTTCCAGGTGCTCTTCGCTAGCAACTATTGGCAATAAGATATAAGTTAATGGCTATTGTTTTTTTTCATCTCATCAAAGATTTTGAGTGTTAGTTTGGCTTCCTCTTCGTCAATTTTTTGAATAGCAAATCCTGCATGCAGTAATACGTAATCGCCAATTTTTACATCGTCAACCATTTGTAGGCCGGCAGAATATTTTACGTTGCCAATGCTTACTTCGGCTTTGTTGCCTTCAATGGATATTATTTTAGCCGGAATACTCAAACACATAGATATTGTTTTGGTGATTTATTATTACAGTTAATACACAAGGTTAAAACAGTTAAAGCCTAAGTTTTCAAAAGGTGAGCAGCAATGGTGATCTGACCAAGTGCGATTCCGCCATCGTTGGGAGGTACCTTTCGGTTGGTAAAGACTTTAAACCCTATATTTTGAAGCTGATGTTCTATATGCCCCAATAAATAACGGTTTTGAAATGTGCCTCCAGATAAAATTACATTATTTATCTTGTATTTTTGACACATCAAGGTTACTATTTTTATTACCACGGCAACAATGGTCTGGTGAAAGCGAGCTGAAATAATTGAAACAGGAACATTGTTTTTTAAATCTTGTAAGATCTGCACAATCATTTTTCTGAACGAGATAACCTTACCCCGTATCTCAAAGTCATACTTGTCTATGCATGTATGATCGATTATTGCTTCAAGTTTCATTGGTGCTTCAGCTTCAAAATCTGTGTGATTGCATATATTTAACATAGAAGCGACCGCATCAAATAAGCGTCCTGTACTGCAGCTTAAGGGTAAATTGATATTTTTTTGCAACGAAGCCAGTACCATGGTAATTTGATCTCTGCAAATATCTCGCAGGAACTCGTATTCAGCATAATTAAGGCTTTCTCCATATATTTGATACAGATATGATATTGCCATCCGCCATGGTTGTTTAATGGCCAAATCACCACCAGGCATGGGCATATATTCAAAATGATATTCCCGTGAAAAACCCAACAAGTCACAACACATAAATTCACTGCCCCAAATATTTCCGTCCCTTCCATATCCGCTACCATCAAAACAAATCCCGATCAGTTTATCCTTTAGACCGTATTCGGCCATTACCGATGCAATATGCGCATGATGATGATATACTTTAATACATTGGGTATTGTATTTTTTCTGAAAATCATATGCAAATTGTGAGGTGATATAATCGGGGTGAGCATCGGTAACTATGCATGGAGGATTATAAATTTGGTACAGATTCATGAACCTGTTGACAGAGTTGCGATAGAATTGGTAAGTTTCGTAATTTTTAATATCGCCTATGTGTTGGCTCAGAGTGATATGGTTGTTTTTGCCAATGGCAAAACAGTTCTTTTGCTCTGCTCCGGCTGCAATGATTCCTTCTGTATTAAACTGTACTTTAATAGATCGGGGAACATACCCTCTCGAACGACGGATGAGTTGTTGTTGGCCATTTATAATCTGAAGTACAGAATCATCAGCACAGTTCCATATTTTACGGTTATACATAACAATCCCATCCGTTATGTCTTCAAGTTGATTGACTACAACATCGTCGTCGATTAAATTTGGTTCTCCACTAATATTACAACTTGTATACACCAATGCTTTGGTTTGTAGTTTTTCAAAAAGCTGGTAATGAAAAGGCATGTATGGTAAAATACAACCTAATGTGTTTAATCCATCATTAATGCCCGGAGCAAGCCGCTTTTTTTGATTTAACAATACAACTGGGCGTTGCCACGATGTAATTGCTTTTTGTTCTTCCTTTTTAAGAAATACAAAAGTTTCAAGCTCTTTTACATCGCTAAACATTACCGCAAATGGTTTTTTATCCCTTTTCTTTATTTTTCTAATCTTTTTTACTGCTTGCTTATTCTTGGCATCACAGACTAGAACAAAGCTACCAACTCCTTTTATTGCTATAACTCCACCATTTTTTATGATAAGATTAACAGCATGAATGATTTCATCGATATCTGAAATTTTTCTATTCGTCGCCAACATAGTATATCTCGGACCACAATTGTTGCAGGAAATGGGTTGTGCATGAAATCTCCTGTTATCAACATCTGAATATTCTTTTTTGCATTCATCGCACATTTCAAAAACATCCATTGTAGTTTCTTTTCTATCATAAGGAAAACTTTTAATGATTGTAAATCGAGGGCCGCAATGTGTACAATTTGTGAAAGAATATTGTAATCTGCGAGGTTGAGTCTTTATGTCTTGCAAACAATCGTTGCACGTGGCAATATCAGGACCTATTTCGGTAAAATCACATGAGCTTTCGATACTGTTAACTATTTTAAAATCTTCTGATACTGGTTGATCTATTGTTGAGACATCAAAAGATTCAATATCTGCTGCTGAGGGGGGATCAGAAACCAGTTCCTGTATGAAACGTAATTTATTATCAATACTGCCATAAAAAACAACCTCCACACCATTTCTGGTATTTCTTATAAAACCAATAATACCATATTTTTTAGCCAGTCTATAAACAAAAGGCCTAAAACCAACACCTTGTACAAGCCCATGAATACGCAAAAAATTTTTGTTCTTTATGTCGTCATACCTGATTATCATGTAATTTATTTAGTGTTGATTAAAGTCAGTCTTAGTAAAAATGTCATATAGCAACCAATAAGATCTTAAAAAAATATGATAATATATGTGATTTTTGTAACTTATTGGGTAGTAATATGCTAGCCTTATGTCAAAAATAGTAAAACTATCTCAGGAGAATTGGAGTGATTTGCTAACGGGAATGGCAAAAGATTATCATATATATGCCCCTATACAATACAGTAACCAGCAAGACTATGAGTTGCTTAATGAATACAACATTAAGGATATTGTATATAATCATCCTAAGCCTGCCACCCCTCTGAAAACCTTTTTATTACCTATAAAACAAAACCTGGTAAAAGATAATCGGTTTAAACCTTCGGTCATATTAGGAATTCCTGCATGTGATTTATCCGCTGTTAATATTCTGAGTGAAATCTACCTGGATAAAGATTTTAAGGATTCTGCTTACGAGCACAGATTAGAGAACTATATTTTTATAGGATCAGATTGTTACTCGATGCAAGAACATTGTCATTGTACTTCCTATGGATTCAAACCTTATCCAACAGAAAATGCAGACATTGTATTATCCCGTCTTGATTCCACCGTTTTTTTACAATCACTTACCCCCAAAGGAGATAAATTAATTGGGCTAATTGAATCAAAGGTTGCTTTGGTGAAAGCTTTGGAAGAGGAGATTAATCAGATTAACGACAAACGTGAAAGAATAACCCATCAGCTCATAGAAAAAAATAAAGATATTCCTGATTATACAAAAACAGGTGAATTAATAAAGCAGGCAAAAGAAGAAATATGGAAGAGATATGCGGACACTTGTGTCTCATGTGGAGCATGTGCCACTATTTGTCCTACCTGTACCTGCTTTTTATTAATTGACAGACCCGGTTTTGAAAAGGTAAGGCAATTAGATGCCTGTCAGCTACCAGCCTTTGCCCATGTTGCAGCAGGCGAAGATCCCTTACATGAATTACATGTAAGATTTAAAAACAGGTATATGTGCAAGTATGTCTGGAAACCGGAAAAATTCGATTCAGTGGCTTGTACTGGTTGTGGAAGATGTATTGAGGCTTGTATTGGCAAGATTAACAAGAATGAATTGTTTGTTGAACTAAATAGAGAGGATTAAAGAAATGACCGCTTCTCGGAATATATATCAATGCATAAAGGCAGAAATCACTGAGGTAATAGATGAATCTCCGACTATCAAGTCATTTGTGTTGAGGCCGGAAAGGGAATTTGAATTTAAAACCGGACAATTTGTTGAATTGACCCTGGATGGTTTTGGAGAAGCACCTTTTACCCCATCGTCATCTCCTCTTGAAAAAGAGGAAATTCAGATCACTGTGATGAGAGCTGGTTATGTTACCGAAAAAATACATCAACTTAAACCAGGTGTTATTATGGGGATCAGAGGACCTTATGGTAGAGGTTATCCGTTGGATAAGTTTTTCGATAAAGAAGTATTGGTTTTAGGAGGGGGGTGTGGATTTGCTCCATTGCGTTCTTTATTATATAACCTGAAAGCAGAAGAAGATAAAATTAAAAAACTGGTTTTTTGCTACGGCTCAAAAACACCAGCAGAATGTATTTATAAACCATATATAAACGAATTACGGCAGGTAAAAAAGTTTGAGGTGTACAGAAGTGTAGACAGGCCGGATGAAACCTGGACGGAAGAAGTGGGGGTGGTAACCAATCTTTTAGATAAGATAGCAATTAATGTTGATGATTCTGTAGCAGTAGTTTGTGGTCCTCCTGTAATGATGAAATTTGGAACACTCAAATTACTTGAAATGGGGTATCCTGAAGACAATATTTATTTATCGATGGAAAAAAATATGTCGTGCGGACTAGGTAAATGCGGACATTGTATGATGGGAAAATATTTTGTGTGTAAAGATGGACCGGTATTTTCCTACGATGAGGTAAAAGATCAACCGGATATCTGGCAATAAGAAGCAAAAATAAACTATGAAACGGGCCATGAGAGCATGTTTCTCATACACGAGGATGACTACTAAATTGGCGAGTTTCATATGGCCATTAAAAGCAGATTTTAGACACATGAAAAAAAGAATAATAATTGATTTGTCGAAATTTAGAGATTGTAAAGAAACCGGAGGATGCGATAAGCCTCAGCCTGCCGGGGTATTACTGGGATTTCCGGATAATACTAGTTTAAAAACAATCAGGGAATTGGCAGTCTTTCAATTCACTTGCCGGAAATGTGAAGAAGCACCGTGCATGGCTGTTTGCCCTACAGATGCATTAGAAAGAAATAGGGATGGAATAATTACAAGGGCTTTGAATCTTTGCATTTCCTGTAAATCATGTGTTACCGCTTGTCCCTTCGGTACTTTGATGACCGATTTTTTTACATTCACTACACATGTGGATGATTATTATAACCTGGCCGATGAGGATGAACTTAGAAGATTTATTGAACAATGTCCCGAAGGAGCAGTAGAATTGACTGACAATGAGGCGTCTGGAGATGAAAATATATACCCGTTGAACGAAAAAATATTCATCAAAGAAGTTCCCTGGGATAAATTAAAATAACGGAGATGGAGGTAATACCAAATATATAACAAAATGATTGATAAAACATTTTCTTATTACAGCTGGTAAATACCGAAACAGATTCACAGGTTGATTTATTATCAATCGTTTTGATTCGTAATCGGTGTAAATAATAACAAAGAGGATACTAAAAAACAATCCGATGGTTGCTGATTTATTTTATTATTTTATCTATCCGGGATTTCTATTTACTGCTGTTGTTGGCGGTTTAATAGCAGGTGTGGACAGGAAGATTACCGCCCGCGTACAGTTTCGTAAAGGACCTCCTGTTTTGCAGCCATTTTATGACTTTTTTAAACTTTTGTTGGTAAAAGAAACCATTCTGCCAGCTAAAGGGTCTAAAATCACATTTTTATTAGCTCCTGTATTTGCCGTTTTCGGAGCATCAGCATCAGCAGTATTAATCATGTTACCGCTTTTGGGTATCGATGCCGGTTTCCGGGGAGATGTCATTGTCGTATTTTATCTGCTTACCATACCATCGCTTTCTTATATTATTGGTGCTCTGGCCTCCGGTAATCCACTTGCTGCTATTGGAGGATCAAGGGAGATGAAATTAATCGTTAGTTACGAATTCACTTTTATTTTGATTATAGCAGGCATCATTCTTAAAGCTGAATCAAGTACCAGTTTGTACAGGATTATTGAAGTACAACAAACCGGAAATGCTTTTATTGGTACTGCCTCAGGGGTATTGTTATTTATTGCAGCCATGTTTTGTATTCAGGCAAAACTAGGTCTTGTCCCTTTTGATATGGGTGAAGCCGAAACAGAAATAGGAGGGGGTGCTTTCATTGAGTACTCGGGTTCGGCTTATGCTCTTATTAAACTGACAAAGTATATGCTGTTTTTTACTTTGCCTGCGCTTATCATTCTCTTTTTTATGGGAGGAGTTCAATTAACCGGGATTCATATTTTATGGTCGGCTCTCAAGTTAATTGCTGTGATATTGTTGATAACACTAATAAGAAATACAAATCCGAGATTAAAGACAGGACAGGCAATGAGGTTTTTCCTTATCTGGATGAACTTATTTGTAATCGTTGCTATAGTATTAAGTTATTTAGGGTATTAAAAAAATGGGTAAACGCATTTAAAAAAGTTTGAGTGCGAAGCTATATAATTCCGACTTAGGTTCCGCAGCTTGGGACCCACTGGTTGAAGTTGATGAAAAGAAATAAAGGTGTTTGAGCGTAGCGAGTTCTTTATTTCTCATCAACAAGACAAAAGTGGGTAAGAGAGGAGCCCGTCGGCGGACTTTTTTGTTTACTTTTTTTGACTGTAGAAAAAAAGTAAAAGCCACAGCGGCTTGAGCTGACGTTAGGGAATAATATTATCAATTGAGTTTACTGTTTATTAAAAAATAGAGTCGTGGGTTTTAAAGATTTTTGTTTTAAAAAATCATTGTGGCTTTTCCATTTCGGTGGCGCTTCGTGTAATAATTGCGACATTGAAATATTAGATTGTCTTACATCAAGGTATGATGTGGAACGATTTGGTATGAAGCTGGTAGGTAGTCCACGACATGCTGATGTGCTGTTGGTTAACGGTTCCATTAATAAACGTGATAAAAAGCGTTTGCTTGAAGTTTATAACCAATTGGCAAAACCGGTATTGGTAGTTGCAATAGGAGCATGCGGTTGTACAGGAGGTATTTTTGCAGAAGGGATCACTTTCGCGGGACCTGTTGACAAAATTATTCCGGTAGACGTGTACATTCCAGGTTGCCCTCCAAAGCCTGAGGCCATATTGGCAGGTATTGTTAAGTTGTTGAATAAGAAATAAGTTCCGGGATGGAGAAAGAACAGTTCATTGAAAAAATTACAGCTCGGTTCGGAGATAAAATTCTTAAAGCCGAAATCATCAAAAGGAACAGAATCCTGGTTGATGTAGACACGAATGCTATACTGGACATTGCTAATTATTTACATAACGATATACATTTCAGATTTATCATTGCTTCGGCACTCCATACAAAAGAAGGGTTTGAAATATTATATCATTTTAGTGATGATAAATCGGGAAACATAGCAAATATACATGTGGTATTACCTCATGAGAATCCCGAAATTGAATCTCTGACTCAATGTTTTGTTGCAGCTGACTGGATTGAACGTGAAATGCACGAATTATTCGGTATTACATTTTTAAATCATACTAATCCGGGAAAGCTTCTTTCAGAAGGAAACTGGGCTGAAGGAGTATACCCATACAGAAAAGATTTTACAAAATAATTACTAATGAACGAGAAAAAAGTCATACCGATAGGGCCTTACCATCCGCTTCAGGAAGAACCGGAGCTTTTTAAACTTTACTGCGAAGGTGAAATAGTGAAGGATGTTAAGTGGGAAACAGGTTATAATCATCGCGGCATCGAGAAGTTAAGCGAAAGTAAATCCTTCGATCAGTCGTTTTTTCTTGTTGAACGTATTTGTGGTATCTGTTCTACATCGCACCCCTTTGCTTTTGCAAATGCGATGGAAGAAATCGCTGATGTAGAGGTGCCTGATCGCGCCAAGTATATCCGAAGCATTATAGGAGAGTTAGAGCGAATCCATAGCCATTTGCTATGGGTGGGATTAGCAGGTCATTTTTTGGGTTATGACACTGTTTTTATGTGGGCCTGGAAATATAGGGAACCGGTACTCGATCTCTTCGAAATGATTTCTGGTAACAGAAACAGTTATGCTATGTTTAAGATCGGAGGTGTGAGAAGGGATATAGAAAATGCAAAAATAGCTAAAATCAGGGGAGTCCTTGATTTGGTTAAAAAGAAGACTGATTTACTTACTGGTGCAATAATGGATGATCCCGTTATTCATGCACGAACAAAAGGTGTTGGAATTCTTAGCAAACAGGATATTATGGACTATTGTGCTGTTGGTCCTACGGCCAGGGCTTCAGGCGTAGATATAGATGTACGGAGAGATGATCCTCATGCGGCTTATCCTCTTGTAGACTGGAAAGTTATAACTGCACAAGGGGGAGATGTTTTTGCCAAGGCAGAAGTGAGACTGCTTGAAATGTATGAATCTATAAAAATTATAGACCAGTGCCTTAAAGGGCTCGAAAAAGAAAAAGAAGGTAAAATTGAAGTAGTGGTGAAAAATATTCCGGCAGGAATAGGTACCGGACACTATGAAGCACCACGGGGAGAGGTATTTCATTTTGTGAAAACAATTGGTACAAATTCACCGGCCAGACATAAAATACGTGCCCCGAGCTATGTGAATATTGCAACCTTCAAAAAATCATGTGTAGGCCAAACCATTTCGGATGCGGCTATATCGCTTGCGGCTGTTGACCCTTGTTATTGTTGTACCGAACGGATGGCTGCTGTATATGATTATGGCTCTGGCGAAAGAATGATGAATGGTATAGAGTTGGTTGAAAAGTCGAAAAGAAGGACAGAAGAAATAAGACGTAATTATTGATTGATTTTAAGTCATGGACGAAGCAGGTTACATCATATTATTGCCCATTGTGGTCGGGGTTATACTTTTTATATTCCCGGATAAAGTGAAAATTGTAAAGGGGCTGATTACACTCATTATTTCACTATTAACAAGCTTTTTTGCTATTAGATTGTATCAAACCGAATCTACAATTGTAGACTTAAGTATATTCTCAGGACTGATTGCAAAAGATTCACTATTGTATGAATCCATTTCTGGTATAGGTACTTACTGTCAGTTAAACATTGATCCTTTAAGCCAGCTCATTACTTTAGGAATAAGCTTTTTTGCTGTAATTATTTCTATCTATTCAATTACAAATATTACAAAGGAGAAAAAGCTTTATCATTTTTTCCCTTTCTTCTTAATCACTCTTGGATGTGCCATTGGCGCGGTATTATCAGATAATTTAATTCTCTTTCTTATATTCTGGGGAATACTTGGATTTACATTATACAAATTAATAAAAGGGTATGATGAAGAAAGTTCTGCTGCTGCTAAAAAAACATTAATTTTAATAGGTGCTTCCGATAGTGTTATGATTATAGGTATTGCTTTAATCGGGATGATTGCAGATACCTATAATATGTCTGAATTGAATATCAGCACATCTACAGGTATAGGGATTATGGCATTTTTAACTTTACTTGTTGGCAGCTTTACCAAAGCCGGTGCTTTTCCATTTCATACATGGATACCGGATTATACAAAAAAAGCGCCGGCTCCATCATCTGCATATTTACCGGCATCATTAGATAAATTACTGGGTATATATTTACTAGCCCGTTTATGTACCGATATTTTTACACTTAATCAATGGTTAAGCCTGATTATATTAACCCTAGGTGTTACCACTATCATTATTGCTGTATTATTGGCCCTCATACAGCACGATTATAAAAGATTACTAGGGTTTCATGCTGTTTCTCAGGTTGGTTATATGGTAGTCGGATTTGGTTTAGGAACACCTCTTGGTATTGCAGCCGGATTATTTCATATGCTAAACCATGCGTTATATAAAAGTGGGCTGTTTTTATCAGCAGGAAGTGTTTATCAACAAACAGGAAAATCAGACCTGGATGAACTAGGTGGATTATCTAAATCTATGCCGTTAACTTTTATTGCTGCCTTGGTCTTCGCATTATCTATATCCGGTATTCCACCTTTAAATGGCTTTGCCTCTAAATGGATGATTTACCAGGGGATTATAGATTTTGGAAAGCAACCGGGTATAGCTAATCAATTATGGATAATTTGGCTTGCTTTAGCAGTAATTGGATCGGCATTAACACTGGCAAGTTTTATTAAGTTTATTACAGGAATTTTTATGGGGCGTCGGAATCCGGAATTGGAATCAGTAAAAGAGGTAAATATTTTAATGTTAATCCCCAAAATAATATTAGCCCTGATTTGTATTTCATTTGGTGCTTTTGCTACCGGATATTTCGTTCCAGAAATATTCTTTCCTGTAGTTGGTAAATTTGAATTTGTTGGTGTTTGGCAATCTTCCTTTATCTCATTGTTAGTTGTACTTTCTGTTATTCTGGGATTACTTATTTATTTATCAGGAAATATAAAAAACTTCCGGACAGCCGACAGTTTTGTTGGAGGAGAGAAATGGGAAGAAAAAGCAGCATTCCCGGTAACCGGTTTTTATGATACCATCAGAAATGCAAAAGTGTTGAAAACGATATACGATAAAGCAGAAAAAGGATGGTTTGATATTTACCTTCTAACTAAACACTTAGTACTAAGTTCGAATAAGGTATTAAGTAAGGTACATACTGGTGTTTTAACTGATTATGCAATCTGGATTTTTGCCGGATTAAGCATTATGCTCATAATATACTTAAGTGTTTGATTTAACCTAAAATAGTAAACGGAAATGGAAATTCTTCTGTGTGTTATCATATTATTCATGATTATCGGAGCATTGTATTCTTTACATGCAAAGGACTTATTATCTGCTCTTATTGCATGTGGAATAGTAGGATATAGCCTTGTAATATGTTTCTTGCTTTTGAAGGCACCGGATTTAGCTATTGTTCAGATTGTGGTGGAAACCATCACATTAATATTCATGGTTGCTATTGTCCTTAACAGCACACGTGAAGAAGTAAAAAAGCAAATTACAAAACGTGCTTTTGTTAATATTGGAATTACTTTGGCAGTAACGATCGTTTTAGTTTTTTCTTTTAATACAGCAATAGAAGCACTTAATCCTTTGGGTAGTCATACTACACGAATGGCAACAGAGTATATACAGGGAGCTGATAAAACGGGTAGTGCAAATCTTGTAACTGGTGTTCTATTTGATTTCAGAGGGTATGATACTTTAGGAGAAGCTACCATTCTGTTTACTGCAGCTATTGGCGTATTAACAGTATTGCGTTTAAAAGGAAGGCAATAATAACAATAAAAGGATTAATAACATGGAAGGAATGTCGAAAATAGTAAAAACTGCTACCGGACTACTCTGCGGGGTTGTTTTTATGTATGGATTGTATATTATTACTCACGGTCATCTTACTCCAGGTGGAGGGTTTGCAGGTGGTGTTTTGGTGGCTGGTTCATTCATTCTCCTTATACTGGCTTATGGAAGCGATGTACTTATGCTAAGGAAGGAAGAGACAGAGAGTTCGGTTACAGAAAGCAGCGCAATTCTGATTGTGTTAATCCTGGCTGTTATTGGAATGTTTGCCGGAGGTGCAGCTTTTATGAATAATTATTTCCAGTTTGGAGAAGTCGGAGAATTGATTAGTGCCGGTGTAATCCCACTTTACAACATATTTATTGGTATGGAAGTCGCATCAGCATTACTAACTATATTTCTGGCATTTGTAATTTATAAAAAAGAAGTATTGAAATGATGGCTTATATCTTATGTTTCATATTATTTCTTGTAGGGCTCTATGGTGTGTTAACCAAAAGGAATTTGATAAAGATCGTTATTGGATTTTCTATCATGGAGTTTAGTGTATTTCTTTTTCTGGTAATGATAGGATATATAGATGGAGCGCAGGCGCCTATACTTATTGAAGGAATGAAAAATACTGAATTTGTAGATCCGTTGCCCCAGGCCATGGTATTAACGGCTATTGTAATCGGACTGGCTACAACAGCTATGCTATTGGCTATTGCTATCCGCATCTATAAAAAATACGGAACATTTGATATCACAAAAATCAATAATCTAAGAGGGTAGTTATGGATAATCTGGTCATTTTATTTGTTATAGTACCTCTGGGAAGTGCATTTTTGATTCCTATTATCGGAAAATTTATACCACATTTCCAGAAAGCACTTTCATTGCTTGCTTTATTATTTCTTTGTACCCTTATCCTGAACTATCTATTTACCGGAAATTCACAATGTATTATTTATAAAGTAGCCGGATGGGAGGCAGTGGAAAATGTTCCCATAGGAATTTATCTGGTTCTCGACGGATTAAGCGCATTTCTGTTGTTGATTATTAACTCCATTGGTTTCTTAGTAGTTTTTTACTCTTTCTCTTATATGAGAAAATACACCGCCGAAAATTATTTCTATACCTTATTGTGTTTAATGATTGCCGGGATGAATGGTGTAGTGTTGACCGGAGATTTGTTTAATCTTTATGTTTTTCTTGAAATAGCAGTGATTGCATCTTATGCATTAGTTGCATTCGGAATAGAGAAAGACGAGTTGGAAGCCTCGTTTAAATATCAGGTTTTAGGTGGGATTGCTTCGTTATTAATCCTCTTAGGTATTTCTTTACTTTACTGGCAAACCAAAACTTTAAACATGGCAGATATTTCCCATGTAATTTCAACTCAAGCTGATAGCAAAACAACTTTATTTATTCAAATCATTTTAATCACCGGATTCGGAATTAAGGGGGCAATGATTCCTTTTCATGCCTGGCTTCCGGATGCACATTCGTCAGCTCCATCCCCTATCTCTTCAATGCTTTCCGGCGTACTTATTAAAGCTATTGGTATATATGCCATCATCAGGTTATTTTATAATATGTTCGCCATTACCTACGAAATAGCATTGATAATTACCGTTATTGGAACCCTCTCGATGGTTATAGGAGGGTTACTGGCCATAGGTCAATGGGATCTTAAACGTTTACTTGCTTATAGCAGCATCAGCCAGATGGGATATGTAGTAATAGGAATTGGAATGGGTATGCTTATTTTAATCAGCAATGGAGATAAAATGGTTGCATCTATGGCTGTAGCCGGTGGATTATTCCACCTGATAAATCATGCTGTTTTTAAAGGACTCTTGTTTTTAAATGCCGGGGCTATTGAATATGCAACAGGTACAAGAGATTTAAAGCAAATGGGGGGATTAGCCAAAGATATGCCTGTAACTTCATCAACGTCTATGAGTGCTTCAATGGCTATTTCCGGAATACCTCCATTTAATGGTTTTTTTAGCAAGCTGCTTATTATTATAGCTGCAATAAAGGGACAATATTATCTTCTTGCAGCATTGGCTGTACTAGTAAGCATCATTACCCTCGCTTATTTTTTGAAATTTCAACGATATGCATTTTTTAATAAAACAAAGTATACCGGTAGTGCACTTGTAAAAGAAGTACCCTTTACAATGGCTTTTTCAATGATTGTAATGGGCGTTTTATGTTTGGTGCTTAGTCTTTTAATATTTCCCGGGATCAGGGAAATAATTCTTTCACCTGCAGTGGAAGTATTGATGGAAACAACTGAATATTCAAGTAAAATAATAGGATTGTAGTATGAAATGAATGTGATAATAGCTTATCGCGGAGGCGGATAGCAAAACCTTGTTAGATTATTAGTAAAGGCGCTATTTACGAAACGTGACCAATGACCTCCCGAAGAAAATAAACTAATAGGTGTCGGGATATGGCTTTGTTCTAAATGGTTAATAACCAATCTCTAAAGGTTTATAGCTAAATAATATTATTAAGGTAAGAATTTGAAAAATGTTGGAGCGGTAAGTAAAAAGAAGCGTAGGCCAGAGCAATAGACCGGCCAGAGTTGGCGAGAGGCCTTCTAGGGCGCACTTGAGGGGGATGTGTGCCGGTAGGAATTGAAGGCAGGTGCGGGGAGAAGGATTCTATTGGTCTAGACTTTTTTGCTTCGTTTTTGGTGCGATGCCAAAAATGAAGTAGGGTTTGGGACAACGTCCCAATATTAAGAAATTCACAAAGTGAATTTCTTAACTTAATTACATTGAATAGCTAAAAGCTATTCTAAATTGGATATGGAAAACTCAGTGTCTTTGTATCCCCGCCTGCTGTTAAGTGGATTTGTATTCATTAATTTGATACTAATTTTTTAGGTATGAAATATATTGTATTATTTATTTTTTCTTTAGGTTTTTGGTTATTGTTAACTTTTAGTCTTAGTATCCAGAATATAATTGTTGGTGTTGTTGCAGCTTTGCTTACTGTTTTATTTTTTGGGAATCTTTTTCCAGACAAAGTAGTAAAGCTACTCCAGCCACAACGGTATTTTTGGCTTATTGTATACCTGTTTGTATTTATATGGGAATGCCTTAAAGCCAATTTTGATGTGGCATATCGTGTGCTGCATCCTGCAATGCCCATTAAACCCGGAATAGTTAAAGTAAAACTATCGCTTAAAACTGATCTGGCACGTACATTTCTGGCCAATTCTATAACCATGACCCCGGGAACAATCTCGGTAGATATGATCGATGATTTATTATACGTACATTGGATTTATGTTAGTTCTACAGATCCTGAGGTATATAGTAAAAAAGTAGCAGGAAGATTTGAGAAATATATTAAAAAGATATTCGAATGAGTGAATTGTTAGATATATTACTGTACATACAGATAGCACTTTGTGTATTTTGTCTTTACAGAATAATTCGGGGACCTTCAATACCTGATAGAATGGTCGGGATTGATATATTCGGAATTTTAGTAGTTGGAATTTGTGCCATCCTGAGTATAACTACCGGGAAGACATTTATTATTGATATTGGAATAGCATGGGTAATTCTAAGCTTTATAGGAACCCTTACCTTGGCTAAATACCTGGGAGGTAGTAACCTGAATGAATAAGGCATTATGGAAACGATAAGCGTAATATTAATAGCCATAGGAATACTTTTTAATCTGTTTGGATGTATCGGTCTTATTCGCTTACCCGATGTATACAACAGGTTACAATCTGCAACAAAGTGTGTTACACTGGGAACATGTAGTATTTTGCTTGGCGTATTATTTTACTATGGTTTTATTGATATTGGAGTAAAAGCACTCATAACTATTGTGATATTGTTTTTTACTGCTACCGTAGCAGCTCATGCACTGGTTAAAGGAGCCTATAAATTTGGAGTTAAATTAGGTGATAAAAGTGTTAAGGACGATTATAAGGAGGTTAAAAAATGAAGTATCCGAAACTGCGCGAAATAAAAGAAGCTGTGATATCCCTGTTTTCACCGGTATATACTACCAAATTTCCGGCAGAACCGCATCAACCCTTTGATAATTATAGGGGTAAGCCGGTTGTGGATGATGAAAACTGTGTAGGATGCGAAACATGTGCTAATGTTTGTCCATCGCAAGCTATTACATTCGAAGATGACAAGGAAAATAAAATACGACAGATAAAAAGAGACTATGGTAAATGCATTTTTTGCGGTCAATGCGAGGAACATTGCATCACTGGAAAAGGAGTAAAACTATCAGATAAGATCTATGATATTGCATCTTTTGATAGAGATGAAAATATCGAATACCAGGAAAAAGAACTGCTGATCTGTAAAAATTGTGAAGCTGTAATTACTACCAAAGAACATATTATGTTTATGCACAAAAAGCTGGGTCCCAAAGCTTATTCTTCACTCATGAACCTGAATATGATAAACGAAAAATTGAAATTAGCTTCAGAGGAAGATACTAAATTAGAGATTCTGGACCACATGAAACGGAAAGATATGTTTAATGTTTTGTGTCCGAATTGTTTAAGAGAAGTACTGGTTAATAATCTTAGAAAATGATCAAAGACTTACAGGAGTTAATCGGTCAGAATAAAAAAATCCTTTTTACCGGGATCGGTAACGTGCTTAAAAGAGACGATGGGGTAGGTGTATTCATTAGTAACCGCATTCTCAATTCCGCAAATGTAGGTACATTAACGGTTGAAGTGAGTATCGAAAACTATATTGGTAAGATTAATTCATTGGCACCCGATATTCTGGTCTTAATAGATTGTGTGCATTTTAATCGACACCCTGGTTATTTTGAACTGCTCGAAGTGGATAGAATACAGGATTTTACTACCAATACCCATAATATCTCATTAAAAAAAATCAATGAACTTTTTAACATGCCTGCTATACTTGTACTTGGTATACAACCCAGGTCTGTACATTTCGGAGAAGAAATGTCGGTAGAAGTACAACACGCTGCAAACCGGATTATTGACCTAATCAATACAAAAGCAGAGATGAAAATTGACTAAATGTTGGTGAAGTTATGGAAACGGCTTGTTGTGACCGTGGAGCAGAAAAAGTGTTGGATGAGTTTAAGCACCTATTAAATGTTAAGGTTGGACAAAAAACTCCCGACGGTAAATTTTCTGTGAGTAGTTTACGTTGTGTAGGAGCATGTGGTTTGGCTCCTTTGGTAACAGTAGGTGAAAAAGTATACGGACGAGTAGCTCCGGAAAGTGTAAAAGACATTCTTGCGGAGTATAACTAAAGAATATAACACTTAATTATTAAAACCCATCTGGATGATTTCAGGTGGGTTTTTTTGTGGGTTTAAATAAATGTCAAGAATTAAAAAGAAACTCAAATGTTAGTTTGTTGTTTTTGTTAGAGTTCTGATTATGAGTGTTTAGGGTGGTGTTGTATAGGTGCTGTATAGGTGTTGTAGTAGTTCTGTTTTATGGCTGAAAGCTTTGGATAGGTGTTAAAATTGATTAAATCTTGAAGCCCATATATTTTTACATCAGTTAATCATTTATCAATTTAAAATTTACTCTTATGAAAAAATTATTACTTTTTGTAGTTATAGCTATTGTGGCTAATACTTTAAATGCGCAAGTTACGATTTGTGATTTTGAATCTCCATTAGCAAATGGACCAGTTATAATAGGGGGAAGTGGAACTCAAACAGGTACTGTGGTTGTTAATCCAGAACCTGATGCAGTAAATTCTTCAGCAAATGTTTTAAAAACTACTATGAATGCAATTGGAGGTAATCCTGCCGGTAATAAGATTGATGCAGTTATGTTTCAACTTCCTGCCGGTGTTTCTTTTAAAGCAGGAGATTATGATGCAATAAAAGTTAATATTTATGTAACTGGAGGAACGCCTGCAACCATACTAAAACCAAGAGGTAAAGCAGGAATCTGGTTAGATGATGCTACTTCGCCAGCTCCTGGTACATGGATTGGAGTTGTAAAAAATAGAGTTAATGGAGAAGATGGTTTAGCTACAGATCAAACCGAAGGATGGATGGAGTGTTATTTTGATATCTCTGGTAAAACTCAAACAGATGATTATAATTCTATTCAAATTCAAATGGATTGGAATGATGCAAGACCAAATGCCTTAGAAATTTATTTTGATGATTTTGTGCTAGTTAATGAGATTCCAACAGGTATTGAATCTTTAGAAGAAAATGCTGCAAGTATTTATTATGCAAATGGATTGGTTCATGTTAAGTCAGAAGCTGCAGTTAATGAAATTACCGTTTCTGATATTACAGGGAGAAAAGTAAAACAAGCGGTAGGTTCTAATCTTGAGCAAATTAGTATTTCAGATCTAAGTGAAGGTATTTATGTTGTAACAGTGAAGGGTTCAGGTTTGGTATATTCTCAAAAAATTATGAAATAATTCCTTTAAAATTACAATCATTATCATGAAGGACTAGCTATATGTTAGTCCTTTTTTGTCAACAATAAATAAAAGTATATGACGATTTCGACAAAGAGTATTTTATTAATTGTTCTTAGTTTGTTGTATTTAGGTTTAGCTCAAGCGCAAAAGCCCAATATACTTATTATCATGTCGGATGATCAGGCTAATAGGAGTATTAGTGCTTATGGAGCAGGTATTAATAATACTCCTGGAATGGATAGGGTTGCAAATGAAGGGGCAATATTTATGAATAGTTACTGTGCCAATTCCATTTGTCAACCAAGTAGGGCGGCTATTCTTACAGGGAAACATAGTCACAAGAATGGAGTTTTTGGCAATGGATCCACTTATGATAATACTCAACAGCAGCTTCCGGGTATACTTCAGGATAATGGATATAAAACAGCTGTTATTGGAAAATGGCATTTAAAAGGAGAAAATCCTGGCGCCTATTTCGACCATTGGAATATCTTAACAGAAGGTGGGGGACAAGGGTACTACTATAATCCAACATTTATTTCCCATACCGGAACCAGAGAGCAAATAGAGGGTTACTCGGCAGATTTAATTACTGATCAGTCGTTGGCATGGTTAAATAGCAATAGTGCTGATCCATTTTGTTTGATGGTTCATTTTAAAGGGCCTCATGTGACACGGATGCCTATGATCCGCAACTTAAATTTATTTGAAGGTGAGGAAATACCTGAGCCGGCTACATTGTATGATGATTATTCATCGCGTGAAATATATGCATCTACAGCAATAAACCGTTTGCGATTTGATATTGAAACTACTGCCTATAATTACTTTCCGGCATATGGACAATATACTTTGTCAGATTATAAGCTGTTAGAGCGTATGACCGAGGAACAGCGTATTGCATATCATTCTTATTATGACGCAGCCAATAAGGAATATGATGACCTGGTTGCAGCAGGAACTGTTGTACCGGGGCAAAAGAGTGGTAAAGCTTATGCATATCAGCGATTTATAAAAGATTACCTAAAGGTAGTTGCAGGGATAGATCAAAATGTTGAAAGAATATTGACTTACTTGGATGACAATAATTTAACAGATAATACCATTGTAATATATTGTTCAGATCAAAGTTATTTTACCGGTCAGCATGGTTATTATGAAAAACGTTTTATTTATGAGGATGGAATGAAAATGCCGCTATTGATGCGTTATCCTGGACATATTACTCCCAATACTACAGTGAACGAAATGGTTCAGAATATTGATTTTGCACCAACCTTACTCGATTATCTGGGGATTGAAATTCCTGAGGATATGCAAGGTGAGTCATTTAGAAATGTTGTAGAAGGAAATGTGCCAAGTGATTGGAGAGAATCAGTATATTATCATTATTACGATCATGGCAAACATGGTATACCTAGACATGAAGGAATAAGAACGCATCAATATAAGTTGATTAATTTTTATACAGATGATGCCTGGGAGTTGTATGATTTAATAGCAGATCCCGACGAAATTAGTAATTTATATAAAGATCAAGCCTATGTAGATATTATCAAAAATTTAAAGCTTGAGCTGGCCATATTAAAACGTAAGTATGAAGTTCCAGGATCAGAGGAACGAGCTGAAGATTTTGAAGGTGGAGATTATTATAACAGCAGGGCAAAGTTAAATTGGGAGGTATTAAACTCGGGAGATGTTAGCTTTTCTGTGAGAAATAACCCTCAGGTAGCAGATATAAATCAAAGTGTAAAATCTGGTAAGGTTGTAAAAAATGTTGATACAGAAGCGGCAAGTGTTGCTGTTAATCTTAACAATGAATTTTGGGATTTAACTACATCTCAAAAAGCAAGTATCCAGTTAAAAACAACAGTTAATACAAATGTGGCATTATGTTTTTCTAAGGCTGGTAATGATAAACAGTATTTTGGGATACAAACAATAAATGATAACCAATGGCATGAATATATTATAGATTTATCATCAATCCCTTATGACCAGTTGCAAAATACTTTTAATCAGCTTGAACTTGTTTTTGGATATAATGATAATTCTAAAACAGGGACTTTATGGTTTGATAATTTATTATTTCAAGATAATTTATCTACGGACTTAAAGCAGATATCGTATGATGAATTAATGGTTTACCCTAATCCGACGCAAGGTTTAATTTCATTTTCTATGGATAATGAAGTTAGTAAAGTAGAGGTGTTTGATATACAGGGTAACCTTATGTTAGTTCAGACAGGAAATGATATTAGAAATATTTCTCTTCATGAATTATCCAGAGGAAATTATTTAGTGCGTGTGTGGTCAAAAGGTAACTATTCAATCGCTAAGATATGTAAGAAATAGAATTAGATTAATAATTTAATATTACACAAAAAGAGGCGGTTAGAAATTTCTAACTGCCTCTTTTTGTATAGAGTTTTGTTTAGGTTTAGTCTTATAATGATAACAATTATAGGCGTTTGTGGTGATTGTATAGTTTTTGTATGGGTGGTTTTGGGTATTGTTCAACTTGTGTATTGGTTGTTTGATGTGAGGAAAAACTGTAATCGCATAGATTTGGTGTAATTAATTTATTAACACTAATTAGTATTTTATTATGAAAAAAATTACCCTTTTATTAGTAATGATTGGTATTGTTACCATGGGAAATGCGCAAGATTTGAATTTTGAAACTCCCGGGACTTCTGCCACATTTACTGGCTTTGCAGGTGCAGTAGTTAGTATTGTGAATAATCCTGTGCAAAATGTAAAGAATCCTTCATCTAAAGTTCTACAATTTACAATCCCAACAGGAACAGGAGGGGATTTATGGGCCGGTGCGTGGTCTTCACATAGTGTTACAGTGTCAGGTTCTGGGCTTGTTAGGCTTAAGGCGTATAAGCCAGTGAAGAGTGGTTTAATATTTAAATTGGAATATGCTAGTGGTAATGATCCTAATAATGAGGAGATTAGTATGGAAAATTCTTTGGTGGATGAATGGGAAACCATAGAGTATGATTTTTCAGGAAAAGATGGAATTGTATACCCAACAATAGTGATAATGCCTGATTGGACATCTCCAAGGTCTTCAGAAACCGTGGTGTATATTGATGATATTGAATTCTTTCCAGTAGTTACTTCTGTTTATCAGGAGGAGTTAGATGATAGTAAGGTATATAAATCAGGAGATAAAGTAATTTATAAGTCTACTGCCAACATTACAGAAGTGTCAGTAGTTAATATCGGAGGAAGTACAGTATTAAAAGATACGCAGTTAAATGGAGAGCTGAACATTTCTTCATTGCAAAAAGGAGTGTATTTAGTTGTGTTAAAATCAGGTAAAACAAGCAGTGCATTTAAGATTGTAAAGTAGTGCATAGTATTTTTTTGTGTCCCGCATTTCTCTGAGATTTGCGGGATTTTTTATGCCTTTTTCAAAGTCCTTCAGGATAACAGCACATGCTTATATTATAATGGATACAACGTTTAAGCCTTAAAGGTTTACTTCATGTGTTTAATTGATAAGAAAAAGTCTTTAATTTTTAGTATTTTAAGTTACGCGGTATTAATGCTAACAAGATTCCTTTTTAGTTGGTTTTAATTCCTTTTTATGTGTTGTTATAAAAGAAATACCTGACCTGACTTTAAATTAATAATCTTAAAACATGTTTAAATATTCCTATATATCCAAGGTATACCCTGTGTAATTACAAAAAAAAATGCAAATGCTGCATGATTTTATTTAAGTAAAGTGAAATTTTGAGGTGTTGTAATGGATTTTAAGACAGTGTCTTATGGAGGTTGTATGGTTGGGATTGAGGTGTGTTTTTAGCTTGTGCAATTTGAGTTGTGGCCACTTAATCTTTATTAACAGTTAAGAACAATAATTTTGAATTGAAGAATTTTAATAAACTATTGTAACTATGAAAAAAACGCTATTTGTAATTCTATTGGGAATTATGCAGTGTACGTTTCTTTTAGCACAGGAGCAAATGACTGTGCAAGGTAAAGTAACAGATTCCAGTAATGAGGGAATACCTGGTGTTTCTGTTGTGATAAAAGGAACTACACAAGGAACAATAACAGATTTTGAAGGTAACTATTCAATTAGTGCTTTGTCAGATGCAATGCTAATTTTTAGCTTTATTGGTTATGAAAGTCAGGAAGTACCTGTAAATAGTCAATCAGCAATTAATGTAATTCTGCAGGAATCGACAGAGTCATTAGATGAAGTTGTAGTTGTAGGGTATGGATCTCAAAAGGTTAAAGACCTTACTTCAGCAATTACTACCGTTGCTTCTGAAGAATTAGCTAAAACTCCAGCTGCTACAGCTATGCAGGCTTTGCAAGGTAAAGTAGGAGGTATGCAGGTGGTAAGTTCTGGACAACCGGGTAACCAACCAACAGTAAGAGTTAGAGGTATTGGTTCTTTTCAATCTGCTGGACAAAATCCTTTATATGTGGTCGATGGGATGTTTTATGATAATATTGATTTTTTAAATATCTCTGAGATTGAATCTATTTCTGTATTAAAAGATGCATCGGCAGCTGCCATATATGGTGTAAGGGCTGCTAATGGGGTAATCTTAATTGAGACAAAATCAGGTCAACAAGGAAAAACTGAAATAGAGTATGATGGCTACTATGGTTACCAGGTGGCACAAAATGTGCTTAAAATGGCCAATGCCGAGCAATTCACAAATATGGCTTTGGAATCAGGTTCTGCTGTGGATTATGATTTTGTTTTAAACGCCATGCAAAAATATGGACGTAGTAGAGTTAATCCCAACGTTCCAAATGTAAATACCGACTGGTATAATGAAATTTTACGCCCGGCTCCTATTCAAAATCATAGCCTTAGTGCTCGAGGGGGTAGCGAAAAGATGACTTATGCTTTAGGAACGAGTTATTTTAAGCAAGATGGGATAATGGATGTGGAAAACTATTATGAAAGGTTTAATCTCACAGCTAAAATAGATGCTAAAGCGGGTGACCGTTTGTCTTATGGTGGAAACATAATTTTTAGTAATGCCATAAAAAAAGATCCAAATAACGATGCCTGGAAACAAGCATATCTAGCGGTACCAATATTACCAGTATACGATGAAGATTACAAAGGTATTTCTACTCCTGACAATTTTGCAGATGCTAAATTGTTAGGCTATAGAGGTCATCAAAATCCATTTCCAACGATGTTGTATAATGACAAGAAGATGGATATAATGAAGGTAAATGCCAATTTTTACGCTAAAATCGATCTAATTCCTTCAAAATTATCTTTTAAAACTTCATACAACCATGCATACACTGCACTGAATAGTCGAGATGTTAATTTTCCATTTTATATGAATGACAATTGGTTTAGGGAGTTCTATACTGAAGGAGAAGAAGAGGCTACAGCTTATAGGTCAGATTTTGTTAAAGTAAAAAAGGAAAACAAAACCTACTCAAATAAAATCTGGGATAATGTACTAACATATACAGATAATTTTGGTGCGCATAATATTAGTGTGATGGCTGGGTCATCATACCGACAAGAGTATAGTCATAATTTATGGGGCTCAGCAGAGGATATACCAGCAGAAGAAGAGCAATATTGGTATATTGATGCAGGTCAAAATAAAGACTCTCACTTAACAGGTGATGGAGGAGCTAAGTACTACGGTCAATCTTACTTTAGTCGTTTATCGTACAATTTTAATAGCAAGTACATGTTGTATGCGACAATGCGTGCTGATGGTAGTAATAAATTTGAAAATACCTGGGCTTACTTCCCGGCAGTAGGTGCTGGATGGGTGTTATCGGAGGAAAACTTTTTGCAAAATGTTAGCGCTTTAGATTTTCTTAAATTAAGATTTGGTTGGGGACAGTTGGGTAATGATAAAATACCTCGTTCCGATGGTTCCGCTGCTACACAAATTAATTATGTAGCCCTTAATGATCAGCGTGTTTCGGGTACAGTAACCACAAACAATATAAATGTTTTACGTTGGGAAGTTACTGAAGAAACAAACATAGGTTTGAGTGCCAATATGTTTAATAATCGTTTGGATATTGAGGCTGATTATTATGTGCGAGATACAAAAGATGCAGCTATTTATGTTAATACACCTGTTATAATGGGTGGCGGATTAAAGAGTGCTGGTGTTATTCGTAATTCAGGATTTGAATTAGCATTAAGTTGGGATGATAACATTACTAGTGATCTAAGTTATGTTGTTGGAGCCACCTTATCAACCAATAAAAATGAAGTACGCGAATTGTATGGTCAGGATTATATTGATGGAGGTTCTGCTGAATTTCGTCAACGTACAATTGTAGGAGAACCTTTATTGGCTTTCTATGGTTGGGAAACTGCTGGTGTTTATCAAAATATGGATGAAATAAATGCCGACCCCATTGCTTTAGCCAATGGACTTGAACCAGGTGATTTCAAATATAAGGATCAGCAGTCTGAAGGAGAAGAAGGGTATGGTGTTATTGATGATAACGACCGTGTAGTGTTAGGTTCTTATTTCCCTACTTTAATGTATGGTGCTAACCTAGGTCTTAGATATAAAAACCTTCAGTTTACAACCAATATTATGGGACAAACAGGTAATAAGATCCTAAATCGCAAAAGAGGAGAAGTTATTTGGACCAACGATACAAACTGGGATGCTGATTTAGCGACTAACCGTTGGCACGGTGAAGGAACTTCTAACAAATACCCTTCATCAAAAGGGCTCAGAAAATCATGGAATCAAAAAATGAGCGATTACCTGGTTGAGGATGGTTCTTTCTTTAGAATCCAAAATATTCAGTTGGCTTATACGCTTTCAAATAAGGAGGTACTAGGAATTGAGATGCCGGCTACACGTATTTCATTTACAGCAGAGCGACCATTAACAATGTTTAGTTACAATGGATTTAGTCCAGAAGTAAATAATGGTGTAGACAACAAAGTACACCCTATTCCAGCTATTTACACTGTTGGCTTAAATGTTAAATTTTAATTGCTTAATAAGAATAATATGAAATTAAATAAAAATCATATAACAAAATTTTTGGCTATAACCTTTGTGGTTTTTTCAATTACAGCTTGCCATGATGTGTTAGATGAGCCATTTGAAAATAGAGTGCCAACAGAAGGGGTTGATTATACTGTTGCACAAGATATGATCTTGCCATTGTATGGTGCTTATTCTCAATTTTATCAAAAAAGAGGTTGGGAAGGTATTCCTTTACTTTCTGTTAGAGGTGATGATGTCAATGCCGGAGGGTATGGTGATGCACAACCCTTTTTTATGACTGACAGGTATGTTTATGATCAGGGGTATTGGATGTATAATTCATTATGGGGATTAGAATATACCACTATTTTTCGCATGTTTGATGCGGTTGAACAAATTGAATTATATAGAGAGAATTCAGGAAACCCAAATGCTGATCAGTATATTGCCGAAACCAAAGTATTAAAAGGTTGGTTATTGCGTAATCTGGCACGTACATGGGGGGATATTTTAATTCCCAAAACGTCAGACCCGGCCGATATGCTTGTTGCTGAAGTTTCATCTTATGATGAAGTAATGCTGTATATATCAGATTTAATGGATGAAGCTATTGATGATTTACCGGATATGCATCCAAATCAACGAACTGATGTAGCCGGAGGTGTTACTAAATATGCAGCGCTGGCTTTAAAAGCAATGGTTAATCTGGAGCTAAAAAACTTTCAGAAAGTAGCAGATGCAACTTCTCAAATAATCAAGTCCAATAAATTTTCATTGTATTCGGATTACTATGAGTTATTTAAAAAAGATGGTGAGCTATGTTCTGAAAACATATTTGAGTTGCAGTTTTCGGATTATGGGCAAAGCTCAGGTCCTCAAGAGTCTTATCTTTTCGCTTTTTATGGTACGCAAAACTGGACACCTAAAGTTGAAGGAGCAAAAAGTGGTTGGGGCTTTTGGGAACCAAGTATTAAATGGATTAAGTTTATGCTTGACCGCGGTGAAAATGAGCGTTTACAAACAAGTGTATTATTCACCAACAAAGGTATTAACAAAATTAAGGAAGATCCTAACTATTCATCTTTGCCTGCTTGGATAAGCAGCACGACTCCATCTGGTGATATTATTAATGATTATCCTCGTGGTAATTTCGGTAGTGGTAAACATTATTTACCATCAGATCAGTTAACTCCTGGACGCACTAATTACGGTAATGGAAAGAACTATACATTAATCAGATATGCTGAAATTCTTTTAATACATGCCGAAGCTTTAACACAAGGAGCTACCAGTACAGAGATGTCAGCTGATGAGGCTGTTAATTTAGTACGAAGTAGAGCAAGTTTAACTCCTATTAGTGGAGTTAGTCTTGAACAAGTTCTTGATGAAAAGTTTGCAGAATTAGCTATGGAATTTGGATCGCGTTATTACGATATGGTAAGGTATGAAAAGTATGACGAATTAAGCTATAGTGATCGATATGATGAATCTGATGGCGTTCGTGAGTTTAATGCTGAAAAAGTGTTTTTACCATACCCATTAGCTCAATTAGATCAATTACCAAATCTAAGAGCGCATGCAAATGGTAAGTAGTAGTTATGGTCATATATTAAATAAGAGTAAGATGAAACTATTTAAGAATTTATTATACAGTGTTACAATTATTTTAATGCTGCAATCATGTAATGAAGGCATTGATTCAATTACACCGGTTGAACCTGGTCCAGATGAATTAGCACCTACTGTATCTATTAGTTCACCAGAAGATGGGGACCAGCTCATTGTCGCTGCTAGTGCTGGTGTACCCATTAAACTTGAGGCAATCGATGATATTGAATTAGAATCAGTATCAATCATAATAAATGATGAAGAGGCAGATCAAGTGATAGACTTTAGAGATTACCGCAGATATGCTCCACTTCAAGGTCATTTTTTAGATTTAGAGGCAGGAGAATATACAATGCAGATTACTGCAAATGACAAATCAGGCAAAAGTGTTACCTCGGATTTAATCAGTTTCAGTGTTGTTAAAATGGGAGATTTTGAACCATTATTCGGTGAGTCATTTTATATGAGTTTTCAGAATCACTTTTTAGATCATGCAACAGTTGAAAGTGCACAAATATCCGGTTTCCCAGGTTTTGAAGCGAATGGAGTAGTAGGAGCTGCTTATCAGGGAGCTACAGATTCATACCTTTCTTTTCCAGTTGCGGATGTATTGGAAGGAACTGAGATAAGTGCGGCTTTCTGGTATAATATTGCTCAGCAAGGACGTTCTGGAATATTGTCAGCAAGCCCTACAGGTAGTAATAATAACCGTGTTGCTGGTTTCAGGTTATTCCGTGAAGGAGGAGATGATGCACAAACTATTAAGCTTAATGTAGGAAATGGAGATTATGACCAATGGTTTGATGGAGGAGCTGCTGCTACGGTTAACCCTATGGTAACAGATTGGATACACGTTGCTATATCAATATCCGGATCAGAAGCTGTAGTATATATCGATGGTGAAATTGCTGCCCAAGGACCTCTGGATGCACCTATTAGCTGGAACAATTGCGAAGATCTTTACATTGCTTCCGGTGGCCCGCATTTTAGTAGCTGGGGGCATGCGTATGATCTGAGTCAATATGACGAATTAAGATTATTCAAGAAAGCGCTCAGTCAGGATGAGGTAAAATCCATTATTGCTGCTGAGGAATAACATATACATAACAACAATACTATATTAAATAAAGGCTGTCTTGTTTCGACGAGATGGCCTTATTAAACTGCTTATTATGATCACCCGAAATTTGAATATTATCGTTCTTATCTTTGTACTAATATCATCTTGCAAGAAGGATGAGTCTGTTACACCTTTTGTATTAGAGAGGATGTATATTAACTCTGATGAGTTGGATTTATCTAACACCTATGTAGATGATGTCCCTGTTACTCCTGTAATCAGGTTGGTGTTTTCTACTTCTTTAGATACTGAAACTGTCACAGAAGGTGTTATTCTATTGGAGGGAGATCAAGTAGTAAATGTTAACTATGGTTTTTCATCAGAGGATAAAATTTTAAGTATCACTCCTACAAATAAGCTCGATTATTTTACAAACTATAAACTAATTCTTACTAACGAACTAAAGGGGTATGCCGGTCAATCAAACGAACCTAGGGAATTGGGTTTTAAAACTGTTGCAGGAGAATTGGAGTTAGTTAGTTTACTGATAGACAATAGTGATGTCAAAAATATTGATGTTGTTCCGAATGTTCCCCTAACATTGGATTTAACAATGGAATTTACAGTGCCTGTAAATCGTAATTCACTCCAAAGTGCAGTAAGTGTATCTGGCGCTGATCTAGCAAACCTAAATTACACTTATTCAAATAATGACCAAACCGTTACATTAACTAGTACATCACCCTTACAATATTTAAGTAAATATGCATTTAAAATTTCCAAAAATTTAGAAAGTGTCAATGGTGCTTCTTTTGGTGGTTTTTCCAATAAACTGTTTACAGTATTAGATTCTACATATAAATTTCCTGAAATATCAGATGAAGAATTATTAACTAAGGTACAACAACAAACATTTAAATACTTCTGGGACTTTGCACATCCGGCTTCAGGTTTAGCACGCGAACGCAGTACCTCTAACAACCTGGTAACCATTGGCGGCTCAGGTTTTGGTGTAATGACAATTCCTGTGGCTATTGAACGTGGGTTTATTACGCGTGGTGAGGGTGTTGAGCGCTTAGCTAAAATTGTGGATTTTTTAGGTACAGCTGATCGTTTCCATGGGGTATGGCCACATTGGCTCGAAGGTAATACAGGTAAAACAAAACCATTTAGTCAAAAGGATGATGGAGGGGATATTGTTGAAACAGCTTTTATGATTGAAGGTTTGTTGACGGTAAGGCAATACCTTGATCCAGCGGTTGCAGAAGAAAATGAAATAATAAATAAAATAACCACCTTATGGGAAGAGGTTGAGTGGGATTGGTATACCCAAGGAGAAAATTCAATTACATGGCATTGGTCACCTAATTACGGTTTTGAAAAAAATATGAAGGTTGGTGGCTGGAATGAGGCCTTAATAGTATACGTACTCGCAGCAGCATCACCTACTCACAGTATTTCTTCTACAGTATATCACCAAGGTTGGGCACGAAATGGAAATTTGGTCAATGGTAATACATACTATAATATTAAATTGCCTTTAGGTCATGCTTATGGGGGACCACTTTTCTTTGAACATTATTCTTTTGTGGGACTTGATCCAAGAAATCTTTCAGACCAATATGCGAACTACTGGGAGCAAGCTCGTGCTCATACTTTAATAAACAAGGAGTATTGCGTGGATAATCCACACGGTTATGTTGGTTATAGCGATATATGTTGGGGACTAACTGCGAGCGATAATCATGAGGGTTATTCAGCTCATTCACCAACTAACGATAAAGGAGTAATTACTCCAACAGCAGCATTATCTTCTATCCCATTTACTCCTGATGAATCTATGGAGGCTTTAAAGCATTTTTATTATCATTTAGGGGATCGTCTTTGGGGAGACTACGGATTTTATGATGCTTTTAATATTACTCAGGAATGGACTGCAAGTTCTTTCCTGGCGATTGATCAGGGCCCCATTGTAGTCATGATCGAAAACTATAGAACAGCTCTTTGTTGGGACTTATTTATGCAAGATACAGAAGTACAGAATGGGTTAACAAAGCTAGGTTTTACTTATTAATACAATTAATTCATCATTAGCCATTAAATTAAATGAAACGAGCCATGAGAGCATACTTCTCACAAAGGAGGGTGATTAAATTTGGCGAGTTCCATGTGACAATCAAAATCAAGTTTAGACACATGAAACGACCATGCAAATTTGAATATCCATATTGACACACAGGCGGATGATCAAATTTATTTGGGAGTTCCATCTGATCATTTAAAAATAAATTTAAACAGATGAAATTACTTATATATATATCAATTGTAATGTTGATGTTAACATCTTGTTTATCAAAAAATAAACAAGGTGAATCAACAACATTATCAAGTCAAACCAGGACAGAAGAAACCTTGTTAGATACCATTCAATATCAGACCATTCAATATTTCTGGGAAGGGGCTGAGCCAAACAGTGGAATGGCTTGTGAACGTATTCATCTGGATGGTTTTTACCCCAAAGATGATTCTGATGTTGTTACTTTAGGAGGTTCAGGATTTGGAGTAATGGCCATATTAGTGGGAATTGAACGAGGTTTTATTCAACGCGAAGAGGCTTTAACTCGCTATCAACAGATTGTAGCTTTTCTAAAAGAGGCTGATCGTTTTCACGGTGTGTGGCCGCATTGGCTTAATGGCAAAACAGGTAAGGTTGCTCCCTTTAGTAAGAAAGATGACGGAGGAGATTTGGTGGAGACTGCTTTTATGATTCAGGGATTACTGACCGTTGCTGAGTATTTTAAAGATGGTAATGAGACCGAGCAACAGCTGGTAGCTGACATAACACAATTATGGCACGAAGTAGAGTGGGATTGGTACACCAAAAATGGTGAGGATGTGTTGTATTGGCATTGGTCGCCCAATTATGGTTGGGAAATGAATTTTGCTGTGGGAGGCTATAATGAATGCCTGATTATGTATGTATTGGCAGCTTCATCACCAACTCATCCGGTTAAACCATCAGTGTATCACCAGGGCTGGACAGTACAGGGAAATATAACAAAAGATACGGTTTATTATGAGTTACCAACCGTTTTAAACTATTACCAGCATAGTGATGACCCTATTGGTCCTCTTTTCTGGTCTCATTATTCATATTTAGGTCTTAACCCTAAAGGTTTAAAAGATCGATATGCTGATTATTGGGAGTTAACCACGAATCATGCAAAAATACATTACAACTATTGTGTGGATAATCCTAAACAGTTTAAGGGATATGGACCAAATCAATGGGGGTTAACATCAAGTTATTCCATGAAAGGTTATGCTGGCCATCATCCTGGAGATAGTGATTTGGGCGTAATTTCTCCAACAGCCGCTTTAAGTTCTTTTCCTTATACTCCGAAAGAGTCTATGCAGTTTCTTCAATATTTATATCAGGATGCTGATTCGTTAGTTGGTAAATATGGTCCTTACGATGCCTACAGCCACACGGCAAATTGGTGTAATCCACATTATCTGGCTATCGATCAGGGACCTATTCCTGTGATGATTGAAAACCATCGAACAGGCCTTCTATGGAACTTATTTATGGGCAATAAAGATGTTGTAAAAGGCTTGAAAAGCCTGGATTTTACTGTTAACCCTAAATAAAGAAATTATATGAAACGAGCATGTAAATTTGATTATCCAAATTGACATACAGGGTAATAATTAAAATTTATTGTGAGTTCCATCTGACCATTGAAAAATAAATTTAACAGATGAAACGAGCCATGAGAATTACTTCACACACACAGAAGTATGATTAATTTGGCGAGTTCCATGTGGCAATAAAAAGCAAGATATAACACATGAAAAGACCATTTTATTACTTAGCATTTTGTCTTTGTTTAATTAGTAATGTGATAAGTGCACAATTACAAAAGGATGTGCCTAATGTAATTATCATATTAGCTGATGACCTGGGCTATAACGATGTGGGTTATATGGGAGGAGAAGAAGCATCAACTCCTAATATCGACAATATTGCAAAAAACGGTGTTTATTTTACCAATGGATATACCACATGCCCGGTTTGTGCACCAAGCCGGGCGGGGCTATTAACCGGGCGCTACCAAAATCGATTTGGTTTTGAGGATAATCCAGGGCCTTTCCGTCGAACAAAAGAAACGATACCTGGCATACCTTTGCGTGAAACAACTTTAGGCGAGTATTTCAAAGATTTGGGGTATAATACTTCTCTAATTGGCAAATGGCACGAAGAAAACGTACCAATGCGGAACCCCTCAAAACGTGGTTTCGATTATTTTTTTGGTTTTATTAATGGTGCTTCAGGTTATTACATCAATAACAATGAAAGGGGAACTTTAATGCGCGGCTTAAAGCCTGTTGTATCAGAAAATGCGTATCTCACCAATGCTTTTGGCAGAGAAGCCTCCTTATTTATTGAAAGAAATGCAGCTCGTCAACATCCATTTTTACTGTACCTGCCATTTAATGCACCACACGGTCCGTTTGAGGCACCTGATGAATATATTGATCAGTTTAAGCATGTAAAAGATATTAAGCGAAGAACGTTTTTGGCTATGATCAAATGCATGGATGATAACATTGGACGTGTATTAGGAACTGTAGAACAATCGGGGATAGAGGATAATACACTGATCATTTTTTATAGCGATAATGGAGGTGAGTGTGAACGTTCAGATAACGGTTTACTGCGTGAGTGTAAGGGAAGTATTTACGAGGGTGGTATACGTGTACCATTCTGTATGCAATGGAAAGGAAAGCTGCCGTCTAACAAGTGCATCGACTTTCCTGTTATTTCTCTTGATATATTGCCAACAGCAATTGCCGCGACAGGGAATAAGGTTAATCGTGAGTGGTTTCTTGATGGTGTTAACCTCTTACCTTACTTAAGAGGCGAAGAGCAAGGAGAGCCACATCAGTTTTTATATTGGCGCTTTCTTTGGCATCATGCAGTGCGCAAAGGCGATTGGAAACTGGTTAAACATCGTGATCATGCTGACTGGGAACTGTACAATTTGACTGATGATATAAGCGAACAAAAAGATTTGAGCAAGCAAAACCCGGAAAAGTTCAAAGAGTTGATGCATATCTATGAAGATATGTCGGATCAGATGTTACAGCCTCAATGGGGGTGGCAACCAGATTATTGTGGAAGTTTTAAAGTTAGTAAGTAACATAAAAGTCAAGAAATGAATATTAAATTAAAAATCATATTTGCTTGCTTTGTGTTAGTTAGCAATGTTCTTCAAGCCAAAGAAAAAACAAAGTTACCCAATATTGTTATTATCTATGCCGATGACATGGGTTGGGGTGATGTTGGCTACCATGGTATCGATGATATAATTACACCTAATATTGATGCATTGGCCGAAAGCGGAGTGCAGTTCACGCAAGGGTATGTCTCGTCATCCATCTGTTCTCCTTCGCGATGTGGAATGCTTTCAGGTGTATACCAGCAACGCTTTACCAATGGTCAGAATTCAAGAGACGAAGATATTAATCTGGAGAAATTTAAAGAGCAACCTATGTTGCCTGAGATTCTTAAACCAGCTGGTTACTATACAGGTGTTATTGGGAAATGGCATTTGGGAGCTCAGGAAGATCTGCGACCTTTACAAAGAGGATGGGATGAGTTTTATGGTTTCCTGAATGGTTCGCATTCATTTTTTAAGGCAGAAAAGAAATTTACACGTATTCGCGAATATTGGCCAATTTTTAGAGGCAATGAGATGGTGGACTATGAGGGGTATACAACAGAGGTTTTTACCGATGAAGCTATAGATTTTATTCAGCGCAACCACCCTGAGAAAACCGGGAATCCATTTTGTTTATACCTGGCTTATAACGCTGTGCATTATCCCTGGGAAGTACCAGATAAATATATGGAGCGCTTACCTAATATAAAAAGCAGGAATCGTCGACTTTTTGCAGGTATGGTGTTGGCTATGGATGATGGTATAGGCCATGTATTGAAAATGTTAGAACAACAAGGTTTATCAGATAATACAGTTGTATTCTTTATTAGTGATAATGGCTCACCTAAAGGGCAAAAAGGAGATATGTCATCGACCGGACCCTTTAGAGGATGGAAAGGTGATTGTTTAGAGGGTGGCATACGAATTCCTTTTATCATTAAGTGGCCTGGGCAGATAGAACCAGGAACTGTATATAACCATCCGGTTAGTAATTTGGATGTGGTGCCGACTATTGCTTCGTTCATAGGACTTAAAGAAAATCAGAATTACCCATTTGATGGAGTTAACCTATTGCCTTATTTAAAAGGAACAAAGGACAATAATGAACGGCCTCACCAAACCTTATATTGGAAACGAGGAAAAGATATGGCCATCCGACATGGCGATTGGAAACTTGTTATAGAAGATCAAAATGCACCAAAGGATACCATGTTGTTAAACCTGGCTAAGGATAAGGGAGAACGTATTGATTTATACAAGACAAACCCTGTAAAGGTAAATGAATTAAGACTTTTATTTAATCGATGGGAAAGTGAATTGGCACCTCAACAATAAAGGAGTGGATAATAGTGGCAGTTACCTTAAAATGTAATGTTTAGAGGTATGATAATGATTCATTTTTTCTAGTTAATGCTTAATAGTACGTTGCCATAATTTGAAATATAGGTTATGAAAAAGATTATTCTACTCATTTTTAGTTTTTATCTGGCACTGGTTGGTATAGCACAAGTGGCAGAAAGAGAATATGATTACATATTTTTCGAAAACAATAACTTGCCAGGTGCTTACTTTTTTTCAGAGGTGAACTATACTGAAGGAAGTTATGTAAAAAATATTGGGCACAGGCTACCTGTTTGTGACGAACAGTTTTTTACACCTCCCAACTCTCTTGAATTAGCATACTCTAATGGAAAAGGGAACTGGGAAGCGAATATTGAATTCGAAAAAATTAGGGGGAATGATTATTTTAAAAAATCTGATTATTTAGCATTTTGGCTGTTCAATGAATCTGACCGAACAGACCATTTGCCAAGAGTTGCACTTAGACTATTTGCAAGGCAACGTTATTCAGATCTTCTTATTAATGATAAGCGCTCTGTTTCACTTTCCATTAGTGATTTTGTAACAGGTATTAAGCAAAATGGCTGGGTTTGGGTTAAAATTCCTTTAGAGAAATTTGAGGATTTTCGTGCCAGACCTAATGCCATTGTTTTTTCAAACAATGATGCATCAGGAGAGGGTAAAATCTTAATTGATCAATTGGAATTATTGCCTGCAGATTTAATAGGTAAGTTAGCAAAACCGCATAATATCAAAGCTAAAGGTTATGAGTTACACGTTGATGTAGAGTGGCAGCCCGTCGAGCAGCAAAATATTAAATACATTAAAATCTATCGATCAGAAGATAACAAGGCCTTTAAACCAGTTGGTATTCAACGTCCGTATTTTAATCGTTACACCGATTTTACAGGAGAGACCGATAAGACTTATTATTACAAAATAACATATATCGATTACGAATATAATGAAACGGTTGCGTCAGATATTGCAAAGGCAAGTACCAGAGAGTTGGATGATGAGGAATTACTAAATATGGTACAGGAAGCTTCTTTCAGGTATTACTGGGAAGGAGCAGAACCCAATAGTGGATTAGCACTTGAGAATATTCCAGGACGTAAAAATATGATAGCTACCGGGGCATCCGGATTCGGAATAATGGCTATTGTTGTTGCTGCTGAGCGTGGTTTTATAACACGCGAGCAAGCAGTTAAAAGGATGCTTAAGATTACGTCCTTCCTTAAGAAATGTGATAAATTTCATGGAGCTGTTTCTCACTTTATTGATGGCCCTACAGCTAAAGTTGAACCGTTTTTCGGTGAACGCGATAATGGAGGTGACCTGGTGGAAACATCATTCATGTTCCAGGGATTGCTGGTGGCCAGACAATATTTTGATCAAAACACTACCGAAGAAAATAAAATTCGGGATTCTATAACAAAACTATGGGAAGCTGTTGAATGGAACTGGTACGACCGCGAAAAAGAAAACAAATACCTAACCTGGCACTGGTCGCCCGATAAAGAATGGATAATTGACCATAAGCTCATTGGCTGGAACGAAACTATGATCACCTATATTCTGGCTATGGCATCACCAACGCATCCAGTCCCAGTTTCAATGTATTACAACGGCTGGGCTAGTCAGGAAGAAAGGGCTGTAAAGTACCGTAAAGACTGGGGCAAAACCAATGATGGCTCGTTTTATACTAACGGAAATTATTACCATGGCATTCAGCTCCCTGTGGGGGTATCCAATGGCGGACCGCTGTTCTTTGTTCATTATTCCTATATGGGACTCGATCCACATAAACTTACAGATAACTACACTAACTACTTTGAAAACAACCGAAATATCGCTTTGATCAACTGGCGTTATTGTTCCGAAAACCCTAAGAATTACAAAGGAATGGGCAAAGACTTCTGGGGTTTGACGGCCAGCGACGGTCCCTGGGGCTACCAGGCTATTGAACCGAACGTAGAAAATGATAACGGAACCATAGCTCCAACCGGTGCTCTGGCATCCTTTCCTTACACGCCCCAACAATCAATGGCTGCTTTAAAAAATATGTATCGTAATCACGGTCGATATCTTTGGGGAGAGTATGGATTTAAAGATGCAGTTAATTTGGACCAAAATTGGCAAGCAAAAATTTATATGGGCTTAAATCAGGCACCCGTTACAGTAATGATCGAAAATTATCGTACCGGGCTAATCTGGGACTTATTTATGAAAAATGAAGAAATAAAAGAACAGATTAATAAAATGAATCCAGCACTTAAAAAGAAAAATTAAATAACAATGATGAAATATATCCCTATAGTATTTGTGGTTTTGCTGATGTGTTATTCCTGCGATAGCAACAAGAAAACAAAGGAGATTCGTAAACCTAATATTGTAATCATCTTAGCCGATGATCTTGGCTATGCTGATGTTGGCTATAACGGCTGTAAAGATATACCGACACCAAATATTGATGCAATGGCTAAAGAAGGAATCATCTTTACCAATGGCTACGTTACAGGTGCAGTTTGTGGGCCTACCCGGGCTGGATTGGTTACCGGGAGATATCAGCAGCGTTTTGGTTCTGAATTTCTTCCAGGTCCGAGAAAACGAAGCGAAAATGTTAAAGTTGGTGTGCCACTAACAGAAACATTTGTTTCAACAAGATTGAAGAAGTTAGGATACAATACCGCCTGCTTTGGTAAATGGCATTTAGGTGGTGAATCTGGTGATCAGGATTTGTTTCCTCTGAATAGGGGATTTGATAAGTTCTTTGGTTTTTTAGAAGGTGCTGCGTTGTATGATGATGTAAATAATAAAGAACGCAAGTACATGAGAGGTAATGAAGAATTGGTTATGGAACAGGAGTATTACACAGATGCTATAACTAGAGAAGCCTTGACTTTTATTGACGAGAATAAAGATCATCCTTTTTTCCTGTATTTACCTTACAACGCAGTTCATGCTCCATTGCAGGCTCCAGCAAAGTATTTGAAACAATTTGATCACATCCAGCACCCCAAAAGAAAATTGCTGGCCGCAATGAACTATGCATTGGACCTAAGTATAGGTGAAGTGTTAACAGAGATCAAGGAAAAAGGACTAGAGGAAAATACTCTGATTTTCTTTCTAAGCGATAATGGAGGAAAACCCAAAGGTAATTATTCATATAACTTGCCATTACGAGGTGAGAAAGGTCAACATTACGAAGGAGGCGTACATATACCGTTTACCGTAAAATGGAAAAACAATATTCCTGAGAATATCACCTATGATAAACCAATTTCTTCATTAGATATTGTTCCTACTATTTTGGCTGCAGTAGGAGAACCGATACAGGAAGAATGGAATCTGGACGGAGTAAATCTGTTACCTTACATCAAGGGAGATGATAATATGACTCCTCATGAAACATTGTTTTGGAGAGAGGGAAATAAATCAGCCATGCGTACTCTGGACTGGAAGTTTGTGAAGGTTGATGATAAAGTTGAATTGTTTAATATTTCTAATGATCCATATGAAACAACAGATCTGGCTGCTATTCATCCAGAAAAGTTAGAAGAACTCATGAAGTTATATGATGAGTGGAATGCTAATAATATTCCGGCTCAATATGGCAGAAACCCAAAAGAATTTCCAATTGAAGTTATCAGAACACGAAGAACTGAGTTGCCAAGGTAAATAATTAGACATTAAAATTTTAACTCATGCGTAAAAGTATATTTCTACTATTATTAACTGTTATTCTCACTCAATGTACAGTTAAGCAGGATTCTGAAAAATTACCTAATGTGATCTTTATTTTAGCCGATGATATTGGTTATGGTGATTTAGGTTGTTATGGAGGTAAACTGCCTACGCCAAATCTGGATAAATTGGCTGCCAATGGTATACGTTTTACTGATGCACATTCACCGGCAGCTTTGTGCGCTCCATCCAGGTTTAGTATGCTTACAGGTAGTTATCCATACCGTTCCTATAGTGCAGGTGGTGCCTGGAATACTAATAGCCCTTCTATTTTTACTGACCCATTTAAACATACAAAAGTTGGCCATAAAGTAACAGTAGCAGAAGTAATGCAAAAAGCGGGCTACAGAACAGCTTTTTTTGGAAAATCGCATTTAGGTGGTGACATTCAGGATAAGCATGGCAATATTATACGCGATCAGGATAAAATAGTTGAAATGGACTTTAGTAAAGGAGTTCATAACTCTATCAATGAGTTTGGATTTGACTATTCATATTTCTTACCTAGCGGGATTCAACATGAACCTTTTGCATTTTTTGAGAATGGAAATTTTGCTCCTTTCGACCCACAGAAACCTGCAGATGACAGAACGACCAAACTTTGGATTAATGGTCGTTATAAGATGAAAAATGGTACATCAGAAATTGTTGAACACAAAAAAAATCCTGGTAAAGGTGATGTTGATTATAACTCTAGCCAAACAGGTATAATGATGATAAATAAGGCCATAGAATTTATTGATAGGCATAAGCATCAAAACAAAATAAATGACCAGGATAATCCATTCTTAATCTATTTTGCATCACAAGCCATTCATGTTCCACATACACCCCCAAACGATTTTGACGGAGATGATTCAGAAATTAATGAACCAATAAATGGTGTAACAGGAGGTAGAACGGGAGATTTTATTGTTGAATTAGATACGCAAGTTGGCAAGCTTCTTCAAAAACTACAGGATGAAGGCATGAGTGATAATACCATGGTGTTTTTTACCAGTGATAATGGAGCATTATGGCCGGGAGTATGTGATTTTGGTCATCCTGAACATGATAATAATGGACCTTTCAGAGATTATAAGGCATCTGTTTATGAAGGAGGACACCGTGTACCCTTTATTATTTCATGGCCGGATAAAATTGTACCTAACCAGGTATCAGATGAATTGGTATTAACGCAAGATTGGGTGGCAACTATGTACGAGATCACGCAGCAAGATATGGATGAAAACCAGGCAATGGACTGCAGTTCATTATTACCAATAATTACAGGTAGTTACACAGAAAATAAGCCTTTACACCCTTTTGTTATTTATCAGGCAGGTTTTGCTTATGACGGAGCCATACGAAAAGATAATTGGGTTCTGCTTGTTAATCGCGAAAATAAAGCTACCGAACTATACAACCTTAAAACTGATTTGGCACAGGAAACAAATCTGATTGAATCACCTGAACATTCTGATTTAATTCAGAAACTTCATAATACATTTTTAACCCATAATGACCATAAAAATGAAACATTGGAGCCAAGAACAACAAAGGCATTTAAGGTGAAGAGAAATTAATTGTAAAAGGGAAATAAGCTAAAGTATAATATTAAAGAACAACAATAAAATTTAAACATATAATTATGATGAGGGTAAAGTACTACTTGGGGTTTATTTTGGTTATGATTCTGGTAGCCGGATGCAATAACAATAAACTGCAGTCGAAATGGAAAAGTTATAGCGGAGATTCTGTAATTGAGCATAAGGTTGATTCAGTGTTGAACCTTATGACTTTAGAGGAAAAAATTGGTCAGATGAATCAGTATTCAGCTAATTTTGCATCCACAGGTGAGGTGAATGAAAATCAATCAGGAGAATATCTAAAGAAAGGTATGATTGGAAGTACATTTAATGCTTTCGGTGCCGAAAAAGTACGTATGTTGCAGGAGCAAAACCTGAAATATTCGCGTCTGAAAATTCCAATGTTATTTGCAGCTGATGTGATTCATGGTCTTGAGACTACCTTTCCAATTCCTTTAGCTGAAGCTTGTTCGTGGGATTTGGATCTGATGGAAACTACAGCTCGTATAGCAGCTGAAGAAGCCACAGCTTCGGGTATTGCCTGGAACTTTGCACCAATGATTGACATCAGTAGAGATCCTCGTTGGGGAAGAGTGATGGAAGGAGCCGGTGAAGACGTATATTATGGTTCATTAGTTGCCAAAGCACGAGTTAAAGGATTTCAGGGCATAAGTAATTATAAAGATTTTTCAAAACCTAATACCTTAATGGCGTGTGCCAAACATTTTGTGGGTTATGGTGCTGCTCAGGCTGGTCGTGATTATCATTCTGTTGATCTTTCCGACCTTACTTTGCATGAAACCTACCTGCCTCCATTTAAAGCAGCTATTGATGAGGGGGTAGCTTCATTTATGACTGCCTTTAATGATTTAAATGGTGTTCCTTGTACCGCTAATAAGCATATTTTTACTGATATACTTCGCGATCAATGGCAGTTTGGTGGCATGGTAGTTACTGATTATACAGCTATTATGGAGCTTGTACACCATGGTTTTGCAAAAGATCTGAAACATGCTGCTCAATTAACCTTAGATGCCGGGATTGATATGGATATGATCAGCGAGGGATTTGTGAAATACCTTAAGGTATTGGTTGAAGAAGGTCAGGTTTCTGAATCACAGATTGACATAGCCGTTTCAAGAATTCTGGAGATGAAATTTCTGTTAGGGTTATTTGATGATCCTTTCCGTTATTGCGATGTTAATCGTGAAAAAGAAATAGTAATGAACCCTGAGTACGTTAAGAAAGCGCAAGAAGCAGCACAACGTTCTATTGTTCTTCTGAAAAATGAAAATAAGGTATTGCCACTCGCAAAAACAGAAACTAAGAAAGTGGCTTTAATTGGGCCGTTTGTTGATGAGCGTCAAAGTTTGAATGGAGAATGGGCCATTAAAGGTGATCGAAAAAAATCTGTGACTTTACGTGAAGGATTAGATGCAAAATACGCAGGTTCTAAGGTGAAGTTTAGCTTTGCTAAAGGTACTGATTTACCTTTGCTTGATCGTAAAACCCAAAAGGTTTCTACCGTTAAAGTTCCTAATAACAAAGGTTTTGCTAAAGCTGTTAGCGTTGCTCGTAATAGTGATGTTATTCTTGTGGCAATGGGAGAAAATTATCATTGGTCAGGTGAGGCAGCCAGTCGTACCGATATAACTTTACCCGGTAATCAGCGTGAGCTGTTAAAAGAACTAAAGAAAACAGGAAAACCTATTGTTCTGGTTCTTTTCAATGGTCGTCCGCTCGATTTATCCTGGGAGGCTGAGAATGTTGACGCTATTGTTGAAGCATGGTATCCTGGTTTAATGGCCGGTCATGCTGTGGCTGATGTGTTATCTGGTGATTATAATCCGTCAGCCAAGTTGGTCATGACATTTCCTCGTAATGTAGGTCAGGTTCCAATCTTTTATAACACAAAAAATACCGGCCGTCCATTTGATGAAGATGCTCCAGCTGATTATAAATCATCCTATATTGATGTAGCTAATACTCCTTTATATCCTTTTGGTTATGGATTAAGTTATACGGAGTTTGAGTATTCAAATATCAACTTAAGTGATTCTATTTTGCGTGAAACGGAAAAAATAACTGCTTCTATAAAGGTGATGAATACTGGAAAAACTGATGGTGAAGAAGTGGTTCAATTGTATATTCAAGATATCACCGGATCGGTAACTCGTCCGCTAAAAGAGCTAAAAAACTTTAAGAAAGTTTTTATTCCGCAAGGTCAGGAGGTAGAAGTAAAATTTGATATTACAGCTGAAGATTTGGCATTCTACCATAGTGATTTATCCTATAAAAGTGAAGCTGGAGATTTTAACCTTTTTATTGGTGCTAATTCTCAAGATGTTAAAACAACTTCATTTGTACTAAAAGAATCTAATTAATACAGATATCCCAAAAAAATCAGAATCATCATAAGGAAAAAGAATTACGCTGATTAGTGTTTTAATTGGCGTAATTCTTATCAGTAAGCCATATAATATTAAATCATTAGTAAGGTAATCTGGTGTTTGTAAAAACATTCAGGCTAAAAACTTTTTATCTCATGAAATTACTTAAACCATTAATTATCATTTTGTTTTTTGGGGGATTGTCCTCCGCCTGTATTTTCAATAAAAAGGAAATGTCATCAACCGGTTCATCAAACCTTACCTTTAAAGATCTTTCAGAAAGTGATCAGAAGTTGCTTGATGAAATTCAAAGAAAGGCCTTTGATTTTTTCTGGGATGGATATCATCCTGTTACAGGATTAATAGGAGATGCTGCCGATCCTGAATCACTAAGAGGAAGTATTGCCTCAGTAGGTTTTGGTTTATCAGCTTACTGTATAGGTGAAAAACGTGGCTGGGTGTCTCATGAAGAAGTATATCAAAGGGTATTAACTATTTTAAATAGTTTTTATTGTGATCCCAATGATAAGTTTGATTTTTGCGTTGAAGGCAAAAACGGATTGTTTTATCATTTTATCAATACGGCAACTGGTGCCCGCCATGGAAAATGTGAAGTTTCAACCATTGATTCTGCTATACTTATGGCAGGAGTGTTGCACGTAATGACTCATTTTAAAGGAACAGAAATTGAGGAATTGGCTCAAAAGGTATACAATAATGCGCAGTGGGATTGGTATACTCTAGAGAACGGTGCCATTGCCGGAGGTTGGAAGCCGGAAAAAGGAATTGAAGGTGAATATAAAGGTTATAACGAATATAGCTTAGTGTACTTAGTGGCTATGGGTTCGCCTACTCATCCTATGCCGAAACAAAGTTGGGATGCGTACTCCAGCGGTTTCGGTTATGAGTATATGAAATCCTATGACCATATAGGCAAGTTTTTAACACCACATGGTATATTTCAGCCATTGGCTTATTTGTATCAATTTCCTGCATGTTGGATCGATTTTAGAAATAAGCAAGATGCCTATGTTAATCATTGGGAAGTGGCACAAAACGCTCTATTGGCCAACCGTGAATACTGCGTTAACTGGGGTAATGAGTTTGGTGTTAGTTCAGAACTTTGGGGTTGGACAGCTTGTGTAGGTAAAGATGGATATCAAGGATTTATGCAACCATATAACGGAACTTTAGCACCATCAGCTGTTGTGGCCTCGTTGCCTTTTATACCTAAGGAGTCGATGCCAACCATTAGGTATATGTATGATAATTATAAAGATAAAATATGGGGTAAATATGGATTTGTAGATTCGTTTAATCCGATACAAAATTGGTATGATGATGGTTTTTTAGGTATTGACCAGGGCAACACAGTATTAATGATAGAGAATTTTAGAACCGGTTATGTATGGGAGGAATGTATGCAAAATCCAATTATACAGAAAGGAATGGAAATAGCTCAGTTTAAAGAACTGTAATCAATAGCTTTCAAAAACAATTGATGGCTTATTTAGAATTATGAGACTTGTTCTCATTTTACTTTTTTACCCCAAAGAATATGATGAAGAGTAATGGTAATCATATATAAAACTTTTCATGTGTTTAAATTTATTTTCATTTGTCACATGGAACTCTAAATAAATTCAATCATTCTCTTGTGTGTAATTTGAATAATTGATTTTACATGTTCGTTTCATCTGATCCCATAAAAATATTCGTTTAAATAGAACAGGTTTTCTATTTAAACGAATATTCTCTCTCCACTCCCGATCCATATTCGGGATAATCAACACTTTTTTAATAACATCCAACCTGAGAAAAGTTTTAAATCGGGTTTTATTAAGTATAAAAAGTGTAAAGCAAAAAAAATATAATTAATAAACTACCAACAATGAAAAAGAATTTTAAAAACAGATTAATTTTTGCAGTTTTATTCATCTGTTGCTTTACGTATATAAAAGCTGCAGAGACAAAACCTAATATTATAATAATTGTAGCCGATGATTTAGGAAATGCTGATGTAGGCTATAATAATCAGCAGTCGGATGTAGCCACTCCAAATATTGATAATTTGGCTTTAAACGGAGTGAAGTTTACATCCGGTTACGTAACAGCTCCTGTTTGCGGACCGTCAAGAGCTGGTTTGCTGACAGGGGTTTATCAACAACGTTTTGGATTTGAGGATAATCCCGGACCTTTTAGAGCAACAGAAGATGTAGTGCCGGGGATTCCTTTGAGCCAAAAAACAGTGGCCGAATATTTTAAACCTCTGGGTTATACAACAGCTTGTTTTGGAAAATGGCATGTAGGTGGAGAAGAGGGCGATGAATTATTGCCAAGCAACAGAGGTTTTGATGAGTTTTATGGTTTTTTAGGTGGTGCATCAAGTTATTTCCCCGGAGATAATACTGATGAAAAACTATTTCATAACCTTACTCCGGTAGAAATGGAGCCAGATTATTTAACAGATGCTTTGGCACGCGAAACAATGGAATTTATAACCAGTAATCAAAGTAATCCTTTCTTAATTTATCTGGCTTTTAATGCGGTGCACGGACCTCTTCAGGCTCCCCAGGAAATAATTGATATGTATGCACATATTGAACCAATACAGCGCAGGAAACTTTGCGCAATGCAACATATCATGGATTTGAATATAGGTTTGGTTGTGAGTAAATTAGATGAGCTTAACTTGTCTGATAATACCCTTATTTTCTTTGTGAGTGATAATGGAGGAAAGTATGAGGATAACTATTCGTATAACTATCCTTACAGAGGTGAAAAAGGAACCCTTTACGAAGGAGGGATTCGTTTGCCTTTTTTAATGAAATGGCCAGGTCATATCACCCCAAATACAGAATATGCCAAAGCCGTTTCCGCTTTAGATATTGTTCCTACAGCATTGTCTGCAGCAGGTGAAGATCTAAGCACTTATGAAGCTTTTGATGGGGTTGATTTAATACCATATATCACGGGAAGTAATACCAATGTACCCCATGATTACATGTATTGGAAATTAAACAGCACTAAGTGGGCAATCAGAGATGCCCAATATAAACTGGTATATAGTGGAGAAGGGGATCAACCTTTATTGTTTGACATCGAGGCTGATAAGAGTGAGGAAAACGATTTGTATGATGCAATGCCTGCAAAAGCTGCTGATTTACTGGCTGAATTCGATAGTTGGAAAAGTGGTGTTTTACCTCCGCAATGGGGATGGCAACCTTCGATTGGCGAATATGTTAAGCATGCCGATGAGGAGTTTGAAAATGTAGTAAAACTTCAGTTTAAACAGTTAGGTAATGGAATTCCGGAAGTGGTAGAAAATCCAAGTAAAACAGGCATTAATACCAGTAATAATGTTCTAAAAATAACCTTGTCTGAAAATGCTCAGGATTGGGCTGGAGCATGGGCTAGTGTTCCTCGTTTTCAAAAGAAAAAGAGGTATGCGCATGTTAAAGTACTTAAGGAGCGAATTTCTCCAATGCGTTTTAAAGTTGAAGGTGATAACAGTGCCAGTTATACAGCTTTAAATATGAACGACTATACAACTCCCGGAGTATGGCAGGATATTGTATTTGATATTGATTTTTATAGTGCCGTAACTAAAATGAATTTTCAGCCTGATTTTATGGTTGGTTCGGCAACTGTGGTATATATTGATGATATTTGGTATAGTGACGACCCAACACCACGAGGAGCTCCTTTTACAGAGTACAAGCCAATAGGTTTATCGGTATCTGAAATTAGTGATACCCAACTTACCCTTTCATGGGATGCTTTAACTAATGCTGTATCGTATAAAGTTTATAAAGATGAGGTTGAGATAGCTGTAGTGAGTACCAATAGCTGTCAGGTATCTGATTTGACCAGTGATGGGGTATATGATTTTAAGGTAGTGGGTGTAAACGCAAGTGATGAATTATCATTATTTAGTGATAATTATAAGGTGATGATGCCGGATTACTCTTATATAATTTGTGATTTCGATACCAAAGTAGAATCCTTTAATCAGTTAGGAACTTCTTCTTTTGAGGTAGTCAGTAACCCGGATAATTCAGGTTTAAATAAGAGTGCCAATGTGTTAAAGATAATAAGAGCAGAAGGGAATACGGTTAACTATTCCGGTGTTTGGAGCGATGTTCAGGATTTTGACCGTCAGCTTCGTTATGTACATATGATGGTATATAAAGAGAGGATTTCAGTAGTGCGTTTTAAACTGGAAGGGAGTTCTTCGCTGGTAAAGGAAAGCACAAGTGCTCAAACAAAAACCGGGGAATGGGAAGATATGGTGTTTGATTTTAATACCTTAAACACTACAGTTAATAAAATAAATATACAGCCAGATTATACAAACACAGGAGTAGCACAGATCATGTATATTGATGATATCATCATGAGTAATTCTGCAGAGCCCAGAACGGTATTAAATACTTCATCGGGCAAAAGAATAAGTTCTGACGATACTTTTAATATTTATCCTGTTCCGGTTAGAGATGTTTTAAATATTAGTCATCCCGAATACGTGGAAGGCGGTATTACTATTTATAATATATCGGGCAAAGTTGTATTGCAAAGTAATTCACAGTCAGCATATAGTGGTATTTCAATTCAGTCATTGGGTAAAGGGATTTACTTTTTAAAATGTAAGTACAACGGAAAAATACGAACAGCTCAATTTGTGAAGTAAATAAAATTACCGGATAAAAGTCAAAAAGGGAAAAATTCAGGTTAGCCTTTATTACACACTTTTTGATTTAATATCTGATTCAATAGTGGAGAAAATTTAAAGATCGATCTTTATAAGCATAGCCTTGTATTGATCGATCTTTTTTTTCTTAAAAAGTTGTGCCAAACTTCGGAAGTTTACAGGATGGGTCTCTTTAGAACTGCATCATTATTTCAACCAAATTGTCATTCGGTTCTAATTCTAATTTTTTTCTAATACGATAACGATGTACTTCCACACTTCTTATGCTAATATTTAATAGTGGCGCAATTTCTTTCGATGATAAGTTCATTTTTAGATATGCACATAACCTAAGATCTTTAGGCGTAAGCTTGGGGTACTTTTCTTTTAAACGATTAAAAAAGTTGATATGGGCATCATCAAAGTGAGTTTCGAAAGTTTCCCAGTCACTTTTATGCTCAAGGTTTCTGTCAATCAATTTAATGACAGAATCCAGGTAGCTATCTGGTAATCGGCCATCCAAGGTTCTTTTCTTTTTTTCTACTTCTTCTTTAATCTCAAGTAAAGATTCGTTTTTCCGTATAATAGCCATAGTTGAACTGGCAAGCTGACTGCTCTGATGTTCTACTTTATTTTGTAATATGGCTTGTTCGGTTTTATAGTGTTGTTCTTTTTCTTTTTCTGCAATAATCTTTTCCTGATCTTCCTGTAGTTTTCGTTTGTGAATTTTAATGTATTGTTTAATTCCATATGGTAACGATACAAAAAAGGCAATCCACAAAAGAATAAAAATCGTGAGCGAGAGTTTACGTAAGTACCATGGAGGTAAAACCTCAAAAGCATAGGATGTCATAGGAATGTCTTTGCCATATTCATCAATTCCTTTTATAAGAAGGGTGTATTCTCCATGTCGTAGTTTCTGGTAGCTGGCATTCATTTTATTTGACAACTCACTCCAATTTTCATCCAGGCCTTCAAGTTTATATTGAAAAAGGGAATTTTTTCCGGGAGAGCTCATTGTACTAAATTGGAATTCGATTTGTTTTATCGGATGTTTTAATTTCTCTGTCCCACTTTGTAAAAGCAAGATTTTACTTTGGTCTTTATTGTTTTTTCTTTTTATATGGTTGATGTGAATGGGGTAGGAGAACTCATTGGATTTAATAGAGTCATTTTGAGGATTATAAATAGCTATTCCGTTTTCTAAGCAGATAATGGCTTGTCCGTTTTCTAAAGGTACAATTCGTTCATAATTCTCTACAAGACCAGTACCTGGTTTGCGGAAATCATATTCAAATACTTTTTTAAGCGAATCAAAATCGGTTTTAAAATAGCCAATTCTGGAACCATTAATAAACCAATAACTGTTAGATGGTCCTTTATATAAGTGACTTGATGTGGAAAATTTACCCAGCTGCCCGTTAAGCTTTGAATAACTTATAATGGTATCTTTTAAGGCATCATATGCATAAAAACCCTTAGGAGTGGCAAATACAATACTATTAAAAATTTTATATACATTGTTTCCAAAGTCACTGGGGAGACCTTTATTTACGCCATATTTTTCATAAACTACTTCATCTGTATTAGAGGCCTTTATTTTTAGTTTATAAATACTTTTCTTAATAAAATGACTGGCCCATATAAAGTTGTTGTGATCAACTTCTATGTTTTTAACTCCAAAATTAAATCCTTGCAAAGCTTTTTCATATTCCCAGCGATTGGAACTGTTTTTTTTGAGAACCAGCAAATCATAATGGGTACTTAGTAATAGTCTTTTTTCGTTATTAACCAGAATATGTTTAAAATTATATCCGGCATTTTTTTCAGTTAGTTTTATAAACTTGTTCTTTTCAATTAAAAAAGTTCCCTTGCTGTGTCCGCACAGTAGTTGGTTTTCAATAGCCTCAATGTGCCAGGCCTGACCATTTGATCCCTTTATTAATTTAAAATCTGATAATTTAATATTCTCAAGTTGTATTGAATTGTAGGGGTGACTATAAACACCCTGGTCGGTGGCAAGGTAAATTGTATTTTCAAAAACAGTAGAAGAATATACCATGCCAATATTTACTTTTGCATCGGTAACAACTATATGTGGGAAGTTAAATTCAATATAACCAACGCCTGCATTACCACTATACCACAATCGTTTCTTTTTATCAAGCTTTATGTCGTATATGGTATTGGTGTTTAAGTAATTTTTTGTGTTTAGATGATGTATAATTTTTCCATTTGCGTCAAAAACATAAATACCACCTTTAAGGGTTCCAAAATAATAGAGATTACCATCAAATAGGGCAACATTAATATCTTTGTCAGAGATTTCTTTCTGAATGGGAGCATCCCATGTTTTAAATCCATCTTTGTTCCATATGGTTAGCCCTTTGTTTGAACCTATGATGAAATCATTTTCTTTAAAAGGAGAGATGGTTCTTAGTGGTATTCCCGTTTTAAATGTTTTTTGTGGTATTTCAGTAAATGAATCATTCTTAAATTCTAAAAAGTCATCATAAAAAGATTTGGCAAAATACCTCCCTCTGGCTTCAAGTAAAAATAAAATTGGATCATCGGTTGGTAAGATCTTAACTTGTCCGTCTTTATAAATAAAAATTTCATCAAAGGATTGAAAAAGAATATTTCCTTTTGCATCCTCATATATTTTCCAAACTTCATTATTATGAAATGAAAAATCTTTAATTTTTTCTTTTAAAGTATGATAATGAAGTAATCCATATTCGTCTTTCTTAAAATAGCCAAACTCCTCAAATGAACCTACATATATTCTACCATCTGAAGCTACATGAACTGAGCGAACAATTCCGTAGTTAGGAAGTTGGTATAACTGCCAATGAGCACCATTAAATGTTAGTAAACCTGCACTATTTCCAAAGTAAGCATTGCCTTCTTCATCAAAATCTACCGACCAGTTTTTACTATAAGCTCCATATACATCTTTAGTAAAGGAAACTACATTAATAGTGTTACCATAAGTGTAACCGCATTTAGCCAAAAGTAAAAGATGAATGATAATCAAATTAATGATATAGTTAGTGTGCTTAGCAATAGTCATAGATGTTGAACCGGCTATATTGATTTAATAAAAAAGTTTAAACAAAGTAAGTTGCTACTCTTGCTGAGAAGATGGTTAACTCAAAAATGTTGATCAGAATTGCTCCTGATACGAATATAACAAATAAATGACGCAATTAGATTCTTCCGGCAGGAACTTTTTGTGGTATAAAATAACGGTTAAGGGTTTCCTTTATAAAAAAATAAAATAGCCGAGCCGTTATTGCACTTATTCAACAATTACTTTTTTTACGACAGTTTGGCCGGATTGTAGTTTTATATGAACCAGGTATAATCCATTTTGAAAGTTTTGTGTAGGTATGTGAATTATATTTTGGTTGAAGCATTCTGGTTGTCGTATTAGCTGGCCGGTTGAATCATATATGCTTATTTGTTTCCATTGGTCGTTATTTAAGTGGAGCGTAAAATTATTTCCTTTTACCAGATTCGGGAATATATGAATGATATCATCATCTTTTTTCTCCCTATAGTTATACGTTGGCATATAATTAAGGTCGTTATATGTCTGAAAGAATTCAGGTCCTAAGTATTCAGGCAGCGATGCTAATCCAAATAATAAGGTTGATTGATCAATTCCCTGAATGCTATTGGGTTTCCAATTTGGATTAGCTAAACTGTATCGCCATAATGTTTTTTGGGAAGGATTGTCAGGTAAACTATATAAGCCTTTGTTGTTGTTATATAATGAAAATAGGTGGGTTTTAGCATTGGCCTCAATTGGAATGAATCCGGCAATAATATGTGGAGAAACAGTTTGGTAAGTATTGTTATTGATTTTATTGGCTGAGTATCCATCTACATCAATACCCGCACCATTTCCCCATTCGTATTCAGCTCCTTTATCCGACCAATAAGCTAATTCAGCGTCTTTTGCATTAGTGTAAAATTGCATATGTTCTGAGGAAAGAGAGAAGTAGTTGATATAGTAGTAATTAAACTGGTGGGTGAAAGCGGATAAGAAGCGAATTTCACCATGGTCATCAGTTAAAACAGGAAGGTTGTTATATGTGCTTTGCGGTAGGTTGTTTGGATTGGAATACCATGTATTCCAAAGATCCTCAGCTTGATTTGTATTGTGGTTATTGTCGTTTAATGCTAACCAGGCACATAACATATATTCGTTATATACTTTGGTAACATTAGAACCTCCCGTTCCATCGGCATTCATGGTCAGAAAGATAGTGCCTTCTGCTGGATTTTTAATACAAGCTGTGAAATCAATAGAATTCCATAATTCGTTGACTAAAGAGGTAATGGTTGAATTATTGTAGAAGTAGTTTTTGCAAATGATGGCACCTATCATTAAAATATCGGTATCAATTGTACTAAATTCTGAGTTCCATTCCTGATCACCGGTTTCCATGTTAATAAAGTGTCTGAAATAGCCGTTTGAAGTGCGCTCTGGTGTAAAGCCTGGAGTATGCCCATTGATGCTGTTTAATGTAATGGTTGCTTTGTCTGCAGCATTTGCATCCCATCCCATAGCATCTGCAATACAAAGACTAACCAGGCCAACACCTATGTTTGCTACCGATGCAGGATGAAAGTCATTTCCACCATCAATGATTTTCGAGTCCCGATAGATACCTTTGTCGTTACGCATTAATTCATAGAGGTGATAAGTGTCTTCAAAGAGTTTTGTGAGCGTGGGATTTTCGTTTTGAGAAAAGATTGAGGAGTTTAAGAAAATACTTACAGATAAGGTTAGCAGGAGAATTTTTAACGAATATTTTTTTTTCATTTTGATTTTTATAGGCTGATAAAAAAGTAGGTATACAAGTGTACATTGAAAATGGGAAAACACCAATGTTCTGGATGCAATTTGAGCAATACATATCCGTAGTTTTAATTATTTGTATAGTTGTGTTTGGTTTGGAGAAATATCAATACCTCAACTTTAACTATACTAATGTATGGGAAGCGCCATGTTTTAAAGGGTGTTATTTTCTTGAAAGTGCGCCGTGTATTTTTTTTAAAAAAGGTTAAAAGGGTATATGTTTTTTTTTGAGTCTTATTGCTGATCTTTTCTTTTTATTCTATTAAGGTGTGAAAATGTTTAATGAAATTGGTTAAAATTTGAACCATACATTTATGTTAATAGTGAATATTTGTTATTTTTTGTGTAAATATTTAAAGCAACGTAAGATGTTGAAAAATAGCTTATAGGGTTTTGTTGTTTTGTGTATGTATGGGTAAAATAGTGTAAAAAAGATGTGTTTTTTAGAAGGGATGAAAGTTGTTGAGTGGTCGTTTTTATAGCAAACCGAACAATTGATTATAGATTTGTTAACACAAAGCAAAAAAAATATCTATGATCAGTTTATTGAACAACAAAAACAAGTTATGGTATGTAATCATATTCATAATTGGAGGTGGCACCTTTAGTAGGTGCACTACTTTCCTGGATGACTCAAAATATAGCGGACCACCTACTTCGTTACGTTATATGAGTGTTGATACTTTAAGTATAGGATCTGAGTTTGTAACTCTTCGTCCAACTGTTTTAGGTGGTGAAAATGCTACTTTTTCTTTAGATTGGGTTCAAGGACCTGGTTCAGAAGAAATATTATCTGAAGCATTTATTTCTGAATCGTTTTCTATAGATGAATCGGATGGTTATATAACGGTAAATGAGTTTTCGCAACTTGAGCCTGGTTTTTATTCGTTTGATGTAAAAGTATCAAATCCTGCAGGTTCAGATGTTTTTCCTGGAGTCTTTTCATTTGAAGCCAAAAAAGTTGCGCCAACTAAAATTAAGTATATCCCTTCAATTTACTCTTTTTATAGTGACGAGGTTGGTGTAAGCACGGATGCTGCCTTTGTAAATGGAGGAGGACCATATTCATTTGTTTTAGATGATCCCTTAAATTATTTTTCTATTGATCCTGAAACAGGGTCAATAACAAAGGATCAGGTTGTTGATGTAGATCCGGGAGATCCTTTAGAGAAAGTGTATGATGTTTCTGTATCTAATGAGTTAGGAAGTTATACTCAAAACGATGCAATTACTATTGAAATTATTGACCCAACTATGGGGAAGATTGTTCATAACAATGAACTTACAACTCCTTCTGTAACTAATTTAGGTTTACTTAATGCTCATGCTATATCAATATATGGCGAGTATACTGCAACAATAAATGATGAAGAATATACAACTACTCTTGTACAGGGAGTTAATACCGGAGGGTATAAGGGATCAAGACATTACAATATTTGGCATTCTTATGGATTAGATATAAAGCTTGATAGAACAGGTAATGGAGCAAAAGAAAACAGGCAGTTTTTAAGCTTTAAAACAGCCAGTAGTAAAACTGAATGTGTTGCATGGGTTGTTACAGACTCTATAGATTTAACCAATGCAACTTCTGCAACAACTGAAATTCAGGCGTATAAAAGGTTTATAGATAATGATTTTAACCAAAGGTTTGCTTTGTTAATTTGTGACAATGCAGACTATGTTGAAGGAGAAATAGATCCAATTTGGTATGAAATGGAATATAATATTGCACCAGAGATGTTAAAATGGGCAAGTCCATTTTCAGAAAGTGACTTACAGAATGGAAGGCAAGAGTTTGAAATTCCGTTTGAATTTTTAGGGAAGAAAGTAAGGTTGGCTTTACAGGCAGAACATTTAAATTCCTCTCTTGGAAACCTTGGAAGAGAAACCTATATATATAAATGGCAGGTTAGAGCTAAAAACTAATATCCATTTATGGTATCATATTGTCTATGAAAAGTAAAAAATAAACACATGAAGAATAAAATAAATATAAGTTTTTGTGCATGGTGGGTTTTAATCCTAATGATAGGGGTTTTTATTCCGCAGGAAGTATTGGCACAAAAAAAATGGAAGAATGTAACAGGTACTGTTATTGACGAGGGAACGGGAGATGCACTACCAGGTGTTACTATACGTGTAAAAGGAAAAACAGAAGGGACCATTACAGATTATAATGGAAATTACTCTGTTAGGGTAAGCGAGAAAGATGTTCTGGTTTTTTCATTTATTGGTATGGTGTCACAAGAAGTGCCAGTTGGATTAAAAAAAATTATTAATGTTAATTTAAAGAGTGATCTTGAACAGTTAGAAGAAATTGTTGTAACAGGTTATGGTACTACAAAAGCTAAAGATGTAACAGGATCAATAAAGTCTATTAAATTAGAAAATATTGAGGATAATGCATCAGCCTCCGTTGATGAAATGCTTCAAGGTCGTTTAGCCGGAGTTAGGTTGAGCAAAGCAGAAGGAGCTCCCGGGCAGGCAATGACTTTTGAAATTAGAGGAAGTAACTCTATAACCGGAAATTCTGATCCTTTATATATTGTTGATGGTTTTCCCATTGACGATCCAACTTATATTACAACAATAGCGCCAGAGGATATTGAGCGAATCGATATTTTAAAAGATGCTTCTGCTACAGCTATATATGGTTCCAGGGGATCAAATGGTGTTGTAATAATAACTACAAAAAGCGGCTCGGATGATTCGATTACCAAAATTACTGTTAATGCCCAAAGTGGTGTAAGTATAATTCCGGAAGATAGACATCTAGGAGTTTTATCGGCATACGAGTTTGTTAAATTACAACAGGAATTAGGTAGCAATGCATATGGAAATGCCGAAGAATATAGAGGAGTTGATGGAATAAACTGGCAGGAAGAAATCTTTGAGCCGGGAATGTTTAACCGTGTAAACGCTTCTATGCGTGCAGGTAATGACCTTACAAAGTTATTTTCATCAGTTGGGTATGTAAACGAAGGAGGTACACTTATAAATAGTGGTTTTGAAAGATATACCGGAAGGTTAAAAGTGGACCACAAAATAAGTAAGTCTGTTGATGTAGGAATTAATACTGCATACACACACACAGAATATACTGGCATGAAAGTTTCTACTGCATCAGTAAGTGCAATTAAGAGTGCTATTATGTTTCGACCTGTGTTGCCTATATCAGAAGATGATCAGGAAGATTTAGAAGAAGAGATAAATGCAGGGTATTACCCTCCGGATAAAACCTTAGAGAATACGGATCGTTTAGACACAAGAGATGTAATTCAACTAAATACTTTCCTTAATATAAAATTAGCTAAGCAACTTAAGTTCAGAACAACTTTTGGATACACTGTTGATTTTCAAAGCCAAAAGTTATTCTATAATCTGGGTACTAATCAGGCAGATAGAACAAGTGATGGTATTAGAGGATCAATAAAGGATTCTAAACGCACTAAATGGATAAATGAAAATACACTTACCTATAATCTGAACAGAAAAAACCATAAACTAAATGTTTTAGCTGGATTTACTTTGCAAGATGACAGAAGGTTTAATACTGGTCTGGAAAATACTCAATTTCCATTTGATGACTTTGGATATTATGATATGAGTTTAGGAAATAGTCCTAAAATACCAACAAGTGGTTTAACAAATACGCGTTTAATGTCCGGGTTAGGAAGGATAAATTATACCTATAAAGATAAATACCTACTAACCGCATCTATTAGGGCAGATGGTTCTTCAAAGTTCCCAACAAACAATAAATTCGGTTATTTCCCTTCTTTTGCTTTTGCCTGGAGAGCTATAGAGGAAGGCTTTATCCAGAATCTTGATGTGTTTTCTAATTTAAAGTTTAAGGTAGGCTTTGGTACTACAGGTAATAACAGGGTTGGAGCATTTGACCATTTGGTTACTTATACTACGGGAAATGGATACTATTTTGGAAATAGCAATTATTATAATGGAGTATATCAAGGTAGTCTTTCTAACACAAATCTAAAATGGGAAACTACGCAGCAATACAATGCCGGTGTAGAAATGGGTTTCTTTAAAAATAGAGTTATTGTTGATGCGGAAGTGTATTACAAACTTACTGATGACCTGTTATTGGATGCACTTATTCCTTTATCTATTGGCTTTTCAGGAGTAAAAGAAAACCAAGGGTCAATTTCAAACCGTGGTTTAGAACTGTCGTTACAAACGGTTAATATTCATAACAAAAACTTTAAATGGACATCTAGTTTTAATATTTCATTTAACAGGAATGAAGTTCGTAAGCTAAGTGAAGGAGAAACAGAAAGACTATATAACCCTAATGTAGGGGGTATTTACTCAGAAGAAAATATTTATGGGTTATTTGTTGGTGAACCGGTTGGTTTAATGTACGGATATAAAATGGATGGTATTTATCAGGTGGATGATTTTATACAAGATCCAGCCACAGGTGAGATTAGGTTAAAAGAAGGTGTAACAGATATACAACATACGGCCGGAACATTAGGGCCTGGATTACCAAAATATGCCGATTTAAATAAAGATGGTATTGTAAATGAAGATGACAGGACAATAATCGGAAATCCAAATCCACTGCATCATGGAGGTTTTCAAAATAGCTTTACGTATAAAAATATAGATCTTGCGTTCCTGTTTACGTGGTCATATGGGAATGATATATTTAACGGTAACAGAGCTGTTTTCGGTGTTTCAGGTACGCAAAGAAACAGGAATCTTCTGGATGAAGTAGCAAATCGATGGACCTATGATAATCCAATAGAATATGGAGTTTGGGCAGTTCCTAATAATACACACTCGTACTTAACTGTACACGCCGGTAAAAAAATGAGTGACTTTTGGATTGAAGATGGTTCATATTTAAGATTAAAAAATATTGCTTTAGGATATTCTTTGCCTAAGAGATTGCTTAAGAATTCACCTATAGAGTCTGTTCGTTTTTCTGCAACAGTTGATAATCTGTTTGTTTTAACAAAATATTCTGGATATGACCCTGAGGTTTCGGTTAAAAATGAAGCACTTAAAAAAGGAATTGATTACTCTGCGTACCCGAAAGGGCAAACATTTACTTTCGGACTAAATATGACATTCTAAAAAAGTACTACAATGAATAAGATATTAAATAAAACATATTCAAAATACTTAATCCTGATAACAATAATTTTAGGATTAGTATCCTGCGAATTTCTTGATGTAGAACCGGAAGATCAGTTCGAAAGGGTAGCATATTATGAGAATAACCGACATGCAGAAATGGCGTTAGCCGGAGTGTATGGAAAACTAAAGAACTTGTATGAAAGGAATATGTCTATCGTATTAAATTCTGGAACAGATGAATTTCTGTTTTCTCTTTCAAATACAAGCCAAAAAGGGGGTGAGTTATCAGTATTTACATATACTGCTTTTGATACTAACCTGAAAAACATATGGCAAAATCATTACACCTTAATTTCAAGGGCAAATGATTTTATTTATAACATTGAAGGAAGAGATTCTATTGAAGGACTTTCTCCGGAAAGAAGACAAAATATGCTGGGAGAAGCGTTAACGCTTAGAGCCTTAAGTTATCTTAATTTGGTAAGAATGTTTGAGTATATACCACTCAGAAAAGAACCATTTGTGGATGTAGCAGAAGGTGGTGAAGATATTCACCTGGCAGGTTCAGATCCCAAAGATATATATAATCTGATAATTGCAGATTTACAGGCTGCAATTGGTGTACTGCCGGTAAACTCTAAAGAATACAACAGGGTATCAAAGTATGCAGCACATGGGTTATTGGCACGTACTTTCTTGCATTTGGCAGGCGATCGGGTTAATGGTGGAGATTATACATTAGAGGAGTGTTATGATCAGGTAGTTAGTAATTGCGATGCAATCATAAATAGTGGAGAACATGGTTTATTGTCAGATTACGTGGATGTTTTCATGAATCAGATTAAGCAAATAGAGAGTGACCGGGAAATGATTTGGGAAGTTAGTTTTGTTTATACCGTGGAGCGCAATATGGGAGGTAAAATAGGTAATGATAATGGACCTAAAGTTGCAGAAACAAACTCTAATACAAATCCGGTTGGAAATCCGTCTGTCAAGGCAGCTATATCATTAAATAGATTATATGGATTAGATTATGAACATGATCCGGCTGGTAATCCTGATTTAAGACATGGTTGGAATATTGTTAATTATAATATCAACTACAACAAAACAAATCTTGAGTATACTTTTCCGGGTGACATTGCAAGCAGTTTAGATTGGTACGGAGGTAAGTGGAGAAGAGTATTAAGAGCAGAAGAAACTGATGAGGAAGGAAATGTATCTTATAATGCAGAATACCTTGAAATTGGAGGAATGTATGATAAGTGGAATACATCAATTAACTTTCCATTACTGCGCTATTCAGATGTTCTTTTAATGAAGGCTGAAGCCCTGAATGAATTGCATGGTCCAATAATGGATGCTGTTGATTTAGTTGATCAGATTAGGGAAAGAGCGGGAGCAAGTGATGTTCAGACTCTGCTTGTTGAACAGGGAGATGGTTTGTCACAGGAAACTTTTTTTGAGGTAATTAAAGATGAAAGAAGCCGAGAATTGTGCTTTGAAGGATTACGACGTTTCGACTTAGTACGTTGGGGGTTACTTGTGGATGTTATGAGGGTACAAAATGAACTGATGATCAACCATCCGGATTATAATGCTTCAAATGATGAAGTTTTGATTGTACCGGGAAATGAGGTAGATGAAAAGCATAATGTATTCCCTATTCCAAATGATGAGCTTACACTGAATACGAAAATCAGTCAACATCCATTGTGGAATTAATTGTAGTATAATTATTAAAGATGAATGAGATGAAGCAATATATCATACTTATAATAATGACTCTGGGCTTGTTTTCGTGCCTAGAGGAAAAGGAAACGCTGGAATTAAATATTAAACCAACGGTGTTGCATTACCATCAATATACACCTTATGCTTTGCCTGGACAATACTGGGAGTCAGGTACTCCAATAGTTAGAGGAGATGAAGGTTTCTTATACGATTTGTTAAGCGTTACATTTGCAGAAGAAGTATTAGATACTACCTATTTTAATATCGATGAAAATGGAGTTGTATTTCTTGAGGAAGGAAATGAGCATGTTGTGGGACAATACACTTTAGCAATCGAAGTTAAGAATGAATACGGATCGTTTGTAAATGAAGAAGCCATTGTTTTAACAATTACAGATTCATTTATGCCTGAAATTACCATTAATACTAAAACTGGTACTAACAAAGATACATTATACATTAATCCGGGAGGCCAGCCAGTGGATGAACTTGGAAATGAGATTGAAGGTATTTTACCAGGTGTTACCATTACGTTTACCGATATGTCTATCGGTGAAGTCTTAATGACGCCTTCTGATTTATTTTTGTTTGATAGAGAATCAAGTCATGTAGAAGGTGGATCAAGTGAAGTTGGTGTAGTTGAAATGGTTGGACCTTTTGAGCCGGGAACAGTTACATTAAAATTTAATGGAGCAATCAGTCAACCAGAAGAGGACTCTTTGATTTTAGAAATTGTAAGATTAAACCTTCCGTATGATAAGGATATTTTTGAGTTTGATTTATCCAATGAAGCAGAGGGGCCTCGTAATGGTATAATAGAAGCATTAATAGGAGGTATGCAAACCTTTATGGTTTATGGTGATTTGGTTTCAGGAAAACCTTTATGGAATGTGAAGGCTGATCCAGTAGCGCATCCGGTAGATTCTTTAAAATCAGATAGGATTTTGAGATGGTTGTCATTTAATAGTGATTTTGGCTATGATAATGATTTGTCTAATAAGTCACAGGTAATTATAACAACTGGAGAAACAGCAGATCTGGGAAATGCAGTATTCGTAAATATAAAAGGTTCTTTCTTGAGTAATAAAGCAGCTAATTTAAGTACTGAGCAATATCGTTGTGATGTACGAATGGTATCAGAAGAAGATTATCAGGCTATGCTACAATTAGGTACGCAAGCTGAAATGAGAGATGCTGTTAATAGCTGGAAGAGAGTATATACCTCGTATGGAGACACTCCGGCTGCAGGAGTTGCAGATAATAGCGGATCAGGTTTTTATAGATTTGAGCATACCGTTAATAAAGCGGATTTTCCATCGTCAGCATCGGGGCAATATAGATTCTTATTTCACATGGTTGCAGATAAGGAAAACACTAAAAACGTTGGTTACATTGCTCCACAAACCTTTACAGTTGATGGAACCTTTATCGATCAGGACTAACAATTTCCGTTTCATGGTTGAAGGAGGAGGAATTGATTTTCTTATTTCTTTTCCTTCAACTTTTATAAATATCAGAGCATCAGAGGAGATTGTGTTTTTTTAGAGTGTGGAAGTTGATGCTTGTTGGATTTTCTCAACAAAACATAAAGACATTGCACACAAAAATACAAGTGAATTTGGATTAATAGTAGTGAGTTTTTAAAGGTGAGTAAAGTAAAGATAAATTTATGAAAAATATAGTATTGGTTTTTATATGCCTGATGGCATTTGTAGGTGGTATAAATGCTCAAAAGAGTCAGTTAAATATATTGCTGTTTACAGCAGATGATTTGGGGTATGAGGCGTGTGGAACATTTGGTAGAGATATACCGGACTTAACGCCTCAATTAGATGAGTTTGCAAAACAGGGAGTAATTTTTGAGAATGGATATACCAATACGCCAATTTGTATGCCTAGTCGTAGTATTATGGCAACAGGCTTATATGGAGTGAGTAGTGGTATGATGGGCTTTATGCACATGAAAAAAGAAGTGCCTACTACTATGCAAACCTTTCAGGATAATGGTTACCTGACAGGTATCCTGGGAAAGGTAAATCATTCAACCCCCAATATGAAGTTTAAATGGGACTTTGTTCATGATTATGCCGAGTTAGGAGCAGGTCGCAGCCCTTCAAAATATGCCGCTTTTTCAACAGAGTTTTTCAATCAATGTAAAGCAGAAGGAAAGCCATTTTATTTTATGGTGAATTCTCATGATCCTCATCGTCCTTTCTTTGATAAGGATAAGATGAAAAAGGGAGAAGAGCTTCCTTCAAAAGTATATACTCCGGAAGAGGTTGAGGTACCGGGTTACTTACCAGATATTCCTCAGGTACGATATGAGTTAAGTTGTTACTACGGTTCTGTTCGACGATTAAATGATACTTTTTCTGCAGTTATAAAGGCGCTTAAGGATGCCGGTATGTACAAGAATACTATGATTGTTTTCTTATCAGATAATGGATCTCCATTTCCTTTTGCCAAGGCAAATACTTATGTAAGTAGTACAAAAACACCTTTCTATGTTCATCATCCAAATATGAAAGCAGGTCATGTTGATAAGGATCACATGGTTTCTGAGGTTGATCTATTTTCAACATTTCTTGATGCCACAGGGATTACTGTGGATGCTAAGCTTGATGGAGAAACATTTATGCCTCTTTTAAAAGGCAAAACCCAAAAGAACAGAAACTATCATTTTGGAGAAATTGATTATAAAATTGGAGGTAAAGCTACACCAATGCGTTCGGTTGATAACAAACGATTCCGTTACATATTTAATCCTTGGCATATGGCCGAATACCGTTATGCCAATTCAAACGAAGGAGAGATTCTTAAAATAATTGAAAAGGATCCTGAATACAAAGAGTATCTGGATTGGGCAAAGATGTACAGGTATCGCGTGCCTGAAGAGTTGTATGATGTAGTTAATGATCCGGATGGAACCAACAATTTAATTGATGATCCCAAATATAAGGATGAGCTTAAAGCGTTAAAGAAGGTATTACGTAACTGGATGGTGGAGAAGAATGATGTGGCCTTGGTGATGTTTGACAATATGGATAATAAGCAAAAGGTTGCAAATTATTTAGAAAATGATTTTCCAACGAAAAGAGCTTTAATGCCACAGGAACAATTAGATGAGATAAAGAAAAAGGCTGAGTTAAAGAAAAAGAAAAAAGCGGAAGCTAAAGCCAAAAAGAAGCACTAAAACCAAAATAAGGAAGTCGCCAGGGATTTTAAGTCATCTAAATCATAGCACAGGCAGATGGTTTAATTTCCCGGTATTCCATTGATATTAAAAAGCAAGATATAAACACATGAAAAGAGTTAAAATATTTTTGGTGCTGCTGTTATCATTGTCAGTATCGCTGCAATCGCAAAAAACAGATGATGAAATTCTTGAAAAGCTATTTCACGACACCTATAAGTTTTATCAGGCCTTAAGGCATACCAATGGTGCTTATTACGATATGGTTAAGCTTGATGGTGAAACTACCCGGGGATCATCAGCGAATATAGGTATGGGCTTGATGTCGCTATGTGTAGGTCATGCCATGAATTGGGAACCTGATGCAGAAGCAAAGGTTTTGCAAACACTTAAAGCCATACTGGGAAAAGAGTCCGGTTTTGCTTTGGCTCGTAATGGCAAAGGGTGTTTTATTCATTTTTATGACATTAACACAGGTAAAGCCAGAGGGACCAATTGGAGCCCTATAGATTCTGATTTAATGATAGGGGGGGCACTCTTTGCCAAAAAATATTTTTCGGATAATAAGGAGATCGCTGCTTTGGCCGATGAAATCTTCTCAACTACAGATCATTCTGTTTTTGTTGGTGATATAAATAAAGGACAGATAGCTCTTGGAATGCAAGCCGATGGAACACCTAAAGGAACATGGACCGTACCTTTTAATGAATATATGATTGTTGCCTGGTTTGCCATGAATCAGGCCAATAATCCAAAGTCGAATGCTCAAAAGTTATGGGACAAGCATTTTGCTTCAGCGCAGAGTTTACGCAAGGCTGTATATAAAGGCAAAAATGGTGATATATCTGTATTATCACCTTCAAAATCAAGGTTTACATCCATGTTTACCTTCATGTTTAACCATAATTTCGTACATCATTTTTCTTCAAATAAGGAATATATCTACGAAATGAATAATGCCATGAAGGCTGATTCTGCGTGGTGGTCTGACAGAGGTGATGCCGGAGATATTGATTTAAAAGCCAAAGGCTGGCAACCTTATGAGTGGGGAACGGGTGCTGGAGTTGGTGCTCCCAATAGTAAATACCAGGTAGATAGAATTTGTATGCCTGTGAATATGGGAACTTCAAAAGACCAAAATCCTAACGTTAATGTATCACCACATATTTTAGCCGGATTTTCTCCTGCCGATCCTAAGCGGGTTAGAGAAGATATATTGGCCATGTACAAAGATCCTCGAAATATAGGAAAAGTGTCGTTGGCTCCCGGAGATACTATTTTATGGAAGTATAGTTATACAGATTTAAACTGGAAGCCTAATAAGGTTGAAGGTGTTGATTATTCATGCATGTTCTTTGGACTGGCATCTTTACCTCAATTTTTAGGAACAGAATTCTTTAATAAATACAATAATTTCTTTGAAGGACAGTCCAAAAAGAAAAAGAGGAAATAGTGATTCCTTTTTATGAATGAAAATGTATAAGAAACGCAATTGAGAATAAATGAAGATTAGAAATAAAATACTTTGGATTTGCACGGCGTTTTGTTTAACGACTCAGTTTGTTGTATCTCAATCTGGCTCAAGTGATGGTGTGGCAGAAGAAAATGCCATTGTAACAGCCAGGTCTAAAACCAAAACGGCAGATAAAAAAGATTTTAATTTAAGAACGAATTATCAATATTCTCAACCAGAAAACTTAAAAGATGGTATTAAAGTGGGCAATATCAAAAATGTTCACGTTGATGCTTCTGCCATCTTTTCTTTGATTCGCAATATTGAGCAAAATAATTTGGCATGGTTTCAAAACGCAACCGGTTCCAATGTAAAAAAAGGATGTGTTGATAGCTTTCTTTTATTTAAAGATGGAAAATTGGTTGTTGAAGAATATTTTGCAGATGCAGCCAGGGATAAGATGCATTTTCAGATGTCTATAACCAAAAGTGTTACAGCCTTGGCAATGGGAGTTATGCTCGATCACGGTTATGTTAAAAATGTAAATGAAACGGCCATTACTTATCTGCCAGAGGTTGATTTGTCTAAAGTTCCTGCTGAGGTTGCCAATATAAAAATTAAAGACTTGCTTTCAATGCAGTCTGGCATTCGGGTAAATGATACATATAAAGCACCCAATAATGTTCAAATAGATAAAAGAATCCCTCAAATATTAGAGAATTGTACCATGGTTAAACCAGGTACAGAATATAAATATCAGGGTGTCGATCCGGAGATAGTGTCACATATCATATACAATGTAAGCGGGAAAACGGTTGAAGAGATAGTTGAGCAATATTTATTCTCACCAATGGGTATTAGCCCTTATAAGTTTGATAGTAGTAGTTGTGGTTTGACTAAAACAGCTGCAGGTATGGCATTACGATCAAGAGATATGTTGAAGTTGGGAATGCTTAATATAAATCAGGGGATGTGGATTAATAAGGAGATAGTGTCTTCAGGATGGATTGAGCAGATTAATACGAGTGTGGTGGATAATGGTCGTCATCAATATGGGTATTTCTGGTGGCAGCATAAGGTTAATTATAAAGGCAAAAGGTATGAGGTTAAGTCGTGCAGAGGGGCTTTTGGACAGTTTATTTTTATTATTCCGGAACTCAATGCCATTACCGTATTTACGAGTTACGGAACTCGTAACCCTTTTAAATATCTCGAAGAAACAATAATACCTGCCATGGCAGGCTAATCAGGTAAAGATGATGAGAACTATGATGGGTTTTCATGGAATGAAATGGGAAAATGTAAATAATTAAGAATTTAAAATAAGACAAAATGAACAGGTTAAGCTATTTATTCATATTAATGTTGCTGGCTGTTATAATGCCATCTGAAGCAAAAAAGAAAAAAGGTAGTAGTGTCGCCCCTAAAGGCATTAGCGAAAGGGTAGATAGTTTATTACAATTAATGACATTAGAGGAGAAAATTGGTCAAACAGTTTTATTTACCAGTCGTTGGGATGTAACAGGGCCGGTATTGCGCGATGGAGAAGAGGATGCCATTAAGTCAGGACAGTGTGGAAATATTTTTAATGCACATACTGCGGAGTATACGCGGAAACTTCAAAAAATGGCTGTTGAGGAAACGCGTTTGGGAATTCCTTTACTTTTTGGATATGATGTTATTCACGGGCACCAAACATTGGCTCCTATTTCATTAGGGGAGTCAGCAAGCTGGGATTTAGAGTTGATTGAAAAAAGTGCTCGTATGGCTGCACGTGAGGCTGCAGCTTGTGGCCTTCACTGGACTTTTGCGCCTATGGTTGATATTGGTCGTGATCCTCGTTGGGGACGCGTTTCTGAAGGAGCCGGTGAAGATCCTTATTTAGGAATAGAGATTGCAAAAGCACGAGTTAAAGGGTTTCAGGGTGACGATCTGGCCGACAAAGAAACGGTTTTGGCCTGTGTAAAACATATGGCGGCATACGGAGCAGCGCAAGCCGGACGTGACTACAATAGTGTTGATATGTCGGAACGTGTATTACGTGAAACATATTTGCCTGCATATAAAGCTGCTATTGATGCAGGAGCCAGAACGGTCATGACTTCTTTTAATGATTTAGATGGAGTTCCGGCAACAGCTAATTCATTTCTATTAAAAGATATTCTTCGTGATGAATGGGGGTTTGATGGAATGGTAGTGACAGATTATACTGCCATCAATGAGTTGATACCTCATGGTGTTGCAAAAGATGAGTATGATGCAGGTGTACTTGCTATGAAGGCCGGTGTGGATATGGATATGGAAGGTGGCATTTATATGGACCATCTTAAAAAAGCCATAGAAAATGGAGATGTTGCAATGGAGGAGTTGGATAATGCTGTTCGTAACGTGCTAGCTTTAAAATTTGAGTTGGGGATTATGGATGATCCATATAGATATTGCGATGAAGAAAGGGAAAAAGAGGAGGTTTTAAGTGCGCAAAATCGTGAAACAGCCTATCAAATGGCGGCTAAGTCATGTGTGTTATTGAAGAACGATAATTCAGCTCTTCCAATAAATGCAAATGAAAAGGTTGCAGTAATAGGTCCTTTGGCTAATTCTAAACGCGATTTACTTGGTTCGTGGAAAGCAGCAGGTAAGCCACAAAGTGTTCAAGCTACTATATTAGATGCTATCATTAAAAACGGAGGTAGCGAAAATGTTACCTTTTCTAAAGGTTGCGACATCAATACAGATAATAAGGCAGGATTTGCAAAGGCTATAGAGCAGGCTAAAAAAGCAGATAAAGTAATCATGGTGATGGGTGAAAAGTGGAGTATGTCAGGAGAAGCTGCATGTCGTACAAATCTGGATTTTCCAGGGGTGCAACCTGAATTAATTCAGGAAATTACCGCTCTGGGTAAGCCGGTTGTGTTGGTGTTTATGACAGGTAGGGCTATGACAATTCAAAAAGAAAGCGAATCAGTTGATGCTTTGTTAAATGTATGGTATCCAGGTGTAGAAGGAGGAAGGGCTGTTGCTGATATTTTATATGGTAAGGAAAATCCTTCAGGGAAACTAACAATGACATTCCCAAGAAACGTAGGTCAAATTCCAATCTTTTATAGTTATAAAAGAACAGGGCGACCATTTGATCCTTCAAAACCAAAAGATACTTATAAGTCAAGATATTTAGATGTGCAGAATACACCACTTTTTCCATTTGGTTATGGATTAAGTTATACTCAGTTTGAATATTCTGATATTACTATTAGTAATTCGGAGTTAGTCAGCGGAAATTCAATTGAGGTTAGTGTTTCTGTAACCAACTCAGGTAATTATGATGGCGAAGAAGTGGTGCAACTTTATATCTGGGATCAGGTAGCTTCCGTAACTCGTCCGGTTAAAGAATTAAAAGGATTTAAAAAAGTAAAAATTAATAAAGGAGATACACAAAAAGTAAACTTTACTATTAATGAAGAAGATCTGAAGTTTTATCGAAAAGATATGACTTTTGGTGCTGAAGATGGTCAATTCACCATTTATATAGGAAGTGATTCAGATGCTTCTAACAGTGTTGAATTTTCATTAACAGGAGTAAAACTTTAAACACACTACCCATGCAAAAAATAGCTAAAATATTATTTACGGTCGCTTTATTTGTTTCGGCAATAAACCTGACCTCATGTGAAGCTGTTGCTGAGAAGAAACAGCCCAATATAATACTGATTACTTCAGATGATCATGCCATACAAGCCATTGGTGCCTATGGTCATGAATTGTCTAAGTTGGCACCAACGCCAAATATCGATCGTATTGCTACCAATGGTGCTTTATTTACTAAAGCTTTTTGTACTAATTCGTTATGCGGTCCAAGTAGAGCAACTATATTAACAGGTAAGTTTAGTCATATAAATGGCTTTACCCGTAACCGCGACAAGTTTGATCAAAATCAACCAACTTTTCCTAAGTATTTACAAAAGGCAGGTTACGAAACAGCGTTGGTTGGAAAATGGCATTTAAAAGGAGTGCCAACCCAGGGATTTGATTACTGGAGTGTGTTAAATGATCAGGGTGAGTATTATAACCCGGACTTTATTACCGGAAAAGATACTGTGATGAATATGGGGTATGCAACGGATTTAATTACAGATAAATCTTTGAACTGGTTGCAGAAACAAAGAGATACAGATAAGCCGTTTATGTTGATGGTGCAAAATAAGGCTCCACATCGTAACTGGTGGCCTGCTGAGCGTCATTATAATATGTACGATTCCGTTTCATTCCCGGTACCGGATACTTATTTTGATGATTATAAAGGCAGAGTTGCTGCCAAAAGGCAAAAGATGAATATCTATAGAGATATGTATGAGGGACATGATTTAAAAATGACTGTTTCGGCAGGAGTAGATAGTTTTAGGTATGATCCCTGGCCTCACTTATTTAACAGGGCGACAGAAGAACAAAAAGAGCGTTTTTGGAACGCCTATCGACCAATAAATGAAGCTTTCCATAAAATGGACTTGAATGAAAAGGAACTCGCCTTATGGAAGTATCAGCGTTATTTACAGGATTATATGGCTACTATTGCTTCAGTAGATGAAAATGTAGGTAGAATATTAGATTATCTGGAAGAAAGTGGATTGGCAGAAAATACGATTGTGATTTATACATCCGACCAGGGATTTTATTTAGGAGAGCATGGATTCTTTGATAAGAGATTTATGTATGAAGAGTCGTTTAGAACTCCGCTTTTAATACAATACCCTAAAACAGTTGAGCCGGGTATTGTCATTGATAAAATGGTTCAGAATTTAGATTTTGCTGAAACTATTCTTGATTATTGTGGAATTGAAATTCCTAAAGATATGCAAGGTGTATCTTTAAAACCTCTTTTGCAACAGGAGGAAGTTGATCAATGGCGCGATGCTTTGTACTATCACTTTTATGAGTTTCCTGGTTTTCATGCTGTTCGTCGTCACTACGGTGTGCGCACAGAACGTTATAAACTAATGTATTTCTATCATCAAATGGAGAAATGGGAATTGTATGATTTAGAGTCGGATCCATCAGAAGTTAACAACCTGTATGGTAAGCCTGGGTATGAAACCATTACCCGAGAACTGAAAAAGAAGTTGTCGGAACTTCAAAAACAATACAAAGAAAATATATAACCTGAGTTCGATTAAAATTAAAGAGCTCAGATTTCATTAGATGATTAATTTACAATGTAAATTTTCGAGACATAGCGAGCTATGGTGAGAAAATTTAAAGCAGTAAATGGATTATTTAATGAAAAGCGCACAGATTCCACTTATAAACATCCATTTTCTGCGTCATATTTGTTAGTCATAGCCCGCTATGTCGTCACAAATATTTCTTGAAACTAAATGTTTATAAGCAGTCTGAGCCAATAATTTTATATCGAACTCAGGTATATAGGTAAAATACCTTGTATATGGTGGGTAAACTATCAAAGGCAGATTGATTGTTTTAAGGACAATCAGTTTGTCTTTGAACAATAAGCGTTATATTATTAGTTAAGTAGGTGCTTATTGAGTTTATTTTAATTGCCTTTAAAATAATGCATGTAAAGCAATTCGAAACTTATGAAAAATTCTATTTTTTTATTCCTGTTTATATGGGTTTTAGCTATCCAGGCAAGTGCTCAACAAAAGCCTAATATTATCGTTATTTTGGCCGATGATTTAGGAAATGCTGACGTTGGATACCATGATCAGTTAAAAGATATACCTACTCCAAATATCGATCAATTGGCAAAATCAGGCGTTCGGTTTGATGCAGGTTATGTAACAGCTCCGGTTTGTGGCCCATCACGAGCAGGGTTACTATCAGGTCAGTATCAACAATCTTTCGGATTTGATGATAATCCTGGTCCTTTTAGAGCAGGAAAAGGGATACACGCTGGTATACCTACATCGGTTTCTATCATTCCGGAGTATTTAAAACCTTTGGGTTATCAAACAGCCTGTATTGGTAAATGGCATGTGGGACACGAAACAGATGAGCACTTTCCAACCAATCGCGGATTCGACTATTTTTTTGGTTTTTTAGGTGGGGCAGCTAATTATTATCCGGAAAATAATGTTGAAAGAACGCTTTTTAAAAATACAAAACCTGTTGAAAAAGAAGATGAGTATTTAACAGATGCATTTGGAAGGGAAGCAGCTGAATATATCAATACAAATAAGGACAAGCCTTTTTTTATATATGTAGCGTTTAATGCGGTACATGGCCCTCTTCAAACTCCGCCGGAAAATTATACAAAGGAATTTGCGCATATGCCTGAAGGTAAAAGAGCAATACTTTGTGCCATGCAATATGCCATGGATGTAAATGTGGGTAAAATTATAACAGCACTTGATGATAATGACTTGCGCGAAAATACCTTGGTGTTTTTTGTGAGCGATAACGGAGGTAAAATCAAAGGAAATTATTCATATAACAATCCCTATAAGGGTGAAAAAGGAACCTTGTACGAAGGAGGTATTCGATTACCGTTTTGTGTTTCCTGGCCTCAGGCATTTCCTAAGGGAATTACATATGAGCACCCGGTATCTACTTTAGATATTTTACCAACAATTTTAAGCGCTGTTGATGGTCAAATTAATGAAGGTTTGAATGGTGTTAACCTGGAGCCTTATCTTAATAATAAAATCGAATCAACTCCGCATAACTATATGTACTGGCGCATAAATAACAAGTGGGCAGTTCGAAATAGAGAATGGAAGTTGGTGTACAATGATAAAAATGCAGATCCGGAGTTGTATCATATAATTATGGATAAATCAGAAACGAATGAGTGTTCTGCAGAATATCCCCAAGTGGTAGAGGAATTAAAGGCTAAGTATGACGTGTGGTCGAAAAAAGCAGGCAGTCCAAAATGGGGATGGAATCCAAAAGTGGGGAAGATTGTTCGTCATCCAAATGAAGATTTTGAGGGAATTAGTACAGAGCATTTTGTTGCTAAAGGATCCGGTGTTTCAGTTGTCTATTCAAAAAATCCTTTTGTTAAAGTAGGCAATGAAAGCGAAAATGTGTTAGAAATTATTCCCGGATCGAAAAAAAACATAAATGAATTTGGCACTTCAGCTAGGGTTATGCAGTTTCAAAAGCGTTATCGGTATATGTGTGCTAAAATACATTTAACTGAGCAATGTGATATTTATGCAGTATTAAAAGGTAAAAATGTTTTGAAGGTAAAAAGTATGAATAAAAACATTGAAGAAAATGCCTGGCAAAACGTAGTCTTTGATTTTCGTGAATTTAAAGGACCTGTAAATAATTTAAGTATATTGTTTAAAACTAAAAAAGGAGAAAAAATGTCATCAATTTATATTGATGATGTTCATTTTTGTGATAATATTAAATGATTGTGTGAATTATCATGACGAAGCTACTTATTAAATAAACATACTAATATCACAAGTTTTTTGATTCATAAGGTTTAATATACTTGTGATTAAGTATGTTTATTTTGTCTTGAACTTAAGTCGTAAACTTAAGTTTAATTAAAGCTTTAAAGCTCATATTTTATTTAGCCAGATTTTATTTAGCTTTATAGTTAAATCTACCATTGAAAAGAAATAAAAGAATGCGAAATAAAAGTGCTTTATTTTTATTAGTTCTGTTTATGGGTGTGAATACCTGTATGTGGGCAAATAATTTTAAAATACCTCAAGTAACTACCTTCTATAAACATCAATACCATGCAAGTAACCGTAACTGGGGGGTGGCTCATGGTAAAGATGGTTATGTATATATTGGCAACGAAAAAGGTTTGCTGAGTTTTGATGGTGTTAATTGGAAGTTATATGAACTTCCCAACCATTCACGCGTTCGTTCCATTTGCGTATCTTCAAAAGGAATAATTTATACAGGCTCTGCTGCTGAAATAGGATATTGGAAGAGAGATAAAAGTGGGGAGTTAAAGTATACTTCTTTAAAACCTAAAATGGTTGGTCTTACCTTTCATAATCAGGATATATGGCGAATATTTGAGGATGAGAAAAAGCAAATTATTTTTCAGGGATTTTCACTGATTCTTAAGTATAACGGGCATCAGGTGGCAAGTGTAGATATGGATGCGCCACCTTCATTAATGGTAGAATTTAATGATCGTCTCATTGGAGGAACACGAAGAGGAAATTTAGTAGAGTTAACTGAATTTGGGTTAAGTAATATTCTTCATTCTGAATATTTACGAGGCTCGTTTGTTAAAGCTGTGTTGCCGCTTAGCAAGCAGGCATCAATAATTGCAACAAATAATAAAGGTTTCTTTATTTGGGAAAATAGTGAGTTAAAACCATGGCAATGCGAGGCCAATGATGTGATAGCTTCAGAGGGAATTAATTGTGCGCTTAGCCAAAATGGTTACTATTATATCGGAACAGTTAACTCAGGTATTTATGTGGTAAATACAAAGGGTAAAATTTTGTATCAAATCAACAGTAAGAATCACTTACAGGATAATACCATTTTATTTATGCAATTTGATGATCACCAGCGTTTATGGTTTACAATGAGTGTTGGTGTTGGGTATGCAGAGTTAAATAATCCGTTAAATTTAATCATAGATCATTCGCGTAATATAGGAGCTGTACATGATGTAGCGTTTTTTAATGATAAGCTCTATCTGGCCACCAACAAAGGGGTTTTTTATACAAATTTCCCCAAAGGAAGCACCTTAACGTCATTCCGGGATTTTCATTCAATTCCGGAATTAATTGGTTTAGCATGGTCAATAAAGGTTATTGATAACCAGTTATTATGCGGACATAATAAAGGAACCTTTCTTATATCAGAAAAAGGTGTAAAAAGAATATCCCGAATAACGGGAGGAAAAAGTTATCAATTATTTAAAATTAAAAATAACTCGTATGTGGTACAAAATACGTATACTGAGTTGGTTGTATTTAAAAAAGATGAAAATAGGGAGTGGGTATTTAACTCTGTTATAAGTGGGTTTTATGAACCTACATTTGATATAGCGGTTGATCATAAGAATCAAATTTGGGCACAACACATTCGTAAAAATGAACTTTATAGTCTTCGCTTACAAGAAAATTTAAGGGATGCATACAGTTACAATGTGTATAGACAGGAGCAAGGACTTCCATTGGATATGAGCAGTCAGATTGCTGAATTCAATAATCGTATAGTTATTACTAGTTCTAATGGTTTGTATACTTACGACCAGCTAAAGGATTCTATCGTTTATTATGATGAGATAAATAAGCAACTTGGAGAATATAAAAGTGCTTCTAAGATTAAAAAGCAAAGTGAGAACTTTTATTGGTTTATAAAGGGGGCAAGTATTGCATTATATGATTTTTCAACAGAAAACGCGGGTAAAATATTTCAGTATTCATTCGATGAACCTCATGTTGGTTTGGTAGAGCGTTTCGAAAATATTGTGTCAATAGAATCCATCGGAAGCTTTATATGTTTAGAGAATGGTATTGCGTTTATTAGTGATGATAATCTTAAATTGTTTAACCAAAAACAAAGTAGCGCTTCATTTGCGTTAAATGTAAGAGGTAGTTATAGTTTAAGAGGTAAGAAAGATGAGCATACACTTCGAATAAAGAATTCCACAATATTGGAACTTCCATATAAACATAGTGAGGTTAAATTAAATATTGCTACGCTTGCAGCACCAGGTAAAATACTTCATTTAAAATATACTATTGAGAATGATGAAGAAAAGGAAGTACATTATACAACAAACCCGGACGCCCTGTTGAATAGGTTAAAACCAGGTCGCTCAAAAGTAAGCATTGAAGTGGTGGATATGCAGAGAAACGACGTTGAACCGCTAACTTTTTTTATAGAAGTAGAAAAACCGTTTTATCTTAAGCTGAGATTTTTATTAATATTTGGGGTTGTTTTAGTGTTGGTGATTTTTACCTCGTATTATCGTTTTAAACGTAATCTTAATAAATACATAAAGGATCATAAAGCAGAAGGAAATAATTTAATTGAGCCGAAAAAAATTGGAGTTGAGGATTTACTTCACCAGAAAGAGATGCTGGAGGAAAAAGTAAATGCACAAAATAACCAGATTGCTACGGGAGCTCTTAATAGCATTAGAAATAAAGAGGTGCTTACCTTTTTAAAGAGTGAGTTAACGGAGCAAAAAGAAATATTAGGTGTCAGGTATCCGGATAAGTACTATAAAAAACTTGTTGATTTAATAGATACCAATATTCATGTTGAAGATGACTGGGTTGTTTTTGAAAAACATTTTGATGAGGCAAATGGTAATTTCTTTAGCAAACTAAAAGAAGAGTTTCCTCAATTAACACCAAGAGACTTGCGTTTATGCGCTTATTTAAAGATGAACCTGTCGAGTAAAGAAATATCTCCTTTACTTAATATTTCAGAACGAAGTGTTGAAGTTCATCGATATCGTTTAAGGAAAAAACTAAATCTTTCTTCAAATAGTAATTTGTCGGATTTTATGATTGCATACTAACCTCAAATTTTAAGAGTTGCAAGATGAAAAGTTGCGTTGGTTATTATGTAATGTAAGAACTCTTTTGTAGTTTAAGCGTTTATAAAAAATATAGTCGTTAGTAAACATTCCTTTATGCACCTGTTATTTAAATTCAGAAATGTTAAGTATGTTCTTCTTATAATTGCTGTTTCCTTTTGTTTGGTAGCTGAGTCTAAGGTAAATATAACCAGTATATTAAAAGATAAATATGGTGGTTTTAGTAAGAATTGGGCCATTGACGTTGATCATAAGGGAATGATATACTGCGGTAACGAAGCAGGACTGTTAACATATGATGGTTTAAAATGGGAACTATATAAAGTTCCCGGAAACCTTAGTGTTCGGTCTGTAATGGTCGATGGAGACAGAATTTATACTGGATCCTTTGAGCAATTTGGTTATTGGGAAAAATCAGAGAAAGGTGTTCTGACATACCATTCTTTGTCAGATTCAATTTTACGAAAAGATATTCATAATGATATGATTTGGAAAATAATTCCAAGTCTGCAAGGGGGGGTGATTTTTCAGTCCTTTAATACCTTATTTGTATTCAATGGTAAGGAAGTTTCACAGTTAAATATAAGAGGTGGTATTATTTTTTTACTTAGGGTAAAAGATAAGCTGGTGGCCCAGAGAACTAAGGGGAATCTAATACAGTATAAAGACGGGAAGTTGTCCGATGTTGAAGGAAGTGAGATTCTTTATAATTCATATGTAAGGATGTTTCTTCCGTATGGAGAGGATGCTTATCTTATAGGATCAGGTACTAAAGGACTTTATATTTGGGATCAGAAAAAGGGTTTTTATGAATGGAACTGTTCAGCCCAGGAGATTATTAAAAATTATGAAATAAATGCCGGTTACTTTGACGGGCAAAACTACTATATCGCTACTCTTGATAATGGAGTGTTTGTTGTTAATAAAAAAGGAGAAATTAAACATCACCTGAATATAGATAGTGGTCTTGAGAGTAATACCATTTTTGATGTCAGATGCGATAGTAAAGGCAGGTTATGGGTAGCACTGAACATGGGATTGGCCATTGTTGAGTTTGATTTTCCAATTCATTATGTTACCAGCCGAACATCAAATTTAGGGGTCGTTCATGCGGCACAATTTCATGACAATAGATTTTACCTGGGAACAAATCGTGGTCTTTATTATCATGATAATCCATTGTTTGAAGGAGATCATATACATTTAGATGACTTTAAAACGATTGACCAGCTAAAAGGTCATATTTGGTCTTTAAAAAGTAAAGATGAGCGCTTGCTATGTGGTCATAATTCTGGTTCTTATGAAATTTCCGGTAAAAATATTTCAAAGATCTCAAAGTTAGGAGGAGGTCAAAGTTTTGTGCCTTTTGTTATTAATAAAAGAGAGTATTTGCTGCAAAATACTTATACCTCATTGGCTTTGTTTGGAGAGAATTCACAAAAATCATATGAGCTACAATATGTACTAAAAGGCTTTTTTGAACCTTCTCGGGATTTAGAAGTTGGCCTGGAAAATGATATTTGGGTTTCTCATGTTCGTCGTAAAGAGGTATTTAAAGTAAAAGTAGTTGATGAAAATAAACCTTTGCAAAAAACAAACTATGGCCGGGATAAAGGACTGCCTCAGGATTTTGGAAACAGGGTTTGTAAGTTTGAAGATCGTATTGTGTTTTCAACGCAGGAAGGTTTATTTACTTACGATGAATTAAGAGATACTATAGTTAGCTACGATGATGTCAATAGTCAGTTAGGTGAGTATGCTATTTCAAACAATATTGTAAAAACAGATTTCAATAAATATTGGTTTACCTTGCCTCCCAAAGCTGCTATGTTCGAGGTAAATGAAGACAAGATTAATAAGCTTTTCGAGTATTCGTTTAATGATCCATATAGTTCTCTCGACGAGAAATATCCTTTAATTGTACCCATAAATGATAGTATTACGGTATTTGGTCTGGACAATGGTTTTGCCTTCTTTAATGAGAATACATATCATAGAACACAAGCGTCAGCAGATTCCATCTATTTTAAAAATATACTTTATCGTATGCCACCTGGTAGTATAAAAAGTTTACAGTCACAAAAAACATTTAGTATTCCATATAGAAATAACCGGATTGTTTTTGAGTATATGTCTATGGCTTCTGTTATAGGTGGTGTGAAATATGAATATATGCTTGAAGGTTTTGATAAGAAGTGGAAGGTTGGAAATAGAATAAATAGAAAAAGTTACGATCGTTTACCTTGGGGTACTTATAAGTTTAGGGTGAGAGGTGAAGATGAATATGGCAATAAGCTGGTGCCTGTTGAACAGATTTTTATTGTTGCTAAGCCTTTTTTTGCCCAAATATGGTTTATAGTTTTAAGTATACTTGTTTCAATAGCAGCTTCTGTGTTGCTGGTATTGGGAATATTTAGATATATCAAACATCAAAAGGAAATCCTTATTGTAGAGAAAAATAAGGAGTGGCAAATTAAACACGAGGAGCAGCAGCGTCGTAACCAGGAGAATCTTATTAAGTTGAAAAATGAGATGTTACAGAAGGAGATTCAGCACCAAAGTACTGAATTAGCCAATAGAACCATTGCCACCATAAAAAGAAAAGATGTTTTAAATGAAGTGAAACAGGAAATTCTTAAGCAACAGGAACATTTAAAGTATAGTTATCCTGAAAAATACATGAATCGTATTATTAAAAAAATTGATCATAGTATTGAGGATGAGGATGATTGGAAGGTGTTTCGCTCTCATTTTGATTTAGCGCATGAAGATTTCTTTAAGCGGCTTAAACAGTCTTTTGACGAATTAACACCTAAGGATTTAAGATTATGTGCTTATCTTAAAATGAATTTATCTACCAAAGAAATAGCTCCGTTAATGAATGTTTCACCCCGTAGCGTGGAAGTACATCGTTATAAAATACGAAAAAAATTGCAGCTCGATCCCAATGATAACCTAACTGAGTTTATGATATCCTTTTAATAAACAAAAGGGTATAACTGTCAGTGTTACAGGAATTATATGTGGTTTATAGTCCACTTGTATGGTTAACATAGAGATGGTTTTTCAGGGATATTTAAGGAGTTGAAAGTGTTGTTGTAGTCAAATAATATATATCCATAGGCTTTTGTTATAGTTTCGAGGTTAAGAAACTATAAAATCATTGATATCAAAAGTCCGGTATGATTACACACGTCAATTCTTATAAAAGAAAGTATAGAAATTTAGTTATTGTTTTATGCTTATTGATAAGCATAAATGGCTTTTGCCAAAAAGCAGATAGTTCTGGTAGTAAACCTAATATTGTTCTTATCTATGTGGATGATATGGGATTTGGTGATGTTGGCTACAACGGAGCTAATGATGTTTTAACACCGAACATTGATGCACTTGCCAATAGAGGCGTAATTTTTAATCAGGGATATGTTTCTGCATCTGTATGTGCACCTTCCAGGGCAGGCTTATTAACAGGGATTTATCAACAAAAGTTTGGTTTAGGCGAAAACTGCAGTGCATCTGGCTGGCCTAATTCTGCCATTTCACAAGGATCGGGTATACCAGATAGGCAAATAATTTTACCTGAGATTTTAAAGGATCATGGTTATCATACCGGAATGGTAGGTAAGTGGCATCTGGGTATTGCAGAAACCAAAAGGCCCAATGCCAAAGGCTTCGATTATTTTTATGGTTTTCTCAATGGTTCTCACTCATATTATAAGTCAGATCTGGTATTCGGTTCAAAAAAAGGACATTGGCCTGTTTTTGAGAATAACAAAATGGTGCCGTTTGAAGGGTATCTAACAGATGTTTTTACGGAAAAGGCAACAGAGTTTATTCAACAAAGTCACGATGAACCTTTCTTTTTATATGTAGCCTATAATGCTGTGCATCACCCATGGGAAGTGCCGGATGAGTATTTAGAAAGGTTAAGTCATATAAAGTTAGAAAACAGAAGAAAGTTTGCCGGTATGGTGTTAGCCCTTGATGATGGTGTGGGGCGTATAGTTGAAACATTAAAAGATAAGGGTATTAGCGATAATACTGTCATCATATTTATTAGTGATAACGGATCGCCAAGTGGCCAGGCAAAAGGTGGAGCTGAAGGTGATTTTATGTCTTCTACAGGAGGGTTAAGAGGATGGAAGGGGGATACCTACGAGGGAGGTATTCGTGTCCCTTTTGTTATTAACTGGCCCGGTGTTTTACTATCAGGTCAAAAATATCCGCATCCGGTAAGTAATCTTGATATTCTTCCAACGATAACATCTTATCTAAATATTCAACTTAAATACCAGGTTGATGGTGTGAACCTGCTTCCATATGTACAAAGTAACATAGATGATGTTCCACACGATGTGCTTTACTGGCGACGAGATGATGATTATGCCATTAGAAAAGGAAACTGGAAATTGTGTTGGAACGATAGAGGTGCTACTACAAAAGGTTCAGCCGAGCTGTACAATTTAGAAGAGGATCCTTTTGAGGAGGTGAATTTAGTAACTGAGTTTCCTGAGCTGGCGCGCGAATTACAAGTATGTTTTGATATGTGGGATAGTAAACTGCCTGATTCGAAATGGTGGGGAGCCCCGATTAATAGAAAATAAACCAATTAATAATATAATTTATGATTCAAAGAAAATCAGTAACAGCTTTATTTGCAGGTTTGCTTACACTGTTGATGTCTTGTCAGCAACCTGCAGAAAAACAATCTAATAGTAAAAAGCCCAATATCGTATTTATCTTTAGCGATGATCATGCCTATCAGGCTATAAGTGCATACGGTGGTATGTTAAAAGATTATGCACCTACCCCAAATATCGATAAAATAGCAGATCAGGGGATGAGATTTGATAGATGTTTGGTTACAAACTCAATTTGTGGTCCGTCACGTGCGACCATTTTATCAGGAATGTATGGTCATTTAAATGGGTTTGTTTCTAATGAAGGAGGTACAAAATTTGATGGTAGTCAGGTTACTTTTCCAAAAGAATTACAAAAAGCAGGATATAAAACTGGTATAGTGGGAAAATGGCACCTGGGTTCTGAGCCTACAGGTTTTGATTATTGGGAAGTGCTTCCGGGACAAGGTTTTTATTATAATCCTGAATTCAGAACACCGGAAGGAGTGCATACTGAAACAGGTTATGTAACCGAGATAATTACAGAAAAAGCACTTAAGTATATTAAAGAGGCTAAGACTGAGGATAAACCATTTATGCTTATGATGCAGCACAAAGCCCCACATAGAGAATGGGAGCCGGGGCCTAAAGAGTTAACTTTGTATAAAGATGTAACTTTTCCTGAACCGGAAACATTATTCGATAATTATGAGAATAGAGGAAGAGCTGCCAAAGAGCAAGATATGTCCATTGAAATCACTATGCGTCTAGACCGTGACCTAAAGCTATTCGAAAATGAAAAATTAGGTACAACAGCAAGGTTGAATGAGGAGCAAGAAAAGGCTTGGGATGTGGTATATGATCCTATTATTAAGAAGTTTCGTGAAGATAAGCTTGAAGGCAAGGAGTTAGTTAGTTTTAAGTATCAGCGTTATATGCAGGATTATTTAGCGTGTATTGCCAGTGTTGATAAAAGTGTAGGAGAGGTTTTAAATTATTTAAAAGCAGAAGGGCTTGAGGAAAATACCATCGTTATTTATTCTTCTGATCAAGGGTTTTATTTGGGAGAACATGGGTGGTTCGATAAGCGCTTTATGTATGAGGAATCCTTGCGTACTCCTTTGTTAGTCAAATGGCCCGGAGTAACAAAACCTGGAAGTGTTAATGCTGATTTGGTGTCCAATCTTGATTTTGCTCAAACCTTTTTGGATATAGCTCAAGCTCCTGCTCCTGCAGAAATGCAAGGACGTAGTATTGTGCCAGTATTAAAAAGTGAAACACCAGAAGATTGGCGCCAGGAACACTATTATCATTATTACGAATATCCAAGCTGGCATATGGTTAAACGCCATTATGGAATTACTACACGGAATTATAAACTAATGCATTTCTATCATGATGTAGATGAGTGGGAAATGTATGATACGCAAAATGATCCGCAGGAGTTAAATAATATATATGGCGATGAAGCGTATACAGAGGTGCAAAAAGATTTACACGAAAGATTAGAGAAGTTAAGGATACAATACAAAGATTCAGATGAGCTTACACAAGCTTATTTAGAAAAGTCTTTAAAAAGATTAAGACATATGAAGTAATAAAACTGGAGGCAACTGAGATTAATTTAATCTCAGTGCCTCAGTTTTAAAATCGCTTATCATATAGGTGATTAGTTACCGGATAAAAATTTATAGGATATTATCCACCAATATCAGTGGGGACTTTTTAGGTCAGTATGAAAACATAATAATTCCATTACCAATTTACCATCAATATTATAACATTGAATTCATGAAAACACAAAGAAATATATTTGTAATTCTTTTCATACTTACATTGATAGGGTGCCATAAATCAGCTTCTGTTTTCAAGCCCAATCATGAGTCTTTAACCAGTAATTATACTTACCCGGAATGGTTTTGCGATGCAAAGTTCGGAATATATACGCATTGGGGACCGTCAACTTACGCAAATCAATACAACGAAAGAATATTTGGCTGGTACGGACGTTTAATGTACGACTCAGTTCATCCTGCATTTAAATACCATCAAAAACACTTCGGAAATCAACACCAGTTTGGATATAAGGATATTATAAAAAAATTTACAGCAGAGAAATTTAATGCTGAAGAATGGGCGAAACAGTTTGCCGATGCAGGAGCAAAATTTGCAGGGCCAGTAGCAGTACATCACGATAATTTTTTAATGTGGAAAAGTGATATCTCACCTTGGAATGCACATAATATTGGTCCGCAAAGAGATATAACTGCAGAACTTGAAAAAGCAATTAGAGCACAAGGCATGAAGTTTATGGGATCATTTCACCACGGATTCACTTATCGTTTCTTTGAAAATGCTTATCTGTATGATGGGGCAGAGGCTCCATTGCTTTATGGTCCTGAAAGACAAGGTATGCCTAAAAAAACAAGAGATACAAAAGAGTGGAAAGCTATACCACGTGATTTTCAGGAATCCTTCTTGGCTAAGGTACAGGAGTTTACCAAAAAATACCAGCCCGATTTAATTTATTACGACTTTGGTATGGGGTGGCACGATGAAGATATCAAGAATAAAATGTATGCTGATTACTACAATGAAGGATTACCATTAGGACAGCATAGAACAGTAGCACAAAAGCAAAGAGAAGGACAGCAATTATTTTATTCAACATTAGATTTAGAAAGAGGGCGTATGGCTTTCTTAACAGAATATCCATGGTTAACAGATGACTCTCCTGGTTCTTGGTTTTATTATCCCAACACGAAGCTTCAAACAGCCAATACCATGATTGATCGTTTTGTTGATATTGTTTCTAAAAATGGATGTCTACTCCTAAATATAGGACCTGATCACGAAGGAGTTATTCCTGAAGCATATGCCCATATTCTAAAGGAGTATGGCAAATGGTTAAAAGTAAATGGAGAAGCAATTTATAATACACGTCCATGGTTCACCTTTGGTGAAGGAGAAACAAAAAACACCTTGGGACATCATGGTGCAGCCAATTCTGCATCAGGCAAAGCCAAAGGGTATTCATCGAAGGATATTAGATATACAAGGTCAAAAGATGGAAAAACATTATACGCATTCCTTTTAGATTGGCCTACAGGTGACGATGTCGTACTTAAATCTGTATTGGCTGGTAATACAAACAATTATAAAGCTGAATTACTAGGCTATGGTGAATTACTGGTTGGTAAAGATGCAAATGATTGCTTACTGTTGGATTTTGAAAACATTCAACCCAAAGATGTAGAGAGTGATCACGCTTACTGTGTTAAGATTACTGGTGATGGTTTAGATTGGCATCCCCAGGGGCATTACTGGTTGCCATCGACAATTAAACTTAACTGGGAAAAAGATACAAAAAAGCAATTGTTGACAAGTAGTTTTGATGTTATTTACCCACAGCGTAATTATGAATTGGTTCTAAATTGTCAATGTGTTGAAGATGCTGAAGTTGGCATTAAAATCATAAAAGGCAATCAGGTCATAAAGGAATTTTCGAGTGTTTTAAAGGCCTGTAATACTCCACAATTACAAGCAGTTGGTTTAATTCCGTTTAAAACCAAAGGCAATTACAAAGTTCAGGTTACTTCTGTAAAAGGTACAATCTTAAGCAACTCATTACTTGCAGTAACCAGAGATGAAACGATTTTAAAAACAGGTGCTCCTATCTAATTTTTATACAAATGATATCTGCTAAAAATATATGTAAAGTTTTTTGCCTAATCCTAATTGGGGGCGCAAACATTTTGTTCGTAAATGGTCAATCAACATGGTGTAATCCTGTTGATGTAGATTATCAGTATGGAGAGTTAATACCTAAAAATAGATCTAATTTTAAAGATCATCCTACTATTATAGCAAGAGGGAGTGCCGATCCTGTTTTTATCAATCATCAGGTGAATGGTAAACACGAAGCCTATTATCTATTTTCAACATCGGCTCGTGGTTATTGGCGATCTACAGATTTAGTAAATTGGGAGCGAATACACCCCAAAGGATCCTGGCCAGTAAGTTATTTTAAAACCAAAACTACCTCTACCCATACAGAACAATGGAATGGAGGAGAATTGTATTATAAAGATATGATTGCACCAGCAGCTATCTCAGCGAAAGATACTCTTTTTCTTTTGCCTTCCAGTAGAGCGGGTAAATCAACGGTTTTTTATAGTACAGATCCTGCCAGTGGAGAGTGGGCCGTTTATGAGGAGTCTTTAACCTTTCCAACACATGCTGATGGTAATATATGGGATCCGGGTTTATATCACGAAAAAGAAGAAGATCAGTGGTATATTTATTGGGGATCTTCAAATTTGTTTCCTCTCTATGGTACCAAACTAAAGAGCAATACCGAAAAACAATCCCATTTGGATTTAGATCCCCGTATTAAATCTATGATTTACTTGTATCCCGATCAGCATGGGTGGGAACGTTTTGGGAAAGACCATACTTCAAAAATGCATCCTTATATCGAAGGGCCTGAAGTGGATAAATATAAAGATACCTATTACCTAACGTATGCAGGTCCTGGTACTAGTCAAAATGTGTATGGCAATGGTGTATACACAAGCAAAAGTGCTTTAGGGCCATGGGAGTATGCTTCAAATAACCCAATAGCCTATAAGCCCGGAGGCTTTCTGAATGGGGCAGGACATGGAAACCTTTTTCAGGATAAATATGGAAATTATTGGAATACAGGAACAACATGGATAGGTGTTAATTGGGTTTTTGAAAGACGTATGATTATGCTACCTGCTACCTTCGATGATGATGGTTTATTATATGCGAATAGCCGTTTTGCTGATTTTCCTCATTATGAAGCTAGTGCAAAGTGGGATAAAACGACAGATTTATTTACTGGCTGGATGCTTTTATCCTATAATAAACCAGTGACAACTTCCTCCAGTAGGAGTGAAGATTTAAAAGGGAGTTACCTTACTGATGAAAACCCACGTTCGTTTTGGGTTGCCAATGAAAATAAAAAAGGAGAAACAGCCATTATAGACTTGGAGAATGAATATGATATTAAGGCATTTCAGATTAACTATGCCGATTATCTACAGCACGACTTAAAATTGTTTGCACCTTATCCAACCAGAGGTGATTTTCAGAAACATGCAAATCAAACCTATACCCATTATAAAATGTATGCATCTGAGGATGGGAGAACATGGATCAAAATTGGAGATAATTCTCATGAGAAGATCAATCGATCTAACCCTTATATAGAGCTCGATAATCCAATAAAAGCCCGGTATATAAAATTTGAGAATATACATGTGGCCACTGATAATTTAGCTGTTTCTGATATTAGAATTTTTGGCTATGGTCAAGGTAAAGTACCAATAGGTTCAAACATTACAGAACTTAAAAGACATGAGGATGAAAGAAATGCAACGGTTAAATGGGAGAAAGTTGAAGGAGCAGTTGGGTATAATATTTTGTGGGGAATAGCTCCCGATAAGCTTTATTCCTGCTATCAGGTATGGGCAGATCAACCTTGTGAAAAAGAAATTAGAGCATTAAATATTCAACAAGATTACTATTTTGCCATAGAAGTATTTAACGAAAATGGAGTGTCTGAAATTTCAGAGCCACAAAAATGCAAATAAAACTAATAACCTCAGTTCGACATAAAATATAATCGAACTGAGTTTACTATTAAAAAAGAATAGATTCTTTTAACAAAGCATACGCACGCTATTAAAATACATAAGTTTTAAGCTAAGCTTTTGATTGGAATGGGGGGTATGGAAAAAACTTTAAAGAATGAAAAATAGCATCATTTTATTAATTGTACTGATTACATCTATCGGCAATTTGTATCCGAAACCTTTAAAGGGAAAAAAGAGCAAAGATCAACCTAATATTATTGTTTTTCTGGTGGATGATATGAGTTATGCTACGCTTGGTTATACAGGAGCTACTAAAGTAAAAACACCTGCTATAGATAAACTCATTAATTTAGGTGTTTTTTGTGAAGATGGATATGTAACACATGCAGTTTGTGCTCCATCAAGAGCTGGGTTAATGACTGGTAGGTATCAGGCTCGATTTGGGTATGAAACATTAAGTGACAATGATCAGCATCAAAGAACCATAGATCATGGGGTTGATGCCAGGGAGATATTTCTTGCCGAACCATTGCAAAAGGCTGGTTATAAAACGGCAGCTATGGGGAAGTGGCATCTTGGTGTAAATGAAAAATACCACCCTAATAACAGAGGTTATGATTATTTTTTTGGGTGGATTGGGCGCTGTGACTATTTTAATTACAACTACGATAAAAAACAGTTGCTTCGTAACGATAACTTGGTAGATGATATTAACGACGGTGAGTATTTCACTGAGCGCATGACGGATGAGGCAAAAGCATTTATTCGGTCAAATGCCAACAACCCTTTCTTTCTTTATTTCTCAACCTATAATGTACATAAACCACATAAGGTACCCGATTATTATATTCCTGAAGGAGGTGACCCTTATCATGGGATGGTAGCGGCTGTAGATTCAGCTATGGATGTTATAATGCATACACTCGATGATAAAGGAATCAGGGATAACACATTAATATTTTTTTTAAACGATAACGGTGGAGTTAAGGGGTATCCAAATACTCCTTTTAGAGGAGGAAAAGCTACGTACTATGAAGGAGGTATCAGGGTACCCTTTTCTATTACATGGCCGGCAGTATTACCCGAAGGGAAAAAGTATACCAACATGGTATCATCTCTCGATATATTTCCTACAGCACTCGCAGCCGCAGGGGTTGAATTGCCTTCTGACAGGCAATATGATGGGGTAAACTTAATCCCTTATTTAAAAGGTGATAAAAAAGAGCCGCCTCACCAGGTATTACATTGGAGAGCAGGTTGGGGACATGCTGTGAGATATAAAAACTGGAAAATGGTTTGGTTAAGAGACAAAAAGAAGACCAAAGCGTTTGCCAAAGAGAACAACTTACCCAAGCGCCAAAAAACCGATTTGCCTAATTATAACGATAGAGGAACTGCTTTATATACTGAGAAACCGGAATTGTATGATCTGTCCAAAGATATATCTGAAACCAACAATGTTGTAGATGAATATCCCGAAGTTGTGAAAACGATTATGATGCAAATGGATTGGATGGATAAACTGCCATTGGAGCAACAATACTTTAATAAATAACCAGATGAAAAGAGCTATGACGGCATGCTTCTCACACAGGAGGATGATGAAAATTGGCGAGTTCCCCGCCTGCGTCGGGCAGGCATGTGACAATTAAAATCAAATTTAGACGCATGAAACGAACATGTAAATTCAATTATTCAAGTTACATACAAGAGAATGATTGAATTTATTTGCGAGTTCCATCTGACATTGAAAAATAAATTTAAACAGATGAAAAAACTATTTTATATACAGTTATTGTTTTTTGTACTGAGTACAAGTTTAAGCGCGAAAAAGATCAAAAAAAAGGTTAAATCAACCAATTTCATTATCATTTTAGTGGATGATATGGGGTATGGAGATGTTGGGTATCATGGAGCATTGGATATGATGACACCCAATATTGATAAGCTGGCCAGTGAAGGAACTTATTTTACTCAAGGTTACGTTAACTGCTCGGTTTGTGGACCATCCAGAGCGGGATTAATTTCAGGAAGATACCCTGCAAAATTTGGTATCAACGGAAATTTTGGAGCCAATGCTAAAAATGGTTTTCCTAACGATCAGCCCATGTTACAGGATATGCTTAAAGAAGCTGGTTATAAAACCGGTGCAGTTGGTAAATGGCATTTTGGGCACGCCAAAGAGGAATTTAAACCCTGGAAGAGAAATTTCGATTTCTTCTACGGATTTTTAGTGGGTGGCCACGGTTACTTTTGGGCTGATACAACCTACAATGCGAAAAAAGATAACTGGCCTATTTACAGAAACAGTGAAATTGTAAAATATAAACGAGGAGATTATTTAACCGATAAGTTTAATGAAGAAGCAGTAGGTTTTATCGAAAGAAACCACGATGAACCCTTTTTCTTGTATCTGGCATATAATGCAGTTCATTATCCTTGGTCAGTAAGTGAGAATTACCTGGAAAGAGTTGATGCTAACCGGGAGCACCACTTCAAGTATAGGCGCATACTTGCAGGTATGACTTTGGCTATTGATGATGGTGTTGGGGAAATTATGAAAACTCTGGAAAAGCATGGCATAGACGAAAATACGGCTATATTCTTTCTTTCAGATAATGGTGCTCCTGCTACTATTGCCGGACCTACAGCTATAAATACAGGTGATCATATAATGTCCAAAACAAATGGATTAAGAGGTTATAAAGGCGATACTTATGAAGGTGGTATCAGAGTACCATTTTTAGTAAAGTGGCCGGAAGAGGTACCTGCCGGGAAAAGTTATATCGAACCGGTAATTTCAATTGATATTGTTCCAACAATTACTGAATATCTTGGTTTGCAGGCCCCGGAAACAGGATATGATGGTGTTAATCTTTTGCCATATTTAAAAGGAGAAAATAAGCAATCTCCACATGATTATATGTATTGGCGTTATCAGGATGATTATGCCTATAGAAAAGGAGATTGGAAACTTACCTGGAATGACCAGGAAAAAGTTTTTCATATGACTAAAGATAAAGTATTGGATAAGAAGGAAATAAAACCAAAACTGTTTAATTTAAAAAATGATCCTTACGAAAGGCATGATATGAAAGAGGTTTATCCGGATAAATACAATGAATTACTGGAAGAATTCAATGCAATGGATTCGCAAATGTCGGATGCCGGATTGTTTAAGGTGCCATTTAACAGGGTAAGTGGAGTAGAGTAGAATATAATTGAGAAAGAGATGATTAAGAAAGGAAGTGTTATGAGAGGTGTAGTGATATTAATGCTAATGCATTTATGCATATCCGGCCAACATATTTACTCACAAAAGAGGGAAAGTTTACCGAATGTAATTTTTATTCTAGCGGATGATATAGGTTATGGAGATTTGGGTTGTTATGGAGGAAAAATAGCTACTCCAAACCTGGATAAACTGGCAGCTGAGGGAATTCGTTTTACAGATGCTCATGCACCGGCTGCCTTATGTGCACCATCGCGTTTTAGCATGCTAACTGGCAGTTATCCGTACCGATCAAGTCAGGCTGGCGGAGCCTGGAATATTAGTTCTCCATCGGTATTTAATGACCCGCATCGTCATACCAAAGCAGGTAGAAAAATAACTATTGCAGAGGTGCTACAAAGTGAAGGTTACCGTACCGCATTTTTGGGTAAATCTCATTTAGGAGGAGATGTTAGAGACATTGAAGGAAGGTTGATTCGTAAGAAAGATGAAATCTCTAAAATGGATTTTAGTAAAGGTGTATCAAATTCAATAAATGAAATAGGATTTGACTATTCTTATTTTTTGCCTAGCGGAATACAGCATGAGCCATTTGCCTTTTTTGAAAATGGCTTATATGCGCCTTTTAATCCCAATAAACCTGCTACCAATGAAAGCACAAAGTTGTGGAAGAATGGAAAATACAAAATGACCAATGGTATTTCACAAATTGTTGAGCACGCAAAGAATACGGGAGTAGGAGATGAGGATTACAATTCCAGCCAAACAGGAATAATGATCACAAATAAAGCTATTAGCTTTATTGATACTCATCTACAGCAAAATAAAAATCAAGGAGAAGAAAAACCTTTTTTAATCTACTTTGCATCTCAGGCCATTCATGTGCCACATACACCACCCAACGATTTTGATGGTGACGATACTGAAATAAATGAAAAAGTAAAAGGGGTTACTGGTGGTGCTACCAGTGATATGATTTATGAGTTGGATATTCAGGTTGGTAAACTATTACAAAAGCTGGAGGATGAAGGCATTGCCGACAATACCATCATCTTTTTTACAAGTGATAATGGAGCACTTAAGCCTAAGTATTGTAAATATGGTAACTCAGAACACGATAATAATGGTCCGTTGCGAGGATATAAATCAGAGATATATGAAGGAGGTCATAGAGTACCTTTCATTGTAAAATGGCCGGGTAAAGTAAAACCGGGGCTGGTTTCTGATGAACCTGTTTTAGCGCACGATTGGGTTGCAACCATGTATGAAATAGGAAATGTAAGTATGGAAAAAGACCAGGCCATGGATTGTACTTCCTTACTATCCATCATGACAGGTCAAAGAGAAAGAGGGAAGGCTTTGCATCCTTTTATCCTTTATCAAGGGGGAAATCCAAAAGATGGAGCTATTCGGGAAGGCAATTTTGTGTTAATATTTAATCGTGATAAAAAAGCTACAGAGTTATATAATCTTAAAACAGATTTAAAGCAAGAAGAAAACTTAATTCATAAGCCGAAATATAAGAAGTTGGTTAAACGCTTGAACTCCACCTTTTATAAATATAACGATCAAAATAGTAGAACAAAGGAGTCAAGGACAACAAGGGCTTTTATTATAAATGATAAGAAATAAATTTTAAACCCGGATTATGTATTAGAACTTTGTGACGAGCATTGAAAGAGCAATAAAACAAGGTATTTCGGAAGCGAGGCATAGCATCGTTCTGGTGAGCTGACGTAATGCAACGAAGTGTCTTGTTTTGAAGCAGTTTCAATGCGTAGTAGATTTTCTAATGCATAACGCGGGTTAAACAAGAAAGAAAATGGGACAGATCAGAAAAGTAGTGTTGGTGATTGTAGGGATAATTGTAATGTGTCAGCTACAAGGGCAAAGTATAAACAAAAAGACGCAGGAAAAAGTAAATGCTGAGGTAGAGGAAATGGCAGAGGTTATGAACCTTAATAATAAGCAGCAAACTAAGCTTATTGAGTTAAAAACAGCATTGAGGCTTAAAAACCAGGAAGTGACAAAAAAGTATAAAAAAGGTTCTCAAGCATATAAAGATGCCAAAAAAGTGAATATGAAGAATTACAATTCACTGTTGCGAAAAGTATGCACAAAGGAGCAAATGTCACTATGGCAAGCACATCGAAAAGCACAAAGAAAATAAGCTTTTCCAATTGTATCACAGTCATATGTAGATTGGTATATGGCTGTGATAATGTTTTGGTTTTATTTAAAGAAAGAATAAATGTGAAATAATGGATAAGAACAAAGTACATCTTCTCCTGCATAATCAGAAAAGTATTGACCAGATAACAGCGCATGAAGCAAATGGAGAGGTTTATGTTATAGACATGAGACAACTAAATCTTTCCCATGATTTCTTAAGTAGGTTGGAGCACATTAAATTTCTATTTGTAAACTATATTGGTGGTGGATTTGATATTTTTTATCCTTGTAAATCGGGGAACGAACTTCATACGTTATTTGCTCCAAAACTATAAAAAAGGTGGATTCTTCATGAGAAATTTTTCATAAAAACAGTATTTAGTGAACATGAGTTGATAAGGATTAATGGTCAGGTGTTCAGTGAATTAAGGTTGTATCTGTGCAATGTGTAGTGGTAATTTAAATGTGTTGTTTATGTGAATGAAATGAATTGATAAGTGTGCAAATTGGTCGTTTCCGGTGTATACAATTAGTTTTGACAAAGAACTAAAAAATAAGTTTATGTATCAAAAATTATACATTTTAGGACTAATATTTCTTTGGTCACTATCAGGTTTTAGTCAAAAGCCAAATATTCTAATTATTACGGCTGATGATATGAACTGGAATACAGTTGCCAGCTTTGGAGGAGAGCAACAGGGGCAAAATGTAACTCCTAACATTGATCAGCTGACATCACAAGGTGTCTGCTTTTTAAATGCTCATGTGGCTTCAACAGCTTGTATGCCATCACGAAATGCCATTAATACAGGTCGCTTACCACACAGGAGTGGGGGTGAAGGATTTCATGATCTTCGTTTTAAAGATATTCCAACTATTCCTAATGTATTTGATGCCAATGGATATTTTGTCGGGATACTTGGTAAAATTCCGCACAGTACGCCCTATGAAGGAGTCACGCCCTGGCATATTGCTGAGGAAATGGAACGTAATACATCTCATTTTTATACCCGTGTTGATGAGGTCATTGACTCTGCTTTAAATACAGTAGGAAAGCCTTTTTATCTGATTGTAAATTCACACGACCCGCACCGTCCATACTATAATCTCAATAGTGTAGGTAGTGATTTGGGTACATCTAAATCACATCCTTCTAAAATATTTTATCCGGAAGATGTTGTGCTTCCGGCCTGGTTACCCGAGCATGAGGATGTGCGATTAGAAATGGCAGAATATTTATGTACATCCAGAAGAATGGATGATGTGGTAGGTGAGGTGTTAAAAGTATTGGATGAGCAAAATATTGCAGATAACACCTTAGTATTCTTCTTGTCAGATCATGGAATGGCAGCACCTTCCATTAAATCAAATATTTATCATCACGCCACTAAAACGCCTTTAATATTACGATGGCCAGGTAATCAAAATATAGTGGCCGGATCAACTGTAAGTGACCTGGTTTCTGTATTAGATATCTTTCCGACCATAATGGAAGCCGGTGAAATTACATCGCCCGGAGGACTGGATGGACAATCCTTACTGCCTTTATTGGCGGGAGAGAACCAATTAGGACGTGACACTTTGTTTACAACCTATAATACTACCATAGGTAAAAATATTTATGGCTTTAGAAAAGTACATTCCAGCAAATACGCCTATATTTTTAATCCATGGCACGATGGAAGAACCACCTATAATAGTTCTTCTTTAGGAGCTAGTTTTTTTGAAACCATGCTTAACATTGGACAAACGGATGACTATTGGCAGGAGCGTTGCGATTTTATACTCATTCGTACTCCTGAAGAGTTTTATGATGTTGAAGAAGATCCTGACTGTTTAAATAACCTTATCGACAATCCTGCCTATGCTGATGAAATTGCAGCGTTTAAACTAAGTTTGGTAAATGCAATGGCAAGTACAGATGATTATATGTTATCTGTATATCAAACATGGGAAACAACCAGCGATGTAGATGCAATGTATGATGAGTTCTTAAAGGTAATTGATGATAATGCTTTGGTTGGGCATGCACCAAACCTTGTTGTAGTAGAGGAAAAATGGACTATTTATCCTCCGGATGGAACGATTTATACTGAGGATTTTGAAAATCCGGTATATCAGTATGGTGTTATAGGTGGAGCTCCTGTAGATATTGTTGATAACCCTCTTAAAACAGGAATCAATACAAGTGATAAAGTTTTAAGAGTGCGCAGAACGGCAGATAATACAAAGACCTACATAGGAACTTCAGCAAAAGTTGCTGTTTTTGATGCTCCACGTTATGTGCATATGAAAATATTGAAGGACAGAGCCAGCAATACTTACTTTCAATTTTCAACGGAGGACAATGCCAATAAGGTAAAGAAAGCCAGTATGTCCGTTTATGATCCGAATCATCTGGGTGAATGGCAGGATTTGGTTTTTGATATGGGAACTTATGCAGGCTGTGGTAAAATATGGATTCAGGTGGATCATTCCAATGTATCGGGTGATTTTGATACCTATATTGACGATATTGTGCTGAATAATGATCCGAATTCAAGAATTCCATTGTCAATAAGTATTGATAGTAATTTGACATCCGAACTTCAAGTATATCCCAATCCTGCTCAAAATAGATTGTTTGTTTCAGGTGATTATTCTTCATCTGTTCAGATAATTAATGTTCAAGGAAACGTGGTGCTGGATGTTCCACAAAACAACAATTCCGGTATTGATATTTCATCTTTACTTCCGGGCATATATATGATGAAGCTTGAAGTTGAGGGTATAACAATGGTGAAGAAATTTATCAAACAGGGTTAATTTGAATAATTAGTAATAATTTCCGGAAAGAGCTTATGGCTGTTAAAACAGGTATGAGCTCTTTTTTCAGAAAGTGTCCGGCTTTATTAAACTTCTCCTCAGGCTTGTTGGTGTGCTTCTAAATCATGAAAATTTTGTTATTATAATTATTAGCTTATGACTATAAAAAAGAAAAAAATTCTGCTGATTGCATTATTACTTTGTACAATAGATATTTATTCTCAATTGCAGTTACCTACGTTTTTTGGAGATAACATGGTTTTGCAGCAGCAAACAAAAAATGCCGTATGGGGAAATGCAAAAGCAAACGAAGCAGTAATCGTTTCAACAAGTTGGGGTGAAAAGGTAAAAACCAATGCTGATGAGGCAGGCAAGTGGAAGGTGTTTATTCACACGCCGGCATATAATATTAATCAAAACATTAATATTAAAAGTGGAGATAGTGAAATAGTACTTAATAATGTGGCTATAGGTGAGGTTTGGTTGTGTTTAGGGCAGTCAAATATGGGATGGTCATTGGGCAATTGTTTTAACTGGGAACAGGAAGTCTTAAAAACGGATAATCCTCAACTGAGGATTTATAAGTCAGACCGCCAGCATTGGCATGAACCAAAAGATGATTGTCCATCAGGTATGTGGAAAGTATCCAACATTGCTTCGGCAAAATTAACATCAGCGGTATCCTGGTATTTTGGCAATACCTTACAAAAAGAACTTAATATTCCTGTTGGTATTATTGTACAGGCCTATGCAGGTACACCTGTTGAAGGCTGGTTACCATGGAGTATTCAAAAAGATATACCAAGAAGTTTATACCATAAAAACCTGTTGGATATTACCGATGAAAAGCAGAAACAGAAACTTGGCTATTCAAAGGAAAAAGCACTTGAGACTTATAGGAAAGAATTACTTATTTATGAACAACGCATGGCGAAAGGCGATAGCATGAAAAGTAAGAATAAAAAGTTAACGCTTCCCATCATAACAAAACCTGCCAGTATGGGGAATCAGTATCCGTCTCATATATTTAATGCCATGGTACACCCTCTGTTAGGTTATGGTATAAAAGGTATTATATGGTACCAGGGAGAACGAAACTCAAAAACAGTACAGCAAGCCATCGCTTTCAAGGAACAGCTAAATATTCTGATTGATTATTATCGGGAAATATGGCATGAGCATTCGGGAGGGAATGTTGATGATGACTATTATTTTTCACTGACGCAATTACCCAGCTGGGGTAAAGAGCAGGAATTGGCTGTGGAGGGGGTAGAATCACCATGGGCTGTTTCCCGTAATATGATGTTTGAATTATCACAGAAACTTGATAATGTAGGCATGTCTGTTTCAATTGATACAGGTAGTCTGGTGGAGCTTCATCCTAAAAATAAAAAGCCAATAGGATTACGGCATGCTTATGGCGTTTTACATGATGTGTATGGTTTAAATCAGGTGGGGCATGGTCCTTATTTTAAATCATGTAAAGTAGTAGGGAATAAGATAGAGATCTCTTATACTGGTTGTGGAAGAGGGTTGATGAAGGGACGTGAGGGAGCCTTAAATACATTTGCCATAGCGGGTAAAGATCAAGAGTGGAAATGGGCAAAAGCCAATATTGTCGGAGATAAGGTTGTTGTTTATTCGGACGAGGTGACAGAGCCTGTTGCAGTAAGGTACGCATGGGCAATGAATCCATCGCAGCGTAACTTGTTATACAATAAAGAGGGATTCCCGGCTTCGCCATTTAGAACAGATAACTGGGCTTTGTATAAAGAGGGAGCAGAGGAAATAACTGTTCTTAAACCTAAAAAAGACAAGGATTTTAAAGCTAAGGATTGGGAGAGACCTGCTATAAATATTGCAAAGCCTTAGGTGGTATGTAGGATTTGTAAGTTTCACTATAATAAAAGACCCGCTTTTTATTGGCATGGTGCAAATAAAGAACGGGTCTTTCAATTTTAAACTAATTTCATTTAAAAGTTAACACTAAAAGAAGCAAAAATGTTTCTTCCAACGTCGTATATAGGAGTTGGAGTTCCCTTTACCGAGCGACTTAAATGCTCGTAATAGTTTTCGTTAAACAAATTATTTACCCCTGCATTAACTTTTATTGATTTCGAAATTAAGTATGATAATTTTATATCAACTATTGAAAAAGAAGGTGTTTTTGTTTCTCCATATTCGGTTGAGATACGAGATTGCTCAAGTACATGCCTGAAAGTAAACTCTGGAATAAGTTTTTCATTAAAGTATTTGCCCCATAGAGAATATTTAAAGTCAAGAGGTGCAATTTCGGGTAAAGGTTCATCCTGCTCTAAATCCTGAGCATAAGTGTAAGCAACACCCATTTGATGAAACAGACCTGCACCAATGTTTTGTGTCCAATTAATTTCAAAACCTGTTTTAAATGCATCATCTATATTTACATATCGCCTTACGCCCGGACTATTGGGTAATCTGGCATCCAGCTCCGGATCAATTACAGAAGAAATAGCATCTTGCAAATATGAAGCAAAAACGTCTATATCTATAGCTGAATTATCTGTTGTCCGGTTTAAGGTTAAATCTACCTGATTATTCACTTCAGGCTTAAGCACTGGGTTGCCGAGCATTTCATATGGATCTTGACCTACCGGGAAGTAGTTTATATATCGCTCAGTTAAACTTCCTCCCCGTTGAGCTCTTCCTAACCAAACACCGAGTTTTGTATTTTTACTAATACTGTTCGAAACTCCAAAACTTACATTAGGATTAAACTGGGTTTCCTTGGTTTTTGAATACACTTGTTCAAACTCATTGCTTGGATCATTTATATCTGCATGTACTATATCTAACCTTCCGGATAGTACAAATTGGTATTTGTTTGCGTTTAGGTGATATTCGCCAAATAAACCGGTTTTAATAATACGACCATCTTGCCAAACATTGTCTTTTACTTCTTTCCCGGCATTTTCTCCCATTAAAAATTCTCTTGTTCGTGTGCCATCTGCACCTTCAGCCTTAAAATCAGCTCCGGCATATAGGTTGCTGTTTTTGAAATCCCATATTCCCTCAGTTCTGGTACCGTAATTATAGGTGGTTGCAATTGTACTTGCATTCATCTTTCTGGGATTGAGGTCTTTCAACAGGTTATCCATTTCATGGTCTACAAACGAACCAAATATTGCTGTGTTCCACGATTTTAAATGCTCTTTATTAATGATAGCATCATGCCTTACGTTAAACATCCAGGTATCATCAGATCTTAAATCCATAGCCAATGCCGGAAAATCGGCATCTCTGGCCATGTTATAGATACTTAACACTCTTAACTGATGATTAGGAGCAAGCTTAAAACCTAAGTTAGCACCTAAGCTTCCTCGTTCAAAGTCGGCCGGAATGGTAGTGTTATTCCCGCTTGAGTAGTCATTGCCCTGAGACCATGATCCCAGAAAACTTAAGTCGTATGATTGTCCATTAAAGCCTAGGTGACCTTCGCTTCTGAAAACTTCACCATTGCTTTCGTATCCTGAGGATACCCGGCCATACATATCTTTTTCGTCAGAAAAACGCATTTGTGATGGAACGAAATTAATGGTTCCTCCAAAGCCGGTTCCATAACGCAGGGCATGTGGTCCTTTTAATATTTCAATTCTATCCATCATATTCGGAGCCATCTGACTTGTTGGAGGATCCATGCGATTTGGACAGGCAGCTGTTGCACTTTGAGCACCATTTAAAACAACATTCAGCTGGTCGTATTTAAATCCTCTGAAAACAGGGTCGTAGCCGTATCTACCACCTTTACGGATGCTGCTAATGGCTGGTGATTGCATTAATATAGCCGAACCATCATGTGCTATTTTATCCATGTAGCTCATATTAATTTTATCGCAAGGTTTATCTCCTGACCGAAGTGCAATAACAGTAACCGGATAGATATTCTGAATTTCTTTTTTTCGATAATAAACTTTTTGGGCTATGACTTGCTGAAGGTCATGTGCATTAAGTTCCCAATCTCCATAGGTGATATGTGAAAGTTGCATGGTATGACCTTCAGAAAACTCAAAAAATATAGTTCCATTTTCATTAGAGGCACCGGTCTGGTTGCCATAAATAAACGAAACGCCCTGAATAGGCAGGGAGTTGTCCTGGTCGAGCAAATTGAATTGTTGTTTGTTTTGAGCCCAAAGGTCAGATATAGATATCAGGCAAATGAAGCATAGCAGTATTTGCCTTATTGTTTTGGTAATATTCATTTTATATGATTTAAGGTTTCCTATTTCATGGCGATAACGGATCGTAATGATTAAGCCTACACGACAAAAGTGCATAAGACAATCCATTAATATCAATCAATTTAGATTGATAAGAAATCATTGATGTCCGGTAAAAATTTCTTGAAAGCTCTTATATGTAGCTTGCTTAAACTTTAATTAATTTAGCCCTTGTTAAGGGCCTGGTTTTTCCACATCTGAGAAAATGCGTTAAGAAATTCAATCAGAGAAGCGTTAAAAAACAAAGCTGTTTGACGACTGAAAGAAGGAGTTTCTTTGTTTTTAGTGTATCTGACTGAATTTTAGCAATTTTATCAGTAGTGGCGGCCTTCTTTGTTTACTTTCTTCGGCTGGAGGAAGAAAGTAAAAGCCTGTCGGCTTGAGACGAAAAAGTGAAATCACTAAATGAATTGGGGAGGTTTGAATAATGTTTTTATAAATAAAGTCGAATACAGACTCTCGTTGTATGTAAACACAATGTTTTTGTCCATATGACTATCCGGAGAAGAGAAGAAAGGTATATGGAAAACAATAAATACCAGTTCAGCTTTGTTTTTTAGAAGGGCCGGAGTCTGTTTTTTTTCTTTTTCTTCAGCTTGTTGTAGTTGTTTTTTTAGATGGCATTGTCCTTTACAAGAGCTTTGTGGTTTGTTTTTATTTATACAAAGGACTTTGGCAATGTATTCCTGATGAATTCTAAAATCAACCAATATCCATACTTTGCTCATTATGGGTAGCATTAATGCAAATATGAGTAATATGGATAAAGATTGTTTCAAATGCTTGACAAGATAGTTTTTATAATTTCATCTATGTATAGATAACTGATCTATGTGGCAATTGTTTTAGATTTAACGGTGAAATACATCGCCAATAAATTTAAGTCCATGAATAATGTTGGTTCTCCAATAAGTCCAGTTATGTGCACCATCCCTAATTCTGAATTCATGCTTAATTTTTTTATCTCTCATGACTACATGCAAGGCTGCATTACCCTTGTATAAAAAGTCATCATCGCCACAGTCGATGTAAAATTTAACAGAGTTAAGTTCTTTGGTGTTCCCTTTTTGAATGATGTCCAATACATTGTTGTTGGTCCAGTGCTCTGGTAATTCACCATTTTCTAAATCACCATAAATTGGTTTAAACCAGTCTTTTTTCTTGTATTCCAGGTTTTTCTTCATCTCGCTGTTGGTGTATACAGCAGCGCTAAAGGCAGCACAAGATCCAAACTTATCAGGATGTTTTAAAGCGTATATCAAAGAACCATTTCCTCCCATAGACAAACCACTTACAGCACGGTATTGCTTTCCTTCACGTACTCTGTATTTTTTTTCTATGTGAGGAATAAACTCCTCTATAAACATGTTTTCATAGTTATCAGTACCATCATACTTATTGACATACCAGGTTACTTTAGCATTGGGCATTACAATAATCATTGGAGGTATATCTCCATTGGTAATGGCTTTGTCAGCAGTTCGATTAATTTCACCAAATTGTATCCAGCCTGTTTCGTTATCAGAATATCCATGTAACAGGTAAACGATAGGGTAGGAACGCTCTGATGAATCGTAACATGGAGGCAGGTAGACGGAGTAATTTACAGTATAGCCGGTAATTTTACTTTCAATCCCAAGAGTTTCAATGACTTTTCCTGTAGGGTATTGGGCCTGAACCGTTGTAATGAGTAACAGGGCTGTAATTAATAAAAGTAGATTTTTCATCTGTTTAAAATTTGTTTTTAGTTGCCAGATGGAACTCTCAAAAGAATTTAATCATCCTCGTGTGTGTGAATTTGGATAATTAAATTCTTATGTTCGTTTCATGTAATTAACTTTAGTTACTTCCAAAAATATGAAGGTGTGAGTTTATAAACAAGATGTTATGAATAAAAAACCGCTCAATGCTTTCCTTTTTATTGGAAGCAAAGAGCGGTTTGTTAAATCCAGAAGATATAAACTTCAGTATTCTTAAATAGAGGTTATTACCATTCCTCAAATTGAATACCGTCGTTTCTAAAGATTAATTCTTCTTCAACAGTATGTGTGTGTCCAGCGGTATCAACCCATTTGTAGTTCAAAGAGAAGGAGCTATCCTCCTGGTCAAAACTACTTCCTAGATCTTCTATGTTATCAATGCTTGAACCAGCAATGTTTCGAATAGTTAGTTCTCCTGTTTCATCTCTTACCAAATCCATTTTGTAATTACCTCCTGTGTTACTACCAACACCATTCACCATTACAGTATCTTTTCCTGTAGTTTTAGCAAGCCAAACCTCGTTTCTGACAATTTCCTCAAGGTTGTAATCAATGGTATCTTTTCCTCCACTAACAGAATCAATATACTCAACACCTTTATGGTAATAGTAACCATGCATGTTGTTGATATATTTAATTACAACGATGGTGTAATCTTTACCATCCCAAGGACTCTCTGCGTTTGCAAGGGTAGAGTCAGCAGTAGTATTGGTTATGCGCAAAGGTAATGCATAGGTGTATTCATGCGATAATGGATCTGTCATGAATGCTTCTTCGTTTAAATCCACTTCTACCAATCCCATATACTCTCCTTTAGGCACAATCATCAGAGAGTCATGACTTAAAGTGTAAAACTCTTCAGGTAAGAGCGTAAAGTTTGTTCCGTTAAGTAAAGTATCCTGAATTTGGAATGTAACAGTTTCTGTAACATTGTTTTCACGTTTCCCACCTAAAGCCACACCTACTTTTAAACTCATATTGTCACTTTCAACAAGTGTTCTTACAGGTTTTTGTAAAGAAAAGTAGGTAGCGGAGTATTCAAAGTCATAAAGAAAGTCTTCATACTTTTCACAGGCCGTAAAAACTAACAACCCAACCGATATAAATAATAATACTAATTTCTTCATTCTCTTAGTTTTTAAGTTTACCACCCTTTGTTTTGTACAATTTCAGATGATTTTAGTACTTCGCTATAAGGAATTGGACCGTATAACATATAATCTTGATAGTTGTAGGTTTTAACATCTACAACTGTGAGTTGATATGTTGTATCCGTTTCCGTAATAACTCTTTCTATTTCCATTCCTTGAATTGTCTCATTCAGTTGGTCAATTGAGCTATTCCATCTACGTAAATCATAGAAATAATGATTTTCAAAACATAATTCAATTCTTCTTTCGTTTTTGATGAGTTCTCTAAAAGCCTCTTTACCTTGTGCTGCCACTTCATCAACATAGGCAGTAGATGTAATACCAGCTCTAGATCTTACTGCATTGATCGCATCTTTTGCTGTCATTCCAATTCCTAACGGATCTCCTTCCGGAGACCATGCCTCATTGGCAGCTTCAGCATAATTTAAGTACATCTCAACTTTGCGAAATAGGGCATAGTAATGTTCATCAGTTTTTGGATTTCCTATGTCTAATCTAACATCAGGACTCATCCATTTACGTAACATATAACCGGTACGAGAGGCTCTTTCAGGACTAGCGAGTTCAGAATTTGGTCCATCAGTTGAAAAATCCATAGTTGTATCTTTAAAAGAGGCTCCCTGGTATAAAATTGTGCTGTAAAAGCGAGGGTCTCTACCTGTGTATGGGTCATCTTCCAAGTATCCGCTATTTATCTCATCCGCTATTGGATAACCATTAGCCATAGGAAATGCATCTACCAGATTCTGACTAGGATTAGTACGACCATTACCATTTAATACAAGAGGAAAGTTAGCTGTTTCTAAAGACTTATTGACTTCATACTTTCTCATGATCAGTTCACTTGAATTTGGATCATTATAGAAAGTTGTGTTAATAGAAGGTAAATTCCCAATAACATCAATAATATCTTTTGATAGTGAAGCCGCAATTTTCCATTTCTCAGAGTCTAATACAGGGTTAAATAACGGACTTGCTGCGTAAAGAGAAGCTCTGGATTTTAATGCCATTGCAGCCGTTTTTGTTGCACGCCCTACGTTGTTTTCATTTATCTCAATATGCGCTCCACTCTCATATTTAAAAGGAAGATACATGCTTGAAGTGTCACAGTCATCAAGGATCTGTTGTAGACAAGCTTCGTAACTGGCACGAGGTATATTTACTTCATCATCCTGTGTATATACTTTTGTGAGGATGGGGAATCCCAAAATATTGCCATTTTCGTCTGGACCGGCATGGTTTTGTAACAATTGCCATTGATACCAGGCTCTTAAAAAGTAAGCTTCTCCTTTTAGTCGAACCTTACGCATGCTGTCTAATTCGGCATTGTGATCAACATATACAACATCTAATCCTTTTTCAATAAAGAGATTAATGTTTCTGATTTGCTGAAAAGAATCGCTCCAGCTATCAATTGGATTGGAGTTTGATGACCATCCGCCCAGACTCATTCGAATCATTGAGGCACCATAGTTATTTGAGGTTGCATTTCCGGTTGCACAATCCAGGAAATCATTGCCATATGTATTGTAAAGTGATGGCATGGCTTTATACGCTCCCAGTAGCATTCCTTCTGCATATTCAGGATGACTCCATATTTGTTCTTCAGAACGATTTTCATCTATTTCCGGTTCAAAATAGTCGTTACATCCAACAAATGAGAGCGCCATAAAAGCTGCTACGGATATATTTATTATATATTTCATATTCATCATTTTTTGAATTTAAAATGTTACAGAGATACCACCGGTAACAGCTTTCATTAAAGGATAATCATCGATTCCGGCATCAATGTTTTCTGGATCTAAATCGTCAAACTTACTTAATGTAAGTAGGTTTGTACCACGAACAAATAATTTAGCATTCTTCATACGAAGAGAAGAAAGAATTTGAGCTGGCAGAGTATAGCTTAATTCTACATTTTTCAGCTTAAAAAAGCTGGCATCTTCTAACCAATAAGTTGATTCAGAGAAGTTGTTAGTACTATTGGTAGTAGATAAGCGTGGATAGTCGCTATTCATCACTTCTGAAGAATATTTACGCGAGCTATGTGCCCAGTAATATTTATTCTTCTTCATTACATCAAAACCACTATTTAATGTTCCCAATGCATATAAAGCAAAGCCTTTATACTTTACATCAATGTGAAGTCCCATGCTTAAGCTGGGAAAATCATTGCCAATATTTTTGCGGTCGCGATTATCTATAATACCATCTTTGTTGATATCAACGTACTTTATATCACCAGCTTTAACTTCTCCAAGGGTTGACAGGTATCCGTTTGCTATATCAGCATCTGTTAATAAACCATCAGATACGTACCCATATATACCATCATTGCTATCTCCTATTTTTGACATATGATTAAGATCATCAGGGTAGTTAAGTTCTGTGTTCTTGATAATCTCTGACTTTGAGTAAACGAAGTTTACACCAGCTGAAAATTTAACCGCACCACTGTTGTTATGGTATATAATATCTCCTTCAAATCCCCTGTTAGCTATCTCTCCGTTATTGGTGTTGTATAGATTTGAACCAATATAGCTTGGGTGTAATTCAGATGGAGCAGAAATTAGATCGTAATCCAGTATATTGAAATAATTAAATTCAGCACTTAAGGATTTATTAAAAAGTATAGCTTCTACACCAATGTTTATTTCGCGGGATTTTTCCCAGGTTAAATCCGGATTTCCGTATTTATGTAACTGATAAACTCTGTGATCATAGGCATTTTTTTCACCAAATGTTACTTTTTTATCCTGAGCATACCTGTCTTCGTATAAATAATAACCTATTCCTTTGTCACTTCCCATAACTCCTCCGGAGGCTTTTATTTTAAGATAGTTAATCAAAGATGATTCCTTCAGGAAATCTTCTTCACTTAATAACCAGCCTAATCCGATGGCAGGAAACAGTCCAAACCTGTTTCCCTTGGCAAAACGGGAACTTCCCATTAATGACGTATTCAGCTCAGCAATATACTTGTTGTTATACATGTAGTTAATGCGTAAACCATAGTTGGCAAATTTGTCATATTGAATTTGATTTAAAATTTGCTCCTGGTGTTGCTGTAGAACTAAGCTAGCTACGATATCATGCTTATCATTTATTAACTTACTATAGTTAATTTGTGAGATAGTTCCTACTCTGTGATTGTAACTATCGGCAATTTTTGTTTGTTTCGTTTGATCCGGTACATCAATCTTTTGTTGAATTAATTGATATCCATTTTCATTATCAGCAGGTAAAACAGCGTAAGTGCCGTAATCATCTTTTAATCCATAACGATACATACTTTCATTATCGTAGGATAAATAAATGCTTGCAGATAGTCCGTCAACATATTTGTTTAGGTTGAAATCAAGTCCCAGATTAAACTGAATATTTCGATCTTCTTGTTTTTTATAACTTGTTTCATTCCCCATCCCATATATATTTTTTGCGTACATAAAGCTACTTCCTAATAAAGTAGTAGAGTCTGTGGGAATAAAAATTGGGTACTCATTGGGGCGATGTGAAGATAGGGCTCCAAAGAAATCCTGAGTGGTCATATTTGCAGATCTTCGGTATTCCATTCTACCAGCTACATCCATTTTAACAGATGTAATATCGGTTACCTGAATATCCAAATTACCACGAACATTAAACTTATTGTATTCTGTTGGTTCCTGAATGTCCTCAAAGCCACCAGTGCCTGTATAGCCAAAGTTTACGTAGTAAGCAGATGATTTTCCTCCTCCTTGAAACTCTGTTGATGCGCGTTTTATTGGCATTTGATTGTTTAAGAACATTGAGTGATAATCATTGTTAGGATATAAAATTGGGTCTGTGCCGTTTTTATATGCATTGATAGCTTCATCAGAGTATAAAGGAGATAAACCATCATTTACTCTGGCTTTATTGTACATAGTGGCATAATCAGCTGCATCTAACCATTGAGGATCACTGGTTGGCATCATGATTCCATATTCTACATTAACTCTGGCATCACGGGTATTGTTTTTTCCTCTTTTGGTGGTAACAACAATTACACCATCCGATGCCCTACTGCCATAAAGCATTTTAGCTGAAATGTCCTTTAAAACCTCAATGGATTCAATTTCTTCAGGAAGTAATGAGTTTGCATCTCTTTCTAGTCCGTCCACCAAAATAAGAGGTTTATTAATTCCGGATCCGCTAATGCCCCTAACAGATAGAGTTGGAGCATTCCATCCAGGAGTGCTTGATTTTTGTAAAGAGTATAAACCTGCAACTCTTCCAGACAATGCATTTAATAATGAAAGATCCGGATAGCTCAATAAATCCTCTCCGTCGACAACAGAAACAGCACCTATGGTCCTCTTTTTTTCCAATTTGGCAAAAGGTAGCTGAATTTGATCTTCAGGAGTTAAATAGGGCAATGCTGATACTAAGGATATAGTCTCATTAATTGGTTCGTTGTTTAAATCGATTTTATGACTGTTAAAGCCTTGTGCGGATATATAGATTATATTATTTGTTTCAGCCTTTATCTCAAATGCACCCTCTTCGTTGCTATGAACTACTTTTTGTTTATTGAAGATGCGGATTGTAGCATTTTTAAGAGGATTTCCTTCCTCATCAACTATCTTTGAGGATATTTTGATAGTAGTGCTTTGTGCAATGGAATTCATTGTACAAGCAAACATCATAATACCCACCCAAAATAGTAATAATGCCAGTGTTTTTATTTTATGATATTTTATTTTCATATGACTTTTATTTCATTTTTTTATCATACGTAACTCGTCATTAAATAATGATTTGTATTACCTGTTGATAATCAAATCAGAGGAGTTACCAACCTGGGTTTTGATCAAAATTTAGCAAGAGTTCATCATCCTCATTAGGTATTGGATACCAATAGTTTTTTTCAGAGAAAACAGCCTGGTAAATGTCGTCCATCTTAACAGAGCTGTATGTAAAGGTTCCATCTCCATTTTTAATGATATGTGCCCGGTTTAAATCCGATCCCATAACTTCAACTGCAGTCATCCACCTTCTTAAGTCATGACTTCGTTGATTTTCAAACATTAACTCAACAGCTCTTTCGTTTCTGATTCTGGCTCTAAAATCTTCTTTTGATCCGGTGTACATACTATTAACCTCAGGCATTTCAGCCCTTCTTCTAATAACATTAATAGCTTCAACAGCAGTTAAGCTTGTTCCGGGAACTTCTCCAAATGGTCCGTAAGCTTCATTGGCTGCTTCTGCAAAATCAAGGTAGGCCTGGGCCAACCTATAATTAATCCAAGGTTTATACCATCCTTCCCAGTCATTTGCTTTATTGTTGACACCAAACGGCCAAAATTTACGCATCATATATCCCGTACGAGGGGTTCTTTTACCGCCAACTTTTTCTTTTGTAGGATCATCTGAACCACCAATATATGGCTGGAAAATAAAATTAGTAGTTCCTTTTTGCGCTACTACATCACCATTTACATAGATGTTTTTGTATAAGCGAGGATCTCTGTCTACGTATGGATTTTGCGAATCATACGATGGATCTTCATCGGTGGGTAGACCATTTATGGTTTCATATTTGTCCACTGCATTTTGAGTAGGCGCATCAAAGAATTGGAAACCACCATATTTATGAGATACACCACCAACCTTATTTTCTCCTTTGGTACGTGTAGTATAATTCACAAAAATAATTGCCTCTTTTGAAACCGGATTAACCTTACTATACCAGATGTTATCATATTCGTCGAGATCATAAAGTCTATAAATCCCGGCGTTTTCCATTTTAAATAAATTAATGGCATTTGCGCACAATGCTTTGCATCGCTCTGTGTTGTATTGATAACCATTTTCTGGATTCATTAACGGACTTGCCGCATAAAGTAAAGCCATGTTTTTTGCCGCATAAGCCATACCTTTGTTTGTACGCCCTAACTCGTTTTGTGGCCATGTCTCAGGTAATAATTCAATAGCTCTGTCAAACTCCTCAAGAAGCCAGTCGGTAGACTCCTGATATGATAAACGAGGTATATCTACTTCTTCACCCCCTCCGTATACCTTATCAATAATAGGCATACCACCATAACGTAAGATTACTTGCATATAATACCAGGCTCTGAAATAATGTATTTCGCCTTTTAAATGCTTCTTTTCCTGTTCTGTGGCATCGGTAAGTAAGTAGAAATAACTAAGTGCTGTATTGGCAACTCTTAATCCTTGCATTGAATTGGCTATAACAGGGGATTGTTTACCATAGTCTTTATTGTTGGTGTTTTTCCAGCCTATTTCATAGGTTCTATAATTCATAGATGCCATCCAATTGTTCCCATCTTTGTATCTCACAGAAGCCATCCAATCAGTATTGGTTGATGTTGCTTCATCCGAGTTTGCCGTAGGTAATCCCCGGTGGAACCAATCAAAGTAATCTTTGCGTAAAAAATAAAGGTAATCTGTATAAGATCGAAAAGATGTGTATTCTGTAAATATACCTTCAACACTCTCTGTTTGCTCCGGAGCCAAGTCCAAATAATCGTCACATGACCATAAACCCATCATGCATATAATTGCTATTATTAAGTAAGCTGTTTTTCTCATGATTTTCTTTTTTAAAAACCTACTCTTACACCTGCATTAAACCGTCTAACAATAGGGTATAAGCTTGAAGTACCTTGTTCAGGATCAATTCTATTGTCGAAATCGGTGAAAGTAAGCAGGTTGTTTCCACTCACGAAAATTTCAAATTTATTCATGTTTAGCATTTTTTTAGCCATTTTCTGAGGGACGGTATAACTTAATTCTGCAGTTTTTAATCGAATATATTTAGCATCGCGATATGAATATTCACTAGCTGTCATATTGTGCTTATTATTCGAGCGTAAGTGCAGGGCCGGATGTTTAGCATTGGTTGCATTTTCAGGAGTCCATCTATCCATACTGTGATTAAAAGTGGTTTTGTCTCCATTGGCAAATTCCCAAAGTAAATTGCTGTCAATTGATTTGTAAACATCCCAGGCGCCATAAAATAGTGCTGATAACTGAAAACCTTTATAGGATACGCCCAGATTTATACTTGATGTCCATGCAGGGAATGTTTGAAATTCCATAGAAACCGGATCATTAACGTCATCAACAATACCATCAGCATTGTAGTCTATGTACGCTAAATCTCCTGGAATTCTGGAGTTGCTCATAGTAGATTGAGGCATGTTATATACATCATCCCAGGAATTATAAAATCCGTTAGTTAATAATCTGTTTACTGTTCCTATTGGTTTATCAGCCATTTTCTGATATTCAGCAGTACCTGGAGAATCTCCTTTTTCAACTATTCGGTTTTCTGTGTAAGCCAATATGTTGGTTATCCAATATTTAATATTGGATCCAATGTTGCTTCTCCATGTGGTTTCTATTTCAAAACCTTGTGTTTTTGTTTCACCAATATTACTTTTTACAGGATGAGCTAAACCAGCCCAGGAAGGTCTTTTTACTTCAGCAAAAACTCCTGTACGTTTTTCTTTGTACAGATCAACATTCATTGCCAATTTTCGAAACATTTCCAGTTCGATACCTAAATTTTGTTTATCAGCTACTTCCCAAAAGGCGAATTTATTGTCAGCACCGGTAGTTAAGTAAAAACTATTTATTGGATTTACCGGGTCGCCAAAATAAATCATTTGAGCACCGTTAACATTTTTAGTTTCATATTTTGGAGCCCAATCAAATTTCATTGAACTAAAACCTTTATAGCTTCCACTTTCTCCCCATGAATATCTAAGCTTAAGCTTATCAATAAATTTTAAGTTGTCTTTAATGAAATTTTCTTCAGAAATAATCCACCCTATGGCTCCGGAATAAAAATCTTCCATTCTTGAATCAGGATGAAACCAGTTAATACCTGACCTTGATCCGTTAAATTCAAATAAGTACTTGGAGTCATAGTTATAGGTAACACGAGCTACCTGACTTATAAATCGATCTTCAAATTCTACGTTATTTTTTGTTTCCTCACGTAATGCAAGTAAAAGGGCTGTAACATTGTGTTTATCAAAAGTACGACTGTAATTTAAACTTGCCTCTTGATATACCTGCTTTTTGTATGGTTTTATTTTTTCACTATCAAAAGTTAAAGGTTCTTCATAAAAGTCCATTCCAGGTATTCTAATGAAATTGTTTTGCTCATAATCTTCTCTTGAGGCATATGAGTACCTGGCAATTTTCTTTTTGTATTTTCGAGTACTCTTGAGCTTGTTTGTGTACAAAAGTTTAGCATTAAATGATAAACCTTTTGTGATAAATTTCAAGTCCTGTTTGATTTTGAAATCGGCAAAAATATCAGATTGATTCACAATGTTTGCGCCTGTGTGATTCAGCTCAACCAGCATATTTCTAGAGCTCTGATTAAGTTCTCTACTAACATCATCACCATATTGACCATTTTCGTATTGAACAGGGAATAGGTAATTTGGAGTTGAGTAAATACCATTGAAAAATTGATTTTTAGAGTAATCACTGTTGCCTTCACCTACACCTCCCGGCCGAGTTTGTTTGCCAATGATACCACTTAGGTTAACCGATACTTTCGTAGTATTGGTGACATCAAAATCAAAATTACTTCTGAAGTTATATTTATTATAGCTAAACCTGGGATCATATTCCTGTTGCTTTTCGGTTTTAAAAATATCTCCTTCGTGTGTATACCCTACAGACGTAAAGTATTTCATGAATTTATTTCCTCCGGAAACATTTAAGTTGGCATTTTGACTCCAGCCGAAATCGCGTAACAATACATCTTCCCAGTTAACTTCTGGATAAAAATAGGGATCTACACCATTTTCCCACATGGCTATCTCTTGTTCTGAATGCAAACCGGTATAGCTATTGTCGTTCATCATGGCTTCATTAAATAAGCGCATGGTTTGTGCGTGAGAGGGTTTAGAGATATCAGAGGTCATCTGCTTAGCAGTCATATTTGCATTAAAGCTGATTTTTGCTCTTGAGTCTTCTCCTCGTTTTGTGGTAATAAGTATTACACCATTTGCACCGCGAATACCAAATACTGCAGTTGCTGATGCATCTTTAAGAACAGAAATTGATTCAATTTCATTTGGATCAACCTGATCGTATGGTCTTTCTGCTCCATCAACCAATACTAATGGACTATTGTTATTCCATGAAGATTTTCCTCGAATAAGGATATCTGTACTTTCATCACCTGGTTGTGAAGAGTTTTGTAAGGTAACCACACCCGGCAAAAGACCTGTTAAGGCTTCGCTTACACTGGTAACACCACCTGTTTTAACCAACTCATCACCTTTGGCTTGTGAAATTGAACCAACTACAGTTTCTTTTTTTTGCGTTCCGAAACCTACTACTACCACTTCATCCACCACACTCATATCCGGTTTCATAGCGATGGTTAGATTTTGTTTGTTTCCAATCGGTACTTCCTGAACTTCATATCCAATAAACGATACTATTAGTGTACCGTTTGCAGGTAGAGTTAATCTAAATACACCATTAAAGTCGGTTATTGTTCCCGCCTTTGATGCATCAGCAGCATCTTTAAGTACTACTGTAGCTCCGATCAGAGGTTGTCCCAGCTCATCTAAAACTTTCCCTGTAACGGGAATGTTCTGTGCACTTGCTAACATAATTTGCAAACACAAGAACATCAATAGAAATGTTTTTTTTGTCATAAAAATTGAATTAAGGTTCTCTGATTTAAATAATAGAAATGATTTTATTACAAAGCTATTTAAGAAGTCGCGGATGACTAAATTTGAAGCCACAGTAGAACTTTCATTTGTTAATTTTTATTAAAATCCAACATGTAAATTAACTATACAATTTAGTTCTTATTTTTGTAAATTGCTGAAAAATAATGCATTAATATGATGTTTTTGTGTAATGTGTGTTGGGTGTTTTGTTGTTTACTTTCAATTGCTAAAGTTCTTTTTAGTGTGGATGAAAACATTAGCTTTTGTGATGTTGTACTATATTGTTAGTTATATCTTTGATTGTGTAGTAGCTGTTTGTGTTTTGTAATTTGATATCGTGTTGAATAAAAAATTTACTTAATGTATGGGGAATGGATATAAAAAATCCCTGATTTAAATTAAAATCAGGGATCTGTATGGAGGTAATTTAAGATTATTTAATGACAGCTTCGTTGTTTATCCAATGGTAAGATTTGTTGTTATTGAATAATTTTAAATCTCTTTTGCATGGCCATGGAGTGTTTACTCTTACTCCCAGTTCTCTTTGCTTGGGGAAGCCGGTGGCTGTATTTTTATGCCATTCTTCTCCTGTTTTAATCATATCTGCAAGTATGTCCTGATATTCAGGGAGATTTTTTAAGTCTGTTGTTTCCAGAGGATCTTTAGCTAAGTCATATAACTCATTGTTTCCATTTTGCCAGATAAGTTTTAGGTCTCCATGGCGATAAACCAGTCTTTCTCTGTGCATCCAAAATATATCACGAGGTTCAAGTGGAGTGTTAGCGGATAAGCTGTTCCACACGCTTACACCATCCGGGGCTGAGTTTGTTTTATACGGAATGTTAGCTATATCCATTATTGTAGGGAATATATCCATAGTTAACATTGTTTGAGAATTAACTTGAGGTTGAAGTTTACCTTTCCAGTAAAATAATGTAGGTACCTTGATTCCTCCTTCGTACATGTCTCCTTTATGGCCTCTGTGCTTACCATTGACTTTTCCATATTTCACTCCGGTTGGTTCGCCACCGTTATCTGACGAGAAAATAATTAAGGTGTTTTCGAGGAGCTTATGTTTCTTCAAGGATTCAACAATTTTGCCAACTCCGTTATCCATCGCTGTAATCATCTCAGCATAACGACGCATGTATTCATCTTTGGGGAATTTATGATCTACCTTGTATGTGTAAAAATCATCTGTTCTTAATGGAGGGTCGTTAGGACCTTGCATTGGTACATGAACAGCAGCCTCCGGTAGGTAAATGAAGAAAGGATTGTCTTTTTCTCTCTCTATAAAATCAACAACTGCATCATTTAATAAATGAGTTACATACCCTTTTTCATTACTTGGTTCATGGTGAACAAACCAGTCTACTTCACTTTCAGTATTATGCTTGGATATGAAATCGATATTGCCGTCTAAAAAACCAACAAAATCATCAAATCCATGTGCTCTTGGTTGGTAATTTTTGCCGGAACCCAGATGCCATTTACCAAACACGCCGGTTTTATACCCATTTTCTTTTAGAATAACAGGCAATGAAGGATTGGTTTTAGGATCAAAACCAACTGAATCAACGCAGTGAAAATATATATGGTCTAAACCAACTCTTTGCTGATATCTGCCGGAAAGAAGAGCAACTCTTGTTGGTGAGCATACAGTACTGTTTGCATAAAAATTAGTGCACTTTACACCGTTTTCTGCTAATTTATCAAGGTGTGGTGTGGAAATACCTTCTCCTCCAAAGCAACTAAGTCCTGCATAGCCAAGGTCGTCAGCAAGTATGACAATTACGTTAGGTTTAGAAGGTGTTTTGTTTGGTGTGCTACATGATGGTAAGATGACTATCAATAGTATAACACTAGATGTGATGAAATTTTTAAACATAGTTTTTTATTTATTCCAGATAATACTTGAAGATTTTACCTCACTTGAATTGGTTCCAATAAAGATATTAAACTCACCGGATTCCCAGTCATAATCCAAATTGCTATTAAAAAACTTAAGATCTTCAGGAGTGATGACAAAACTAACTTTTTGGATTTCTCCCGGAGTTAGGTATATCTTTTTGTATCCTTTGAGTTCTTTCACAGCTCTCGAAACAGATGCTTTGGGATCATTCAGGTATAGCTGAACAATTTCTTCTCCTGCAATTTTACCAGAGTTGGTAATGTTAACAGAGGCAATTAATTCTTCATTACCTTTTAAATTCGTTTTGCTGAGTGATATGTTGCTGTAATTAAAAGATGTATAGCTTAATCCATACCCAAAAGGGAAAAGAGGTTCGTTTGGAACATCCAGATATTTGGTAGTAAATTTATGGGTGTGATCTATGGGGCGACCAGTTTTTTTGTGGTTATAATAAATGGGTACCTGTCCTACATTGCGCGGAAATGTCATGGTGATTTTACCTGATGGATTATAATCTCCAAAAAGCACATCGGCAATACCATTTCCGGCTTGAACACCGGCATGCCACGTTTCAAGCATGGCATCAACGTTCTCATTCTCCCATGTTAAGGCAAGAGGTCTGCCATTACTTAATATCAAAACAACAGGTTTGCCGGTATTCATTAATTCTTGTAAAAGACGTTTTTGACAAGCGGGAATGGTAATGTCTGAGCGACTCGCAGCTTCACCAGACCATTTTCTTGGTTCTCCCAATACGGCAATGATTACATCGGCCTGATTGGCTGTTTCAATGGCTTCTTCCAGTTTGGCTTTAGATTCTTCTTTGTTTATGGTAATTTCTTTACCGGTTTTGTTGTTTACGTTTAGGAGGTAAGGGTGTTCTGTAAAAAAAGAACCTTGTGCATGTAAGATTTTGGCTTTTTTGCCAGCTACATTTTTTATCCCTTCAAGGATGGTGATGATAGGTTCGGTATCCCGGGTAGCTGCCCAAGTTCCCAGCATATCAATTTTTGTGTTGGCTAACGGACCAATTACAGCTATAGTGCCTTCTTTTTTGAGCGGTAAAGTATTGTTGCTATTTTTTAGTAATACACAGGATCTGGCTGCAAGTTCACGGGCATAATCCTGATGCTCTTTGCAAAGTAGCACTTCTTTTGCTCTTTTTTTATCATGATATTTATATGGATTATCGAATAAGCCTAATTTGTATTTTGCTTCCAAAACTCTGCGACATGCCGTATCGATTTCTTCCAGGCTAACTTTGCCTTCTTTCAGGGATTTACCTAAGGTACCAATGTATGACTGTCCCACCATATCCATATCTATACCAGCTTTAAGTGCTTTTACGGCAACAGTTTCCAGATCGCCTAATCCATGGTGCATCATCTCGTTGATGGCGGTATAATCTGTCACCACAAAACCGTCAAAGCCCCATTGTTGGCGCAGTAATTCTGTCATCAGCCATTTGTTACCAGTGGCAGGAACCATATCAATAACATTAAAAGAACTCATGGCTGTTGCTGCACCGGCATCGAAAGCTGCTTTGTAAGTAGGCAGGTAATCCTGAAACATGGATATTTTGCTCATGTCAACAGTATTGTAATCGCGCCCGGCCTCTGAGGCACCATATAGGGCAAAATGCTTTACGCAGGCTAAAATGGTATTTTCTTTACTTAGGTCATCGCCCTGATAGCCTCTGACGTATGCCTCTGCTATCTTGCTCCCCAGGTAAACATCTTCACCTGCACCTTCGGCAACTCGTCCCCAGCGTGGATCCCGGCTTATGTCTACCATAGGAGAATAAGTCCAGTTAATTCCATCGCAACTGGCTTCTATGGCTGATATGCGAGCCATTTTCTCAATTCGTTCTGTATCCCACATACACGACATCGCTAAAGGGATAGGGAAGGTCGTTTTGTATCCGTGAATAATATCTCTTCCTGTGATGACAGGTATGCCCATTCTGGATTCTTCAACAGAGGCTTTTAGGCTGTTGTAGCCTCCGGAAGCTCCAATAAGTCCTTTTTTTATGAATTCAATTTTTCCTTCACCTTCGGTTATTACCGGCAGGTTTCCAACCCCTGAAGAAAGGTTAAGTTGCCCAAGTTTTTCTTCAAGTGTCATCTTGTTCATTAGGCTGTCAATAAATGCTTTCATGTTATTTTGCTGGGCACTGGTATAAATGGATAGTAGCAAGCAAAATATCAGTGTGTAATTTCTCATACTATTGTGTTTTTAATGTTTACCTGTTAAAAGTATATTACAAGCTTCAGAATGGACTTAAAACTGCATCTATTTGAGTTGCATGAGGGCGAATGAATTGATATAAAACCACAATATTACCCATACAAGTGTATAGTTATGGTTTGTGTTAGGTCTTATGGTTTAAAATTTTAAAAAGTCGAATCAATTTCATAAATTTAAATAAGCTATTCATTATTAACAACCTGTGTTTGATATAGGTCTTTGTTAGAACTCGGGTTAATTCAAGAATTGATATGATATTAACTGTTACGCTTAATCCTGCCATTGATAAGATATTGATTGTAGATACTTTTGAGGTTCATAAGTTGCATCGTCTTCAGTCCGGTGAAATGAGTATGGTGTCTGCCGGGGGGAAGGGAGTAAATATCGCTCAGTTGTTGGCAAAACTTAATCATGAGGTGATCGCGTCTGGTTTTGCTGGCGGGCATTCAGGCCACATGCTGTGTGATGCCATTAGAGAACAGGGGATAACAACAAATTTTATCTTTACTCAAGGCGCCACCAGAACCAATATTTCTATTCTGGATCGAAAGAATGAAACACTTACTGAGATTAATGATTTTGGGCAGGAAATATCGGAAGAGGATATGCGTTTTTTTATTGAAAACTTTGAACGTTTACTTTCCAGGGTACAAGTTATTGTTATTGCAGGTTCTCTTCCCAGAGGTGTCTCGCCTGAGATATACATAGAGTTAATTCAAAAGGCCAGGAAAAAAGGAAAGAAAGTCATTATACACACGTCTCCAAAGCATATGGATATTTTGTTAGAAGCGCAACCTTTCCTGATTAATCCGGATATGCGATCAGATCATACCTTGTTTGGACAAACTGTTGATGGGGTGGATCAGTTTCTTGAAGCGGGAGAAGATATTCTTAGAAAATGTCCTGAAAGCCAGTTTGTGATATTTACTCATCGGTTGGAAAATGTAGTGGCGGTAACGCGTTCAATGGGGTATGTTATGCGGCCCAAAGATATGAATATCGTAAATATGTTAGGTTATGGGGATGCTTACCTTGGAGGTTTTATACATGCATTAGAGCAAGGCTATAGCGTAAAAAATACTTTACAGTATGCTTCAGCTGCCGGATTAACCGATGTGGAAGATATTCATAAAGAGATTTTGGATGTGAGTAAGATTGACAGCAATCTTTACCGGATTGAGATTGATGAAATTAAACTTTAATATAAATATAAAACAGATGACTTGTTTACCAGATGAGCTCCATGTGATAATGGGAACTGGTGTATTTTATCTGTGCTTTACTAATTCATAAAATATGAAGAAGGTTTGTGACTATATTCATAAAGATATTTCATGTGTAAATGAAAAATCGAGTTTAAGACGTGTAATTAATACAATGAAATTACATCGTTTAAGTGCTTTACCAGTTGTTAATATGTTGGGGGAGTATGTGGGGTGTATCAGTGAACAGGATATTTTAAACGCTGCTGTTCCAACCTATATGAAATCGATGTTAGATACTTCATTTATGGCTGGTTTGGATCAAATAACAATACATCTTCATCGTAAATTGGATGAAAATGTTGTTCAGTTTGTTGATGTCAATTATCCCAGTGTTTCACCTGATGACTCCATGTCGTATGCTGCTGATTTACTGTATCGATTAAAGGGTACGATTCTTCCGGTTGTAGATGGCAAAACCTTAATTGGATTACTTACGCGTATAGAAATATTGTCGGTTTCTTTAGATCCAACAATATGATGTGTTTTAGTTAGCGTGTTGATAAATAAGTTGTTGTTGCCAATAAATCTCATTTAGATGTTTGTATTTTTATCAAGTCAGGTAAGTTCGTTACATTTAATTATTGCCTTGGCAGTATTTATTTTAACATTTACTTTAATTACTACTGAAAAGTTACCCAATGCCATCGCTGCAATGGTAGGTGCTTTTTTGTTTGTAGCATTTCATATTTTATCACAGGATGAGGCTGTTGAATTTATAGATTTTGATACAATTGGTCTTTTGTGCGGGATGATGATGATTGTAGCGGTAATGCGAAAAACCGGATTGTTCGAGTATATTGCTATCAAAGGAATAAAAATAACAAAAGGTAATCCATGGAGGATATTGGTGGTTTTATCTATTGTAACAGCTGTGTTGTCTGCCTTTTTAGATAATGTGACAACAGTACTTATTATTGTTCCTTTAACCTTTGCGGTGGCAGATACGATTAAGATCAGTCCGCTTCCTTTGCTTATTTCTGAAATACTGTTTTCTAATATTGGCGGAGCAGCTACGCTTATAGGGGATCCGCCAAATATAATGATAGGAGGAGCTACGCATCTTGGTTTTGTTGATTTTATAGATAATAATTTACCTATTGTACTTGTGGTTTCTGTGGTCACATTTTTTCTACTCCGACTGATATATTATAAAAAGCTAATTTCAGTTGAGGTGGATAAGGAAAAAATAAGTGCTTTTGATGAGAAACGTGCCATTAAGGACAAGAGGTTTCTCATGAAGAATCTGATTGTATTTTCCTTTGTTATTCTGGCCTTTGTTACGCATCATGTGCATGAAATTAGCCTGGCCTCAATAGCTTTGGGTGGTGGGTTTATTCTAATGATGGTAGCAAAACAGGATCCTGAAGAAATATTAAAGGAAGTAGAATGGCCAACCTTATTCTTTTTTATCGGATTATTTGTGATTGTTGGAGGCTTGGAAAAAACCGGTGTTATTAGCTATTTGGCCAATAGGATGATTGCTGTTACAGGTGGAGAGGTGAGTATTGCTGCTCAATTGGTATTGTGGTTATCTGCTCTGTCAACTACATTTATTAATAGTATTCCGTACACTGCAACCATGATATCAGTTATTGAAAATATGGGAGGAGGAGACTCATTGTGGTGGGCTTTGTCTTTGGGAGCTTGTTTTGGGGGGAATGGGACATTAATAGGTGCAGCAGCAAATATTATTGTGGCCGGGTTTAGTCAAAAAACAGATTATCCTTTAAAATTTAAAGATTATGTAAAAGTAGGCTTGCCTTTAATGTTGGTGTCTATTATTCTTTCTTCAATATACCTGCACCTGAGGTATTTTATTTTTTAGGAATCAGTTACATATCTGGGGCTAGGCAAATATTTTGGTTAACCGATACAGGAAGAACTTAATATCTGTCACGCTCCTGAAGGCTCTTCTAGAATCTATTATTTTAGCATTAAAAGATTCACCTGTAGCATTAGTACTTATGTTTTTAAATAATTTATGATAGAGTCATAGTGTGTTTCCAAGGATCTTCTGAAGGACACAAAAGCATTAATGGACCAGCATATAAAGTTGGGCTAGGATAAACTTTGTTTACAAATAACATTCTTGAGGCCTTAAAGGTAATATCTTTATAATTATTATTTATTCTTTTTTCATTGCCAAAAAAGAACCAAAAACGCTAGCCGAGAAGAATGCCATCGCGCTCTTTCCGATTGATAATAATTCGATCAAGGTAAAATCTTTTGCAAAGATAAAGGACAAGCCCCCCTTAATGAATTATTAAATCAATCGGAAATTCAACATCCTCCTTTGGCCACCTCCTCCTCGGCGGGCCACCCCACAGAAAATACTAACTCTAAGTTTCTTTATTAAACCCGAATTCCTAAGACTTTTTGAAAAGTAAAACCGAGTAGCTAACTATTTCAAGTATTTTAGTTCTATCTCGATAAAAATGTGTGTTGGCCGGTTCAATTGGCCCGGGCCGGTAATAGCGCGACGCAGTTGAATGCGGGTGAATAAGGGATGTGTGATGGCAATAGATTCAACTAGGAGGTGGGCTGAAGGATGAATTGAACTTGATTTTTTTGTTTCTTTTTGATCAAGCAAAAAGAAAGCCTGTTTGGCAGAACAATATTAGTTAGATGGAATTATGCAATAGAGGTACGTAATGAGCATATAAAATGTGATAAAACAAGAGTTTGCTGAAATGATCCATAGCACCGCTACGGTGAATTGAAGCAAAGTAGCATAGCGACTTGTTTTGAAGCAGTTTGGATGCGTAATAAGTATTTCTAATGCATATTTCGGGTTAAACGAGCTTTAAAATTTTATGTTTGTGCAGAGCCTCCGACTTTGGATTCTGAGCTTGGGACCCACAGATTGAAGTTGATGGATAAATTTATCCCTTGATCCTTTTTTTGTAATAAGATGACTTGTATAAATAAGAAAACCGCTGCCAAATATTCTTGACAGCGGTTTTCAATCTTTAACCAAACCTAACCCTAAACTATGAGAAAATTTAAGACTTTTAATATTTTAAAATGCTCCGATGAGCTTTTGTTTCATTGTTACGATACAAATGTAGTCGTCTTTTTTTTAATACCAAAAGAAAGAGGTAAAAAAAATGTTAAAATTTATTAATATGGTGTAAAATTTGACGAATGATCAAAATTTATAGTTGAAGTTAATGGCAAAGTACTCGCGAAACTGAACTTTATTGGATTCATTGGTGAAGTATCTGAATTGGGTATTTACCCTTGTAGACAGGTAACGGTTAATACGCATATCAAAGATTATTTCCCAATCAATTTGAGTGATAGCATCTTTACTAAAGTAACCAATAAAGGCATCCAGATGGGATTTTAAACTAAGTTCTGTTGATATCTTCCAGTTGATATCATTCACCAATGAGGCACCATTATTAAAAGCTGTTTTGCTATTATCAGATATATATCTGGTTTGGTCCACTTTAACGGTATCCATCACATAGGTGAGTTTTGAGGTAAAAGGAGATAAAAGTAGTGTAAAGTCTTTGTCCTTCTTAAAATCCATACCCAGTGCAAAAGTAAAGTAGGCAGGAGACAGAAATCCCGAAATAATTTCCTCTCGATCTTTGTTGTTATATCCATTAAAAAACTGGGATTTAAAATCGAATAATGCACTATAATACCATTTTTTAGATGCTCTTAAACCATACTTACTATTTATTTCTATTTGGTCGGTATTTATTTGTGCAGCATAGCTTTCTGTGCTAATCACTCCAACTTTGTGCCTGATAAAGTTCTCCCACTCATTTTTACCTTCTTTGTAGTTGGCCCTGAGTAAAAGGTCACTTTGCAAAGCCAAAGAGTTTTCTCCTCCTTTAGTCCAGTTTGCCAGATAGGCCTGTGATAACTGAATGTTTTCTACTCCGCTTAAAGTCCACGGGCCTTTGGCTTTTATCCTTTTGTTTAATTTTTGACGAGAATCAACATCTCTTACCAATAATCCTTCAATGCCTTCTTTTGCCGTTCTTTTATTTAAACGCCTTCTGTCTGTAATAAGCCTGTGTGGTTCGGGAATTGTTTTCCATACATACTTTACTAATTCAGGTTGTTCGATAAAAAAGGATTCATATTTCTTTTTGATATCAAAAATCGGACTTAATGAATTGGCATAAGTTTTACTTGATTCCAATAATTTTAAAAAACCCCTTTCTTCATATAGAATCTGCTCTTTAAATAATGTAGGATTGTACTTAATCTCTAAATCCTGGTAAGGGTAAAATTTTAAGGTCATGGTGTAGGATCTGAACCTACGCGTATTTGGGGTGAGGGTTAAAACCTGATTTCGGTAAAACTCAGTGGAGTCAACAATGAAAAAAATATGGTTTAAATTGAGAGAAGTCCAGTATTTTGTCCGGGTTTTTATACTATCCCTTTCTGAATTAATATGGTTGGTATTTACTAAGTTAATGTCATAGGTTTGCGCATTGCTATTAAAAGCAAAGACACAAAGAGTAAATAAAATGAATGATAATAAGTTTAGTTTACGATCACAAAAAAAATTCATAGGACTATAACAGCAATTATTTTTGAAAGTAAATATTAATAGCAAAAAAGTTAAGCTCGCAGACTCATATGTTGCTATAGAATAGTAATCATATATATCCAGGAGATATAACGCAAAAAGAATTTGCTGAGTGCAAAAATAAGCTGTTTTATTACAATTTTAATTACAAATTAAAATTTTTAGTGAAAAAATATGTAGTTAAACCCGGAATATGCATTAGCTAATCTATTACACATTGAAACTACTTTAAAACAAATCGTTTCACTCACTTGCTTCAACTCACCGTAGCGATGCTATGCCTCATTTCAGTAAGTGTTTGTTTTACCTGCCTACCGGACAGGCAGGTTGTATTTTCAATGTTCATAACGAAAATCTAATGCATAATCCGGGCAATGTCGTTTAGTTAAGGATATCATAGCTGTTTAAAACATTTTAACTCACGATAGTAAAGGGGCGCGCAGGC
>NZ_VCHY01000060.1 GCF_005877885.1 Labilibacter sediminis
TAGGGAATGACCCGGGTAAGGTGATTATGAGTCTCCTTTGAGTAGTCGTAATCCCTTTCCTTACCCCCACTCGGTCCATACCCCACTCCTCCACCGGGTACTCCCGAGACCGCCGCTCAACATGCCAAACGAATTAGCACTCAAGCCGCCGCGGGTGTCCAACCATAACAATTCCAAGAGTCCAATAACAAGAAACATACTCAAAGATAACTCATGACAACCGGATAGCAAGAACAAAACTCAAGAATAACTCATGATAACCGGATAACAAGGACATTACTCAAGAATAACTCATGACAACCGAATAACAAGTACAATACTCAAAAACAACTCATGACAACCGAATAACAAGTACAATACTCAAATAATAACTCAGAATGATCTAATCCATATTTCATATAATCTAAAATGTGCAACAAAGCAAGTAGCATGGAAAGCATACTGTCATACATATATACAAAGTATACAATGGTTCCAAGTGAACTCACCTGGAAGGCCTAAGCCGAGGAACCCATAAACTTTACTCACACCGATGTTTGTTGTCACCTTTGATGTCCCACATGAACTCTAATAGCAAAGAAATATATAAAACTCAGCTTATTACGTGTATATTAATACCATAACTCGTTTCAAGTAGCTTAAATAACCTAATTACTTGATATTTATAACTTATTTCAATTCATACTTGACTCTTTTAACTTTTCACATTTTGGACAGCAGCTTTGAAGCTGTTTTTACCCTGTTTCTGGTCATATTTATAATATTCTTGTGAGAGATGAAAGTGTGCTACTCTCTCTTAGCTTTCCGTAGCCGCTGACCTCACGTCAATCCGAGTTTTCTAGAGTAAGTTATGCCCATTTTCGTACAGCAGGTCAATGCTGTCCGAAATTCAGCATTTACCATAATTTTCCCAAACTTTGCAAACTCATAATTCTCACATATGAACTCGGATTTGGTTGATTCTTTTTGCTATGTGTTCTATGTTATATAGATTACATGCTAGAGCAAAGAACCTACTGATTTGATGAACTTAGGCTCAAGTTCTATAGACCCAAACATGGGTCTCCGGACATATTTTCACTAAAAACTATGCATTATAACTCTTTGTATTTTTCAATGGAATCACCTATTCCATCGAACAAGGGAATGGAATCACCAAATTCCAATCAAACTTTAAATCTTTAATTCCTGTGATAATCACATGTATTCCATCAGAATTAACATTCCTGAATCATATTATAACTTAATTCCACCACTTAATCTCTAAATTTCATAATTTGAATGATTTTGGCTAAAATCCCAATATGGTGATCATGATGAACCCTAGTTTTATATATCAATTCTAACACCCAAAATAGGTTTAAAATGTTCTAAATATACTCACATGATCATCAAACATCACCATTCATAATCCCTATTCATGATTCAAAACATAGCAAAATCTAGAACAAAAGTTCATACCTTTTATCCTTGTGTAATCTAGCTTAATCCTTGTTAAATCTTGATAGAAATCACTAAAGAGACTTCAAATTGATGTTTTGTAGGGGCAAATCGCACCTTCAGTGCGTGAAAATGGTCTGGAAACGGTGTGGGAAGGAATGAGGAGTATAAAGATGAAATGGCAGCTTATAGAACTATCCACGTGTTCACCGACAGAAAAACACGGCCGTGGATTTTTGTTCTTACATTTCCACGGCCGTGGAAATGTATGATTCCCTTCTCTCTCTTGCCATTTTACACGGCCGTGGAATTTCATGTGTAAAATTTCCACGGTCGTGGATTACTCTGATCTTCACCAACTTGGCTCAAAAACCTAACTTTTGCATCGTAGCTCCGTTTTGAGTGCCGTTTCTTCCTACATTCATGGAATTACATAACTAAAGCATATCAAAAGGAAAATCTTGATTCCAAGATCATCCGAGGATTCTAGGTCCGTTTTACTAAAATTTCTTACCGAAAAGTGGGACGGTTTTATGTTTTTGCTATTTCTTGACTTTTCTCACTATTTGAGCTTACCAAAGCCTTATATAAACCTAATATAACATGTTTTAACCATCCAAGCTTATTCCAAGCTTGTTCTACTCTTTTATCCATGATTCATACCATTTCGGGTCCCAAAATAGCAACCTACTATGCTATTTTTGACAATCTCCAATTTTCTTCTTATTTTAATTCAATACTCTCTTGTATACATCAATTCTAGTATATTTTAGCTATTGAAACTTATCTTTATGGTGCAAGTCCTAGATTTCTCATTTTGGCCACTTTTCTCATTATAACATCATACTTTGCTAAAACATCCAAATGACCATTTTATCAATTTTGGTCCAACTTTCTCAACTCATACACTCTTGTTATACTTATCTAAGGATGATCTATCCTTTAAAACATGCTTATGCTATCAAATTCTCACTCGTGCTCTTATAGCTCAATCTATACTTAAGCAATTTAGGCCATATACACATTTTTGCACCTTTGACATTTTTAAGCACATTTAACACTTATTACACACTCAACATACATCAACTAACTTATTTAAACATTCAACACATAATAATGGCTTAAAATCTCGT
>NZ_VCHY01000061.1 GCF_005877885.1 Labilibacter sediminis
TTCAGCATCTTCAGTTTCCCAGACTTCTACTGAAGGAGGTGTGTCTATGGCTACAAAAGCTTTATCCTTGGACTCCTTGGATTAATTCTTTATTTGTTCAGCCTTCTTGAGGTAGTATGCCTCATCTTTTACGGGTTTGAATCTCTTCTTGCAATCTTTGGCATAATGATTCTTCCCTTGACATTTGTGACATATGATTGCATCTTCTTCTTCACTGTCACTTCCCATGTCTTTAGCTTTACTCTTCGAGTTAGAGCCTTTGTCTTCATTGGAATTTTCATTCCTTGAGCCTTGGTTGTACTTGTTATTGCCACCTTGAAAATTACCTGAGTTTCGTTGATAATGATCAGGTTGTTGGTAGCTTTGGGCTTTGTAATTTCCTGATGCAGATCGATTGAAGAACTTCTTAAATCCAGGTTTCATCTGAGATAAAAGAGCTAAACATTGTTGGTAATCTTGTTCAGTGAGGTCTTCAGATTCTTCATCGATTGCTACATAACCATTAGCAATTTGTGGGATGCTGTAGTCAGCATAGGCATTTGGAATTGGATTCCGAGAGGCAGTGATTTTTGAGGATGGGGGTCCAGGATATGTTGAGGCAGAAGAACTCATTTGAGATGTAGAGTTCTGATTGATCTTTGCCTCATGTTGTTGAAGTTCACCATAGAGTTCGTACAGTGACATGATATCTAGGTTAGTCGCTGTGTGGACTATGAGCATCTGTGCCATATGCCATTTTGGAGTTAGACTGTCCAAGAACTTGCTATTGATCTCACTTTGAGATCTGTCTGCTTTGAACTTCTTCACTTTGTTCACAATCACATTGAATCTGGAATAAGCTTCATAGATTGATTCGTTTGGTTGCATTTTGAAGTTATCCATTTCCAGAATGGCAGATTTCATTCTGTTTGCAATGATCTTAGGAGTTCCCTCGAACTGTTTCTTTAATGCTACCCAGACATCATGAGGAGTCTCCTTTTCATCATCTGGTATCTGTTCATAAATGTCATGAGGTATGCCAGACAGAAGTTCTTGCATTGCCTTTGCTTCCAGCCTTTTGACTTTGCGATCTTTGGCCAAGGAGGCAGTAGCAATACCAGCAGATAGGCTTTTCATAGTTTCTGCACTCACTTCAACCTCAGGAACTACTATTGACTTTAGGAAATCTGGATTATGAGTTCCAGTGGAGACATAAGTCCAGATATCAGCATCGTGTCCCATTAAGTAGTTGGTCATACGTCTCACCCATGAGGTATACTCAGAAGGCCTGAGAATGGGTGCACGACTTCCACCGCCAAGACTGTTGGCAACTGAAATTGAGTAGTTGGCATCTTGGTATTCTTGAGCCATTGAAAACAGGTGATACTAGTTTGAAGACTTAGAAAAAAATTTGAAAATTAAGTGACAAAATCTTAGTCTCAAAGTCGATCACACGAGCTCTGATACCAATTGTTGAAATCTGAGAAACTCAGATAGATTAGTAAAACCTTGAAATGCGGAAAAAGGTTTGAACAATAAACTGAAAAACCAGTTACTGAATTAACAGAAACAGAGTTTCAGAATCGTCAATGGCTTTGAAGTGCGGAAATCAAAGTTGTTAAACTTAAAAACAAGTAAAACTGAAAGTATTCCAAATGCTTATATTACTTGTTAAAAAGATTACACAAGATGCCAGTTACAAGTATGAACTGAGACAGAGATTTAGCTCTGGGAATCTAGAAAAGTGAACAATAATTATGAGCTACTAGCTGTCTATTTATACTAGAAGTCTATGGGCTTGGAAGCCTTTTAGAAGCCCATTGGGTTGATGACAAGGCTTGAACCAATCAGGTGTTGACACGTCATCAGGGTGTAGTCATCTGACCAATAGTATCTTGACACGTCAGCATGGTGTTGTCATCTTGACTTGGTTAGCTGACTGTGTATGAACATCAAATCTGGAGTTCGAGTTCCAAGTACACTGACGAAGTGCGCGATGTGATTTGAGTTCATAACTTGGAGAAATCTTCACGAAGTGCAGATACGATCTTGAATTGCACTTGAGATGAAGTTCTTGATTGAAGATCTTGAGTGTCTTGAGTCAAAGTACGAACGGTATTCTGAACTATGTCCAACGATATTCTGTGCTATGTCAAACGATATTCTGCGCTGTGCTGAACGATATTCTGAGCTATGTCACACGGTATTCTGAGCTATGTTGGACGATATTCTAGTTTAACTTCATGAATATGAATACACTTTGACATTTGAAGTATGTCGTCTGACATGCGAGGTTGACTCGAAGTGCGAACTTTGAGGTGCGAGAATCACGGAGTGCAAAGTTCACGAAGTGCTAGATCTGAAATCTTCTCCAAACTTCATAGACTTGTTCAACTTGTCTTGATGCCTGAAACATTCTGATAATGTTTGTTAGGCAAATATATAAGCATTCAGATCTGCTTAATTCAAGTAATAGTCACATAAAAATATTTCCAACAGTTTTCCCTATATATATTTTTAATCAAGTTTCTATACAAACAAATTAAATTTTCTAATAAACGCATTGGTTACTGA
>NZ_VCHY01000062.1 GCF_005877885.1 Labilibacter sediminis
TAACAGAATATTTCAAATTTTTATGTATTTTTTAATTTTATAATTTTTATGGATTTTTTAATTTTCTCCCCCTAAATTTGTGCATATTTAAAAGATGTCAAAAATGAACAAATTTAAACATAAAAACATAAAATAAAGAATAAATCCAATGCTCCGCATGCCGAAAAGAACAACTCCCCCTGAGCCAATGCAGTCTACCGAAAAACCTGCAAAACTCAACAACTCTTTTTAGATTTTAGATAGAAAAACATAAAAACTTTAAAAGAAAGATACGTATTTTTGTAATTTTTAAGATTTTTAAAGAAAATGAAACTATCTAAAAACATGTTTTTGTATTTTTCTGAAATTTGAAAGTAGGAAATTATATACAGAAATAGGTGTCAGGAATCTTCAAAACGAATCATTTTCAAGAGATTGACCAGCACATCAAAACGAGCATTGCCAAACGGTTTTGTGAATATGTCCGCCACATTTGAATCAGTGTGGACACGTTCCATTTGAATTAAATCTCGTTCAAAGCAATCTCTGATAAAATGAATTTTAATATCGATGTGCTTGGTCTTAGAATGCTGGACGGGATTTTTAACAATACGAACCGCAGCTTCATTATCGCAAAAGATTGGAGTTTTCAGAAAATTCAAACCGTAGTCCAACAACTGATGTTGCATCCAAATGACTTGAGAGCAACAAGCTGATGCAGCAACGTATTCAGCCTCAGCTGTTGATGTGGAAACAGTATGTTGTTTCTTACACTGCCAGGAAATTAAGCGATCTCCAAGATATTGACAGCCGGCACTAGTTGACTTTCTGTCGATCTCATCACCTCCATAATTGCTATCTGCAAAAGCATACAGATTAAATTCACTATTTCTAGGATACCAAAGACCCAACCGAGGTCGACCCTTAAGGTATCTAAAAATTCTTTTAACTGCAGTCAAATGAGATAATTTTGGATTAGCCTGGTGACGAGCACACTGACAGACTGAAAACATGATGTCCGGTCTACTAGCAGTCAGATACATCAAGGAACCAATCATTGACCGATACATAGTCTGATTGACTGATTCACCATCAGGATCTGCTGACAGTAGAGGCCGCTCTGCCATTGGAGTATGAGCTGATTTTGCATTCTGCATATCAAACTTTTTCAGCATATCATCAACATATTTTCCCTGGTGAATAAGAATTCCCTCTGAGTTCTGTCGAACCTGCAGTCCTAAAAACATTGTCATCTCTCCAAGCGAACTCATTTCAAACCTTTTCTTCATGACTGCTTCAAAATCTTTGCACATAGCCTGACTTGTGGACCCGAAGATAATGTCGTCCACATAAATTTGTACCACAATCATATCCTGTTTCTCCTTCTTCATGAATAAAGTCTGGTCAATTGTGCCCCGAGTATACCCATTTTGCAACAAATGTTCAGTCAAGGTGGCATACCAAGCCCGAGGAGCCTGATGTAAGCCATACAATGCCTTGTCCAGCTTGTAAACGTGATGAGGAAACTTTGAGTTAACAAAACCCGGAGGTTGGTCAACATAAATTTCCTCTTTTACTTTGCCGTACAAGAAGGCAGTCTTAACGTCCATTTGATACACTGTAAAGCCCATGTAGGTGTTGAATTGAAATTGAGACAAATGAACAATAAAGTGCGGAATGTATGATGAACACAGAAAGTAATTTAAATCTTTTAAGCTCAGATTGATCAAAGTGTAAAAGCAGTTACAAGCAAAATGATCAAAAGTTAGTTACGAACAGACTCGTAACAAACTATATATACTACTAAGCCCACATGGCATTCACATGGACTCAGCCTATTACATTAAGACACGTCAGCTAACCCACGTGTTCTATACAAAAATCTAAATAACCGCTTTAGCAGAAGATTCCCAATGTTCTGATGGACAGAACATTCCGATACGCATATTCTTCTGATGAATCTTCTGGTGAATCTTCTGCTACAAAATCCGATACACAATTTTTCTGTTCTACATTCTCCCCCTTGTATCGATTTTGTCAAAAATGAAGTCCTTTATGAAGTTTCATTTATCGGAAACAGATGTGACATTAAGTTCAGTTCAGCTCTAAACTTCATCAACCAGGCAACCTTCTCCTTTATTTCTTCATACAAATCTCGATCATTTGTTCTGATTTTTCTCATTTCTCTGACCATTAAATTCAGAAACTTGTTAGGAAAACCCTGTAGTTCCTCGAATCTCATCAGAATCTTCACCATTGGTCCATCTGTAAGCTTATATTCAACAATAACACCAAAATCTGGTTCATCAATGATAGTTCCACTAACAGTATATTGATGTTGTTCTGGAACATCACGATTAGGAACAAACACAAATCTGGTATTCCTGGAAATCTGAGCACTTTCATATTCTACTTTGGCCAAATCTCTGATGTAACATTTAATAAACTCATTCACTACATGAAACCCGGCTGCTACCAAATTTCTCAAAGATGGTCGAGCATTCTCCAAAGAGATAGAGTTCAGCAACTTGTTTAGCACAAAAAT
>NZ_VCHY01000063.1 GCF_005877885.1 Labilibacter sediminis
CCCATTAGACACTGGAATTCTGTCTGCTATATTTATAATAAAGTGCTTCTGAATTCATCTTATCTTTTAATAATTTTAATTCTTCTTTGTTGAGTAATAACTTAATCCTTGAATAAAATGTTTCTTGTAGCAATATCAATAGATATTTCAACCTAACGCTTTTAATTACGAAATCAAATTAGACGTTGCATTAGTTCACAAATCATGACAAGAATTCTATCTCTATATAGAGAAAGAAAAAAGATTTTTTTTTCTAATGCAATTCCCTTGAGTCTTTCGAGTTTTTTTCGTTCCTATTCTCCTTTCTCAAAAAAGGGGGCCGTTAAACAAAGTTAAAGGATTACTTCGTTCTTGATAGTTATTTACTTAATAGGTGAATAGAAGTATACTCTGGATCGGAATCGTGGGAAGTACTTCTTGATCATTTCTACCAATTTAAAGCCCCAATTAGAATTCTTTTTATCCAGAGAAAAATAGACTTACATAATCTCTATTACGAATCCTTTGTGTAACTTAGTGTTCCTAGCTATCCACTCATTTTTATCAATCTACTTTAGGGTAATAGATAGTAAAACCCCATAAAGTTGATCTTTTGAACCCGCTTCAAGTCATGATGACTAATCAATCAATCTTGGGGTAAATAGTCTCTAATACTTATGTTTACTTTTCTTAACTCTTGTACATAGGAAATGAGATTCAATCTTTTACTGCAAATTTCTAAGCCGTTTCTTTCACTCATATAACTATCTGGTTTCCTTCATCAACCCCCGAATAATGAATAAAAAACGAAAATAGATATTCAAATCATGACACCTCTTTCCTAGAAAGAAAAGAAGTAGGGGGCAATTTATGTCTTAACGAATCACACGTAGAGATATTGATAACACACATAGAGTTAATGGTATTTCATAACTAATTGATTGAGCAGCAGCCCGTAAACCACCTAAAAAGGAATATTTATTATTTGATCCATAACCTGACATAAGAAGGCCCACGGGAGCAATACTTGAAATGGCAATCCATAAAAAAACACCAATATTTAAATCCGATAAAACAAGGTGATATCCAAAAGGAATTACTAAAAAACTTAGTAGAATTGATGTGACTGCTATGGATGGTCCAATACTGAATAGACGAATATCTCCTCTTGAGGGAAGAAGATTCTCTTTGAAAAGTAATTTTGTACCATCTGCTAAAGCTTGCAAAATTCCCAAAGGCCCGGCGTATTCAGGTCCAATACGCTGTTGTATCCCTGCGGATATTTCTCTTTCTAGCCAAACGATTACTAGTACACCTATTGTGATTCCTAATACAGGAGTAAAAATAGGGATAAGCATCCATATGATCCCATATACCTCTTTTAAGGATTCCAATCTAAAAAAAGAATTGATAGCTTGTATTTCTGTTGTATCAATTATCATTTTAACGATCAACTTCTCCCATAATGATATCTATGCTACCTAGTATCGTCATAATATCAGCCAATTTCATTCTTTTAACTAACTGAGGAAGGATTTGCAAATTGATAAAACCTGGTGGTCGGATTTTCCATCTCCAAGGAAAAACACCCTTATCTCCTATCAGAAAAATTCCTAATTCTCCTTTTGGAGCTTCTACTCTTACATAAAGTTCTTGTTTTGACAATTCAAAAGTAGGAGAAGGCTTTTTACTGATAAAGCGATAGTCAAAATCATTCCATTCGGGATCCTGTACTTTATCAAAGCGCCGGATTTCTAAATTCTCATAGGGACCCCCCGGAATTCCTTCTAAAGCCTGTTGAATAATTTTTATTGATTCTGTCATTTCACTAATTCGTACTAAATAACGAGCTAACGAATCCCCCTCTTTTTGCCATTGAACTCTCCAATCAAATTCATCGTAAGACTCATAATGATCAACCTTACGAAGATCCCATGGTATTCCAGAAGCTCGTAGCATTGGTCCTGATAAACCCCAATTTATTGCCTCCTCTCCGCCAATAATGCCTATTCCCTCAACTCGCTCTAAAAAAATTGGATTCCGTGTAATAAGCTTCTGATATTCAGCAATTCCTGTTAAAAAATAATCGCAAAAATCCAAACATTTATCTATCCACCCATGAGGTAAATCAGCAGCGACTCCGCCAATACGAAAAAAATTGTGCATCATTCGCATACCGGTGGCAGCTTCGAATAGGTCATATATCAATTCTCTTTCTCGAAAAATATAGAAGAAAGGAGTCTGTGCCCCAATATCTGCCATAAAAGGGCCAAGCCATAACAAATGCGAAGCTATACGACTTAACTCCAACATAATGACTCTGATATAACTGGCCCTTTTAGGGATTTGAATATTGCCTAACTGCTCTGGACCATTTACAGTTATTGCTTCTGTGAACATAGTAGCTAAATAATCCCAACGTGTTACATAAGGTAAATATTGTATAATTGTTCGGTTTTCCGCAATTTTTTCCATCCCTCTATGTAAATAACCCAATATCGG
>NZ_VCHY01000064.1 GCF_005877885.1 Labilibacter sediminis
CCCTCAAAGGCCTGAGAGAGAACTTACTGAGAAAATGAAAGGTTTAGAAGATGCTGAACAGAAAGATCAAGAGGAGGAGATTCCCAAAGATTCAACTCCTTTTGAAGATGTTCCAAAAATTCTTCCTTCTACTGACTCAGAACAAATTCAATTGAAGAAAGCTTTAATGGAGTCTGCAGAAGAAAGACAAGTGAATATCACTATTGAACCTTATCAATCATTTTCTCATCTGGATTCAAACTTTAATCAGCTGGATTTACCAATTGCTCCTCGAGCATATGCGTATCCAAATCATTACTTGGCATTGAATGCAGCTGCTGGCCCAAATCGTAACAGATTAATGAAATTATTCATTGCCAAGTATAGCCAGAGTCCAGAAAAATTGTGGTCATTGGTCAAGATTCAGAAGCTTGAGTCTCTAAGGCTTGAAGAAACTGCTGATAAGGAAAAATTTGTGTCTTTCTTAATTGAAAGATTCAATGGCCAGAAACAACGAATTTCTTCTGCTGACTTTCCCTTCATGAATCCCAGAGATATTTTTATGCTAAATAGACTGCTGAATTCTATTTCTCTGGATAATGCAAGACCTTCATTAAAGAATTTGATGACTGATGCATTCTACATGGTGAATGAATTCCTTAAATGCTATATCAGAGACTTGGCAAAGTTTGAATATGAAAGTGCACAGCTGGCAAGATTTTCTTCTTCTGTTTTTGTTCCTAATCGAAATATTCCAGAAGGTTATCAAGATGCTGCTGGTGGAACTATTATTGATGAACCAAACTTTGGTGTAATTGTCGAATACAAACTTCCAGAAGGACCAATGGTGAAAATTATGATGCGATTCGATGAATTACATGGGTTTCCCTCCAAGTTTCTGAAACTGATGGTTAGAGAGATGGGGAATATCAGAACAAATAATCGGGATTCATATGATGAGATAAAAGACAAAGTTGATTGGTTGTTGAAGTTTCGTTCCGAGCTTAATGAGTTTTCTCATCTATTTCCACTGAATGAAGCTTAATAAAGAATTCCATTTTTGACAAAATCGATACAAGGGGGAGAATGTAGAACAGAAAAATGTGTATCGGATTTTGTAGCAGAAGATTCACCAGAAGGTTCACCAGAAGAATGTGCGTATCAGAATGTTCTGTTCACCAGAACATTAGGAATCTTCTGCTGGAGCGGTTATTAGATATTTTGTATAGGACACGTGGGTTAGCTGATGTGTCATTAGTTTATTGGTTAGGTCCACGTGAAAGCCATGTGGGCTAACTGTATATATAGGTTGTTACTAGTCTGTTAGTAACTAACCTTGATCATTGATTTGTAACCGCAACAATATTTCTGATCAATTGAGCTTAAAAGATTTAAATTACTTCTCGTGTTCATCTTACATTCCGCATCTTATTGTTCATTTGTCTGAATTTCAATTCAACAATTGGTATCAGAGCGGGATAAACTTCCTATTCAATTCGATTTCATTTTCGATTGAATATAGTTTGTGATCCTGTTTCATTCGAATTCGAAATTCAATTTTGTTTCAGATCTGAAATCTCATTCTTATTTGTTCTAATGGCAAATCAACAAAATTCAATGAACACGAAGTACAATCCACTCAATCACCTTACAATCCTAGTTCCAGAAGAGTATTTCTCGTGGTGTTTACGAATCAAGGACTTTATCAGTGAGTCAGCCGGAGAAGATGCTAGTTTGTATCTCAAAGTACTTGACGGAACAATCGGAAGAGGACGACGACAAGTTGTAGGTGCTGATGCAGATGCTATTGCATTACTAGAGAAGGAAATAGACAAAGAAGAACGAATCAAACAGCGTACACTTCGGATTATTCGATCAGCACTACCAAACAACATTTATACAAGGTTTCATCAGATAAACGATGCATTTGAGCTTTGGACTCAATTGAGTCTTGTGTATGGAGGTGATAAGTCACAACAGTCAAGCAAAGTTACTCAGTTGTTGTCCGAGTTTAAAACCTTTTCTCAGAAGAACGATGAGACAATTGATTCAGCTTTTGAACGCTACTCGATGTTGTTAACCAGAATGGATGCTGCACAAGTTTCTCTCTCACAACATATCATCAATATTTCATTTCTCAATTCAATAAAGAAGGATTGGTTGATGATAGTTGTCATGTTGAAAAACAGAGAAGATTTGAAGGATCTTCCTTTAACTCAAGTTTTTGGAATTCTGAAAGGCAATGAGCAAAGTATGATTAATGATTCAGAATCTGTTGCTGCTGGATCATTAGCTTTAGTTGCAAAGAGTGAAAGTTCAGATGATGAAGAAGGATCTTCTGATGAAGATCAGAGGAAGATTAAGGCATTTGTTGCAGTGAATCCTGGAGCAAAGAAGTTTTTCAAGAAGAAGTTCAATAACAACAATTCTAGGAAGTTCAATAACAACAATACTTCAAGTCAATCTTCAAA
>NZ_VCHY01000065.1 GCF_005877885.1 Labilibacter sediminis
ACTTCCGGAACTTCAAATGAAGCAGGAACCGGGTTTGGGATTAATGCTTGTCGTCATTTTTTAGAAGATAATGGCGGGTCTTTTAAAATGATTAGCGAACCTGGTAAAGGAACATCCGTCATATTTGCTTTACCTCAGGTAGAACTGCAACAATTAAATTAAAAGTTAATTCAATTAATTTTTAACTCCAGTTATTTCATAGTGTTAACAACTATTTAAACAAATTAAAAAATGAAACTTATTAATAGTGATTCCCCACATATAAGAAAAAATCCTTTAACCGATGAATGGGTGTTAGTGTCTCCACATAGAGCACAAAGACCCTGGCAAGGACAGGTTGAGAAAATACAGGAAGAAAAAAGACCAGAGTATGACAAGACATGTTATTTATGTCCTGGGAATAAAAGGGCTGGAGGTAAAGTTAATCCCAACTATACTGGTGCTTATTCTTTTGTGAATGATTTTAGTGCACTGCTAAGTGATACTCCATTTGCAGCAAATTTAGAAGACCCTTTATTTAATACGATAAATGTAAATGGTATTTGTAAGGTTATATGTTTTTCTCCACAGCATGATCTAACGATTCCTGAAATGGAGTTGGAGGATATAAAGAAAGTTGTGGATTTGTGGCAAAATGAATACGAGATACTGGAAACAATTCCAGGGATTAACTATGTGCAGATATTTGAGAATAAAGGTAGCATTATGGGGTGTAGTAACCCTCATCCACATGGACAGATATGGTCGTCTAGTCATATTCCAACGGAAGTACAAAAGGAAAGCGCCAGTCAAAAGCTATATTTTAATATGCATGGGGAAACACTTTTGTCTGCCTATTTATCAAGGGAACTGGATAGTTCAGAACGAATTGTGCGACAAAACAATCATTTTGTAGCACTGGTACCCTATTGGGCAGTTTGGCCCTTTGAGGTAATGATTATCAGCCGAAAAGCACATCAAAATATCTCCGGCATGAATGATGAAGAAAAGACCTCTTTGGCTGATATTTACAAACAGGTAACCATTATGTATGATAATTTATTTGAGGTTTCTTTTGCATACTCAGCGGGTATACACCAGTCTCCAAGTGATTGTAATGACCATCCTTATTGGCACTTTCACATGCACTTTTACCCACCATTACTACGTTCCGCGACGGTAAAAAAGTTTATGGTAGGATACGAATTGTTGGCAGAGTCCCAACGCGATATTACTCCGGAACAGAGTGCAGAACGACTTAGAAATTTGCCTAAGGTTCATTATAAATGTCAAAAAAATTAAACTTAAAAAAATGAAAATAACATTTTTATTAATAGCAATGGTTCTCATAGGCCTAAGTTTGAATTCTCAAAACAGGACTAAAGTTAATATTCCTGATATCCCTGGATATATTACCGTAAGAGCTGATTTACATATGCATACTGTGTTTTCAGACGGTTCAGTTTGGCCGACTATACGTGTTTATGAAGCCTGGCGAGACGGACTGGATGCTATATCAATTACAGATCATATCAATTATCGATGGTCAACACTAACAGAGCACATAGACCTTAATAACCATAACACTCCATTTAATGAGGCAAAAGTCTTAGCTGACAGACTTGGAATTACTTTAATTAAAGGAGTTGAAATAAACCGGGGCAAACCAACCGGACACATCAACGTGTTGTTTGCAAATGATTTAGACTCTTTAGCCCATGATGATTTGTTCAAGGCACTTCGTGAAGCTAAAAATCAAGGGGCTTATGTCCAATGGAACCATCCCGGCTATGGGCAGAAGAAAGGTGAAGAGCAATTTTTTGAAGTGCATGATGTTCTATTAAAACAAAATTTATTAGATGGAATTGAAATTTATAACCATCACACTTTTTTTCCAGAGGCTGTTAAATGGGCAAAAGAAAAGGATCTTATAATTACTGGGAGCTCAGATGTCCATACGCTTGTTGATATGATACATGATAAAGATTCTAATAGGCCAATGACATTAATATTTGCAGAAGACAACACTGAAAAATCCATTCAAGAAGCTGTTATGGCTGGAAGAACAGCTGTATATTTTGATAATACAATAGTAGGTCATAAAGAACACTTAATACAGTTATTTAACCATGCTGTATCAATTCAAAATCCTCCATTGATCGTGGAGAACAAAAAACGTTTTGTTCAGTTCAGGAATGATTCAGATGTAGATTTTGAATTGGAGAGAGTGGAGTGTCAAAAAGGGATAAAAACGCCATCTTATATGGAACTAAAGGCAAATTCGATCACCCTGCAAAC
>NZ_VCHY01000067.1 GCF_005877885.1 Labilibacter sediminis
AGTATACAAAGTACATTTCGTTCCATAGAGGTAATGTCGCCACAACTTCAAGGCGAATACCACTGCTGCTAATTCCAGATCATGTACTGAGTAGTTTACTTCTGCATTCTTTAATTGTCTGGATGCATATGCAATTACTTTCCCTCTTTGCATGAGTACACATCCCAATCCTGAATAGGATGCATCGCTATACACCACGAAATCCTCACTTCCTTCTGGCAAAGAAAGGATTGGTGCTTCACATAACAAATTCTTCAAAGTCTGGAAAGCTTCCTCTTGCTTATCAGTCCACACAAAAGGTTCCGACTTCTTTGTCAATTTTGTCAAAGGTGCAGATATCTTTGAGAAATCCTTGATGAATCTCCTATAATATCCTGCCAAACCCAAGAAACTTCTAATCTCAGTTGGAGTCTTTGGGTTAGACCATCTTTTTACAGCCTCTACCTTAGCTGGATCAACTTTTATGCCATCTTTACCAACCAAATGGCCAAGAAACTGCACTTCTCTAAGCCAAAATTCACACTTGGAAAACTTTGCATACAGTTTCTCCTTGCGTAATATGTCGAGTACTTCTCCCAAATGTCTTCTATGATCTTCCTCGCTTTGTGAGTAGATCAATATGTCATCAATAAAGACTATTACTGACTTGTCCAAGAAAGGACGACATACTCTATTCATCAAATCCATAAACACAGCAGGCGCATTGATTAGACCAAAAGGCATAACCAAGAACTCATAATGCCCTTATCGCGTTCTAAAGGCTGTTTTAGGAATATCTTCTTCCTTCACCCGAACTTGGTGATATCCTGACCGCAAATCTATCTTCGAAAAGTAACTAGCTCCTTGGAGCTGATCAAATAAATCATCAATTCTTGGGAGTGGGTACTTGTTCTTCACAGTAACCTGATTCAACTCCCGATAATCAATACACATGCGCATGGAGCCATCCTTTTTCTTCACAAATAGAACTGGAGCTCCCCAAGGCGAAGAACTGGGTCGAATAAAACCCTTATCAAGTAGTTCTTGAAGTTGAGACATCACTTCCTTCATTTCTGAAGGTGCCAATCGATATGGTGCTTTAGCTATAGGAGCTGCACCAGGAACAAGGTCAATTTGAAAATCAATCAATCGAGTGGGAGGTAATCCCGGCAAATCATTAGGGAATACATCCGCATAATTTCGAACAACATCAACATCAATGGGTTCCAACTTCTTTTGCACCATACTCAATGCATAGGCCAAGAATACTGGATAACCCTTCGCTAGGCACTTGCGAGTTTTCATCACCGATATGAAAGAGAAAGAACTCGCATTTCGCTTGCCTCGTGCAATGGCACAACCGCCATCGATCAAAGGAATACGCACGAGTTTTTCAGCACAATCGACTTGAGCATGATTGGGAGACAACCAATCCATACCAATAATAACATCAAATTCGCTAATTGGTGCTGGAATCAAAGATATTGGAAAAGTACGACTAGAAATTTCTATCGAGCAGTTGTCATATTTTTCCCTAACAATGGTAGACTCGCCGAATGCTACCTCGACAATAAAAGGCAAATCTAAAGGACTTCGATCCTTATTAAAACGAGCACAAAAAGCATAAGACACAAACGACTTATTTGCACCCGAATCAAACAACACAAACGCAGGCATAGAGTTAACAAGGAAAGTTCCAAGAATTACCTCATCATCCTTCTTGGCTTCCTCAATCTTCATTTGAAAAGCTCTCACTTTCGCTTTTGGAACATCATCCTTCTTTCCTCCAAGTTCCACCTTTGGATTAGGACATTTAGAACTGATGTGTCCCATCTGACGACAATTGTAACATATAAGCTCAGTGCTCTTACAATCTTCAAACTTATGACCAGTTTTGCCACACTTTCTGCAACTTAAAGTAGCACTGGTACAAGGTCCTTTGTGAGTCGAATAACACTTCCTGCAGAAGTCACCCTTATCTTTTGATCCACCTTTCTTATGGTGTTTGTCTTTCTTTTTGGAAAACCCACACTGCTTTCCCACTTGCGCTTCTCACCACTCATTCCAGCAGCTCGATTACAAACCACCACATCATCTCCCACCTTCACAGCCTCATCCATAGCTTCAGTCAAAGTAACTCTTTGCCTTACAGTGGC
>NZ_VCHY01000068.1 GCF_005877885.1 Labilibacter sediminis
GAGAGGAGTTGAAGAAAGAGAAGGAGAAAAGATCTGAACAACAGAAACAGCAGAAAGAACAACAGAGACAGCAGAACCGAAGAAATCAGAACAGCAGAAAAAGAAAAGAAACAGCAGTTTTGATCAAAAGATTCATTTTTGCATCAGAAGATTCAATTTGAACAGAAGTTTCGAACAACAGCAGAATCAGAACAGAAACTTCTGATGGCAGAAGTTTCATCAGCAACTTCACAGCAGAACTTTCATCAGAACTTTCATTTCTGAACAGAACATTCAACTTTGTTTTTGTTTTTGGAAATGGATTGGTTTATTGGGTTGCATAAGCTGCGATTTGAAGCAAATTGGGGGAGAAGATGACAAAGTTACACATATGGTCCCTGAAGTTGCTGAATTTGGGCAGAAACAGAATATTTCGAAAAATAGTTGCTGAATCTGCGATTTTTGGCCTAAAATGGGCTGATTTTGACGGATTTTTGGTTCCGGAAGGTGCTCGTGTCAACAGAAGTTTGGCAAATGAGCTGAAACATTTTTGTAACAAAGTCTAAGTTCACTCGGTTGCGAGTTTGAGCTTTAAGAGTCACTTCACATGTTACGGGGGAGATTAGAAGATTATTCACAACAATTTCATTCTCATGCCCAATTGATAGAGTTTTTATAATCTTGTTTCGATTATAAAAAGGGGGAGAATTTGTGCATTGGCCACTCGAAAGAAGATTGTTTTTTTCTCAAAATTGGTTTTCTTGAAGAAGCAAAAAGAAGAATTGAAGTTGAGCATATTTTTGTGATGACACACATGGGCTTAACCTTCGACTTTGGTTTTTCTCAAACTTGCTGTTTTGAGAATGTTGATTTTGATGGTCACATGAGGCTTTTTGGTGGGTTTTGCCAATAGCAAATGTTCTTATTGAAGTACTTGAAGATCGGTGTCGATTCGAGGGGGAGAGCTTCTTCGGATATCGGTTTTCGAGCTATTTGTTGCTAGTGATTGTTGTGATATATTCCCGGGTTGTCCATTCCAAGCTTTGAGGGGGAGAATGTTGAGATACAAAGCTTTACATGGAATGTAGAAGTTTGACCCGGTTGACCCACTTGTGAAGAGTTGACTCCTTTGTTTAGTGTGTGCTATAAATAGACTAGTTTAGTCCTTGTGCATGAAGAGAGATTAGACACACACTTGGTGCTTCATTGTAATAGAGAGAGAATTCTTTCTCTCTCTAACATATCTATTGAGCTTAAACGTTAAATTACTTCTCGTGTGTCTTTACTTTAATGTTCTTATCGTGTTCTTCGGATTAGATCGTTGTTCTTATTCCGCATATGCCAAATCATGTTTCAACAAGTGGTATCGTATCAGCAACTTCAACAGAAGATTGCTAACAGAAGTTTGCAACAGAACTTTCGATTTTGATTTTGATTTTGGTTATCATCGATTGTTCTTGACTCTGTATCTGCGTGAAATGATTTGGGGCAAAATAAATGGGGAAGAAGCTTACCAAGTTACAGATTTGGTCCTTGTATTATCAGTTGCTGAACAGAATGCGCAGCTCCAGACATTTTGTCACAGAACTATGCAGATTTGCGCATATTTTCACAAAAGTGGGCTGATTTGGAAAGATTATTAATTCTGGCATTTTCTCGTGTCAACAGAGGCTTGGCAAATGAGAAGAAACATTTTTGCATGTTGTTTTTGAAACCGAAACTTCACAAAATTAACCGAAACACCCGGGTGGAGCAAAATTCTTATTTTTGGGTTACAATTGGGTTTCAACAACATATTCGGATCGTGACTTTGGATACGATGATTGCATTGGCGTATTTTGGGTTTATTGATTGGCTCATCATTCCATACCGATTCAAGACAAAGTCTAAGTTCACTCGTTTTCGGGTTTGAGCTTTAAGAGTCACTTCACATGTTACGGGGGAGATTAGAAGATTATTCACAACAACTACATTCTCGTGCCCAATTGATAGAGTTTTTATAATCTTGTTTCGATTATAAAAAGGGGGAGAATTTGAGCATGGCCACTCGAAAGAAGATTGTTTTTTTCTCAAAGTTG
>NZ_VCHY01000069.1 GCF_005877885.1 Labilibacter sediminis
CCGAATCTGAGAGAAGACAATTCATCCCTTCTGAAGATCGACCTCCTGTTGACACAGCTGCAACCTCACGAATAGTATCTTGTGATGATGATACAGAAACTCCCAATCCCATCAACCTTACTGCTCTTAAGGGTAAGGGTGTGATGGATTCTGTTGACGTTCACAAGTTACAACGCAGAGTCAACAAACTTGAAGCTGAAAATGACTCAAAGCAAATAATGATTAATGATCTGAAGAGTGAGGTAGTTGGATTGAAGAAGCAGGTGAATCAAATGACAGATATGTTTAACAGCATGCAGCAGTTGATGTTTCAAAAATTTGGTGTGAATCCAGAGGAATTTGCTCCTCCAACTGCTGAACAAGCTGCCAGGGCTGCTCGTGCTCAAAGATATAACTATCCTCCTTCTGAAACTGATGCTCAAAGGAGAGATGCTGAATTAAGGAGGCAAGGAAAGCCTGACTTCATTTTGGTTAGGGATGATGATGAATCTGAGTCTTCAGTTCAACGAGCAAAAATGTATGTGACTCAGATTCAGTCTGAGATGAGCCCAGGTGAAAGAAGATTTGGTGATAGAAGTGGTATTCACTTTTGGGGTTTCTGTGGGAACAGGAGAATGTACTTCATAAAGAGGAAGAACTTGGCTTCAGAGAAAGTAGAATGGTATGCATCAAAACGGGATTTCCTCTCACTTACAAAGAGTGATATGTCAGAGATGATCGATGCTCCATTCTACAACACCTCAAAGGACGTGGATGCTTACAGATTCCGTGATTATCTGTATCGGGAATCTAAAAAGGGTTTTGAAGGTCTTTCTCTGAAACCCATCATCAACAGACGATACGGCCAAATCAGGGATCCTGAAACTCATCACCGTCTTATTCAGGTGTTATGGCCTGAAACTGATCAAGCCAAGCAAGTTCCTCTTCCAGACCCTCTTCCCGATAACTCTCTCAGAAACTTCCAATGCTGGGTCTATGAGTGGTCCAAGGCTTTCGTGTTTATTCATACAAAAGAGACCACTTATCAGCTCATTCATCACCATGATCTCTTGATGTTTGGAGAAAATGACATCAAGACTCTTGCCGCCAATCAAATTCAAGTTACTAAAGATTTATTTGAGTCTGCAGCAAAGACCTACACCAGCTTTGTGGCTCAAATTATCGAAAATGAATTATGGGGTGAGAAGCGGACAGAAAGACTGATGCACATTCTCTCCAGGAAACCTCCTCCTCCGGAAGATGAATCTTAATAATTTTAAGGAGTGTGGTTTCTGTACCTTCAGAATTGACGGATGAACCTTTTGGTTCAAGTCTGTAACTTTAGCCGAGGACGCACCGAGTTGTAAACACTCACTGCTGAGGCAATTTTTAAGTGCCAATGATACTTGCTGTTACACCATGGCAAGCATGAGGCACACCAACCATTCTATTCCTTAACTTCTTCTTAAAAGTCGAATTGGACGATTCACTGTATTGTAAACATACACTGATGACAATTCGCAAGTCTGTGCCGATGGTTAGACAAAACACCAAGTCTATCACACGCACCAAACTTTTACCTAAATAAGGATTTGACGGCTTAAGGGTGCTCACAGCCCCAACAAGAGGTTAATACTTCACCTCCCTATAAAACGGGAAGAAGTATCTAATCCAGAGCAAACGGCTATCTGGTAAAGATTTATCAAATCCGTTGATGGCTGTGGGTTTGCCAAAAATCCAAGAAGAGGTTAATGATCCACCTTCCTTCAAAAGGTAAAGGATCGTCTAGTCCTGCTCAAACGGTAGCAGGTAAAGACTTATCAAATCCGTTGATGGTTGTGGATTTACCAAAAATCCAGATAGGAGTACAGACTCCCAACAACGTTGTCTGTTACTTAATGATTTAAATCTTTAAGGACAACGGGGGAATTCAAATCCCAGAAATAGACGATTCATCACTTAATTCCAAGTGTTGATGATATTTCGAAGATCTGAATCA
>NZ_VCHY01000007.1 GCF_005877885.1 Labilibacter sediminis
GTCGTTCAAAATGTCGTTGTTTTTACACGCCTTGCTTTCAAAGCGGGTGCAAAGAAAGAGACTTTATTTTTAGATTCCTAATACCTACGGAAAGTTTTTTCGCACGAAAAACAAAGATACGTCGTAAACAGTAGCTTGTCAAGACATTAGATAGTGAAAGTTTTTTTTGATGTTTATTCGTATTAAACACAAAGGACACAAAGGGTTTTCATAAAGGCAATAAAAGAGGGATTTAAAAAGTGGATATATATAGTATTTAAACAAGGCTAAAACCGTATTTAAAAATGATCTCGCTTTGTGACAACTATGCTATACTGAATTAGTCTGCTGCTCCGTTAGGGATTGTAGTGGTTACCCCGCAGCGGTTTTAGACTATTGTGTATTCCCAAGGAAATAGAATAGTATATATAATGGTCTTCTTAATTGAAATAATTGGCCAGCGAGGAGTAGGAACGGAAAGCCCGACCCGAAAAACTTTATATCCCCTGATAAGAACAGGGCTTTGCTAAGGGGAACGGCATAATAAGAGAAGATAGTGATCCGATAAAAGTCAATTAATCACATAAACACATATACCATTTAAGAAACCTAAATTGTTTAAAAACAAAAAGAGCTTGCAAAATCATTTGCAAGCTCTTTTTGAGTCGGGGTGGAGAGATTCGAACTCCCGACCCCCTGGTCCCAAACCAGGTGCGCTAACCGGACTGCGCTACACCCCGAAACGGTTAGAAATCATTGAAAAAATCTGTCGGGGTGGAGAGATTCGAACTCCCGACCCCCTGGTCCCAAACCAGGTGCGCTAACCGGACTGCGCTACACCCCGTGATGTTTTCTTTGATTTCAATAAAATGCGGAGAGAGGGGGATTCGAACCCCCGGTACAGTTTAACCCGTACGCCAGTTTAGCAAACTGGTGGTTTCAGCCACTCACCCACCTCTCCAAGTGCTATAAAGTCTAACTTTTCAGACCTCTTGTGCAACACTCATTTTGTGATTGCGAGTGCAAATGTAGGAAAATGTTTTAATGCTGCAATAGTTTTCATGAAAAAAAATTACTCGATTTTTCATCCTTTTATTGTTTAACAAACGTAACCAATTGCAACACACAAAAAAAGGAGCTTTACAAGCTCCTTTTTATTTTTTTTATTTTTTTGTTGGTTTTTCCGGTGGTGTTTTTGAAATTGAATCTCTCATGGTAGTATCTGCCTCAACATTTTTCATTTTTAGATAATCAAATACTCCAATATTACCAGATCTAAAAGCATCGGCCATAGCCAATGGAATTTCTGCTTCCGCTTCAATTACCTTCGCTCTTGCTTCTTGCGCTTTGGCTTTCATCTCTTGTTCTTCAGCTACTGCCATTGCTCTTCTTTCCTCTGCTTTAGCCTGTGCGATATTTTTATCTGCTTCAGCCTGATCCATTTGCAATACAGCACCAATATTTTTACCTATATCAATATCTGCAATATCAATAGAAAGAATTTCAAATGCAGTACCGGCATCTAAACCTTTCTCTAATACTACTTTTGATATAGAATCAGGGTTTTCCAATACAGCTTTATGAGATAAAGACGAACCAATAGAAGATACAATACCTTCTCCTACACGAGCTAAAACTGTTTCTTCTCCAGCTCCCCCTACTAATTGCTTTATATTTGCACGAACGGTTACCCTGGCCTTTGCTACAAGCTGAATACCATCTTTAGCAACTGCAGCTACCGGAGGCGTATCAATAACCTTAGGATTTACCGACATTTGTACTGCTTCAAATACATCGCGTCCTGCCAAATCAATCGCTGTAGCCATTTGAAAAGGTAAGTCAATATTTGCCTTAGCAGCAGATACCAATGCATGAACAACACTTGTTACATGCCCTCCTGCCAAATAATGTGCTTCAAGCTCATCTCGTTTAATTTCTTTTAACCCGGCTTTACTGGCTTCAATTAATGCTCTAACAATAATTGAAGGCGGAACTTTACGTACCCTCATTAAAACAAGCTGAACCAGCGAAATTCGAACTCCCGATACCAAAGCTGAAAACCAAAGCAATACGGGAACATAATAAAGAAATAAGAAAAACAGTACAACAATGACTGCTAATAGGCCAAAAAATCCTAAGCCTTCCATAATTTTTAATTTTTAGGTTTAACTATTATATATGTTTTATGAACTTTTAAAACTTCTAACTCTGTATTTTCATCAACAAAATGCCCCGGACAACGTGCTTCTACAATTAAATTATTTACACTGGCCTTTCCTACAGGATTTAAACGGGTAATGGCAACACCCACATCTCCCACACTTATGGCATTATCTTCTTTTACCTCAACACTACTATCAACTGATGTGTTGAGCATAAGTTTTTTCCAGGTACCTGATCGCAATGACCACACAATCATTAAAACAGAAACCACCAAAGTTGTTATCAGGGTTGCATTTCCTCCAGCTGTTCCAAAATTTTTGTAGGCCATAAATATTCCTACACCAATAAAAAGGGCTCCTCCAATACCTGCAAAGGTTACCCCGGGCAAGGCAAAAAATTCAAGGATTAACAGAAATAATCCAAGTATGATTAGCAATACAATAATAACTGTTGACATGAAAAAAATTAATCTAGTGTAACTATTAGGTTTTTGTTCTCTAATCTGTTTTTTAGGGGTATTAAATCTTCAACAGATCCTACTTTTATCTGGCATTGACCTACAAAATGCGTTAGAAAGGCACATTGCTCTGCCTGAATACCGTCATGATCACAAATTTCGCACAAGGTATCAATTACGTAATCAAATGAATTTACATTATCGTTATATAGGGTCAGTACTTTATTATTACTATCGGTATTACTAGCCTGACCACTTTCCCATTTTTTTCCAAAAGATTCCATCAGCGAAATTTTATGTTACAAAATAAGATTTTTTCTTCAATAAAAAACTTATGTGATTGATTATATTACCTAACTCTTTTATTCTTTTTCTATATCAGTGTATTTCCTTATTTTACATTTTTTGGTATAGAACTTACAGCTCCATCCTTAAAATATACAACAAAAGCGCCAGGAAATCCAGCCTCAACAATCTGATCTACCACTTCAGCAGCCTCCTCATAAGTATTATACTTCCCTGCAAAATACTTGGTTAAACCACGTCCTTTTAATTCAACGGATGATACTTCCGGTATTTTAGCCAGCGCATTGGCATTGGGCGGATTACGAAAAACACCTATCTGAATTCTATATTCATCTGAACTTTCAGCTTCTTGCTTTTGAACAGCCTCAGGTTGCTCTTCCTTCTCAACTTCCTTTACCTCTTTAACAGACTGAGCAGCTTCTTCTCCTTTATGAATTTCACTATACGATTTTTGAACCACTCCGACTGCCTTCTTTCTTTCACTTACTCCTTCTGTTGAAGCTCCGTTATTAAGTATATCCCTGTACAAGTATAAGGCCTCCTCCTGGCTCTCAATACCTGCCCGTTTCATTGCTCCGGCTTTCTCGTACCCTTCAATACTTAAACCTCCGGGTGTACTTAATGATCTTTTAGCTTCTCTGAAATATGCATTTCCCTGCTCAGATAGCTCCATCACCTGCTTACTTTTTTCTTCGCCTAATTTAGACGAAGCACCTTTTAATTTTAACCAGTACAAAGGAAATTTCTTATCCAAAGCTTTATGATATATCCTCGTTGATAATATTTTTAGCTCCTTGGATTCTTTCAGCATCTTCGTTGATTTAAGCTCCTCCTCAGCTTCTGCCTCTACTCCATTCTTTTTAATCAACTGACTCAACTTAATGTTTGTATCTTCTTCAACCTTGGTTGATTCTTCTAGTAATCGGGAAGATTCAAGATTTAAGATGCCTGCCCAAACATACAAGGAATCTGCATATCGTAATGATTGTTTATCGTTTTCAGAAAACAACTGTGTATACATCTTCTCCAGCCTCGACAAATGTCGCTCAAACTCATCTGAAGTATGAAAAGTATATTTTTCAGGAATAAAAATTCCCTCAATTGAAACAGGCTTTGGCTTATCGGATTTTACCTGGCGGGATTGTTGATACGTACCATTTTTCATACGTAAAATAATTTCATCCAGTTCCTTTTTTCGTGCATATAAATATTTTTCCTGCACCTGATCCTCTAGACTATAGACCTGGTTTTCCAATTTTAGAATTTCATTGACCAGAGCATTCCTTTCCTGACTATTATTTGTTTTGCTGAAATCTCGTCTTTTTACAGACATTAATGAGGCCAAACTATCCTTCCTTTGTTCAGATTCAAATCCGGCTTTAAACAACTCTAATGCTTCACTGCTCAAAAAGTGGTCAAACTCACGATACACCAGTGTATCATTTATTTCAAAAACAAACGCACCCCGTTCCTCTTTCAATTTTCGTTCAGATTCATAAGTAAAATCGGCTCGTCCTCCACCTTCAGTGTTTTCCGATCCCTGAACCAAAAGCTTTGCTGATTCCTGAATTTGATTGGCATCCTCAGCCATATTCCTCACCTGTTTGCCATCCCATTTAATGGTGTATACCATTACATTATCACCATTTGTTTCTCTGTTTGAGGCAAACCAGGCAACCTTATTGAATTCATCAGATACGAATAAAAAGTCATCATCAGGAGAATTAAAGGGAACTCCGAGATTAATTGGATTTAAAAAACTTTGACTTTCATTATCGTAATACACCTTGTAAATATCAAATCCACCTAAACCTCCGGGCCGATCCGAAGAAAAATAAAAGGTAAGTCCATCTGTTTCTAAAAACGGATAGGCATCATTATAAATGGAATTAACCGGTTCATCAACTAATTCGCTATCTCCCCATCCATCGAGCAACTTAACCATTTTATAAATGCTAAGGGTATCTTCATCATTTTCATCCATAGAAAAATAAACTACATCACCCCTTTCGGTTTCAAACATCACATGATCAGGGTTAACGCCCGATTCAAAAAAATCTCCATTTTTAAAAAGTTTACCTACATCCTTTGCTGGGTAATACATTTCAAGCACACTATCTTTATGAGAAATAGATTTATCTAATACTGACAGTTGATATATTTTAGAAGATATTTTTGCACCGTCTTTACACTCTTGGATGAACTTCTCTGATTTTTCAACTCGCTTATCAGTAGAAGATGCATATTGTTGAAATTTCTTAAAATTAGAAACAGCCTCTTCAAAATGATAAGATAACTGATGCGCCCTACCTAAATAGTAATACACATCGCGACTAACATTTTTTATTCGGGCATAATTTAACTTTTTAATTGCTCCTGAAATATTCGTTCTGTTTTTAAACTCGCATATTCCCATATAAAAATTATAACGAGCATCTTTAGGATACTTCTCCAGAAGATGAGCATAAACCAACTCTGCTTTTTGATAGTCTCCTGCTTTAAAATATTCCAATCCTTTTTGAGATGAAAACTCAATATCCTGAGCTATAACAGACATAGGAAAACTTGCACCAACAAGAAAAAACACCATGCTTATTAAGCGTAAACATCTTACCATAATAGATTCTAAAATTTATTCCTTAAAATTCATGTCAAAATTAAAAATATAAGCACAATAAACTAAAGTATACGCAAACTATTCATTGCATACTTTAATATTTAAAAATTTATAACAAAGCAATACCTAAAGATACAAACTCTTCATATCACACTCTTAATCAAATAATTTAACATTTTTAATACCAAGACATTTAATATTAAAGTTTAGTATTTATCTTTAAACGCCCTATAGTAATGTTAATAACTTTTGAACCAAGCGAAGATATAATCGTTTTTAAGGGATATATTTGTAATCTTATAAAAAAGGAATAATGAGCATTTTAAAAGAAGGAGATAAAGCACCTGATTTTACGGGTATTATACAAGATGGTAGCACTATATCGCTTAATGATTTTAAAGGGAAAAAAGTAATTCTATACTTTTATCCTAAAGATAACACACCCGGATGTACTGCTGAATCATGTAATTTAAATGATAGCTACAGCGAACTTACACAAAAAGGATTTGAGGTAATTGGTGTTAGCCCGGATAGTGAAGCTTCGCACTTAAAATTTATAGCAAAACACAATCTGAAATTTAACTTGATTGCTGATAACGAGCATAAAATTTTAGAAGCTTATAATGCTTGGGGACTTAAGAAGATGTATGGCAGAGAATACATGGGCGTTTTAAGATCGACCTTTATTATTGACGAAAATGGTACTATAGAAAAAATCATTAAAAAAGTTAAAACCAAAGACCACACTAATCAAATTTACAGCGAATTAGAAATAAAATAAATCATAAAAATGGCAGATAAACAAGAAGTTAACAAAGAAAAGCTAAAAGCACTGCAACTTACCATGGACAAAATTGACAAGGCCTATGGTAAGGGAACCATCATGAAAATGGGCGAAAATGCTATTGAAGACATCCCGGTTATTTCAACAGGTTCTCTTTCATTAGATATGGCTCTTGGAGTGGGTGGTTTTCCTAAAGGTAGAGTGATAGAAGTATATGGTCCGGAATCGTCGGGTAAAACAACATTAGCCATTCATGCCATTGCTGAAGCACAAAAAAAAGGAGGTATAGCTGCATTTATTGATGCAGAGCACGCTTTTGACAGATTTTATGCCGAAAAATTAGGTGTTGATATTGAAAACCTGCTAATTTCTCAGCCTGACAATGGTGAACAAGCGCTTGAAATTGCTGATCAGCTTATTCGTTCTTCTGCTATAGATATTATTGTAGTTGATTCTGTTGCCGCATTAACTCCTAAAGCTGAAATTGAAGGTGAAATGGGAGATTCCCGCATGGGACTTCAGGCAAGACTTATGTCTCAGGCATTAAGAAAATTAACTTCCAGCATTAACAAAACAAACACTTGCTGTATTTTCATTAACCAGCTTAGGGAAAAGATTGGTGTAATGTTCGGTAACCCGGAAACAACAACAGGTGGTAACGCTCTTAAGTTTTATGCCTCTTTACGTCTTGACATTCGTCGTGCATCTCAAATTAAGGATGGAGAAGATGTAATTGGTAACCATACAAGAGTAAAAGTGGTTAAAAATAAAGTAGCCCCTCCATTCAAAAAGGCCGAATTTGATATTATGTATGGACAAGGAATTTCTAAAGTAGGCGAAATTCTGGATCTGGGCGTAGATCTTGAAATAGTTAAAAAAAGTGGTTCATGGTTTAGTTATGGTGAAACAAAACTTGGACAAGGCAGAGAGGCTGTTAAAACAGTGATTAAAGATAATCCTGAATTAATGGATGAGCTGGAACAAAAGATTATTGAAGCAAGTAATAAAAACTAGGTTTTATCCTTTATATATTTTAAAACCGGGTTATTTGATTAGCCCGGTTTTTTTTATTTTAAAGACATGGCAAACAAAACAAATTTTAGAGGCTACATATACATTTTTCAGTCATTTTTAATGTGGGGAGTATTGGCCATTTACTGGAAACAACTCAAACATGTTGGAAGCTGGGAACTGCTATCGAGCAGAATAATATGGTCATTTTTATTGCTTATCATATTCTTATCAATCACACGTAAAAGCCAGCTGCTAAAAATTTGGCAGAATAAAAAACACAGAAAAGCACTACTTTCCACTGCCCTGCTTATTGGCACCAACTGGGGTGTATTTATTTATGCTGTTAATGCTGATAAAATTGTGCAAGCCAGCCTGGGATATTACATTACACCCCTGGTAAATATGTTTTTAGGCATTACCATACTAAAAGAAAAACTCACAAAAATTAAAATTGTTGCACTAACTATAGTTGCCACCTCTGTATCGTATCTAACCATAAGTGCGGGACAGTTCCCATATATTTCATTTATCTTAGCCTTTTCCTTTGGTTTTTATGGATTGCTTAAGAAAACCACTCAGGTAGATGCACTTCCTTCACTGGCTTTTGAAACAACAACCTTATTGCCTTTGGCCGCTGCCTATCAAGGCTATTTACTTATCAATAACAACAATAGCTTTTTTAATAATGATATTGTAACATCTTCATTACTCATAGGAACAGGTATCATCACAATTTTACCCCTTTATTGGTTTACAAAAGGAGCTAAACTTATTGATTTAACCTCGGTTGGATTCTTTCAATATCTGGCACCAACCATGATGTTGTTAATTGGTGTATTTATTTACAATGAGCCCTTTGAGCAGAAAGAAATTTTTGCCTTTATATCCATTTGGACAGCTATTGGATTGTATATTTTCTCGCTTGTCAGAGATAACAAAAAAAAATAGTCCTGCAGACTACAAACACAAAAGCATATTGATATTTTAACTATTTATCTTTATGTTTGCCATAACTTTAACCCAAATCACAAACCCAATGATTAATTACCACAATAAGGTTTTTAAAACTATTAGCAATACCCCCAATGGTGATACCAACGAAGAAACCGTATATTTCTACAAGCAAAAGGGAAATCACATAACAGGCGAATACAAAGGGGGTACAATAAAAAGAGGGTACCTGGATGCAACCATGGATAATTCAGGAAATTTACAAATGCAGTATCACCACGTTAACCAAAACAACGAATTGTTAACCGGAGTTTGTTATTCTATTCTGGAGATGACTCCTGAAAACAGAATGAGGATCATTGAAAACTGGCAATGGACATGCAAAAATTACGCTAAAGGCCAATCAATTCTTGAAGAGATTGACCCTCATAGCGTGATATAAATAACTTCAATATCCGAATAAACTCAGGCGTTTATTTTAAAAAAAGCAATTGTTTCTTTTAACTGATCAGATTGACGAGCCAGTTCTTCCGAACTAGAAGCTAACTCCTCTGATGATGCAGCATTTTGCGAAGTAACTCCAACCAACTCCTGCACTGCATTATTTATTTGCCCTGCACCGGCATCCTGCTCATTGCTGGATACGCTAATCTCACGAACACTTTCTACGGTCTTTTGAATTTCCGGCATTAAAGCCTCAAGGTTATTCCATGATTCTTCGGCTGCCCCAAGGCTTGAAGCTGTTAGCACACCTATTTCAGAGGCGGCTTTTTGCGTGTAATCTGATAACTTACGCACCTCGGCTGCCACAACAGCAAAACCTCTGCCATATTCACCTGCCCTGGCTGCCTCCACCGCGGCATTAAGCGCTAATAAATTAGTTTGTGTAGCAATTTCATTAATGATATCTGTTTTTTTACTAATCTCCTGCATCGAATCCAGGTTAAGCTTCATGGTTGCTTGCAACTTATCAACACTTTTTTCAGTATTTACACTGGTTTTCTCCGTGATAGAAGCATTTTCGGTATTTGATTGAATATTAGCTGCCATTTCTTCAACCGATGACGAAATCTCTTCTGTTGATGCCGCCTGTTTACTGGCCCCTAAAGATAAATGCTCTGCTGTTTTACTCATCTGAGTACTTGCAGCAGCAACATTTTTACTACCATCTACCACTTCAATTATCACTTCTCGTAACTTATCTATCGTGGATTTTAATGACTGCTGTAAAGTCCCTATTTCATCCTTACGGTTCACGAAAAATGCAACATCTAAATCACCATTGGCTAATTTTTCAGTATTTTCTGACAAATTTATAATAGGCCTTGAAAAACTACGTCCAAACATTATTGTTGCTAAACCTGCCAGCACAAGCACTGCAATGGTCACTAAAATCATTAGTAACATAACATTACGTAAACGTGCCATCTCCAGTTCTCGTTCCTCATTTAAACGGCTTTCAATATCATCAATATAATTACCCGTTCCTACAACCCAATCAAAAGGTTCGTAATAAAGTTAATAACTCCTTTTCGGTAATGGAACATTGGTTCCTTTTTTGGGAAACCAATATTCTGAGTATCCTCCTCCATTCATGGCAGCCTTAATAATATCTCTTATAAAATAAGTTCCATTGGCATCTTGCATATCGTACCTGTTTTTACCCTCAGCATCTAATCCTAACAACACAACATTTGTACCATCACTTTTATCGACCCAAAAATAACCTCCATCACCATAACTCAACCCACGCACGATGTCAGCTGCCAACAACCTGGCTTCGTCAAATGTATAAACACCCTCTTCGTACTTATCATTTAATCCTTTAATTAAACTAAACACTGTTTCAACTTCATGCCTGATTTCGGCATCATAATCCTCTCTTAAGGTATGCTCAAAATCTTCTAAATTTTTCAATTCTGCACGATAAGATAAAACACCAAACGGAATAGCAATAGCCAGGGCCATTAAAATTATTTGAATCATAGATACTGATATGATTTTACCAGTAATAGTTCTTTTTTTTAAAGATGCTCTTAATTTCATATATAAATTTGTAAAAATGCAACAATACAACTACCTAATAACAATAAAGTGCAACTACTCCGCTTCTCTTGTAAATAGTAGGAGAATATTAATTAACACACATGTTGTTTACATTGGTCGTACATCCGCGAGATACGACTATTGCACAATAAAGGTTAGTGGAATTTATTATTTAAATCAGTTCTATATTGGGTTATGTTTATTCATAAGAATATACATTTTCATCTGTTTAAAATTTGTTTTTAGTTACCAGATGGAACTCTCAAAAGAATTTAATCATCCTCGTATGTGTGAATTTAGATAATTAAATTCTCATGTTCGTTTCATGTGTTTAAAATTTTCATTTGTTGCATGGAACTCCCAAGAAAATTCAATCATCCTCCTTTGTATAAATTAGATAATTGAATTTTTATGCTCGTTTCATATTATATTTTCTCCATTCTTCTAGAAAAAACAAACCTGCACCTCATGATCATTTTTAAGCGATGCTTTTGGCATATATTAATTCACAAAACAAGAACCATCATTTTATTTTTAACGACTAAGTCCCTGAATCATTAATCAGTTCAAACCTCCAATATTCTGGTTTATTCCACTTTTTAAACAAATCAGGCATAGTTATCCTTATTATTATCAATACAAGCCCTATTTTTAAGAAGAAACATCCTGTAATCTTTGATTCTTTACATATATATTACCGGAAGACAGACACACATTGACAAAAAATATTTAAAATGAAAAATATGCGCTTTTTAATATTCTTCTCCATCATATTTGGAATACATTTTTTGGTTAACCTATATATATACAAACGTGGCATTCAAGGTCTGGAAGCATATCCTGAGTTAATACCCTGGTTAAAAGGAATTATGTTGTTCTTAGTTTTAGCATATCCGCTAGGACGCTTTTTAGAAAAACTCTGGTTTTCTCCGGTTACCAATATTATACACTGGGCTGGAGCATTTTGGTTTGCCGGAATGCTTTATTTTATTCTGGCTATTTTTACTATAGACATTATTAGGTGGTCGAATTTGCTTTTTAATTACATCCCTGGTCATTGGATAAATAATTACGCCCAAACCAAATTGATACTCACATACGGTTTAACAGGTATCGTGGTATTGGTTGTAACTTTAGGACATATAAACGCATGGACTCCTAAAATTGTAAAAAAAACCATAATAATTCCTAAACAGGGAGGCAACTACAAGTCACTTAAAATTGTTGCAGCATCCGACATTCATTTAGGGACAATAATTGGCCCCAGAAAAACAGGCAAACTGGTATCTACAATAAACGCCTTAAAACCAGACATTATACTCTTTGCAGGTGATGTGGTGGATGAGGACCTTAAGCCTGTGATCGAACAGAATCTTGGTAATAACTTATTAAAATTGCAAGCTCCACTCGGCACTTACGCTGTGACCGGAAATCATGAGTATATTGGAGGTGCTGAAGCTGCAGTAAAATATCTTAAAGAACACAATATTAACATTCTAAGAGACAGCTCAGTACTCATAGACAATAGTTTTTATATTACAGGCAGAGAAGACAAGGATAAAACCTCTTTTACACAGCAATCCAGAAAATCAGTTCCTGATTTATTAAAACCTCTGGACGATAATAAACCTATAATATTACTGGATCATCAACCCTTTGAGCTAAATATTGCAGAAGAAAACGGGATTGATTTACAAATTAGCGGCCATACTCACCATGGGCAACTTTGGCCGCTTAGCATCATTACAAAAAAAATGTTTGAAATAAGCCAGGGCTACAAACAAAAAGGCAACTCTCATTTTTATGTCAGTACTGGTTTTGGTACTTGGGGGCCTCCTGTTCGTATAGGAAACAGACCTGAAATATTAGAGTTTACCCTGGTATTTCAATAAGCAAAAAGCCAATATTGCTATTCAAACAATATTGGCTTTCTTTTATTTGAATTGCTAAATTCTATAATTCAAGATATTCAAGCCCTTGCTTAAATACTATATCTCGAGGTATTCCTGCTTTTTCAATACGATCTAAATCTGCCTGAAGTTCACTTTGAATAAATCCTTTTTCTTTAATCATCGACTTCGCTTTGGCATAATCCCCCTCTCCCTGTATGATTAATATTTCGTTTGAAAGATCAATCATGGCCTGTCGCATTTTTTCAAAATCAACTTTATACTTTCCTGTCTCCTCATTTTTAGTAAATGCCTGCTTTTCTTTAAAATAATTAAACCTGATCATATTTGCCTTACCATGCGAACTGGATGCCCCAAATCGTATGGACCTGAATAAGCCAGCCATAAACGTTACGTAATTATCCATTAAAACCTGGTCATCACCAAGCTCATTCATTCCGGTCAGCATATCAACCATATACAAACCTAAAATATCAGCTTTCCCCTCTTCAATTGCCGAAGCTGTTTCCTTAAGTACTTCCCGAACTGTTCCAGAACCATTCAAGGTATTTTTTATACCCAAACCATGAGCCACTTCATGAAACATGGTATTTTCAAAAAAAGCATCAAAGGTTACATTCTTCTGCTGCTCATCATCAATAAGTAATTGACTAATCGGAATAAGTATCTTATCGAACTTAGCCTTCATCGAATTTTTTAACTGAAGCTTTCGACTGCCTTTTTCAATATGTACTCGTGGATCGTTGGGAAGATTAATAGCAATGGTTTTACTTCCGGCATTACAATCTCCACCGTAAAAAATTACTTCATATGCTCCTAAATCAGAATCGCTTCCTGGTACTTCCAGTTTGTATTTATCCTCAACCGGCAATGAAGCCTGAAGAGTGGGTAGCAAAGACGCAAAGTGAGCTAATTTATCTGACCATTCTTTATCCTTAATCAGGATAAATGATTCAAATGCAGCTTTTGCTCCAAACAAAGCATCTTCATATGTTTCAATGGGGCCAACCACAAAATCAATGGCATTGCTTTTCATGCTCATCCAAGCCAAATCACTTGCATAATAATCGCCTGTTAAAAGAGCCTCTGATCTTTTTAATAAATAATCTTTAAAACCTGCATCATCCGAAAGGCCGGCAGCTTTTTTTAACAGCTCTGATACTTTAGTTAGTTCTGCTTTATATACTTCATGATAAGGAAGTACCTTAAGCGCTCCTGTTTCCTCTTCACGCTGAACAATAGTATATAAATCATTTTTTAATTCATCTTCCAGGGTATTGAATTCCTCCTTTTTCATATCTGCCGGATAAAAATTAGCTCCTGCAGGCTTTGCTCCAATACCTTGTATAAAAGACTTATTATCATTTAATCTTTCCCATGGACCATAATTAATGTGCACATACTGTTTTAATGCCTCATCATTGATAGCAGAAAACAATGCATCCTTATCACCCCATGCCTGCTTCCAATACAAATCATCCATTATTTTTCCGATCTCAAACAATATTGGAATCATTTTTTTATCATTCTCCGACAAATGGGATAAATCAGCAGTAAGCTTTACAGAGATAAACTCATCTACTTTTTGTTGTACATTGGGGATGGATGACGAATAGGTTTCAACCCGTTTACCGCACGAACATAGGAGTAACACACTCCCAACAAGACATAACAGACTCTTTTTCATTATAATTAGTTTTTATTGAATTGGATAATCATCCTTCAAATATATCAAATCATAATAAAACCAGGGTAATATAAAATGACAGAATAATCATCTGCACAAACGACAACAAAGAATCACGGGCATAAAAAATCCCGCAATAATCAATTGCAGGATAAAAATATCTTAAGCTAATTGGCTTCACTTTTCAGCCTGAGATTCAATGGCCAACAATCTTTCTAAACGTTCAATTTGTTTATTTTTATTTACTTCCCTAAGGTTTTGAGCTGTATCTGTAAAGTATTGATGTTTTTTAATAAAACTCAATTGTTTTTCGTTCCATTCGTTAAATGAACCAATTAAGTCTCTAACCTTAAGCTCTTCATATAGCATATTAGATACAGGTATAAAATCCGCTCTCCCCAGATAATCTAAATCTGAATCACAAATCACTTTTTCCAAAATATTTTGAGGTGCAGGAGGAAACTTTGTAGCCATTATCAAACCACATACTTTATCCAGTATTTCATCAGAATAATGGTATTTTGTCAACATCCTTCTTGCAATTTCGGTACTATGCAACTCATGATCATCGTAATTAATCACATGTCCTGCATCATGAAATAAACCAGCCAGCTTCAGTATTAAAATTTCTTCTTCAGACAGGCCTTCTGCCCATCCTATTAACTCTACTTCTGTTACTACATCAATAGTATGTTTAATGTTGTGATAAAATAGTTTATCAGGTAAACTTTGCTCCATCATATCCAACACCTCTTCCTGTATATCGAGAAACTGAATTAGAGAATATTTAATACCAAAACTCTTATTCTGAAGTCCTTTTTTATCCAGATCCTGTAAATGAGGCAACAAACCTTCTACAAAATAAGAATCCATTATTCCTTTATATTTTACAGGCATTTGGCCCGAAAAACTGCACTCAAAAAACTCTTTAACCAGCTCGTAAGTCATGGCTGAGATATTAATTTTACCTGCTTCACAGGCTTTACCTAAACGACTTGTAAAATTTACAGAATCACCTGATAACCGGAATGGAGCTGACTTTCGTCCTGTAGGCTCTGCTAGTACCGGTCCGGTATGTATACCTATACTCAACTCCCAAAAGGCCGATCCATTCTCTCCTCCATTAATCTCAATGGCTGCCTGTTGCATTTCAAAAGCTGCTAATATAACGTCAATAGGATTGGTCCTGTTTTCTTCAAGCATTCCTCCCCCAAAAATATAAATATCGCCTACTGTTTTAATTTTAATAATGCCATATTTTTTAGCAATATCATTCATTAAAAGCTCTAATTCATCAAGTTTATCCATAAGCTTATCCGCTTCCGGATGACCGCTTAATTTGTTAAAACCCTCAACAGATGCATAAAGTAAGGAAGCTCTTTTGAAACGCTTGATTTTATGGCGCGGGGCTACTTTTTTTATAAAATCACTTTCGAAGGTAAAATTGGATAATAAATTAAGGTACTTATCATTTTGTTTTTGAATAAAATTATATCGACCTACAATTTCATTCATCTCTTTATGAAGTTCCTTATTTCTATTGGCAAGCCTTGATATCCTGTCTATATATAATTCAATATTATCCATCTTAACAAACTAAAAAGATTTAACTCGCATTATGCCTCCAAAACAATTATTTAATGTGAATTTCTTTATCTGATTATGATACGCTATAATATAAGATAGGTTTGACTAGAACTCTTGTTTTTTTGTAAACACGAACATTTTACAACATTAAAGATACAATATTCATGATAAACGATAAGAAATTCGAGACATAACATCTCCAATGCCAAAACAAGAAACACTCTAAATTTGATTTAGAGATAACCTTCTCCTGTTTTTTTTAATTATTTATGCAAAGACTTACTTAATTTTTCCTGAATATACTTCACTCGTTCGGCAATAGGATCTTCTGCATCTAACCAATGAATATCAAAACCGCTACGCTCCATTTTTCTAAACCAGGTCATTTGTCGTTTTGCAAACTGATGAATGGCAATATTTAAACTTTTAAACATATCATCATATGATATGTCACCTATAGCATACTGGGTAAGGTACTTATACTCTAATCCATAATAAATTAAATCTTCAGGATTTACACCCTTATTTAAAATACCCTTAACTTCATCTACCATCCCTTCATTTATCCTGGTTTCTAACCTTTTGGTGATTTTCTCTCTACGCAAATCACGATCAATTTTTACTCCAATAATTAATGGATTTAATGGCGGAAGTTCAACCTCTATTTCAGGATTAGATTGATAATATGTTTCTATTTCGATAGACCTAATGGCGCGTTTAACTGTATCAACATCTGTTTTATTGTGCAATGTTTTATACGACGATAATATTTCCGTTAACTCTGCCAGACTTTTATTTTCAAGTGATTTTCGTAATTCCGGATTTGAAGGAACCTGAATTAACTTATAGCCGCTTAAAACAGCTTCAATATACATACCTGTTCCTCCACACATCACGGGAAATTTTCCTCTTTCCTCGATATCTTTAAAAGCCTTGAAAAAATCAGTCTGGTACTCGTATACATTATATTTGTACCCGGCATCTGCAATATCAATTAAATGATAAGGAATTTTTTGTCCTTCGATAATATAATCATCATAATCTTTTCCTGTACCCAAATTCATATCGCGATAAACCTGACGCGAGTCGGCACTGATTATTTCGCCATTAATTTTGTGCGCCAATTGAGCTGCCAATGTTGTTTTCCCACTTGCTGTAGGCCCTAATACCACTACTAAATTATATAGATCTGATTCTTTCATTGCATTCAAATATCACTTACTAAATTACGAGCTCAAAACTAAAGCCTCTGCCGTTTGAGCACCAGATGTGTCGATTTTTTATATTTTTGCTACCACAAAGCTAATTAATTAGGAGATATTTATTAGCTCCTGTTTTAATTAAAGATTATATGCAAACAATAAACAAAGAAGAAAGCTTGGCTGGTAAATACAAAAACATTTTTATTCGTAGTAAAAATTTAATTGTATCGCCTAAACAAGAGTGGCTTTTGATATATCAGGAAAAGTCTGATTTAAATAGCATTTTAAGTTCCTACAACTTACCATACATTGGAGCTTTGGCTTTCATTAGCTTTTTAAGTATACTAACTGCCCACCAGGGCCACTCCTTTGAGTTAGCCTTAAAACACGGGATATCTCAATTTTCATCCTTCTTTTTTGGCTTATTTATATGTTATTTTATCACATATAAAATAATTCCTCAGTTTGTATTAAAGCCCAATGGTAAAAATATCAAACTTCTGGCCTTTAAGCTTACTGCTTATAGTTCTATCTTCCTATATCTTGTAAAAATTAGCACATATCTAATTCCTCAAATATATTATTTACAAGCTATTGGAATATACGTTGCTTATTTAGTATGGAAAGGAACCAAAAACATTGGTGAGTTTGAATCAAAAGACTTAAGAGTTGTTTTCACCATTATCGTTACCACTTTATTGCTATTTATTCCTTATGTTATTTCGTATTTTCTCATGCGCTTTACAGGAATTTCATTTTAGATTTAAAAAGAATGTCACAACAAAATAAAATCAATATACGAAACAAAAAAGCTTATTTCGATTATGAAATAATAGAGAAATTTGTTGCAGGAATTCAACTATCCGGTACCGAGATTAAATCTTTACGACTTGGAAAAGCCAGCTTAGTTGAGGCGTATTGCTACTTCGTAAAAAACGAACTTTGGATAAAAGGTTTTAATATTTCCGAATATTTTTTTGGCACATACAACAACCACATGCCTTTAAGAGAAAGGAAACTGTTACTACACAAAAAAGAACTTCAAAAGCTTGATAGAAAAACCAAAGAGTCTGGTTTGACCATTATTCCGCTTCAAGTATTTATTACAGAAAAAGGTTGGGCTAAAGTGCAAATTGGACTTGCCAAAGGAAAAAAGTCGCACGACAAGAGAGAAACACTCAAACTAAAAGATGCCAAAAGAGAAATGGACAAACTAAAAAAAATTCACTAATTCATCTACTTTCACGCAACCACACTCTTTTTTGCCCATCATCACTACAAACCTTTATCTACTTAAATTTCTTTGAGTTGATTTTCTAAACCTTTAACTTCGAGAACCACAAGTAGATAATAAAGTTTAAAGTGAAAGACCTTAACGAAATTATACTTCAATGCCAAAAGAACAACCCTAAGGCGCAAAAAATTCTTTATCAGAATTTTTCGCCCTGGCTGTTTGGTGTATGCATTCAGTATTGCAAAGACAGAACTGAAGCAGAAGATAATCTTCAGGAGGGTTTTATAAAAATTTTTAACAACATACATAAATTTAGATTTGAGGGTGTTTTTGAAGGCTGGATTAGAAGAATAATGGTAAATACGATTATTGAATCTTTTCGAAAAAAAAATCCCGTATATTTTGTAGATAGCATTGAAGATTACATTACTGAAACCTATGAAGATTTAGAAGAAAATACTTCCGTCTATAGTACAAAGGAATTATTGGGATTAATTGAATCATTGCCTCCAAAATACAAACTTGTTTTTAACCTATATGCCCTTGAAGGTCTTTCCCACCAGGAAATTTCTGATGTATTGGGTATATCTGTTGGCACTTCAAAATCAAATCTATCGAGAGCACGAAAAATACTAAAAGATAAACTAACAGATAAAACACAACAGAAAATACAAACAGCATAAAACAAACAGACAAATAGGTTTTATTGGTTTTAAAGGATGAAAAAAGACAATAATCATATTGATAAAGTATTTAGAGAAGGTCTTGAGCACAACGCCGTAGCACCTCCCTCTTTTGTTTGGGATTCCATTGAAAAACAACTGAGCTCCCAAAAACAACAGAGAAGATCTCTATTTATATGGAGAAGTATTTCTGCTGCTGCCGTAGTTGGCCTTATTTTCGTAGCTGGTTTATTTTGGTTTACACAACCCAATAATAATTCAATAGTTCAAAATCAACCAAACTTAATTCAATCCTATTCCATTACCAAGGAAAAGGTTATGGATAATAACATTACATCAGAAATTTCAACCAACAATATAAAATCAAAACAAACCGTTATTACGCTTAACACTAAAACTTCAACAATACATAAAACCAAAAGTAAAAACGCCTTAAAAAACATACATCCTAAAGCACCACAAGAAAACAAAAACAACATTGTTTGGGCTAAAATTGAATCCAAATCAACAATACAACTAAACAACTACAATGAGACCGATGCAACAGGTTTGTTTCGCCAGCATAATTCTTCAAATAACACACTATACGCAGCATCCCAAAACATATTTGTCAATCCGTTTGATGATACTGAAACACCCCAAAAGAAAAAGAACATAGAACTTGCTGTTGGAGGCCAATTTTCACCTAGTTACTCGTACGGAAATGCTTCTTCTTCAGAAAACAATGCGCCATCCGCTGTAAAGGAAAGCGGCATCATGTCCTACACAGGAGGATTAAACCTAAACCTAAAAACCAAAAAAAGATGGAGTATTGAAACCGGAGTTTATTATGCACAGGTTGGCCAAAAATTCAGCAATCCAATGGAGCCAGTCTCTTCAATGCAGTATTATAACGCAAAACATTCAGAAAAAAACACAGCACCAACTGCTACTGTGTCAACCCTTAATAATTCGCTGGGTAAAATTAAACTTAATAACAATCAGAACGTGGTAGCAGACTACACCCTGGAACAATCTAACACTGCCTTTAAAATTGGAGTGGATGAAACCAAAGCTTCATATAATGAAATTGAAACCATTACCGTACAACAAGAATTGAATTACATTGAAGTTCCGTTTCTATTAAAATACGATATTCTCAATAAGTCAATTAACTTATCCGTTTCCGGAGGAGTAAGCACAAACTTTTTGGTGGGCAACAATGCCTACCTTTTAAACAATAACTCAAAAGAAAAAATTGGAGAAACAGAGAATATTAATGACTTCAACTACAGCGCTGTTGTTGGATTAGGATTAAGAACACCTATATGGAAATCCATTGAATTTAACCTGGAACCCAAACTTAGGTATTTTATGAATTCAGTGACTTCGGAAAGCTCAAGCTCATACCGGCCGTACTCTATTGGAATTTATACAGGGATCAGCTATAGATTTAAATAACTGTCTTCATTATTCCATATTTAATCAGGCAATTACGCCAGATTTTTTGATGGATTCAACCATATGATAGAATACACCCTTTTGGCCTAATAATTCTTTTGGCGTTCCATCTTCAGCTATTCCTTGTTGATCAAGCACAACAACTCTATCTACCAAACGAATGGTTGATAAACGATGACTCACAATAACAGCCGTTCTTCCTTTAGATATCTCTTTAAAATTCTCAATTAAACGAGATTCTGTAAAAGCATCTAACGAACTCGTTGGCTCGTCCAAGATAACTACCTGTGCATTATTAAAAAATGAACGCGACAAAGCCATCCGCTGCCACTCGCCTACACTTAACATCTCACTGTCTTTAAACAATGTTCCTAAAGTTGTTTCATAACCTTGTGGCAATTCTTTAAGCAACTTATCTACGCCTGATTTTTTAGCACTCTCATATATGTCATCGTCCCCAACTGATCGCTTTGTATTTCCAAACCATATGTTTTCCCTTGCCGATACGTTATAAAGCATAAAATCCTGAAAAACAACACTTATATTTTCGGAAATTGATTCTTTTCTAACCTCATTCAGGTCTACCTCATCCACAAAAATGTTTCCCTGCGTGGGTTCATACAAACCACACAACAGTTTTACCAAGGTAGATTTCCCGGCTCCGTTAGCACCTACCAAAGCAATAGTTTCGCCAGGTTTTATTTTTAAGTTGATATTCTCAAAAACACTTCGACTACTATTGGGATAATTAAAACTTACATTATTTAATTGTATAGACTGATTGATCTGAGCGGGGAAAACAGAAAAGGTATCTTTTTGTTTTTTTATCACTTTATAATCTATAAACTCAAAAAAGTTCCTCAAAAACAATCCATCCTCATACAATCCTGATATTCGAACCAATAATTCCTGCAAAAACGAATATCCTCTATAAAGAGCCAGAAAAAACATCACCATCTCACCTTGAGAAATATTTCCCTCTATGGCTGCAACCGCAATATAACCAAACACAAAAATTAAAGCCAGTGCTGTTAAAACCTGCAACACAAACTCATATTGAGTTTTAAACTTTAATAATTTAAGCTGATAAGATCTTAATTCATCCTTTAATTTTTCATATCTCGATTTAAACAAAGATGCCAAATTAAAAACCCGCAACTCCTTGGCAAATTCTTTGCCCGTTAAAAGCCTGTTGTAATAATTTACAGTTCTTTCCGCTTCAGTATGTTCACGCTTTAGAGCAAATGTTTTTCTTGAGAACCTTAAACGAATAAACACGATAGGCAGAGATATAGCGACTAAAATAATCACCATTACCCAATGCAGACTTGCCAATAGTCCCGCAATTAAGAATAAGGTTATACTATTTTGAATAAGGCCGACAAAACCATAAAAAATTCTTGTAGGTCTATACGAAGCTTCACTAACTGCTCTATAGTATATGTTCTGGAAGTTATAATCCTCATAATTCGCAAAATCAAGTGTGGTTGTCCTGGCATGAATCATATCCTGCACCCTGTCATTTATAAAGTAAGATTGCTTTTCGCGAACAATACCGGCAATAGAACTTAAAATTGCATTTAATACAAATACAGCACCTGCATATATAAGCACTCGATATACCGTTTCATAATTCTGACTTTGATTACCTGATTGAATAACAGAAGAAACCTCATCAACCAATAATTTTATTAAAAAGATTAACAGCAATGGCATTATTCCCTTTAACAAAACCACTACTGCGTTAAGCAAACTCCAATAAGTTGAACTTTGCCAAACAATATCGAGCGATCGGAAAATATTGCTTTTCTTAACCTTCATAATTAAATAAACCTATCCTTTTAACAAATAAGAGCCAAAAGATAATAAAACACATGATTAAAATTATTTACGAACGGAATATTTTATCCATAACCTGGAAAGAGGATAACTTAAGTACCCTGTTAAAGGGGTAACAAACACAATTAAACGCCTGAATAAAGGATTATTTATAAACTTAAGCTCAACACCTTTACGAAAATGCGTACAAACAACGGCCTTAATATCATCTACATTTATGGAGGAATCAAACTTTTGTAGACCATCACCCTTAGTAAGGGCAATATTGTTTTCAAAATCTATTTTTAATAACCTATGCGCAACCAGCCTTTTCTTAGACAGAAAAACAACAACACTTCCTATTTTTAGATTATGTGATTTAGCTTTTTCTACCCGCACCAGATCACCAGGCAAATAAAAAGGAAACATACTTAAACCATACACCGGAATATCTACAAAATGATCTTTATCCAACATAGATAAAAAAGTAGAGTTTATAACCTTTGTATGACGAGATATTTTGGCCACTATTCCATAGATTTTATCATATCAACAATATCCTGATCAGGCTTAAAGCCAACTTCATAAACATCAACTATCCCTAAAACATCTTCAACAATTTCAAGATGCTTTTTAACCATAGATTGTTGATAAAATTGTTGAATAAAGTTACCCAATACACGTGAATATGCAGCTACTCCTTTTAAAGGTTTTATATAATTATCCGGCGATTGCTTAAGTAGAAAAATCTTTTTTAATTCTCCTTCTCGTGGGTGCTGTTGATAATATGGCATTGGATTATTATATACCATCACTTTTTTTCCAACCTTCCTCATAACCAATCTATCGTCATTTAAAACCTGCACTCCTGATTCTGACCATAACTTTGCCATAGTTGATTTTCCAATGCCTGAAACTCCAGTAAAAACAAATGCTTTTTGACCATACACCACACCTGACGCATGTATTAAAAGCGCTTCTTTCCAATGCATTAAATACAGCAGAATCAAAGATCCCAGGGGATGAATAAGTGGATCCAGAACAACTTTTTGATCACAACCATGATGTAATAGCACATTAACATTAACCATGCTACTAACCGAAGATACCTTAGCCGAAACAACCTTTATTTGTTCATGATCCTCAAAGAATACTACTAAATAAATATCATTTAGTGTCTGGTAAACTTTCCATTTATAGTTAAGCACCTCATTATCACGGGGCTCTCCTGCAAATACAAGATTTAAATTTGAATCATCAAAAGATGATACAATATCGTAAGTAATGTTATAATCTGCTGGTTTTTTTGACTTGGATGTAATAAAATGCTTTACGCCTCCTTCAGAATGAAGAATAAGCTGTTGGCTACTCGATTGACAGCCAATAAGAAGATCTGCAATCTTAAGATAAAATCCCTTTGGCATATCATCCATTATACTTGAGTAATCTTAATAATCCGGCGAAGAACCTCCAAAAGGATCGTTCTCAAAAGAAGGCGGTGAAGACTCTATTGGTGAAGACTCTGAAGGAGGCAAAACTTCTTGGGCGGCTCCTGGGTCGACAGGAGGGCTTGTAGCCATAACCAAAGAAATTTCGCTATCCACTTCAATCACCTCAAGCACCGGCTTCGAATATACTTTTCTATTTTTATTAATCCTTTTCATTCAGTTGTAATCCTATTCCTAAACTATTGTTTGGTGAATAAAACTCCTCTATTAACCGAGTCTGTTATAAATAGTTCAATATCTTTCTTTACTATTTCTGCACTTACATTATACTCCTCCAACAACAAATTAAATATGTCAGTTACAGATCTCACGCCATCTACTTGTTCAAAAATAAACGCCGCTACATCATTCAATGTAAATACATGGTTCATATCGGCTACATTATCCGACAATGGCACCAATACCTTTTCATCCCCTATGCTTTTCTCAACAAAACTTTTACTCTTGTGGTAAACAACAGAAAAATCCATCCTATTTTTAAAATTATCGAACAAAAGTATAAAAAAACTGAACTATACCTTACAATGCTCAAAATATACTCCGCTTACTTTGACCAAAGTCGTACAAATTCTACTTAAATATGGATTTTTCCTGATTAAAAAACCACTCTCGAAAAAGGTGCAACACTATGATCTACAAACTGCTTTTCTTCATACTTAAAATAACCTGTTACAGCTATCATTGCAGCATTGTCGGTGGTATACGCAAACTTAGGTATAAAGGTTTTCCATTTTTTTCTTTTTGCTAACATTTCTAACCCATTCCTTAATCCGGAATTCGCCGAAACCCCACCTGCTAATGCAATCTGATTTATTTTTAAATCTTTAGCCGCCAGTTCCAGTTTATTCAATAGAATATCTATAATTGTTTTTTGAAGCGAAGCACAAAGATCTTTCTTATTTTCTTCAATAAAATCCGGATTAACTTTTAATTGATCTCGTAAGAAGTAAAGAAATGAGGTTTTAAGCCCACTAAAACTATAGTCATAATTTTTAATGCGGGGTTTAGAAAAAATAAATGCTTCAGGGTTACCTTCCTTGGCCAATTTATCAATTAACGGTCCACCGGGATAAGGCAATCCCATCACTTTTGCACATTTATCAAAAGCCTCTCCGGCTGCATCATCAATAGTTTGACCAACTACTTCCATTTCGGTATAACTCTTCACCAAAACTATCTGGCTATTACCTCCTGACACCAACAAACATATGAATGGGAATTCAGGGTGCTCTGTAGCTTCATCGGGCTCCTTAATAAAATGAGCCAACACATGGGCGTGTAAATGGTTAACTTCTATCAAAGGAATATCATTAGCCAGCGCAAACCCTTTTGCAAAAGAGGTTCCTACCAGAAGCGATCCCATTAATCCCGGTCCGCGAGTAAATGCCACTGCATCAATCTGCGAAGCCGTTACTCCGGCATCCTTTAAGGCCTTATCTACAACAGGTATAATATTTTGCTGATGCGCTCTTGAAGCCAGCTCAGGTACAACACCACCATATTCCATATGTACATCCTGATTGGCTATTTTATTAGATAAAATAGTATCATCTTTAAACACTGCTGCAGATGTGTCGTCGCAGGAAGATTCAATACCTAAAATATATGCACTCATACCCTTCTTATGAAATTTGAAACCTCTATTAATTATTCTTTTCTCTTTTTATTAAAATAGTACTAACATTTACAACGTTATACCTGATAATAAGATCATTTTTTATTTACTTTTGCAAAATAAAGCACAAAACTATTAAAAAATCCTATAAAATATTATTCTATTCGCTTCTGGGGCTTATATTATCACCAATATTAATATATTTTGTGATATTAATACCCGGCGTGCAAAATTTTGCCGGGAATATTCTTACTTCCAGACTGTCAGAAGACACAGGTGTTAATGTATCTTTTAAAGACATAAGATTCTACCCCATTAAAAAACTTGTTATTAATGACTTTCTCATCAACGACACCCAAAAGGATACATTATTATTTATCAAAGAAATTAGTGCTAGTATTGACAGCCTTAACTTTAAAGAAAGAAAATTATACCTGGGAAGAATCACGCTTAACGAATTAAATTCCAAAATATACAAGGATTCACTGGGAACAAACTTTCATTTTATAATAGACTCGCTTTTTAAAGAGAGAAGCGAATCATCAACGTGGAAATACAATACGCAGGAAATCTGGTTAAGAAACAGTAAGCTTTCATACAAGAATAAACTTGCGTCTGCTTCAAACACAAAATTTAATCCGAATAATGTAGAACTTTCTTCGGTAAATATTCTGATTGATCATATTGATTTGTTCTCTGATTCAATTTCGGCACGAATGAAGAATTTATCGGCTAAAGATCATTCGGGTCTTATGATTAAAAATTCAAAAGGCGAGATCCGAGCTGGGAGTAAAGGTTTTAACCTATACAACTTCAGATTATCTGCAAATCACTCTTATTTAAGCATCGATCATTTCAGTGCAAAATATGATTCAGCACAAGCTTTAAAAAATTTCATACATAACGTCCCCTTTAGTTTAAAAATCAATTCTCTTTCTGCCGATAAAAAAGATTTTTCTTACATCATCCCAAATTTTCCAAATCTTCAGGACAGAATAAACTTAAAGGGTACTTTTTCAGGCACTATTGCTAATTTAAAAGGAAGCAACATTCATATCAATGCAGGGTCAAACACTCAAATGCAAACCAACTTTGATATATCCGGATTACCTGACATTAATGAAAGTTACCTCTATCTAAATGTTAAAAAACTATCTACTACCATTGGTGATCTTGAAAAAGTTACCGGATTAAATGATCGTACCAAAGAAATAGATTTCCCTGAATCGTTTGATAAAATGGGTAACATTGAATACAGTGGAAAATTTTCCGGTTTTACGGATAACTTAGTTGCTTTTGGTCGCTTTAAAACAGACATTGGTGTTTTAAATACCGATATAGGTTTTAAAATTGACAAAGACAATAAATTAATATATTCCGGTCTGTTAAACACAGAAGCTTTTAACATTGGTCATTTAACAGGCTCTGCCAAAAACCTGAATAAAGTAACTATGGATGTTGCTGTTCAAGGATACAGAACAACAGACTATCATTTTAACACCTTTATAAAAGGGACCATTGATTCCATCGATTTTAATAACTATAAATACGAAAAGGTCGTTTTAAACGGTTTGTTATCTAACAACAAATTTAATGGTCAGGTTACGCTAAACGACCCCAATGCTAAGTTATTCTTCAACGGAAAAATTGATTTTAACAACGAGATACCACAAGCTGATTTTGAAGCATCATTACACAATGTTAAGCTTGATAAATTAAATTTAGCACCAAAACTTATAAACAGCGAAGTTAACTTATCACTTGTATCTCAACTTAAAGGTAATAGCATAGATAATATTACTGGTAACCTATTGCTTTATGATGGTCACCTAACCACTGAAGACAAAGAAGTTAGACTGGACACTCTACTAATAAGTTCTTTGTTGGAAGATGAAATCAAAACCTTAAAAATAGAATCTGATATACTTGATGCTCAAATAAAAGGAAGCTATAAACTCGCTAGCTTTGGTAATGAAATTAAAAATGAAATTGGTAAATACCTTCCTGCTCTGGTTGAAAGTTCAGAAAAACCAATTAATAATTCCGGCAATTATTCTTTTGACATACGCACCAAAAACCTTTCGTCGCTTATAGAAATTATTTCTCCTGATATTGAAATTTCAGACGGTAGTGGTATAAATGGTTTTTTCAATGGTGATCAGCATAATTTTGAACTTCATGGTCAGTTTGGAAAAGTAAGATACAAATCCATTCATGGAGATAACGTTGATTTAGATATAAAAACCAACGAAAATAAACTAGCATCAAATTTCAACAGCGAACTCCTTTCTCTGGGCAACATTATTCCTCTTCATAATTTTAAAATTATGCAACAAGCAGCAGGAGATAGCATGCTGCTATATAGTAATTGGGATAATTTTGAAGAACATAGAAATAGCGGGGCTTTATACACCAAAACAAAATTTAAGAAATCGCACGATAATAAGCTATTTACCTTAGTTGAACTTTTTCCCTCTGAAGTCATTATCAACGATTCAACCTGGAACATACAAGAATCGAATATTAACATTACTCCATATGGATTCAGGATAAATACATTCAGAGTTTGGCACATCAATCAGGAAATAAATATTAATGGGTCACTATTTAAAACCAGCTCGGGTAAGCTCATTTCTCATTTCCAAAACATTGACTTAAGCGAAGTAACACAATTATTTAGCATTCGACGATTAAATTTCGACGGAATATTAAACGGCCGAATAGAGGTAAAAGAAAACTTCAGTAGTCCGATCATAACCAGCAATTTACTCTTAGATGATTTAAGAATCAACGATGAAGATGTTGGTGATTTATTTATTGAATCGAGTTGGGATAAAACGCAAAAAGCTGTTATTGTTGATACCGAAATTAAAAAACAAGACATTACACCTTTAATTGGCAGCGGTTACTTTAAACCATCAAATAAGGATTACAATTTTAATTTTGAACTCGACAGCCTTCCTATAGGTTTTTTAAATCTTTATCTAAGCAAGATCATGCAAAACCTAAAAGGAACTGCTACCGGTAAACTGGATCTGCGCAAAACCAAATACGGCGTTGGTCTTGACGGAGGACTAACGGTAAATAAAGCCAAATTTGATGTCGGGCTTCTTAAATGCTCATTTTTCCTGGAAGATTCAGTAAGCTTTACGCCAACATCCATTGTCTTTAACAATATGACCGTAACTGATCCGAACGGAAAGAAAGGAAAATTCAATGGCTCCATATATCATCGTAATTTCTATAACATGAGTTACGATCTGTACCTTAGAGCAAACAATATGCTCCTGTTAAACAGTCAGGAGAAAGACAACCCCTTATACTATGGAACTGTTTACGGTACAGGCGATTTGGCCATTACCGGAACAACATATGATCTGCTCATTGACATCAATGCAAAAACAGAAAAAAACACCAGGTTTTTCATTCCCATGTCTGACAGGCAAGAATCTCTAAATAGCAATTTCATACAGTTTATTAACACCTCAGATACACTTTCAAAAGACATCACTACAATTGAAGAAGAATACCAAATAGACTTATCAAACTTTGCTTTAAGTATGGGTATTGAAATAACTCCGGATGCTCAGGTACAAGTTATTTTTGATCCCGCATTAGGAGATATTTTAAAAAGCTCAGGGAAAGGAAATCTTCAGGTTAATATGGACAAAGAAGGCGATGTAACTTTCTTTGGCGATTATGTAGCAGAGGAAGGGGACTACCTGTTTTCTTTAGAAAATGTTGTAAACAAACGTTTTGACATAACCGAAGGAGGAACTGTCATTTGGGAAGGAGATCCATATAACGCCATCATAGATTTAACAGCAACATACAAACTTAAAACGTCTCTTCAACCCTTAATGATGACTTCTTCAAGCGAAGGCAGTGATAGTCCGGAAAGTGCGCGTCGTGTCCCTATTCATTGCGATATGATTTTAGGAGATCGCCTATCTCAACCGACCATACAATTTGATATTTCGGCACCTACCATGGAGCAGTCTACCCAAAATTTAATAGAAGATGCCATCAGTACAGAAGAAGAGTTAAACAGACAAGTACTTTCTCTTCTTGTACTGAATAAATTTTATACACCGGATTACAATGCAAATAATTCAGGTGCTACAAGGGTAAACAGTGCTGCAATAGCCAATACTTCCGAGGTTATATCAAGCCAGCTAAGCAACTGGCTTTCACAGATCAGCAACGATTTCGATATTGGTATAAGTTACAGACCTGAAGATGAAATTTCGAGCGAACAAATTGAGGTTGCTCTATCTACCCAAATATTTAACGACAGGGTTACCCTCAACGGAAATGTAGAATATGGTAAGTTCAGCCAGACCCAACAAAACTCCAGTAATATAGTTGGTGATTTTGACATGGATGTGAAACTTAATAAATCAGGAAGTTTGCGTGCCAAAGCTTATACCCACAGTAATGATGACTTTAGCTTTGACAACTCCCCTACAACCGAAGGCGTTGGTATCTCGTACCACGAAGAGTTTAATACTTTTGGAGAGCTATTTCGCAAATACTGGAATTGGATTACCGGGAAAGGTAAAAAAGAAAAAAGAGTAAAAGAGGAAGAAGATAAAAATAACAATAACGACAAATAACTTTAAAGGATATATACCAAACAGTAAATTTTAACTATCACACTTTTATCCGGTCAATTACGTTACAGATTATAAAACAATTTCTATTTTTACTGAAATTATTAAACTATTCATTTCTATGAACCCAATATTATTAATACAATCATCCGTTACAGAAACTGCAGAGGTAGCAGCTGAAGTTGCAGAAACTCAAATGAATTACTTTGAAATGGCCAAAGCTGGTGGATTAATAATGATTCCATTGGTACTTCTTTCGTTTGTAGCTGTTTATATTTTTATTGAAAGATATCTGGCCATTAACAAAGCTGCATCAGAAGACTTGAGCTTTATGAATAAAATTAAGGAATACATTCACGAAGGTAAAATTGACTCTGCATATTCTCTTTGTCAGCAGGTAGACAATCCGGTTAGTAGAATGATAGAAAAAGGAATTAGCAGAATTGGAAGACCTTTACAGGATGTAAATACAGCTGTTGAAAATATTGGTAATCTGGAAATAAGCCGTCTCGAAAAAGGACTTCCTACTTTAGCCACAGTTGCAGGTGGTGCTCCCATGATAGGCTTTTTAGGTACTGTAATTGGAATGATTCGTGCTTTTTTTGATATGGCTAATGCGGGAAACAACATTGATGTAAGTTTACTTTCTTCGGGTATTTATACGGCCATGGTAACTACTGTAACAGGTTTGGTTGTGGGGATTATTGCTTACTTCGCATACAACTTTTTAGTAGCTCGTGTTGAAAAAGTGGTATTTAAACTCGAAGCACGCACCATGGAATTTATGGATTTATTAAATGAACCTGCAGCATAAATTAGTTAAAGTAAAAAGTTGAAAGTTCTTAAGGTATCTTTCAACTATATAACTTTATAAACTTTAAACTTTTGCAATGGCTTTAAAAAGACGATCGAAAATTAGCGCCAAGTTTAGCATGTCGAGCATGACCGACATAGTTTTTCTGTTGCTTATTTTCTTTATGATCACCTCTACCATGGTACATCCTAATGCCATTAAATTACTGATACCCAAACAGGCGACTAAAAAAGTGGTGATTGATAAATTTATTAATGCAAGGGTAAACAGGTATGGAAAATTTTATATTGCCAATAAAAACGTAAGCGATAATTCTTTAGAAAGTGCTTTGCTAAACGTATACAATAGTTCTGATAAAACGTTTATTAAACTAAGAACTGATAAAAATGCACCAACCGGCGCTGTAGCAAAAGTACTGGATATTGCAGAATCGCACGGAATAAAAGTGGTTCTTGATATAAAATAAAATACACTCAAGCATTCAAGTCTTAATACTTGATACTTAATACTTGATACCTTTAAATATGGCCTTAAAAAAAAGAAGCAAAGTAGAATCCGGTTTTAGCATGTCGAGCATGACTGACATTGTTTTTCTATTGCTGATATTCTTTATGATTACATCTACCATGGTAACTCCTCCAGCTGTTAAAGATTTGGATCTACCTAAAAGTGATCATCAGGCATCGGCCAAACCCAATACCACCATCTCTGTTACCAAAGACTTAAAATATTTTATTCAGGGAGACGAAGTTTCCTTTTGGAGAATGGAGAGAAGGTTAAAAGAAATTATGACTGAAGAACCTGATACATATATTGCACTTCACGTGGATGAATCGGTTCCTTTTTCTGTTGTGGGTAAAATAAGAGATATAGCCATTAAAAACAGGTATAAACTCATACTGGCCACTCAGCCCAAATAAAAATTGGGTATACTTACAAAATAACAAGCTCATTTCTTAGCAAACCAAGAAGTTAAAACAGATGCAAAAAAAATATAACAAACAAGGAGTAATAGGCGCAGTTGTATTTCACTTACTTATTCTTGCTCTATTATTATTTTTTGGATTAACTATTTTACCTCAGGAAGAAGAAGGGATACTGGTAAACCTTGGGAATGTAGCTACCGGACTGGGAGAAATAGAACCTCCAAAATCTTCGGCAAAACCAACACCTGCTGAACCACAAAAAACAACTCCTCCCCCAACACCTAAAGAAGAATCAAATCCTCAGACTGATGAATCAGTAAAAACACAAGATTTTGATGAGGCACCTGAAGTTAAGAGCGCTGAAGAATTAAAAAAAGAAAAAGAAGAGCAACTTAAAAAACAAAAGGAAGAGGAAGCCAGAAAAAAACGCGAAGAAGAAGAACGTAAACGTCAGGAAGAAGCTGACCGTATTGCCAAAGCTGAAGCTGAAGCCAAAAGACAAGCTGAATTGGAAAGAAAGCGTAAAGAGGAAGAGGAAAGAAAGAAACTTGAAGAACAACAACGCATAGCGGATGAAGCCAGAAACAAGGTAGGCAGTGCATTCGGGAAAACAAACAGCAACAGCTCATCGGAAGGTGATGCCGGTGGTTCCGGCAACCAAGGTTATGTAACTGGCGATCCTAATAGTAAAAACCGTTCTGGAAGTGGGTTAGGAAATACTGGTACTAGGTTTAATTTAACAGGAAGATCATTAATTGGAAAAATCCCCACTCCCGATGAAAATGAACAAGAATATGGTATCATTGTAATTCAAATAACTGTTGATAGATACGGTAATGTGACAGGTGCAGAATTTCAACTTAAGGGATCAACAATTCAAAATACTGTACTTAAAAATGCCTCTATAGAGGCTGCTAAAAAAGCCAAATTTAACTCTGACCCCAAAGCTGCTGCTTTTCAGAAAGGAACAATTACATTTACCTACGATTTAAATTAAAGTTACTTACTTTACCTTTTCCAAAGTCCTGAACTTTGGAAAAGCTTATTCCTATCCTATTTTCATCATCTCATAAAACTCCTTTAGCTCTTGTTTACGCTCTCGGGATAGTTCATGCCAGCGTATTCCCTGAACTGCACCCTCCAAGGCATAAAGCATATTAATGCAGGCATCTTTTTTATATACTGTCATTATTTTTAGAATCGCTTTTTCACTACCTATCGCTTTTAATTCCTCCGGTGAAAGTATTTCAACCCTTTCTAGTTTTGCAGCTAAAGTAGAACCTATATTAGGTAAGTCTGTAAGTTTTTTCACAGCTCTTTAACACTATAATTATAAGATATATAAAAGTCTAATTACTTCCTGGAGTTACTAAATAGTGTAATTCTATTGTTTCATGATCTTTATGTCCGAAAAATCCATAAAATTGAATTTCTTCATTTATATACTTTTCTACTATTTCAATATGCTCCCCAAAATTAATATCCACCTCATCCATCAGGGTATAGTTACCTAAATTATCTTTAACAACGCTTGTTATATAATTGCCATTAACATTATCTCCTAATTTTATATTAAAACCTACCTCGCCCACAACATCCTTTTTCAAAATTATACTACTTAAATCATACCGATAATTCTCTTCTCCAGAATTCGAGTCTTTAATCTTACTCTTTATTACCTCAATATCATACACATAACCATACTCGTAATCTAAACCACGAAGCTCATCTCCTATAGCCCTCCAAATAGCGGAGCCAATATCCTTTCCTGTTTGTGTACCATACCACATTAAATTTTCCGTATCATAATAAAAATCTACAGTCCTATAACTATTAATTCTCATCCGAACCTTATCTGCTTCATCATCTTTATTACATGAAAACAATAATATTGATGCTATAATTAAGACATTATACTTTTTTAGCAACTTCACTTTTTAGTTTTAAAAAAAAATTAATCATTCACTTTACATAACCTCTAACCAACACTTGGACCTTTTTAATCAGTACCCCTGTTGTTATTCAAATACTTATTACAAATCAAACAATAACCCAACATTTACTGCATAACCAAAATATTCATTCGGAATAATTAAGGTATTAGTAAAAAACTCAAAATCTGAGTTAACTCTTAAAAAAAGTTTATTTGACACCTTTAAATTGGCACCTATATTTGCAGAAACGGTATGCCCAACTAAAGAATATAAATTTAAACCATATGAAAAAGTAGGGCGTAAAAAACCTTTTGGATATACGTACTCAACATGTAGCGGAATTTTCCTAAAATTAATAACCTCTCCGTCTGTATACTCAAAACTAGAGAAAAGTACTCCTGTCTTAAAATACAATTTTTCACTCGAGCTAGGCATCCATATATGAGCAAGAACTCCCCCTTGAAATCTTGGAGCTGTGTGTACATCTGAAAACGCACTTACCCCGATTCCTCCAAATGCTACTTCTGGCAACACTTTAAAAAGAGGCAGCTTTTTTTCATATATAATACACTTTTCTCCATCGCATACTGCATTGTGGTAATCACTCGCTAAGTTAATCAGGTTCTTACGTTCTGGTTTCTTCACACTATTAATTCGTGATTGCAACTGTGGAGCATCCTTCATATAATAACTAAGCAATCCAATATGTTTTTTCGACTCAAAATAGATTTGCTTTCCATCCACCTCTTTAATCCCCTCTTCATATGGCATTTCTACCATAGACTCATTTTCTTTTTCTAAATAAAAATGATCCCCATGGGTATCTCGTAAGTAATACATACTTACAATTCCTTTTATAAGATACTCCATAAAAAAACTTTGTCCTTTTATTTCTTTGGAGATATAATATTTACCATCCTTAAACCTGTACCCTAGGATTTCGCTGGGAGAATATTCAACAATAGCACCTTCGTTCGACTTATATTTGCAAATACTTCCCATCAGTAAATCACCTCGATAATCTATTTCTCCATACAAGGTATCTCCATCTAATGCGAGAACATAACCCGGTTTATAAAAGGTTTGAGCATCTACAAATTCAGATACACTAATTAATACAATAAGAAGGAAGAAATTTTTAAACTTCATAATAATAAGGCTTGTGTTTTAACCCGGATTATGTGTTAGAACATCGTTATGAGGAATGAAAGTGCAAACAATCAAGGACTTGTTGAGACGACTCATAGCACCGCTATGGTGAGTTGAAACAAGTTAGTTTACGCCTTGATTGGCAGTAGTTTCATTACGTAATAGGTTTTCTAACGCATATTGCGGGTTAATGGTTACTATTTAATATTTCTAAAAACAGATTTATTCACACTGTAAAAAGCTATTTTTGCGACTCCAAAAATAACATTTGATTTAAAATAATAGTTACATTCTTCAATGAAAAATCAGATATGCTTTGTTATGGAAGCTGTATTTTAATGATAGCAACCTGTTTTTGTATAAAAAACACATGCATTATTGATTTTACTACATAAAAATATTTTGATGGGTCAGATTCAATGAATTTACCTCGTCAAAATAGTTTTTTGTGCTTTCTTCCTTGCATTTGGAGTTAAAAAATATTTTTTCGGGCTATTGTCAACGCATTTGATTGTACAAAACAATATTAAAAGACTAATTCACCGAAAAAAGCCCCAAAAACTATTTTACATGTTCTTTTTCCTTGAATGCGGCTAAAAAAAATGTTTTTTATGCCAATCCTCAATAAAAAGAGAGGTAAATAGTAAAAAATCATTTAACCTCTCACATCTTAACACTATCCAAAAGCTAATTATTAAATATTTTGTTTTATGTATATTTTTTATAATTTAGTCAACCAATAACCATAACATAAAATAAAACTATGACAACATCAATCTTATCGCGCAGTAGCGTAGCACAAATTAATTCAACCTCTACATCTATTTTAAACACATTAACTACTTACAACTTTACTGAGGATACTTATTTATCTGAACAAATTAATCGCTTACTTCAAAGCAATAATCAAATGACTGAGGCGCTTAATGAAAACACGCCCAATAATTTTCTGGCAGCAAAAGATAAAAAACGTGATAATGCAGTAAGGGTAATTTTTTACGAAGTTAAATCAAAGGCTCTTTGGCCCGACCCAACCATAAGCGAAGCGGCAAATAAAATATTGAACATTCTGGACAATTATGGACTTGAGCTCATCAACTTTGGCTATGCTACAGAATCGGCCCATATAAATGCGATGCTTCAGGACTTAAAAAACAGAGATTTAGCTAGTACCATTGACACACTTCCCGGTTTACAAATATTAGTTGATCAATTAGAAATTGCTCAAGACGAATTTGAAACCAGTTACCAGGAATATATTTCGCAAGAAGTAGAACGTAAAGATCTCCTCTCGGCAGGGAAGATTGGTGATATTATAATACACCAGATAAACAAAGAGCTTTTGGTTTATCTGACAGCTATGTCAAGGGTAAAACCAGAAATGTATGGTGAGTGCACACAAAAAATTGAAACTATCATAAAGGAAAACAATGACAAAGTCAGAGCCAAAACAAAGTTTTTAAATAAAGAAATGGATATGGGAAGCAACTAAGATTGTTCTCTTAATTTGGGAATGCCCGTTAACAACACTAATTGTCAGCGGGCTTTTTTTGTACCACGTAAAACACCGAACCAGGCGCTATTCTTTCTGTCATTTTAGTAGCGTGGTATTTAACCTTGTTTTTTAAAAGTAGCGAAACGTATTTATCGAACCACAAATAAAGTGAGTTGGAGTGCAAAGGTGTTTTTAAATACTTACTTAGTTTTAATTGCAAAAATGAAGTAGCTGTAAAACAATAATGCTTAGATATAACCTTCATTGAATGCTGATGAAAAATTTCATCGAATATTTTAACGGGAATTCCTCTTTCGTTCTTGGTTAATCCAGATCGGTTTACACGCCAATCACCCATTGAAATAATCGGCTCTCGCATTAATATATGACCGCCAGGTTTTAACACCCTAATCATTTCAGATAATACGTGCGACACATTTGGCACATGATGTAAAGCTCCAAAGCAGGTAATTAAATCAAAGGAATTATTTTCAAACTCCATTGTTCCACTAACAGATGGCTTAACGTATACCGGCTTAATTTCACCTATTTTGTTTCCTTTCATTAAATCCGAAGGCTCCAAAATAGTAACTTGTTTTACTTTATCAATAACAGGCTCTAATTCGTGCCCCCATGCAGCACCTATTCCTAATACGCTGTTAAAGTTACCGTGCTTAATCTTATTAAAGCCGTATTTTGTATTGAGTACATGATAGCCGTAATTATAATTTTCAAAATCCTTGCTCCCTAAATTAGAATAGGCTTCCGATTCTTCCTTGTACCATTTTTCTATTTGCTCAATGGTAAAATCATCACCATATAACTTTTCACCGCTAAAATACTGCTCCATGGGCTTAATATCATTTGTTTAATTAAGCATTAAATCCTTGTGTGAAAATAATGCTTGCCAAAAATAATAATTAACGTTATTGTTGATGATAATAATGATGTAAAAATGATTTTCAAATAAATTTTAATGATTAATTGGCACTTCTCCAAACCAGACCTACTTTTGTTTTCATGACAATATCTTTTCCAAAGTTTAAAACTTTGGAAAAGTTGCTTACAAAAAAGCCTGATGCAATTTCTTACATCAGGCTCATATAATTGATAAATATTGTATTCTAAATATTAGCCAAAAACTTAAATCATCGGTTTATTTACCTATTGCCAATAACTCCTGACGAACTTCCTTTTTAGTCAACATACTGATTGTACACTCTTTTTAACCATGGCATTAAAAATACAATTAGCAAAAAGGCTGCAGCTGTTAAAACAGCATTTGTTAGGAAGAAATATGATTTCTTCTCAAATAAATCCCACAAGCCTGAAAGTACACCAGATAACTTATTTCCGATAGCCGTACTTAAGAACCATCCTCCCATCATAAGTGCTGCAATACGTTTAGGCGCAAGCTTACTTACCAATGATAGTCCCATAGGACTCAGGCAAAGCTCACCAATGGTAATTACACCGTACACACCAAATAACCAAGCAACAGAAGCTTTATCTAACCCATTTGCTGACACTATTGCTCCGACCATTATCACCAACCACGATAAAGCAGAGATAAGCATACCCCAGGCTATCTTACCAGGTGTTGTTGGTTCTTTCTTACGTCTGCGCAACCAAGCAAACACACCTACAACCAACGGAGTTAATAATACCACAAAACCTGGATTAATGGATGCCTGTAACTCTGTTGGCCATAAATTAAGTTTCCCTCCTTCTTCTTTTTGAGCAGCTGTTAAAGCTTTCCACTCACTAACTGTCATATCACTTGGTTTTCCTTCCAGCTCCTTTCTTTCCTGATCCGAAAGTTTTTCCCATTCTTTATCTGAAATATCAGATGGCTGACCTATTAAATTACCTTTGGGTAGCTCTTTAGTATAATTATCGAAATACGGATTTGGACCTTGTCTGGTTCCTAAATCTTCGCCATGTAATCCCTGGACTTTTATTTCTCTTGGAACAGTAGATACATCCTCTGTTTTAGCTACTAAGTTCATAACCTTTTCTGTAATACCACTCACCTCACGCGACGTATTGTTTTTAGCCCAATATGTAAGTGCTGAACCATTTTGATGGAACACCGCCCAGAAAATAATTACTACTCCAAACACTGCAAGCAAGGCAGCAATAGGCTCTCGCTCTGTTTTTTTATCGGCAGTTTTCCATGTAGTGAAATAAAAAATCAATACCGGGATACAGAAGAAGATAAAGGCATCATTAGAATCTGAACCAAACATGTTATCCGGGATAAACCATCCTATTAAGGCAGCTGCTAATGCTGGTAAAAACAACACTGTAAAAAGTCTCGACATAGGAATATCACTTGGTCGTGCAGGAGAAATCTTATCTGCTTCCTTAATTGAAGGAACACGTGCCAGTCCTACCAAGAACCAAACCACACCAATCAACATACCGATACCGGCGGCAGCAAATGCCCATCCCCAACCATATGTTAATCGCAGATATGCAGCAACAAAATTACAAACAAAGGCCCCTATGTTAATTCCCATATAAAAGATGTTATAACCGGAGTCTTTCAGCGATTCAAATTCAGGTTTTTCATACAACTTACCTAATAATACGGAGACGTTTGGTTTAAACATTCCGTTACCCAAAATAATAAGCAAAAGAGAAATATAAAATGCGCCCATTGAATCGGGAATAGCCAATCCAATATACCCGGAAGCCATTAACAGTCCTCCTATAATGATGGATTTACGGTAACCAAGTATTCTATCAGCAATCAGGCCTCCAAAGAAAGGTGTTAAATAAACCAATGCTAAGTAGGTTCCATAAATATCTGCAGCATGCATATTGGTGAACCCTAGTCCGGCAAACTTGGCCGTTGAAGGTTCAATCATATACAGACTGAAAATTCCTAACATTAAATAATAACCAAAACGCTCCCACATTTCGGTAAAAAAGAGAATCATCAGTCCCTTTGGATGTTTTTGTTTAGATGCCATATTATTAGTTTTAAACACAGTTTAGTGCATATATTTTAAAAATCAATCAACGAAAATAAAATAAATCGCATTAACTCCTAATGATTTCTGTTAGCAGATAAGAGAATTCCCTTTATAAATGACAAAAGAAAACACCCATTGAATGGGAAAGAAAAGAATTAATATTAAAGTATCTGCGAAAGTAGCTATACCTTAAATTAAAAAACCCGTTGAAGATAAATTCCAACGGGCTTTCCAATATTATATATTTAAATAATTACTCTATACCGTGCAATAGCTTACGTAATAGTGGCGATAATAAAACCACAACCAAACCTACACCAATAGCTGCATACCCCATAGTACTGTATACATCAACATATGTAGCTAAACTTTCTTGAGCAGAAAGTTTTACAGCATCTTCACCATGACCTCCAGATCCTGTTAGAGTAGCTAAAATACCTGCCACATAATTTGAGCCTGCAAAAGATAAAAACCACACTCCCATTAAAGTCCCTGTTAATTTAGCAGGGGCTAATTTAGTAACCATAGATAGCCCAATTGGAGATATAAATAATTCACCTGTAGTATGTAACATATAAAGAAAACCTAATGTCCACAAAGGTACTTTATACTCAACAGCAAATTGATTACCCAGAATAACTATCAAATATCCTAAACCGAGTTGAATTATCCCTAAACCAAATTTCATTGGTATACTTGGATTCTTTCCTATTTTAGTCAGTTTAGTCCACATCATAGAAAATAAGGAACCAAACAAGATAATATATAACGGATTAAAAAACTGAGTATTACCTGCTGTTAATTCAAAACCCAATACATTTCTATTCACATTTACATCAGCAAATACTGTAAGTGAGGTACCTGCTTGCTCAAACAAGGCCCAAAAAACAATATTAAAAACACAGAGAATGATAAAAAGTATCATTCTATCCAGTAGTACCTTACCTTCTTTAATTCCTTCACGAATTAAATAAACAATTGCTGCTACTGCTGTAACACCGAGTATAATACCAACTATACTATTCTGATTTACTAACAAGTAAATTACAGGAACAACGGCTATTGATAACAAGTAAACCAAATACTCTTTTGAGATCAGACCACCAACTTTCTTTCTCAACTCTTCAGGATTAGGTGGCATTGACTGAGCTTCAAAATATTTCTTCCCTAATAAGAAAAAGAATAAGCCACATAGCATACCAATACCTGCTAAAGCAAAACCATAATGAAATCCATATGTTTCTCCTATATACACACATACTGTAGTTGCTAGTAGAGCACCAATGTTAATTCCTATATAGAATATGGTGAAACCAGAATCACGACGTTCATCTCCCTCATTATATAATTTTCCAACAATACTTGAAATATTGGCCTTAAAATATCCGTTACCTATAATTAAAAGACCCATTCCCCAGAACAAAGCATTGGGTGTACCTCCGAGTATAAAGAATTCTCCTATAGCCATCATTATAGCTCCAAAAACAACCGCTTTTTTATACCCCAATATTGAGTCCGCTATCTTACCGCCCAAAACAGGTGCTAAATATACCAAAGCAGTGTATGCACCATAAATTAAGTAAGATTCTGATTGTTCTAATAATAAAACCTTTAATAAATATAAGGTTAACAGCCCTCTCATACCATAATAGCAAAAACGCTCCCACATCTCCGCCATAAACAGAACAAATAACCCAAACGGATGACCTAATAATTCTTTTTTACTCTCATTCATCTTATAATAATTCTATTAGTTTTAAAATATTTATGCACCTAGCATAATTGTTGCCTATATTTGTATTACGCACAAATGTAGATAAAATGAGACATCAATATAGTGCTTTTTCTCATGTTAGAATACAATTGTTAATTTTTTGTAAAACTTGTTTCCATCTCCATAACTCAATGTAAAAGTGAAAATTCTTAGTCCACATCAAATTAGAGCAGTTGATCAGTTCACCATTGACAATGAACCTATTTCATCCATTGATCTTATGGAAAGGGCTGCACAAAAAGCAACAGAATGGATAAGCTCTCATTTAAAAGCCGATAAGTTCTGTATTTTTGCAGGCATTGGAAATAACGGAGGCGATGGACTGGTTATTGCGCGCCTACTCAAAAATTTAAATAAAAATATCAAGGTGTATTTCTTAAAGTTTTCTGATAAAGTTTCACCTGATGCTCAAACAAACCTTCACAAACTATCTGACATATCTCCTGAAAGCTTAAACATCGTATCCGATATTGGAGATATTAATTTTAGCAACATAGAAAAAGAGGCTGTTATTATTGATACCATTTTTGGTTCCGGATTAAATCGCCCAACAGAAGGGCTCTGTAAAGAAGTTATTGAAGAAATTAATACATTATCAAATAAAGTAGTTGCCATTGATATTCCTTCGGGACTGATGGCCAATTACAACAAAGATTACAAACATGAAACAGGAATTGTAGAGGCCGATTATACGTTAACTTTTCAAATTCCTAAATTATCTTTTATGTTCCCCGAAAATACACTGTATATTGGGGAGTGCCACCTAATAAATATTGGGCTTATGAAAGAAGGTATTGACAAACACCAGACAGAAGAGTTTTATATTGAAAAAGATAAAATCCGATCTTTTAAAAAAACACGTAATAAATTCTCTCATAAAGGTCATTTTGGGCATGCTCTGCTTATTGCAGGCAGTTACGGCAAAATGGGTGCAGCTATTCTGGCCTCAAAAGCTTGCTTAAAATCAGGCGTTGGTCTTTTAACTACCCATATTCCACATTGGGGATACCAAATCATACAGACCGCAGTACCAGAAGCAATGACAAGTATTGACAGGTCGGAAATGATATTTACAGAATTCCCTGATCTAAAAAACTTTAATGCCATTGGAATTGGCCCGGGTATCGACACCAAAAGAAACAGCTTTTTGGCTTTAAAGGAATTACTTAATCAGATCAGTGATCAAAAACTGGTTATAGATGCTGATGGATTAAACCTTTTAAGTGAAAGCAAAGAATTAATCACTGAGCTTCCGAATGATGCGATATTAACACCGCACCCCAAAGAGTTTGAGCGCTTAGCCGGCAGCTGGGGAAACGATGCAGAAAGGCTTAACTTACTTAAAGAGTTTTGCCAACAAAATAAAGTAATTACTGTTTTAAAAGGAGCGCACACCACTATTGCACTGCCAAACGGCGAATGTTATTTTAACTCAACGGGTAATCCGGGAATGGCAACTGCAGGAAGCGGAGATGCTTTAACAGGAATTATACTGGCTCTTTTAGCCCAGAACTATTCTCCTAAAGAAGCTGCAATTATGGGTGTTTACATTCATGGCTTAGCCGGAGACATTGCTCTTGAAACAGAAACGGAAGAAACGATTATTGCCAGCGACATAATAAGCAAGCTTGGACAAGCGTTTAAATCAATAAACTAAAAAGTAAAATCATTAACACTTAAATACAATGCACAAAATTCATTTAGCACGAAAAACACTATTTACCCTGATATTAATTGCTCTATCTATAAATATTTTCGCGAAAAAAAAACCTCCAGTCAAAGTTGAAGTAAAAAAGACATCCGAAGTTATTGACCCTACTAGTCAATCAATAACTTATATGCTTCCTCAAACAGTTATTCAGGTTGAAATTGAGACTGAAAAAATCATTAAAAAAGCAGGTCCGTATTATCGTTATTCACAACGTTCTTTAAATCTTACTGATGTTATTACCGAAGATAGTGAGGAATGGATTATTAAAGGAGTAAAAATCACAACTAAAAGTGAACCTAATCAATCACAACGATATAGCATATTTTCAACAGGAAAAACTTCTGCCAATTGGATTAGTTTAAACGAACAAGGTATTTTAACCGGAATTAATAACTCAATAGTTAATCAATCAAATCCAGCGGTAACAAACAATATTGGTTCTACAGCTGATGATAATATAAGCTTTGATGACATCGCACTTCCAGAAGAGTTATTGCTAAAAACATCAACCGCAGCCATGGCACAAGAGGCTGCTAACATGATTTACAAAATAAGAACCAACAGGGTCGAACTTCTTTCGGGAGAATTAGAAAATCTGCCTCCGGATGGTGAAGCGTACAAAACCGTATTAAATCAACTGGATAAGATGGAAAAAGATTTTATCTCTCTTTTTGCCGGAAAAACAATATCTACTTCTACAAAGCAAACTTTTGAAATTCTTCCGGATCCTTTAAGCAGTTACTCAAACTTTGTACTGTGCCGTTTTTCAAAACAAAAAGGCATTGTAGCCCCCATGGATATTACCGGAACTCCTGTTTACCTGAGAATTAATAACCTGCCTTTTACAGAATTAGAAAATAAACAAACCGAAGCTCCAAAAGAACCAGTAAGCAACGGTTTATATTACTATCTGCCAGGTTCGGTAATCGTTTCTGTTTTAGACAAAACAACCGAACTCCAAAGTACTAAACTTCAACTGGCACAATACGGACAGGTAATTTCTATGCCTCCATCTATACTGGAACAGGAAAATGTAGTTATAGAAATTTGTCCAGTTACCGGTGCTTTACTGAATATATCAACCAATTAAAAATCATTACCTCTATATAGGTTGGGATTAAAATATAATTTTCATCCATCAACATAAACTACTTATTTAATATGAATAACGAGATTTCAAAACTAGAACCCGTTGCTTTATGGGAAAACTTTTATGCTTTAACACAAATCCCCCGTCCAAGCAAAAAAGAACAAAAGGCAGCTGAATATGTACTTGATTTTGGCAAAAAACTTGGTTTAGAATCATTTGTCGATAAAACAGGAAACGTAATCATCAAGAAACCTGCAACTCCCGGATTTGAAAACAGAAAAACAGTAGTTTTGCAAGGTCATGTTGACATGGTTCCTCAAAAGAACAGCGATAAACAACACGATTTTGAAAATGATCCTATTGAAACTTTTGTAGAAGATGGCTGGGTGAAGGCTAATGGCACTACTTTGGGTGCTGATAATGGAATTGGTGTTGCTGCAGCTATGGCTGTTTTACAATTAACAGATATGGAGCACGGACCAATTGAAGCCCTATTTACAATAGACGAAGAAACCGGAATGACCGGAGCCTTTGGACTGGAAAAAAGTGTTTTAGATGCAGACATTTTAATTAACATGGATTCAGAAGATGAAGGAGAGTTATATGTTGGTTGCGCTGGAGGCACAAACGCAAATATGACTTTTAAATATTCTGAGGTAGAAACAGAACCTGATAGCGTTGCTTTTAAAATTTCCCTTACAGGATTAAAAGGAGGACACTCCGGTATGGATATTCCTTTAGGGCGTGGAAACGCCAACAAGCTAATGTTTAGATTACTCAAAGAAGTGATTGCTGCCTATGGAGTACGTTTAGCCTCAATAGATGGTGGCAGCTTAAGAAATGCTATTCCGCGAGAAGCATTTGCCATTGTTACCGTTCCTGGCAATAATGTTATTGAATTTGCCGAAACTGTTGAGGAGTTTGCATCAATTTATAAAAATGAATTAGCTGTAACAGAGCCTTCATTAAGCCTTGTGGTAGAAAAATGCGATATGCCGAGTTCATTAATGGACGAGATGTCGCAAGATGACTTGGTAAACGCAATACAAGCTTGCCCTAACGGGGTTATTAGAATGAGCGACACAATGGAAGGTTTGGTTGAAACATCAAGTAACCTGGCTATTGTAAAATCTGATAAAGGATCCACAAAAGTGATGTGCCTTATCAGAAGCTCTGTAGACACGGCCAAAGAAGATGTTGAATCAACCTTGGAAAGTTTGTTTAGATTAGCCGGCGCTGATGTTGTGTTTAATGGTCAATATCCGGGATGGAAACCAAATCCTGACTCTGAGATTCTTCAGGTAATGAAGGATGTTTACCACAACCAATACGGTAAGGTTCCTGAAATAAAAGGAATTCATGCCGGATTAGAGTGCGGTATCTTAGGTGCTGCCTATCCTAACTGGGATATGATTTCGTTTGGTCCCACCATACGTTTTCCACATTCTCCGGATGAAAAAGTAAATATTGAAACTGTTGCTAAATTCTGGAACTTTTTAGTAGAGACACTAAAAAATATTCCTACCAAAGCATAAAACAAAAGGGAGCTAAACGCTCCCTTTTATTATTTGGTTTGTACTGATATTTCTGCTGCTTTTTGATGCTCAATAACCTTTCTCACATATAAGTTTTTAGTTACCTGCCTTGCCAAATTTATTAAATCAATTTCAACCTTTAAGTAGTGTTTCTCATTGTTCTCCGACTTTGGCAATTCCGGAAAAATCACAAATCCTCTCTCATCTGTTTTAGCTAAATCATTGGTTAAATAACCTCCGGCAAACTTAAATCGCACTGGCATATTTCCAACATTTGCATCATCTGTAGAATACACTATAAAACCTGAAGTAGCTACATTTAAATCAGCCTGCACCAAAGATAAATCTCCAATCAACCTGGTTATCTCACCTTTCGACTCTGCTACCAAATCAACATTTTGCCCTTCAATTAAAGTTGAGGTTGATTCATTTAAATAACCACTCAGAACATCAATACACATGGCAAAATGCTCAATAGCGTTTACATGACTTTTAGCTCGAAGAAAACCTAATCCTGCTAAATACTTTTCTTTAGCAGACTGCATTGCCTCGTTCTTTCGCCGGGTCATAATCTCCCTGTATTTTTGCTTCGATAACTGATAAAACACATACACATTAGATAAATCTTCCCATTTATCTATATACTCATACCCCTCCAGATAACCTGCTGATGTGGATTTTATTCTGTTTTGAAGATAGTCCATAACTCCATTTTTATCTTCAACCTGATAAAGAATGGCTTCTGCTTCTATTGTAGAATTTATCTGACTTGAAATATCGGCAAGAGCCCTTTCCTTTGCCTTATCTTCGTACAACATAGGAGAACCTATTTTAGGCGTAATTCCTATCCCATAATAATATCCTCCGTTTATTGGGCGTTCTTTTAACCAATGTGGTTTTGTTTGCTCCAGAAGTTCTGCTTGTTTTTTCTTTGAACCACACGACACTAATACAGCAAATATCCCTATAAGAATCAGTATCCTCATAATCTTAATTTTCCGGCTTATAATTTTCTATTTGTACCACTATACTTTTAGTACAACTATCGAGCAAAATATTTTCCAATTCTGTTAAAGACTTAGCTGTTTTTCTAGCCTTAAACATCTTTCTTAAATTCTCGATGGCTGCTGAATTATCATAAACCCGATCTCCATCACTTTCCTTACTCATATATTTCCAGGTACCTGGAACCAACTGTTTATAATCACCCTCGAATTCGGCATAATACAACTTATCCACTTCCTCCTCATTAAATACATCTGAAATCACCAACTCATTTTTATCTGTTCGATTCATTGAAAATTTCATGGATAACATTACTTTACGCTCCAACCTATACTCATAATATTTTACTTTATCATAAACCGTACGAGTCTTCTTAACCTTGGTCTCCTCATCAACATATTCCTCGGTACGCTTTAAATAAGCATGCTTCTCTGTTTTACCGAGCCTGCCATTATACTTGGCATATTTTTGCACTACTCCTGTTAAGGTTGCTTTAGAACTCACTCTATTTGTGAAACCCTTTGTACGATCGTACTCGTAAGCCTTTTTAAAAGGATCGCTCTCAAAAGATTTATTGGTAACCACTTCATAAAATGGAGATTTTATGGCGTTTATTCCATTAGCCACTTTTAATTCTATTTGTTCAGCCTGCGGTTTATAGGCACTATAACTGGCCTTAAAAGGACTTATAGAAATGGTCACTTTTGCAAGTTTCAAGGCTCCGGAACGCAATTCATGACAATCCTTATAAGTTCCGACCTGCGCTATAATCTGATTAAATACACCATAGGCCGACCTATACATTTGACTTTGCATTAAGCTATTCCCTTTACGATACTCAGGTTCATATTTGGCTGTTACCCATTTCGATTGAGCATCCTTATAACTTTTGTTGATACTTAATATTTCTGAAAAGAGTTTTTCGGAACTTACAAACTCCTCCAAACTAAGTGCTTTTGAGGCATCCTGATATAATTTATTCAAATATATATCCTCTACTTCTTTATAGTAGGTTTTCTGTTCTTCAGATAAAATTAAGTTTACACCAACAGCTTTGAGTTTCATAAAATAACTCTCTGCGCTCCTGTATGCATACACAGCCTCTTTAGGTGTACCATTTTGATATTGGGCTTTAAAATGATCTATTTTATCATCCAGCACAAGCTGCCCTGTGCGTTGAAGTCCAAGCTTAGCATCTATGTTTTTTGCGTTGGCTACGAGTGAATTATAATACTGCTCTGCTGCATCTGTATACAAGCCTGTATTTTCATATTTAAGTGCTTTCTTCACATATCTCTTGCTTGCGCAACCTGACAATATCAGCAAGGCAAAAAGTAAAATTGAAATATATTTCATTTCCTAGATTAAATTTATTTTGGATTTTGGGTATTTTCTTCTTTAATACTTCTTCTACTTAATCATATCAATAAAGTTACCATCCGTACACAATAATTCTTTCATCAGATTAGCAGTCAGACAAGAATGAACCGGAATTATACCAATAACATCTCCCGGCTTTAGTTCTCTTATAACAGTTTCATCCGCTTTAATAATTCCATGTTCCTGTGATAAAGACTTCACTTCACCTATCTCACAATTAACATCCCAGGTTAAACCATTCATCACCACAGCCTTTCCAAAAGAAATCGACCCATCAGAAAGCTCAACCCTGTCCTTAGACAAGTGTACTGCTCCACCATGAACCACAATCTCATTTCTTTCAGGATGTAATGCCAGAACGGGTACTGCCATACAAACCGCTATATCTTTTAATTCACAACTCCCAATCTGAACCTGTGTATAATCGTAATAAACAAAGTTACCTGGTCTAAATTCATCAATTCCGTAAAAACCTGAATACATAGAGCAGCTTGGGGTATCTCCCCATGATATCTGCAACAATGGAAAATCATCTTTTAAAAAGGTTTTTAATGCCAAAACCTTTTCCAGCTGTGGCTTAACTATCTCCTCTAATTGCTCCTGACTTCTTGCATAGTAAGTATTCCCGGCATGAATCAAAAAACCCATAAAAATAAGATTCTTTGACTCTTTTAAAGGTTCCTTCAACTTTTTAATTCGGGGCAAATCATCAGCATCTACACCAGTTCTGTGATAACCGCCATCTACCTTAATAAACAAACCTACGGGATATGAAAGCTGTTTTTCTAAAAGCTTTATCGATTCCTCGTCTTCTACTATGATATTTAAGTTAATCTTTGATGATAGTTCATTAATTACATCAGCATTTAGCACTGTTGACGTCAATGCCACTGTAATATCCTTCCACCCATTGGCTGCAAAGTAATTTGCCATAGCAAAGGAGGATACCGTTATTCTTTCAACACCAACACTTCGAAACCACTCTCCCACAACAGCAGACTGATGAGTTTTAAAATGAGGTCTAAAATCACCGTTCCATTGACTAACCCTGGACACCATTTTCCAAATATTATCTTTACAAATGGTTTCATTAAGTATTAAAGTTGGCTCTGAAATCTTATGCATACCCTTATATTTTAAATAAAAAAGCCTGACTAATAAAGATTAATCAGGCCTTTCAAATATATCGAAATTTTATTATTTCCCTTCTCTAATAATAGTTTGTTCTCTATCAGGACCTACAGAAACAATTTTAATTGGTACCTGAAGTTCCTTTTCAAGATAATCAATATAATTATTTAACTCTTCAGGTAATTCATCTTCTGATTTCATACCTGTAAGGTCCTCTTTCCAACCTGGTAATTCAGTATAAACTACTTCTAAGTTCTCTGGTAATTCAAACGGAAACTCTTCTGTTTCAACACCGTCAACAATATATGAAGTAGCTACTTTAATTGTTTCAAAAGAGCTTAATACATCTCCTTTAGTCATAATGAGTTGTGTTACACCATTGATCATTACCGAATATTTCAGGGCAACTAAATCTAACCAACCACATCTGCGCGGACGACCTGTTGTAGCACCAAACTCGTGACCAGCCTTACGCAAAGCTTCACCTGTTTCACACTCTAACTCTGTTGGGAACGGACCACTACCTACTCTTGTACAGTAAGCTTTAAAGATTCCGTAAACCTCACCAATTTTATTTGGCGCCACTCCCATACCTGTACAAGCTCCTGCACAAATGGTATTTGATGAAGTAACAAAAGGATATGAACCAAAATCAATATCTAACAAGGTACCCTGAGCACCTTCTGCCAATACCGACTTTCCATTTTTAATATACTCGTTAATTCTATGCTCACTATCAATAATGGTGAATTTCTTTAAGCACTCAATTCCTTCCTTTAAACCTTTCTCATACTCATTAATATCATACGAAAAATCATACATTGACAAAAGTTGTTCATGCTTTCTTTTTAATTCAGCATATTTCTCGTCGAAGCCATTTAAAATATCACCTACTCTTAATCCGTTTCTACCTGTTTTATCCATATAGGTAGGACCAATTCCTTTAAGCGTTGACCCAATCTTTGTTTTCCCTTTTGAAGCCTCTGAAGCAGCATCTAAAATACGATGTGTCGGTAAAATTAAATGTGCCTTTTTTGAGATTAAAAGATTATTGGATAAATCCATTCCCTTAGCTTCTAATTCATCAATTTCCTGTTTAAAGCTAATTGGATCTAACACAACACCATTACCTATAATATTCATCTTAGTAGTATGAAATATACCTGAGGGAATATTATGCAATACGTGTTTAATATTATTAAACTCTAATGTATGACCTGCATTTGGCCCACCTTGAAATCGTGTAATTACATCATATTCAGGAGTAAGCACATCAACCACTTTTCCTTTACCCTCGTCTCCCCACTGAAGACCAAGTAGAACATCAACTTTCATTTTCTAAGAAATTAATATCCAAATTAAGTATTCAGGCACAACATATCAGCCAGGAAATAACTTTTGAGATCAAAACAGTTATCACTGATTTTTACACCTATACCTAAATTTGAATGTTGTTATATTAATAAATAATGTTTAAAACTAATTCAATCAAGCCATTACACCTTCAGCACTAAAAGTAACTTCCATGTAACCATCAAAAGTTTGACAAAAGAACACAATGATCTGATGCCAATTTTTCGACCGGTAAAAATAGTTATTAAAAATGGGATAATGTCATGGTTTGTGGTATATTTTTTTCTTTCACCACAAAACTATCTTCAATGTGGATAAAAGCGAAAAAAACTTACATAAAAGAAGTGCCAGATTAAAGATCTAATCGTAATTAATTTTTCGTACAGTTTACACAGGTTCCGTAAATATACAACGAATGATGAGACACCTGGAAATTCATTGTTTCTTTTGCATTGTTAAGCACAGATTGAACACCCGGATCACAAAATTCAGTTACATCTCCACAAGTTGTACATATCAAATGATCGTGCTGCTTTGATTCAAAAGCTTTTTCGAATTGCGCAATATTTTTACCAAACTGATGCTTAATAACTAACTTACACTCCAGAAGTAAATCTATGGTATTATATAAGGTAGCCCTACTAACTCTATAGTTTTTATTCTTCATAAAAATGTAGAGTGATTCAATATCAAAATGCCCGTCACGGGAATAAATCTCTTCTAATATTGCAAAACGTTCAGGCGTTTTTCGGTGTCCATTTTTTTGTAGAAACTCAGTGAATATTTGTTTCACTACTTCCTTGGTTTTCACCTTATCCATACATAAACTGATTAAAAATAACGGATTAAAGATAGATAAATTAGTAAAAATAAAAAACGATTGTTTAGACTAAATTAAAACAAGCAATTATTTTTGAATTCGTTCCTGACGGGCAACAGTATGCACCCCTTTTATCTTCATTAAGTTATATATGAGATTATTTAAGTCTTCTACATTGTGGATATACAAATAGATTGACCCCTCAAAAATACCATCATGACTTTCCACGTGAATGGATCTCATGTTCACATTTTGATCATCCGAGATCACTTTCGTCATTTTATTGACAATGCCAATTTGATCGATACCGGTTAGTTTAATTATTGCCAAGAAGGATAATAACTTATGGGTGGTCCATTGCGCAGAAACCAATTGATTACCCTGACTTGACATTAGCTTAATCGCCACCGGACATTTTCTGCTATGAAGAATTACTTTTTCCTCTTCGTCAATATATCCTACCACATCATCACCCGGTATTGGGTTACAACAACTGGCAATAATATAATTATCGCCTTCACTATCATCAGATAATATATATGGCTTACGCTTGTCTATTTTTTGCTGAGGAGTAGCTTTTTCTTTCTTTCCTCCAAAAGAAAGTTTCCAGTATTTAATAAGTTTATTGGAAGATTTTTCTCGTAGTATCTTATCTAAATTACTTAAATCAATTTTATCGCTTCCAATGGTAAAGTAAAGTTCTTCCTTATTTTCAATGTTATGAAAACGCAGTAATTTATTCAGAATTCTATTATTGGTTGTTAGTTTTTTCTTGTTTAAAGCATCTTCTACCAGCCTCTCCCCGCGTAAAATAATTTCTTTTCGTTCCTTTTTAAAAGCATCCTTAATACTGGTCTTAGCCTTTGCTGTGGTAACAAACTTAATCCAATCGTACTTAGGCGCTTGCTTCTCAGAAGTAAGAATCTCAACCTGATCGCCACTTTTAAGCTTATGACTAATTGGAACCAGCTTATAATTTACTTTTGCTCCAATACACTTATATCCCAAATGGGTATGAATTTCAAAGGCAAAATCCAACACCGTAGAATCTTTAGGCATCACCTTCACCTCTCCCTTCGGTGTAAAAATCATAATTTCTGAAGAGAACAGGTTTAATTTAAAATCATCCAAAAACTCCATTGAATCGGAGGCTGAGTTATCCAGCAACTCCCGTATTCTTTGAAGCCAGTTTTCGAGTTCAGATTCTTTTTCCTGTACCCCTTTATATTTATAATGAGCTGCAAAACCACGTTCCGCAATCTCATCCATACGTTCACTTCTTATCTGAATTTCGACCCACTTACCCTGAGGTCCCATGACCGTAGCATGTAATGCTTCATAACCATTGGCTTTTGGCGTACTCACCCAGTCTCTCAAACGATCTGGTTTCGGTCGGTATATATCTGTAATTAGAGAATAAATATTCCAGCACTGTGCTTTCTCCGGAATTTTTTCGTCATGCTTAAAAACGATTCTAATGGCCAGTAAATCATAAATTTCATCAACAGGCAGATTCTTTTTCTGCATTTTATTCCAAATGGAATAGACCGACTTTGGTCGAGATATTAACTTAAATTCGACTCCAGCCTTTTTTAATGACTCTTCAATAGGAGTTATAAATCGTTCAATTACCTCCCTATTCTTCAGCTCCTTAGACTCTATCTTATTGACAATATCCTGATAAACAGCAGGGTGCTCATACTTTAAACTTAAATCTTCGAGCTCCGTTTTTAAAGCGTATAATCCCAGGCGATGCGCCAATGGGGCATACATAAAAAGCGTTTCGCCTGCTATCTTAAGCCTTTTGTGTTCAGGCATAGATCCCAGTGTTCGCATATTATGCAAACGATCTGCCAACTTAATGATGATTACCCTGATATCCTCAACCATGGTAAGCAAAAGCTTTTTGAAATTCTCGGCCTGAGCAGACTGATTTTTATCAAATACCCCGGAAAGTTTGGTTAAGCCATCCACAATAGAAGCCACCTTTGTTCCAAACATAGCTTCTAAATCCTCATAAGTATAATCTGTATCTTCAATTACATCGTGAAGCAAAGCTGCAGCAACACCAGTACTTCCCAAACCAATTTCCTCTGCGACAATACGTGCCACAGCCAATGGATGCAATATATAAGGTTCTCCGGACTTACGACGTACTCCTTTATGGGCTTTACGTGCAAGTTCAAAGGACTTACTAACCAGTTTTAATCCTTTCTCTGTTTTACAGCGCGGACACAAGTCTACCAGTTCATTAAACTCCTTACGTATAAGTTCTTTCTCCTCTATTTCAGATGCGGATTTACTCATTCAGACACTTCCCTGATTTATACTATATCAAATTAAAAAATAATTTAATGTATTCTCTTTACCAAGCAAAACAATTATACTAAAAAAATGCTACTTCCCTGCTATTACAACGTAAAAATCATCTTTTATTAAATACTTGTTGGCCAGGCTCAATATTTCCTGAGGACTAATATTTTTAATGATTTCTTCAAATTTACTGAAGAAGGAAAAATCAAGGTCAAACCCTAACAAACCTCTAAAAGCTTCCGACAAAGCAAAGGGACCATCCAAATTACGCATTAAATCGCCAAGCATAAAATTCTTCACTCTGTCAAGCTCCTCTCCATCTACCAGCTCAGTTCTTAACTTGTCCATCTCTTTAAATATTTCCTGCACTGCTAAAGGTCTTTTCTCGGCAACCACCTCTGTTGAAATTCCAAAGACTCCCTCTTTTAAAAAGGATTGCATATATGAAGAAATACCGTAAGTAAGGCCTTTTTCCTCTCTTAAATTCATCATTAAGCGGGAACCAAAATATCCTCCGAAAAGTGTATTTAATATCATTAAGGGCAGGTAATCGGGATGAGATTTCGTTACACCCTTTCTCACAATCCTAAGAGCAGATTGCATGGCATTTTCTTTTTCTACAAGATGCTCATTCTCCTTGCTTGGTTTTGGATTTGGCAAAGGATCTTCATTATATTCTTTTACTCCCCAATCGTGGCCTCCAAAATGTTTATTTAATAAATCCTTAATACCCTCCCCCGGCAATCCTGCAACCACAATGGTACACTCATTAGAAACATATTGCGATTGATGAAAAGCTTTGACATCCTCCAAATGAATTTGATCAAAACTACTTAAATTGGCTATTCTGCCATAAGGATGTTCGGTACCAAAAAGAATCTCCTGCGATTTGCGGTGCGCCAGTGTTTTTACTTTTTCAGAATCCACCAAAAAATCTTGCCTACGCTTAGACAAATAAACATCAAATTCGTGCTGAGCAAATGCCGGTTTCTTGATAATTTCTTCAATGACCGGCAACACATCAGGCAAATATTTCGATAAAGAATAAAGAGTTACCTGACCGTGATGATAATTTGTTGATTGTCCCAGGTAAGCACCATAAAAATCAATTTTCTCAGCCACTTCAAAAGCCGACATATAAACCGTACCCTCTTGCAACAAATTATTGGTAAAAGAAGCAACTAAAGCTTTACTTGATTGTACAATACCGGCTGGAAAAATTAGATCAATTTTAGCAACATCCTGCGTTCCCCCATCCACAAAGTGAACCGGAATACCATTATCTAAATTAAATTTTTTCTGCTCCAGAATATTTAATCCTGAAGGCAGATCAAAAGAAGGCACATTATTTCGTCTTAACATTTTTAGCTTTTTTATCCTTTGATAGATAATATAATTTAGAACAGTTGGTTTCTATTAATATCTTTTGAGCACACTCCTGTATCTGTTCAGCAGTAACCATTCGATATTTATCAACTTCTTCGTTTATATCTTCTGCTTTTCCTAATAATTCAAATTGCCCCAGAGTCATGGCTTTATTTAAAAAATTAATTTCCGAAAACGTTAAAGAAGACTCTACTTTATTTTTTACTTTTTGAAGTTCATAAGCATCTACAAGATTATTTTTAATCTCTTCAATCTCTTTCCAGATAGCCTTTTCTGCATCTTTAATATTTACACCTTCAGAAACATGCCCTGCAAAAGTAAACAAGCCCTGCTCCACATCACCTGAAATATATGCATGCAAATCAGTAAATAACTTCTTTTGCATCACCAATCGTTGAATTAACCTGGAACTAGTTCCATTAGACAACACATCCGACAGCAAATCAATAATATAGTATTCATCATCGGTTCGTGAACACATATGAAAAACCATCTGCAATACATCTGTAGGAACATCCCTTTCCACAGTTAGTTCACGCATTTCTGTTTGTTTTGGCTCAACAGGAAGGTTCCTCACTTTCACATCTCTTGAAGGAATATCTCCAAACCATTTTTTCACTTTTTCAAAAACATCATCCGGCTCAACATTTCCTGTAATTGAAATCACTGCATTATTAGGTGCATAATGAGCGTAAAAAAAACTTTTTACTTCCTCCAAAGTAGCATCTTCAATATGCTTAACATCGGCACCTATTGTTGGCCATTTATATGGGTGCTTTTTATAAGCCAATGGTTTTAACAATAATGGCACATCTCCATATGGCTGATTTAAATAACGTTGTTTAAATTCCTCAACCACAACTTTTTTTTGTATATCCAACGACTCTTGAGAAAAATTTAACTCGAGCATACGATCAGATTCCAACCACAATCCCGTTTCAATATTAGAAGCTGGTAATGTTAAATAATAGTTGGTTAAATCGTTACTGGTCCACGCATTATTATCACCTCCAACATTTTGCAAAGGCGCATCATACGAAGGAATATTTTTACTTCCACCAAACATAAGATGCTCAAACAAATGGGCAAAACCGGTTTTATTTTCATCCTCATCCTTAGCGCCAACGTCATATAAAACATTAACCGCCGCCAATGGCGTAGTTTTATCCTGGTGAACAATAAGCCTTAAACCATTATCGAGTTTATATTTTTTTATCTCTATCATCTTTAAAATTGAAATGATGTATTGCCTGATAAATCCTGAATAACTTCTTTATATTCGCCTATAATTTCATCCATAATTTCAGCAACAGGTTTTACCTGATCAATCATAGACGCAACCTGACCTATTTCTAATTCTCCTTCATCTAAATCACCTAAAAACATACCCTTTTTGGCTCGTCCTTTTCCTAACATTTCTCTTAACTCCTCAGGAGATGCACCTCTTTTTTGTGCTGCATCCACCTCAGCAGAGAATTTATTATGAATAAGACGTACGGGTCCAATTTGTTTAAGAGTTAATGTTGTTCCTCCCTCTCCGGCTTCCACTACTTTTTTAAGAAAATCAGGATGTGCGGAAGATTCAGTACTTGCAGCAAAACGAGATCCTATTTGAACGCCATCTGCACCTAAAGCAAATGCAGCTGCCATTCCTCGTCCGGTTCCAATACCTCCGGCAGCTATTAATGGTAAATTGGTTACTTTTCTTAGCTGAGGTATCAAAACCATGGTTGTGGTTTCTTCTTTACTATTATGACCTCCGGCTTCAAATCCTTCCGCTACTAACACATCTACTCCACTATCTTCACATTTTTTTGCAAAGCGACTATTGGCAATTACATGGGCAACAACAATTCCGTTTTCTTTTAATTTTGAAGTGTACTTTGCAGGGTTTCCTGCACTTGTAAAAACAATTTTTACACCTTCTTCAATTACTATATCAATTAACTTATCTACTTCCGGATATAATAAAGGAATGTTAACTCCCCAGGGTTTATCTGTTGCTGACTTCATTTTTGTGATATGCTCCTTTAATACTTCGGGATGCATAGAACCAGCTCCTATTAACCCAAGTCCTCCATTGTTGCTTACTGCAGCAGCTAATTTCCATCCACTACACCAAACCATTCCTCCCTGAACAACCGGATACTTAATTTTGAATATATCAGTAATTTTATTTGACATTTTTTTTGCTTTATATTTTCAAATATTCTCTTTAAAGAACAAGCGTGCAAAGATAGGAATTTATTGGTTGCTTTACATTTATTTAAAATTGTTTAAGATTCATTTCCCAGCCATTTAAGTGTTTTATCCTTTATAAAATCATGCTTTAATGTGACTACAGCCCCTATAAACCGCCCCAAACAACCAATTTAATTTTGCTGATTTTCAATATCTTATATTATGTCACGTTTTTGTCACGGACAAAAAACACGTTTTTTTCACCTTTTAGCTAATTTTAATTTAAACGATACAAGAATTAGCATTATATGATTTCTGTAAAACACAAACAAGACTCTGGCATAGTTGAGATTTTAATAAAAAAGGATGCCACCTCTCACGAATTTATTCAGCTTTGCAAATGCATTGAAGAAGAAAAAACATTCTCGAGACATCTTAATATTATCATTAAAGCTGCAGAAGGATTTAAAAATATTAACACATCCCACCTTTTTGTCATATCGGATGCAGTAAGAAGATTTTTAAAAAAATATGACAAAACAAATATTGCCTTTATAGTAAGTCACAAAAGAGAATTGGAACTTTCGCTTATTTTCAAAGATTTAATTAAATACAATTTTTACCAATTCCATGTTTTCCAAAACACAAAAGACGCTTTACGTTGGCTAAGACGCAGTAATCAACCAAGTCAGCCGAGTCATACACCACTAAATAAGAAAGCTGGCTAAAACAAAGATAATTTCTTATAAAACCATTAAACTACCAAAATTTTAATAGTATGTCACGAAGCAAAAGCAAGGATAACCATGTATTTACATGTGACCAAACGCATGTATTAAACTACTTAACACATCTTTATGGAAAAGATGAAACTGTTGAAAGCTTTTTACGCAGACATTGTGCCAAAGGCACCATTGAGAACAAAACTCATTTGGAATTATTTCAGATGATTGAAAAAGAATTGGGCTATCCAATTCCTTAGTACATAGTTACGATGCTTTTTTATCCTATTCATGGCTCTGGCCGTGAGTAGGATTTTTTATTTTAAAACTCCACTATAACACCAATGGTGGGCAGAACAGTGCCGTTCTCTGTATAAATCTTGCTAAACTGATAACGCTGTTCTTCTACCGGATCACCGGGATTTATAATGATAGACTGTCCATTACTATCTCTATCCTGAACATATTTTACAGGTTCCTTGGTTTTATAATTATATAAGTTCTGAATATCAAGGTAAACAGATAAGGACCAATTATTAAAAACATACGATTTATCAATTCTTATATCTAACTGATGAAAAGGCTCCAATCTTTCCTGATTAAACCTGCTATAATCAAGATACTCAATACCCCTTGCATCCCAAGCCTCCTTTAACGTTGTTTTGTCCTCATCAACAGGAGTGTAAGGCAACCCGCCCAAATACCTCCATTTTAAACCGAGATCCCAATTCCGTTTAAAAACTTTATTTAAAGTTAAAGTAAAGAGATGTTTACTATCCCATGAACTGGGAATATAAACACCATCAATATCTGTAAACTCACTGCGTACAAAAGTATAGGCTGCAATAAAACTATACCCTTTGGGCGAACGTTGTCGCATCATTAACTCAAAGCCATATGCACGACCTTCACTATTGGGTAAAACTTCCTCATCTCCAAACACTCCAAAATCACCACCTTTACTGGCAATAGACACAGAGTCATTTACTGAAAAAGGATATTTACCATAGTCCTTATAAAAACCCTCGAGAGTAATTTTACTATAGTCGTTTGGTCGATACTCCACCCCCCCTACGTAATGGTCGGCATGAATATACTCCAGTTCATTCTGTTTGTTTACCAAAACTCCTTCTTCATCTCTATATCCCATGGTAGTATATGCCGGTAACTGATAATATCTCCCTACATTTAAATTAAAAAACAATGGATTGGCTAATTTAAAGGATGCCGAAATCCTCGGACTGAATTGATCCAATAAATTATTCATTTGGGATGAATATGAATTGGCATCCATTCTGAAACCAAGCGATATTTTCAATTTATCAGCAAATACAGGAAAACCAACAGATCCCCAAACTCCATATTTTACAAAATCTAAAATGGAATTATAATTAATTTCCTGCTGAGTTCCATCAAAATAATCTAAACGATATGTCCTATTTGAATATTCACTATACTCTAATCCAACTCCTCCATTTATCGAAAAAATACCAAATGCAGAATTTAGTTCTGCCCTAAACTTGTTTTCAATTTCCTGAGACTGATAATCATAGGTAAGATTTTCATCCACCTCTATATTATCTCGATATTTGACAGCTTCATTATTTAAATGATTTCTGCTAACCACAAGACTTAAATAACTCTTTTCGAAATAATGTTTATAATTTACTCCCAAGGTGTAATTCCATTGGTTATTCACAGGTATATACGACAGTATGTATTGATTCTCGGGAGTCGCACTGGCATCTGTATTTAATTTAAATTGATCTAATGCTCCAAATCCTAAAAAAGAAACTTCATTTTTTTGATTAATACGTGTTTTGGTTTTAAATTGAAAATCATTAAATGTTGGTAAAAAAGGCAAATCCAAAGCCTGAAACAAAAACTGCAAATAACTTCGGCGTACTGATGCAAACATTGTAGTCTTTTCGGAAAGAGGGCTTGATACAGACAATGCCAGCTCACTGGCACCTAATACAGCTTTAAAATCCGTTTCATCCATACTACCATCATATTGTTTAAATTCCAATACCGAACTCAGGGCATTTCCTCTTGATACGGGAAATGCTCCGGAATAAAAATCAACTTCTCTTATAAAATCCACATTTAAAATCCCAACAGGCCCGCCTGAAGCTCCCTGTGTTGAGAAATGATTAATCGTAGGAATTTCAATACCATCTATATAAAACTTGTTTTCAGCCGGTCCCCCTCCCCGCACAATAATATCATTCCGAAATGATGCTGTACTTGCCACACCCGGGAAAGACTGAAGTACTTTTGAAATATCACGATTTCCTCCGGCGCTTTTTTCTATTTGATCAATTCCAATGCGACGAAGCGAAACCGGACTTTCAACTTTTTCTGCATAAGGTGAACTTTTCACCGTTATTTCCGACAATGCCTCTGAAGCCGGCTCCAGCTTTATCTCAATAAAATTGGACCTAATTTTCGATATCATAATATCTTCAGTTACCATAGGTTTATATCCCAAAAATGACAACTGTAACTGAATAAATTCCTGATTTTCTATTTCCAATTCAAAATAACCTAACGAATCGGTAGCAGTACCATTAACAGACCCATAAACCACTATATTAACAAACTCTAGAGGTGAATTTGAATAAGCATCCTTAACAACGCCCTTAAGTACTGCTGTCTGAGAATAAGTACTAACAGTTATTACTAAAAAAAAGAAAAGAATATATATCTGTAATTTCATTTGTTTAATTTACAACGGTCAATTCCTAAACAAAAAGACTTTCTTAATGTTCACCCGTTTGTATTAAAATCATACTCATACGTAATATTTTTTTTACAGACATAATATTAAATTACTCAAATCTTACATTGAAAGTAAATATTTCATAAATTGACAACCAAATAAATCAAAGCATCAATAACGCATAGTTGAATGGCAAAAGAAACTCTTCTTAAAAAGTTCTTTATCTGGAGGCTAAGACATATCAGCAATAGACAATTCATGATTCTATTGAGTATTGTTATTGGCATATCAGCAGGATTAGCTGCCGTTACCATTAAACAAACAGTTGGATTCATTCACCATTTTGTACACAAGATTATATCTATTGATGGCTTTGGATGGTTGTTTTTGATTGCGCCGGGAATAGGTATTCTGTTAGCCGTTCTATTCATCAAGTATATCGTTCGCAGACCAGTAAGGCACGGTATACCCAATGTACTTTATGCCATTTCAAAAAATCAGGGACAGATGAATCGTCATAATATGATTTCATCTGTTATTGCCAGCTCTTTCACTGTAGGTTTTGGTGGTTCAGTGGGTTTAGAAGGTCCGACTGTTTCTACTGGTGCAGCCATTGGAGCTAATATTGGCAAAATGCTTCATTTAAATTACCGACAAATTACGCTATTGTTGGGCTGTGCTTGTGCCGGTGCTATGTCTGCCATTTTTAAAGCACCTATTGCTGCCATAGTTTTTGCGTTAGAAGTAATCATGCTGGACCTAACCTTAACATCACTTGTACCTCTTCTATTATCTTCTGCCTCTGCTGTGGTGGTATCTTACTTATTTTTAGGACAGGAAGTTGTTTATCCTTTTGACTTAGAAGTTACATACACACTAAAAGAATTGAGCTTTTATGTGCTTCTGGGTTTTGCCTGTGGACTAGTTGCTACATACTTTACAAGAATGTATAAGTTTATTGAAAGGTTGTTTGAAAACATTAACAATGGCTGGACAAGATTAATTTTAGGTGCCACAACTCTCGGAATACTCATGCTGTTTTTTCCTCATTTATTTGGTGAAGGATATGAAGTGATTAACGGTGCTTTAAATGGTGATCTTTTTTACCTTCATGATGTTGGAGTTTTTAGCTATTTCAGCAACAACTTCATCAATTTCCTTATCATAATGACCTTAACTATAGGCGTTAAAGTGATAGCTACTTCTGTAACATTTGGCAGTGGTGGTGTTGGTGGAATTTTTGCTCCTACCTTATTTATGGGTGCCAACACCGGTGTATTATTTGCTACTATTATCAATCGGTTAAACTGGATTGAACTTCCTGTAAAAAACTTTGCACTTATTGGGATGGCTGGTTTAATTGCCGGCGTATTGCACGCACCGCTAACCGGATTGTTTTTAATTGCAGACCTGTCGGGTGGATATAGTATGTTTTTACCACTAATGATAACAGCCACCATCAGCTTTATTACGGCAAAGTCTTTTGAGAAACACTCGGTTTATACCCATCAGCTTGCACAAAGAAAAGAACTCCTTACACATGATAAGGATCAAAACATCATGACCATGATGGAAGTAAATAAGCTTATTGAAACCGATTTTGCAATTATTTCTCCGGAAGCTAACCTTGGCGATTTAGTTAAAGTCATTTCAAAGGCACACAGAAACTTATTTCCTGTGGTAGATAATCAGGGTATTTTACAAGGAATGGTAAAAATGGACGACATTAGGGAGATTATCTTTGAACCTGAAAAATATACAACAGTAAAAGTAAAAGATTTAATGTATATGCCTGAGTTCTTCATTAGCCCTGACGATAGCATGGAAGATTTAGTTGAAATTTTCAGAAAATCTGGCCGATTTAATATTGCTGTAATAGACAAAGGAAAATATCATGGTTTTATATCCAGGGCAAATGCTTTTACCGCTTACCGAAATCATCTTAAAATGTTTTCTTCAGATTATTAAACCTCTATGCAACGAATTGAGCTTCTCAAAAAAATAAGAGAACAACAAGCCAACAAAAACAATACGATTTTTAATTATGGGATTTTTCCCTCATATCGATCAAATAAGATTCTAGGCATCTCTCGCCCTGACGATAACATATTTTACTCCGCGGCCACGCTTTATATCTTAAAATCATTAATTCCAAAGTTAACCTTAGAAGAAAAAACAATTATTGAAGAAATTGAAAAAGATCTGAGCCCAAATTTTAAAGCTTACATAGACAAATACGAACGTAATTCATATAATTTTTGGCAAAAAAAGGAACACAAACACTTTCCGAATGGCAGGATATTAAATAAACTAAACAAATTTAAGTTACCTGACGACATGGATACAACATCCATGATACACATGATTACCGGCACTCCTGCTGAACACGCGCTAAAAACGAAGTTAATCTTACCCAACCATGCCAATAAAACAAACTTAACCATTAAAAATGGGCACCCTCAACTAAAACACTTTAAAGCCTATTCTACCTGGTTTGGTAAAAACATGCCCATTGAATTTGATGTATGCGTGATTAGCAATATCTTGTTATGGGTAAACAAATACAGTTTTGAACTCAACCAGTGGGATAAGGCAAGCATTCAACTGTTGATAAAAACCATTTCTGACTCTCTTTATTTTAAATCACCATTCAGATCGGCACCTGAATATCCCAAAATTGAAATTATACTGTATCACCTATGCAGGCTGGCATCACAGACCCCTTATTTAAACTCTGTTAAACACATACTAATTGATGACTTACAAAAAGTTCATTCAGAAAGCACTTCCGATTTTTCGAAGCTGATTATTCAATCATCATTACTAAAACTAGGCCATAAAACCACCATTACATCAGTTGCGAACATAAGCATTGAAACGAGAAATTACTGGTGGTTTACCGCAGGATTACTATCCGTATACTCTGCACCTTTAATAAAGGTATTGGCTCCTCAAGAGCTTTTTCATTTTAGGTATACCTGCCCTGCTTTTAACCTGGCTTTAATTTTTGAAAACCGTGTTCTATCAAAAACATAAAAATGTTTTACAGTCTCATTGTATCTTTTCCTAAAATAACCTCTTTAATAATCTATTGATTCTTCACTACTTTACTTTGATAGTCATCTAATACTAAATTTAAATCATCTATATTATTTGTTTTCATTATTGCATCACGTAATTGTGAAGCCTGAGGAAGATTATAGGTATATATTTTAAAGAATCGTTTTAAAATCTGCCACGGTTTATTCCCACTCCATGTATTATGATACAAACGTGCATGCTCATTAATGGCTCGTAACTTTTCGTGAACTCCCAATTCTTGTTTCTCACTAAACATCCAAAAATCAGAAAAAATCCCTCTTCCAACCATAATCCCGTCAACATTATAGCTCTTCATTTTTTCCTTACCTTCAGCAACACTTGTAACATCTCCATTACCAATAATCTTTATGAACGGATTAATCTCATCACGTAGCTTAACAACTTTCGCAATTTCGTCCCAATTTGCTATACCATCCGACATTTGCTTTTGAATTCGTCCATGAACAGTTAAGGCTTTTATAGGTGATTCCAATAAATGAGGGATCCAGCGATCCGTTTCAATATTTTTAAACCCAATCCTGGTCTTTACACTTACTGGCACTTCTGAAGCCTCTGCTGTTGCACAAATAATTTCCTTTGCAAGCTCCGGGTCATTAATCAAAGCACTACAAGCCCCCTTTTTTATGATATTTTTTTGAGGACATCCCATATTAATATCAACTCCCGAAAAACCAGTATAATCATTGATATACTTCGCTGTTTTGTAAAACTTTTCTGGATCAGTTCCCCATATTTGAGCCACAACTATTGCATCTTTATTCTTAAGCATAAGTTTTTCTGACTCATTAACATTAAAACGATGAATCACCTTACCTCTTCCTATTGGATGGCAAAAACCATCGGTTGAAAGAAATTCAGTAAACAAAACTTTAAGATTTTTCCCTGATGAATTCCTTAATACCAACTCCCTAAATACTGTATCTGTAACATCCTCCATTGGTGCAAGCGCAAAAAAATGCTCCAATGTTTCCCAAAAATTCTCTTTCATATATTAAAGTTTTCTTCTTTTCTTAAAAAGCAGCTCTTTATTAATTAATTACAACACAATAATAACTCAGAAAAAGATGCACGTGCATCCTAAAGATATCAGTAAACAAACTTAATTAATTTTGGTTTATACGAATTTTGCGTAATTAACCTAATTAAGTACTTTATTGCACATAAAATATAAGTAGTTTATCTCATCACAACACTTCTTATGAAAAAAAAATAAAAAAAATTCATTTTTCTCTTTATTTATAAAATCATACATTTCATTTAAAAAGTGATACAATTCACACAAAAAACCACCCAAAACCCTTTAAAAATGGGACTTCCAGAACCCTCCCTTTCTCCTTATTTTTTGGTTTATTAAACTTTAAAACATACTTTTGAAATACAATTGAAACCAAAATTGATTTTGAAACAGTTTTTTTAAAATCCGTACACAAAATCAATTATGAATATAATTTGATAATTCAATTTTTAAGTATTGTGCAAACAATTGAAAAACCAACCAAACCCAAACTAAGAAAACTAGATGACGAAGAATGGAAAGCCATTCCTCATACCGAAAACAAATATCAGGTTAGTAATTATGGAAGAATTAAAAGTTTTTGTTACGATCTTAAAAATGGAAAAATAGTTAAACCAGGAAACATCAAAGGTTATAAAAGCATTAACCTTAGAGTAGAAGGTCAAAAAAAAACACTCTTAATTCATAAACTTGTTGCAGAACTTTTTATTCATAAAAAGAAAAACAATCAAGATGTTGTTATACACAAAGATTGGAACAAGTTAAACAACCATGTTAGTAATCTTGAATGGAAATCGAGAGAAGAGAGTTTTTTAAGAGCGCAAGAAAAACTAATTAAAGCAAGAAAGAAGAAGGGAAAAATAATAACCCACTCCAAATTAACGAAAGAGGATGTAGGTGCTATTAAGCAAATGTTAGAGAATGGAAGAAAACAGAAAGTTATTGCTCAGTTGTTTTGTGTTAGTGAAATGCAGATTTCCAGAATAAAAAATAAAGTTAGTTGGTCTGAAGTTTAATTAAACAACAATATACCTCCCTAACCATTATCCTATACTATCATAAAAAAGACTGTCATCACCAAACCTGACAGTCTTTTTTTGTATAAAAAAAGCTCCCCAAAAATGAAGAGCTCAATTATATTATTATTTACTTATCTTTTGTATTATGATCGACGGCGTCGGTTGTAATTATTTCCTCCACCATCAGGTCTTCTGCGGTTATTGTTACGTTTTGGAGGCTTAGCCGTTGCTATTTCTGCATGTACTTTTTCACCTTCAAATTCTCTCCCTTTTATTGCATTGATAACATCTTTCTGACTTCCTTCCTCTACTTCAAAGAAAGAGAAGTTTCTTAGAACCTCAATTTTACCAAACCCAATTTTACGCCTGTTGGTGCTTTCATTTACAAGTCCCATTAAACGTGGAGCGGTTAAGTTATGTGCCTTTCCAATATTAATATACAAACGAGAATAGTTATCTGAACCACGACGTTTATTTCTATCACGCTCCACATCTTTTTTATACACATTCAAATCTTTAGCTCCCTGATAGTAAGCTATAAATCGATTGAACTCTACAGACACAAAACGCTTAATTAACTCTTCCTTATCTAACTCTTCAAACTTCTCGAAAATCTGAGGAAGAAACTCTTCAATCTCTTCATGATTCACCTCCACATTTTCTACTCTATCTACTAAGTGCAATAATTGCTTGCCGCAAATCTCACTTCCTGACGGAATCATCTTTCGCTCAAACTTAATGCCGGAAATACGCTCAATCATCTTTACCTTACCAGACTCTTTGGTATGTATAATGGCAATACTGGTACCTGTTCTTCCGGCTCTACCTGTTCTTCCGCTACGGTGAGTATAAGCCTCAATATCATCTGGTAAATTATAATTAATTACATGTGTTAATTCATTTACATCAATACCCCGGGCAGCAACATCCGTAGCCACCAATATTTGTAAATGACGGCTTCTGAAACGATGCATCACCTGGTCTCTTTGTGCTTGAGAAAGATCCCCGTGTAAAGCATCTGCATTATAACCATCGGCCATTAACTTTTCTGCTACTTCCTTAGTTTCATGCCGCGTACGACAGAAAACAATTCCGTAAATATCCGGATTTATATCTGCAACACGCTTTAATGCCAAATACCTGTCACGTGCATGTACCATGTAATAAATATGCTCAACTGTAGATGCTCCGGCATTTTGCTTTCCAATTTTAATTTGCATTGGATCAGTCAAATACCTTTTAGCCATATTCTCAATCTCGCGAGGCATAGTCGCAGAAAACAATAAAGATTGTCTGGTATCAGGCGTATTTGAAATAATAGAATCAAGCTCTTCCTTGAATCCCATATTTAACATTTCATCCGCTTCATCCAATACTAACCATTCAAGGTTCTCCAACTTAAGAATCCCCCTATTAGTTAAATCATTAACCCTACCTGGAGTACCAACTACTATTTGAGTTCCCCTTTTAAGATCTTTAATTTGTTTTGAGATATCAGCGCCTCCATAAACAGGGGTAGCGTAAAAATTAGGAATATACTTGCTAAAGTTATTGATATCCTTAGTGATTTGAAGTGCTAACTCCCTGGTTGGACACAATACCAATGACTGAACCTTCTTATTAGAGGTATCAATTTTTTCAATTATTGGCAAACCAAAGGCAGCTGTCTTTCCAGTTCCTGTTTGAGCCAACGCCACTAAGTCTTGATTTGTTTCCCTTAAACCCGGGATGGTTTTTTCCTGAATTGGCGTAGGGTTTACAAAGCCCATTTCACCAATAGCCTTTAGAACTTCCGGCATCAAGCCGATTTCTTCAAATGTTATCATAAATTGCTTTTTTCTCCAGTTCGCCCCCCGCATTTGCCTACAGTATAATTTACTGGAAAAAGAAGCCCCCTGAATAATCGTTTTAAAATGAATGATTTATGCCATTGCAAAATCGCTCGCAAAGGTAATCTAAATTTATTCGAATAAACGCACTTTATAACAAAATATATTCACAACAATACACAAACACCCTATATACCAACCTCTTACTCTCAACATACACTTGCATTTTTAACATTCTTAAACATCAAATTCCTTTGTTTTACATCAGATATGAACACATTATGTATTAAAAAATGACAGATAACGCCTTCTTACTAATGTTATCGAATTAATACAACAAAGTATTGTAAGTATCCATAATTCAAAAAATCACATACTCATTCTCCTGGTTTCAAATTACGCCAACAAACTATTATTTGAATTCTTTGTACATTTATATCATACTTTTATGTAATTCATATACTTTTGTGCCCGCTATGGAGAATGCATCAATTTATTTCAGACGTTTTTTAATTTGGCGGGTAAAACATATAAGCCAAAAGAATTTTATTCTAATATTAAGCTTCCTTACCGGGATACTTAGTGGTTTGGCAGCTGTATTGCTAAAAAACTCGATACACTTTACCCATCACATACTAACAGGGCAGTTTCATAATGAAAATATAAACCTGCTGTACCTGGCATATCCTGTGATTGGAATTTTTATAGCCGTTGTCTTCTCTAAAAAAATCGTTCGGGATAGTTTAGGACATGGTGTTTCAAAAATATTATACTCGCTCAGCAAGGGTGGAGGTAAAATTAAAGGACACAATAATTATTCTTCTATTATTGCCAGTACTTTTACCATTGGTTTTGGAGGATCAGTTGGAGCGGAGGCCCCGATAGTTTTAACAGGAGCATCTATTGGCTCTACTCTGGGAAGATTATTTCACCAGAACTACAAAACCATTTCATTGCTAATTGGCTGTGGAGCAGCAGGTGCTGTTTCCGGTATTTTTAAAGCACCAATGGCCGGCTTGGTTTTTACCCTTGAAGTACTCATGCTTGGATTGAGCATGACTTCTTTAGTACCTCTTATAATTTCAGCATTTAGTGCCGCTACTGTAGCGTATTTCTTTATGGGTGATGGAGCAGAATTTTCTTGGCATCTTGAAAATCCATTCATCTTAAACAACATTCCTTTTTACATTGTACTTGGTATTCTTGGCGGTTTTATATCTCTATACTTTACCAGAAGTTTAATGTGGACGGAAAACAAGTTCCGAAAAATTAACAACCCTTACCTCCGATTACTTGCCGGAGGTGTAGTATTAAGCATATTAATTTTCATTTTTCCTCAGCTTTATGGTGAAGGGTATACTACGATTACTGCATTTTTAAATGGCAACAAGGACATTGTTTTCGAAAATAGTTTGTTTTATCAGTTAAGAGGATATGAATGGACCTTACTTTTCATTCTTGGTTTGCTAATTGTGTTTAAAGTATTTGCCTCTGCCGCTACCACAGGAAGTGGTGGTGTAGGTGGTATTTTTGCACCATCATTATTTACTGGTGGAGTAATGGGATATTTTTTTGCCCGAATAATCAATTTTACAGGTTTATATACTCTACCCGAAAGTCACTTTACCCTTGTAGGAATGGCTGCTATTATGGCCGGGGTATTACATGCTCCACTTACAGCAATTTTCCTTATTGCAGAAATCACACATGGTTATGAATTGTTTGTGCCTTTAATGATTACTTCGACCATTTCGTATTTAACCATTATGTATTTTGAACCACACTCAATTTACACCAAGCAATTGGCACGAAAAGGGGAACTTTTAACACACCATAAAGACAAAGCCGTATTAACCTTAATGCGTTTAAATAAGGTATTAGAAACAGATTTTCTACCTGTAAAATCCACTGACACCCTGGGTGTTTTAGTAAAAACCATTGCTAAAGCTAAACGAAATTTATTTCCGGTTATTGGATCCAAAGGACAGTTAAAAGGAATTGTGCTACTAGATGATATCCGCGAAATCATGTTTAACCACGACAGATATAACGATACTGTAGTTGAAGACTTAATGCAGGTACCTCCGGCCTTTATTGAAATCAATGAAAACATGGATTCTGTGATGAAAAAATTTGAAGAAACAGGAGCCTGGAATCTACCCGTTATTGAAAATGATAAATACATGGGTTTTGTATCTAAATCAAAAATATTCTCGGTATACCGAAGAGTACTTATTCACTTTTCGGATGAATAATTTTTTAATACAAAATGTTAGAATTAAATTTGCAGCTTCATTTTACAATACATTGTTATCAATATGTTACACATTGGGGATGGTAAAAAATCCTACCTGATTTTATATCTCCCTAAAATAAAAACCTTTTATGAAACGCGACGAGAAGATATTTGAGCTAATCGAAAAAGAACACCAACGTCAGCTTAATGGCATCGAATTAATTGCATCTGAAAACTTTGTTAGTGAGCAAGTAATGGAAGCAATGGGATCATACATGACCAATAAATATGCCGAGGGTTATCCTGGTGCAAGATATTATGGTGGTTGCGAAGTTGTTGATCAAAGTGAATCATTAGCTATTGAGCGTTTATGTAAAATTTATGATGCTGAGTATGCTAACGTTCAACCACATAGTGGTGCACAAGCAAACATGGCTGTATTGATGACTGTTTTAAATCCTGGAGATAAATTCCTTGGTTTAGATCTTTCTCACGGTGGACACCTTTCTCATGGTTCTCCTGTGAATAGTTCCGGTCTATTGTATGAGCCGATCGCCTACGGTGTTAAAGAAGATACCGGGTTGGTTGATTATGATATGATGGAAGAAAAAGCTCGCGAGCACAAACCTAAGTTAATTATTGGTGGTGCTTCTGCTTACTCTCGCGAATGGGATTATGCTCGTATGAGAAGATTAGCAGATGAGATTGGTGCTATTTTTATGGTTGACATGGCTCACCCAGCAGGACTAATTGCAGCCGGTTTATTAGAAAATCCTGTAAAGCATGCTCATATTGTAACTTCTACAACACATAAAACATTAAGAGGTCCTCGTGGTGGAATTATTTTAATGGGTAAAGATTTTGACAACCCATTTGGTAAAAAAACACCAAAGGGAGTTATCAGAAAAATGTCTTCTTTATTAAACTCTGCTGTTTTTCCAGGTATACAAGGTGGTCCTCTTGAGCATGTAATTGCTTCAAAAGCAGTTTCTTTCTTAGAAGCACTTCAACCTGAGTATGTAGAGTATCAAACTCAAGTTCAGAAAAATGCCAAGGTAATGGCAGAAGCTTTCATAAGCAAGGGATACAAAGTAATTTCAGGCGGTACAGACAATCACTCTATGCTTATTGACTTAAGAACCAAATTCCCTGAATTAACAGGTAAGGTAGCTGAAAACACTTTAGTAATAGCTGATATCACTATCAATAAAAACATGGTTCCTTATGATAGCCGTAGTCCATTCCAAACTTCTGGTATCAGAGTAGGTACTTCTGCTCTTACAACCAGAGGATTGAAAGAAGAGCACATGGCTCCGATAGTTGATTTAATTGATCAGGTATTATCTGATGTTGAAAACGAACAAGTATTGACTGAAGTAAGAGGAAAAGTTAACGAAATGATGAAGGATTTTCCTTTATTTGCTTACTAAGAGTCAGTTAAAATTACATACAAAAGCCAGGTGTACAATCTACATCTGGCTTTTTTATTTCTTTTAAATCTAACCCTTTTTATTCTAAATCATCATGCAAAATTAGCATGGGATGCTCTGGATGCAATACCATTTGTTTGGTAACACTTGGATGGAAAATACGATCAAAGAATCCTACATTATGGCGCACTAATGCAATCATTTCGGCATCATTTTCATCCATGAATTTATTTATGCTTTTACTTACATCGTCTCCCTCTATAAAATTAAAACTCAAATTAATATTTGGGAAGTGAGCTGCAATTTTGTTTTCTGCATCTAACCGATTCACATACTCATCATCAAGCACATTAACAAACATCAGCGCAGAACGATAACGATCAACAATATCCCTCACAGGATTCATAATTTCGTCTTTATCAACATCTTTTAAATCAGTGGCAAAAACAATTTTTTCAGGTTTTTTAAATTGGGCACTTTTAGGAACAACCAAAATCGGTGCTTTAATACTTTTTATAACTTCATATGCATTAGAGCCCAATAAAAAGTTTTCGAGAGCAGATTCTCCCCTACATCCTAATACAATTAGGTCCGGGTGATTTTCGTGTATATGTTCATGTACAACATCTATTAGAGATCCAAAACTGGAGAGAAGTTCAATTGCTGCCTCTGGAAAAACACGCTTAAGAATGGATACTTCCTGTTTTAAGCCTTTTTCACTTTCAAAAGCCATCTCTTCTTTAACTTGCATTACATACGGACTACCACTAAATTCTAAATCATATGCATTAAGTAAGCTATAAAGTACATTTTCACCATTAAACATTTTTAAGGCGTAGAGAGCGGCATTTCGGGCAGTGTTTGAGAAATCGGTTAATATCAATACCTTTTTCATAGCCAGAAATTTTTCTTATCAACAAACCACAACAAAACAGGTACCTAAAATACCATACAGACAGAAGCGTCTGATAACGAACCACTTCGCTATAACTCAGACATACATTACTTTTATACGAGAAAAATGATATATAGTTTCAATTTTTCTCATTATTTTTTCTATATATTAAAACTTAATCTTCTGATTGCTCTTTCTCTTTGGCAACATCGCTGTTTTTATACCATCGCCAAACTGTATGATAAGGTATTTGGGTAATTTTAGCAACGTGACCCGGACTGTGCTTTTGACATAACCTAATCACATTCATTTTAATTTCAGGAGCATAACGTGGACTCTTAGATTTAGTTTGGCAATAACGCTTCCGTATACGAGCAATGCTCATCTCCGACACACCATACTCTATACATATATCTTTTGCATACTCTCCGTTATCCAATCTTCTTGCGATATCCACAGCATCTGCATGAGAAATGCTTGAACTGCCTCTATGTCTTAAATCCTTTGATCCGGCAAGACCATTATTAATGCGGTTTTGCACCAACATGGCATTGTTTCCCCATTCAATATTTTTATAATGATTATCTGTACTAACGCAGTTCTTATGCAGCACCATTTTATACGAAATAGGTTTTGGATTATGAACAAAAGCCATAGCGACCAAGCGGTGTACATAAATCACCTTTCCCTCAATATATACCTGATAAAAACCATGTCTATTGGTTTTAGCCTTAATTAGTGTTTGATTAATTACCTTTTCTTTGTACTCTATGACTTTACCATCCTCGCTAACATTAATAGGTTCACTCAATCCCAGATATGCTATCTTTTTAAATTTCATTTTACCTCTGTATTTACAATTAGAATAAGCCTAAGGCAGAATTCTCAGATTACTATCAACAAGCAATTGTATGAATCACTTTTTAGTGGTGGTTAATACAAAGTTACACCTTTTGTATTAATGACGAAGTAATTTTTAAAGTAGATAGGAATTGACTTTACAAATAATAAGTAGACAATTAAACCCGGAATATGCATTAGCTTATCTATTGCACATTGAAACTACTTTAAAACAAATCGTTTTACTCACTTGCTTCAACTCACCATAGCGGTGCTATACCTCGTTTCAGTAAGTGTTTGTTTTATTGCATTTTCAATGTTCATAACAAAAATCTAATGCATAATCCGGGTTAAACGTTTACCCCAAACCAACCGAGAAGACACGAAGGTATAAGAGTATGACATTTTTATTCAACTACTATAGCAAGCGTACAGTCACCATAACAGGCAAATGATCTGATATATGCCTGTTATTATCTCTTCTTTCATCAATATGGACATAACTGACAACCTCTAAGTTTTTAACAAAAACATAATCAATTCTTTTGATTGAAGGCTCTAGTCTAAATCCATTATATGTTCCTACAGTTGCTACTTTCAGCCCTTCAATGACATTGTAAGCATCAACCATTTCCCTCGATAAAACACCTATGGATCGTTTATCAGGAGTCGCGTTTAAATCACCCATTAAAATAACAGGATATCCTTCCATATTAGAGTCTCTTATCTTTTTAAGGAGCATCTTGGACGATTGTTTTCGGGCCTTTTTACCTACATGATCGAAATGGGCATTAAAAACCCAAAATTGCTCATTGGATGTTTGCCCTTTTAAAAGCACATAAGTACAAATTCGTGTACATGCAGCATCCCAACTAATGCGTGCAGTATCTGGTGTTGGCGAGAGCCAAAAAGTACCTTCTTTTAATACTTCATACTTTGTTTTATCGTAAAAAATCGCACAATACTCTCCCATCTGTTTTCCATCGTCCCTACCTACTCCAACATAACTATAATCAATTAAACAACTATCCAGATACTCCACCTGATTATGCAAAGCCTCCTGCACCCCCAATACATTAGGTTGATACTTATGAAGCAATTCAATCATTCCTACCTTACGATTATTCCAACAATCTAAACCTTCTTTTTGAGAATCATTTTTAATGTTATAAGTCATCACTGTTGTTTCTTGTGCAACTAACATCAAGGGTAACAACAACAAAACAGTTACTACACAACACTTCACTTTTTCTTTCATACGATTACTTTAATGATCAAAAAATTACATTTGACTCTACATACGCTCTAACACAAAAACGCCACAAACACCCTGTTCGTCTTCACTAGAGCCTACTATTTGTCCATTAACATTAACAATGCCCTCTCTTGTTTCCGGATAATACTCAATTGGCTCTGAAGAACTGACTATTTCATATTCCACAACATTTAAGGTAATCTCATGATCACTTATTGTTCCCTTCAGCTGACATCGAACTTCGAAAGCTTCTTCCCCTTCTATTATTTCTGTAAAAGACAAAACTCCGGTAATATCATTAGCCTCCTGATTTAACTCCGCAACACCCTCATCTTTACCAAATGAGAAATCCTCTTTAAACTTCCAACTTCCTGATAAATCAATTGCCATTTATGTTCTTTTTTTGAATAATACTGTTACAAACATAACCAAAAAAACCGATGACACATGCCATCGGTTTTATACTATATAATTACTGATTAATTATCCTGCAAAAGATCCATTAATAAGAATTACAACAAGTAATCCAAGAATCGCATATAACTCAGGGAATACACCTAAAATCATAGTATTTGCAAATACTTTATGACCTGATCCAATTGCTGCAATACCACTTGCACAAACTTGTCCCTGACGGATACCTGAAAACAAACCGGCTAATCCCATTGCTAAACCTGCACCAAAAACAGCAGCTGCAACTGTCCAATCTACATTTCCTTGAAAAAGAGTACTCATTACAAAGTAACCCACAAAACCATAAAGACCTTGTGTACTAGGTAAAGCTGAAAGTACCATATAATTACCGAAAGAAGAAGCATCTTTTTTCATTGCTCCAATTGCAGCGTTACCACTAATTGATACACCATAAATACTTCCGATACCTGATAAACCTACCATTAATCCAATTCCAATATAAGCTAAAACGATTGGTTCCATAATTTCTATTTTTTAAGATTTTATTAGTTTATAATTTTGTTTTTTACTTTGATGAGAAGGGTTCGTATTTATGGCCGCCACCTTCAAAACCGGCATTTTTATAAAATTCTACAAATGTTAACCTAAGTGGATGTACAAATGACCCTAATAATGCCATAAACAAGTTCAGACTGTGTCCAAAGGCTAATATTAAAATCATCACCAACTGCTTAGCAACAATTAAATCCGGGCTTAAATCCATAGCCAATGAATTAAATACACTACCTAATATAGCACTAGACAATCCCAAGGCAAACAAACGAATATAAGAAAGTACATCTCCTAGTAATCCTGAAGCCATACCGTATGTATCCCATAAACCTGTACCAAAATTCAAAAGAATATTCTTTCCTGGTGTATTATATAGAATTGCTGGTATACCACCTATTACTCCTGACGCAAGGGCTATTTGATTAGCCAATGATACATCAATCATATTTTGACTACCTAATGCAAAAGCAGGAATGGTTACTGCAACAATTATAATCCAGCCAATCTGCGCAATAGAATATTTAAATCCATATACTTTGGCCAGATTTACAGCTTTAAGGATCATTCCAAAGATAACCTGGATATATCCAAGCCCTAAGGATAAAATCATTAAGTTATCAGTATTCAATACCCATTGTTGATACTGATGTAGCCAGGCTACTTGTTGTAATGGTTGTCCTTCTGAGTCTAAGCCAAACATCACCCCAAAAAAAGTTCCACCTAAAACTCCCATTATTGTTGTTGAAACACCTAAGAAGAACCCCAACCATAACAATGGTTTAATTTTAGGTTTTGCTTTCATCAAACCAATAATAGTTCCAATAACCATTAACAGTCCGTATCCGGTATCACCTAAACAGAAACCGAAAAACAACATGTAAAAAGGAGCAAAGAACGGCGTTAAGTCTAACTCCTTATGATTAGGCAATGTATATAACTCCCCAATCGACTCAAATAATCGGGCAAACTTATTGTTCTTTAGTTTTATTGGCATTGTATCTTCAGGAGTTGGTGCCTCCATAGTATATACTACACCAGCTGCATCTAACTCTTGACCAAACTGGACTTGAACTTTAGATGGGACCCATCCGGTAAGCACAAACAGTTTATTGTCAGCTACTTTTTCGCCACTATTAAAAACTGTAGCATAATCAATTTCACCTTGCAGATCGTTAATTCTTTGAGTTAATACTTGTTTAGCATACAAACTAATTTCATCTAACTCATCATTAACCTTATCTAAAGCTTTTTGCTTAGCCTGAATCTGATTTTCATAAAACGAAGTCGGCTGCTCTAGTTTTACTTCATCTAAATTAGGATGAACCAACTTTTCACCTCCTTTAGAAATAGCAAATAAGAACATTTCTCCATTTTCCTGATTTACAAATTCTATGTCAGCCTCCTTGGTCCAATCATCATCCCAGTTTTTATCTTCGCAAATTAAAAACTGAATTTGATAACCGGCATTTCTCAACCCCTCTATGGTAGCAGGATTATAATTTCCCCAAGGCACAACACTTTCCTTTTCTTTTTCAAGAGAATGAATATCCTGCGTTATCTTATTAATTACATCATTTTTTTCTTCAATAAGATTAAGAAGTTCTTCTCCATTAGAAATTTCAGGAGCAACATCATCACCAGTTTTTCTTGCATCCATCTCATTAATGAGATTTTTAATTTGGTTGATCTTAGTGATTTTAGCACTATTCTCTGCACTAAGTTCACTTTCACCAGCCTCAACATGCAGTACTCCAAGCGACCTTAATTTCTCGAGGAATTCTATATATTCTGCATGATATACCAGTAATGAAAACTTTTTCATTGATTCAATCATGATTCCACCTCCATTTCTTGTTGTTGCTGTCGGGTTTTCACGATTTTTTGTGCCGATTTAGAAAGATTTTCTTCATCCTCAAGGAATCGTTTAATCTTTCTAATGGCATCTTTATATCCCGGAATTTGAACTTTTTCGTAAAGGTTTACCTTTTGGGTGGTTTTTTTACGGGCTATATCCAGTAATTCCATTTTACGCAGAAATACTTCGCGCTCAATCCCAATTTTAGCTAAACCTTCTACAATGTTAATTCCATCGATAAACCATACCGGTTTACTAAATAGTGCAAACGGCTCTTTTTTAAATACAACATCTTTTAAAACGGGAGTTTGAACACCTGCAATTTTCTTGCTTTCTAACACCACATCTTCAATAGATATAGCAGAGGTATCAAACTCATTCCATAGTCGAGATATCTTATCTAAATCAGCCATTTTGGTTTCAAGTTCTTGCCCGAGCTCTGAAGCTCGTTTTTTTGCTCTTTTCACCTCAATACGCAACGCTGCTTCCTTATTTTGAAGCGTAGGTAATGCGCGCTCTCTGATTTTGAGCTGCTTATCTAACTGCTGCTGCGAGGTTTTATTATACTGAAACTTTACGGCCATTGTCTATTGTTAGAGTAATTCCAAAAAATGCAAACTTTTGCGTTACTTCAGGAATTTTATCATTTTTATGAAATCACACATTATTATTTAATGTTTATCCAAACTCTTTCAACTAGGTACTTTTAACTAAGTACTTATTGCTTCCAGTACTTATCAACAAACTCCTGACGCACCACTACTTCTTCTCGTTCAAAGTTTTGCTGGAATAAATCCCATGTGGTATCTAACATTTTTTCGGTATCAATATTGATATCAACTGCCAAAATTTGCTCAGAGTACTCTTTTGCAAACTTCAATGTTCTTTCGTCATAATCTGTTAAATCAAAACCGTTATCCTGCTTGGTTTTGGCATTGGCTGCATCAGCATATAAACGAATCGCTGCATTCATCACCTGCGGATGATCTTCGCGCGTTTGCTTACCTATTACAAGCTGCTTTAAACGAGAAAGAGAACGGAATGGGTCAACAATTACCTTACCTACATCAGAATCCATCCGTAAGAATAACTGCCCCTCGGTAATATAACCAGTGTTATCAGGAATCGCGTGCGTAATATCTCCGCCATTTAACGTGGTTACTGCGATAATGGTAATTGACCCACCATGAGGAAACTGCACCGCCTTTTCATAAATTCGAGCTAAATCTGAATATAACGACCCTGGCATACTATCCTTTGAAGGAATCTGATCCATACGGTTAGATACGATAGATAAAGCATCAGCAAACAAAGTCATATCAGTCAACAGTACCAATACTTTTTGCTGCTTTTCTTCGGCAAAATACTCAGCTGCCGAGAGTGCCATATCCGGAATTAACAAACGCTCTACCGGTGGATCATCCGTTGTATTTACAAAACTTACAATACGATCTAAAGCACCTGCATTATCAAATATATTTTTAAAGTACAGGTAATCATCATTTGATAATCCCATACCTCCAAGAATAATTTTATCAGCTTCAGCTCTTAATGCCACATTGGCCATTACCTGGTTATACGGTTGATCAGGATCGGCAAAAAACGGAATCTTTTGTCCGGTAACCAGGGAGTTATTTAAGTCGATACCTGCAATACCTGTTGCAATTAATTGCGATGGCTGTTTTCTACGTACCGGGTTAACAGAAGGACCACCGGTATCAATTACACGGCCATCAACCTCGGGTCCGCCATCAATAGGCTCTCCGAAAGCATTGAAAAAACGACCTGCCAACTGGTCTCCCACTTTTAATTGAGGAGGACGTCCAAGAAAAACTACTTCAGCATTGGTTGGAATACCTTCGGTACCCGCAAAAATCTGAAGAACAACCTCCTCGCCCATAATTTTAACCACCTGCCCCATGCGACCTGCTACCAGGGCCATTTCATCGTAACCTATATCGGTTGCCTTTAAGGTAATGGTAGCCTTAGTTAGATTGGTGATTTTAGTATATACTTTTTGAAATGCTTGAGTTTCCATGCATCTATATATTTACAAAATTAATTTAAGCGTTCTTTAAAAATCTCTTCAAGCTCAGTTTCGTAGGTAGCAAACTTCTCTGATTTCCACTCAGAATAGTTAATTTGCTTTAACTGATTTATGACACGCTTAAAGAATCCGCTAACATCTTCAAATGTTTCGAAACTGAATCTCATATCAGTAATGCCCAATACTTTTTCGAGCATATACTTTTGTCTTTCTAAAGGACAGTTAGCATCAATTTTATCAAATGAATCCTGTTGAAGAATTACAGCATCTATTAACTCAGAATTCCAAAAACGCTCATGGAATTCTAGAGGTACACCATCATCACCAAGGATATTGATTTGCTCCATAGCCTCTCTACCTCTCAGCAGAAGAGTCTTGGTTTTCATCACTTGGTCAAGCCAGTCTTCGCTGATATTTTCAGTCAGGTAATCGACTACTTCCGGGTATTCTAAATACTTTGAGTAACTATCAATAGGATCAATAGCCGGATATCTTTTACTATCTGCCCTACTCTGATTCAAGCCATAAAAACATCTGGCTGCTTTACGCGTTGATTCTGTTACCGGCTCTTTTAAGTTACCCCCTGCCGGAGATACTGTTCCAATAAAGGTAATAGAACCTGACTCTCCATTATTTAGATATACAAAACCTGCACGAGCATAGAAACTTGTGATAATAGCCGTAAGGTCCATTGGGAAAGCATCAGGACCAGGAAGTTCTTCCAAACGGTTACTCATCTCACGAAGAGCCTGTGCCCAACGCGAAGTTGAATCGGCCATTAACAGCACCTTAAGCCCCATTGAGCGGTAATACTCGCCTAAAGTCATTGCTGTGTATACAGATGCTTCACGAGCAGCCACCGGCATGTTAGAGGTATTTGCAATAATTGTAGTACGCTCAATCAGCTTACGTCCTGTACGAGGGTCTTCCAACTCCGGGAATTCAGTAAAGATTTCTACTACTTCATTGGCACGCTCTCCACATGCTGCGATAATTACAATATCCGCTTCTGCATATTTTGAAATCGCATGCTGCAATACTGTTTTTCCTGTTCCAAAAGGTCCCGGAATAAATCCTGTTCCACCTTCTGTAATAGGATTTAAGGTATCCATTGTTCTGATACCAGTTTCCAGTAATTTAAATGGGCGTGGTTTTTCTTTGTATGCTTTAACAGCCACTTTTACCGGCCATTTTTGAACCATGGTAAGATCAATATCATTTCCTTCGGAATCTGTCACCACAGCTATTATATTATCCACGGTATATTGTCCGGCTTCAACCACACTTTTAACGTTATATGATCCTTTAAATTTAAATGGAACCATAATGCGGTGAGGCATACCGTTTTCAGGAACTTCACCTAACCAGCTACCGGCAACAACCTGGTCACCAGCCTTTGCAATAGGTCTCCAATCCCATTTTTTTTCGCGATTTAACGGATCGGTATAATCTCCCCTTTTCAGGAAAACTCCATCCATTTTATCTAAATCATTTTGCAATCCATCGTAGTTTCTGGATAGGATACCAGGCCCAAGTGTTACTTCTAACAAGTGACCTTCAAAATCTACCTTTGTACCTACCTTTAATCCACGGGTGCTTTCAAATACCTGCACATAAACATTTTTACCCAAAATTTTAATTACCTCAGCCATCAGTTTATTTTCCGGATGCTGAATAAAACAAATTTCATTTTGGGCCACAGGACCATCAACCTCAACGATTACAAGGTTGGCAATAATACCGGCAACTACTCCGGTAGTTTTACTTTTTCTTTCCATGGCTTAATTTATATTCTTCAGGAAATTCATAACTATTTTCCAATTCACTAACCAACTGCTGAAACAGCTGTTTACCTTGTTCTTCATCTAAAGACATCCAGCGTTCTACCATCAGCAATTTAAATACAAACGATAACACTCTTTCAATGGTAAAATAATTGAAGAAAGTAGCCTCTTCAAGGTGCTCCCATTTTTGACGATCTATTTTAAGCTCGCGCTCCAACAGGTTTTCTTCTTCATATATTTGAATAAGTGACTCGATATAATCTATCTCGTTTGCCAGTCCAAAGTCTCTGGATCTACTTTTAATTAAGGCTTCTACAACTTCACCTTCACCAATTAATTCCTGCTCAAAATCAATATTGAATTTACGTCCTGTAAGTGCTGTAAATACATTTTTAATATTGATTTCGTAGTCGTAAAACTCACTTAAGAATTTATTGGAGAATGACTTTAGGTAGTTTACGAACTTTTTAAATAAAACAACTTCGGCTTCAACCGACGTTAAAGGCTCATCTGCCAATAATACTGTTTTAGCAAAGTCAACTAAATACGCTGGAAAATCACTTTCTTCCAAATCCTCAATATTCTTTTTATCAACAAGATGTTCCAGATCCAAAGTAGTATAAATACCTCGTGGATCAAATTCTTTTTGTTGATTAAAAAGCAAACTGATTAAATTGTAGTGATCAAAAGGCAGGTAAAGCGCTTGTACCATTTCAAAATCCTTTTTATCCACTTCCTCACTTAAATAATCTCTAAGCAAGATAGAATTAAAAAGAACCTTTTTGTCTCCTAATATAATATCAGGTAAACCGGCAACCAAACAATAATATTTTTTTGCCATACCTATTACTCTTCAAATAATAACTGATTGGTTTTAGGACGAAGGAATGATTTGAAGAAATTTTGGAAATCAGCTTCAGTAAAGCTAATTACATAACTTCCGTCTGTAGGGCCAACTTTAAAGCCTGCTTTAACGCTTTGGTCATACTCAAAGGTTAATCCTTTGTTCATTTCCGCAGCAAGGCTATTTTTTATAAACTTATCCATCTCCGTTTTATCCGCTTCAGGAAGAACTACATTAATATCAAAATTACCTGTTTTACTCCATCCTTCAACAACTTTTACAATAAGAGATTGAACGTATTCTTTGTTTCCAAAAACCTCTTTTAAGGTTGGTTCTGCAACACTTACAGTAATACTGTTTCCAATTTCCTGACGTAATGAAGCTATGGCTTGTTGCGATGCCAATTTAATCTCTGCTTCTATATTCCTTTTTGTTTCCGCAGCTTGTTGATTTGCTTCATCTACCAGTTTAGAAGCTTGCTTTTTGGCTTCCTCAACAATTTTATCGGCCTCTTGCTTTGCCTTTTCTAGAATAGAATCAGCTTCATCATTGGCTTTTTGAACACCTTCTGAATAAAGCTTATCAGTTAGTTCCTGAAGTTTTGAATGCATGATACTTTTATATTAGTTTAATACAAATATTATTTAAAACCTTAATCTATACCTCTTCATTAAAAACTCTAATTTTTAGTTGCCATTACAGCTAAACTAAACAATGTTACATCAATTTAATTCCACATCACAAAACACCCTTAAAGCCTATCTCAACTACCTATTTAAACTTATAAATATGAAACATTAATGCTTATTTCCTGCTTTCAAAAATTAAAGCATCTGCAATGTATGAAATAATTAACAATCATTAAATCAATAATGGAAACTTTAATTTGTGAATTTTGTTTAAAATTAATTTTCTTTTTTTGACTCATTGGGTAATTAAGGATGAAATGACAAAATCAGGGATTAAAATAGATACAAACAAGTATCAATACCCAAAAAACCAACAACACACCTACACAAACCATTAGTTTTAAACAACATATATCTTTAAACCAACTTTATTATTAGTGATTCCGGAACTAAATATCTAAAAACAGAATATTCATATCGAACCTAAACCATAGTTTAGGAGTTACATTAAAAATCAACTTTAAGAACATTTGATATGGATATTATAAAATCATTAGAATGGCGATATGCCACTAAGCAATTTAACGAGGATAAGAAACTAAGTTCGGAAGATCTTCAGACAATTTTAAACGCTGTTAACCTGGCTCCTTCTTCATACGGCCTTCAACCCTTTAATGTACTTGTTATTGAAGATCCCGCTATTCGCGAACAATTGAAACAAGCTGCCTATGGTCAGAGGCAGGTTACCGAAGCTTCTCAGGTCATTGTTTTTGCAGCAAACAACAACATATCTAATGTACATGTAGATGAATTTTTGAATAGAATATCAAAAGTAACAGGTGCGCCTTTAGAAGCATTAGCTAAATATGAAAAGATGATGAAAGCTAAAATTGATTCAAGAAATTCTGACGAACTTTTAACCTGGGCCGCTAAGCAATGTTATATTGCTTTAGGATTTTTATTAACAACATGTTCTCAATTAAAAATTGATGCCTGCCCAATGGAAGGATTTGATACTGACAGCTTCGATGAAATTTTAAACTTAAAAGAAAAAAACCTAAACAGCATAGTAATGGCAACTGTAGGCTACAGATCAGATGACGACAAATACCAACACAACCCAAAAGTTAGAAAAGATATAAATGATTTAATCATTCAATACTAAGAAGCTTACTAAAAAAATCTCCTTAGAGAATACAAAACAATCAGCCTTTTCTCAATAATTACTTTTGAGAAAGGGCACTCTCTTAAGCTATTTTAACGGTTACTTCCTTTTAAAAAGAAAAACAAGGATATAACGGTAATTAAAGCTCCTAAACCATAACCTATATCTACCTTAAGTTCTAACCCTCCATTTATTACAGGTGCCACAAATATATACGAAGCGCAAACAAAAGTCATAAATAATGCCGGAACAGTAAGTATCCAATGGTTCTTTTTTTGCTGTATGAGATACCTGGCTGCAGTCCATAAAATAACAACTGCTAATATTTGGTTCGACAAGCCTAAAAATTTCCAAATGGTTTCAAACTTAAATTGAGTAAGAATATAACCTACAATAAACAAAGGAATACTAATAATCAGTCGTTGTTTAATCGTCTGCTGATTAAAACTAAACATATCAGCTAAGGTCAGTCGCGCGCTTCTAAAAGCTGTATCGCCGGTAGATATTGGTAAAACAATTACACCAACCACCACAAAAATAGCCCCTAGTTTCCCTAACCAACTTTCGGATATTGCATTAACTACCCATGCCGGACCATGCCCTTTAATGATCATAGTTGAATTTAACTCATCAGCCCCTCCAAAGAAATTCATGGCTGCTGTTGCCCAAATAACAGCTACAATTCCTTCGGCTATCATTGCTCCATAAAAAGTATATCTGCCATAGCTTTCTTTTTTTAAGCAACGTGCCATCATTGGTGCCTGAGTAGAGTGAAAACCAGAAATGGCTCCACATGAAATGACTATAAACATCATTGGGAAAAGAATATTTTCAGCTGGCGAATGATGAAAGTTCTTTAATGAACTCAAGTTCAACTCCATCATTTCAAAATCGCCAAAAAAATTATTCACAACCATAGCTCCTGCAATACCAAAGGCCATTATTATAAGCGCAATTGCGAAAAATGGATAAATACGTCCTATAATTTTATTAATGGGTAAAAGGGTGGCCAGCAGATAATATGCAAAAATAACATATACCCAAATTAAAAAACTCCCTTTGGTATGAAATGCCAATAGTTCAGCCGGACCTGAAACAAATGCTACTCCAACAAAAATGAGTAATAATAAAGTAAATATTCTTAGTACCTGACGAAAACCATTACCTAAATACTTACCTACTATTTCCGGAATACTTGCTCCTCCATTTCGAATAGACAACATACCGGAAAAATAATCGTGTGTTGCCCCCATAAAGATACAGCCTAAAACTATCCACACATAGGCCCATGGACCATATTTAGCGCCAAGTATTGCTCCAAATACAGGTCCCAAACCTGCAATATTTAAAAACTGTATTGTAAAAATCTTCCATGTTGGTAAAGGGCTATAATCTACACCATCATTTTTTGAAATAGCTGGCGTTACATTTTCATTATTAGCACCAAAAAATCGCTGAACAAAATTTCCATAAACGAAAAAACCAATCACAAGAAAGGTAATTGAAAGTAAAAATGTTATCATGAAACTACTGCCTAAATATTGTTAATTTCTGATTTAGATTATTTGGGCACCGAAAATACAACTAAACAGGTAAAAACAAAAAATGCACTCCGAAAAGAGTTCAGCTACTCTTTCCGAAATGCATCATTCAAAATGTGCGGTTATATTATTTCTTTAAAAACTTAACAATACTTTGCGACACTAAATCTTCAAAAATAACGTTGTAAACACCTGTATTAAGATCTGAAAGATCGAAGGACACAACTAAACCTCCTGGTAGCTGCAATGTCTTAACAGCGGCACCTGAAATATCAACCACTCGCACACTAACCTCTTTTGTATCGTAACCGGTTAAGTCTGCGTACACAACACCTTCTGATGGATTTGGGAAAAGCTTTACAGGTTTTTCTTCCACTTCCGGTAAATCTGTTGGAATATCAGATTTTAAACTCCATGCATATTGTTCCGGCATAAATATGTTGTCCCATTTAATCCAATATGCTTTACCTTTCGACACATCCATTGTAAGTTCTGCTTGTAATCCCTCAGTATCATCGTTAAATGCAATTCGACCTTCACCACATCCACTATATACCTCTACATAAGTATCCTCTTGTGTTAACCCTACACTTGAGACATTTATTTCACCATTTTCGCGTGCTATAAAACGATACCATTTATTTGTTCCTGATTCATGATTTATTGGAGCTCCTTCTACATCACTTACATCAATAGGGTCGATACATCTTTCTCCCGGCTCCCAATTTGACTCTTCAATAGTCCAGGCAATTTCACCATTAATGTCGCCGTTCTGCCAACTGATTAAGTACCTTTTACCTTCAATCCCGTCAAAAGCTATTTTACTTGGGTTCCAACTTAGATCATTATTTACAGTTGATGTAAACATACAGTTATCATATACAGCAATCCTGCAGTCAGCAGCATTATCTCCTACAGCTTCAACTGTAATTTTACCATTACGAGAAGCAGTAAACTCAAACCAGCGATATTTATTTTGAGGAGCATCACTTACAGTATACCCGGCTGATGCCATTAAAGGATTACTACAAAATTCCCCCTGATTTACCTTTCCTTCTTGTAAGTCCCACTCAAACTGAGAATTGGTATAATAGTTTTTCCAGTTAATAAGATATGATAAACCGTCAATAACTTCGAAAGATACTTCTGATTGTTCATTGCAAAAATCATTACTTGAAGCGAAGGCATTTTCGCCACATGCATCATATATCTCTACATACGTATTAGCCTCTGTTAAGCCACATGTTGAAACGGTAACTTTACCTGTCATTGTAGCTGTATAAACGAACCACTGCTCGCCTAATGCATTGTTACTTATATTGATACCTTGATTTGCGATTGTTGCATTTTCGCATGATGTGCCACCTTGTGCTGAAGTAATTTGTATCACTAACCCCCACAGTATAAGTGATAAAAAAGTAAATTTAAACATGTTGTTGTGTTGTTGTTGTGTTGTGTCGTTGAAAATCTTAATCCATCTAAATTATCTAATAGTGCACGATTTGTTGATTGTTAAAACAAAATTGATTTTCCCCAAAATCAGTTTTGTTTTTAATAAATTATCAAACTTCGTATGATCTATATTCACCCTCTACTTAAAGAATTCATTCGTCACTCAAAACTGCTCTTTTGCAACTTATTTTCGAGTATTTATCAATTTATAACGAAAGTATTTCCAAAAGGTTTCGAATTAACAATTAAAAAATTGAAAAGACATATTTCTTATAAATTATTGTGTTACAATACTGTTACCGAACGGTATAGTTTTCAATGAAAAGGTTGTGCCCTCTTTATTGGTGATTGAAGTAATAGGTGATGCAAAAGTAGAAAAGATTTTCTTTAATCAAAGCACTGATTGTTAAGAATTAATATGAATTAACTATTTCTCGAAAAAAATAAATATTTAGATTCTAACATACGAGAAATTAATCCTTTTATAACAGGAATTAAGAAGAAAGCAAAAGGATAACTACGAACCTTGCGACAATTTTGTAATCCCAACTTTTAAATTTGTGTTTGGTTAACTATTCCATCCACCCCCAAGTGTCTTATACAAATACACATAGCTAAGTAATTCATCCAAAACAGCATCATTTAACGAAACTTCAGCATCAAACAAAAATCTCTGAGCATCGAGCACATCAATATACCCTATAGCTCCATTGATGTATTGAATATTAGCCAATTCTAAGTAATTACGTGCTGAATTCTCTAAGGCATCCCTTTGCTGCCTTACCTCCTTTGCTTTATAAAAAGATACAATCGCATTATCCGTTTCATGAAATGCGTTGATTACCACCTGCTCATATTCATAAAAAGCTTGTTCCAACGCTTCTCGCTTTGCTTTTAATCTGGCTCGCTTTGCTCCCGCCGAAAATACCGGTGTGAGAATGCTTGCCGCAAAATAATTATACGGACTTTTTAATAAATCCTCAAAAGTTTCATTTTCTTCACCATACTTTGCTGTTAGAGTTACTCTGGGAAAAAGATCCGTAAAAGCTTCTCCAACCAGAGCATTAGCCATAATTAAAGATTGTTCGGCTTGTTTGATATCCGGCCTGCGCTTTAATATATCTGATGGCATACCTAAGGGTAAAGAATGTATTTTTTGTTGGTAATATAAACTTTGGCTTTCAATAACATTTTGTGGCATCTGCCCCATTAGTTTGGCCAACTTATTGCGATTTAAAACAATATACCTTTCCAATCCTGGAATTAATGACATTGTTTTGGCATATTCTACTTCTGCCTGCCTTAAAGATGTTTCTGATGTAAGACCACCTTTAAACCTGAGCTCAGCAATATTTACACCTTCCTGCCTTGCCCTGCCTGTTTCCTGAACTATTTGTAATTCTCTTTTTACAGCGATTAATTCGAAATAAGTTTGGGCCACGTTAGATATCAAACTCATTTTAATGGCTCGTTGAGCCTCCAGCGTTTTGAAATAGTCTGCAATAGAAGCTTCTCTTCCCCAACGAATATTTCCCCACAAATCAAGTTCCCAACTCAACTCTAAACGCAATATATGCTCTGTATCAATAGTTTCTCCATCTACATCCTCCCTGTTTGATTCCGCAAACAAGTCCATACTCGGCATCAAAGGTGCCTCTGAGATTCTTTTTAAAGCCATGCTTTCTCTTACCCGAGCCGCTGCAATTTTTACATTCTGATTATTCTTCAGTGCCAACCGAATATAACTATTCAACAATGTATCATTAAAAAGTTCATACCACTCCAAATCTGCAATCGTTAAAGAATCATTCTCTTTGAAATGTGAAATATTCTCCGGAATATCTATATCCGGTGATTGGTATTTCTTTCCTACTTTGCATGAGCTCACACAAAGTACAGTTGCAACAAATGCTAAAATTAAACTCCTAATTTTCATATCTATTGCTTTGATTTTTGTTTAAACAAACTAGCTGATTTATTAATCATAACGAAGAAAAACGGAACTACTACAATACCTATGGTAATAGAAAATAACATTCCAAAAAATACACCTGTTCCTATGGAGTGTCGACTGGCAGAACCCGGACCGGATGCAAAAACCAATGGCAGCATACCTAATACAAAAGCCAGAGAGGTCATAACTATTGGTCGAAAACGTAAAGAAGCTGCACTTATAGCGGCTTTCACTACATCTACTCCATTTTCAACCTCCTGCTTAGCTACTTCTACAATTAATATGGCATTTTTTGCAGACAGACCAATTAGTGTAACCAAACCTATCTGAAAATATATATCATTATTTAATCCCACGATCCATATCCCAAGAAAAGCCCCTAATACTGCTACTGGCAAAGACAGCATAACTGAAATTGGGATTAACCAGCTTTCGTATTGTGCGGCTAAAAACAAGAATACAAATAACACAACCAAAACCATAACATAACCGGTTTGTCCTCCTGCCTGTTTCTCCTGATATGAAATCCCACTCCACTCATATCCAATATACTCTGGTAATTTCTCTTGTATAATCTCTTCTATGGCTAACATTGCTTGTCCTGAACTATACCCATTACCTGCCTCTCCTCTAACCACTGTTGTATTAAACATATTAAAGCGTTTAATACTACCTGGTCCTGTTTTAAAATCAACTGAGCCAATAGCCGTAATCGGTACCATCGATCCATTTTTTGCCCTCACAAAGAACATACTCAAATTATCCTGACTCATACGATATTGCTCATCTGCCTGAATATTTACCCTATACACACGATTAAACATGTTAAAGTCATTTACATACAAGGCTCCTAAAAATGCTTTCATGGAAGAAAACACATCCGACAAAGGAATTCCAAGAAACATAGCAGCATCACGATCTACATCAAAATGAACAAGAGGCACATTGGCTTGAAGATTAGTGGATACACCCTGCAACTCTTTCTTTTGATTGGCATAAAAAAGTAAGGTATCCACTGCTGAAACCAAATCTTCGAAGGAAGCTCCCGAGCGAGCCTGCAACTGAAGCTCAAAACCACCCGATTCGCCCAAACCCGGTATTAATGGTGGTTTAGACATAAAAATTCTGGCTTCCGGATACTTATAAAACTCACTACGTACTGCTTCCATTATACCATCTACCGACAGATCTCCTCCATCTCTTTCTGACCAATCGTCCAGAAGCACCGTTAATTTTGCTCTGGCCTGACTACTCCCTACTCGCGGGCTGGTTCCTACAACCTGCTCCACAGTTCTTACACCCGGCAGTTCCATTAAAAAATCAACAGCTCTTTTAGCCACAACAGCCGTACGTTGAAGTGTAGCACCTTCGGGCAAATCAATTTCAATCGTAAACTGACCTTGATCTTCTTCCGGAATAAAACTTTGAGGAACAATTTTCACAAGCAAAGAAACAAATACCAATACCAAACCAAAGGCTGATAAAACACGTTTAGGCCAAGCTACAAAAGCACTTATATAACCCACATATTTTTTATTACCCAAGTCGAGCCACTCATTTATTTTTTTAAAAACAATATTTACTGATCCGGATTCAGGCTTTAAAATTATTGCACATAAAGCCGGACTTAATGTTAACGCAACTATAGTAGATATTAATACAGAAACAACAATGGTTACAGAAAACTGCTTATAAAGTTCTCCTGATATTCCTCCCAGAAAACTTACAGGAACAAAAACTGCAGCCAACACCAAAGAAGTAGCCACCAGTGCCCCGGACAACTCTTTCATAGCAAAGTGTGTAGCCTCTCTTGCTCCTATTTTATTCTCCTGCATCAGCCTCTCCACGTTCTCCACTACCACAATGGCATCATCCACTACAATTCCAATGGCCAGAATTAATCCCAACAAAGTAAGTAGGTTTATAGAAAAGCCCAGTGCCAACATAACACCAAAAGTTCCAATTAAGGAAATGGGCACAGCAATTATAGGTATCAGGGTAGCACGCCAGTTTTGTAATGATAAGAAAACCACCACAACAACCAACAACAAAGCCTGCAGTAAAGTAACATATACCTCTTCTATTGAAGAAGAAATATAATGTGTCATATCAAAAGGAATATGATAATCGATCCCTTTCGGAAAGTTATGACTAATCTCTTTCATGGCTACCCTAATATTATCCCCTACCTCAAGAGCATTGGCTCCGGGCAAGAGATAAATTGCCAATATTGCTGCATTTTTATTGTCAAATCCCGACTCCTGATTATAACTGGAAGCTTCGAGGTTTATTCGGGCTACATCACGCAAACGAATTATACTACCATCTTCATTGGCTCTAATTACAATTTTCTCGAACTCTTCAACAGTGGATAATCTGCCAGGCGTTGAAATAGGTATGGTAATATCAATTTGCTTATTAGGCTGCAATCCCAATTCACCTGCTGCCGACTCTCTGTTTTGATCTTTTATGGCACTTTGCAAATCGGCCACCGTTATCCCGTAGCCAGCCAACTTATCTGGATAAACCCATATTCTCATCGAATAGTATCGACTACCTACGTTTGAAACACGACCTACCCCGGGTATCCTGCGCAGAATATCTAAAATATTAATGGTTGCAAAATTACTCAGGTATATTTCATCAAATTTGGCATCGGATGAAGTTAAACTAACCGTCATCAACTGTCCTGCTGCCTGACGTTCTACTTCAACACCGTTTTGAACCACTTCGGATGGTAACCTCGATTCTGCAAGTTTCACTCTGTTTTGAACCTCCACAGCAGCAATGGCCGGATCTGTTCCTACTTCAAAAGTTGCATTAATAGTTAGCCCTCCTGAGTTAGAACAACTCGACTCCATGTAAAGCATTCCCGGAGTACCATTTAACTCCTGCTCTATTGGGGTTGCAATAGCCTCTGCTACAGTGATAGCACTTGCTCCTGAATAACTAGCCTTAACCCTTACTAACGGAGGTGTAATTTGAGGGTACTGATCTACTGGCAATATAAATACTGATATAATTCCGATTAGCACAATCAAAATGGAAATGACCATAGAAAATACTGGTCTCTCAATAAAAAATCCCGGTTTCATTATTTATCCTCCTCAAACTTTTGTTGATAAATAGTATCTCCAGGCGCTACAGGTAGCATTCTAATTCCAGGATTTAATTTATGCTGCCCTTCAACAACAATCTGATCTCCGGACACCAAACCTCTTTCAATAATTATTTCGTTGCCAACTTCCTGACCTGTTTGCACAAATCTTTTCTCAGCGATACTATCCGATCGCATCACATAAATATATGCACCTCCTTCTTCAATAATTAGAGACTTACGAGGAACTACCACTGCATTTTCAACCACATCAATCAGTAATTTTACTTTGGTAAACTGCCCCGGCAAAAGTACCAGATCAGGGTTTGAAAGTTCTGCTCTCACTTCAAAAGTACCTGTTTTTGTATCTACTTCAGGGTTAGTAAAATCTACAATACCTTTGATAGGATATTCTGAATTATCGGCCAAAGTAACCGTTACTGTTGGTTTCCACTTTTGGGTAGTATCTGCCTGGGATAAATCAACATTTCGTTCCTTACTTCTCAAATAATCTAAAGCCGTTAAGCTAAACACTACAAACACCGTATCTGCCTGAAAAACCGTAGTTAATAAAGAAACCCCGGATCCTCCAACCAGAGCTCCAATATCCGCCTGCCTTTCACCCACATATCCCGACAAGGGAGATTTTACATCAGTAAAACTCAACTCCATTTTAGACTGCTGAAGCTCAGCCTCGCTAATCGCAATGCTGGCCTCTTCCAGCTCCAGTGCAGAAATAGCATTATCTAAATCCTGCTTACTGGCGGCATTTTGCTCAAACAAAGGCTGCAAACGCTCCACATCTCTTTTGGCCTTTGCCGCCGCTGCCCTGGCCTGTTTGAGTTTTGCATAGGAAGCGTTCAACCTTGCCTCATACTGAGAAGGATCAATTTCAAATAAAATATCCCCTGCATTCACTTTTTTACCTTCTGCAAAAAGCATTTTCTCCAAAAAACCTTCTACTCTTGCCCTTACTTCAACATGACGGTAAGCTTTAACACGACCAACATATTCCCCAAAAAGCTCCACATTTTTTACAACGGGTTTTTCAATTTTTACAACAGGTGGCTTTTCTTCAACTTGCTTACAAGCCTGAAATAATATTGAGTTAATACATAAAAAAATTATTGCAACAAAAATGCTACGCTTCGCAAAAAAAGATAATTTCTCCATCAATTTAGTAGTAGGTTATATAATACATCGAACAAGTTTTCATGAAATTCGAAGTTTTATTTTTAAGATGCAAATATAAATCTAAAATATGCCACATAAATCCTTTTTGACTTTGTTTCTTACGTACTCAAACTAAATTTCATTTTTTGTACTTTTGTAAAACATTATAAAAACAAGCATATTGAACTCAAAAGTACTATTAATAACTCCTCCCTTTACTCAGCTAAACACTTTATACCCCGCAACTGCTTACCTGCAGGGATTTTTGGAGAGTAAGAGTATTAACTCATATCAGGTAGACCTGGGCATTGAGGTTTTGCTCAACGTTTTCTCAAAAAAAGGATTAACACGATTGTTTTGTGAGGGCAATAATCCACAGAAAGAACTATCTGACAATACATTAAGAATACTATATCTACAAGATAAATATATCAATACCATTGATGATACCATACGCTTTTTGCAAGGCAAAAATGAAATGTTGGCCCACACGATATGTAATGAGACTTTTTTACCCGAAGCCAGTCGATTTAACCAATTAGAAGATCTTGAATGGGCTTTTGGCTCACTTGGAATTAGAGATAAAGCCAGACATATGGCTACTCTTTACCTTGAGGATATATCAGACTATATTGTTGAAGTTATTGATCCGCATTTCGGTTTTAGCAGGTATGCAGAAAGAATTAGTTCATCAGCTTATAGTTTTGACCCTATTTACAATGAATTATTGGAAGATGATTCTGTTATTATTGAATTACAGAACCAGATTCTTGAACAACACATAAAAGATCAACAACCAAATCTGATTGCCATTACTGTTCCTTTTCCGGGTAATTTATTTGCTGCCCTAAAATGCGGACAGTTCATAAAAACTAATTACCCTAATATTAGGGTAGCCATTGGAGGTGGTTATCCTAATACCGAGCTTAGGTCAGTAAGCGATATTCGCCTTTTTGAATTTATTGATTTTATTACTCTTGATGATGGCGAATCGCCTTTACTAAATCTAATAGAGTACATTGAAGATAAACGCGAAATAAACCATTTAAAACGAACCCTGATTTGTAGGAATAACACCATCGAATTCATTGACAACTCAGAAACTAAGGAAATTTCATTACGAGAAAACATAGCACCAAGTTATGCCCACATAAAAACCGACCAATACCTTTCCGTTATAGAAATAACAAATCCCATGCACCGACTGTGGAGTGATGGTTTTTGGAATAAATTAACCATGGCACATGGTTGTTATTGGGGAAGATGTACTTTTTGTGACACATCTCTTGATTACATTGCTCGTTTTGAACCTGTAAAAGCTAATGTGTTATGCGATAAAGTGGAACGAATCATTGAACAAACAGGTAAAACAGCCTTTCATTTTGTTGATGAAGCAGCACCTCCTGCTCTTATGGTTTCCTTTGCCAAAGAAATTATAAAACGTAAACTGAATATTGTTTGGTGGACTAATATTAGATTTGAAAGTAGCTTTACTTATGATGTTTGCAGGCTTTTAAAACAGTCAGGATGTATTGCCGTTTCAGGAGGATTGGAAGTGGCCTCAGATCGGATACTTTCACTTATTAACAAGGGTGTGAGCGTAAAAAAAGTTGCACAGGTATGTAAAAATTTTACCAAAACCGGCATCCTAACACATGCCTATTTAATGTATGGTTTTCCTACCCAAACAACACAGGAAACCATTGATTCTATGGAGATTGTACGTCAGCTATTTGAACATCAAATTGTTCATTCCGGCTTTTGGCACCAATTTGCTTTAACTACACATAGCCCCGTTGGAGCAAATCCCAACAAGTTTCAGATTGAGATAATGCACCCAGAAGAAAATCCTTTTGCCAATAACGACCTTGAGCACAAAGACCCAACAGGAGCTTCTCATTATAAATTCAGCGAAGGCTTAAAAAAATCCCTGTTCAACTATATGCACGACGTAGGTTTTGATCTGCCTTTACAGGAATGGTTTGATTTTGAAGTTCCTGAACCAACAATTCCAAATGATTTTATTTATGGTGCATTGCAGGAAAATATAAACATTCAAAATAATCCTAATAGTCAAATGATTTGGCCACACAATCTTCCTGTTTCTAAAGCATACAAACGTAAAAAGAAAGGTAAGCAGACAGACATGTGCGAATTAAGTTTTCACCTTTTATCTGAGAGTGAAACATTAAACGTAAAAGAATCATTGGGAAAATGGATTATTCAATTATTAGAGAAGTGCTCACTAAACAATAACAAAACTCCTACATTAAAAGAAATTGAGACTAACTTTTCAGACAATAATCTGGGAGACTTTTCTATTTTTATGGAGAGTTTTACTGCTCAAAAACTAAAAGAATTTGGGCTACTTATAATATAAGTACACTTGAAACATCTTGATATCAGCTAAAATTTTATCCCTATGAGATTATTTAAATATTTATTGAGTCTATGCTTGTTTCTCCCGGGCTGCAAATCTAAACCTGACATTGAAACATTAAAAAAAGAAATTATTAATACGGAAAAGGCCTTTGAAAAAATGGCGCAGGAAAAAGGAATTGCTGAAGCTTTCAAATACTTTTCTGCAGATAATGCTGTTATATTAAGAGACAATAAAATAATCAAGGGAAAAGCAGCTATTTTTAACACCTACAATAAGCCATCATACAGATCTGCAACACTTAGCTGGAATCCTGATTTTATAGAAATTTCAGACTGTGGAGATATGGCTTATACCTACGGAAAATATATCTTTACCTACATAAACACCCAAGGTGACACAATAAAAAACGATGGTATCTTTCATACGATCTGGAAAAAACAAAAAGATGGCTCCTGGAAATTTGTTTGGGATTAAGTGCTTTTATATTTATTGGTAAATGTTGTAAAAAAGTTCAATCATGAAATTACTTTCATCAATTTTCTTCTTTTTAATTATTGTTTTATACGCGAATGCCGAAAAGCTGGAAAATCACCTGTTGCCTGAACCTCAAAAACTTGAATACACAGATGGTTTTCTTAATATCCAACAGGGAATTACAGCACCCAATAAGGACTTCATAAAATTTATTGAGTCCATGCTAAGTTTTAATATTAGCGGAAGTTTAAAGTTTTACACCAATCCTCTGGTTACAAACACATTTTCCTGCACCATTGACTCTACCTTAAAAAACAATCAGGAATATCTGTTACTCATAGATTCAACCTCAATTTCTATAATTGGTAAAGATGAAGCTGCCCTCTTTTATGGCAAACAAACTTTAAAGCAAATTATTGATTATTGCAAAAGCTATAACAAACCTGTTCCATGCCTGAAAATAAATGATTGGCCACACTTTGAAAGAAGGGGATATATGTTGGATATCAGCAGAGATAAAGTACCTACCATGAAAACGCTCTTCCATATCATTGATATGTTAGCGTATTTCAAGATCAATGAGTTTCAGTTATATACCGAACATACCTTTGCCTACAAGAATCATAAAACAGTATGGGAAAATGCCAATCCTATAACTCCAAAAGAAATACAGATTTTAGATGCTTACTGTAAATCAAACTACATTGATCTGGTTCCAAACCAAAACTCTTTTGGACATATGGAAAACTGGTTAAAGCATGATGAATACCTACATTTGGCAGAATGCCCGAATGATTGCAAAACCATTTGGGGAACCAGAAGCAGGCACAGTCTTAATCCAACCAATCCGCAATCATTCGAGTTAATGCAAGAACTTTATAACGAACTATTACCAAATTTTAGTAGTCAATACTTTAACATAGGCTGCGACGAAACTGTTGAACTTGGCTGTGGTTTATCGAAAGATTATTGCGAAGAAAAAGGAAAGGGTGCAGTATATCTTGAATATGTGGAAAAACTCAATAACGAAGTTAATAAGCACCAACGCAAATCACAATTCTGGGGAGATATCATTCTGAATCATCCGGAACTAATCCCATCTATTCCCAAAAATATGACAGCTATGGTTTGGGGCTACGAAAGCACATACCCTTTTGAGGCTAACTTACCAAAGTTTAAAAATGCCGGGCTTGATTTTTATGTTTGTCCCGGCACATCCACATGGCGATCTATCATAGGTAGAAATCATGATGCATTTATTAATTTAAGAAGAGCTGCTAAATATGGCAGACAATATGGTGCTAAAGGCTATTTAAATACCAACTGGGGTGATTACGGGCACTGGCAACCGCTTTCTGTATGTTACCCTGCACTTATTGTAGGTGCCGGTTACTCTTGGAATACAGAAGTTGACGCTTCCAGCAATCTTGAAACTATTTTAAATGAACACCTTTTTAAGGACAAAACAGGCAATTTAGGGAAAGCCCTTTTATGTTTGGGAGATGCTTACCTGGCTTGCAAAATTCCTGAAGGAAATGCCAATGCTTTTCATTTAATGCTGCGCAGATACAAATGGACAATGCAAGGGCATTACCAAACAAAAAAACTTAGCACCAAAAACTTATTAGAAGCAGAAGTAAAGATTGATAAGGCAAAAAAAATACTTAATACAGCTAAACCGGAATGTGCTGACGCGACTATAATTAAGAAAGAACTAAATCAGGCAATAAATCTGGCTAAACACGGAATACACCTGGGTATTGCCAGATTATCTGCAAAAAAACAAGCAACAGAAAATATAGATATTCAACAACAGAAATTACTAGCCGAGGAACTAAAGGTCATCATTGATAATCATCAAAAGTTATGGCTATACCGAAATAGAACTGGAGGATTATCTGATTCTTCTCAAAAAATGAAAGACTTGCTGGAATACTATACCGTTGAATAAAATACCCCCTTTCTCTGATTAGATACTACCCTATATTATTTATTCAGAAATTTTGATGGCAAAAGATCAATACCGATTAGCAAAAAAAAGTTCGCTTCGATTATCTCTAACCAAAGCGAACTCACGCCTCATTTTTATTGGGTCAGATCGAGGAAATGCAACAATTTGGGAATCGAATAGCAACTTGATCTGGAGGCGATTTTTGCAACCTATTTTTTGTGACTCTAACTTCTACACTTCATCGCTCATATAACATATCTTTGTGAAGCCATCTGCGTGCTGCTGACTTTGTTGAAAATACTTGAAAATGGTAATGAAAAGGCTTTATTAATTGCTGATATACCATACATATGGCGGTATAAATTGGATCATCAATAACCACAGCAATTTTTAAATCATTAAACCTTTCATTAATCTCCTTATTAATCGAGTCCAACTCAGATAAATCCCGAAGATTAATATTGGTTCTGCATCTGATAGCATTCAGTAATATCCTATGATTGTTTTGCGTATACTCCAAACTATCTAAATGTTTTGTGAGCATATCAATAACATCATTAATGGTAATGAACTCATTAACATTCACCTCAATTATCTCCCCTTGTACCGAAATACTAACCATCAGATTAATTGTTTATATTAAATCCTACATTATTATATTAAGTTTCTTATCTTCCAATTACTATTGGATCTTCTTTTACTACATTATAACGACCGATTACAATAGGATCCTCTTTTGCAACATTATAACGTCCAATTACAATAGGATCCTCTTTTGCGACATTATAACGCCCAATTACAATAGGATCTTCTTTAGGACTTGTTGCAAATGATGAAATAGAAACTGCAAAAAATAATACTAATGTAAGAGCAGAAATTTTAGAAGTTAAAGTAGAAATTTTCATGATAAACGTTTTTTAAATTGTTTATCACAAATATCTAGAGGTCAAGAAGAAATGACGAATTTGCCGCGTGACAAAAACGTGACAAAATTCATCACTCTAATACACAGAAACTTACTACTTTAAATAAAATACAAAAAAATTGCCTTTGATTATTATTAATATAAGAAAGGTAAAAAACACTTTAATATTTAGAACAAATTGATCCTATATTCAACAGTAAAACAAGTGTTAAAAAGCATTAACTGGCCAAATCTGAAATTTGTTTTTCACGAAATTCCTGCAAATAAACTTCTAAATTGTCTTCCACATTTAATTTTATACGAATTCGCTGCTTGGCTTTTCTGATTGAACTAGGTTGAACATTCTGCACCTTAGCGATGACCTCAATGGGTAATTTTAGACATATCATCACCGAATAACGTACTTCAGTTTTTGTCAATTGCGGGAACGACTCTGTAAAAAGATTGATGGTTTCCATATAGCATGTATCAAAACTATCTCCTATATCTCCATCTTCAGCAGCAAAAGACGGAGTAGATTTTTCCATCGATTTATTTCCCTTTTGTTTTTTACCTGATTGATTTAAACGGTGTTCTAACAATTGTTTTTCACCAATACCTATTAACAGATTATGAAACTCTTTATTCAATTCTTCAATCTTCGCCTTCTTATTCTTTCTATACAAATAAGTGTATATTCCCAAACCTGTGAGTATAAATATGGTAATCACCACCACTAAATAAAGCATAAACTCACTGGCCTTTTTCTCTACCTTAAGTTGCACCAGCTGACTCTTCATTAAATCAACCTTATTGTTAATCTCAAGTACTTTTGCTAACCTCACCTTTTCTTTGGACGAAGTTTCCTGCATCAATTTAAGATAAGCACTTAAATCTTCATATGCTTTGGTATAATTACCTTTCGCCACATCAATCTGATGCATATAATTATAAGCATACAACATCCTGCTTCCCTGGCTATTTTTTTTATACAATTCTAAGGATCTACTGAAGTATATTTCTGCAACCCGATAAATTTTCTGCTTATAATAAAGCACTCCCTTAAACTGGTACAAAGCTGGCACAATCAGTTTTCCAACATCATATTTCTCACTTATATCCAATGCCTTATCGCAATAATAATGTGCACTATCATATTTTTGCTGCGTATGAAAACTGCTTGCTATGACTTTATATACATTTGCTGCTCTATTATACATTCCCTTATTTAAGTATATAGAAGCAACCTTATTTAATTCTTTTGGGGATTCTTCCGAATCAATATTAAATAACTGCTCCATAAACTTTGAAAAAAGTATAAAAACATCTACCCCAGAAGTCCGTAACATAACGCCCCCCAATTTTAAATCATCAATATATGGCTCTTCCAAGGCATTCTTGCATCTAGCTAACCCTAAATAAGCTAAGCCTTCTTCACTTCTTTCATTTTCTGTGGCCAATGAAATGGCCTCATAGAAATTTATTTTAGCTTGCTCATATAAACCTGTTCCTTCTGCAATTAAACCTAAAAAAAACTGACTTTTTACTAACCATCTTTGATTTTCAGAAATTGTAAACATTGAAATTGCAGACTCCAATTTAACTAGTGCCGAATCCACCTCAAAACATGTAAAAAGTTTCTGGGCATCCAAATAATCTAGATACCCTTTATATTGTTTTCGATCTTCTAGCGAAAACGTATTCATTAATGAATCTAATTGAATTTCTGCTTTTTTAGGATAGTAAACAGAATTAAATTCTATGGATGAAAAAACCTTATCTAACTCGTCATTAGCTATTACCTGGGCTTTTGAATTTTTAAAACCCAAACATAAAAACAAGCAAATAAAAACATATAGGTATATACGGTGGGACTTAATGAAATACATACTAATAGTTTTAGTAAAAACTTTGTTTAGTTTGAGTCAGATTTCTACACACACGAAATTTGACCTCATGCAAACTTACACAAAAACTTATGGTATGTAAAGCTTTTATCCTGGTATTACCAAAAATATATTAGATTAAATCATTCTAATATATTTTAATCTCTTTTTACAAATAGAGGTAATTTATCTTTAGGAAATCTGTTAGCATACTCCTTCCAAAAACCTTTTACCTCATCCTTCATTTCTTTATGTAGAATAGTAATCCCAACAAGGTTAGGAATAGTCATTAAGGCGATGGTGATACCTGAGAAAGTCCATATAATGGTTGTATCTGTAAATGATGCTAAGAAGAAACCAACCACATAGATAATGCGATAATATTTAACGCCTTTAATACCAAATAAGAAAATAACAGCCCTGCTTCCATAGTATGACCAGGAGATAGCTGTTGAAAACGCAAACAACAACAGGCCTATGGAAACAATATATTTTCCAAAATCACCAAACCAACTCTTTGTGAATGCTAGTGTTGTTAACGGCGCACTATGAATTAATGATTTTCCTTCAATTCTTACTTTAACATCATTTTGAACAACACCACTTATAACGTTTAAAGTACCTGAGTACAAGTCATCTTTTATGTATACTTTTACATCCTCTGCAAGCGACCTTGAATGCAACAGCGAAACTTTATCTACAATTGCACCATCTTTAATTTCTAATTCTCCTGAAAACAAAGACAATGACTTAAGGCCATTAACATGCTGCCCCAACATCTCCTTATCAGAGGTATTACAATCGTAATACACCTTATCTAAAACCTGCAAGTCTGACCTTTGAAACACATTCTGGTGCTTTTCTGTCCAAACCCCGGAAGCCAATAATGTAAGTCCAGTAATTGAGCAAATAATAATAGTATCTATAAAAGGTTCAAGCAAAGCAACCAGTCCTTCTGAAACAGGCTCATGAGCCCTTGCTGCCGAGTGAGCTATAGGAGCAGAACCCTGACCAGCCTCATTTGAAAATAATCCTCTGTTAACACCTCTATTAAAGGCAAAAGCTATTGTAGCACCTAAAAACCCACCTGTTGCAGCAGAACCAGTAAATACATCTGCAAAAACAGAAACTATAGAAGGTATAATATTATCGTAGTTATAAAAGATAACAGCTAAGGCGCCGATAAAATAAATGATAGCCATGGTAGGAACCAAACGAGATGTTACCTTGGCAATTCTTTTAATACCACCAATAATTACTACTGCCAATAAAACAGATAATATCAAACCTGTAATAATATGAGGTATACCAAACGTTGTATTTACAGAATTTGAAATACTATTAATCTGCGGTAAGCTTCCTGTACCAAAAGAAGAGAAGATGGTAGCTATGGCAAAAATAATCGCTAATACTTTTCCGGTTTTTACAATCTTACCGGAAGGAAGTTTCAGGTCTAATCGCTTTTTCATGAAATACATCGGACCTCCGGAAATACTTCCATCCTCCGCTTTTTCCCTATACTTATGCGATAAGGTTACTTCTACAAACTTAGTAGTCATACCAATTAGGGCAGTCACCAACATCCAGAATAAAGCAGCCGGCCCTCCCAAATAAACAGCATACGCAACACCCGCAATATTACCTGTACCAACTGTTCCGGATAACGCGGTGGTTAAAGCCTGAAAATGGGACGTATCTCCCTCATCTCCCTCTTTATCGAACTTACCCTTAACAATTTGAATAGCATATTTAAAATACCGCAACTGAGGAAATCCAAGATACAGGGTAAATAGTAATCCTACTCCTAACAGAAAATAAACAAACCAGTAACTACTGCCTATATACGAATCAATCAGTTGTAAAATATCATTAATATTCTGCATAGTATCTTAAATATTACTCCTGTTAGTATGAATGCCAACAAATATAGATAATTATTTTACTCTTCCTTAAATGATTATTAGGTAAGACCTTTCATTTAAAGAAAGCAAACCTACTCAACTTCCTTCATGGATAACTGAATTCTTTTTCTTTGACGATCAACCTCCATCACCTTTACTTTTACATGCTGATGTAAAGTAACTACCTCATTTGGATCGCTCACAAACTTATTGGCCAATTGTGAAATATGCACCAATCCATCTTGCTTAACACCAACATCCACAAAAGCACCAAAATTGGTAATATTGGTTACGATTCCCGGCAACACCATACCTTCATGTAAATCCTCAATGGAGTAAACATTTTTATCAAACTCAAATACTTTAATGATTTGACGAGGATCACGCCCGGGCTTTTCCAGTTCACCCATAATATCCTTTAAAGTGGGAAGTCCTATGATATCTGATATGTACTGATCCAACTTTACCTGATCCCTCATCAATTTATCATCAATCAAGTCCTTTACTTTACACCCGTTATCCTTAGCCATTTTTTCTACAACAGCATAAGATTCCGGATGCACTGCAGAGTTATCCAATGGATTTTTTGCATGAGTGATTCTTAAAAAGCCAGCGGCCTGCTCATAAGCTTTTGCTCCAAGACGAGGAACTTTTTTAAGCTGACTTCTTGAGGTGAATGCTCCATTATCTTTACGAAACTCCACTATATTCTTTGCCAGCTGAGGCCCTAAACCAGACACATAAGTCAACAAATGCATACTGGCTGTATTTAGATCGACACCTACTTTATTTACACAAGACTCTACAACCTGATCGAGTGATGATTTTAGGTTGGTCTGATCCACATCGTGCTGATACTGGCCAACCCCAATGGATTTTGGATCTATTTTTACCAACTCAGCCAAAGGATCAATCAATCGACGTCCTATGGAAACTGCTCCACGAACCGTAACATCATATTCAGGAAATTCCTCTCTGGCAACTTTACTTGCTGAATATACAGAAGCACCATCCTCACTCACCACAAAAACCTGAATATCCCGATTGTATTTTAAACTACGAACAAAAGATTCCGTTTCGCGAGATGCTGTACCGTTACCTATAGCTACAGCCTCAATTTTATAAGCATCTACCATCGATGCAATTTTTTTGGCTGCCTGTTTTGTTTCGCGCTGAGGAGCATGAGGATAAATATTCTCGTTATGCAAAAGATTTCCCTGAGCATCTAAACAAACTATTTTACATCCTGTACGGAACCCTGGATCGATGGCTAATACTCTTTTTTGACCTAATGGCGAAGACAGCAATAATTGACGAAGATTTTTTGTAAAAACCTGAATGGCTTCAGCATCGGCCTTTTCCTTGGTTAAATTTGCAAACTCTGTCTCAATGGATGGCTTGAGTAATCGTTTTGTAGTATCTTTTATGGCTATCTCAACCTGTTCTGATGATTCTGTATTTCCCTTTACAAAATACCTTCCCAATCGATCAGTAACTTCCTCCTCATCCGGAGAAATAGTTACTTTTAATATACCTTCTTTCTCTGCCCTTCTAATGGCCAACAATCTATGGCTCGGGCATTTTTTTAAAGGCTCACTAAAATCAAAATAATCTTTATACTTGATTCCTTCTTCTTCTTTTCCTTTTACCAACTTTGAAGTCACCAAAGCCCCACGGTCAAACACCGATCGAACAATATCCCTGGCAACAGCATTTTCATTAACCCATTCCGCAATAATATCCCGTGCTCCTTGTAAAGCTTCCTCAACATCCGGAACTTCATCATTTATAAATGATGAAGCCTTACCCTCAACATCACGCTCGTATTGCTTCATCAATACTTTAGCCAAAGGCTCTAAGCCCTTTTCTTTAGCTTTTACAGCGCGCGTTTTTCTTTTAGGTTTAAACGGTAAATAAATATCTTCTAACTCTGTTGCGTTAAAAGTATTCTGGATCTTATCTCGTAATTCGGAAGTGAGCACATCCTGCTCCTCCATAGATTTAATAATGGTTTCTTTTCGCTTTTCAATCTCCAGAAGCTTTTCATACCGTTCCTTTACCAAAGCCACGTTTACCTCATCCATACTTCCGGTTCTTTCCTTTCGGTAACGGCTGATAAACGGAACAGTAGCTCCTTCTTTTAATAAATCTATGGTATTTGTAACATGCTGAAGTTGCAATTGCAACTCTGTAGATATAATTTGATTGATTTGGTTTGTCATATTCTGTCTATAATTTCAATTTATAGAAAAACCTAATGCTCTTTACTTTGTGCTTGCCCGAAAAGTCCAATTTACTCACTTTGTTCAAAAACCTTTATGGGGTTCGTGATTTAACAATTCTTCGTTATGCTCTTTTAGAAAACAGTCATTTACGAAAGTAAACTCCTTGATTTTCTATAAGACCCAAGCCTTGAACTTGAACTTTTCGATTCCAGCACATGAAAACAATCTTAGTTTTCTTGCTGACACTACTTATTGGTCTTTCTTTTGGGCTTACCTCCCGGTTTCTTTCCAAAACGCTTTTTCCCTTTTTTCTTCATCTTTGCTGAGGGATTATAAACTGGTCCTTCTTCATAATCAGGCGGAAGTGGGCATTTGTAGATATCTTTCTCAATTAATTTTTCAATATTATAAAAATCAACCTGATCATCTTCGGTAATAAAAGTTATTCCAACGCCCTTTGTTTTGGCACGTGCAGTACGGCCAATCCTGTGCACATAATCTTCTGCATCATTAGGAACATCGAAGTTAATTACCAAATCAATTTTCTCAATATCGATCCCGCGTGCCACAATATCCGTAGCCACTAAAATTTGCACATTCCTGTTTTTAAACTCACGGAGCACTTCGACACGCTCACTTTGGTCTAAATCAGAATGGATACCTCTGGCATTAAAATCATTCCTTTTTAAAGCACGTACGATATCATTCACTTTTGATTTACGCGAAGAGAACACAATGATACTTGGCAAATCTTTGCCTTTCAATAAGTCAACGATTAAATCAACTTTCTGGTGCTCATGAACAACATATGCAGCCTGAAGAATTCCTTCAGCAGGTTTAGAAATAGATATACTTATTTCCTGAGGATCGTTAAGAAGCTTTTTAGCCATATCCCGAATTTTTGGTGGCATGGTTGCAGAAAAAAGCAAACCTTGACGATTTTCCTTAGGCAAAAAGCTTTCTATTTGCATGATATCATCATGAAAACCCATATCCAGCATTCTGTCTGCCTCATCTAAAATCAGATGTTTCACTGATTTAAAATCGACATAACCCATATTTAAATGCTGTATCATTCTACCCGGTGTAGCAACAATAATATCAGCTCCTTTGGTTAAACCAATTTTCTGCTGATCCCAAAGCGCTTTATCATTTCCTCCATATACCGACAAAGAAGTTACATCCAGGAAATAACTAAATCCCTCTATTTGTTGATCAATCTGCAAAGCCAGTTCTCTTGTTGGCACCAGGATTAAAGCTGTTGTTCCTGCATGACCTTCTTGTACTAAGCGATCAAGAACAGGCAATAAGTAAGCAGCAGTTTTACCTGTTCCGGTCTGGGCACAGGCAATCAGATCAGCTCCCGTACGAATAACCGGAATTGTTTGTGCCTGAACCGGCGTTGCTTCATCAAAACGCATGGCATCTAAACCGTCCAGCACTTCCTGGGTAAAATCAAATTCGGTAAACTTCATAAGTATGGTTTTAGATAAGAGACTATGAGAAAAGATTTAATATACAATTTCACCCCTATCTCTCTAAATTCCTTTGGTCAATTATCTTAAAATTCGACTATTCAACGTACAACACTAATCCTTTTAAATACTCACCTTCAGGGTGATAAATATTTACAGGATGGTCAGCCGGTTGTGTTAACTGATTTAATATTCTTACATTTCTGCCAGAACGAGCTGCTGCAGAAAAAACAGCCTTTCGGAAAGCGTCTTTACTTACTACCTGAGAGCAAGAGAATGTAAAAATTATACCTCCCGGCTTAATTTGCTGAAAAGCTTTTGCATTGAGTTTTTTATATCCTTGCAATGCATTACTTAAAACATTGTTGTGTTTTGCAAACGCTGGTGGATCAAGGATTATTAAATCGTACTTGTCTTTAATATCATCTAAATATTTAAAAGCATCCACAGCAAATGCGTCGTGACGAGGATCTCCGGGAAAATTTAATTCAACATTTTCCTTGGTTAGCTCTATGGCACGCTCTGAACTATCTACAGAATGAACTTCTTTGGCTCCGCCCCGCATGGCATAAAACGAGAAGCCACCAGTATAACAGAACATATTTAACACTGATTTTCCTTTACTGTACTCCTCCAGTAAAGCCCTGTTATTTCGCTGATCTACAAAGAAGCCTGTTTTTTGCCCTTTTTCCCAATCAACTCTAAACTTCAATCCGTTTTCAATGGCAATTCTGGTTTCGGACTTACCAAAAGTATATCCGTTTTCCGGCTCTATTTTGGCTTTGTATGGCAGGGTACTTTCCGACTTATTATAAATAGCCTTTAGCTCCTCTCCATATATTTTTTTAAGAATCTCATCAATCTGATCTTTGATTAAATACATCCCGACTGAATGCATTTGAACCACTGCAGCATCGCCATACATATCAATAATAAGACCAGGCATATTATCTCCTTCGGCATGAATTAAGCGATAAGCATCTGTATCCGGATCATCAATTAATCCCTGATCCTTACGTAGTTGATAGGCTCCTTTAATTTTTTCCTCCCAAAACTCATAGTTAACCTCAACTTGCTTAAACGAAACAATACGGATTGATATTGAGCCAATTTGATAATGGCCTAATCCTAAAAACTCATCTTTATTATCGTATACCTCAACGATATCTCCTTCATTAGGTTGTCCGTATATTTTTTTAATGGCTCCACTAAAAACCCATGGATGAAATCTTCTTAACGACTGATCTTTACCTGACTTGAGAACTACTTTTGTATATGACATTGATAGTTTATTTATTTTTGAAAGAATAGTAACAATTACAACTTGGCATCTGCATTTAAAGCCTCTACATCAATTATCTTATCGGGATCGAGATCGGATAATTTTTTGAATATTTCAAGCGCTACCCACGAATCCGTCGCAGCATAAACAAGTTGCCCCTGGGATAACTCTTCGGCTTCCCAGTTTGATAACCTTTGTCGTTTTGAGACCCTGAATTCGAGGAGTATACCTGCTAGTTTTTTAAGCGAAAAATCTTTTAATCCTTTGTCTGTGGCCATAGTTTGCAGTTCAACAAACCCTTCAGGTATAAACTCCCCCAGTTTCTTCAGACCTTTTATATCATCTCGTATACCTACTCCCACTTTTAAAACAGACTCACTGCTTAACAAATCCTTTAACTCCTCTGTAAGACCTGTTTTATTAAGTCTGATTAAATATGTAGATTCTTCTGTTGTAAGCTGAATAAGAGATATTTGATTTGTTTTACCTTTTTTAAATGAAGGTCGTGTTTCTGTATCAAAACCTAACACCTTAGCGCCATCAATCTCCTGTATCACCTTTAAAACACCCTTTGCATCATCTACTACAACTATTTCTCCATTGTAATGCTGTAAGGGTAATTCATTTAAAACTTCGTTACTTATTTTGTTTTTAATCAAAATCCTTCTTTTTTCAGTTATCTTCACCTTCGTTCCATTGGTCCTGGAATTTATTAAACCAGTTGTTACTCTTTCCGGACCCCATCTCCTCATCATTGTTAAAATCATCATCTTCAGTGATAGGATTACCACTATATAATACATGATGACACGCTCTTAAAACGTTAACAAGCTTTTGTCCCCAATACAGTTCAAAACTGTTAATCACCTCACCCAATGCATCATTCATGATTTCTGAAACACCAATACGATAGGCAAATAAGAAATCTTTTACATCCTGATATATATCTGTTAAATTTTCGGATATACTGCTGGCTACATCGCCATGATCCTGTTCATTATTTGGCACAAACACTTCCAAGAAATCGTCATATTGACCAAATTTATTAAGCAAAGTGTGTTGAATTCTAATATAATCTTCTTCTTTAACCGTTTTTTCGATGCTCTCCTCAAGCACAAATTCTGGCTTTTGAAGCACTACTGCTTTAATGTATAAAAGTGGTAAAATACGCACAACTACAGTAAATATTTCCTTTGCAGACATATCCTGCGCATTTTCGAGCTGATTACAGTATTCGTTACCAACAGTTACAAATTCCAATACATTCTTAGAGTATACTATTTGATTTAATTCTTCTTCCATTCTATATCTTCATCTCTAAACAACAAGAACACCAGAATTTTAAATTCTGATATTTACATCAGCTAAGCTATCTGACCTTCTGCAATTGTTTTTTATACAAAACGATCAGAAACAATTGGCAAAATTAACAAATTAAATGGAAACTGATTGAAAGCTATTGGTTTTTCACTAAAATCAAGCACTCCCAAAAACGTATCATTAACCAAAGCAACAATTAATCACCAACACATGTATTTAAGACATACTACCTTGCCTGCCACTGCCCATTTTCATTTTCAATGATCACCTGATTATCGGCCAACCAGTTAAATACATCAACCCATTCCTTCTCAGCCATCTTCATTTCATCTTCTATTTCATCAAAACTTTTAGGCACAGATAGGATATTTATAAGTGTTTGCTCTACTTTATCAGCCTGATCATCACTTAACCCGCGCTTCTTTTTGTCGATACAAACATCGCACTGTCCGCAATCTCTAGTATTTTTCTGACCAAAATACCCCAGTAAAAACCGGCTTCGACAAACGTGAGTGTATTCGCAATAATCAACAACTGCCTTCACCCTTTCCTCATATTGAACCTTTCTGTCTCGATATACTTCATGTGGCAACTTCATATAACGCTCCTCTTCCCGAGGTTTTATGTACTGAATTAGCGGAGTTCTTTTTTGAGGTATATAGTGGATAATTTTTAACTGGTTTAGCTTATTCAGGTATTTAAAAATTACATCAACCATTGTATTTGCTCGCTTAGCTAAAACCTGCTCCTGAATAACCACATATTCTGTAAAAAAACCAGTATATGAACGCAGCAATAATTTTATAAAAGCATCGAAATGCTCATTTCGAACCTGAAAATTATATAACTCATTTTTTTGCGCTATAAAATGAACGCGAGAAGGAATATCACTCTCCTCACTATACTCAATATATTCAGCACGCTGAAGAATTTTTAAACTATTAAACACGGTTAACAAATTAAAACCATAGGCTCTACAAAACTGCACCATATCAAAATCATACACCAACTCTGCACCGTGCCCCGATGCAAGCTGAAAAAAATTACCCAAAGCATTATAAACCCTATAAATATCCTTCTTTTCAGGAAATGAAACCGTTACATTTCTTTTAAGCCGTATTTTATCTGCAGCCGACCACAGCAATACAGCATACGCTTTCTTTCCATCACGCCCGGCTCTACCTGCTTCCTGAAAATAAGCCTCTAAAGAATCCGGCGCATCCATATGCACTACCAACCGCACATCCGGCTTGTCAATACCCATTCCAAAAGCATTGGTACACACCATTACCTGCACCCTGTCTTCCATCCAATCCTGTTGCCTTTTATCTTTTGAATCATGGGTTAAGCCGGCATGGTAATTATGAGTACTTATTCCCTGCTCATGTAACCAAACAGCATATTCTTTTGTTTTTTTGCGGTTACGAACAAATACCACCGTACAACCATCTATAGACTTTATAATTTTTAGAAGTTGATTTAATTTATCATCGGTATGCCGAACTATGTAGGCTAGATTATCTCTTTCAAAACTCTTTTTTACTACATTCTTTTTCTCAAACAACAAACGCTCCTGAATATCCTCAACAATTTGGGATGTTGCTGTTGCGGTAAGCGCTAAAACAGGCACATCAGGCAATTCCTTTCTCAGATCAGCAATTTTAAGGTAAGATGGCCTAAAATCATAACCCCATTGACTAATACAATGCGCCTCATCCACCACAATCATACTCACCTTAAAATAAGCCATCTTCTCAAGAAACAAAGGAGTAGATAGCCTTTCGGGAGAAAGATACAAGAACTTATAATCGCCAAAAACACAATTATCGTAAGCAATATTTATTTCCTCGCGAGATAATCCGGAATACACAGCCACTGCTTTAATTCCTTTATTTCGTAGGTTGGCAACCTGATCTTTCATTAAAGCTACCAACGGAGTTACCACAATACACACACCCTCTTTGGTTAAAGCGGGTACCTGAAACGTAATAGACTTACCTCCACCGGTTGGCATCAAGCCCAAGGTATCTTTTCCCTCTCCAATGGAATGTACAATTTGATCCTGCATGGATCTAAATCCATCATAACCCCAATATTGCTTAAGTATTTGTAAATATTTATCCAAGAGAATTTGTTTATAATATGAGCGTGAAGATAACTGAAATAAGCTAATATTGCACGTTTCTGTGCAAAGCAACATCTGGCTGGCAAATCCTTTTAAACACATTCATCATATTAAATTCCTCAACAATTATTTATATTTGCGAGGATGCTATAATCCATATTTAAAAGATACAAAATGGAACTCGAACTTATACTTTCCTTTATCGGTGCTTCAGTATTACTCACCATCATGCCTGGTCCTGACAACATTTTTGTTTTAACTGAAAGCATAACCAAAGGGCACAAAAACGGCATTGCCATCTCTATGGGATTGGTTTCCGGAATACTAATACACACCCTGGCAGCTGCAACAGGAGTTTCTTTCATCATACAAAAATCGGCAACCGCCTTTTCAATCATCAAATACCTGGGAGCTGCATATCTTTTTTACCTGGCGATACAAGCCACTAAAGACAAGCAACCTGGCATTCACATTAAGGCAGAAAATAACAAAGCAGAAACTAGTTTCTTAAAACTGGTACAAAAAGGCTTTTTTATGAACATCTTAAATCCAAAAGTATCATTATTTTTCATTGCTTTTTTGCCACAATTTATTTCTAAAGAAGGATTCCTCTATACCTATCAAATGATTATTTTGGGCATCATATTCATGTTACAAGCCATGCTCATTTTTGGCACCTTATCCATTTTATCAGGTAAACTAAGCTCAACCTTAAGCAGTTCACGATTTTGGTCAATTACCAGATGGAGCAAAGTCGGCGTACTTTCAATATTAGGATTAACATTAGCTCTGGCTAAAAAATAAATAGATTATCTAACCGTATAAAACACACAAATGAAACCAATAGAAAAACTTTACGAGGTAATGGGTGAATTACTTTATGCTGTAGCTAAAGCAGATGGAGTAATACAAAAAGAAGAAAAGGAAGCTTTAAGAAAAATGCTTAAAAACCATAGTGCTGGATCTGAAATTATTTGGTCGTTTGAATTTGAAGAAAACAACGACTCTACCGTTGAAGAAATGTACAACAAAGTAATTAACTTTTGCCACAGCTACGGACCAGCCCCTCAATACCTCGAATTTATTACAGCTATGAAAGTAATTGCCAACGCAGCAGAGGGTGTTAGCGAAAAAGAATCCAAAATAATCAATTCTTTCTCAAAAGATTTACTTGCACGATTCCAGCAGGATGCTGAAAAACTACTCATTTTCAACGAAGAAATTAATTAGCATGTAAACTTATTAACTGTTCCCTTGCCAGATATTGGCAAGGGCATTGTTTACCTACAAAACAGTGTTCCCATGCCATACCAACAAATCATCACTAACATTTACAAGAGCATCATCCAGGAGGATAATGCAGGAGAAGCCGCCACCTACATACCGCAACTAGCTACTGTAAATCAAGATGCTTTTGGTGTACATATGTCAACCATAGGCCATCAGGAATTTGGCATTGGGGATCGATATACTAAATTTTCCATACAAAGTATCTCAAAAGTACTATCCTTGTGTTTGGCTTACAAAATATGGGGCAGTGAAATTTGGAAACGCGTAGGAGTTGAACCTTCCGGTAGCCCGTTTAACTCTCTGGTTCAATTAGAATCGGATAAAGGTATACCCCGTAATCCGTTTATTAACGCTGGCGCATTGGTTATTTGCGACCTGCTCGTAAGCGAATTCAGTAACCCTAAAGAGTACTATTTAAACTTCATACGAGAAATAACCAATAGCAACAATATTAACTACAATCCAGGCATCGCTGAATCAGAAAAAGAAGTTGGATACAGAAATATTGCCATCTGTAATTTCATTAAATCGTTTGGAAACTTAAAAAACTCTCCTGATGAAGTTTTGGACTTTTATTTTACCATGTGCTCACTTGAAATGACTTGCCAAGAATTGTCCAAAACATTTTTATTTTTGGCTGATGACAACTTCAGAACATCAACCAACGGTCGCATTTTAAATATGAGTCAGGCCAAAAGAATAAATGCGCTGATGCAAACCTGTGGTTTTTATGATGAATCAGGTGAATTTTCTTTTAAAGTTGGTCTTCCCGGAAAGAGTGGTGTTGGTGGTGGAATCATTGCCATTTTTCCGGACAAATACAGCATTGCTGTCTGGAGTCCAAAACTAAACAAGAAAGGAAATTCCTATCGAGGTATGCGTTTCTTAGAAATGTTTACCACCCAAACAGAATCATCTATTTTTTAATGACTATAGTTTATCATTGCGTTGTCATTTGTAGATGTATTTATAATTCGTCGCATATAAACAATTCATTCTCAACCAACTTTTTCTATGCGACGATTAAATCCTACATACTGCACCCAGGGTTGAAACCCTGGCCCTGGGCTAATGATATTAAAGCCTTTCAGGCTTATATAACAACAACGCTATTTTAAACTTGAACCTTTTTAATTCGACATCAGAAGATTAGACTCAAATAAGATAATTGGCATTTTTTAACATTGCAATAACAGTTATTGCGGTATACACAACACCATTCTATTTTCAGATTCAAAGCTTTTTATCTTTCTTTGCATAAATCAATGAAAACCTCAGAGAATTTGTAATGGCAAATAAAGAATCAGATAAGAGAACCCCTTCAACAATTGAAAAATTCTTACTACACTTACACCCACAGCGAATTGATGTGCGTGCAATAAAATTCACAAGAACTTTTGGGCTAGGCGGAATTAGCGCCTTATTATTTGTTATTTTATGTCTGACTGGTTTACTCTTACGCTTTTCATATGTCCCAACTGTAGCTGATGCATATGATTCCATACTGGCACTTGAAAACAAATCAATATTTGGTAAGTTTATCCGAAGCCTGCATTACCTTTCTGCGGTGTCTATGATTATCATTTCATTTTTACACCTGATAAGAGTTTACTATTCTCAATCAATATTTAAAAAAAGAGCTGAGAACTGGATTTACGGATTGATCATGATGCTGATGGTATTTGCCGCCAGCTTCACAGGATACCTGTTACCCTGGGATCAGCTTGCATACTGGGCCGTTACTGTCATTACACAAATCATTGAATACATCCCGCTTATCGGGCATTCCTTTGCCAATACAGTAAGAGGTGGAACTGAAGTAAATGGCAATACATTATTGAATTTTTATTCTCTACATACAGGCATCTTACCTATACTTTTTATTGTACTAATGGGAATTCATTTTTGGCTGGTACGAAAAGCAGGTGGAGTTGCCTTACCTCAGCAAGAAGAGAAGGTTAAAGTTAAGGTATTTCCGAACCTTGTATGGAAAGAAGTTATGACTACAGCTATTGTAGTGGCAGTATTGTTTGTATTGGCAGCAGTTATTACAGCTCCCTTACTGGAACAAGCCAACCCCCACAATAGTCCAAATCCAAGTAAGGCCCCATGGTATTTCCTGGGCGCTCAGGAATTATTACTTCACCTGCACCCTGTTTTTAGTGCTGTTATCATACCTCTGGCAGCAGGTATTTACTTTTTTGCACTACCTTATTTCAGATATACTAATTTAAATATTGGTGTTTGGTTTAATTCTAACAAAGGCAAAAGAGTAGTTGTACAATCAGCTACCCTTTCTTTCGTATTTACCTTTATCTTAATTTATCTGTTAGAACACTTCCTACATTTCGACATATGGTTATCCGGCTGGCACAGCTGGTTATCTACAGGTTTAATTCCCTTTATTTTATATGTTGCGCCTGTAACAGGAGCACTTCTATATTGGCGAAAAAAACATATGGCACAAGTAACAGAGTTATTTATGGCCATTACAACAATCATACTATCATCTTACATCTGCATGATGTTAGTTTCGCTTTTATTAAGAGGTGAAGGAATGTTATTAATTTTTTAAAAACACAGATTGTTTATCACACCATGAAGTTTAACAGACGAAAATTCATAAAACGACTTATAGTTGCCATAGCCTCCATTGAAGCATTTTTTCTGATAAAAGAAGGAATTAGTAAATCAGATAACTCTTCCGGCAAAAAGGAATTATTTAACGCAGGAAAGGCGGATTCTTTTGAAACAAACAAAACCTATCCTTTTTTAACCGGTCATTTTTTTCTTAAAAGATATGATGATGGCGGCTTTTTAGCCATGTCGATAAAATGTACACATTTAGGCTGTGTGGTAAATAACAATATAAAAACAGGTGGATTCAACTGCCCTTGTCATGCTTCGCAGTTTAATAAATATGGCGAAGTACTATCCGCCCCGGCGACAAGACCACTTGACACATTCCCTATCACGATAGAAAACGGGGAAATTTTCATCGATACCAATAAAGCTGTTAAGCGCAAAGAATTTAATAAATCGCAGTTAACGTACGCATAATGGAGAATCAAAAAAAAATAGAACGAATAAGCTTCATAGCCATGATGGTAGCCATTGTTACCATTCCGCTATACCTTTTTATGCGAACTTATGGTAGTAATAATTTGGCAGACGCAAGTAACGAAGCTCAATACGTTGGTAAGGAAACCTGTATCGAATGTCATTTAAATGAATATAACGATTGGAAAGGCTCTGACCATGATAAAGCTATGGAACACGCTAATGATTCCACCGTATTAGGCGATTTCAACAACCAGTCCATTGAATACAACGGAATGACACATAAACTATACAAACGTGATGGTCGTTTCTTTGCGCTTACCGATGGAGAATCCGGAGAATTAGAAGAATATGAAATAAAGTACACTTTTGGTTACTACCCTCTGCAACAATATTTGGTTGAGTTTGACAGAGGACGATTACAAACTCTGCCTTTAACATGGGATTCAAAAGATAACAAATGGTACCATATGGCTACCGCTGTTTATCCCGATGAAATCATTGAACACACCAACTGGCTTCACTGGACCAACCAGGCACAAAACTGGAATGGTATGTGTGCCGATTGCCATTCAACAAACCTGATTAAAGGTTACGATGTTGAAACAGACACCTATCATACCACCTGGAGCGAGATTGATGTAAGTTGTGAAGCTTGTCACGGACCAGCCTCAAAACACCTTGAATGGGCTGCCAAAGCAGAATATGCACGCGATGACAATAACAACATGGGCTTAGTGGTTAAAACCAGCGGCATTGACAACAAAGAGTACGTAGATCTTTGTGTTCGCTGCCATACACGCAGAGGTTCTGTTTCTGACTTTAAACACAGTGCTGATATATACAACCATACCATTCCTAATTTACCCAATGGTGAAGATTATCATATCGACGGACAAATACTTGATGAGGATTATGTATATGGTTCATTTACTCAGAGCAAAATGTACATGCGCGATGTACAATGTAATGATTGCCATAATGTACACAGCACAAAACGTTTGTTTGAAGACAACAGGTTATGCACACAATGTCACAGAGCTGATGATTACGATACTTACCAACATACGTTTCACAAATCAGCCGGAGAAGAAGGAGAAGCTGTTATTGCTGACGATGGCGTGAGGTTTGAAGTAGGCGAAGGAACAAGATGTATTAATTGTCATGCTCCGGCTCAGTTTTACATGGGTGTTGATTACAGAAATGATCATAGCTTCCGTATACCAAGACCTGACTTAACCAAAGAACTAGGCACGCCAAATGCATGTAATCAATGTCACGCCAATGAATCTGTAGACTGGGCTATTGACTATGTCAACAAATGGCATGGAATAGGAAGACCTGCACAATATGGTACTGCTTTTAAAGAAGCAGAAAGCGGAAGCCAGGAAGGGTATGAACAACTGGTTCATATATACAAAGACGAAGTTTATCCTGAAATTATTAGAGCTACAGCCATCAGATTATTGGGAATGCATTATCAGACCAAGAGTAAGGATGTGCTTTATGAAGCACTTACCAGCTTTAATGGTCACATCAGATACAATGCTCTTCAGAATCTTCAGATTGATGATGAAAAATCATTAAATATGGTTCTTGGTATGATAAATGATCAAACTAAGGCTATTAGAATTGAGTGTGCTACTAAATTAAACGCTATTAATCAGGATCAGATTCCGGCTAAATACCGCAAACAGCTTAAGAAAATTAAAAACGAATACCGGGAAGCTCTTGAGTACAGTTCCGATTTCCCAACAGGAAAGTTTAATCTGGCTAATTTTTATTACAACGATAAGCAAATTAAAAAAGCAGAAGAGTTTTATAAAAAAGCTTTAAAGCAGGATGAAGAGCTTCATGCCATTAAAATAAACCTTGCTTTGTTATACAACAGCCAGGGTGAGTATAAAAAAACAGAACTATTGCTAAAGGATTATTTAAAACACAATCCTAAAGATGGTAATACCACATTTACCTACGCTTTGTATTTATCGGAACAAAAGAGATACGACGAATCTTTGAAATATCTTTTAAAAGCATCAGAGCTGGCTCCTGGAAATACACGTATACTGTACAACATCGCAATGATGTACGATTTTTACGAGAAACCTTCCGAAGCAGAAAAATATTTAAATAAAGCGCTGAATGTAGAGCCTGATTCTGAAAGTTTTTATATCGCATTACTAAACCTGCATGTTAAGCACAACCAGAAGGCCAAAACAAAAAACACAGCAAAAACAATTCTTCAAAAGTTCCCTAACATCAACGACAAGGAGCAAATAGAAGCATTGCTAAATCAATAAACAAAACACATTAATCAAATAACAAAAGCACTTCATACGAGGTGCTTTTGTATTTTAATACAATATACTAACCTCATTTCAACCCGGATTATGTGTTAGAATATCGTAATGAGGAATGAAAGTGCAAACAATCAAGGACTTGTTGAGACGATTCATAGCACCGCTATGGTGAATTGAAACAAGTTAATTTACGCCTTGATTGGCAGTAGTTTCATTACGTAATAGGTTTTCTAAGGGCAAATTGCGGGTTAAACATAAAATTTATGACTCAGACCGCTTATAGATAATGAGTTTCAAGGAAGATTTGTGAAAGCATAGCTGACTATGCTTCTATAATCCATATTGTATATCAATCATTTACTAAAATCTGAGCCTGTAAATATTAATCGAATTGAGGTTACTTTACTCCTGATTTAAAGACAGCAATAAAATCACTGACAAAAATCAATCTTTTCATACTATTAAAAAACCTTAAACACACTTGCTGTATCATATATTTTAGTAATTTTGCCAAAATTTTCTAATCAAAAAAAATCATCTATATCATGTCATTTTTAGAAGATAAAGTAACATCAGACGGCTTAACATTCGATGATGTATTATTGGTTCCGGCATATTCACAAGTATTGCCTCGCGATGTAAGTTTGGCTTCAAAGTTCACTCGCAACATCACAATCAATACGCCTATCGTTTCTGCGGCTATGGATACCGTAACAGAAGAAAGATTGGCCATTGCCATTGCCAGAGAGGGAGGAATTGGCGTAATCCATAAAAACATGACCATCGAACAACAAGCTAAAAAAGTTCAGGTGGTTAAGCGTGCTGAAAATGGAATGATTTACGATCCAATCACTATCAAAAAAGATAAAAATGTTGGTGATGCTCTTGCCTTAATGAAAGAGTATAAAATTGGTGGTATTCCGGTTGTGGATGATTTTGGATATTTGGTTGGTATAGTAACAAACAGAGATCTTAGATTTCAGTCAGACATGAACAAAGCTATTGTTAATGTAATGACATCCAAGAACTTAATCACCACCAATCAAACAACAGATTTACCTTTAGCTGCTGAAATTCTTCAGAAGCACAAGATTGAAAAATTACCTGTTGTAGATAAAGACAATAAACTAATTGGTTTATTAACCTATAAAGATATTACCAAAGCAAAAGATAAGCCGCTTGCCTGTAAAGATGAGATGGGTCGCTTAAGAGTTGCTGCCGGCGTTGGTGTAACACACAATACATTCGAAAGAATTGAAGCCCTTGTTGAAGCCGGTGTTGATGCTATCGTTATTGATACTGCACACGGTCACAGCCACGGTGTAATAGAAACATTAAAGCAAACAAAAAGCAAATATCCTAAGTTAGAGATTGTTGTAGGTAACATTGCTACAGCTGCTGCAGCAAAAGACCTAATCGAAGCTGGTGCTGATGCATTAAAAGTAGGAATTGGTCCGGGATCTATTTGCACAACCCGTATTATTGCAGGTGTTGGTATGCCTCAACTATCTGCTATTTACGACGTAGCACAAGAAGCCAGTAAGCACGGTGTGCCTGTTATTGCTGACGGTGGAATCCGTTACTCAGGAGACATTGTTAAGGCTTTAGCTGCCGGTGGAAGCAGCATCATGGCAGGGTCTTTATTTGCCGGTGTTGAAGAGTCTCCTGGCGAAACAATCATTTATAACGGACGTAAATTTAAAACTTATCGTGGCATGGGCTCTGTTGAAGCCATGCAACAAGGTTCCAAAGATCGTTACTTTCAGGATGTTGAAGATGACATCAGCAAATTAGTACCGGAAGGTATCTCTGGACGCGTTCCTTACAAAGGAACTTTAAACGAGGTTATCTACCAGTTAATCGGAGGTTTAAGAGCAGGTATGGGATACTGTGGTGCATCTACTGTAGCAGGGCTTCACAAAGCTGAATTTACACGCATTACTAATGCAGGTGTTCAGGAAAATCATCCACATGACATTACTATTACCAGAGAGGCTCCAAACTACTCCAGATAATAGGTTATAATATAAAATTATAAAGCCCGTAAACTTTTGTTTTTCGGGCTTTTTTGTTTTCTTTAGCACCCCAAATAATGTACATTAATCACAATATAATTGTACTATTTCTGTTTATCTAAATAACTTAATTTAAACGAAAAATAATTAGAAATAATTTTATGATGATACGTACCAAACTTCTATTTCTATTAGTTGCAGGAATCACAACTATCAACTCAATTGCACAATCTACACACTCTTTAGTTTCCATAGGCGACGAGTCTTATTCTGTAGAGGAATTTGACTTTATATACAACAAAAACAACAACTTTTCCGAAGAGCCAAAGTCAAAAAAAGAATACATTGATTTGTTTGTTAATTACAAGCTAAAAGTAACAGAAGCTAAGGCATTAGGATTAGACACTATCCCTTCTTTTATAAAAGAGTATAACTACTATAAAAATGAATTGGCTAAACCATATTTGTCAGATAAATCAGTCACAGACAAGTTAATTAAAGAAGCTTACAACAGAATTACACACGAAGTAGAAGCCAGTCATATATTAATCAGATTAAACCCATCTCCTACACCGGAAGATACGCTGAAGGCTTACGAAAAGATTAGCTCTATTTTAGAAAGACATAAGGAAGGTGAAGATTTTAATAAACTTGCACTTCAATATTCTGAAGATCCTTCTGCTAAGAAGAACCAGGGAAAACTAGGATATTTTAGTGGATTCATGATGGTTTACCCGTTTGAATCAGCAGCTTACAACACTCCCGTTGGAGAAGTTTCAACAATTACCAGAACATCTTTTGGTTATCACATTATTAAGGTGCACAACAAAAGAGAAAACAGAGGAGAGTTATTAACAGCTCATATTATGCAGATTTTCCCGGCCAACTCTTCAGCTGAAGTTGTTGCTGCCAAAAAAGCAAAGATTGACTCGGTATACCAGTTGGTTCTAGATGGTGAAGACTTTGGCGAATTGGCAGCTAAATATTCTGAAGACAGAAACAGCGCCAACAGAAATGGTGAGCTGGCCTGGTTTGGCAGTGGGCGTATGATTCCTGAATACAGTGAACCTGCATTTAAATTGGACAGCGTTAACAATATTTCTGAGGTTATCAGAACTCCTTACGGATTTCATATTATAAAATTTCTTGACAAGAGAGGTGTAAAATCTTTTGAAGAAATGGAAGAAGAAATTACCAATAGAATTTCAAAAGACGAACGTGCTTTTCAAGGTAAGAAAGCTGTGATTGAAAGATTAAAAAAAGAATACAATTACACAGAAAATTCGGAACAAACAGAGTTAATTAAAACAACTGCGGGAAACACTGCTTTATCCAACGAAGATTTTTTCAACACGCTGGCTAATACCAACAGTGACATTGCAACACTCGATGGCTTAAAAATTAAGACTACAGATTTCATAGCCAGTTTAAAAGAAAACAAACAATTCACTAAGCAAAAAAGAGCTACATTAATCGATCAGTCAATTGATACTTACATTGAAGATAAAATTATTGACTATGAAAAAACAAAGCTGGAAGATAAATATCCTGATTATAAATATTTATTAAACGAGTACCATGATGGTCTGCTTATCTTTGAAATAAGCCAAAAAGAAATTTGGAATAAAGCAATGGACGATAGCCTTGGCATCGCAAATCACTACGAAGCCAATAAAGGAGATTACTTCTATCCGGAAAAACTTGATGGTAAACTTATATTGTCGAACGATAGCAAAACTATTAAAGAAGTAAAAAAACTTCTTAAGGCCAATGCTGAAATCTCAGGTGATTCATTAAAACAAATTTTCAACAAAGACTCTAAAGCTATTAAAGTATTAGAAAGTGTTTTTGAACAAGGAGAATACAAAGCCATCGATAAACAAATCTGGAAAATTAAAAAATCAGAAGGTAAAACGCTTGATGATTACAAGTATGCATGGACTGTAGGTACAATCATTCCTAAAGAACCTAAAAACCTTGAAGAAACCAGGGGACAGGTAATTGCCGACTATCAATCTGAGATAGAAGAAAGATGGATTAACGAACTAAAAAGCAAATACAATCCTGTTGTGAACACCAAAGCTTTAAAATATTCAAAGAAAGAAAAGAAATAATGTTTAAATCATCCAAAATAATCACTCTGCTATCACTGGCATTCTATTTATTTGCCTGCAACAATGTATCTAATAACGATGCAACTATTGTGCTAGCAGAAGTGGATGGTAAAACGCTTACTCAGGCAGAGCTGAAAATAGCCATACCTAATAATTTAAGCAAAAATGACAGTATGGCTTTCTGTCAGAACTACATAAATCGTTGGATAAAATCAGAATTACTGCTGCGTAAAGCAGAGCTAAACCTAACACCCGAAGAAAAGGATGTTGAGCAGATTCTGGAGAACTATCGTGCTTCGCTGTTGATTCATAAATATCAACAAAAGCTTCTTTTACAAAAATACTCTCCCCTCATTACTTTAAATGAAATTGAAGAGTATTACAATAACATGAGTGAAAATTTTAAGTTGGATAAAGATATCATACAAGGAGTTTTTATTCAGATACCATTATCTTCACCAAACTTAAATCAGGTAAAAAAATGGTATAAATCAGAAGATCCTGAAGACTTCATTAAACTTGAAGAATACTGTTATCAAAACGCTCAAAAATTTGATGATTTTACTGAAAAATGGGTACCGGTGAGTGATATTTCAGAATTACTTCCAACACCTATACCTGACAGAGCTATTTTTTTAAAACACAACAAAACCTTTGAAACAAAGGACAGCCTGTCACATTACATGGTTTCTATAAGAGACTACCACTATGCTAATGAAACAGCACCTTTACACTATGTAGAGGATAAGATTAAAGCAATATTGCTCAACAAAAAACGAATTGAATTCATAAGAAATTTAGAGGAAGAACTATACAACGAAGGCTTAAAACAAAAAGTTATAAAATTCTATTAAATTTGCCATAAAAAAAATCAAATGCATAAAACAAAAACAATCCTAATTGCAACCATATTCGCCTTTTCTCTTATCAGCATCCCCGGGCTGAGTCAAACAAATGTTATTGACGAGGTTATTGCTGTAGTAGGTGACAATGCCATTTTAAAATCAGATGTTGAGTACCAGTACCAACAAGCGGTAATGCAAGGAGTTTCGGCAAAAGGAGACTTAAAATGTAAACTGTTTGAGCAGCAATTGATTCAAAAACTTATGCTAAACCAGGCTGTTCTCGACAGTGTGGAAATTAGCGAAAACAATGTGATTAACGAAGTTGATCGCAGAATGAACGAATTTATTAATCGCGCCGGAGGCAGAGAAAAACTGGAAGAGTGGTTTAACAAATCTGTCTTACAAATCAAAAAGGAACAAATGACGGTCGTTAGAGATCAAATGATGACCGAATCGATGCAACGCAGCATCACCGAAAATATAAGCCCGACACCATCGCAGGTAAGAGCATACTATCGTAAAACACCAAGTGACAGTTTACCTATGGTGCCTGTTCAATACGAAATTCAAAAAATTGCCGTCTACCCAAAAATCGAACAGGAAGAAATTGACCGTGTTAAAGCGCAGTTAAGAGATTTTCAAAAGCAGGTAGCTGAAGGAAGAGACTTTGCTACACTAGCCGTTTTATATTCTGAAGATCCGGGTAGTGCTACAAGTGGTGGTGACTTAGGATGGAGTACCAGAGGAACATTTGTTCCTGAGTTTGCCAATGTTGCCTTTAACATGCAGGAGAAAAACAAGGTTTCTAAAATTGTAGAAACAGAATTTGGTTTCCACATCATTCAACTGGTCGATAGAAAAGGAGAAAGAATTAATGTAAAACACATCCTTCTTAAACCAAAAGTTTCGCCGGAAGCCAACAAAAATGCAATAGCCAGACTAGACTCCATCACTGAACTCATTGATGATGAAAAACTAAGCTTTGAAGAAGCAGCTCTGCATTTTTCAATGGATAAAGATACCCGCAACAATGGTGGTTTAATGGTTAACATGCGCTCTCAGTCTTCTAACTTTGAGTTATCAGCCATTCAGCAACCAGCCTTAGCTAAACAGTTGCAAAAGCTTAATGTTGGGGAGGTATCAAAACCTTTTAGTATTAAGGATGATAAAGGCCATGATGTGTTTGTGATCATCAAACAAAAAAGAAAGATAGAGCCACACAGAGCCAACCTTAAGGATGACTACCAGCTTGTTCAAAATATAATGACTGAACAAAAGCGTCAGGACGCTATAAATGACTGGATTAAAGAAAAACAATTAGATACTTACATCACCATTCACGAAGAGTGGGCTGACTGTAATTTTAATTTCAAAAATTGGATTAAATAATAAATTTAGCTATTTTGGGATGGGTATTTGGAGGATGAAAGGATGGGAATCTCAAATAAAAATACAGCTTTATTTATCGGTTTAACTATTATTTTTTTGGCATCATGCGCCAGAGAAACATATAATATTTCTTACAATGGGGTAATTGTTGATGAGCATAACAATTACCCCATTGCTCATTCATCGGTACAATCTTTTTGTCTTTACCAGCAAAACATAGATCAGTCAGCAACACATACAGTAAATACTACTACAGATAGCCTGGGAAATTTTCAACTAAATTTTGACAAAGGTTATAAATTAACGCTAATAATTGCAGCCAATGATTATGTTGAAACCTTTTTGCAATTTAAACCATCCGTTAATCATTTGCCAGACACCATATATTTGAAACGAAAAGAACTTTTGCAATCTTCCACATTAAAAACTAAAACAAACTCACCTTGAATAACATTTTATTGAAGCTAATATTTTCGTTATTTATGTATTACTGCTACTTTTGTTTCAATTTAATTTTAACACTTCGCTAAACATTGAAGATGCGCATAATTAAAAGCATTTTTCCAATTCTTATTTGGATCGTTTCAACGTGGGGCAACACCAGCTCTGCACAAAAACAACTTACCATACACCATGCCGACTCATTGATTGCCGATGAAGATGTTTATGGTCCTGATGTTCGCTTACTGCTTGGTAACGTTAAATTTAGTCACGAAACTGCTATAGGGTATTGCGACACTGCATATCATTACACTCTGGATAAAAAAATATATGCATCCGGCGATGTGCATATCATACAAAATGACACTCTCCACCTGTATGGTAAAGAATTATATTACGATAGCCAAACAGGACTGGCAAAAGTAAGAAACGATGTTAAACTGATTAATAAAGATGTAATCTTAACCACCGACTATTTAGATTACGACAGAGTTAACAACTATGCCTATTACTTTAACAACGGTAAAATTGTTAACCAGGAAAACACTTTAACCAGTAAAACCGGATATTACTACCCGGACACAGATCAGGCACATTATAAAGACAGCGTTGTGGCTGTAAATCCTAAATACACCATTTTTTCGGACACATTGATCTATCATACAGAAACCAAGGTTTCAAACATTGAAGGACCCACTTTTATTGTTAGTGACAGCAATACCATTTATGCCGAAGAAGGATACTACGACATGCTAAACGATTTGGCATTACTTAAAAAAAATGCCTATGTAGAAGGCGAACAATTATTAAAGGGTGATACAATCTTTTATAATAGAGCCAATGGTTTTGGCGAAGTATTCAACAGCATGGAACTTCACGACACCACCAATAACATGATTATTACCGGTGATTACGGCTTTTACAATGAAATTACCAAAGATGCTCTGGCCACCCAAAAGGCTGTATTGATGCAGATATATCAAAACGACACGCTCTTTTTACACGCAGATACGCTCAAAGCCGTACCTATTGAAGACGGCCAGGAGAAGCTGATCAAAGCATTTAGAAAAGTTCAATATTTTAGAACAGACCTTCAGGGTAGATGCGACTCAATGGTTTTTGATTCCAGAGATACCACCAATACTTTTTATTACGATCCGATATTATGGTCTGTTGGCAACCAATTAACTGCCGATGTGATTGTAATGTACACCAAAAACGAAGTATTGGATAAAGTTGATTTAATAGACAGGTCCTTTATTATTTCGGAGCAGGATACCGGAAAATTTAACCAGATAAAAGGAAAAATGATGACGGGTTATGTTCGTAATAACGAGATTTACAAAATTGATGTAGATGGCAATGCGCAATCCATATACTTTGTAAAAGAAGGCGAACATATTACCGGAGTAAACCGGTCGGAATGCAGCAACATGACCATCTACCTAAAAGAAAGACAAGTCAGTAAAATACATATGAACGTATCGCCAACAGGCAACATGAATCCTCCCCATATTTTACCCGATGAAGATATTAAATTAAAAGGATTCTACTGGCTGGAAGAATATAGACCAAAAAATAAAACGGATATATTTTTCTGGAAAGAACTTCCAACTTTTGACAGAGGTGAAGACAGGTCGGAATACGATTTAGATGATACTTATAGTGAATAATCTGTTTTAATAACCAGTTTTCTCGTTTCTCCTACATTAATGGATGCAATGGCCCCAGTTCAGCGAAGCGTATCGCGCACCAGCAGGGCAATCTTGTATCTTGCAATCATAAATAAAAAACCCGCTTTAAATTCAATTTAAAGCGGGTTTTCTGATTTCCTAATGTCCCTGTTTAATACTCATCTTCATTAAAGAAAAAATCATCCTTACTAGGATAATCCGGCCATATATCTTCTATACTTTCGTAAACATCCCCTTCATCCTCTATTTCCTGAAGATTTTCAATAACCTCTAATGGAGCCCCAGATCGAATTGCAAAATCAATCAATTCATCTTTAGATGCAGGCCAGGGCGCATCTTCTAATTTCGATGCTAATTCTAGTGTCCAATACATACCCTGAATTTTAAAACTTTATAATTTGTTAAATACTTACATTATATTTCTGCGAATATAAAAAAAAACTAAAGACCTACAACTCGGGAACCCAAGGAATTTCATTTGTATTATAATGTTTTGACAAATGGCGCGATAAAACAAATAAATAATCTGACAATCGATTGATATATTTTATAACCCAGGGGTTAATCTCATTCTCCTGCATCATAGATAAAATGCGCCTTTCAGCCCTACGACAAACAGTGCGTGCTATATGACAATAACTTACACCGGGATGCCCTCCGGGTAACACAAAATATTTCATGGGAGGCAATTGGCTTTCCATCCAATCCATTTCTTTCTCTAGAACCTCAATTAAACTTTCATCGCATTTAAGTTTATCTCTTAAATCGGTCACATTTTCATCGGTAGCCAGGTAGGCCCCAATCACAAAAAGTTTATTTTGAATATCGATAATTTGCTTCTGACTACGCTCATCCAGTTCATACGAACGAATCATACCTATATATGTATTTAATTCATCTACGGTACCGTATGCCTCTAATCGATAATGATTCTTAGGCACACGTGTCCCTCCAATTAAACTGGTTGTCCCTCTGTCTCCGCTTTTTGTATATACCTGACTTTTCTTCATATAAGCCTAATCTCCTTTATAATTTAAAGAAGAAACAGGTTTAATGAATATTTGTTTGAAATTTTTAGACCTCTTGTGTCATCAAAACATCCTCATTTACCTTGTCTGATTCTATTTTTCCATCGCGCAAACGAATAATCCTATGTGCATGCTGAGCAATATCTTCTTCATGGGTTACCAAAATAATGGTATTCCCCATGGCATGAATATCTCCAAACAAACGCATAATATCAACGGATGTTTTCGAATCAAGATTACCTGTTGGCTCATCAGCCAAAATAATAGAAGGTTTATTGATTAAAGCACGGGCAACAGCTACTCGCTGACGCTGACCTCCCGATAACTCATTAGGCTTATGTGCTGCTCTATCTTCTAAGCCCACCTTCTTAACCACCTCATTGGCTTTTTCTAAACGTTCATTTTTAGCTATACCGGCATAAATTAATGGAAGCATTACATTTTCAAGTGCAGTATATCTGGGCAGCAAATTAAAGGTTTGAAAAACAAAACCAATCTCCTTGTTTCTAATCTCTGCCAATTTATCGTCGGTAAGCTGACTAACATTGGTTCCATTAAGAATATAATCTCCCCCGGTTGGCGTATCCAATGCCCCAATTACATTCATGAGGGTAGATTTACCTGAACCCGAAGGTCCCATAATAGCCACATACTCTCCTTTTTGTATTTTCAGATCAACACCTCGCAGTGCTTTTACAACCTGGGTTCCTACCTGGTAGTACTTGGTAATATCTTTAATTTCAATTATATCTTGCTGCATAGCTTAAAATATTGGTGGTTTTAACAAAGATAATTTTTTTAATAATCTACTGTACAAATAGGTAAACAAAATACTTATCTATGGCCACCTGACCATATAATGCTGCTTCTTCACCTCTTTATTTAAAATGACGATACCAAACCTAAACAAATCAAACGAAACCGAAACCTGTGGATGATTTACTATCTGCTCCCAAGCCTTAGCCATTCCCTTCGACCAATAAATATCATCAAAAATAAACACTGCAGATGTTGATGCTTTAGACAAGCAAATATTGAAATAATCAAGGGTAGCCTGACAGTCGTGATGCCCATCGAAATAAACCACATCAACGCTTTTCAAACCCTCAACCACACCCGGTAATACCTCACTAAAATTTCCAACATGTTGATTTACATTATCAACTTGTGCAATACTAAAGTTTTTAGCAGCCTCATTAGCCAAACGCTCACATCCTTCAATGGTATGAACCGCCGCATTGGAATTAGCCATAGCCAAATAAAGCGTCCCTATACCCAGCGAAGTTCCCAACTCAATAATATTATCAGGCTTAAAATTAACAACCAACCGGCTAATTAATTCGCCTTGCTTTTGTGGCGTGGCATTATATTTAATTAAATGTCTTACTGAACGCTTTCTGCCTTTAAACTTTTTTGAGCCTGCACCTAAATCAGTAACCAAAAGTTTACTTTTCGATTGACTTAAATCGTTTCTTATATCATTAATAATATCAAAATGATAGTATTGATGCTTTTCATAAAACAGATACCTGACCAAATCAAACGCAAAAGGAGGATGTATTCTATGCCCGCGCCTGTATTTTGCTTTACACAAATACTTTAAATATGCCTGTACTTGAAACCAATTCACAATAATAATTTTAATGGCAAATATAAGCTAAAACCCCTCTAAACCTCCTGAAGTTCGGGTAGAATAAATTTTGTAATGACCTTTTTAGCCGACTTATAACCTAATTCAATCAACTCATCAACCTTGGTATAGTCCCACGGTGAGTATTTTACCATGGCTCGTGGTTCAATAAAGAAATCGCAGTAAGTACGACTTTGCCATACATTCTGAGCAATGGCTAAATTAAACACACGTTCACCAACATGCTTAGCCGACTCCACCTTTCCCACTCTGCCCACCGGATTTACATTAGAGCCAATGATGTAGTCACATTCACCAATAAGTGATTCAGTTGGAAGGTTATGAAACAAACCACCATCAACATAACTATGACCATTAATAGTTACAGGTGTAAAAACTACAGGAACACTTGCACTGGCAATCACCCAATCTGTCAGATGATCTCCTTTATTAATGATCTCTCCCTTACCTGTATTTAAATTTGAAACGCCCAGCGAAAATGGTTTTTCTAACCTGTTAAAATCATCATGTTTAAGATATTTAAGCAATAACTCCTTTACTCCGGCAAGACTTAAAAAACCTGCGCTTAACCACTCTACTTTAAACCACTTATAAATCTTTTCCTGTTTCAGTATTTCAGCAATTTTATCAGGAGAAAAACCTCCAGCATAAAGAACTCCAACAATGGCACCCATGCTTGTTCCAGATAACCTGCAGGGAGTTAATAAATGTTCATCCAGGGCCTTTAACACACCAATATGCGCTATTCCCCTGGCTCCTCCTCCGCTTAAGGCTATACCTATTTTTGTATTTGCATGCATTCTTTTAGTCATTTGTTTTTAATAATAGCGGCTTAACTTCTCCATTCAACAATATGCCCTTCTCCTTTAGTAAGTAGATGCGGAGGCACTGATTTTTGTATTTCTGAAAAAAGAACATCCAGCAACTGTGTTTTGGCAAAATTTCGGGAATACACCATACTAACTTCTCTAAGCGGGTCACTTTCTCCAATTTCCCTTATTTGTGCATTCCGGCTGTTTAACTCCTGCTCTCCCACAGAAAGTTCAGGCAATAATGTATACCCTCCCTCCTTTTCAACCAACTTTTTTATTGTTTCGAGCGAACCGCTTTCATAATTAATAGACATTTGCTCCTTTACTAAATCGTGATACGAACATAAATTAACCACCTGATCCCTAAAGCAATGCCCCTGGCTCAACAACCAAAGCCCTTCATTGGCAATATCTCGGGGCTGAATATTTTTTTGAGTCGCCAGGTCATGTTTATTATTGACAAATAAAAACATCCTTTCGTAGAAAAGAGGCTTTTCATAGATGCCATGCTCTTCTAAAGGTGTCACCAACAAACCTACATCTATCTGGTCTTTATGCAATTGCTGAATAAGATCTTCACTCTTTAACTCCTCAATCTTAAGTTTAATTTGAGGATAATCACGCGAAAAAGAACCAACAAACAGAGGCAATAAATATGGAGCCAATGACGGGATAATACCTACCACCAACTCACCTGACAGGTTATTCTGAAATTCATTCACCAGGTTATAAATACGGTTATTTTCGGCCAACACTTTACGTGCCTGACTGATAATCTCTGCACCAACCTGGGTTGGAACTACCGGCTGTTTTGATCGATCAAATATGATCACTCCCAATTCATCCTCCAGCTTTTTAATCTGCATGCTCAATGTTGGCTGGGTAACAAAACATTTTTCACTAGCCGTAACAAAATGCCTGTGCGTATCTACAGCAACAATATATTCCAGTTGAGTAATTGTAATCATATTATACCATTATAAACTAACATAAGTCAAATATAATCAATATTCATAGCCTACATCTATATCGGAAAACTTTAAACCCGCTTTATGCATTAGAAAATCTATTACACATTGGTATCACTTCAAATCAAGACACTTTGTTGCTTCACTTCAACTCACCAGAACGATGCTATGCCTCGTCTCAGTAAAGCCTTGTTTTATCGTGCTTTCAATGTTCATGACGAAGTTCTAATACATAATGCGGGTTAAATCGATTTTATTTATATCTGAATTCTTCCCCAGCACCCTGCATTAAGTAAAACAACACAAAAACTCCAAGCCCGACTGTTCACTACTTTAGGGCCTTTTGCACTTGCCATACAATAAGGATATACCAAAGTTTACATTTGGCATGTTTGTGTATCAAACATGGTTTCAGGTTCCGGAATAAAACTCTATTTTTGTGCTTTTTAAAAACCCAATATTAAAATGAATAACACATCCAATGCAGTAATAGGAACCCCCCTATCCCCATCTGCCACAAAAGTAATTATGCTTGGTTCGGGAGAACTGGGAAAAGAGGTTGTTATCGAATTTCAAAGATATGGTGTTGAAGTAATTGCCATTGATAAGTACAAAGATGCTCCTGCTATGCAAGTTGCTCATCGTAGCTACCAGGTTTCTATGTTAGATGGCGCTACATTGGCAGAAATAATTCGCAAGGAAAAACCTGATTATATCATTCCGGAAGTAGAGGCCATTGCTACCGATACTTTAATTGAATTGGAGAAAGAAGGTTTTAATGTTATCCCAACAGCTAACGCTACCAAGCTAACAATGAATCGCGAAGGTATTAGAACTTTAGCTGCTGAAGAATTGGGATTAAAAACATCTCCATACAAATTTGCAGGAACTAAAGAAGAGTTTGATGCCGGCATTGCCGAAATCGGTTTCCCTTGTGTGGTAAAGCCAATCATGAGCTCATCAGGTAAAGGACAAAGTGTTGTTAAAAGTGCCGATGATATTGATTATGCATGGAACTATGCTTTGGAAGGAGCACGTGGGAATAGCGACCGCGTAATCATTGAAGGTTTTGTGGATTTTGATTATGAAATTACATTATTAACCATCAGTCATATCAATGGTGTTTCTTTCTGTGCACCAATAGGTCACCGACAAGAAGGCGGTGACTACCAGGAATCATGGCAACCACAGGCTATGAGCGAAAAAGCGTTGAAAGATGCCCAATATATTTCCGAAAAAGTGGTAAAAGCATTAGGTGGCAGAGGTTTGTTTGGTGTTGAATTCTTTATCAAAGGCGATGAAGTTTATTTTAGCGAATTATCTCCACGCCCTCATGATACCGGAATGGTGACCATGATTTCACAGGATTTAAGCGAGTTTGCATTGCATGTAAGAGCTATTCTTGGACTGCCAATCCCTAACATTGTACTTCATTCACCATCTGCCAGCAGCGTAATAATGGTAAAAGGAGAATCTAAACAGGTTTCGTTCTCCGGATTAGAACAGGCACTGGCTGAACCCAATACTCAATTAAGATTATTCGGAAAGCCGGAAGTAGAAGGAGAAAGACGAATGGGTGTTTGTCTGGCACGTGGAGCATCTGTTGAAGAAGCGCGCGAAAAAGCCAACAAAGCGAGTAGCTCGATAAATATTAAACTATAATCATACAAAGCAAAACCCGGAATAACCAATTTCCGGGTTTTATTTTTTTATTCAATATACCATTGACCTTGCTATTAAATACCATTTTTTAACTCACAGACTAAAACTCCTGCCTAAAAGCCATAAACGCCTAACTTAAAGCCAAACAATTGTGCGTTTCAACCAGACCTGTGTAAGTTATAGGTAGAACTGCCTGAGCTGAAGTTAACATACACTGACTTTTTGCTACATCGTTATGGGTAAAAGCCAGAAATTCCTGGGGTAAAACCAGAAAATCCTAACCAAATGCCAGAAAACTTTGATTCAATACCAAAAAGTTTTAGTTGGCACGTACATTAATGATGTTTCGAGCCTTAAATTATTGATTAACTAACACTCGTATTTTCATTTTGCAACATACGCTTTAAACAGCTATTTTTGCTTCCTGACAATAACTACCAAGAATTGTATGTCGGAGCTATCTACAAAAGAAATCACCTACCTGCCAGGTGTTGGCCCTAAAAAAGCCGATGTCTTAAAAAGTGAATTAAAGATTCAGTCGTACGAAGATCTTCTCTATCATTTCCCGTACAAATATGTAGATCGTAGCAGAACATTTAAAATCAGAGAAATCAGCAGCACCTCTTCTCACATTCAACTCAAAGGGAAAGTAGTTGGTTTAAATACTGTAGGACAAGGTAAGTCGCAACGCCTTGTTGCTAAATATGCTGATAATACAGGAGTTATTGAGCTGGTATGGTTTAAATTCATCAAGCAAATAAAAACCAATCTGGATCCCAATGCGGAATACATTATTTTTGGAAAGCCTTCGAGCTTCAATGGCACATACAACATTGTTCATCCGGAAATGGAAAAGGTAGATTTAAACAAGCCTAAAATAGCTTCAGGCCTACAGGCTTTTTATCATACTACCGAAAAAATGAAGAATGCCTATCTGAATTCAAAAGGAATTCAAAAGATGCAACAAAACATTTTTTTATCCTTTCAGGGCTCCATATCAGAAACACTACCCGCCTATATTGTTCAGCAATATAAGCTTATGATACTCGACCAGGCGCTAAGAACAGTTCATTTCCCTGCTGATTCACAAATATTACAAAAAGCCCAGTTTCGCCTAAAGTTTGAAGAGTTATTTTACATTCAGCTAAGCATCTTAAAACTAAAAAAACAAAGAAGTAAAAGCCTAAAGGGACAGATATTTGCAACGGTAGGCGATTACTTTAATCACTTCTTTTTTAACAAACTGCCATTTGAACTAACCGGCGCACAAAAAAGGGTGATTAGGGAAATCAGAAATAATGTGGGCTCAGGCCGACAAATGAACAGACTATTACAGGGAGATGTAGGCAGCGGCAAAACCATGGTGGCTTTAATGGTCATGCTTATTGCCTTAGACAATAGTTTTCAGGCTTGTTTAATGGCGCCTACCGAAATACTCGCTTCGCAACATTTTGAATCGATCATGGAGTTGCTTGGTGACATGAATTTAAATGTCAAACTGTTAACGGGCTCCACCAAAAAGAAAGACCGGGAAATTATTCATACCGAACTTCAATCAGGTGAATTACAGATTTTAATCGGCACCCATGCCTTGCTCGAAGATGTTGTTCAATTCAAAAACCTGGGCATGGTCATTATCGATGAACAGCATCGTTTTGGCGTTGCGCAAAGGGCCAGACTTTGGAAAAAGAACCATATTCCTCCACATGTACTGGTAATGACGGCCACCCCTATCCCACGTACGCTTGCCATGACTGTTTATGGCGATTTGGATGTTTCGGTGATTGATGAGCTGCCCCCCGGTAGAAAACCCATAGAAACCAAACATTATTTCCACAACAGACGCAACAACCTTAATCATTTTATAAAGGCCGAAATTGAAAAGGGCAGACAGGTATATGTAGTATATCCACTGATTGAAGAATCAGAGAAAATGGATTTCAAAAACCTTGCCGAAGGATTGGAGTATATGCAATCGGCCTTTCCAGAATACAAAACAGCCATGGTTCATGGTAAAATGAAACCGGCCGAAAAAGATGCTGCCATGCAGACTTTTGCCAGCGGAGAGGCTAAAATTCTGGTGGCCACAACAGTAATTGAAGTTGGCGTTAATGTACCCAATGCTTCTGTGATGGTAATTGAAAGTGCAGAACGTTTTGGACTATCTCAACTACACCAGTTAAGAGGCAGGGTTGGCAGAGGTGCCGAACAAAGTTTTTGCATATTAATGACCGGCTACAAAATGTCGGAGGACACCAAAAAGAGAATGAAAATTATGGTGGATTCCAATGATGGTTTTGAAATAGCTGAAGCTGATATGAAACTTCGAGGACCCGGCGACATTGAAGGAACCCAGCAAAGCGGCCTGCCTTTTGAATTAAAAATAGCCAACCTAACACGCGATTCTCAATTGCTTCAACATGCCCGCAACGTAGCCAATGCCATATTGGATAATGACCCTACTCTCGAAAAACCTGAAAACCAAGTGCTCAATAAGCAACTTACCAAACTGGCAAGACAAAAAATGAATTGGAGCTTAATAAGTTAATATAGTATAACCACTAATTACACCAATCTACACAAATAATAGAACACATCTACGACAAACTATAAATTGCATAGCAATTTGCATCCGTGTATATCCGTGCAATTCGTGATTAATCATTTTTTGTATTATATTTTGATATAATATTGCACATCTGTCCTAAATGTTTATGTCGTTTTTATTTAAATGTTTAGATAATAGTATTTTGTGATCGTTTGTTTAGGCTGGGGGTTATTTTGCAGTATGCAAGTAAACGGCCTCTTTAAAAAATTACTTTTGTTTTGTATAAAGATTTAGTAAGATCGGGAAGCTGAGAGCTTTGCTCGAAGATCGCCCGGCCGCACTTGATCTTTATGCAAATAAGAAGGTTATTTTTAAAGCAGCCTTGATGTTTTTTCCTTAGTTTTTGTCATCAAGAACAAAAAGTAAGTCTGGTTTGGGCGACGCACCAATTATTTTGGACAGCTCTGATAATATTGATTAATCAAATACCTAAACCTTATCTTATTATGTCTCAATTAATCTTTAGACAAGAATCTTACGCAATTATCGGTGCTGCCATGAAAGTTCATAACGAATTAGGATGTGGATTTATAGAATCAGTATATCAGGAAGCTTTTGAAATTGAATTAAATCTTCGTCAAATTCCCTTTATTAGAGAAGCTCCACTTCTTATAAATTACCGAGGACAAAGGTTAAACAAAGAGTTTAGAGTTGATTTTATATGTTACAACAAAATTATTTTAGAACTAAAGGCTGTACAGGAATTTAGTAACATACATCAAGCACAAGTATTAAACTACCTTAAAGCATCCGACCTATCGCTAGGATTGTTAATCAATTTTGGCAACACAGAATTAGAAACGCAACGATTTGTATATTAAAACAAACCACCAATCTCACTAATCTGCACGAAGAATAAAACACATCTTGACAAACCCAAAATTGCAACGCAATTCTTATTCGTGCGCATCCGTGTTATTCGTGGATGATATTTTAGATTACTCCCTCAAATCTCCTCCTCTCAGTTTACAAGCTTCGTGGAACTCACTTCAATTAAAGAAATATTTCTTTATAACACCCAAACAATCAATACATAACACACACTTTTTACACACCATCTATAAATGTTAAAAAATATTTAGGGCACTTTCTTAAAACTGCCATCTCTACTTTACACTATCTATCAGTGTTTTGCAATGTGTAAATTACAGTTCTCTTTATTTATACCAAATCCAAATAACTCAAGTCACTTTTCCGTTATGCCATATTAATTACATTTGTTCTGAAAATTCCAAAAAAAATCATGTCGGAATTCAAATTAATAGAGCATACAGGATATATACAAGAAGTTAATTCAGGTTATGTAAAGGTTTGTATTATACACGAATCTGCATGTGCTTCGTGCCATGCCAAAGAAGCCTGTACTGCATCTGATATGAAAGAAAAAATCATAGATGTGAGCTCTATTGGATTTTTCGATTTAGCGGTAGGACAAAAAGTAATTATTCAGGGACAAAAATCGTTAGGATTAAAAGCCTCATTTCTGGCATATATCTTACCGTTTATATTGGTATTCATTACCCTCTTTGCCACTTATGGTCTAACCCAAAGCGAAGGTATTGCAGGCCTTGTATCACTAGCCATACTTATTCCTTATTTCCTGGTTATTAAACTCTTTACCTCCAAACTGCAAAAAACCTTTGTGTTTACTATTAAAAAAGTAATAGAATAGATAAAATCAAAATAAAATGAATGTAGTAGTTATAACTATTTTAACACTTGGAATACTGGGTACAGTTGCAGCGCTTGTGCTGTATTTTGTGGCCCAAAAGTTTAAAGTGTTCGAAGACCCAAGAATTGATCAGGTTGAAGAAGCACTCCCTGCCGCGAATTGCGGAGGTTGTGGTTTTCCTGGTTGTAGAGCCTTTGCAGAGGCGATGGTAAAAAGTGATGATATCTCATCTCTTAATTGTCCGGTAGGTGGCGCTGAAACAATGAGTGCTGCTGCCGCCATTTTAGGCAAAGAAGTTTCTGCTGCAGCTCCTCTTATTGCTGTGGTAAAATGCCATGGCACCTGCGAAAACCGTCCAAAAACAAACAGCTATGACGGTGCAGGCTCTTGTGCAGTATCAACCTCTTTATATGGAGGAGAAACCGGTTGTTCGCATGGATGCTTAGGCGAAGGAGACTGTGTTGATGTTTGTACTTTCGATGCCATTTATATGGATGAAAAAACCAGCTTACCTGTTGTAAAAGACAATTGCGTAGCTTGTGGAGCCTGCGTAGATGCCTGTCCGAAAAACATTATTGAACTTCGTAAAGCAGGACCTAAAGGGCGCAGAATTTTTGTATCATGTATTAATAAAGATAAAGGTGGCGTAGCTAAAAAGGCTTGTTCTGTAGCCTGTATCGGATGTAAAAAATGCATGAAAGAATGTCCTTTTGATGCCATAACTGTTGAAAACAACCTGGCCTATATCCACGACGACAAATGTAAGCTATGTCGTAAATGTGTTGCTGTTTGTCCTACAAACGCCATTCATGAAATAAACTTTCCGCCCAAAAAGGTAAAGCCTGTAGCACCTGCTGCCGCAGCGAAAAAACCGGAAGCGGTAAAGACTGATAACAATTCATCTTCGGATAATAAAAATAAGGAGGAATAAACGTGTTAAAGACATTTTCACTTGGAGGAATCCATCCTCCGGAAAACAAATTTTCGGCCGGCAAAAACATCGAAACCCTGCCGATTCCTTCACAGGTAGCCATTCCTGTAGCTCAGCATATCGGTGCACCTGCTGCACCTGTAGTAAAAAAAGGCGATCAGGTAAAAGTAGGAACACTCATTGCTAAATCAGCTGGTTTTGTTTCTGCCAATATTCATTCCCCTGTTTCAGGTACTGTTTTTAAAATAGATGATATTATTGATGCCAGTGGATATAGAAAACCAGCTATCATCATAAACGTTGAAGGTGATGAATGGGAAGAAAGCATTGACAGATCTGCCGATTTAAAGAAAGATATTACTGCAACACCTGAAGAAATCATAAAAAAAGTTGCAGAAGCCGGTATAGTAGGATTGGGTGGAGCTACTTTTCCATCACATGTTAAGTTATCTGTACCTCCGGGCAAAAATTGCGATATACTTATCCTAAATGCAGTTGAGTGTGAACCATACCTTACTGCCGACCATCAGTTGATGCTCGAAAAAGGTGATGAGATAATGGTGGGTACGCAAATCTTAATGAAAGCTTTAAAAGTAGACAAAGCTGTTATTGGCATTGAAAACAACAAACCGGATGCCATTAAACACCTAAAAGCTTTGGCTGCATCATACCCTGAAATTACAATTGAAGCATTAAAAGTGCAATACCCGCAAGGAGGAGAAAAGCAGCTGATTGATGCATGTATAAAAAGACAAATACCATCAGGCAAACTCCCTATTGAAGTTGGAGCCGTGGTTCAGAATGTGGGAACAACCTTAGCTGTTTACGAAGCCGTTCAAAAAAACAAACCTCTTTTTGAGCGTGTAGTAACCATTACAGGTAAATCAGTAGCTAAACCATCTAACTTCTTAACCAGAATTGGAACTCCGCTTAAGGACCTAATTGAAGCTGCCGGAGGTCTTCCTGAAGATACCGGTAAAATAGTAGGTGGCGGTCCTATGATGGGTAAAGCATTGGTGAGTACCGAAATTCCTGTTACAAAGGGAAGCTCTGGTGTTCTTATCATTAAAGATGAAGAAGCCAAACGTAAGAAAATGCAAAACTGTATCAAATGCAGCAAATGTATTTCTGTCTGCCCAATGGGATTAGAACCATATTTACTAATGACTGTAAGCGACAAGGCAATATGGGACAGAGCCGAAGAAGAAAAAATAATGGATTGTATTGAGTGTGGTTCATGTAGCTATACCTGTCCTTCAAGCAGACCTCTTTTGGATTATATCCGCTTAGGAAAAGGAAAAGTAGGGCAAATCATGCGTAGTCGCACTAAATAATTAAACTTCAGACTTAGATAAATAAATTAAATATGAGCACATTAACTATTTCACCGTCACCCCATGTACATAGTGGCGACAGCGTGAAAAAAAATATGTACGGCGTGGTCATTGCCATGATACCCGTACTCATAAGTTCAGTTTATAATTTTGGAATTGGTGCATTATCTGTAGTTGCTACTTCTGTATTAGCCTGTGTATTTTTTGAGTATATCATTCAAAAATACATCCTTAAAGGAGAGTCAACTATTGGCGATGGATCTGCCATTATCACAGGACTTTTACTGGCTTTCAACTTACCGGCCGTAATTCCTGTTTGGATAATTGTAATAGGTGCATTGGTAGCCATTGGAATGGGAAAAATGTCGTTTGGTGGTTTGGGTAACAACCCATTTAACCCGGCATTACTAGGCAGGGTATTTCTTTTGATTTCTTTCCCTGTACAAATGACTTCCTGGTCGGAACCGGGAAAATTCCCAATGAAATTTACGGATATCAATTCCGGAGCTACTCCGCTAGGTGTAATGAAAGAAGCACTTGGAAATGGTCAGACACCTGATCAAATTTTACCTGATTTACCAAGCTACACAGATATGCTTTGGGGATTTACCTCGGGTAGTGCTGGTGAAATGGCCGGAGCAGCCATTCTTTTAGGTTTGGTATTTATGTTGGTACGTAAAACCATTACCTGGCATATTCCTATTGCAGTAATTGCCAGTGTATATGTGTTTGCCGGCATTCTTCACTGGGCAGATGCAGCCGCTTATGCTCCTCCAACTTTCCACATTTTATCGGGAGGTTTACTTTTAGGTGCAGTATTTATGGCCACAGACTATTCCAGCTCTCCTATGAGTAAAAAGGGAGGAATCATCTTTGGAATAGGCATTGGGGTTATTACCATTGCCATTAGAGTATTTGGAGCATATCCCGAAGGAATTTCATTCGCTATTTTAATTATGAATGCCTTTGTTCCTTTAATTGATAAATATATTAAACCAAAACGCTTTGGTGAAAAACCAGCAACTGCTAAATAATTTAAAACATGGCAAAAACGGAATCAACATTAGTAAATATGGTGCTTGCCCTGCTGATTATTACAGCTGTTGCAGGCGGCTCGTTGGGTATGGTTTACAAGGTAACTAAAGAACCTATTGCTGCAGCAAAATTGGCCAAGCAACAAAAAGCCATTCAGCAGGTAGTACCGGGTTTTGACAACAACCCTACTGACGAGATGTATGAACTCACCTCAAAAGAAGGCTTTGCTCTTAAAGTATTCCCTTGTAAAAAAGGAGAAGATTTATTGGGTGTAGCTATCTCATCTAAAACAGATAAAGGTTTTAGTGGTGAAATTAAAGTTATGGTGGGTTTAAAACCTGACGGAACCATTATCAACTATTCTGTATTAGAGCACAAAGAAACACCAGGTCTGGGATCAAAAATGAACGACTGGTTCAGGGTAGAAAATTCATCTCAAACAGTTTTAGATAAAAACCCAGCCAGCAACAACTTAACCGTTTCTAAAGATGGTGGTGAAATAGATGCCATTACTGCAGCAACAATTAGCTCCAGAGCTTTTTTAGATGCAATTATGGTAGCTTACAATACATATAAAACAGAAGGAGGTCAACAATGAATCAACTAAAGAATTTTTCAAAAGGTTTCTTTAAGGAGAACGCTGTATTTACCTTATTGTTAGGAATGTGTCCTACGCTGGGAGTGACCTCTTCGGCCATTAACGGTCTGGGAATGGGATTAGCAACCACTTTTGTACTAATCATGAGTAACATTGTGGTTTCTTTAGTGAAAGATTTAATTCCTGATAAAGTCCGCATCCCTGCTTTTATCGTCATTATCGCATCATTCGTAACTGTGGTCGAACTGGCTATGCAAGCTTATCTTCCAGCGTTATTTGAATCTTTGGGGTTATTTATACCACTTATCGTTGTAAACTGTCTTGTACTTGGACGTGCAGAAGCATTTGCTTCAAAAAATGGTTTTGTATCCTCATTAATCGATGGAGCCGGAATGGGTCTTGGATTTGCGATGGCCTTAACAATGCTTGGTGCAGTCAGAGAGTTTTTAGGAAGTGGTAAAATGTTCGACATGGTCATTTTCCCTGAACAATACGGAATGTTGGTATTTGTATTGGCTCCGGGAGCATTTATTGCCCTGGGATATTTAATCGCAGTTATTGACAAACTTAAAAAAGCCTAAACATGGAATACGTTTTAATATTTATATCGGCCATATTTGTTAATAACATTGTATTGGCTCAGTTCCTTGGAATTTGTCCGTTCCTTGGTGTATCTAAAAAAATATCTACCGGTATTGGTATGACAGGTGCAGTGACCTTTGTAATGGTCATTGCAACCATAGTAACCTATTTAATTCAAAAATTTGTATTAGACGTTTTTAACGTTGGTTATCTGCAAACCATTACATTTATTTTGGTTATTGCCTCATTGGTTCAGTTGGTAGAAATCATCTTAAAAAAGGTAAGTCCTCCGCTATATCAGGCATTGGGAGTTTTCTTACCACTGATTACCACAAACTGTGCTATTTTAGGTGTGGCTATTATGACCATACAAAAAAAGTTCGACCTGCTTCAGGCTGTAGCTTTTTCAACTGCCACAGCCATAGGTTTTGGTTTAGCATTAATTTTATTTGCCGGTATCAGAGAGCAACTTGATTTAGTTGATCTGCCAAAAGGAATGAAAGGAACACCTATTGCCTTATTGGTTGCAGGTATACTTGCACTTGCCTTTATGGGATTTGCCGGATTAGTATAACAAAAGGAGTTCGATCTGAAATATAATTTCAGGATTGAAACATATCATAAAATAAAAGCCGTTTTTCGTTTGAGAAACGGCTTTTGTTTTCTACAAACCTGAGTTCGATATAAATTCATACAACGAAGTCCTAAAATATTATTCACATCCCACTCATTTTTATTAGTTTTGCACGTTTAATAAGACAGTAATCGATTCATTTAGATAATGACCAAAAATAAAGAGCAAAACCTTGAAAGTCTGGGCGAATTTGGGCTCATTGAGCACCTAACCAGTCAAATTGAAATTAAAAACGAAAGCACCTTAAAGGGCGTTGGTGATGATGCAGCCGTAATTGACTATCAAAACAAACAAGCTGTTGTTACAACAGATCTTCTATTACAGGGAATACATTTCGATTTGGTATACACACCAATTAAGCATCTGGGTTATAAAGCAGTAATGGTTAATCTTAGCGATGTTTACGCCATGAATGCAACTCCAAAGCAAATAACGGTTTCAATTGGTGTTAGCTCAAGAATTTCTTTGTCTTTTATCGAAGAATTATACGAGGGAATTAAAGTTGCCTGTGACAAACACAATGTGGATTTAATTGGAGGCGACACTTCAACTTCTCTGACCGGATTAACCATTAGCATTACAGCCATTGGTGAAGCCAATAAGGAAGACATTGTTTATCGCAAAGGGGCAAAACCGAACGATTTAATTTGTGTTTCGGGTGACTTAGGAGCGGCCTACATGGGACTTCAGGTTCTTGAAAGAGAAAAAAGAGTACACGCAGACAACAATTCAGTTCAACCTGATTTATCAGGGTACGATTATATACTGGAACGTCAGTTAAAACCTGAGGCGCGCAAAGATGTGATTGAATATCTTAAAGCAGCAGGTGTAAAACCAACTTCTATGATCGATATCTCTGATGGTTTATCTTCGGAAATATTACACATCTGTAAGCAATCAAATACAGGATGTCGTATCTACGAAAATAAAATTCCTATTGATCACGCTACTTCTTTAATGGCTGAAGAGATTAATATGAATCCAACAGTAGCTGCTCTTAATGGTGGTGAGGATTACGAATTGCTTTTTACCATTTCAATGGAAGATTATGAGAAATTCTCTAAAGAAACAGATCTTAAAATATACACCATTGGCCATATCACCGAAGAAAGCAAAGGAAAATACCTTGTAACCAATGGCGATCAGGAAGTAGAATTACAGGCACAAGGTTGGAATGCGATAGGAAAACATTGAGCAGTGAACATTGAGCAGTGAACAGTGAGCAGTAAACAGTGAGCAGTGAGCAGAACACTGAAATTAAATAAAACCTAAACCCTATGAGAAAAAGCATTGCTTATGAAAAAGCATTTAACTTTGCTTTTGAGATTATAAAAATCTGCAAAGAGCTGAAAGATGTATACAAAGAATACGATCTGGCCAGACAGCTTCAAAAAAGTGGGACCTCTATTGGAGCCAATATAGCTGAAGCCAACGGTGCAATTTCTGAAGCAGATTTTTCAAATAAAATAAGTATTGCTTATAAAGAAACATTGGAAACTAAATATTGGCTAGACCTCCTGTTAAAGGTTGGTTTAGTTGAAGACAACAAACATTCAACACTGTACAATTTAGCAGATGAACTAGGTAAAATTTTATTTTCAATTTTAAAAACAACCCGATTAAACAAAAACAATTAAGCAACCAATAACAACTGATAACTGATAACTGATAACTGGTTACTGATAACTGAAAACATGTTAGAATATATAAAAGGTCATATTATAGAATCCAGCCCGGCGCACTGCATTGTTGAAAATAACGGATTGGGCTACTTCATAAACATCTCATTAAACACCTATACAAAGCTTCAAAATCAAAAAGAAGTTCAGCTTTTCTTATTTGAACAGATAAGAGAAGATGCACACAACCTGTATGGTTTTTACGAAACTACCGAAAGAGATATTTTTGTTCACTTAATTTCGGTAAGTGGTATAGGAGCCAACACAGCCCGTATGATGTTGTCATCTATGTCGCCAGGAGAAATACGTGAGGCCATTACCAGCGGAAATGTCAATGTACTTAAGGGTATCAAAGGTATTGGAGCTAAAACTGCGCAACGGGTTATTGTTGATCTAACCGACAAATTAGGAAAAGAACCTGTTGATCAAAAAATATTTGCCGATCCAAACAATACTATAAAAGATGAGGCGTTATCTGCTTTAGTAATGTTAGGGTTTATGAAAGGAAGTGCCCAAAAAGTTGTGGATAAAATTCTGGCCAAAGAACCTGAATGTAAAGTTGAGGATGTCATAAAAAAATCACTTAAAATGCTATAAGATAACTTTCTGTATTTTATGAAATAGATTACCTTGCACCTTTCAACCTACACCAATAATAACCATTAATCTATATAAAACTTGATCAAAGTTTTTCCATACATATTTATAAGTGCTATTTGGGCATTGTTACTTTGCCATCCTTTAGCATTGGAAGCCAATATAAATCATTTCTCAGGATTGGAAACTTTGCCTGAGATTCAACAGCCTGATACTATTGTTCAGCAACAGGATACCAGGTTTCCTAATATTGATCAAAAAACAAACAATCCCTTTCTTACACCTTCTCAGTCTGAGACCATGCAACTTCCCGAAACGGAAAACATGCAATACACCACTGAGTATGATCCCAAAACAGGAGAAGTACATTTGTATCGAAGAATTGGAACAATGAATGTTAAACTTCCTTATACCATGACTTTAGATGAGTACATGGATGAGGATGTTAGAAAATCTATGCTCTCGTATTGGGAAGAAAGATCACAAATTGTTGATGAAGATGGTAAATTCAGCATTTTTAATCCCTCATTTAAGTTAGGCGGTGACGCTTTAGAGAGCGTCTTGGGAAGTAACCTTATCAATATTAAACCACAAGGTATTGCTGAATTAAGAATCGGTGTTAACCGAACTAAAATAGATAACCCAACCCTTCAGGAAAACCTCAGAAACACCACCACATTTGATTTTCAGGAAAAAATTCAAATGAATATTCAGGGTAATATTGGCGACAAGCTTAAACTTGGTATCAACTACAATACTGAAGCTACCTTTGAATTTGAAAACCAAATGAATTTGGAATACCAAGGTAAGGAAGACGACATCATCAAATCCATTGAAGCGGGTGATGTTTCATTACCTTTACCCGGTACGCTTATTACGGGAAGTCAAAGTCTTTTTGGGGTTAAAACAGAAATGCAGTTTGGTAAACTAAATGTTACCACGGTTTTCTCCCAACAAAAAGGAGAAACATCGGTTCTGGACATTCAGGGAGGTGCGCAAACTCAGGAGTTTGAATTACCTATTAACGAATACGACAAAAACCGCCACTTCTTCCTATCTAACTATTTTAGAGATTTATATAATGATGCACAAAAAAACTATCCGATAAACTCTAAAATTAGTGTAAAAAGAGTTGAGGTATGGATAACCAACCGTGCCGGTAACTTTGATAACTCAAGAAACATCTTGGGTTTTATGGATATTGGAGAAACCGGTGAAAATGTTTTTAATCCCGGATTATGGAAAGGGACTACACCTAAACCACCTGACAATGAAAATGAAGAAAACACCTTATATGCAGAAATGAATAGCACTCATGTTGCTGTTCGAGACATCAACCAGGTGACAAGTACTTTCGAAAGCTTGAAGTCTGATAATTTCCTAAACGGGCAAGACTACGAAAAAATAGAAAATGCTCGCCTGCTTTCTCCTTCAGAATATACCTTAAACAGCCGATTGGGATTTATTTCTCTTAACATGTCGTTAAATGCGGATGAAGTATTGGCTGTGGCATTTGAATACGATTATAACGGAGAAACTTATAAAGTTGGAGAATTCTCGGCCGATGGTATTGAGGCACCTCAAACACTATACTTAAAACTATTAAAAAGCACCAATCTTACGCCCAACGTGAAACCAACGTGGGACTTAATGATGAAAAACATTTATGCCATTGGTGCTTACCAGGTTAATCGCGAAGATTTTATTTTTGATGTGGTGTATGTTGACGACTCAACAGGTGCTTTCATAAACTATTTCCCGGATAGTGAACCTTTTGGAGAAGACAGTATTCCATTGCTAATCCGTATCATGGATCTGGATAAGTTAAACGAAATGTACGACCCTATTCCGGATGGAGTATTTGATTACATCGAAGATCAAACCATTTATCCGCAAAACGGTCGTGTTATATTTCCTGTGCTTGAACCTTTTGGTTCGCACTTATACGAGGTGCTTGATGGCTACGAGGATTTACAGGATAAATACGTTTACCAGGCACTATATGATTCAACACAGGCACTGGCAACTCAGGATTCTGAGAAAAATAAATTCTGGCTTAAAGGATCTTACAAATCCAGCAATAGCAGCGAAATATCCTTAAATGCTCAAAACATACCACAAGGTTCTGTTATTGTAACTACCGGTGGTATAAAACTGGTAGAAAACGTTGACTATACCGTAGATTATTCTTTTGGTACGGTAAAAATCATCAATCAGGGCTTACTATCCAGTGGCGCTCCTATCCAGGTTTCTCTGGAAAGTCAGAGTCTCTTTAACCTGCAAACAAAAACCCTGATGGGAACCCATCTGAATTATCAGTTTAACGATGATTTTAACATTGGGGCAACTGTGATGCACCTCAGAGAACGCCCTTTAACCCAAAAGGTGAATATTGGTGACGAGCCTATTGCCAATACCATATACGGCTTTAACACTTCATATTTTACCGAAACACAATGGCTAACCAACGTACTGGATAAAATTCCACTACTAAAAGTAAAAGAACCATCCAGCATTTCCTTTGAAGGAGAATTTGCGCAACTGGTTCCTGGCCATCCCAATGTAATTGATAAGGAAGGACAGGCTTATATCGATGACTTTGAAGGCACAAAAATATCCATTGACATGCGCAACTGGACCGCATGGAGCCTGGCCAGCACACCACAAGAAGAAGGTTTTATTCCCGGATCTGACCAAATTAATGACCTAACCTATGGATATAAACGTGCAAAAGTAGCCTGGTATATTATTGATCCGCTTTTTGCCAGAAATAACCAATACACACCCGATCATATTAAAAATGATCCGGATGCAGTTGAACAATCCAATCACTTTTCGAGAGAAGTTTACGAAAAGGAAATTTTCCCAAACAGGGAGGCAGCTTACGGGCAACCAACCAATATACCGGTACTAAACTTTGCATATTATCCTAAAGAACGAGGCCCTTATAATTTCGACACCGACAGTATCAATGAAGATGGTGAACTTATGTATCCGGAATCGAGATGGGGAGGTATTCAGCGCAGAGTAGAAACTAATGACTTTGAGGCAGCCAACATCGAATTTATTGAATTTTGGATGATGGATCCTTTTGTATATGACGATAGTGAAAACCGAAAAGGAGACTTATACTTTAACCTGGGTAACATATCGGAAGATGTATTGCGCGATTCCAGAAAATTCTTTGAGCAGGGTATGCCAGGCCCTGATGAACCTTTTGATGTAGACAGTACCGTATGGGGTTATATACCTACCAAGCAAAGTTTGGTAAATGCATTTAGTAATGAACCTGACGTAAGAATCAGACAGGATATTGGACTAAATGGATTAAACAGTAATCAGGAAAGAGTTTTTTATACAGACTTTATTAATGAAATAAATGGCATGCTCAGCACTGGTAATATCACTACCGAAGCATATGAAGCCATTATGAACGACCCTGCCTCTGATGATTACCATTATTTTAGAGGATCGGATTACGATCAACAGGAACTAAGCATACTCGACAGATATAAAAACTTTAACGGACCGGAAGGTAATTCTGTTTCATCGGAATATTCACCTGAACCCTATCCTACTGCTTCTAACTCATTCCCCGATCAGGAAGATATTAACAGGGACAATACGCTAAGTGAAAATGAAAGCTACTTTCAATACAAAGTAACTTTAGATCCTAAACAAATGAATGTTGGAAGCAATTATATCACGGATATTGTTGAAGCTAAGGTTACGCTAAAAAACAAGAAAGAAGCTGATATAAAATGGTACCAATTCCGTATCCCGGTATCTATTCCTGATAAAACAGTTGGTAATATCTCTGATTTAAGATCTATCCGTTTTATGCGGATGTTTATGCATGGTTTTCAGGATACCACGATTCTTCGTTTTGCAACGCTTGATTTAGTTAGAAGTGAATGGAGAAAATATACAGATGATCTTGAAGAAGATGGCGAATCTGTTAGTGAAAGTGAAGAAACTAAATTTGAAATAGGAGCGGTAAATATTGAAGAAAATGCAAAACGATTACCGATCAACTATATCCTCCCTCCGGGTATTGACAGGGTGATTGATCCCGCAAATCCTCAATTACGCCAGCTAAACGAACAATCTATTTCACTGAAACTTACCGACTTAGATAATAATGACAGACGTGCTGTATTTAAAACCATGAATATGGATTTTCGCCAGTACGGACGCCTGCAAATGGAAGTGCATGCCGAAGAAATCACAGAAGGTTCCATTGGCGATAACAGAATAAATGCATTTATACGTATAGGTACCGACAACAAAAACAACTACTACGAATACGAGGTTCCCCTGGAAATGACCCAGCATGCAGAAGATTTACCTGCAGAGGTAACCTGGCCTGCAGATAACCGTTTTGACTTTGAATTAAAGAAATTCCAAACAGTTAAACTACAACGTAATCAGAGTGGTAAACCTGTAGGAACCGTATTTAAAATGCGAGATGGAGATAACCTTGTTAAAATAAAAGGTAATCCTAACTTAAGCAATGTACGAACCATAATGCTTGGAGTTAGAAGTACTACTGATGATGCATCGTTTGAAGTTTGGTTTAACGAACTTAGGTTAACCCATTTTAACGAGCAGGGAGGGTGGGCTGCCAATGCCAGGATGAATATTAAACTATCAGATTTTGGTAATGTATCCTTAGCCGGTAATACCTCTACCGTTGGTTTTGGGAGTATCGAAAAAAATGTAATGGAGCGAAGTCAGGAAGATTTTTACCAGTACGACATCGCCACCAACCTTGAACTGGGGAAATTAACCGGTGCAAAATCTCGTGTATCCGTTCCGTTTTATTATGGACTTTCTGAGCAGGTTGCAAGTCCTAACTACTACCCGCTTGATCCGGATATACCTTTGGATGTTGCTCTGGATAATGCTGAAAGCAATGCTGAAAGAGACAGTATAAAACACCTGTCTCAGGATGTGATTAAACGTAAAAGTGTAAACTTTACCAACGTAAGGGTGAAACCCAAAAACAATAAAAGTAAAATATACGATGTATCTAACATTTCGGCTACATATTCATATAACGAAACAACAGCACGTAATGTGAATACAGAAAGCTCAATTGATAAAGACTTTAGGGGAATATTAGGATATAACTTTAATAACAGGCCTAAACCCATTGAGCCTTTTAAAAAGAGCAAGGCACTTAAAGGTCAAGCCTTTAAACTGATTAAAGACTTTAACTTCTACCTGATGCCTACGCAACTCTCCTACCGTACTGAAATGTTCAGAAGGTATAGCGAGCAGCAATTACGTAATGTCAATAATCCGGAATACAAGATTCCTCTTACCGTACGAAAAGATTTTAACTGGAACAGGTATTTCGATTTAAGATATAGCATCAGTAAATCTCTGAAATTTGATTTTAAATCGGTTACAAACGCCCGGATTGATGAACCTTTGGGAAGGGTCAACAGAGAAGACGAAGATGAGTACAAAATCTGGAAAGACTCTGTAATGACCAACATAATGAGTGGTGGTAGGGTAACCAATTATCAGCACAATTTTAATTTAAGCTATAATATACCTATCAATAAATTACCATATTTAAACTGGGTAAATTCAACACTTAGGTATAGTGCCATGTACAAATGGCAAACAGCTCCTCAATCTACTGATAATACCATTGAGTGGGGGAACACCATTAGCAACTCCAACAATATTCAGGGTAGTGCACAGCTTAATTTTAACACACTGTATAATCGCTCTAAATACCTTAAGGGTTTATCGCGTAAATACAATGGTTCGCGTAATCAGAAAAAGAGTACCAAACGAACGGTTCGATATAATAAGGATGGTATTGACTTAGAAAAAGGGAAATCATACATTATTAATCACAAACTCAAATCCAAAGACGTTAAAGTTAGGATGTTTGATGCCAACGGAAGAACTGCACGTGGTAAAACAGAACCTATAAACGAAAGCAAAGCTGAATTTATACCCGACGCTGACTATAAAAATGCACGTGTAATGGTTACCGGAACAGTTGAAGATAAAACTTCCGTGATGGGTACTATTATAGATTACTCAGCAATGATTGCTACAGGTATTAAAAACATTTCCGTTAATTATACGGAAACCAACGGAACCATCTTACCAGGTTATTTACCTTCATCTAAATTTATGGGTACTTCCAGCTATAATGGTTTTAGCGCTCCCGGTTATGGATTTATTGCCGGATGGCAAGACAGAGACTTTGCCCAGAAAGCAGCAGATAATGGTTGGATTACCACCAGCGAAATCAACCAGGCCTATGTAATGACGCACCAGGAAGATTTTACCTTTAAATCAACCATAGAACCTATTAAAGGATTAAGAATTGACTTAACGGCCAATAGAAGGTACGCCAATAACATGAATGAGTATTACTTTATGGAAGGAAATGATTTTACCGCAATGAACACCCGTGAGAGTGGTAATTTTTCCATGACCTTTAATATATTTAAAACATCCTTTGATAAAGTAAGTAAAACCGGCACCTACGAATCAGAAGCCTATAATCAATTTCTAGAGAACAGACAGATAATTGCTGATAGATTAGCCGAAGACAGAACCAAATATATTGATCCAAGCACCGGAGAATACTATGACAACACTGTACCTGAAGGTGAAACTACCGCTGATGGTTATTCATTAAACTCCCAGGAAGTACTAATACCAGCCTTTTTATCAGCTTATAGTGGAAAGGATGCCAATGATCAGTTTTTAGATCTCTTTCCTAACTTGTTGAAAATGCACCCTAACTGGCGTGTAACTTACGATGGTTTATCTAAAATAAAGCCTTTAAAAAAGTTTATACGTTCGTTTGATATATCACATGGTTACCGCTCAACATACAATGTAGGATCATATCTCACAAACATAGAATATGAAGATAATGGAGGAATTAACTGGATGAGAGATTTACAAGATAATTTCTGGCCTCAATATCAGGTTAATTCTGTAACACTCAATGAAACGTATAGTCCGCTTATTGCTTTTAATATCACATGGAAAAATAACCTGACCACAAGGATTGAAACAAAAAAAACAAGAACGCTTAATTTAAGCATGTCGAACAATCAGTTAATAGAAAACTATAACGACGAGTTTATAGTTGGGCTGGGTTACCGTTTCGACAAAATGGATATGATATTGGGAAGTAAGTCGGGACAGAAAAAAATGTCGAGTGATTTAAATCTTAGAGCAGATATATCTATTAGAGATAATATTGCCATTATTCGTCGTATTGAAGAAGGTGTAAACCAGTTAACATCGGGACAGAAAATTACAACGCTTAAATTTACAGCCGACTATGTACTAAGCGATCGATTTAATATGCAGTTGTTTTACGATAAAGCTATTAACACTCCATATATATCGTTATCGTATCCTACATCAAACAGTAACTTTGGTGTAAGTTTCAGATTCTCGTTAACGCAATAGTCGTAGATTGTAAATCTTTATCTTTTGGGTCATTATCTCAGAAATTACAAACCATATGATTACAAAGAGAGGGCAAGTGATTAAAGCTTTGTTAGTTTGATTCAGAGTCAAAATATTTTGGTTCCCTGTCTTAAAATTTTAATTCCCAGTCATAAATTTTTGACGCCCGGCCATTGGTTTAAGAAAAGTATAGGGAGTAGAATAAAAAGTAAATCACGGTGAATAAAAAACAAGAGATGGTGGATGAAAAGTTAAGGCGGTAAATAAAAAATAATTGATCGTTCATGAAAAATGAATGGAAGAGAATTAAAATAAACAAGACTTGTCACAATCTGGCGAAAAACATAAACGTCAGCATAATTTGAGAGATTTGTATGACGATTAAGATTCTCCCTAATTTCCATTTATGTTTAAACCCGCAATATGCATTAGAAAATCTATTACACATTGAAATCACTTCAAAACAAGACACTTTGTTGCTTCACTTCAACTCACCAGAGCGATGCTATGCCTCGTTTCAGTAAAGCCTTGTTTTATTGTGCATTCAATGTTCATGACGAAGTTCTAATACATAATCCGGGTTAAAAGGTAAAACCTCTTACGTTTCATCTTAGACTAGAAAAAAAATAATTATCTTCATCTGAAAATTAACAGATGAGAATAACCTCCCTATATTTTATGATTATTTTGTGCATCAGCACTTTGCATTCACAAAACAATTGCGAAATTCTGGAATACAATACCTCCATTGTTTTTAATGGCAGCAAACTTGAAAAGAATATTGAATATACAATTCAAATTAACAATGGTGCCGGCACCGAACATGCCGAAATAACCATCCCGTTTACAGAAAAAAACAAAATCCGAAACCTGGAGGCTTCTATCAGTGATATTTTTGGCAATGAAATAAGAAGCCTAAAGAAAAAAGAAATTGAGATTACTACACCCTGGCATAGTTTTGAGTTTCATACCGATGACCGCCTGCTCACATTCAAATTAATACACAACAGGTTTCCATACATTGTAAAATACAGCTACTCGCAAAACCATGACAATTATATTTCATTGGCACATTGGAGTCCGGCTATTGACGATGAGTTAAGTATAAAAAAAGCCCAACTTAATCTCCGGATACCGGAAGGCACACCCATTAATATTTACCAACAGAACGTAGATTCTGCACAAGTAAATACTATTGATGGCGTAACTTCATACCAGTGGAAAAAGGAGAACTACACCTGTCCGGAAGAAAAAGGGACATTTGCTCCCAAGCTACCAGAAGTAATGCCATATGTAGTTGTAATGCCACATGAATTTAACTATGGCGTTAAAGGAGGATCAACCACATGGAAAGAATATGGCAATTGGACCTTTAAACTAAACGAAGGTCTGGATCAACTAACAGATTCTGAAAAAATTAAAGTACATAAGCTTACCGACTCATTGCATAGTGATACTGAAAAAATAAAGGCCTTATATCATTATCTTCAGGACAACACCAGATACATTTATGTCGGTTTAGGCATAGGCGGTTTTCAATCTCATCCGGCAAACTATGTTTGTGATAACAGATATGGCGATTGTAAAGCACTCACAAACTATATGATGGCTTTATTAAAAGAGGTAGGAATCAAATCTCACTGGACAACTATTTACAGAGGATTCAAACCAATAAAAATAATACCTGATTTTCCAACTACACAGTTTAACCATGTTATTTTATGTGTTCCTCAAAGTAATGATACCATTTGGCTTGAGTGCACGGACAAAACTTCTCCTTTTAATTATATAGGTTCTTCTAATCAAAACAGGTTGGCTCTAATCAATAAAACCAACGACAGCCACCTGGTGAAAACACCCGCACTTTCGATGCAAAACTCACTGGAAGAATATGTTATTGACATACAGATTAATGAAATGGGTAATGCATCCTTTAAGGCTGATGGAATTTTAAATGGCAATGAATTTGACAACATAAGACAATTTAACGATGAACTAAAAGTTTCGGACAAGCAAAAATATATCGACCGCCTGAGGTTACTACATGGAGCAGATATAAGTAAGTTTGATATAAAAAGAACGCACCGCGACTCCTTATTTTTAAGAATTGATCTGGAAGGTACATTAAACCACATCACAGAAAGAATTGGGAAAAAGACCATACTCTTTCCTGTAAAACCTATCAGCTATAACATAAATAAAGTTGAAGATAGAAAGTTACCTGTTTTTGTATCTCAACCCATCAATAAAAAAGATTCAATCATCTATAACTTAAACAATAGCATTCTGGATATTTCAGGAAAGAAACAATATGAACTCTCTTCGAAATTTGGATATTACAAACGACAAACATATATCCATGAAGATAAATTAATTGTAAGCAGAACCTTTCAACTAAAACAAGGAAGATACCCTTTGGATACTTACCCCGACTTTTATGAATTCCTAAATAAAATACTTATCATTGATAATCAAAAAACCATTATCTCTTATTAATCTCTTAGCTATGAACCTAACCTATAAAGCAAAAAACACTCTTAAAATTACTCTCTCTCTTATCATCGTATGGATTTCTGCGCATCAAATACATGCAAAAGAAAGCAATGAGGATAAATCGGGTATGAATATTAGCAAATGCAGCTTTGAGCCTGATGCTCCTGCTGTGGTGATTTTTGATAAAGGAGAAACCCGATTTGTTAGAACCGATAACGGTTTTATCATAAAGCACACTCGACATAAAAGAGTTAAGATCTTCGATAAATCCGCCTTTGATCAGGGTGAAGTGGTTATTCCGCTTTATATTGGAAGCGATGAAAGAGAAAATGTACGCGATATTAAAGGAGTGACTTTCTATTCCGAAGGAGGAACAATTAAACAAACTCATCTCGACAAAAAACAAATATTTGAAGAACCCATTAATAAATATTGGTACCAAAAGAAATTTGCGCTTCCACAGTTAAAAGAAGGTTGTGTAATTGAATACAGCTACTCCATTGAATCTCCTTTCTTTTTTCAGTTACCCGATTGGGATTTTCAATCAACCATACCTACCATATATAGCGAATATAAAGTATGTATGATTCCTTTTTATTCGTATAAATACAAAGCACAAGGCTTTAGCAAATTTGATGTATTTAATTCTTCCGAGAGCAGAGGATTAGGCAGAAACTTTATGGGTATGGAATTTAATGATATGGAATACACATTTGGCCTTAAAAATATTCCTTCCTTTAATGATGAGGTGTATATTTCATCAAAAGAAGATTACATTAAAAAAATTGACTTTCAGTTAGCCGAAATTAATTACCCTTCAGGATATACAAAAAAAATAATGGAAACCTGGCCTAAGTTGGCCAAAGACTTTTTAGACTATAATGAATTTGGAAAATACATTAAAAAAACCGAAAAAATTGGACAAAAGGAATTTTCTCATTTAATCAACAAAACAGAAAAAGAACGTGTAGATGCTGTATTAGACTATATGAAAAGCAACTACAAATTCAATGGATACAACAGTAAATATGCTTCTAAAAGCCTTAAGGAATTTAAAACTGAAAAAACAGGAAACAGTGCCAACATTAACTTAATGGCCATAGGTATTTTAAAAAGCCTGAACATAGAAGCAGAACCAGTTCTGATTAGTACGCGAAGCCATGGAAAAGTAAATGAATCATTCCCCTTTGCTGATTTGTTTAACTACGTGATCATCCATGCTAAAATTGATGGAAAGTCGAAAGTTTTGGACGCTACTGATGCTTATTGTCCCAACAATATGATACCGGCCAAGTGCTCTAACGGCAAAGGATTTATTGTTGTTGAAGGCGGTGAATTTTGGATAAACATTCGAAACAATGCCATTTCATATCACTCCACAACCATAAACTATAGCTTAAATGATGCTGAAAATACCATTACCGGAAACGGCCATATTAAATCTACAGGTAACTTATCGGTAAGAGAAAGGAAGAAATTTGGTGATGACATATCTAAAATAAGCAAAGAACTTGAATCAAAAGGGCTTAATCTAAGCGATGATGTTAAAATTATAACCGATGATAAAGATGATAAGAACTTTAACTACACTTTTAGCTTTGAACAGTCTATTGAGAAGATAGATGATCAGATCATCTTTTCTCCGTTCTTTACTTTACCTGAGCAGGAAAATCGTTTTAAACAAGAAAAAAGAGAATTACCCATCGATATTATTTATCCACAAGCAGAAAGCTTTCAGGCCATTATTGAAATACCGGATGGATATAAAATAGAAGAGCTTCCATTGCCGATTAACAGAACCACAGATAAAACGTCGTTTACCTATAAAGCATCTGTAAATGATAATAAAATATCCATTACAGCAAACTATATACTTAAATCGGCTACTTACCCGGCTAAAGACTACGGTAAATTAAAAACCTTATTTAATAAGGTCATTCAAACAATGAATCAGAAAATTCTTCTTACAAAGGAAGAGGAAGTTGTGATGAATAATTAAGAAAATACAATATAACGAAAGGGTGTTCACGAAAGGGAACATCCTTTTACTGTATAATCAATTTACTTTACCAACTCCCAACAATATAACTACAACATACCTGCTTCAGACAATAGCAAAGCTTCCTTTTTTTGCAGATTGGTAGAAACTTCAACACGCAAATCTATATCTGCTTTGGCCAACAACTTTTTAAACATCTGTAAATCGTGCCACTGCCCTAATAATTTTCCCTGCCTGTTTTTCTTCTCCAAGATCTTGGGGTTTATACTTAATCCTATAATTTGCCGCAACTGTACCTGAACATAGTATTGTTCTTTAATTAAGCTACGCACCTTGTGATAGTTAGAATCTTCAGACAGAAGTATTTTATTTATTCGTTGTGCATTTCCTTCAATATAGCTGAGAAGATAATCTCTAAGTTCGAAAAGATACTTATCTGAAATCTGTTTATATGAATCTTTAAAACTTTGTTCAACATTATTCACATCAACAGAATTATAATGCTGTACGAGTTGATTAAGGGCATCAATAATCTTTTCCTCGGAATATTGATAAAATATAGTCTGCTCAGTATTGTTCAGCCATTGAGTTGCCAATGAATCTGCTATCTGATAATCGCGTATACCCCCTGTCTTTTTAAAAAAAGTACGGACTAATTTATATGATGAAGAATACTGTTTTACCGAATGAGGAAAGTGCTGCTTTACTACTTTATGAAGAACAAATAGCTTTTTTAAAGACACTCTTAAATCATGTATGGCATCAACATCAGCTTTATCAACAGCAATTTTAAGGTTCTTATTAAACTGACTAATCTGGTTACCTACATAATCTTCAAGTTTCATTTGAGCGTATTTATACACTAAGTTAATAAGCTCAAAAAGCGCAAACAAATACCTAATGTTAAAATCCTGCTAATTTTCAACTATTTCAGCATCCATAGAATAGCGTGTTCCTGCTGCTTCTACAAAAACAGCTTTTACCGAACCTATTAAAACTTTGGCTTCAACCACAATAGGAATTCGATTTTTATCATCTGTTACCCAAACAGTCATATCTTCTCCTGATTCAAATATAGTACCTGCCACTAAAAGTGGAGAAAACTTTAAACACCTGAAAGAACGGCCTTCTCTGTTTTTTGCTACTTCTTTACCCAGATAGCGAATGTATAAATCATGAATTTCTCCATCCACAATCATTCTTATGGGTATTTTATCATTTACCTGATATTTGGAGTAATTGATATTGCGTGCCTTATAAACCATGGTGAGCACATCAGATGTACAATCCTTTAAGGCAATCACACTATCCTTATAACACCCATTTTCTCCTTTTCTGATTTGGGTATTAATTTGAGCATTATCGTAATTAAACAAATACTTATGATGAGACTTTGTACTTCCCTCGTTGGTTACCCGGTTGTAATAAAGAGGTTGAAATCCCAGGGTATCAACATAAACCTCAAAGGTATCTCTTACCTTCATAAATTTATCGTACCCTTTATATGTTCTGCCATAGGCCGATAAAAACCAGGCCTCTTTATTTCTGAATTTTTCTTCCTCAACAGAAAAATGTACAATACCTGCATTTATCCAGATAAAATGCCAGTTATAATAAGCATGATAAGTAACCACCTCTCCAGCCCGAAATGCTTTATTTTCTACCTCGCATTGCGCTTGTAGCTTTATGCTACCCATAACCAAACTAATAAACAGAATGATATACCCTAATTTTAATTTCATCTGTTTAAATTTATTTTTCAATGTCAGATGGAACTCTCAAATAAATTCAATCATTGACTTCGTCGATCTCTCGATTCTCTTGTATGTAACTTGAATAATTGAATTTACATGTTCATTTCATCTATTTACCCGATAATTGATGTATAAAACCCTGCTTTATTACTTTGTTAACCACTAAGAATTAACTTTACCTATTTTTTGCTCAATGGATTCAATCTTAGATTTCATTCGACCTTTATCGCCTTTACGGGCATCAATGGTGATCGTAGAATATACTCTGTCATGATCCTTCTCAAGCAATAAATATGATTGATTAACCAAATCAAGTGCTTCCTGCATTGTGTCGGTTTCAATGGTTGTGCCCATTGGGTTTAACCGATATTCAAAACCACTATTTTTAATAAACTCTATTACTTTACTAACTTGTTGACTCTTGCTAATTCCTGCATCGGTAGGAAACATGGCAAAATTGATAAGTACAGACATGGCTTATTTTTTTAGTTATGAATTGAATTACTCGTCTCGTTTCTTAGGTTTTCTGTTGTTAGTAACAAAATCATAGATATCAAACTCACCAGGACTCCAGAAAATTTCCACATCCCAATTGGCCCTTACATCTACTTTAGCAGGATAATAAAAAACTTCCTCGGGTTGAATTTTATCCGAATATTTACCGGTATCCCATTGCTCATTTATATTTAGGTCTACTACCATTTTTAAATCGTAGTTACCCGGCTTAACGTATTGAAAGGACAGCTTACCAGATTTTGGTACATATTTTTGTTGAATGATATTACCCGATTTATCTAAAAGTTGTGCCAGCCAGTTCTCCTGAGGATCGGTTACATCAATAAGCAACAACCCATATGAATCAATGGATTTAACTGTAAATTCCTTACCTATAGAATCACATTTCAGTCCGTATATATCTTCAATGGATGCTGAGTCTGCTACAAATAAATACTTGGCTCCCGGATTCCATTTGGTGGTTGTTTGTACCGTATATCTTCTTTTATAAAAGGTATCCTGTTCAAAGACAATATCTCTTTTTTCCAAAAGCGTATCCACTCTCTCAAATAAGGAAATGGCATCTGTATTAATATTTTTCACAGGTGTTGGCATCGTAAAACTAAAAGAACTGTACACATCTACGCTTGAAGATGCCTTTTTCATCTTTAAAGTTTTCACCACCTTTTTCTCTCCTTTCTTTCTTCTTTTAGGCTCTTTTTTAGGCAAGGAAAAATAATACATTTTAATGGTATCATTCTTTTGCTCCGGATTGCTTAGCGTATCCAATCCCAGGTAAGAGAACGCCATATTTAATGTATCTCTTTTATACAAAGTGCTATCCGCAATCCATAAACTTATGGTATCGTTATTTAACGAAGGTTCAAAAACAGCCCAGTCCTCATCGTACTCCACTCCAACAGGCTTAACACTAAAATTTTCAACCGGTAAATTAAAAGTAAAAGACATCTTGTTAGAATCAGATCTTTCTTCACCGGTAAAATATTGCTGTACGGACTTTTCCTTAAACATGAACAACTTTAAATCATTGGGAGAATAAACCAATTCTTCATTAAAAACAACTGAATCCGGAGCTATGGTATCCGGCATTTCAACATACTCCATCGATGGAACAATGATACTATCCGACCATGCTATATGCTCTCCCGGCTGATCAAACATATAATTTCTGTTGCCATCTTCAAGGGCATACAACCTATACTTACCGGGACTCAGGTTACGGATAGCAAAAAAACCATTCACATCCGACTTTGCCAGTCGTAAAGGAATATCATGTGTAAAAGCAGTATCATTTAAGTTACTATGAATCATAACCAAAGCTCCTTCAACCGGCGATAAATCATCAGCATCCCACAAGTTACCCATTATTGCAAATGAATCAACCACTTCTCCTGTTGAAAACGAAAACACAAAAGAAGGTATTTCATTTCCTTCATTATTATCCTGAATGGCATTAGCAAAATCCAGGGTATATGTCGCATTCTCCTGCAGTTCCTCATCAAACTTCACCCTTAATTTTGCACCTCGTGCATCAATCACGGGTCTTTTTTTAAGAGGTGGCGAAGCAATAAACTTTGTATTAACGTTATCTAACTTAATTAATTCATTAAACTCAATAATCACCTCATCTTCATTATAGTTGAGTGCATTGGGTTCAGGTGTTGATTTTTTAATCACCGGAGGATCCTCATCCTTAGCTCCTCCTGTAGGATAACCAGGGTTGGCGCAAGAGTAAACAATTAAAAACAAAGTAATGAGTCCAAAAATATAATACTTCATCGATTTACATTTCAAAGTTCAATATCATCGCAAATTTAATTCAATTATACATTATACCGCTTAATTGATTAAAATAATGTCATATAAATGCTATCCGTCTGCATAGCTACAATAACTAAAAAAAAACTAAATTTGTGGTCAATAAAAAATTAGCATCTAATATAAAAATGAGCAATACAGATACCAACACACCACACAAATCGCATAAAACAACCATTATTGTTGCCTCAATATCTCTTGTTGTTATTATAGTACTCGGATTTCTGTACTTTCAGAACAGGTCGGAAATGCAACTATTGGTAGACGAAATGGTTGAGGAGAAGGCCATGCTGGCTTATGAATTTGAGAGTTTAGCCATGGATTATGACTCGTTACAAACCAACAGCGATACTTTAAATTTAATTATTGAAAAAGAGCGCGAAAAAATTTCTCAACTTATCGAGGAAATTCAGACTATAAAAGCCACCAATGCTTCTAAAATAAGAGAGTATAAAAAAGAATTAGGTTCATTGCGTAAGGTACTAAAGAACTATGTTGTTCAAATTGATTCCCTGAATCAAACCAATAAGGCACTCACCAAGGAAAACATCAAGTATAAAAATACAGTTTCGAATATGCGAACTACATATAATAAACTGGAAGCTGAAAAAGAAAACCTGGAGGAAAAAGTTGAGATTGCTTCTAAACTGGAAACCTTTAACATGGAGGCTACCGGTTTAAATTCCAGAGACAGATCTACATCCAGATACTCAAGAGTTTCAAAAATAAGGATCTGTTTTTCCATACAAAAGAACATTACTGCAGAAATAGGAGAAAAGGACATCTACTTAAGAGTTCTTCGCCCTGATGGAGCTTTACTTTATCATTCAAAGGACGATGTCTTTATGAGCGAAAATAAAGAAATCAACTTTTCATCGAGACGAACCATTGAATATGGCGGTGATGAATTAGATGTTTGCATTTACTATACCGTTGATCCTGGTGAACTTACCGATGGAGAATATACTGCAGACATTTTTGCTGATGGTCAAAATATTGGCACCATGACTTTTAACCTAAAATAATATGCGTATTACTCCGGAAGGAAAATTAATTTACCGTTGCATCTTAATCGTATTGTTGTTGGGTCAATGGAGCAACGTAACATCCCAGGAAACCAGTATTCCTCAGTTTCCGGAATGGATGATACAGAAACGAATGGAAGCCCTCAATTACCAAACGCCCATTCAGCTCGATTACAATAAATCGGTACAAGCTTATATTGATGTATACACTGTTAAAAAGAGAGAACACTTAGCCAATATTATAAGTCGTTCGAAATTATACTTTCCTTTATTTGAAGAATACCTGGATAAGTATGACCTACCTTTGGAGCTAAAATATCTGGCTGTTATTGAGTCGGCACTGGACCCCAGAGCCAAGTCACCCTCAGGAGCCATGGGCTTATGGCAGTTTTTGTATCACTCTGGAACTATGTTCGACCTTAAAGTTTCTACTTATGTAGATGAACGCAGCGACCCTGTTTTATCTACTGAAGCAGCATGTAAATATCTCGAGTATCTTTACCGCATTTTTGATGATTGGCAACTGGCATTAGCTGCCTACAACGGAGGAGCCGGGGTTATAAAAAAGGCTATTGAACGCTCTGGAGGCATCACTGATTATTGGCAATTACGCCCTTACCTGCCTGAACAGGTTAAAGGATATGTTCCTGCTTTTATTGCTGCTAACTATTCCTTGAGCTACTTTTCGAATTACGATATTCAGGAAACTCCTGCTAAATTTAGGTTTAACGATGTTGATACCGTTTTTATTCAGCAATCCGTTTCATTAAAAAAAATATCATCCATTGTAGGTATAAGTATGGATGACCTCACTTTTTTAAATCCTGTTTTTACCAAGGAAACCATACCAGTAAACGATGATCCTGTTCGCTTATTTATTCCTGAAAAATTCTCAACTAACTTTGTTCAAAACGAACACAAACTATACAACAAAACAGTAACAACAGTTGATAAAACAAAAAATCTAAATCGTTCGAAAATATACCATACGGTGAGCAAAGGTGAGTATTTCCATAAAATTGCCATAAAATATAATTGTACACTCGAAGAAATTATCGAATGGAATAATTTAACATCAACAGATATTCATCCGGGGCAACAGCTGATCATCTGGAAAACCGATAAAAAGCAACGATTCTTCTTCATAAAAAATGAAGTCAATAATTTAGCCGAATTAAAATAAAACGATAAGCTTCTGAATTACCATAATTGGTTTAATTCTTCACATTGCTTTTGTACATTTGTACATCATCAAATTATGAACTTTTGCCTCTGCAATAAGTTTTGTTATCATAGAAAAATATTTTTTTTTAGAATTCATCATTATGAAACACGTATTTTATTCTCTTTTACTTTTCTCCCTTATACTAAACAGTTGCAAAACAAAACCCAATGCTCATAAGCCAACTCCTTCTGGCAGTGCCGGCGTAATGGTTATTGTAATGAATGATAAAGTAAAGCAAACTGACGGCGGAAAAGCATTATGGGATATGATGGTTCAGCCTATGATTGGATTACCACAGGAAGAACCGATGTTTGATGCTACTGTCATTCCGCACAGATCGCTTTCTGACTTTATGAAAACCTACCGTAATTTAATTATTGTGGAAGTGGGCAGCGATGTGAAGAAAGATGCCATTAAGTTTTTTAAAGGAACCTGGGCCAAACAACAGGCACTGGTTCGAATTTATGCTAAATCAGCAGAAAGCCTGCATTCTCTGGTTACTAAAAATGAATTAAAACTGGTTGGCTTCTTTACTAAAGCAGAAAAAGAACGCTTAATAACATACTACAATAAAGCTTTTAATCAGGAACTAACTAAAAAAGTAAAGAAAGACTGGAACTTCCATTTGACCGTACCTCGTGATTTTGTTCTCCGAAAAGAAGCTAAAGATTTCTTATGGATGTCTCATGAAACAGCAACTTCGAGTCTGGGCTTGTTAGTATATCAATTTGATTATGTGGGAGAAGGTTCTTTTGCTAAAGAATATCTCTTAAGTAAAAGAGATGAGGTTTTAATGAAACAGGTTCCGGGTGAATACAAAGGCTCTTATATGACAACAGAACATCAGTTTCCTGTGAATTACCAGGTAGTAAACACAAAAAAAGACTCAAATATTGTTGTATTAAGAGGCTTATGGAAAGTACATGGAGATATGATGGGCGGTCCTTTTATCAGTATGTCACATTACAACAAGGCTACCAACAAAGTTATTGTTACCGAAGGGTACTCGTTTAATCCTGAAAAACCTAAAAAGCGTAACATGGTGCGCCAATTAGAAGCTATTTTGCTTTCATACGATCCTTTAAAAGAAGAAGAATAGATGAAGCTACCGGCCACTTCGCGAAACGAGCTGATACAAGCTTCCAGAAAAAACGAACTGATTGTTGAAACCGGAAGACAAATTCAGAAAGATTTTGGTGAATTCGGACTGGATATTAAATTTTCGGGTAAAGCTGAAATATTCTACGAAGAATTGTTCGACCAAATGAAATCTCATGTAGATACACTTCTTTCTGATAGCATGGATCGATTTATGCACTTTTTGTATCGAATTGATATCAGCGAAAATCAAATCATGCTTTATCAAAACGAAATGAAAGATAGCAGCTACAACGAAGTGCTTACAGAACTTATTATTCACAGAGAACTTAAAAAAGTAATTACACGTGATTTTTTCAGACAGCAAAGTAAAAACAACACAGGTTCTGAAATTGAAAATTTGTAGTTACAATTACCTTCTAATATTATCGTATTAAAATACAATAAAACGCCAACTATTATGCAACCAACAATAAGAAAGTCCATCGATATAAATCCTAAAGCTCATTTAATTTTCATGATTAATAACCTTGATCTTTTAAACGATTTTAAGTTTAATGATGATGAAATAAAATACATAAATGACAAGGTACAAAAGAAGAAAAGCTGCATTCATCTAAACAGACTTTCGCAACAGGTTTTTATCAGATATACGGTAAAAGAAGGTGATGATGAAAATGAAAAAATTCGCTTAGATGCCAACTCCGTCTACAAAAAACTAAAATCGGAAGATATTGATCAGGTTTCCATTATTGACTTAACAGGAAACAAAGCACAAACCATTGCAATTACTGAAGGGCTTGCTTTAAGTGCCTACCAGTTTATTCAGTACAAAACAGAGAAAAAAGATAGCGAATACGCATTAAAGAATATTGCTGTTGCCAGTCCTGCAGTTACCGGATGCGAGTTAAACGAATTAAACAATGTGATTGAAGCTGTTTATGCTACACGTGATTTAGTAAACCAACCGGTAGATAAGTTAAATGCTGTACAACTTGCTGATTACGTGATTGAGAAGGCTGATAATTATGGATATAAAGCCAGGGTATTTAATAAATCTAAAATTGAAGCACTTAAGTTTGGCGGATTACTTGGTGTAAACAGAGGAAGTATTGACCCGCCAACCTTTACAACCATTGAATGGAAACCGGAAAATGCCATTAATGAAAAACCATATGTTTTAGTTGGTAAAGGTGTAGTTTTTGATACCGGAGGTATTAACCTTAAAACGCCTCCCGGAAGTTTAGATACCATGAAATGTGATATGGGTGGAGCTGCTTCTGTCATTGGTACTATGATGGCTATCTCAAAAAATCAACTTCCGATACATATCATTGGTTTGGTTCCTGCCACAGATAACCGCCCCGGACAAAATGCCTTTGTTCCTGGTGATATATTAACCATGCACAACGGTTTAACCGTAGAAATACTAAACACTGATGCTGAAGGAAGGCTTATTTTAGCCGATGCCCTAAGTTATGCCAACAAGTACGAACCTGAGTTAGTGATTGATCTGGCTACGCTTACCGGCTCTGCAGTAATGGCTATTGGAGAGTACGGAACGGTGAGTATGGGTACCGCCGACGATAAAGAATTTGAAAGCCTGGAAAAGCATGGCTATGCAACCCACGAAAGAATTGTGAAATTCCCGTTCTGGAGTGATTATGATGAGTTGATTAAATCAGATATTGCCGATATTAAAAACCTCGGTGGTCGTGAAGGAGGAAGTATTACTGCCGGTAAATTCTTATCCAAATTTACGGATTATCCCTGGATTCACCTTGACATTGCAGGACCTTCATTTCACTTAAAAGAAAGCAGTTACCGCGGCAAAGGAGGCTCTGGTGTTGGCGTACGATTATTGTATCATTTTTTTAAGTCAAAAACGCTTAAATAAAACCAAGGGCCAATAAATGAGAAATCTAAACCTTTTGTAAAAAAAATAAGAAATGAGATAGGATTCCCGTAAAAATGGCGATATTTATCTCCAATTCAATACTAAATTCATGAAGACTGACAAGATAAAAGTGGGGATAACCCACGGTGACATAAATGGAATAGGGTACGAAATCATTTTTAAAGCACTTAGCGACAACAGAATGTTTGATATGTGCACACCTATTGTATATGGCTCTTCAAAGGTTGCTGCCTACCATCGTAAAACTTTAAATATTTCCAACTTTAGTTTAAATAACATCAGAAGTGCAGATGATGCTCACCCTAAAAGGGCAAATATCATTAATTGCATTGACGATAATGTTAGGGTTGAATTAGGCAAAGCAACAACAATGGGTGGTGAAGCGGCCTACGCAGCACTTAATCAGGCAGTTTCTGATTTAAAAGAAAAAAAGATTGATGTATTAGTTACTGCTCCAATTCATAAAAAAAATATACAGTCCAAAGATTTTGAATTCCCGGGTCATACTGAGTTTTTAGAATCTGAATTTGGTGGCGGAGGATCACTAATGCTACTTATCAGCGATGTATTAAAGGTTGGTGTAGTTACCGGCCATGTACCTCTTAATCAAATCACTGAATATATCACCAAGGAAAAAATTGTTTCTAAACTAAGAATCTTAAACAGATCGTTAAAGCAGGATTTTACCATCAGAAAACCTAAAATTGCAGTATTGGGATTAAACCCTCATGCTGGGGACAACGGATTACTGGGTAAAGAAGAGCAGGATATTATAATTCCGGCTATTGAAGAAGCTAAAAGTAAAGGCATTGTTGCCTTAGGGCCATACCCGGCAGATGGATTTTTTGGATCAAACAACCTTTCTAAATTTGATGCTGTTTTAGCGATGTATCATGATCAGGGTTTAATTCCGTTTAAAACCATTTCCTTTGCCTCGGGTGTTAATTTTACTGCCGGTTTACCTATTGTCAGAACATCACCAGACCATGGAACTGCATTTGAAATTGCAGGACAGGGAGTTGCTGATGAAGAATCATTTAGACAGGCAATTTATTCATCCATTGATATTTTTAAAAATAGAGATTCTTACAATGAACTCTCTAAAAATCCATTAAAATCATACGATATTAGTAAGATGGATGATAAATTAGACGATAAGGTACCTAAAGAAGAAGACGAAAAAGAAAAATAAACAAATAACCCTCTTTCATTTTTTGACTGAGGGTTTTTTATTCTCTAAAAAAAGGGATAGTAAAATCAAATCGAGAACCTACATCTATTTTCGATTTTAATTCAATGGTTCCGCCCATTAATTCAACGTATGCTTTGGTAATTGTTAATCCCAAGCCTGTCCCCCCTTTATTACTGCTATATTTTCCAACTTGCCAGAACCGGTTAAAAATCTGTTTCTGATCTTTTATGCCTATCCCTATACCTGTATCTTCTACATAAAAGTTTAATGCCTCACCATCTGTTTTTACTCCAAACTTAACGAACCCTGCATTGGTAAATTTTATGGCATTGCCTATTAAATTAGAAAACACCTGTTTCAACTTCACCCTGTCCATCCTAACAGCCAGCTCCTCACGACTAAACTCAACCAGTAACTCAATTCCTTTTTCATCAGACAATGCTCCGTAAAACAGTTCTAATTCCTTAAATAAATCGTTTAATATAAACTCCTGATTATTGATATCTATTTGTCCGGCTTCTATTTTAGAAATATCAATGATATCGTTTATAATATTTAAAAGTTGATTGGAACTCTCCTGAATAATAGAGATATAATTTATGCGCTCATCAGGCTCTATTTCCGGATTCTGAATTAACTCGGTAAAGCCAACTATACCATTCATGGGAGTCCTTATTTCGTGGGACATATTGGCTAAAAAGGCACTTTTTAAACGGTCGCTTTCTTCAGCTTTTTGCTTAGCCTTCTCTAATTTCCTTTCCATGCGCTTTTGTGTTTGAAGCGCTTTACCAAGTTTAATATTATTATATGCCAATGTAGAGAGCTTAACGGTTAAAACCTTTAACAGATGCAAGGCATTTTCAAAAACATCATAGTCAATGCCATTCATCTCTTCAAAAGTTTTACTCACCTGCTCTACATCAATACCTATTCCTTTTGAAAATGAAAGTAACCTTTTCTTATTGGCATCAACGGGCTTCACCTTACCGATCCACCAGGTTCCTAAATGTGCTCCTTCAACAACAATAGGGGCGGCAGCATCCAAAAAACCGCAACCTATGCACTTATGCCACTCCGTACTATGACTCTCTAAAATCTTGGTTTTAAGTATTTCATTAGACATTCTGCAAATTTCCTGTCCTTTCTGAGATTGTTGTATTAACTCACAAACCGATTTTTCTATATTCTTACTGGATATGATATTCCCTTCAACATCCGTAATTACTGAAGGAATACCTGTTGCCAGTGAAAAAGCTTCCTGCAATACAACCAGTTGTTCCCTATCTAATATATCAAGCAACCTTAGCTTTGAAATTTTAGCAGATGGTGATAAAATTTTATCCAATCGTTTTTGCAACTGTTCATGCCTAAGAAGTAACTGCTCCTCCTTTTCAACCCGGTTTGAAATATCAATTGCCGTAATGACCACATAAATCTTGTTCTGAAAATGAAATCCCTGAAAAGCCAGCTGGGCGTGTATCATTGTACCATTAGGTCTTCTTACTTTCCAGTCTCTTATGAATTTTTCTCCTTTAACACTTTGCTCTGCAATCTCTAATATATCTATTTCCTGTTCTTTTCGGGTTACATCCTCCCAATACGTTAAATCATAAAATGACTTACCTATCAGTTCATGCTTAGTACATTCAAGCAATTCAAGCGTTTGAGCATTACAGTCAACCATTACATTATCCACAAATATGCCTATAGCCAATAACGACTCTTCGTAAAACATATCTGCAATAGCTTCCTGAAAATTTTTAGTGTTACGTGCTTGTTTTTTTATTTCAAGATTTCCGATTACAGAGCCAAATAACTTAAGTGAATCAACTTCATTGTCTTCCCACTTCCTTTCTGAGGAAACCATATCAATACCAATAAATCCCAATGTTTGTTTTTCACTTTTAAAAGGAACCAGTAAAACAGATTTAACGCCCTCTGCTATCATTCCATTCCTTTCTGTAACAGCTTCCTCCGGAATGTCAGTAATTTTATTGACTTTAAAAATCTCACCTTTTAACAACCTGCCGGCAACATACTGAAAATGTACCAAAGGAATATCTTTCCATTCTGAAAAAGGTATTATACCTTCCTTTGTCCATTGAGCACGAATAGAAGTATATTTTTTATCTCCGGAATAAAAGAAAACATAGCATCTTTCGCTATTAAAGTATTGACCTGTTAACTTTAGGAAATCTGTCAATAAGCTTTCTAACTGTTGATGAGAAGATTGATTGATGCTTTGAATCATTTGAAAAACCAACCCTTCCAGTCCAACACCATTCGCACTGCCATAATTCTTCACATCTTCAGTTTTATGTATCATAAACTCAACAATATTCGGCTATTCATACTAAAAACACTGAGACCTTTTCTGTTTTCAATCCAAAGTCCATGCGTTTCAAAACAACACTTCTTCATATAAAATACACTGCGTAATAGCACAAAAGACAGGTTATATAGCAACAATTTTAGATATGTCGCAACTGCCAATAACTATTTTAAAAATTGACAAAAAGTAATATAGAAAAAAAAAGTGTAAAAATCTAGCGAGCATTTACAACAAAATTTAAAGTTAAACGTACTCTTTATATCAACATAACAGCGGTTTATTGAGTATTTTTTAAATAATTTCAATATTTTCGTGCGAATTAAAGACAGCATTATTTAGGAGGGGACAAAATGGAGCGAAACAGAACAAGCGGATATATTAAACTTCTTTCAGTTACATCAAGTATTATTTCAATATATATAATTATTCAACTCTTTGCTTTTTCGGCAGAACCTGCAAAGAATACAAATACAACTTTACCCAATAAAAAATACTATTCTATACATAGTTTAGACATTCCGGATAATTTAACTTTTGCAGGAGAATCGGTTCCTGTAGACAAACATTGGGTAAAAGAAAGTATTGATCGTGAATTGCTTGTAAACACTTATTGGCAGTCACAAACTGTTTTATTTATTAAACGATGCAACAGGTATTTCCCAATCATTGAGCCTATACTTAAAGAACAGGGAATTCCTGATGACTTTAAATATTTAGCCGTTATTGAAAGTGGTTTAATGCCTCGTTCCGTTTCGCCGGCAGGAGCTGCAGGTATTTGGCAGTTTATGAAATCTACAGCCATTGAGTATGGCTTAGAAGTAAACACTCAGGTTGATGAAAGATATCATTTAGAAAAGGCTACAATTGCTGCTTGTAAGTATTTTAAAAAATCATATGCAACCTACAACAACTGGACCTTGGTAGCAGCCTCATATAATGCAGGTAAAAACGGCATCAATAAACAATTAAAAAAACAAAAAGCAACAGACTACTACAACCTTTTATTAGGAGAAGAAACCGGCCGATATGTTTATAGGATAATTGCTTTAAAAGAGATTTTATCTTCTCCTGACAAGTATGGATTCTACGTTAAAGATAAAGACCTGTATCCTACGATTGATATTCAGAAGATAAATGTAAATAGTTCTATTGATAACATCGCCGACTTTGCATCGAACTATGGTTTATCCTACAAAGAATTCAAAGATTTAAATCCTTGGTTAAGAGACAACACCTTAACAAACTCCCGTCAAAAGGAATACCAGATCTCTCTGCCTTCACAAAGTAAGTTAAACAACAACACTATTGCAGGAACTAATATTGAAGAAATAAATAACTCAGGTTCCTTAAACAAAGAGCTAAAGCTTAAAAACCAAAACTTGTCACATTAACAGGCAATTATTGGCACACTCAAACTGGTTTAATTTATTCAACTATTTAGCACCTTTCAGAAGTATACTTTTAGAAATTAACTAACAAATCTTTCCTATATTTACCAGCCTAATTAAGATTTAAATTTGCATTGCAGATGGGGAGTGGTAAAGAAAATACAGATCGATCAGCGGATGACTTTTTAGAAGAGGGAAAGATAAATGTAATGGGCGCTCGCGTTCATAACTTACAGAATATAGACCTGGAATTTCCCCGAAATCAACTGGTTGTGATTACCGGATTAAGTGGAAGTGGAAAATCGTCACTGGCCTTTGACACTATTTATGCTGAAGGCCAGAGAAGATATATTGAAACTTTTTCGGCTTATGCCCGTCAGTTTTTGGGCAATATGGAGCGTCCGGATGTAGATAAAATTACCGGCTTAAGTCCGGTGATATCCATTGAGCAAAAAACCACCAATAAAAACCCACGCTCTACAGTAGGTACCATCACTGAGATTTACGATTTCCTGAGACTTCTGTTTGCCCGTGCAGCTGATGCATACTCGTATAACAGTGGCGAAAAGATGGTGAAGTATACCACTGAAAAAATACTTTCTTTAATTCAGAATAATTTTAACAACAAAAAAGTAATGGTGCTGGCTCCCCTTGTACAAAACAGGAAAGGGCACTATAAGGAATTATTTGAACAAATCAGAAAGAAAGGGTATTTACACGCCAGGGTGGATGGAGAGATTGTTGAACTTTCGCATGGTTTTAAGGTCGACAGATATAAAAATCATACCATTGAGATGGTTGTGGACAGGATAAAAGTATCTGAAAAAGACACCAAACGCCTGTCTGATTCGGTGAGCCTTGCCATGAAAAATGGTAAAGGTATAATGATGATGCTTGATGTAGAAACGAATGAGGCCAAGTTCTATTCGCAGAAACTCATGTGTCCAACTACCGGCATATCATACAACGAACCTGCACCTCACTCCTTCTCATTCAATTCTCCGCAAGGTTCCTGTAATAAATGTAAAGGTTTGGGTACGATTGATATTGTTGATCTGGAGAAGGTTATACCTGACAATAAGCTAAGTGTTCATAAAGGAGGTATAGCTCCTCTTGGGAAATTTAGAAACACACTCATATTCTGGCAACTGGAGGCCATTGCCGAAAAACATAACTTCACGCTAAAAACCCCTATTAAGGATATTCCTGAAGATGCTTTAGATACAATTCTGCATGGGTCAAGTGAACCGATTACCTTAAAAAACACACCAATTGGAACGGCCTCAAACTATTTTATCAGTTTCGAAGGTGTTATTAAATACATCATACAACAACAAAGTAACGATACATCCCAAAAAGCCAAAAAATGGGCGATGCAGTTTGTAACCTCATCCAGCTGCCCAACATGTAATGGACAAAGGCTAAATAAAGAAGCGCTTCACTTTAAACTCAACGATAAAAACATTGCCGACTTATCCAACATGGATTTAAGTCAGCTGGCCGAATGGTTTCAGGATATTGAAAAATCATTGAGTGAAAAACAAAAAGTCATTGCCTCTGAAGTACTGAAAGAAATCAGAAGCCGATTGGGCTTTTTACTAGATGTTGGCTTGGGCTATCTCTCTCTGAACAGAAGCGCTATGACACTATCCGGAGGAGAGAGTCAGCGTATACGTTTGGCTACACAGATTGGATCGCAACTTGTAAATGTTCTCTACATTTTAGATGAACCCAGCATTGGACTTCACCAAAGAGACAACCATAAACTCATTCAGTCCTTACAACAGCTAAGAGATACCGGGAACACCGTTTTGGTTGTTGAACATGATAAGGACATGATGATGCAGGCCGATTACCTGATTGATATGGGACCATATGCAGGTAGACATGGCGGTGAGATTGTTGCACACGGAACTCCGCTTCAGGTGATACAAAACAGTACGCTAACAGCCGATTACCTGAACAACAAAAGAAGCATCGAGATTCCTAAAAAAAGAAGAAAAGGAAACGGCAACAAACTGGTACTTCATAAAGCCACAGGCAACAATTTAAAATCTGTAACAGCTACTTTTCCTTTGGGTAAATTTATTTGCATTACAGGCGTATCCGGAAGTGGAAAATCAACCTTAATAAACGAAACACTATATCCTATCCTTAACCAACATGTGTATAAATCGGTAAAAGATCCGTTGCCGTATGCAAAAATTAACGGACTCGAATTTGTAGATAAGGTTGTTGATGTTGATCAGTCACCCTTAGGCCGAACCCCACGTTCAAATCCTGCTACATACACCAAGGTTTTTGATGAGATTAGAAAATTATTTACCGGTCTTCCGGAATCTAAAATTCGTAATTACAAGCCGGGCCGATTCTCTTTTAATATGGCAGGCGGAAGATGCGAAAACTGTAAAGGCGGCGGTGTTCAGGTAATTGAAATGAATTTTTTACCTGATGTAATGGTCGAATGCCCCGAATGTGGAGGCAAACGCTATAATCGCGAAACCCTTGAAGTGAGATATAAAGGTAAGTCAATTAGCGATGTATTGGCCATGACCATTAATCAGGCTGTTGATTTCTTTGAAAGCATACCTCAAATTGTACACAAACTACAAGTTTTAAAAGAAGTAGGACTTGGTTATATAACACTTGGACAGCCGTCTACTACTCTGTCGGGAGGAGAATCGCAACGTGTAAAACTGGCCTCGGAACTTGCTAAAAAAGATACCGGGAAAACCATTTATATTTTGGATGAACCCACTACCGGTTTGCACTTTGAAGATATCAGGGTACTGCTTGATGTGCTCAACAAACTGGTTGACAAAGGCAATACCGTTATTGTCATAGAACACAACATGGATGTCATTAAAGTTTCTGATTATATTATAGATATAGGTAAAGAAGGCGGTAGATTCGGAGGTGAAATCCTTTGCGAAGGAACACCTGAAAAGGTAGCCAAAAACAATGAAAGTTTTACCGCACATTATCTGAACCTTGAACTTAACGCATAAAGCAAACACAACCTAAACCACACCTTATGAGCAAGCAAATACAAATAAAATGCATTAATAATTCAACATACAAAAACTATGATCGCGGAATCACTTTAAACGAGATAGCCAAAGATCAAAACATTGAATTGCGAAGCGAAATATTAGGCGCTTTGGTTAATAACAGGCTGGAGAAATTGCCTTACGAGATATTTCACCCTAAAACAATTGAATTTATCGATATCACCCATCCCGATGGCATGCGCATGTACATACGTAGTCTTTCGTTTCTGCTCTACTATGCTATTGAAAATCTATTTCCTAAAACAAAATTAAGGGTAGAACACTCGGTTTCAAAAGGCGTTTATTGTGAGTTAGAAGGTGAAGAAGAAATAACCATTGAAGAAATAGCGCAGGTAGCAGAGTTTATGCGCAACCTTGTAAAGCAAGATATTCCGTTTGTTTTTCACGAAAAGGAAACTGAAGAAGTTATAAAGCTGTTTAAGGAATTTGAATTTGAAGACAAAGCCGATTTACTTAAAAGCAGAGGTCAGAATTACTCTTCCTATTACCAGTTAAATGACACCATTGCTTCATTTTATGGCTATTTAGTTCCTTCTACAGGTTACCTAAAAGTGTTTGATGTAAACAAATACTACAATGGTATTTTATTACAAATCCCCAAAAGATTTGAGCCTGAAAATGTTGAAGAACTAATTATTCAGAATAAGATGTTTGAGATTTTTCAGGAATACAGCAACTGGAACAAAGTCTTACAAGTTACCAACATCAATAATTTAAATGCGCTTCACCAAAATAACAAAGCCGAAAACCTCATCAAGGTATCAGAAGCGTTTCACGAAAAAAAGATTGGGCATATTGCCGATATGATAGATGAGCGAAAAGACAAAGTAAAAATCATTCTCATCAGTGGTCCTTCCTCAAGTGGAAAAACAACCTTTAGCAAAAGACTGGCCATTCAGCTTATGGTAGCCGGATTAAAACCACAAACCCTTTCTTTAGATAATTATTTTGTTGACCGTGAAGATACACCTCTTGATGAAAACGGAGAATACGATTTTGAAGCTTTGGAAGCTTTGGATATAGAACAGTTTAACCAGGACCTTAACCTTTTACTTAAGGGAGAAGAAGTTGAGCTGCCCAAGTTCTCTTTTGAAACAGGGCGAAGGTATTACGATGGAACCAAAACCACATTAGAAAAAGATCATATTTTAGTTATTGAAGGAATACATGGTCTAAACCCTGCTTTAACGCATTCTATACCCAACTCCTTTAAATTTAAAATATATGCATCGGCACTTACATCCATCAACATTGACGATCACAACCGTATTCCTACTACCGACAACAGACTAATACGACGTATCGTTAGAGATTACAGATACCGCAACTACTCAGCTGCCGATACTATTTCGCGCTGGCAGAGTGTTCGCAGAGGTGAAGATAAACACATCTTTCCATACCAGGAAGAAGCTGATGTGATGTTTAACACTGCATTGTTATATGAATTTGCAGTACTAAAACATTATGCCGAGCCTATTTTACTTGAAGTAGCCCATAATAAACCAGAATTTGCAGAAGCCACCAGGCTATTATACTTCTTCAGCTATTTTAAGCCTATTCTGGATAAAAACATACCTCCAACTTCAATTATAAGAGAGTTTTTAGGCGGTAGCAGTTTTAGCTATTAAACAAGGTAGAAACACCATTAACCAGACAATTTCAACCACCACAAAAACAGGTTATATAACAAATTTTCATTACCTTTTAACAAATTTTAGGATGTGATAAAACAGTGGACCAGAGCTTTAGTTATTCTTAGCACATTACTGCTATTTACCATTAATGTGCCTGCTCTTCACATGCCCGGCAATAATAAAAACATACTCTATATTAATTCCAATAACCTCGGGTATCCGTATACCGATCAAATTGTATCAGGCTTAAGTTCTGTATTAGACACCACGCAAGGCGTTAATTACTATATGGAATTTATGGATACACAAAGACTCATGGACAGCCTTACCTTTGTTCACTTTTATGAAAATATCACCAGAAAATATTCCTCAATTAACTTCGATGCCATTATTGCTACAGAAAAAAGTGCAGTAGATTTTTTCGTAAACTATAAGGATTCTCTTCTATTTAAAGACAAAGCCTTTATTTTTTCAGGCATTCCTGATATTGATGAATATGATTTTACAGGTATTGATGCATGTGGAATTATTGAAGGAAGAGAGTTAGAACAGCTTTTTTATAGTATGCACCGCCTTTTTCCTAAAAGAAAAAACGTGCACATTTTTATGACTAGCAGCAAAACCGATTCAATCTATCGAAATAATATTTCAGATTTTAATGAAGAATTTGATTTGGCCAATTACAATATTATTACTGACCTGAGTAACGATGCCATAATTCAGTTTTTAAAAACTCTGGGTGAGGAAGACATGGCCTTTGTTATTAATTCGAACTATGACCACACAGGGACATTTAAACCATACAATAATGTTTTTAATCATATAAAAGAACCATTAAACATACCTGTTTTTACAGATATAAAAACTAGAGTAAAAGGTTTTACCGGGGGCAAAAAAAAACCGGGGAAAACATATGGTAAAATGATGGCCCAAATGGCTATTAAAAGGATAAACAATGAACAGGTGAAGCCCCAATTCATCCATCCACATGTTAAACTCCAGTACAATTACCAGGAACTCAAACGGTTTAATGTAAACTTTTCATTACTGCCCAGAGATGCTGTTATTGTGAATAAACCCAAATCGTTTTTTAGTAAGTTTAAGGAACTCTTTTTGGTAAATATTCTGTTTATACTTTCCACTGCTGCCATTATCATCATTTTAATATTTAACAACATTAATCTCCGAAAATACAGGGTTAATCTAGAGAGTGCACGTGATAAAGCAATGCAGTCAGAATCTGTAAAAACTTCATTTATAGCTAATGTATCTCACGAAATCAGAACACCTCTTAACGCTATAATAGGATTTTCTGACATTCTGATGATTGAAAATGAAGATGAAAATCTGGATGAGTACATTAAACACATCAATAAAAGTTCGCATATTTTGGTTCGTCTGGTGAATGATGTTCTGGATTTATCGCTTATTGATGCCAATGAAATAAAACTTAACTACAACCTGGTTCATCTACCCACATTTATGGATGAAATTATTCAAAGAAATCTGATACAGCTAGATCAAAAGGATAAACACAAAATACGACTGAAGCTCAAACCTCCTAAAGAAGAACCGGAGGAATTATATACCGATCAGCTCAGACTAAACCAGGTAATTCAAAACCTGATTAGTAATGCCATTAAATATTCGGTAAAAGGAACCATTACATTGAGTTACAATTTTGTTGAAAAAGAAGAGGTACAAAAATTAACCAAAGCTTCAAATTTTAACCTGGCACACAATACCTATTGCTTAATCTCTGTGAGAGATTACGGCATTGGCATACCCCAGGAATTAAAAAACTTTGTTTTTGAGCGCTTTAGAAGATTGGATCAGGTATACCTGGGACACCATGGTGGTGTAGGATTAGGCCTTAATATTTCTAAATCTATTATTAATATAATGGGTGGTGAAATATGGTTCACCAGCACCCAGGGGAAAGGCTCAACATTTTCGTTCATTGTGCCTCAATTACATACCGAACAATTTACAGAGTCAGACAACGATGCATAAAAGAATAAAACTACACAGGTCGCACCTTGAAGGTTTTATATGGATAGCGGCATTACTGTGCTTAATGATCTCCGATCCTTATGAAAGCAATCATTATTCGTTATGCATTTTAAAAAACAATGGTTTTAGCTTTTGTCCCGGATGTGGACTGGGACATTCAATAAGCTTTCTTTTCAGAGGTAATGTTACAGCATCTTTTAACAGTCATCCTTTGGGTATTTTTGCCATTGTAATTTTAGGACATCGTATTTTTAAAATATTTACTAATAACCTGAGTTCGACATAAAATCATTGGCTCAGACCGCTTATTAATATTGAGTTTCAAGAAATATTTGTGAAGGTATAGCGGGCTATATCAAACAAATATGACGCAGAAAATCGATGTTAATAAGTGGTTTTACTTGAACTTTTTATTAAAACACTAATCTACTGCGTAAAATAATATTAACATAGCTTGCTATGCCAATATTATTTCACTTGTATATCAGTATTTTAAATAAAATCTGAGCTAAATAATTTTAATCGAACTCAGGTTAATAACCCAATTTTTAAACTTAAACATGATGAACAGAATTATTAAACTATTTCCAGAAATCGACCTTGAAGAAGCTACCTTTATTGATGCCATGCTCAAAGAACAATCTGATGAACAAGTACAAACCTTTGCCAATGTATATCGTTCGCGAAGAAGAGATCCTCAAATGATTTTAATCCTTACAGCAATTGGATTTTTAGGAATTTCCGGTATTCATCGTTTTTTCCTGAACCATATAGGAATGGGTGTGCTGTATTTTTTTACTGCCGGACTATGCTTTATAGGAACTATTGTAGACTTGGTTAATTACAAAGCGTTGGCGCTTGAATACAATCAAAAAGTGGCACTTGAAGTAAAAACCTACTTATTTAGATAAAGTTTTCATGATGATAAACAGCATGAAATAAAAAATGCGACATCTGATTCATGTCGCATTTTTTTTATTCTTTATTAAATATGAATAACCTCATCATAAGCAGCAGCTGCTGCTTCCATAATTGCCTCCGACATGGTAGGGTGAGGATGAATGGCCTTAATCAACTCATGACCTGTTGTTTCCAGCTTTTTAGCCACAACCAGCTCTGCAATCATTTCAGTTACATTGGCCCCTATTAAATGAGCGCCTAAAAGCTCACCATACTTGGCATCAAAAACAAGTTTTACAAAACCATCTTTATGCCCTGCTGCACTGGCCTTACCCGATGCAGAAAACGGAAACTTACCTACCTTAAGTTCGTAACCTGCCTCCTTAGCTGCTTTTTCTGATAAACCAACCGAAGCTACTTCCGGTGATGTATATGTACAGCCTGGAATATTTCCGTAATCGATAGGTTCAGGACTATGACCTGCTATTTTTTCAACACATGTAATTGCCTCAGCAGATGCTACGTGGGCTAAAGCCTGCCCCGGAACAATATCTCCAATGGCATAAATTCCATCTACCGAAGTTCGATAGAATTCATCTACTTTAACCTTACCATTCTCTACCTGAACACCAACTTCTTCTAATCCGATTCCTTCAATATTAGGCGTAATTCCAACTGCAGAAAGTACAATATCAGCCTCATGCGTTTCTTCACCTTTTTTAGTTTTGATAACAGCCTTAACCTGATCTCCTGAAGTATCTACACTTAAAACTTCTGCTGAAACCATCACGCTTATACCTGCTTTCTTAAAAGAACGTCCAAGCTGTTTAGAAACTTCCTCATCCTCCAATGGAACTATATTTGGCAAATACTCTACCAGTGTTACCTTGGTACCAATTGAGTTATAGAAGTAAGCAAACTCGCTTCCAATAGCCCCCGATCCCACTACTATCATTGACTTAGGCTGTTTATCCAGGGTTAATGCTTTTCGATATCCAATAACTTTAACGCCGTCTTGCGGAAGGCTTGGCAACTCCCTGCTTCTAGCTCCTGTGGCCAATAATATATTTTTAGCACTTACCTTTTGTGCAGATCCATCCTCTTTAGAAACTTCAACGGTTTTATTATCCAATAACTTACCAAAACCATTGATTACCTCAATTTTGTTCTTTTTCAACAAAAACTGAATTCCTTTACTCATTCCGTCGGCAACATCCCTGCTTCTTTTAACCATGGCTCCAAAATCAGCCTTAGCTTCACCTTCTATATTAATTCCAAAAGACTCGGCATGTTGCAAATACTCAAATACTGAAGCACTCTTTAATAATGATTTGGTTGGAATACACCCCCAATTTAAACAGATTCCTCCAAGCTCGGCTTTTTCAACCACAGCTACTTTTAATCCTAATTGAGAAGCTCTGATAGCTCCTACATAACCACCGGGACCACTACCCAAAACAACTAAATCGTATTGCATATTTTTAATTTATTGTATTTTAAAGAAAATCAGTTTTTACTACTTCTTATTTTTTTAAGACACTTAGTTAACAATGATTGCCGCAAAAGGTTGCTCAGCAGTCATTATTTTTCTAAAGTAAATCATTATATAACGGCTTACAAAGCATCAGACCTATAAAGTTTAATGATTTTTATCCATATTAGTCATAAGCCACATACTCTCTTCACACATCAAAATTTCACACCTAACAAACTACATATCAACACGCCCAATGCAACCACACGTTAATATCATGTTAATTCCCTCTTATTATGATACACAAAACCATTGTTTTACTATTTTTGTATGATTTCATACTTAAAAATAAATGATTAATTACGTGAAACTACCATGTAAATTTGATTATCCAAATTAACACACGAGAGGATGGATGATTAAATATGGTGAGTTCCCAGCCTGTCGGCTGACAGGCATGCAACAAATGAAAAATTTAAACGCATGAAACGAGCATGTAAATTTTAATTAAAAAGTTGCACACAAGTGCATGATTAAAATTTACTTGAGAGTTCCATCTGACCATTGAAAAATAAATTTAAACAGATGAAAAAACTTAGTTTAATTCTAATAGCTCTTGTTATTGTTTCTTCAACTTGGGCTCAACATGCCAAACCTGCATTCTCATTTAATAAAACATTACACGATTTTGGGGGTATTGAAGAAAGTGCCGGTAAAGTATCATATCAGTTTAATTTTACCAACACAGGCAGCCAACCATTGGTTATACACAATGTAAGGGCGTCTTGTGGTTGTACATCCCCAGAGTGGAGTAAGCAACCTATTGCTCCGGGTGGAAAGGGTTATGTAAAAGCTATTTTCGATCCTAAAAACCGTCCTGGAAACTTTAACAAAACCATTACGGTAACAGCCAATACAGAAACACCTAATACTGTTTTAAGAATCACTGGTACTGTGGCTCCAAGACCAAAAACCACAGAAGATATTTATCCGCATGCCATTGAGGGTATAAGGTTAAAAAGCAAGCACATCAGTTTTACCAGAATAACACCTAAAGGTAAAAAGAGTGAAGAAATTGATTTTATCAACACTTCAGATGAAGAGCTTAATATTGGTTTTAACAGGGTACCTGCTCACGTGAATATTAAAGCTGTTCCTGCAACCGTTAAACCAGGTGAAAAAGGAAAAATTCTTGCAAGCTATGATGCTGAAGTTAAAAACGACTGGGGTTTTGTATACGACCAAATTTTCTTAACCATCAACGATGTTAAAAATTACAAGAACCGAATCAGCATTAACGCTAATATCCAGGAAGATTTTAGTCAGTGGTCGCAGGAAAAAAAGAAAAATGCTGCTAAGATCTCTATTGATAACAAGATTTTTGATTTTGGCACCATCAAACAAGGTACAAAAGCAGAACATTCATTTTCTATCACCAACACCGGTAAATCAGATTTAATTATCCGTAAAGTAAAAGCCTCATGTGGCTGTACGGCAACTAAACCTGAAAAAACAGTTATTAAACCGGGTGATCATACCACCATTTCAACCATATTTAATTCTGCGGGTAAATCCGGTCGCCAGAATAAATCGGTAACAGTTATTACCAACGACCCGTTAGCAAGCAATGTTTTACTAAGAGTTCAGGGTATTGTTGAATAACAATTAAACACATAACTCCTTAAGGAGAAAAATATACAAGCGGATTATTTTTTATAAATGATCCGCTTTTTTTTGCCTCAAACACTCAACCTTTAACTTTATGGATCTCTCTTTAAATTATCCTCATTCAGGGTTAACTGTTAGGTATAATATCGGTTCTGGTCAATATTTGGATCTGAAGAAAATATGGTTTATTTGCTGATAAATAGAAATTTCAAATAAAGCCAAATAAATTTTACTTAGGTGATAATATTTACTGTAGAAAAATATTAGGCTGTAAGCCTAACTCAACCTAGCCCCGGGTAAAACGCAGTGACACCCGGGGATGTCAGTTAGCAAATCAGGCGTCCTGTAAGGACAACTCAAAATTACATCCACAAATACTCTTCATTATATTCTACACCATATTCTTTTAAAAACAATAAATATTCATCTTTAAATGACATTGTTGTATGATGTTTTTGCTGATGCTTGATGTAGCTAAATGTTTTGTCATATAAAGAAGGACTAACAGAAAAACCACCATAACCACCTTGCCATTTAAATGCCTTATAATAATTATCAAGGTTTTTAAGCCATCTACTACTGTGTCTTTTGATTTCTTTTATAAACGCAGCTAACGCTATATTTTTCGACATGATACAGAAAACATGTATATGATCCTCAACACCATTAATAATTAAAGGTATTGAGTCGTTGTCTTTTATTATGGAGCCAATATAACTGTATAAAATATCTTTGTCAGAATTTCTAATATATGTATTAGACTGATCTTTTACATGAAAGATAATGTGAATGTAAAGTTTTGATAAAGATTGTGACATATATATATATTGTGTTTTAATATAAATATACCAATATGTTTCATCATATAGGTAAAAATGATCTGTCCTTACAGGACGCTGATTCTTATTTTGCATAACCCCAGGCGATGCCTGGGGCTAGGTTAAACTGTGCTTTCAGCACGTAGTTTTCAATACCTACGAATACATGATATTTTAAATAAGTTGCAGAGCTTATACTCAAGATGTTTTGTTATTTTCTAAACTAAAACTTCAATGCAAACAACTTAAATATACTTACCCCACCTACAACAAATCATTGCCAAAATTAAGGTATTCAGGAGGCAGTTTAGAGATATTGTAAATATAAAACACCTCCTCTTTAGGATAACAAAAATCTATGCTTGATATAGAAATTATATCTATATACCCAAATTTTGCAATTAATCCATAATAACCTTCTATCTAATAAACCCCTCTCAATTATTAGATTATTAAATATTGCGCTAAAGCGCATGGGGTACTCAGTTCGATTAAAATTTACAGACTCAGGTTTTATATCGAACAGAGGTTAATATGTAATGCTCCATATCTATTTTATCAATATTAAAGCGTAAATTCGCATCTGTTAAAACAAGAAATTACATTCCATAATGATTCAGGATGATCATCACGTAGAAAATAGTGAAGAGTTTAAACATTTAAATGTAAATAAGGGAGTTGAAAACGTGGAAACCGTTAATGCCGCAGCTGCTAAACGTTTCCTGAAAAAGAAACGAAAACTTCCATCGGTAGACGATTTTTTTGAGGGCATCAGAAAAGGTGATGTGACTATATTAAGTCAGGCAGTTACTTTAGTTGAAAGCGCCCGACCTGATCACCAAAAAATTGCACAGGAAATCATTGAAAGATGTTTACCTTATACAGGCAATTCCATTCGACTTGGTATTACCGGTGTTCCGGGAGCTGGTAAAAGCACCCTGATTGAAGCACTGGGAATGCACATTATAAATCAAGGCGGAAAACTTGCCGTATTGGCCATTGACCCAAGTAGCGAAAGATCTAAAGGAAGTATCCTGGGGGATAAAACCAGGATGGAAGATCTGGCTGCTGAGAAAAATGCTTACATTCGCCCTTCTCCATCGGCAGGGTCGTTAGGTGGTGTGGCCCGAAAAACCAGGGAAACCATTATTTTATGTGAAGCTGCCGGTTACGACACCATTTTTATTGAAACTGTTGGTGTTGGACAATCAGAAACAGCCGTGCATTCCATGGTTGATTTCTTTTTATTGATTATGCTGGCCGGAGCCGGTGATGAACTCCAGGGCATAAAAAGAGGAATTATGGAGATGGCTGATGCCATTGCCATTAATAAGGCAGACGGAAACAACATTCAAAAAGCAGGGTTAGCAAAAACAGAATATACCAATGCCTTACACTTATTCCCTCCTACTCAATCAGGATGGATTCCTACTGTACAAACATGCTCGGCACTCGAAAAGCAAGGCATGGCTGATATTTGGAACATGGTGAAGGAATATGCTGAAAAAACAAAAAATAATGGCTATTTTTCGCAGCGCAGAAATGAGCAGTCGCAATATTGGATGTTTGAATCAATCAATGAAAATTTAAAAACAAACTTTTATCACAATTCCAACATTGCCAGTTTAATTGATACGTATAAGCAGAAAGTTTTAAACGACGAAATCAGTTCTTTTTCTGCAGCGCAAGAGTTATTAAACATCTATTTTAAAGAAACAATAAAGTAATAAAACAACGAATAATGGGATTCATCTCTCATTAAACTAAAAACAAACACATAATGAAAAATTTATTTTTGGTGGCAGTACTTGCTATTGCCTTATTTTCATGTCAACAGAAAAACTTTAAAATTAGCGGTACTGTTGAAAACCTGACAGAAGGAGAAGTAATTTTAAAGAAGATTGTTGCCAATGCGCCTGTATCATTAGATACTGCACAAATTGTTGAGGGTAAATTTACTTTCACAGGATCTGAAGATGAAGCTCAATTATATCTTATTTTTATTGATGACAACCGCATGCCTGTTGTATTCTTTGGTGAGAATAAAAACATCGATATTACTGTAAATACAGAAAATATGGGTGATGCTGTTATTTCCGGATCTCCTGTTACAGATATCTATACTGCTTTTGTAAAAGAGGTTCCAGGAAAAGATAAAATGGAATCTATTCAGGCTGAATACCAACAAGCTATGAGTGCTGGTGATCAGGATAAAATGACTGCCATCAGAGAAGAGGTTTCGGAATTGATGGAAGAGCAAAAAGCTTATTTTATCCAGTTTGTTAAAGACAACACTACCAATGTAGTAGGTGCTAACATGGCCATGCAAGCTGCAAACGAGTTTGAATTTGAAGAGTTTAAAGCGTTAGTAGGAAAATTTGAAGCCAGCCTAGGTGAACACATGTACGTTAAAGAGCTTAAAAAAGTACTTGAGCCTCTTGAGAAAGCTGCTGCTGCTGAAAAAGCCACTGAAATTGGCCAGGTTGCTCCTGACTTTACCTTAGAGTCGGTTTCAGGTGAGTCTTTAGCTTTATCTTCATTAAAAGGAAAATATGTATTGGTGGATTTTTGGGCATCATGGTGTAAGCCTTGTAGAGAAGAAAACCCTAATGTGGTAAAAGCCTACAATGATTTCAGCGCTAAAGGTTTTGATGTTTTAGGTGTTTCATTAGACAGAGATTCAGCTGCATGGAAACAAGCCATTAAAGATGACGGTTTAGTTTGGAATCAGGTAATTGACGGAAATGGTGATATTGCTTCTACTTATGGCGTATCCGGTATTCCTTTTACTTTATTACTTGATAAAGAAGGTAAGATTGTAGCTAAAAACCTTCGCGGTGAAGCACTAACAAACAAACTTGCAGAGCTGTTGAACTAAACATCACTCAACATGATATTTAAGAAGCCGGTGATTACTCATCGGCTTTTTTTATACTCTTATTGATTAAAATTATCTTCCTATCTAATCACCACATCATTCAAATACCTTAGCACATCTCTTAATTATAGAAGTACATTAATATATTAGTGGTGCACATCGTTTAATTAATAAAGCACATCTGATGTACTAATCTGTTTTACTGATGTACTTCACTATTTAATCGATGTACTTGGTCAATTAATCGATGTGCTTACTTATATTAAAGATGTTTTTAATAATTTTATCAATGAGGTAATATAATTAGGTGATAAAGTTATACAACCACGCAGCTGCTTAACACTTTCTTCATGCAGCTTACAACAAACCCGGTTTCCGCATAAAATCTTTTGTTACTGAAGTTCGATATTTTGCATTTAAGGCTTTGACAGATCGACTCACATAACCTTTCTTTCGCATAGGATCATTTTTAAAAACGAATTGACCACATTGGCGAATCTCTTTCATTGTTTGTTGCAGGAGATAGGAATATCTGTTTCGCATTTCAAGGAGTTCACTACCTCCTCTGTTCACTGAATTAACCTCAGCCATAAGGTCACTCCCTTCGTCACTCTTATCATATAAGGTTTCTATTAAAGAAGAATCGATACCTACCTTAGAAAGCTCTTCCTGGTTACTTTCTCCCATAACAGCCAGATCACTCAGCCCTTGAAATATTTCAGCATATTTCATCCGCTTATTCATACCCGACAGTCTTTTTACCAAACCGGTATCATGCCTAAAAGCATACTTATACTTTCTAATGGTATCGGCGTAAAGCAACCTGTACCCCATTTTATTCTTGTTCCAAAGCAATTTGTGCTCGTTGTTACTTTTTGTTACCCAGCTAACCTGTGCTTCGCGAGTTAATTGTATTAACCACTTCAATTCATCCAAAATACCAGACTGTAAACCATGTTTTTGTAACGCTTCTTTATCTTGTGTACTCCAGGCGAGCAACTCCTCGGCTTCAAGCGTTAACACATCTACCGAAATTCTATTCTTTACTTTAGTTTTAAGCTCCAGGTTTTTGGCCTTATTTTCAACATCTTGTTTGCTTATACTCATGGGTTAAAATTATAGGTTTTAAGATTACTTATGTAAAGTCTATAAAATTATAGCAAATAGTGGAAATTACAAGATTTGAAATAAATATTCTCAGGGATTTCGTTTTTAACCATAAAAATTATTAAAACCACAAATCTCACAGATTAACACGAATTATTTTCCTTCGGAAAATAAAAATCTGTGCAAATTCGTGTCAATCTGTGGTTGAATATTTTCAAATAACACATCACTGGCTTAAAGGCGATTTCCCTATAAATAATCTACTCCCGCTTATTGAGCACCGACCTATCCTCACATACATTAAACTCAGCCTGCAAAGTGGTATGGTGAATATGAAACCGGTGATGAAGCAATTCTCTTACCTCGTCCAATACACCATCAACTTCGGAAAGCTTAAAATCTTCTTCCATATCAATATGCGCCTCAAAATGACTATCATGATCGCTCAACTGCCACACATGAACATGGTGTACCCCCTTTATTTTATCAATTTTACAAATAGCCCCTACAAGCTCATCAAAATCAATATGATCTGGCTTAAACTGCATCAATACTTTTACAGCTCCCATAACTAATTTCCAACTCGAAACAATTAAGTAAACAGCTATAATTATACTCAACACACTATCCACCCAATACAGTTCGTAGTACTTCATCATAAACCCGCCAAGCAAAACAGCAATTGAGGTTAGCATATCCGAAAATAAATGAAGGTAGGCTGCTTTCATATTCATACTATGCCTGGCATCCTTCTGAATCAGCAGTACGCTTAAGCAATTGGCCATAATACTCAATGCGGCCAGCCAAATCACCACATCTCCTTTTACCAAAACTTCTTTAGATGTAACAATGCGTTCAAAGGCTTCAACCATTAAATAAATAGAAACACCCAGTAAAGTAGCGGCATTAATAAAGGCGGCTATAATTTCGGCACGCTTAAAGCCAAAAGAATGGCTTTTGGTTGGTTTACGCTTCGACAACTTGTTGGCTACATAACTAATCAATAATGCCATTACATCAGACAAATTATGCAAAGCATCGGACATTAGGGACAAACTATGACTAAATAAGGCTCCTATAATTTGCCCTACTGTAATCAATACATTTAAGAAAATGGCCACCACTAAGTTTTTACCTTTTATTTCGGGGTGGTGATGACTATGATGATGTCCGGAGTGAGTATGCATTGGATATAAGAATTAAATTAATTAAGAAACAATGTTACCTACTGACTTGTGATACATTGAGGTAAACAAGTCAAATCCATTTTTGCTTAAGCATTGATGAAGTTTATATAACAAATCAATCCTGTCCTAAATAAAATCATACTATTGGCGTTTCACCCAAACCCGACTTCATTTTTTTTATTTTAAGATTATTGCTTTGCTCGGCATAGTTCAAGTGAACTTGACTCTGCTCTCACTAAATGCAATAATTGGCTTGATCCAAAAAACAGAAGCAAAAAAGATCAAGGCTACACCTGATTCATTCAAAAAACTAACGGTCATTTGACTGAAATCGTTTAAACTCATCCCTTTCGTTCCTCAAGGAATTCAAACAAAAAACGATTTTTAACCGTCAAAACAACCTTGTTTTTTGATTCATCAGCTGAGGCCATTGAGAAATAACCAATTTCAGATAGCAATACAAAACGTTTAGTACGCTATTGATAAAAAACAAAGCTTTCTCAGGAGTTAATATGATTATACATGTATTTTTTAACCACACCTGCCCTTAAGCAAGAGCGAATTAGATTGTTAATTGTATATTTGCAGCTGCAATCAGATAAATACGAAAATGGATTTAAAGCAAATAGTAAAAGACCTTACCCAAAAATACTTTCCCGAAATACTTGATATCAGAAGACACATTCATGAAAATCCTGAATTGTCGTTTGAAGAGTTTAACACTTCAAAATACATCTGCGCTAAGCTGGATGAGTATGGGATACCGTATAAAAATGGCTACGTAAAAACCGGTATTATTGGTAGTATTAAGGGTAAAAATCCTGATAAAAAAGTGATTGCCCTAAGGGCAGACATGGATGCACTTCCTATTGTTGAGAGCGAAAACAATGAAATTAGATCGTGTAACAAAGGTGTAATGCATGCCTGCGGACACGATGCTCATTCTGCTTCGCTGCTGGGTACGGCCAAAATACTGAATGAGCTCAAAGACCAGTGGGAAGGTACCATTTTACTTATCTTTCAACCTGGTGAGGAAAAATTTCCGGGCGGTGCAAAACTGATGATGGAAGAAGGTGCTTTAGATCATCCTAAACCGGAATTGATTATTGGTCAGCATGTATTACCTGACATGGAAGCCGGAGATGTGGGCTTTAAAGAAGGAATGTATATGGCTTCAGGAGATGAAATTTATTTAACCATTAAAGGAAAAGGCGGACATGCGGCCATGCCACACACCTTAACCGACAATGTGCTGATTGCTTCTAACATCATTGTTTCGTTGCAGCAAGTGGTAAGTCGAATTGTTCCGGCCAATATACCTACTGTTCTTTCTTTTGGTAAAGTCATTGCCAATGGTGCCACTAACATTATTCCTGAGGTAGTTGAAATAGCCGGTACGCTCAGAACAATGAACGAAGAGTGGCGGGCAAAGATTAAAACCCAGATCAGAAAAATAGCTACTGAAATGGCTTCCAGTATGGGTGCTACCTGCGAGGTAAAAATAAACGACGGTTACCCGGTAGTTACCAATTCATTTGAAGTAACGCAGAATGCATATCGTGCGGCTCAGGAGTATTTAGGAAAAGAGCATGTGCACACCATGGACACAAGAATGACGGCTGAAGATTTTGGATACTATACGCAGAAATACCCCTGTACTTTTTACCGCTTTGGTGTTAAGCAGGTGAACAATTTACCTACTGGTGGGTTGCACACCCCCGGATTTAATCTAAACGAATCATCTTTAGAAACTTCGGTTGGTACAATGGCATATATTGCCCTTGATATTATGTCGAAATAATTAGCCTGTTGATTAAACATTACGGAAGGAGTGCAAAAACAGGAAGTGGTAATAACTTATTTAAAAACATTTCAAATAAAGTGAAAAGGATTAATAATGTTTTTAAATAAAAAAAAAGAAAATAATTTTGCTAATCTAATACTAATAAAAAAATACGAAAATGGCTTACGTTATAAACGAAGATTGTATCGCATGTGGAACATGCGTTGATGAATGTCCTGTAGATGCTATCTCTGAGGGAGATATCTATAAAATTGATGCAGAAGCTTGTACTGACTGTGGTACTTGTGCTGATGTTTGTCCTACTGAAGCTATTCATCCTGCATAATTGCAGCATGTAAAAATATTTAACCCCGCTTATATAATAAGCGGGGTTTTTTATTGTTTAAGATTTAAAGCCAAACTAACAAACAACCCTGTCCATCTTAATATCGTGCATTTCTGAGGGAATATAAGTCTTTATCTGAAAGGGATAGGCTACGCCTACTTTAAAAGCTTGCTTTACCTTTGGTAAAAACCGGTCGTAGTAACCGCCACCTCTCCCCAAACGATAGCCATCTTCTGAGAAAGCTACACCTGGAACAATAACCATATTAAGTATCCCTAGATCATGCAGGGCATCTCCACAAGGCTCATAAATATTAAACTTGCCCAACACCATGGAATTCCTTCCTGAATACAGCATGATTTCAAGATCGCTACCTACCACCTTAGGCAGGTATATTTTCTTTTTCTGATACCAGCGTTCAATAAAATTACAGGTATTGACTTCATCGGGCAACGACCAGTAACACATCACATGATCGGCCTTTATAAATTCAGGCATGCTTTCAAGTTTAGCAAATAAACTTTCCGCATCTGCCAAACATTGCTCTATAGGTACCCTCTTTTTTTCCTGTTTAACCTGCTGCCGAAGTTCCCTTTTTCGTGTATCAATATCCATATTAGTATACTTACGGCCTGTACCTCGAGGCTGCTAATATCTTGCGGCCATCCTGCTCTTCCATTAAATCCTTCAGGGTTATCTCTTCATTGTTCTTCATATAAGATTCTACAATCTTATAACCAATATATTCACCAGCTCTGGGGGCAGAATTGTTACCAAAATTTGCTGTAAAAGGGGCATCCCCGGTATACTTTTGAATCAGCATTCTATCATTACTAAAAATATGCTTCCACTCTACCATTGAAGCCCACATATTGTCCTCATTCTTTTGGCACCAATGTATTTGTTCGGCACTATAATCAAACAATAAAGAATCCTGTAAATCAGGAAACATGCGATGTACAAAATATCTTACCTTACCTTTATAAACCATATTGTTTATCAAGTCATTAACTCCTGTATCGTAAGTATAATTGGTTAAGGCCATAGCTCGAATCACATCCGAAGCCATTTTTTCTTTGGTCATTCCTTTACGCAAATATTTAGGGATATTTAACCACTCATAAAACTCACAATCCTCACCTAAATATTTCTCAATACTAACACCTACCCAGGCCGAATCAACAGCAATAGACTGGCTAAAACCTGAAACCATCAGATACACATCAGGTACATTCACATCCTTGAAATAATATTTATAGTGCTTAAATCCTTCTTCCAAATCGCTACTAAACTGCTGATGATCAGAAAAAATATCACCTGCTTTTTTAAAGATATCCTTATTGGCATCATAGGTTAAAAAATCATATGTCCGCTTATAATATTCCGGATTATCAGTTGATCCCAGCTTAACAATTTGCCTGCTGTAAGCCTGCATAAACTGCGGATATTTTTCAATTATGGGTTGAATATCCGTTTCTACATTTAAGGTATCAATTGCTCCAAACTCCTGGTAAAAGGGAATTACATTAAGCTCTACTTCAATAGAACTCACATCAGGATGTAACTGTTTATCTTTACATGAAGTTGATAACACACAGAGCAAAACAAAAAATAGTGCTATAATATAAGTTGTTCTTTGACGATTCATTTTAAAATTACTTAGATAATACCTGCTCAAACTTAAATATTTTAACACAAAATACCTATCTCTTATATCCCCTCTATTTATAAAGTACATTAACTCCGGCCACATAGAAATCCAATTAACAATAAACATTTGCTATTTTTACCCAAACAAATTATATACGATGCTTAAAAAAGTTGATGGCTTTATAATGGGATTAATTGCAATGATTATTCTCGCCTATTTTATACCCGGAATTGGAGATGGAGAATCATTTAATCTTGAGAATATCACAAACATTGGTATTTCCTTAATTTTCTTTTTTTACGGATTAAAGCTAAGCCCTCAAAATATGAAGAAGGGCCTAATTAATTACAAGCTGCATATCCTTATTCAGCTCACTACATTTGTTATTTTTCCGTTACTGGTTCTTTGCTTTAAACCCTTTGTTACCACCGAAGAACAAAACTTACTTTGGCTCGCACTTTTTTTTATGGCAGCACTTCCTTCAACTGTTTCCTCATCGGTGGTTATGGTTTCCATTGCCAAAGGAAATATTCCGGGAGCCATATTTAACGCAAGCATATCGGGACTAATAGGTATTTTAATCACACCATTGTGGATAGGTATCTTTATGCATTCTGGAACACATGAATTTGATTTAGGTCAAAGTGTTATCGATTTAATTATAAAAATACTACTGCCTGTTATTGTTGGCTTGTTGCTAAACAGATATTGGGGAAAAACAGCCCGTAAATATGGCAGGTACCTCACGCTTTTCGATAAAAGTATTATACTGGCTATTGTATACAACAGTTTTAGCAAATCCTTTGAAGCACAACTTTTTGACACCATAAAACTCCCATACTTACTAGTTTGCGCGGCAGCTATAATAATTGTTTTTACTGCAATATATCTTCTGGTTTACTGGCTTACAACTAAGTTAAATTTCTCACAGGAAGATAAAGTTACCGCACTGTTTTGTGGTTCAAAAAAATCATTGGTTCACGGCTCGGTAATGGCCAATGTGCTTTTTAAGGATATGGCCACACAAGGAATTTTTATCCTGCCTATCATGATTTACCATTCCCTGCAATTGATCGTCATCAGCTTTATAGCACAAAAAATGGGGCGTAAAACAAACCTAAAGCAATCAAATTAGATATTTAAGAAGACAGGCTTCAAGCTATTATATAAACCCGAAATATGCATTAGAAAATCTATTACACATTAAAATCACTTCAAAACAAGACACTTTGTTGCTTCACTTCAACTCACCAGAACGGTGCTATGCCTCGTTTCAGTAAAGCCGTGTTTTATCGTGCATTCAATGCTCATAACGAAGTTCTAATACATAATTCGGTTTAAAAAAATGACCAAATAAAAAACTCTCACCTGGTCAGATCTTTAAAAAGAAAAGGTATCAAATATCGGTAATTAGCGTATCTTTTGCTTTTTCATGTAATAAAGATGTTGAACTTGATACCTCACTTACGGCATAAGCAACTTCTTCTGCAATCTTATTGGTTTTCTCAAATTGCTCAAATGCAACATTCACTTTCCGGGAAATACTATCAAGGGCCACTTTCATCGTATTCAAATAGGGCAATATCTTAACAGCTTCTCCACCTGAATTAATCGCTAACTTTTTTACTTCGGTAGCAACTACGCCAAATCCTTTGCCGGCCTCACCTGCTCTTGCTGCTTCAACGGCGGCATTCAAAGCTAAAATATTTGTTTGTTCCGAAATATTCTTAATTGTATCTACAATCTTAACAAACTCATCAATTACATTTAAATCCTTATTCACACTATCTACAACCAGCTTAAAATCGGAATTAATTACTCTTGATGATCGGTCTAAATCTTTAACTTTTACATTAATAGAGTTAACCTGTCTATCAATCTCTTCAATAGCTACTGAAACAGTATTCCCTACTTCAACCAATGTATCTTGTATATAATGATGGCAATTCTCTTTCCTGTTAAGATTGTTATATATTGCTATTGCCATATCTTCACAACTACCATAACCACATGAATTACAATTATAAAAATCTTTCTCTTTATTTTTATTCATTGACCGGTATACACCTTCTAATTCACTGGACGATATTTTTTTTATAATGTTATTCCCTGATAAATTTTCATATTTCCTACCATAAAGATCCTTCTTCCAATATTTATCAATTGTTCGCTTTAACTTCTTTTTGCCAAGAAATCGTTTAATTGATGAATTATTCATATTGTACTTAGCCAGCATCTCGTTTTTCCTCTTCTCTACAAAAAACTCAACTTCATCTAGTGATTTTTCTCTGTTCTGAGTTCCCGGCCCGCCATTACATCCCATATGGCAATTCAGGCAATCAACTAATAACGGAGCTCGCTTTGCTTCTATCTCTGCACCCAAATGATCAAGGTATTTGTATATAACATCTGTACCCTCTATTTTCCTTGTCTGTGTACCAATGGATGGGACTTCCCGCTCTACTGTACGAAGCAATCCCCCTGGTGATGAAAACAATACAGCCCTTTCTGCCGGAGGATTATCGTAGTCAAGTGCCGGATAAGACTTCAAATCTATCCTTTTCTCATCAATAAGGTTTTGCAACGATTTCATGGTAACATTGTAATCACCCAAACCCGTTTCCTGAAATTCACGCTTCTTGGCAAGACAGGGAGACACAACCATAACCTTATGTTTTTTATACTCCGGATAAAATTCCTTAATCATTTTTACCGTATGTAACATTGGACTATCAGCAGGAGCTAAATACTTAATTAACTCAGGTTTATATACCTGAACATAGGTAACAATTGCAGGACAAGGTTGTGTAATTACACACTTGGGCTTATTTTCTTTTATATGTTTCAAATAAGATTCTGCAGCCAATTCCGCACCAAAGCTAACATCAAAAATTGCCTCAATTCCCCAACTCTTCAGAAGACCGTTAACATGCATATATTGCTCCGGAAAATTTGCAGCTATCGCCGGGGCAACAATAGCAACAATTTTAACACCCTTATTTACATCATCACAAAACTGTACCATATCATCCTCATACACTCTCGCATCATGCGTACAAGCATCAATACAACTACCACAACCAATACACATATTGGGATTTACCGATACATAGTTACTACTACCATCGTTGCAAAACTTTACCGGGCAGGCAGCAATGCAGGCATGACAATTAATACATTTTTCCTTATCGACAGAAAAGGTACCACTAAGTTCTTTATTCATGTGTTTATATTTTGCTTTTTATTGCCACATGGAACTCGCCAATTTTGTCATTCTCGTGTGTGAGAAATATTTGCTCATGGCTCGTTTCATATATTCAGATTATAGACAATTATTTTTTACAAATATTTTCTCATTGTCTTTCTGTAGCTTAAATAGGTTTGCTGCTAATAAATGATGTAAACTATAAACTATCGGTTGGTTATTCAGGTTTGATTATACTTCTTAAGAACTATAACTCTCAATCTTATAATCGTTTGGTTTAACTTTAATGATTACTATAAGCAAAATTTATTCATCATTAAATGAAGACGTTTTTTTATAAATAAAACCAGTTCTCGTATTTGCGAAAATAACAAACTATCTTTTAAGTAAAAGAAATACCGAATTATTTCCATTTATAAAACCCTACGTACAAAAGGTCAAAGATTCGAATACTTTCATCAAATAGAAGAAAGCATATTTTGGAATTCTCTATACCAGATTTCTATACGCACTATAAACAATAATAAAATCCATTTTATATCCTAAATAACAGATCTCTCTTTATTTTAATCAGACACTCGTGATTCTTTATATATATTGTGTTTTTTCATTAAGTTTGCAACATTCTTAACTATATCATAATTCAAGCAAAATGAAGAAAATTGCCTCACTACTTTTTATATTATTTATTGCTGCTCATAGTATATTCGCGCAAAGCGAAAGAGAATCTGATTTACGTTTTGCCTTTGTTCTAAGTCCGCAAACCAGTTGGTTAAAATCAGACCATAATGCTGTGGATGGAAATGGAAATCTTTTTGGATATAACTTTGGTGTTGAAATGGATAAGTTCTTTGCCAAAAACTATGCCTTTTCAACAGGACTAACCATTAATACCACAGGAGGTAAATTAAGATACCGCGATGGCGGCGACTTTGTGATTGGTGGCGAAGAAGTTACCCTTCCTGATAACTCTACCATAGAATACCGCCTTAAATACATTGAAATTCCAATGAGTCTTAAATTACAAACCAGTGATTTCCAAAGATCAAGCTATTACGGAATTTTTGGTATGTCGGGACAGTTTAATATTAAAACCAATAACGGTTCTGGTAAAAACCTTTCTGATGAAGTTCGCCTTTTTAATGTAGGCTACCACTTTGGAGGTGGTATGCAGTACTCTATTGGAGGAGATGCTTATATGAAATTAGGCGTAACCTACAACCAGGGCATTACAGATATTACTAAAAACAGCGGATTTGATGACAAAACAGTATTAAACAGGCTGGTTTTTAATTTTGGAATCATTTTTTAATAAGAACATCTTTAACAACAACTGAACACCGTATTAATAGTACCAGATATAATATATAAAAAATGAAAATAGCACTTGCTCAATTAAACTACCATGTAGGAAACTTTGAGTATAACTCAAATAAAATTATCGAAGCCATTAAAAAATCACAGTCGGACGGCTGTGATTTAATTGTGTTTTCGGAACTTGCCGTTTGCGGTTATCCTCCTCTCGATTTATTAGAAAGAGAAGAATTTATTGAGCAATGCACCGATCAGATTAACGTTATTGCACAAGAGTGTAATACCATTACGGCTGTTGTTGGATGCCCGAGCATAAACACCGAACCCAATGGTAAAAAATTGTTTAATTCAGCCTTTGTGCTATCGGAAGGAAAAGTACAATCGGTACACCACAAAACATTGTTACCAAACTACGATGTGTTTGATGAATACAGGTACTTTCAGCCCAACAGCGAATTTAATTTGATAGAGCTAAAAGGAAAAAAGCTGGCCATAACTATTTGTGAAGATTTATGGGACGAACAACCCGTAGCCAATTCTTTTGCGAAAAGTAAACTTTATACACAATCGCCCATGAAAGAGTTAAAACAACTTAACCCTGACATGGTGATCAACATTGCAGCTTCACCTTTTTCGTATAATCAGGGACAAATCCGTCAACAAATTATTACGCAAAAAGCGGCCAAAAACAATATTCCTTTTATCTATGTAAATCAAATAGGTGCCAACACCGAACTTGTTTTCGACGGAAGCTCTTTGGTGGTAAACAGCCAAGGCAAAGTAACCAAACAACTAAGCTCCTTTAACGAGGATATTCAGTACTGCACGCTGGAAGATATAGATTCAAACCAGACCTTTGAGCTGGCTCCATATGATAAAATGGCGCTAATTAATGAAGCTCTGGTATTGGGTGTTAAAGATTATTTTAACAAGATGGGCTTTAAAAAAGCTACACTTGGCTTATCCGGTGGAATCGACTCCGCAGTAACGGTAGTGATTGCAGCCCAGGCACTGGGTGCTGAAAATGTAAGGGTATTGCTATTACCTTCAAAATACTCCTCAGACCACTCTATTAAAGATGCTGAAGATTTAGCCAAAAACCTGGGTATACAATACGACATTGTACCGATTAAAGATGTGGTAGAAAGTTACGATTCTACTCTTGCTCCTTTATTTACCGGCCTTAATGCAGATGTAACAGAAGAAAACATTCAGGCACGAATAAGGGGAACCTTACTCATGGCACTATCAAATAAATTCGGACATATTCTTCTTAACACATCTAATAAAAGTGAGGCTGCAGTTGGTTATGGAACGCTATATGGTGATATGAATGGAGGATTATCTGTTTTGGGTGATGTATACAAAACAGATGTTTTTGCCCTGGCCAGATATATGAATCGAAACAAAGAAATTATTCCGGTTAATACTATTGTGAAACCACCATCAGCAGAATTACGTCCTGATCAGAAAGACAGTGACTCATTGCCTGATTACGACATTCTGGACCAGATTCTTTTTAACTACATTGAAAAAAATGAATCTCCACAAAAAATAATTGATTCAGGATTTAATAAAGATACTGTGAACAAAGCTGTTCGCCTGGTTAATATAAATGAATACAAACGCTTTCAAACAGCTCCAATCATAAGGATTTCGTCTAAAGCATTTGGTTTAGGCAGAAGAATTCCGTTAGTTTCAAAGATTTAAACTGGTTAAACTAAAACCCTGTAAAATACAAAAAAAGATAAAAAAGTCTGCAACACTGAATTTTACTTGCTAGTGAGTAGGCTTTTTGCTATTTTTGGTCAAAATTAACATGTTATACAACATAAAATAGATCGCCAACTTTCATTTGGTCCATAAATTTAAACCAGATTACCATAGCGATTTATTAACTCAAGTAAGATGCCAAAGAAAAACACAAACAACTTAATTGCTGAACCTACAATTAAGGACATTTCTCAACTTTACGATGTTCTAACCGAAGAAGAAAAAGAGAAAGTTCTGAACAACCATAAGATTCTTCGTTTTAAAAAGAATGAGGTTATTTACGAAGAAGGTGAAGTACCTGATGGATTATTGTGTTTAGGATCGGGAAAAGTTAAAGTATACAAAGTTGGTTTTGGCGGAAGAGATCAGATTGTTAGAATGGCCAACCCAACCAGTTTTATTGGTTACCGTGCTTTTTTTGCAAAAGGTCCGCATGTAGCATCTGCTGTTGTTATTGAACCTTGTGTTATTTTTTACATTCCTAAAGCCATAGTATTTGAGTTACTGGAAAGCAATCATCAATTTAGCCTCAACATTATTCGCTCCCTGGCTCAGGAACTTGGTTTCTCAAGATACAGAACGGTGACCCTGACCCAGAAACACATTAGAGGAAGGTTGGCCGAAAGCCTGCTAGTACTTAAAGATATTTATGGCTTTGAAGAAGATGGTATCACGTTAAATGTTTATTTATCGAGAGAAGATTTGGCAAACTTTTCGAACATGACCACTTCTAATGCAATCCGTACCTTATCTACTTTTGTAAATGAAAAGGTAATTACGGTGGATGGAAGAATCATTAGAATCCTGGATACTGAAAAACTAGATAAAATTTCAAAATTAGGATAAACCTATCGTATTACAACTTACTTTACAACTCTCCTAACCTCATTTAATAGCAACGGGAAAGCCGGCTCCGCCATGGCGTGGCCATAACCATCCAGCTCATATAGTACCGTTTCTTTGTGCCCCACTACCTTCATCATGCGCATGAGATAGGCATTTTCCTCGTACCTGCCCAGCAATTCAAGTTCTCTGTCACCAGTAATTAACAGCAATGGCGGCGCATCAGCCCGTACATGGTAAAGTGGCGCTAAACTATCTACAATAGCCTGAGTACCTAATATACCTCTTTCTTTACGGACTGTGAAATGAGTAATTGCATGACCGCTAAAAGGAATTAGTCCGGCTATATCATTGGCATCAACACCATGCACTTGAAGCCACGACTTATCCAAACCAATCATGCTGGTGAGATAACCTCCTGCGGAATGACCGGAAATAAAAATTCGCGAAGAATCACCTCTGTAATTTTTAATATTTTTAAATACCCAACTTACAGCTGCCGCGGCATCTTCAATATAAACCGGTGCTTTAATTTTTGGATAGAGCCGGTAATTTACTGCCACTACACATATTCCCTTTTCTTTTAAAGCCAATGGTATTTCTTTCTCCCCTCCTGTTAATCCGCCTCCATGAAACCAAACTATAGTCGCATAATTATCACTATTGGCAGGATAGTATACATCTAAAACACAACGCTCTTTCATATACTCATCGCTTTGATAAATAGAATCATTGTAATAAGGAATATTTGAAATGTTTTTGTAATGTGATGATTGAGCAAATAAAGACAATCCAAATCCAAGAATAAAAACAAACAGAAGTACTTTTTTCATTTTATTGAACCAATTTAATGACAAACCCCAGATGTAAACTTACTAACTTACAATATAAACGATAAATCTCCTTTCTTCAACTATATAAAAATATTATACGGCATACATAAAACCATTGGTGCATCTTTTATTTTTTTCGTAAATTCTAATACCACAATCAGTTAACACTTGTAAAATCCCAACCAGCCTGCCAAAACATAACCATTTAGCTAACATATCGTATTCAAGCTTTCTAAAAATATTTTAATATGAAACGAAAAGGGCTCTTATTAAAAACCAACATCTATCTTCTTTCTGCAGTAGCCCTTACGTTATTGCTCACTTTTACCATCATTAGCATAAGGACAACATCATTAGCCAGAACTAAGGCCAAAGAAATGGCAGGACTAAAGGCTCGAAAAGTAGCTTCGGATGTGCGTAGCTATCTGAATCAGACGATGGAAACCAACAAAACACTGGCCATTACAATACAAAGCCTTCATCAGGATAAAATATTAACCAGGCAAATGATGGCCAACATATTACGCGACCTTCTAATCAATAACAAACATATTTATGCCACATGGACCATGTGGGAAGCCAATGCCTTTGATGGTAAAGATGCCCTTTATGCCCGGAAACATAATCAGATTCATGGTCGTTTTGCCTGCTCTTATTATCGTGTTAATGATACCCTGATCAAACAAAATTTTGGTAACGATAGTGCTCCTGCATATTTAAGTAGTGACTTATTATACGAATATGAAGATGATTATTACCAAATAGCTATGACCCAAAAAGAGGAAGTCATTACTCCACCCTATTATTATAGCTTTACAAATGATTCAAACAACATGTACTACATGACTTCTCTTGTATCACCTATTTTTTTAGAAGATAAAGTAGCAGGTGTTGTAGCCACAGATATAAACCTGGAAGAACTTCAAACAATCGTTTTGAAATCGTCTATTTATAAAACCGGCTTTGCTGCTATAGTGGCCAATAATTTTAAAATGGTTGCACATCCTACTGCTGATTATATCGAGAAACATATTACTAACTTGTATGGATCTGTAGGGTATCAAATTTCAAATGCTATTAAAAATGATCGTCCATATAGTTATCAAACTATTTCAGAGCTTGATGGCAAAAAAGTAATTCGATACTTTTATCCGGTACTTATCAGAGATGTTAAAATCCCTTGGGCAGTGATGGTTGAAATACCTTCTGATGAAATTTTTAATGATGCACAAAACCTTTCGATCTTAATCATTATTATTGGTATTGTTGGATTCATTATCATCACACTTATCATCTATAATATCATAAAAAACATAACTAAACCCATTGGTCAGGTAGTTAAACTAGCACAAAACATTTCAATGGGTAAATTACAAGATCCTCCCGGCATGCCACTACCAGCACTCGAAATAAAGGAACTTCATCAGGCATTAAAGTTAATGGTTGAGAAACTTAAAATGATGCAAGAAATTTTATTATTGGGAACCTGGGAATTAGACATTAAAACACTGAACATGAATTGGTCTGATGGACTATTTAGATTATTTGGTTTTAACCCTCACGACTTTTTCCCGGATCTAAACATTTTATTGGAAAAAATACATCCTGAAGATCAAGACTCTATTGGCAAACTCTTTAATACCAGTGCCCGTAACAATAGTCATCATATCGATCATCGTTTTAAAATCATACATGCAGATAAAACAGTTCGACATATGCTTATGCGATGCGGTGCAGTAAGTGACCAAAGTGGTAACATTCAAAAGAAAATTGGAGTGATGCTCGACATCACTGCTTTAACCCAAAATGAGGAAAACTTAAAAGAAAGTGAAGCAAAGTTCAGAAATATATTCGATAGCAGTAATGATGCCATTCTAATTGTAAATACTGATGGTAATTTTATAGATGCCAACAAAACTGCTTTTATCAGAAGTGGGTTAAGCCGTGAAGAGCTATTAGCCCATAATTACAAAGATTTCCTATCAAAAGATCCTGATAACAAAGACCTTCAATACAAAGAAGCTCTATTCAATGGCATTGATACCCGTTTTGAAACCAAGTACACCAATGCTTATGGCCAAACTATTCACATTGAAGTGAATGGACAAGCCATGAAATACAAGGGGAAAGACTCTTTTGTGCTTATTTCGCGGGATATCACTGAAAGGAAAGAAGCCGGTAAGCGTATTATACAGGCCATAGTGCAAACAGAAGAAGATGAAAGAGGCCGGTTTGCCAGAGAGCTGCATGACGGGGTATCTCCTATATTGTCTGCCATTAAGCTGTATGCCAATGCCATTACGGACAACAGCTCGAAGGAATTTCAAGGTAAAATCACTAAAAAGATCATTTCTGCTGTTGATGAGGCCATACAAGGTATTTACGATATCTCCAATAATCTAACACCACATGTGTTGCAAAACTTTGGTTTTAAAACAGCTTTGGAAACGTTCATTAAAAAAATTGAGGAGTCTACTTCAATCATTTTTGAGGTTCAATATCATCTCAACAAAAGACACGATAATACCATTGAAGTTACACTTTATCGTCTGGCCACCGAATTAATAAATAACACCATTAAATATGCCAATGCCAGCCAGGTAACTATTTCCTTAACAGAAAACGAAATGGTGGAATTCCATTATGCTGATAATGGCTGCGGCTTTAACAAGGAAGAAGCAAAAGACAACAAAACCAGTACGGGATTGTTTAACTTAACCAATAGGGTGCAATCTTTAGACGGACAAATAAACATTACCAGCTCACCGGGCCATGGAATGAACTTAGATGCTAAAATTCCAATTCCTAAAAAATGAAAAAGAAAATAACCATATCCATTGTTGACGATCATGAGCTTTTTTGCGATGGTCTGGAAGTTGTTATTTCTCAAATTAAGGACTTTAAACTCATTAGCAAAGCCTCCAATGGTAAAATTTTTCTTGAACAATTAGAAACCATCGAGCCCGATGTGGTTTTAATGGACATCAACATGCCTGTTTTAGATGGAATACAAACAACAACACTGGCATTACAGAAATACCCTCAACTAAAGGTAATTACCTTATCTAGTTATGGTGATGAAGTGTATTACTATAAAATGATAAAAGCAGGAGCCTTTGGTTTTGTACAGAAAAAAAGTGGTAAGAAAGAACTGGAAACCGCCATCCGATCTGTAATGGATGGTATTAACTTTTTCCCGCATAACCTAATGCACAAAATAATATTCAAGGTGAGTAACAAAGCAGAAGGTTCAACAACAAACATAAAAACTGAATTGTCTCGTCGCGAAAAAGAAGTACTGCTATTAGTCTGCAAGGGTTATTCGAACAAAGAAATTGCCGAAAAATTATTTATCAGTCCTAATACAGTTGAAAATCACCGCAGTAATCTACTTTCAAAAACAGGTGCACGCAATGCTGCCCACCTCGTTTTCCAAGCCATCAAAGATGGTTTGATAGAGCTTTAATTACCCCCTGTTTTATTAAATAAACAGTAAAGAAATAACAATAAATAGTGGAAAACCACTAATTAAAAGGGTACAATAGGTCATGTACAGCAATTAGGTGTGTACTAATTTTGCTCCATAACTAAAACAGGAATGGACAAGCTTAACATTATTGTAGTTGATGATCATGCTACTTTTCGGGATGGTATTTCATTTTATCTTGAGGAGATATTAGGTTATAATGTTATTGCCCAATACAGCAATGGGAAGGAGTTTCTTGAATCTAAACTTATTCCGGTAGCCGATTTCATTTTAATGGATATTCAAATGCCGGTCATGAATGGTTTTGAAGCCATAAAAAAAGCCCTTTGGAAACATCCATATATAAAAGTAATTGCCATCACCAACTACAGTCATAACACGCATCTGCGAGAATTAATATTAAACGGATTTAAAGGATGCGTACTGAAAGACAATGTATACGAAAACCTTAAGACTGCCATTGCTGATGTATCAAAAGGTAAAGTTCACTTTAATGACAATATAAATTTTTAATCCTGCCTGCCTCAAACTGACAACATTAACTATAACACAACTAATTAATGATGACTTCTTTACTATTAAACAAGCTTAGAATTAATATTCTATTGCTCTTGTTTGCTTTAACACAACTAACACAAGCACAAGAGCCCAAAGCTACAATAGACTTTGGTGGAGAACTGACAAACAGATATGTTTGGCGCGGACTAAACTTAACACGATCTCCAGGTGTACATCCCTACATTGAATTAACGACGGGCAATTGGTTATTTGGAACATGGGGAACATATACATTTGAAAAGTCACCCTACCAGGAAGTAGACCTGTATGTTTCATACACAGCCGGAATTTTTAACTTCACTCTTTTTGATTACTTTGTAGCAAGTGATTCATTAATGGTCAATGGTAATTATTTCGACTATTCTTCACTTGATTCTCCACATGCCATAGAGGCTATTTTAACCATATCAGACATTCCTGATTTACCAATTACCTTCACTGCGGCTACTTTTATTTTCGGTAACGACTATAACTCGGAAGGAGATAGAGCTTTTTCAACCTATCTTGAGCTTGGTTATGATTTTGCTATAGGCGATCAACCATTATATACTTTTGCCGGTGTAACAACACACGAGGGTTTGTATGCCGATGGTTTTAAATGCACCAATATAGGATTATCAACAAGTAAAGACTTTACAATTACTGAAAACCTATCAATCCCTCTAACTGCTTCTCTTATTCTTAACCCCGATGCAGAAAACCTGTTTCTGATTTTAGGGCTTTCATTTTAATGTTTTTCCAACGTATAGATATTCGAGTTAATCATGAAAAAAATAAGTTTAAAAGTTAAATTAAACATATACATTCTCTCCGCATTTTTTATGGTATTTGGTATTACCATGATCATTATAATTACAAGCGCCAGAGAAAAATCGAACGAACACGCCATGAGTGTAGCTGATTTAAAAGGAAAAGAAGTAGCCTCCAATGTAAAAAACTACTTCGATTATGCTACACAATCATCTAAAACCCTGGTTCAATCCATTATGGCTTTAAAAAAAGAGAACCATACTTCACGAGAGCTGGTTATTGAAATGATGGAGCAGGTATTAAAAGAAAATGATAGTTACTATGCAGTTTGGACCATGTGGGAATTAAACGGCTTTGATGCAAAAGACCATGAGTACGCCAAACAATATAACTTAGAGTTAGGATTATTTAATGGTTCTGTTTTTAGAGAAGGAAATAAAATTGCAAAACAAAACTATGGAGATGAAGAATCACCCAACTACGTGAGTTATGACGATGAAGAATATGGAGAAACCTATTATACCGGATCAAAAAACACAAAACAAATTTACATTGATGATCCATCGGAATATAGTTTTACGGGAAAAGAAGAAGATATGGTAAGCTCTACCTCTGTAGTTGCTCCTGTGTTAAAAGACAACCAGTTTTTAGGTGTAATTGGTATCGATATTGACTTTGAAACACTAATGCAGCTTAATGCACAAACTAATGTTTATGAAAGTGGATTTTCTGCCATTATTACTAACAATCATATTATTTCGGCACACCCTAACGAAGCGTATCAGGGTAATTCAATAGACACCATATTAAGTGACTACAACAAAGAGTTGGAAAAAGCTATAAACAAAGGAGAATCATATTCATATCAAACAGTATCTGAATATACCAACAAAGAAGTACTAAGGATATTTTCGCCGGTAGCCATTGGCAACCCTGACATGCCATGGTCAGTAATGATAGAAATTCCGATGGAAGAAATTATGGCAGAAGCCAGAACCACCACTAAGATTATACTAACCATAGGTTTAATCAGCATACTTATCATGTTTGGTATCGTTTTGCTTATCTCTCGAAACATCACTCGTCCCATTATAAGTATTGTTGATGTTATGCAGGAAATTGCCAAAGGAAATATTGGCGTAGATATACAGCAATCAAACCGTGAAGATGAAATAGGCATTTTAGAAAACTCCCTTAAAAACATGGTACAAAAACTTACTGAAGTTGTAAAAAGTATTATTGAAGGAGCCAGCAATATTAGTGCAGCCAGCGAACAGTTTACAGGGGTGGCTGAACAGATTTCGCAGGGAGCAAATGAGCAGGCCGCATCTGTCGAAGAAGTATCCTCAACAACTGAAGAGATAGCTGCAAACATTGAACAAAACACCGATAATGCCCAGCAAACGGAAAAGATATCATCCCTTGCACAAAAGGGAATTCAGGAAGTTACTGAACAAGCAGTGAAAACACTGGATGCCACCCGTATTATCTCAGACAAAATACAGGTGATTAATGATATTGCATTTCAAACCAATATACTAGCGCTTAATGCTGCTGTTGAAGCGGCCAGAGCTGGCGAACATGGAAGAGGGTTTGCTGTTGTAGCCAGCGAAGTACGCAAACTTGCCGAAAACAGTCGTGCTGCTGCTGATCAGATTATAACCATGGCACAGGACACTTTAGGCTTGGCAGAAAACACAGGCAATCAGTTAACCGAAATGTTACCGGAAATAGAAAAAACTACTCACCTTGTTCAGGAAATTTCATCAGCCAGTCAGGAACAGAGCAGTGCAACCAACCAGGTAAACAGTGCCATTCAGGAATTAAATAACATTACACAGGAAAACTCTTCTGCTGCTGAAGAACTTGCTTCAAGTGCTGAAGAATTGGCTTCTCAGGCTGTTGGATTAAAGGATATGGTTTCCTTTTTTAGGATTGGCTAGACAACAAACATATATAGCAAATTGATGGTAAAAGTAAAGCCGGTTCAATGCATCATGTATTTTGAACCGGCTTTCAATTTAATATTGTGGTCATTATTAATTGCCAAAAGTGCATTTACACACTACTTATCTTAAGTGTATCATTCATAATAATAAACACGCTTTACACGACGACTAATACTCGTAAAAATCTCATAAGGAATAGTTTCCAATACATCAGCTAACTGCCCGACAGAAATATGGGTACCAAAAACCTCCACTTCATCCCCCTCCTCTGCCCTAATTCCTGTAACATCAACCATACACATATCCATACAAATATTACCCACAACAGGTGCTATTTTTCCATTTACCCATAAACCACCTGCTCCATTTCCTAACTTCCTGTTTAATCCGTCGGCATAACCTACGGGAACAATAGCTATTTCTGCATCATAATCCAATTCTCCCTTGCGGTTATAACCTATGGTATGATGAGCTTTTACCTTTTTTATCTGCGATATATATGATTTAAAACTTGTAACACACTTCAGGTTTTCCTGTTGCGTTGGGGCTATTCCATACAAGCCAATCCCTAATCTCACCATATCAAATTGAGCTTGAGGAAACCTGAGAATACCTGCTGAATTTAAAATATGCTTTACAACCGAATACCCCAGTGCTTTTTCAAGATCCTCTGCAAAATCACTAAACGAACCAATCTGTTGCTCCGTAAAATCATCAAATTGCTTATCGTCACTGCCTGCCAAATGTGAAAAAACAGATTTTACTCTCAGTTCCTTATTTTCCTCTAATATTTCTATCAATAATCCCAGTTCATCACTGACAAACCCGAGCCTGTTCATGCCGGTATCGCACTTTATATGGACCGGGTACTCAGAAACACCCTGCTCTTTTAATAAATCGGCAAACTGATGCAATACTTTAAATCCGTATAATTCAGGTTCAAGTTGATGTTCCAACATCATGGCAAAACTTTTTACCTCCGGGTTCATGACAATGATAGGCAGTGAAATACCAGCCTTACGCAACTCTACCCCTTCATCGGCAAAGGCTACGCCCAAATAATCTACTTTTTGATGTTGCAGCACATTGGCTATCTCAAACGAACCGCTTCCATAACTAAAAGCTTTTACCATGGCCAATACCTTAGTATTATCTTTTAGCTTACTCCGATAATAATTCAAATTATCCACCAAGGCATTTAAATTTATTTCGAGTCTGGTTTGGTGGTGCTTCATCTCTAAAAAAGCCGATACTTTTTCAAACTCAAAATTACGCGAGCCTTTAATCAGGATAGCCTCATTTTTAAATGAATTGGGCGTTAATGTATTTAGCAATTCCTGTGTAGTATTAAAAAACTGCGTTTCCACATCAAACAAGGCAAAATGCTTCTTTAAAACCGCCCCAACACCAATAAACCTGGTAATATCCCTTTGCTTAAGCAGATTATTTATCTTTAAACACAACTCCCCGTTTTCGATTCCGCTTTGGAAAATGTCTGATAAAACCAGGGTTCTGCGTTCTGTTTTATGACGACTTTGCTGTACCAGAAAATCCAGCGACAAGGCCAGTGAAGACAAATCAGAATTATAAGAATCATTAATAATAATGCAATTATTAACCCCTTCTTTTAATTCCATGCGCATGGCCACCGGCACCAGCTTTTCTATGGCTGATGAAATATATATGGGTTCATATCCTAAATACAACATACAAGCCACTGCATGCATCCCGTTTTCAAATGAAACTTCATCCGTAAAGGGAAGGTTCAGATTAAACTCCTCACCCATATACTTTACCGCCAACCTTGTTCCGTCTTCTGAAACAAGCTTTTCAGACACCTGAATATCTGCACTTTCATTTAGTCCCCAACTTAGGCAATTCTTTTCGGGATAATATTTCTTTATTTCTTGTTGGATAAGTTTCGCATCTGCCGAAAACAAAACTACTTCACAAGTTTCAAACAGCTGTAGTTTCTCTTTTAGTTTTTCTTTTTCTGATGTAAAGTTTTCCTGATGAGCCGCTCCTATATTTGTAATCACACCAATGGTTGGGGAAATCACAGGTGCTATTTTTTCCATCTCTCCTTTTTGAGAAATACCGGCCTCAAAAATACCTATTTCGCATTCTGAATGAAGTTGCCAAACCGACAAAGGAACCCCAACCTGACTATTATAACTCTTAGGAGATCGAACTACCACCTTACTTTTGCCTATCAATTGCGAAACCCATTCCTTTACAATAGTCTTTCCATTGCTTCCGGTAATTCCAATCACAGGACAACTGTAAAGCCCTCTTTTATGAGCTGCCAACTGCTGAAAACCTTTCATGGTATCTTTTACAACCAGATAATGAGCTTCCTCCATTTCTTTGTCAATCACATACTCTTCATTCACCATAAAACACCTTACTCCTCTTCTGTATAAAGAAGGGATATAATCGTGTCCATTATGATTTTCACCAACAATCGCTATAAAGAACGACTTTTCAGCATCAATTAATGTGCGGCTATCTGTGATCAAATAAGAAAACCGTATGTCATTACTTTGAATTAGCTTACCAGCAATCCAACCACTCACTTCTTTAAAAGAATATAACTGCATCATTATTTTTAGGCATTGACTTTACAAAAACAAGAACGACAAAGAGGCTCGTATTCCACTTTTTCGCCTAACAGCACCAGGCTTTCTTCATTGGACAGACGATGTGAAAAATGAGCCAGATCACCACATTTTATACAAATAGCGTGTACTTTAGTAACATATTCAGCACAAGCCATTAAGGCAGGCATTGGTCCAAACGGCTCTCCCTTAAAATCCATATCTAATCCGGCTACTATAACTCTAACGCCCTGATTAGCCAATTGCTGACACACTTTAACCAACCCGGTATCAAAAAACTGGGCTTCATCAATTCCTACAACATCAACATTACCGCTTAACAACAAAATATTTCCCGAACCTTCAACCGGCGTAGAAGATATATAATTGGCATCGTGCGAAACCACTTCATCTGTACTATACCTCACATCAACCCGGGGCTTAAATATCTCTACTCTTTGCCTTGCAATTTTGGCCCGCTTAAGTCGCCGAAGTAATTCTTCTGTTTTTCCGGAAAACATAGAACCGGCAATAACCTCAATCCAGCCATGCTTTCCTTCTTTATTGATTTTATTTTCTAAAAACATTTGTCTAAAATAAGATAAAAGTACAATTGCCTTGCGCTGACAAGTATAATTGTTAAATATTCTTGATACTTTTATCCTGGTACCTGATACTACATATTATCACTAACTTTGCAAAATAAGAAAAAAGAGTTTGAATTGATACAATTATGAATAAAGAAGCTTTAATCAAAATTATTTTGAATGATCTCAGCGAAGTTGAAACTCTGGTGAAATCATTTCAAGGACATGAGGAAATTGCTCCGGCGTTTATTGACCTTACTGAGCAAAAATTGTCGCATATTAAGAGTGAATTTTCGCTTTTAAAAACACTATGCAATAGTCCATCCGTATCAGTTCAAACCCAAAAGGCAGAAGAAAATATTCAAAAAGAAATTGAGGAGGTCGACAAACCTGTAGTGCCGGAACAAAAAATCAAGCAAGAGACAATTATTGAAGAAACACCTCAGGTTACTCCGGTTACTGAAAAACCAGTAGAAGAGCCAGAAAAGGAACCTGATGTTGAGCAGATAATTCCTGACAATAAAGCAGAAGCAACAAAACAAGAGATAGCATCCGGGGAAACTGAAGTAAAAAAAGAAGAAAAGAAAACAGTACCTGTTACAGAGAAAAAAAAGTATGAAGACAGTCCTAAAACTCTTGGCGAATCCTTTGTGGGAGAAAAGAAATCAGTCAATGATAAGATTGCCTCTTCTCAGGAAGGTCAAACAAAAAAACCTTTAATGGGTAAACCCATCGATGATTTAACTAAAGGATTAGGTATTAACGACAGGTTTATGTTTCAGCGTGAGCTTTTTAACGGCAATAGCGAACTCATGCAACAAACCCTGTTACAATTAAATGAAATACCCGATTTTGTTTCGGCCCAAAGCTTTATCAATTCCAATTTTAACTGGGATGAAGAACAAGACGCCACACAGTCGTTTTTCAATTATATTAAAAGAAAGTATTAGCATTTTAGCCATTAGCTGTTGGCTTTTAGCTTTTGGTAATTGGCATGATTTAAAAGGTGCTTAAGACCCAATAAGCAACAATTATAATTTAAAAGATTGATTTATAACATGGGAAAACTATTTTTGGTTCCTACACCAATAGGAAACCTTGAAGACATAACACTCAGGGCTTTAACGACCTTAAAAGAGGTAGATTTTATATTGGCCGAAGATACGCGCAAAACAGGATTTTTACTAAAGCATTTTCAGATTGATTCAAAAATGTTTTCCCACCACAAATTTAATGAACACAAAACATCAGAAATGATTGTTCAGCGAATTTTAGCCGGAGAAACTTGTGCTTTGGTATCAGATGCGGGTACTCCTGCCATTTCTGATCCAGGTTACTTATTGGTTAAACATGCCGTTGCCGAAGGTGTGGAAGTGGAATGTTTACCCGGTGCAACAGCTTTTGTTCCGGCCCTGGTAAATTCCGGCTTACCCAATGACAGATTTTGTTTTGAAGGATTTCTTCCTCAAAAAAAAGGCAGACAAAAGAGATTGCAGGCTCTGGCTGAAGAAAGCAGAACCATGATATTTTACGAATCTCCTTTTAGATTGGTGAAAACACTTAAGCAGTTAGCAGAAGTATTGGGCAATGACAGACAAACATCTGTATCCAGAGAATTAACTAAGTTACATGAAGAAACCAAACGAGGCACCCTGCTTGAAGTAGCAAGCTATTTTGAGCAAAAAACAGTAAAAGGAGAAATAGTTATTATTGTTGAAGGCACTGAGGATAAACCAGCTACTAAAAAGGAAAATAAGTATTCTAAACCGAAGGATATTTAAAAAATAATCCTATCATTGAACACAAATTAAAACAACACACAAACAAAACGTATTATGAAGAAACTATTTATCCCAGCTTTACTACTTGCTATGATAGCCTGTGGTGGCCCAAGTAAAAAAGAACTTACCAAAGAAAAAGAAACTTTAATTACAGCTGCAGCTGAGCAAGATAAATACATGAACGAACTGGTTAATTCGCTCATAGCCATTGACGATAACCTGCAAAAAATAAAAGAAAAAGAAAACCTGATTGCCGTGAACATGGGAACAGCCGAAGGAAGTTCACAAGACATTAAGGATAAGATCAATAACGACATCCAGGACATATACGATCTGATGATTGCTAACAAAGAACGTATTGCCGAACTTGAACAAAAGGCTACAAAATCAGGATCAGAAAATAGTAACCTTAAAAATTTAGTGGGTCGCCTCGAAAGACAAATTAAAGACAAAAGCGTTGAAATCATTGCACTCAAAGAACAGTTATCTAATAAGAATATTGAAATTGCCTCTCTGAACTTCACAGTAGAAGGAATGGAACAGGTTATTGATTCTATCAGAAACTCCAACAAAGAAACTCAGACTGTTTTAGATTCAACAACACTGCAATTAAATGCAGCTTACTACGCATTTGGCACTAAAAAAGAGCTGAAAGAGCACAAAGTTATTAGCAATGATGGTGTTCCTGTTTTTGGTAAACAAAAAATACTTAGCAAAGATTTTAATGAAGATTACTTTACCAAGATAGACATCCGCGAAGTAGATTCAATTCCTTTATTTCGCCCTAAAGTAAAAGTACTTACCAACCACCCGGATGGTTCTTACAAAATCATCAGTGGAGAGGAAGATATTAAATCCATAAAAATACTTGACAAAGAAGCTTTCTGGAGCATCTCTAAATTCCTGGTTGTACAGGTTAACTAGTGACCAGTTTGTAAAGTAAAAAGTTTATAAAGTATACTTTTACACATAAGTAATATAGGGAAATCGCCTTTAAGCCAGTGATGGGTTATTTGAAAATATTCAACCACAGATTGACATGAATTTGTGGTTTTAATAATTTTTTTGGTTTAAAAGTAAAATCCCTGATAAGTAATATCAAGAAACTCTGCATAAAGCGGAGTTTTTTGTTTTTATACACCATGTAAGTTCTAAAGCACTTATCTTTGTGTTTTCTAATTTTAATGTGATGCCAAAATACAAGCACCTTTTTTTTGATTTAGATCATACTTTATGGGACTTTGAAACCAACTCGATTCAAACCCTTGAAGAACTTTATGCCAAATATCATTTGGGTAAATCGTTTGGCAGTTTCAACCAATTTTACGAACGCTACGAAGAAAACAATAATAAACTTTGGATACAGTACCGAGAAAGAAAAACAACAAAGGCACAGCTCAACTTTGACAGGTTTTATACTCCTTTTTCTGAAGTTGGTATTACAGATGAAAATATTGCCCTCAATTTCGGTCAGGATTACATCACTGTTAGTCCTACCAAAACAGCATTAATGCCTAATGCCATTGAAGTACTGGAAAAACTAAAACTCAAATTTAAACTGCATGTAATCACCAACGGCTTTAGAGAAGTACAAAACATTAAACTAAAAAACAGCAACTTAAAACAATACTTTTATAAGATTTTTATATCAGAAACCATTGGTGCATCTAAACCTAAAACAGCTTTTTTTGAATATGCTGTAAAAAGTTGTAACGCCCGTAAAAATGAATGCTTAATCATTGGCGATAATCTTGAAACCGATATTGACGGAGCCATCAATTTTGGTTTAGATTACGTCTTTTTAAATCCCAATAAAGTTCCCCACACAAGAGAGCTAATGCATGAAATTAGTGATTTGAAGGAATTGATAGAAATTGTTAAATCCTAACCTCTTTCATTAATGAAATACCGTTTTATTTAAAACGGCATATCCTTATCGTGAGGTGTTTCCGGGAAGTCAGGTAAGCCAAAGTCATTACCTCCACCACCTTGAGGAACACCTTCATTAGCTGCCGGTTCATTCATTTTAGAACCATAGGTAACAGACTGTCCTCCTTCATCCATACCTAAATCACTACCAAACACTCCGGTATCCGGATTTTCGAATCGGGCTAACTCTCCTCTAAATCGTAGTCGCACATCACCTGTAGCACCGTTACGATGTTTGGCGATAATAATCTCACCCATACCAATCAATGAATTACCCTGCTCATCTTCGGTAATTTTATAGTACTCAGGTCGGTGAATAAAACAAACCATATCGGCATCCTGCTCAATGGCTCCTGACTCCCTAAGGTCAGATAGCTGAGGACGCTTTCCTTCTGCCCCTGCACGTCCTTCAACACCCCTGTTCAGCTGCGAAAGTGCAATAATAGGAATATTCAACTCTTTGGCCAGACCTTTTAGATTTCGGGATATCATACTCACCTCTTCCTGCCTCGATCCCGGGTTCATACCGTTGGCATTCATTAGCTGAAGGTAGTCGATAATAACAATTTGAATATCATGCTGCTTTTTCAGTCGTCGACATTTAGCGCGTAACTCAAACACAGATAAACCTGCAGTATCATCAACAAAAATAGGTGCATCAATAAGGTTCTGTATTTTATGATCAAGCTGCTCCCACTCGTAACTGGCCAGGTTTCCTTTTTTAATTTTTTCAGCAGGCAACTCTGTTTCCGACACTATTAAACGATTTACCAGCTGAACATTACCCATCTCCAGAGAGAACACTGCAACCCCTTGCTTAAACTGAAGAGCCATATTTCGTGCCATGGAAAGTACAAAGGCTGTTTTTCCCATCGCAGGACGGGCCGCAATAACGATCATATCTGTTTTCTGCCATCCGGAAGTCATCCTATCCAGCTCAGTAAAACCTGAAGGCACACCACTCAAACCATCGCTTCGTTGCGATGCCACTTTAATCATTTCAATGGCTTCATCAATTACAGGGTTAATTTGAGTCACATCCTTCTTCATATTACCCTGACTCAGGGTAAAGAAAGAACTCTCTGACTCATCCAATAAGTCATCAACATCAATTCCTTCATCATAAGCTTTAGCCTGAATATCTGTACTAATTCGAATCACTTCGCGCTGAAGATATTTTTGCCAAATGATTCGGGCATGATATTCAATATGTGCAGCAGACGCAACTCTTCCGGTTAACTGAGTAATAAAATAAGGTCCTCCCACCTCTTCTAAAGTACCATGTCCTCTTAATTCTTCAGTAACCGTAAGCATATCCACCGGCAATTCTTTTGACGCCAGGCTCTGGATTGCTTTGTATATTTTCTGGTGTGTATCTTTATAAAAACATTCGGGTTTAAGAATTTCACCAACAGTAGTAAAAGCTTCCTTTTCTAACATTAAGGCACCTAACACGGCCTCTTCCAATTCAAGAGCCTGAGGAGGCATCTTTCCAACTTCTAAATCAATCTTCGCGGGTGCTTTTTTACTTGTAAAATTTCTTTTTTCTGCCATATTCCTGATACTTTTTCCCAAAAACGGGTCACAAAGTTAACCAACAAAACTTAGTCTTCAACACCTCTTATCAAATACTTTTGATTTTAGAAACAATCCACCTAATATTCAACCACTTAAAACCAAACTTAAACCCGGATTATCGCATTAGCTCTTCGTTATGAACATTGAAAATACAACCTGCCTGTTCGGTAGGCAGGTAAAACAAACACTTACTGAAACGAGGCATAGCAACGCTATGGTGAGGTGAAGCAAGTGAGTAAAACATTTTGTTTTAAAGTAGGTTCAATGTGTAATACCTGCCAGCCGGCAGGCTGGGATTAGCTAATGCATATTCCGGGTTAAACATTTTATTCATCAGTCTTTCGTCTTTTGTCTAAAGTCTAACGATCTATTGTATCTTTAACGCAAAATTTCAAAAAATTCTATTTTATGATTTGCTTTCCAAATGCAAAAATAAATATTGGCTTATATGTCACCGAAAAACGTTCGGATGGCTACCACAATATCGAAACTATTTTTTATCCTTTACAACTACATGATGTACTTGAGATTTTAGAAGAAAAAGAAAGCAAGGAACCTTATATCTGGAGTAGCAGTGGAATACCTATTGATGGTGAAGCTGAAGACAACTTGTGTATTAAGGCTTTAAACCTACTAAAGAAAGATTTTACTATACCTCCTGTTAAAATACACCTGCATAAAGTTATACCATTTGGTGCTGGTCTCGGTGGAGGATCGGCCGATGCTGCTTTTGCCTTAAGGACTTTAAACGATATGTTTAAGCTAAATATTAGTGATAAACAGCTTATTATATACGCTGCTCAATTGGGTGCTGATTGCGCTTTTTTTATCCATAATAAACCTTGTTTTGCTGAAGGAATTGGAGAAATATTAACACCTTTTGAATTAAACCTTAAAGGTTATTATTTATTGTTGGTAAAACCTGATGTACATGTTTCAACACCCGAAGCTTATCGTGGCATTGTTCCTAAAGCAGTCGACAAAACATTATTTTCTAAAATAAAACAGGAAGTAAAAACATGGAAAAACGACATTGTCAATGATTTTGAAAATTCCGTATTTCCTAACCATCCTGCCATTAAAAATATAAAGTGTAAAATGTATGCTCAGGGTGCTGAGTATGCAGCCATGACAGGTAGCGGAGCTGCCGTTTTTGGCATATTTAAAGAAAAACCCTCATTCGAATTTGACGACTGTTTCACATGGGTAGAAAAGCTGTAGTCTGTTACTTTATTAAAACAAAAAACCCCGAAACTAAATTTCGGGGTTCTTAATATATTGTTGTAATTGTTATTCTTCAATAACAATCATCAATTCATTTTTTGGAATCTTATCACCTTCTCCAACACAAATCTTCTTTACTTTTCCTGTAAAAGGCATTTCAATCTGATTTTGCATTTTCATGGCTTCAAGCACCAATAATGATTCACCTTCTTTAACCTCTTGCCCTTCCGAAACATTCACTTGTAAGATTGTTCCTGGTATATAGGAATATATCTCATTGGGATTCGGCGTTTTCCAAGGTTTTCTGTTGGCAAACTTTTTAGTTATTTTGGTTTGATACTCCAGGCTATGCACCTTAAAGCCAACCAATTCATCTTTATCACTCATAATCAGTTGATTTAAAATGGAGGAATACCATGCTTTTTAGCTGGATGAATCACTTCCTTACTTTCCGAAACTTCTAAAGCATGTAACAATACGTTACGTGTTTCATTAGGCTCAATTACAGAGTCAATGTATCCTTTAGCCGCAGCTACATATGGATTAGCAAATTTCTCTTTGTATTCCTGAACCTTAAGTTTACGCATTTCTTCAGGATCTTCTGCACCATCAATTTCTTTCTTAAAGATAATGTTAGCAGCACCTTCTGGTCCCATAACAGCAATTTCTGCTGTTGGCCATGCAAACATAAAGTCAGCGCCTAAGTGACGAGAGTTCATTGCAATATATCCACCACCATAAGCTTTACGTAAAATAACAGTAATCTTAGGTACAGTAGCCTCAGAGTATGCATAAAGCACTTTAGCACCATGACGAATTACTCCGGCATGCTCCTGATCTGCTCCAGGCAGGTAACCAGGCATATCCTCTAAGGTAATGATTGGAATATTAAATGAATCACAGAAACGGATAAAACGTGCAGCTTTATCTGAACTGTCACAATCAAGAACTCCGGCCAATACCATTGGCTGGTTAGCCACAAATCCGATTGTTTGACCATTTAAGCGACCAAAACCGATCACAATGTTGGCAGCAAAAAGCTCTTGAATTTCAAAGAAATCACCGTCATCAACAATTCCGGCAATAACATCACGTACATCATAAGGATTACGTGGATCCGCAGGAATCAGATCTTCAATTTTTCCGGTGTACTTAGGCTCCTTTGGAGGAAACTCTTTTGCTTTCTTGGTATTGTTCCAAGGAATAAAAGTGATTAACTTCTTGATTTGATCAAAACACTCTGCCTCGCTTTCAGCAAAGAAATGCGCATTACCGGTAGTTTCAGCGTGCACTCTTGCACCACCTAATTCTTCCATTGTAATTTCTTCTCCTAGTACTGTTTTAATTACACCTGGACCTGTAATAAACATTTTAGAAATTTGGTCTACTACAAATACAAAGTCTGTTAAAGCAGGAGAATACACAGCACCTCCGGCACAAGGACCTAAGATAACTGAGATTTGAGGAATTACTCCGGAAGCAATAGTATTTCTATAAAAGATTTCACCGTAACCAGCTAATGAGTTAACACCTTCCTGAATACGGGCACCACCCGAATCATTAATTCCAATTAAAGGCACACGCATTTTTAACGCGTGATCCATAATTTTAGTAATCTTACGGGCATGCATAAGCCCTAAAGAACCTCCGGCAACGGTAAAATCCTGTGCAAATATACAAATAGGTGCACCATAAATTGTACCGGTACCAATGATCACACCATCACCGTGTAGTTGCTTTTTGTCCATTCCGAAGTCTTTAGCTTCGTGCTCAACAAAAAGATCATACTCAGTAAAAGAATCTTGATCAAGTAGGGCAAGAATACGTTCACGGGCAGTCATTTTACCCATCGCCACTTGCTTTTCGATGGCTTTTTCACCACCTCCCATTTCAACCTTTTCTTTTCTTTTACGAAGATCAAGGATGTGTTTTTTCAATGACATAGTTCAACATTTTTAATTAACCTAATACAAATCAACATCTTAACGATAAGATAATGTTTGCAATTTCAGGGTACATAAATACAAAAAATATTTTGATCCGAAAACAGGGTAAAAATCAACACATTCGTGATAATGTTTAATCCCGTTTTTTGAAATTTTAATAATCTATTATTTGGGCGCCTTGTTGTATAAATAAATCCCAATTAATGCAAACACAATGTTAGGCAGCCATACTGCAAGCAAAGGGTTCATGTTTCCATTTATTGCAAAAGTTGTAGATATAGTCATAAATAGAATATACCCAAAACTAAGGCCAAGACCAATTCCTATATGTAAACCAATACCTCCACGCACCTTACGTGACGCCAATGATACTCCAATTAGCGTAAGTATAAATGCGGAAAATGGATTGGCCCATCTTTTATAATATTCAATCACAAAGGGTTTAATAGACCCTACACCTTTTTTTGTTTGTGTTTCTATATAATCAGATAACTCCGTGTTATCCATTGTTTCAAACCAATTATGCTCCGATTTAAAATCAGAAGGACTCATATTAAATGTGGTATCTAACTTGTCACCCTCCTTAATTTCAATATGCATATCATCAATAAAATCTCTGACAATATAATTATGCAATGTCCACCTGTTGCTATCTGCATCAAATGTTATGGACTTGGCCGACAACTTTGATTTTAACTGATTCCCTTCAAAACGTTCTGCACTAAAATGATTTCCTTTATTTCGTACACTCCAAAACTGTCCCATATAAACAAAAAGTCCTGGTTCGAGCTGTAAATGAATATCTTTTAAATCCGTTACACTCCTGCTTCGCACATAAGTACCTTCAAAATCTAACCTGACCTTATTAGAAGGCGGAATGACATAGCCACCCAACAAAAATGAAAACACTGCTACTACCAAAGCCCCTACAAAATAGGGAAACATCAGCCTCCTAAAACTTACTCCACTGGATAATATGGCAATTATCTCGGTATCGTAAGCCATTTTTGAGGTAAAAAATATTACTGCAATAAATACAAACAGCGGTGTAAAAAGATTGGCAAAATATGGTACAAAATTGAAATAATAATCAAAAACAATAGCCTTTAAAGGAGCTTCTTTGTCCAAAAAATTATCAATCTTCTCGGTAATATCAAAAACCACAGCAATACTGATAATCAGCACAATTGCAAAAAAATAAGTACCTAAAAACTTTCGTATAATGTACCTATCAAGCCTTTGTATAGCTCCTTTCATATAGTGGAATCTTCTTAAATTGTTTACAAAAGAACAAAAATAAAATGAACAAAACTATTGTAGCACCTTTTTGCCCTTTTACACAAACAACAGCAATTTATAATCTTACCGACATTTGTTTAACCATCATATCCTTCCATGCACTAAAATCTCCAGCTATAATATGCTTACGCGCTTCTTTCACCAACCACAAATAAAATGCTAAGTTATGAAGGCTTCCTATTTGTGCTGCCAACAACTCCTTAGAAACATATAAGTGACGTAAATATGCTTTGGTATAATGATGATCCACAAAAGAAGTTCCTTCCGGATCAATTGGTGAAAAATCATCTTTCCACTTTTCATTTTTCATGTTCATTACACCTCTGGAAGTAAATAACATTCCATTGCGCCCATTGCGAGTTGGCATTACGCAATCGAACATATCCACACCAAGGGCAATGGATTCCAAAATATTAACAGGAGTACCCACTCCCATTAAATAGCGAGGCTTATCTTCAGGTAAAATACCTGTTACCACCTCAGTCATTTCATACATTACTTCTGCCGGCTCCCCCACTGATAATCCTCCAATGGCATTCCCCTCGCGCTCAAAAGAGGCTATATATTCAGCCGACTTTTTTCTTAAATCGCGATAACCTGCTCCCTGTACAATAGGGAAGAAAGTTTGATTGTATCCATACTTTGGTTCAGTACGATCAAACTTCTCAATTCCACGCTTTAACCAACGATGTGTAAGCTCCATGGAATTTTTAGCGTATTTATGATCTGCATCTCCAGGTGCACACTCATCAAAAGCCATTATAATATCTGCTCCTATTACACGTTGGATATCCACCACATTTTCCGGTGTAAACAAATGTTTTGAACCATCAATGTGCGACCTAAACACTGCTCCTTCTTCTTTAAGCTTTCGGTTATTACTTAAAGAAAAAACCTGATAACCTCCACTATCCGTTAATATAGGACGATCCCAGCCATTAAATTTATGCAAACCTCCGGCCTTTTCTATAATATCAAGCCCCGGTCTTAAATACAAATGATAGGTGTTGCCTAATATAATTTGAGCTTCTATATCGTTTTTTAAATCATTAAAGTGAACACCCTTTACACTCCCAACAGTACCTACCGGCATAAAAATAGGTGTTTCTATTTCACCATGATCTGTAGTTACCTTACCAGCTCGTGCTCTACTTTTTTTATCTGTTACTTGTAATTCAAAATCCATATTACATCCTATAGTTACATCAAAATTAAGCCCTCTATATATTAAATAAATGCTATCGTCAAGAATATTTCTCGTTCTGAATTAGCAATTTATTTCATGTGTTTAAATTTATTTTCATTTGTCACATGGAACTCTCAAATAAATTCAATCATTAACTACGTCGATCTCACGATTCTCTTGTGTGTAAGAGAATAATTGAATTTACATGTTCGTTTCATATAGATCTCAACTTTGGGGGTGCAAATATAAAAATACATTAATTACATCTTCCTTTCTGTGCAATAAAAAAAGAAACTAAGTTAGTCGTATTTACAATTAGATCATTCATTTATACCTTTTTTATCTAAAAAAACACATGAACACCTTCATTGTACATTAAGAACATTCAAAAAATATTATAAATACAAATGAATATTCACTTTGGCGTTTTATCAAATTTTAATCATATTTGAATTGTGGAAGTCTTAAATTTTATACCTGCAAGTGGCATCTGGCTATACCTTGGTTTTATATTGATTGGTACATTTACAATACAAGTATTTTATTATTTGTATTTCTTCAACCGTCTGGGAAACAAAAAAAACTTTCAAAAGCCTGATGATAATTTTAAATACCCCCCTGTTTCTGTAATTATTTGTGCTAAAAACGAGTCTAAAAATCTGGAGCAACACCTTCCTTATATTCTCAATCAAAAATACCCCGGCACTTTTGAAGTTATTGTGGTCAATGATGCTTCAGAAGATGATTCGGAACTGGTGCTTGCCAAACTAAAAGAAAAAAACGCTCATTTATATTATACTACTATCCCTTACGACAAAAAATTTCAGCACGGAAAAAAACTGGCATTAACTATAGGTATTAAAGCTGCTAAATATGATCATTTTTTGTTTACAGATGCAGATTGCATGCCGGCCAGTGAAACATGGATTCAGCATATGGCCTATGGCTTTAATCATAACAAAGAGATAGTTTTGGGTTATGGAGCGTATAAAAAACAAAGCGGTTGGGCCAATCGCTGGCAACGTTATGATACATTTCAAATAGCCATACAGTATCTCTCTTTTGCTTTAAGAGGAGTACCATATATGGGAGTTGGAAGAAACATGGCTTACACCAGAAGTTTGTTTGAAGCAAACAACGGATTTATTAATCACCATCATATTCTTTCTGGCGATGATGACCTTTTTATAAGAGACGCTGCTAGCAGAAATAACACAGCCATTATAGCACATTCGGAAGCACATACGCTATCCGAATCTGTACAAAGCTTTAAGGAGTGGAAACGGCAAAAAAGTCGTCACCTTACTACTGCCCCCTTATATAAAACCAGTACAAAATTACGCCTTGGTATTGAAGCATTTTCGAGACAATTATTTTGGACCATTTCATTACTTTATATTTTTTTTTCTACTTTTGCACCAACTGTATTTTTACTGGTTTTTATTAAACTAGCGCTTCAGTTATCCGTGCAAAATAGAATTGCAAAATATTTCAAACATAAGAATATCATATGGATTGGGATATTATTTGATTATATTTTACCAATAACTATAGGCTTATTGCTCTTAGGCGGAAAAAGAAAAGCAAAAAAAAATAAATGGACTTAAACCCAAATTTATCAGAAAAAGCAAAACACGATTTTACCCTCGTACAATTAGCTGTAAAAGGAGATCAGAAATCTTTTGCTGAACTAATGGGCAGATACAGAGATGCTATCTACTTTATGTTATTAAAGATGGTGAATAACAAAAGTGATGCTGAAGATCTTACCATTGAAGCTTTTGGAAAAGCCTTCAAAAATATCCATCAATATTCTCCTAACTACGCTTTTAGTACCTGGTTATTTAAAATTGCATCAAACAATTGCATTGATTATTTACGCAAAAAAAGAACCAACATTGTTTCTATAGACGGAACACACGTTAGCGAAGAAAAAGAAAATGACCCGCCTATTCACCTGAAGGATGAAACTCCGGATCCGGAAGAAAATCTTATTAAACAGCAAAAAGCTGTTTTGATGCGTACGGTTGTTAAAAAACTTAAACCCCGCTATCGTACACTAATTGAACTTCGCTATTTTAATGAGTTTTCATACGAAGAAATAGCACAAGAATTAGATCTACCGTTGGGTACTGTAAAAGCGCAATTATTTAGGGCTCGCGAATTATTATTCAACACCCTTAAAAACACTGATGTAAAAACCGATTAAAGGTTTATTTGCAATATATTGAAGGACGATAAATATTATGATGGGGTTGATTAAACAGTATTTTCCTGAATTATCAGAGGAACAATTAGCATTATTCGAAAAATTAGAGAAACTATATCCGGAATGGAACGAGAAAATCAATGTTATTTCTCGTAAAGATATTAATGAACTTTCCATTCGACATATTTTACATTCACTGGCCATTGCCAAATACACTCAGTTTACTCCAGGTACAAAAATAATTGATGTTGGAACCGGTGGCGGATTTCCCGGTATTCCTCTGGCTATCTATTTTCCGGAATGTCAATTTCACCTGGTTGATTCCATAGGTAAAAAGATTAAAGTGGTAGAAACCATTGCTCAAACTTTGGGGCTAAAAAATGTAACTGCCCAGCAAATCAGGTCTGAAAAAATTAAAACTAAATATGATTTTGTGGTTAGCAGAGCTGTAACAGCCTTTCCTCGTTTTGTATCGTTAACCAAACATCTGATTAGTCCAAAACAAATAAATCCGATTTCAAATGGAATCCTTTATTTAAAAGGCGGCGACTTTGATGAAGAAATAAAACCATTCAACAAAAGAATATCACTGGTTTCCCTTACTGATTACTACACCGAAGATTTTTTCGAAACCAAAAAGCTCATCCATTTAACTTTTTAACGACAAGTATTTTAATGGATCTTAAAAAAAAGAATTATTCACTAAATAAAAGTTGTATTTTCTTTGGAAGAAGTAAATAATAATGTATTTTTGCAGTCCGAAAATAGAATCTAACGACTTGTCAAAAAGATATAAAAATATAGTAAGATGAAAAGGACATTTCAACCTTCAAATAGAAAGAGAAGAAATAAGCACGGTTTCAAAGCTAGAATGGCTAGTGCTAACGGACGTAAAGTATTAGCTGCCAGAAGAGCTAAAGGCAGAAAAAAACTTACAGTTTCAAGTGAAAAAAGACATAAAGCATAGTTAATGCTTAACTGAATATTAAAAAGGATTCCAAAAGAATCCTTTTTTTTTGCTTTTTATCATACCTACACAATAATACCAATACTACATTAAAATGAGCCTTATTTTTTCGTTCTTTTTTACTTATACTACGTTGAAAAACATCGCCGTAGCTAAGGCTATGTCTCAATTTTTCGCCTTGTCTAAGCTAAAAATATTCAACATAATTTAAAGCTTACTTCAAAATAGAATTGGTATAACATCTACACACAGGTAGCCACGTGATAAATGGTATTTTTTTAACTATTTATATTATTTTTGAGCTCATCTTGATAAAACACAACTATGTCAGTTCTTAAATTCTTAGTTAGCAAAAAGTTTCTCATCCATATTGCATCAGCATTTGGACTTTTAGCAGTACTACTTATTGCTACATTTATCTCCTTAAATATATACACCCATCATGGTGAAAGTTATGCTACTCCGGATTTTTCAGGCTTAACTGAAAACCAATTCATTGACCTGGTTCAGCAAAAAAAATTAAGATATAAGATTATTGATTCTGTTCATATTGATAATTTTACCCCGGGAGTTGTAGTTGAACAAACTCCTAAACCCGGAAATATGGTAAAGGAAAACAGAACCATATTTTTCACCATCAACGCTTACACACGTGAGCAGATACCAATGCCACAACTTGTTGATTTTTCACTAAGAAACGCTCAGGTAACTTTAGAATCATACGGTTTAAGAGTTGGCCAGTTAATATATATCCCTTCTGAATACACTCAGCTGATACTTGGTCAGCATTACGATGGAAAGCCCATTGAACCAGGAACGCTTATAGCCAAGGGATCAACAATTGACTTATTGGTTGGAAAAGGATTAAGCGATAAAAGAACTGAAGTTCCTGACCTGTTTAGCTTAACATTAGAAGAAGCGAAAAACTTATGCCAAGCCAACTCTCTGAATATTGATGCTGTGATCTACGATGATAGCATTCCTACTTTGGAAGATAGCGCCAGAGCATTTATATGGAAGCAATTACCTGATGCTAACAGTGGTCGAAAATTAAGGCTGGGATCGTCAATGGATATATGGCTAACTATAGATTCAGCTAAAATTGCACCAGATACCTTAGCTGTTGAAGTACCTGAGATGAACGAAGAAATTAACACAGAAGTAGCAGAGTAGCACGATGAACGAGGAGATAAATAAAAAAGAGGAACTGGAAGGCATTGAGGAAGAACAAAATGAAATGTTCGAACACCACAGGTTTGTAACCGATGCTGGTCAAAAGCAAATTCGTATTGACAAGTATTTGGTAAACAGACTGGAGAACTCCTCTCGCAGTAAAATTCAGGAAGCTGCTGCTGCAGGTAACATCTTGGTAAACGATGTTCCTGTTAAACCTAATTACAAAATCAAACCAAACGAAACCATTACAATTGTAATGGAATATCCTCGAAGAGAAATAGAAATAATTCCTCAGGATATTCCTTTGGATATTCATTATGAAGATGACTATCTACTGGTAATAAACAAAAAACCGGGAATGGTTGTGCATCCCGGACATGGCAACTATTCGGGAACACTTGTTAATGCACTTGCCTGGCACTTAAAAGACCATGCTCTCTTTAAAACCGGAGATCCTCGCCCGGGTTTGGTACACAGGATTGATAAAGACACTTCGGGCTTATTGGTCGTGGCCAAAACAGAGCAGGCAAAAAATCATTTAGCACGCCAGTTTTTTGAAAAAACAACAGAACGCTCATATCTGGCTATCGTTTGGGGAAGTGTGAATGAAGAGGAAGGAACCATTACCGGAAACATTGGCAGAAGCCTAAAAAACAGGCTCCAGATGAACGTTTTCCCGGATGGTGATTTTGGTAAGCATGCGGTTACGCATTACAAAGTAATTGAGCGATTGGGTTATGTTACCCTGGTTCAGTGTCAACTGGAAACAGGTAGAACGCACCAGATAAGGGCCCACATGAAATACATTGGTCATACCCTTTTTAACGACGAAAGGTATGGCGGTAATGAAATACTAAAAGGAACTACCTTCAGCAAATACCGACAGTTTGTTCAAAATTGCTTTAAGGTATTACCAAGGCAGGCATTACATGCAAAGACTTTAGGTTTTATTCATCCGCACACCGGTGAAAAAATGAGTTTTACAACAGAAATGCCTGAAGATATGACTGTGGCAATAGAAAAATGGAGAGCTTATATTTCGAGCAGAGACCAATAAGAAAAACCAACTTTACAGAGTATATAACTTCAAAACAAAACTACAATGGCTAAAAAAAATATAGCTGTCGTATACGGAGGCGACTCATCAGAAATAGTTGTTTCACGCAAAAGCGCACAAGGCGTTTTATCTTTTATCGATAACAATAAATACAATGCAATCCCTGTTTTAATTACCCGCGAAAAATGGGTAGCAGAGGTAGACAATTTAGAATATAGCATATCTAAGGATGACTTTTCATTTATGCATAAAAATGAAAAAGTTTCTTTTGACTGTGCTTATATCACCATCCATGGAACACCGGGAGAAGACGGGAAATTACAGGGATATTTTGATTTAATTGAATTACCATATACAAGTAGCGGTGTATTACCGGCCTCCCTTTCTTTTAATAAATTTGCTTGTAACACTTACCTAAAAGGCTTTGGTGTTTCAGTTGCCGACTCGCTCTTAATAAGAAAAGGAACTGAATTTAGTGTTGACCATATCATTGAGAAATTAGGACTTCCATGTTTTATTAAGCCTAATGCAGGTGGATCGAGTTTTGGTATCACCAAAGCCAAACAAATAGCTGATATTACTCCTTCTATCCAAAAAGCTTTTGAAGAAAGCAATGAGGTAATCATTGAACAGTTTATTAAGGGTCAGGAATTTACCTGCGGGCTATATAAAACGGCAGACAAAGAAACATTACTTCCTATAACGGAAGTTATTAGTTCAAATGAGTTTTTTGACTTTGAAGCCAAATACAATGCTGATAAAGTACAAGAAATTACGCCGGCGCGTATACCAGAGAAAACTAGTGATAGAATAAAGAAAATTACTTCGTTGATTTATGACATATTGGGCTGCAAAGGCATTGCTCGTGTAGACTACATCTTAAGCGGCAACAGCATCTTTCTTTTGGAAGTTAACACCACTCCGGGCATGACACCTACGAGCTTTATTCCACAACAAATTGAAGCTGCAGGCTTAAACATTAAAGATATATTTACGGAAATCATTGAAGATTCAATAAGCCGAAACTAAATTACTCCTTCAGTTATTTTTTGTTCATTTATGTAGTTAACAAGCTATTAAATGGCACTATAATTGATTGAAAACCGAACTATACAGCAAAAAACAAAAAGGCGGGGCAAGATGTTTATACGGAAAGTACTTTTAATATTATTCATATCACTTATTCACTTAACAGGCAAAGCACAAACTCAGGAGTTGAGAACATTATTTTTACAACAGATAAGTCTCAACCACGATTGGACTACCATATTTGACGGTGGATATTACCAGGGCCTTGGTGATGCAGAGTATCATCGTTGGGGATTAAGAAACTCTACCCGATACCGTTTAAACGGAACATTTGTTGTAGATGCCGGCTTCATGTACAACAGAGTAAACAGACCCGAGGTTGGCATTGAAAATGAATTTCGACCACACCAATCCTTACGTATAGCGTACCCTCGTTACCCACATATGACCATTAACCACCGGTTTAGACTGGAGGAACGATTTATTACGCACAGCTACAATGATAAAACCAATATTACATCACGATTTAGATATCAAGTAGGTACACGAAGAGCTTTCGATCCGGATAAAAACATAGAACCAAACACAATGTATTGGAAGGCTTCCGGTGAAATTACATTTAACGTGCTTGGAAATATTATTGATGACTATACTTTTTTTCAGAGGGGCAGATATGGGCTTGGACTGGGTTATCAACTCAACACAAAATTATCCATTGAAGGAACGCTATATTATCAAAGATCCTATAACAATACCAATTTCGATGACTTTTCTGATACCACAATCTTTAACTTTTATATCAGAAATAAAATATTTTGGAATAAGGAGAAAAACTAAATCTCAGGTTTAAACCATCATATAAAAATAACAAAGGCTGCTTCTGATCATCAAAAGCAGCCTTTATGTTAATTTTATATTTACTCTCAGGATTTTCCTAACAGTTCATATTCTTCCGGCGAACCGCAAGTACAAATTAAGTTACGATCACCAAAAGCATCATCCACCCTGGATACCGTCAACCAAAATTTGTTTTCTCGTATCCACTCCAGCGGGAAAGCTGCTTTTTCACGTCCGTATGAATGCGTCCAATTATCTGCTACTACTTTATAATCAGGATGCGGTGCATTTTTCAATACATTATCCTCCTTATCTACTTCACCCGATTCTACCTCTTTTATCTCCTTATAAATACCTTTTAAAGCTTCTATAAATCGATTCAGCTCCTGTAATGATTCACTTTCGGTAGGTTCAATCATCAAGGTACCATGCACAGGAAAGGATAAAGTAGGTGCATGAAAACCATAATCCATTAACCTTTTGGCAATATCCAGTTCCGAGATACCTGCCGTAGATTTAAAATGACGACACTCTAATATCATTTCGTGAGCAACTCTGCCTTTTTCGCCGGTATATAAAATACCAAAATCATCTTTTAAATGGTGCGCCAGATAATTGGCATTTAAAATGGCTATTTCCGTTGATTTAGTAAGCCCGTCGCTACCCAACATTTTTATATAACCATAAGTGATAGGCAATACACTCGCACTACCCCATGGAGCAGCTGCTACAGCCGAAATGCCTGTTCTTCCTGTTTTAACCACAGGGTGAGTAGGTAAAAATTTCACTAAATGTTTTGCCACACCAATAGGTCCAACTCCGGGGCCTCCGCCTCCGTGAGGAATAGCAAATGTTTTATGCAGGTTCAGATGGCAAACATCAGCACCAATTAATCCTGGATTAGTTAACCCAACCTGGGCATTCATATTGGCACCATCCATATATACCTGACCGTCATTTTCATGTATAATATCGCAAATCTCCACCACGGATGATTCAAACACTCCATGTGTAGAAGGGTAAGTAATCATTAAACATGAAAGTGTTTCCTTATATTTTTCGGCCTTCTCTTTTAGGTCGGTTACATCAATATTTCCTCTTTCGTCGCATTTTACCACAACCACCTGCATACCTGCCATAACAGCACTAGCCGGGTTAGTACCGTGAGCCGATGACGGGATAATGGCCACATTACGCTGACCTTCTCCCCTACTTTGGTGATATGATCTGATAACCATTAATCCGGCATACTCCCCGGCAGCCCCTGAATTAGGTTGAAGACTAACATCTGCAAATCCGGTGATCTCTGCCAAGTCTCTCTTTAACTCAGCAAACAAAAGATGATATCCTGCTGCCTGATCCACCGGCACAAACGGGTGAATTCCTCCAAACTCAATCCAACTTAGAGGAAGCATTTCTGTAGCTGCATTTAATTTCATGGTACAAGAACCCAATGAAATCATCGAATGCGTTAAGGAAATATCTCTTCTCTCCAACTTTTTGATATATCGCACCATCTCTGTTTCGGAACGATAGTGCCTAAAAATTTCTTGTTGCAGGTATTCACTTTTTCTTAAATAGGCTTCATTAATAGAACATGATTCTGTGATTTCTCTAACCTCAGGAATATCGGCACAAGCTGCACGGGCAAAGACCTCCACAATCCAGTTAATATCTTCAAGGTTTGTGGTTTCATCTATACTTAAACCCACATCTCCATTTTCGAAATACCTGAAGTTCATCTCCAATTCCAGAGAGTATTTCTCAATTAAATCAACCGAAGCATGTTTAGCCATCGAAAACCTGATGGTGTCAAAATAGTTTTGGTTGAGCTGTTTATACCCCAGCTTTTCTATTTCCCTGGTCAATAAACTTGTGATACTATGTATTTGACTGGCGATTCTATGTATTCCTTCGGCTCCGTGATATACGGCATAAAATCCGGCCATGGTAGCCAATAAAGCTTGTGCTGTACAAATATTTGAAGTCGCCCGCTCTCTTTTTATATGTTGTTCTCGTGTTTGCAAAGCCATACGTAAGGCACGATTGCCATTGGTATCTTTCGTTATTCCAATGATTCTTCCCGGCATATGACGCTTGGCTGATTCACGCGCTGCAAAAAATGCAGCATGCGGACCACCATACCCCATAGGAATACCAAAACGTTGAGTTGAACCAAAAACAATATCGGCACCCCACTCGCCCGGTGGAGTTAAAATGGCTAAACTCATTAAATCGGCTCCAACAGCTACTTTACAATCTTGTTGATTGGCTTTTTCAACTAGCAATTTATAATCCTCTACATTTCCATCGGAATTTGGATACTGCACCAAAACACCAAAATGCTTGTCTGTTGGCTCGCAATTTTTCCAATTGCCAAACTGTAGTTCAATACCCAATGGATTGGCTCTCGTTTCGAGCACCGCACGTGTTTGAGGCCAAACTTTTTCATCAACAAATAAGATATTGGCTCCTGCTTTAACCATGGCTCTGGCTCTTGAATTATACATCATAACCATAGCTTCTGCAGCAGCACTCGCCTCATCCAGCAATGACGCATTGGCTATTTCCATGGCAGTTAACTCAATCACCAATGTTTGATAATTAAGCAACGCTTCTAAACGACCTTGTGATATTTCGGCCTGATATGGCGTATAAGATGTATACCATACCGGATTTTCCAACACATTGCGATGAATAACAGCCGGAGTAATCGTATCGTAATACCCCATCCCGATATACGTATTGTATACCTTATTTTTTCCCGCGATGTCTAAAATCTTCCTGAAATACTGACGCTCGGTAATACCTTTAGCTAACCTTAAGGGCTCTTTTAACCTAATGTTTGAAGGAACTGTTTCTTCAATTAATGCATCCATCGAACCTAATCCGATGGTTTTTAGCATCTCTTCAATTTCATGGTCGCGCGGACCAATATGACGTGCAACAAACTTATCTGTAGCCATTCCCGATAATTATAACGTTAAAATTTTATACACTTAACCCAAATAATGTGTTTTGTAAAATAAATTATTGCAGCGTTGAATCAGCATCCATTACCTTCCTGATGCTAATACCACAACCTTTACAAATACAGCTTTAAAGGTAAGATAATAAGAAAATTATAAAAATGACGAATACAGGTTTTATGGATGATTTTTGTCAGTGGATTAAGAGAGTAGTCTGTATACACACGTACATATAACATTCCCCACAACGGGGAAACCATATTGCACCACTGCATGAAGTTTTCCACATTAAGGGAAACCTTGTTACAGACCTGCAGGAAGAATTCCAGAGTGTGGAAACCTTGTTGCACTACTGCATGAAGCTTCCCACACCGTGGGAAACGTCTCGCAGACCTGCAGGAAGGTTTCCAGAGGGTGGAAAGCTTGTCATAGGCCTGCAGGGACTTTTCCTGAATAGGAAATTCGCATCTAATAATTAAAAAAACTGATTGTGCACTTTTTCGTGACCAATGGTAGTTGAAGGTCCATGCCCCGAATATACCACTGTTTCATCAGGTAAGCTTAACAATTTTGTTTTAATACCACTGATGAGTGTATCAAAATCGCCACCTGGCAAATCGGTACGTCCAATACTTTCTCTGAACAGCACATCTCCCACTATGGCAAAACCTTCATTAGGACAATACAAAGCAACCCCACCCGGAGAATGCCCCGGAATATGTAATACTTGTATAACTGAGCCGCCAAATTCAATTTCCTGGTTATCTTCCAGATACCCCTCTAAGGCTGGAGGGTTTTGCTCCAACTGCATACCCATTTGAGCTGCATATGGCACTGTTTGCTCCAGCCAAAACTCATCACCTTTATGTGCTATAGCTCCCAATTTAAAGTGCTCACTCACAAACCTGTTTCCAAATACATGATCAAGATGCAGGTGCGTATTTAAAAGTTTAACCGGATTTAATTTGTTCTCACTTACATAAGCTACTAAATGTTGTTGCTCCTCCGGGCTTAGGCAACCAGGATCAATAATAATACAGTCGCCATTTTCGGCACTAATAATATAAGTGTTCTCTTGCCAGGGGTTATACGGTAATGTATGTACTTTAAGCATATATATTTGTTTTTTTAGTTATTCGATGATTCGTTGTGTCGGGATAATGTGATAATTTGTTGATTTGTTAATGTGTTAATGCGTTGATTTGATTAAATTTTACTCATCAACTTTCGACTTCTATTTATTTCACAATTCCTTTCAGCATGGGAACAAATTCAAATTTCCCGAACTCTTCCTGACTAAATTCATTTTCGCTCACCCGGGTTATTCTAGTCATGGTTTGAACATCCTCCCCAACAGGTATAACCATAATACCACCAATACACATCTGCGTTAAGAGATCTTCGGGAATACTTGGTGCTCCGGCTGTTACAATAATTCTGTCAAAAGGGCCAAACTGAGGTAAGCCTTTATATCCATCTCCGAGGAAAAACCTTAATTTATACCCCATTTGTGGCAGCATTTTACTGCTTTTTAAATACAGTTCTCTTTGCCTTTCAATGGTATACACTTTAGCCCCCATCTCAACCAACACCGCAGCCTGATAGCCTGAGCCAGTCCCAATTTCCAAAACCTTATTACCCGGATTAACACAAAGTATTTGCGATTGAAAAGCAACGGTAAAAGGCTGTGATATCGTTTGTCCTGCTCCAATGGGAAATGCATTATCCTGATAGGCAAACTGTATAAAACTACTTTCGAAAAATATATGTCGAGGTACCGATCCAATTGCTTTTAACACCGCCTCATCGGTAATACCTTTCCGGATGATTTCCTGAACTAACCTCTGCCTTAAACCTTTATGCCTGAATGTATCCATTTTTAATATTAGTGAGCCGTAAAAATAACGCTTCTGAGCAATCCTTGTTTTAAAAAAAAGCTTTTTTTTCATGCTTATTCAAAGAATATTTTTGTCTTAGTGTTAGACTAATTTTAATTTAGTAGATGCTCGTCCACAAAAAAATAATAATTAATCATGTTGTGAATAATTTTTACTGACAATTGACGTTATATTAGTCTTTGGAAAACTAGTCTATGCTCAAAAAACAACCTGGAACAATTCAATTCAAACGAATCAATGATAAATTAATATCCAACCTGCATCTTGGGGCAGATATCATAGCTCTGATTGCATGTCATCTTATTTTCCTGGGCAAATACCGATTACCTTACAGAGATATTTTCAGCCCCTTACTACCTGTTGAATTAAAAGCACACGCCATTCCGTTGGCCATTGTTTGCGTAATTCTGATCTGGCTTTTTGCCTTTTACTTATCCGGGCATTATGCCAATACAGCACGTAAATCAGGGATTCAGATATTTGGACCAACCATATCCACCTGCTTTATCATGTCGGTAATGTTGTTTTTTATACTATTAAGCTACTCTCCCGTTGAGCTTAACATTAACCCATTGATGTTATCTTCACGTTACTTTTTTGTGGTTTTTATATTGGTATATTCTTTTAGGATGATAATCATATCACGCCTTCATTACCTGATAAAAACGAAAAGGGTTGGTTACAAAACAGTTTTAATTGGCAATAACCAACAGGCTCTTAAAATTATTAAAGATTACTATAAGACTAGTTACCACCTTGGCAATCAGTTTGCCGGATACATTTCGGAAGATGATGTAAACGGAGAAGATCTGAGCGGGTATATTCCTCATTTAGGAAACACCAGTAATCTGAAAGAAATTATTGAGCAGCAGGATATTGATGAGGCTATTGTTTCACTTCAACTAGATAAACATGAAGCGATAAACAAAGTCATTAATATATTACGACAAAAAGAGATTCTGATTAAACTCTCTACCGATTTAAATGCCATGCTCGAAGGTACTGTGAAAACTCAAAACCTGGAAAGTCTGCCATTTATAACCATTGGAACAGATAAAATACCTGTTTGGCAAGGCGTATTTAAACGTTTTTTTGACATTACCATGGCGTGGTTTGGCTTACTGGTTTCTTCTCCTATATTTATAGCTATAGCCATTGGTGTAAAGTTATCCTCAAAAGGATCTATTTTTTATAGTCAGGAACGAATTGGAAGACACAAAAAGCCTTTTCATATCTATAAGTTTAGATCGATGCATGTGGATGCTGAAAAAAACGGCCCTTCCTTATCCTCAGAAAACGATCCAAGAATAACACCATTCGGACGCTTCATGAGAAAATGGCGCCTTGACGAAATGCCCCAGTTCATTAATATTATTTTAGGCGATATGTCGTTTGTTGGGCCTCGACCCGAACGAAAATATTTTATTGACCAGATACTTCCTCTGGCACCGCACTATGAGCACTTATTTACTGTACGTCCGGGAATTACCTCATGGGGTATGGTTAAATTTGGATACGCTGAAAACATTGACCAGATGATAGAGCGACTGCAGTACGACATTCTTTATCTGGAAAACAGAACTCTGGTGGTTGACTTTAAAATATTACTTTATACACTTAAAACTATCTTTTCGGGAGAAGGAAAATGAAAAGTCGAAAGTAATAAAGTCAAATGTTGAAAGTCAAAAAACCCGAAACAATACATTTAGTATTATTCCGGGTTAACAAACTACTTAATGAACTATCTTGTTACCCTATCTTTATTGTTTCACCATTTTAAACACCCGGTAACCATCTCCGTTACCAATTAAATGAACCAGATAAACTCCTTTCGAATACCCTGATACATTAATTTGTGTTTGTGAATCGTAAACAGGAGTTTCAAATAACAGTGCTCCTGTTACAGAAGTCACTTTAATCTTGTTTAAAGGTTTATCTCCTCCATAAATGGTTAACTGATTCTTTACCGGATTAGGAGCTATCCATGCATTTTTAAAGTATGTTGGATCTCCAATGGAAGTATGTGGTTTAAAACCATGTAGTTTCTTTTGCGAAAACAAGGCAAAATCACCCGCTACAAGGCCATACTCCATATCAACATCAGTTACATTAATACTATCGCCCCTAAAGTGGTTATACCACATGCCTGTAGCACTAAACATAGGTTGAATACTTTGAGTTACTACATCGAAATTACCCACTAAACGAACATCAGAACCTGCATGATTTAATTCTATTCGCTTGGTTGCACTTCTAACCTCCATAGCATAATCACTAGTTGAAAATACAGGCTCTTCTTTTTTCAAGGTGATGATATCGCTGTACGTTTCGAACAATGACTTTCGGTCGGCATCCTCATAATAGCCCCACTCAATTGGTTTTCTGGCAGTTCTGCACCCTCCTGTTTCATCAACAGTACCATCAGGACAGGTATTAATGCTATAATCGTAACCCAGCTCCCCAAATTGCCATATCATATTAGGACCTGGAACCGACATCAGAAATACTGCTGCAGCCTGTACACGTTCCAAACCTACTTCCAGGTTCTTTACATTGTAATTGCCATCACTATTCCCATACATCTTATTTTTATACATCAAGCGCTCCTCATCATGACTTTCCATATAGTTAATGATATGTGGATGATCCCATCCTCTATTTATGTACGAAGCCCATGAAAAATCTGACTTATCGCCTGTGTTATAGCCCATAGTGGCTTCGTTAAATTTATGGTTGTGGTTACCCCACATCAGAATACCATAGTTAGCCAATTCCTTTTCTTCAGAATTTTCGGACAGGTGTTCAAACGAAATGATGGCATCGCTTTTATTGATCCAAATTTCATCTGCTATTCTTTTCAAGATGGCTATTCTATCTGCATCATAGGCACTGGCCCAATCACCAACCGGATAGCTGGTATTGGTAAATCCCTTGGTGAAATCAAATCTAAAGCCATCTAACTTATATTCGTTCAACCAAAAGGAACAAACGCTATCTACCAATTCTTCGGTATGCACACTTTCGTGATTAAAATCATAACCCCATTGCGCTGCAGGTTCTAACATATTATGGTCGCGATTGTACCAGGGATTGTTGCTGGCTGGCTTACCTCCATCTAAATACATACGAGCAAAAGGCGATTGTCCAAAGGAGTGATTCAGCACCATATCCATGATAACCGCAATGCCATTTTGGTGACACACGTCAATAAACTCTTTATAATCGTTGGCTGTACCGTATGCCTTATCTGGTGCAAAATAAAAAGATGGATTATACCCCCAGCTATCATTTCCTTCAAATTCGTTAAAAGGCATTAGCTCAATGGCATTTACACCCAATTCTTTAAAATAACTAATGGAATCGGTCACTGTTTTAATATCGCCATTGGCAGTAAAATCCCTTACATGAAGTTCATAAATCACCATTTTGGTGATCTCCGGATTGGTAAATTCTGCTACATTCCAATCGTAACTATCTTCATTAATTTTAAAAACAGAGGCTGCATGAGATGTTAATCCTTCAGGATAGTCCTTTAAACCCGGATATACACTCTCAGGAATATATTTATCATCAGGATCGAGCGTTTTATTGGTATATGGATCAGCTACACGTATTTCTCCATCAATGTAAAATTGAAAAGCATATTCCTCATTTGCATTTAATGAAGAGATGGTTAACCAAAAATATCCTCCATCCTTATGCATCAAGTAATCATCATTGGGCATCCAATTGTTAAACTCTCCTATTACATGAACAAAATCTTTATCAGGCGCAAACAACACCATCGTTACTGACTGATCATCAACTTTATTTACTCCCCTTTTTAAGCCATCAGGCAAAGGCAAATTAGACACTTCACTGCGTACATAATAAGTCAGCAACTCCTCTACGGTTTTTGTACCATCCGTAGCCTCTGCCTTAATAATATGATCGCCCACAGTACCAGCAGAAAAACTGGTCGTTAATTCATTCCCCGCTCCGGCAGCTACCTGTACATCATCTACATAAATGGTAATTCCGGTAGCATTTGTAGCTGCAACCTCTACGGATACCATATCTGTGCTGGCATATACACTAGCTTCTCCTGGCTCTTCAATTCCAACGGTTAAATCCACCGTACTCACATCCTGAAAAATATCTCCTCCTGAACTGGTTTTTCCTGTTTTGCTTCCATCTGAATTTCGGAATACAAAAGCAAGCTGCTCTATTTTTTCTGAAGCTGGCACTCCATAAAACTCGCGAATGGATGGTGATATTTCAAGTGTATACTTATTATCGCCAATACTGGTTAGTTTGCATTTCTCTATGTTTTCACTCCAGCCTGCTTGTACATATTTCCAGTCTGAACTTGATGTGCTCTCCGAGGTAATGACACCCGTATGTGCATATATATCGCCTGTATAATCTTTTAAGCCCTGATTTCCTTCGGCGGCATTAAAGGTTACAACAACACTCTGATTATCTACAGGTACTGTTGGCGCTGTTGTGATAACCTGAGCAGTTGCTAACAAGCCAACACACCAAAACACAACTAAGTGCAGATATTTATTTTCTAAAATTTTTGAACTCATCTTGTAAATATTTTTTATTACATCTGCTTAAGCACTCTTCCCGAAATCCCATTCAATTGAAGTTGATTATCCAACACTTCCTCTCCTGTGATTAAATCGGTGAACTTTAAATTTTGTGGCAACTGATACTGCAATGTTTCGTTTCCGGCATTGAGTACTACCAGAATTGAACTATTATCATTTTGCCTTTTATATACCAGTAAATTATCCTTGGCTTCAACAAATTCAATTTTACCATTTGAAAGAACCTCTTGGCTATTTCTAAGATGGGTCATCTGTTTATAGTACTGATATAACTCTTTATTAAAGCCAACTTCCACATATTCTTTTTCCTTGTCCAGAATACTATTCTTATTTTCCGCATCAAACTTATATTCAGGCCACCATAGTGGTTTCCTACAGTCGGGGTCATCACCTCCCCACATACCCATTTCATCACCATTCCAAATATGCGGTGCGCCCACATTAGTAAATTGATGCATTAAATAGAGCATTACTCTTTGATAAGTTTCTTGGTTAGGTTTACTCGTTATATAAGAAGAGTCTGCACTTGGGTTAGCATTGTATTTATATTTTCCAGGATTAGCAAAGGATGTTAACAAACGAGGAGAATCATGCGTGGCTGCCACATTCATCATTCCTAAGTTTGTTTCTTCTCTTAGCCTGTTCCATTGAAACTGCAAGCTATCGACCAATTGAGCTGCATCTATTTGATAATTTGATTTGGCGAAGAAATAGCGTGCCGGGCGGTATATTTGATAAAACATAACTGCATCAAAAACATCTCCACTTACATAAGGAACAGGATCCATTAGCTTATCAGGCCATTCTTCCCACCAAATTTCACCTACTAAATAGGCTTCCGGATTAATAGATTTTACGTATGCATGGTAATCTCTCCAGAACCCCATTGGTATGTGGTCTGCCACATCTAAACGATAGCCATCTATACCTTTACTTACATCACCATCTGGTGCCAACCACCTTTTGCTTACAGCATATACATGCTCCTTAGCACCTTTATTTAAATCTCCCTCGAAAGGATGTCCTATTTTATGTTCGCCTACTGTGTTAACTTTTTTTAGTTCGGGTAAACTTGCATTATTTAACCAGCCTCTATATTCAAATTCGTTTTCCGGTGTGTCTGGATCATCGAATTCTTTTATGGTATACCAGTCTTTATATGCTGATTCTTCTTGTTTTTCAAGTACATCTTTCCAGGCCCAAAATTCCACTCCTGTATGATTCCATGAATAATCTAAAACCACCCTTATATTTCTTTTATGTGCTTCCTCTACTACCTGCAAAAACATTCTGTCTGCCGAGGTCCATTTCCAGGTTGATGGATCGCCCGGGTTTTCTGTAGCTATCAAAGCCAAGTCCCCCTTTGGATCAGGTCCAAAATTTACATCAATATGCCTGTAGTTCCGGGCATCATATTTATGCAATGATGGGGCATCATTCAACGGATTAAAATAAATAGCAGTGATCCCTAAATCTTGTAAATAGTCCAATTTATCCAACACCCCTTGTAAATCGCCACCATAACGCCTCAACTGTAAATTACTATATAAATTCTCTACATTACTCTGTGTCCAGTCTTCTTTAGCATACCACTCCTGTGTCCAAGGCGTTATTGACCAATTCTCAGGTGTTTCAATAAAGTTAGATGCCGAATACATGGTTTCAGGCGTAGGATCATTGGACGTGTCGCCGTTGTAAAAACGTTCAACAAATATCTGATACCAGATCACCGATTTAGCCCATGAGGGAGGGGTGGTGATATCGGGTTGGTCGATCTTTTGCTTTGGTTGGCAAGAGATGAACACCAACAATATGGGAAGAAAAAAAGAAGAAGCTTTCATGTGTAAAACTATATTAGAAATTGGAACTTGTGATAAAAAAAAGGCTGCCACTTTGGGCAGCCTTAAGATAATCTTCTTATGCTGAATTACTCAACTAAAGTGAATGAATACACCATATTTTCAAGGTCGAAAACAATATCATAGGTACCTGCAGTTGTTACGGCAATATTATCTCCTGAAGAAGTTAAATTACCATTCTCATCTCCAGTAAGATCTCCACCCCAAGAACTATTCTTTCTAAATTTAAATCCTCCAGGGTTAAGAGTTGTGGTAGTTTGCCATTTTTTAATTTGGCCATTATAATGCATAATAACATCATCTGCATCACCCCAGCCACCGGCTGCATCGCCAATCACTCCCCAGTAATCTGTTTTTGTCATTTCAATGGTTAATGCATCCATATCAACTCTAAAACTATAAGCTCCTGGTACAACACTAAAGTTACCTCCTGCTCCATCAAGGGTACCTGAATAATCATTACCTGCTTGTGCTAACACTCCACCATAGGCTTCTCCCCAATCAGGTGTAGCTGCAATTTTAAATTCTGTTGGATCATCATCACTTGCAATATGAACTATACCCTCATAAATATCATTAAATTCATATGAGTATAATCTTCCGTTATCCGCTCCAGGACTCCATCCCTGATATGCACCAGGTACATATATCATTGGATAATCAATGATTGTTTCATATGGTATTGTTTCATAATCTACAACCCCAGAGATCAAATTCTCTACGTTATCATTTATCTTTGCAATAACACGACAATAAACAGTTGTTTGCTCCTCTGGAGCATATTTTAAAGATATAAGAGCGTTATTTACCACACTTACCTTAACATCCATTTCTGACTCTCTGGTAGTAAATAAGCTAATAATATTCTCAAAGGTATTTTCACTTGATAACTGAACTTCATAATCTATCTGAACATTAACTTTTGCATCAGTTTCTGTCCAAGAAAAATTAATCATTTCATCTGCATCATCTTTTGTGAACATTAGTCCATTTGGAGATAAGGGCGTTACAAGAGCAGATTCTTCTGCTAAATCCGGGTTATATGTGATCTTATCCTCATCCTCACAAGAGGCAAAAATAAAGGCTCCCAGAATGACAAATGCTATAATTTGAAATATCTTCATTTGTATATTTTTTATTATAAATACTCAAAAACTTATATTAATAGTCTGGATTCTGCTTTAAGTTAGGGTTTGCAGTAATATCAGTAAATGGGATAGGCATTAAATTAAACTTGCTATCAACATCTTTACCTTGCAAATCATCACCTTTTAAAGGCCAGTTATATCCAGTTGTAAATTTACCAAATCTAATTAGATCAGTTCTTCTATGACACTCCCAATATAACTCTCTGGCTCTTTCATCAAGTATCCAAGCAAGACTTATCGATGCAGGAAGTGTAGATCCTGCTCTATCTGTTATTTGTTGTAAATAACCTCTATTTATTCCAGAAACAGAACCATCTAATCTTAAATCAACTTCTGCAGCCATTAAATAAGCATCTGCCAAACGAAATACAGGAATATTTACATCAGTCCAGTCACTTGCTCCTCCATTTGTAGCTACTCCTCCAGTACGTGTTTTATTTTTAAACTTAGTTACCGCATACCCATGTGTAAATTGCGTTTGATCTTCAATCTCAAGCTGCTGACCTTCAGTAAACCACAAGGCTCTTCCATCCCCTGACTCAAACTTATTCACTAAAGCTTTTGTGGTACGATTACCACCCCAGCCATTTGCCATTCCATAGTCAGCCGGAACCATTTCTCCTCCAATAGAGGCAGCAATCATATAAGTGGTACCTCCATATGTTCTGCTATAATTACTTTCGTAATTAATAGAGTAAATAATTTCACTATCACTTTTATAGTTATCCGCTAAAAATAAATATTCGTATGGAGAATAAACATCTCCGGCTGAAGCATCAGCAGAAGTAATTAGGCTGTATCCTGCTCCAATAACTTTATTAAGATATGTACGAGCAGCCTCATAATATACATTATTAGTTTCTCCTCTATAGATATTATGGTTCAAATATAATTTTGCAAGAACCATCCAGGCTGCCGCTTTATCCGCCTGACCACCATATGCCTGACCAGCATCTAAAAGAACCTGACTATCATTATCGGAATCCCCGACTATGGCTAGTAACTCTTTTTCTATAAAATCAAATAATTCAGGACCACGAGCTTCTGTACCTGCTGGAGGTGGCAAAAACGAACCAATAGGATCATTTTCTGTTACAAATGGTACTCCATTACCAAATAAGTCCAGAGCATGCCAATAAGATAAAGCTCTTAAGAATCTAGCTTCAGCCATATACTGTGGTAATTTTGTATACTCTGCTTTTCCGTTTGCTTTTGCCTGACGGATAAATTCGTTAGCTAAAGATACCTGATAAATAGCTCTATAATAGAACTGACGAATAAAACCATTATTTGCACCCCAATCAACTTGAGATAAATCTGGTAAATCACCATCTGCCCAACCATTTACCGCTTCATCAGTAGGCAACTGCTGACAAACAAAATATCCTCGCCAATATTGACTATGACCTTCATCAAAACCAACTAAGTCAGGATCTCCTGCTGGTCCTTGCTGACCAGACACGGCAAAACCTGCATAAATTTTAGCCAGTACTTGTCCAAAAGCCTCTTCTGAATCCAACACTTTGTCAGCAGTATCCAAATTTGGATCAATTGGTGTAACCTCTAAATCATTTACACATGCGCCTAATCCTAAAGACAAAATCAGTGCAAACGCTATTCTATTTAATATTTTTTTTCTCATGATTTTCAAAATTTAAAATGTAACAGTTACACCTAACAAGTATGTTCTTGGTCTTGGATAAATATTATTATCTATTCCATTGTCAACCTCTGGATCAACACCTTCATAATCTGTAATTACAAACACATTATTTACACTTCCGTAAACCCTCATATTTAGTTTTGTCCCTAAAAATTCACTTAAGTTATGCCCTACGGTCACATTGTCTAATCTAAAAAATGATGCATTTTGAACATAGTAGTCTGAGAAATATTGAGATGACTTAAACTGAGTATTGTAAACATCCTTGTTAATATTTCGAAGATATTCTCCATTTACTTGCATATTATCATAGAAACCTGAACTAGAAGCCATATTATTATAAACATGCATACCCAAATTGGCTCTACCTGCCATGCTGAAATCCCAATCCTTATATGATAGAGATGTATTTAAACCAATCATAACAGTTGGGTTTGAGTTCTCACCCACATATAAATCACTTTCATTAAACTCTCCATCTCCGTTTTTATCCTCGTACAATCCTTCAATAGGTACTCCATTTGTATCATATATTTGCTTGTAAACAAAGAAAGAACTAGCTGGGTAACCTACTTGATGAACTTGAATTTTATTTCCTGTCCCTCCTGATATGCCACCATCAAGAACACCTATATAGTTTGGATCATCAACCTGAGTTAGTTTTGTGATCTCATTTTTATTATAAGTAATATTCGCACCAACATTCCAATTAAAATTACCGTTGTCGATAGCTATTGCATTAACAGAAAATTCAAAACCTTTATTTTCAAGGTTACCTACATTAGTAGTGAGTTCATTGGTTAAGTTTGCTCCTGCAGGAACCGGAATTTCATTTAAAAGATCCTTGGTTTCACGAAGATATACATCCAAGCTACCACTAATTCGGTTATTCAAGAATCCATAATCGAATCCAAGATTATAAGTAGTTGTTTCTTCCCACTTAAGGTTCTCATCATAACCATTGGGGCGAATTGTCGTGATCGGCACTCGATCATAATTACCACTATTAGGATTATAATAAAGATATTGAGCTGTTGAAAGACCACTTTTGTACGTTCCAAAATAACCATAATCATCACCTATATTTTGTTGCCCCGTTACACCGTACCCTAGCTTCATTTTCAATGTAGAAAGAGCGCCACTATTGCTTAAAAATGATTCATCTTTCATATTCCAGGCTAAAGCAACCGATGGAAATAATCCCCACCTATTTTCTTCAGCAAACCTCGATGATCCATCATTACGAAGCGTAAAGGTTAAATAATACTTTTCAGCTAAAACATAATTCAATCTTCCAAAAAATGACACCAAGTAATTCTCATTCTTTTCTAACTTTTCAGCATCCCTAAAATATTCTCCTTCTTCATTTGGAAGGTTAAACCAGTTACCCGTTTCTTTTTCACCATAGAAATGTTGCCATGAATATCCTCCCATTACATCAAAACGAGAATTTATAGATCCTAAGTTTTTAGTATACTGTAAATAAAAGTCTAACAACTTATTCTCTTTCTTTTGATTATAGTTTTCATACGTACCTCCTCTTAAATAAGCATCGGTATCCCATGCAGATCCAGGTAAAGTCTGCTTTCCTCCTTTATTTATAGCGAGAGGATTCGTAATACCATAATCTGAAAAATTGATATTTGTACCATCATCTTTTCCTTCTAACGCATCTATACCAATATTTAAATTAGCTCTCAACTCTGGCAGAAAATGAAATTTATAATCAAATTGCGCATTACCAACAAAACGATTTACAATAGATCTATCTATGCGTTGATTAATTTGTGCGATGGGATTATCTGGAGCATTCCCATTTGGATTTCCTCCTGCTCGCGTCCATGCAAAATACCCCCCAAAATCATCATATCCATCTCCCTTTATAACTTGAGTTGGATCAATTCCAATTGCACTTCCTACAGCATCCTCATTAGAGAAATTATTTTTTATATACATCCCCTTAGCAGCAATATTGATTCTTAAATGATCATCGAATAATGATGGATTTAAATTTAAAGCTGCAGTTGTTCTGGTCATATTAGATTCGTCCAGAATTCCATTGGCATTATTATAACCAACAGATGCTCTAAATGGTAGATTATCTGTAATCGTACCAGACATAGCCACATTATGATCTGTACTTACAGCATTTCTATAAATTTCATCTTGCCAATCTGTTGAAGCATCGCCCATTAGATTAGTATTTGCTGGAAATTTATCCTCCATGACTGATCTAAATTCAGTTGGAGATAGAACATCTACTTTCTTTGTTGGTGTTGAAACTGATACATTTCCTGCATAATCAAGCTGCAAACCTGATTTAGTTCCTTTTTTTGTTGTGATTAATATAACACCATTAGAAGCCCTACTACCATATATGGCCGTCGCTGATGCATCCTTTAGCACAGTAAAGGTCTCAATATCGTTAGGATTCACAACGTTTAGCGGGTTTCTCATCCCGGAAACATCATCATTATCAATAGGTACACCATCAATAATAATTAATGGATCGTTTGATGCTGTAAGAGAAGAACCTCCCCTAATCTTTATTGTAGATTTTGCACCTGGAGCCCCACCTCCATCTGTAATTTGTACACCCGCAACTTTACCATTAAGTAATTGCTGCGGTGAATTGATAGCACCCTGATTAAAATCTTTGGCGCTAACCGTTTGAACAGATCCTGTAAGATCTTTCTTTTTTGAAGTACCATAACCAATAACTACTACTTCATCCATGCCAATTACATCTGGCTCTAATTGAACGTTAATTGTTTCCTGGTCGGCTACAGTTATTTGTTGAGATAAAAAACCAATAAACGAATAAATAAGAACATCTCCTTTATTGGCTTTTAAATTATATACACCATCTGGCATTGTAATAGTACCCGATGTAGTGTTCATAATAGCAACTGTCACACCAGGAAGGGGATCATTATTACTGGCGTCTGTTACTGAACCAGTAATTGTCATTTCCTGAGCTGAAAGGTGGCCTGTTATGAATAACAAACCTGTCAGAAGCAAAATGACTTTTCTAAGACAAAATGATTTAATCATAAAACTAAGATTTAACAGTTAAAAACATGTTTGATTTTTTGGATTTTAAACTGAATTTGATTTAACATTCGGATAACACTCTATTATGCAACCGATTCACTTTAAATGGACAACACAAATCTATATGAAAAAAACACATGATTTAAACATTTGTTAACACCTAGTGTCTTGATTTTGACATTTTTTAACGCAAACGACACCGCAAACGTTTGCGGTGTCGTTTGCAAGATTTTAGTATGTTGTATAACATGTTTTTCACTTTCTCATTTCATATACATATGCATAAAATCATGTAAAATACTTGACTAAAAACGTCAGATTTTAATCTTTTTAAGCAAAAACATACTTTATTTGTACAATTATTGTATTTTTAAAATACGTCCATTCAGCAATAGTTACACAGTAAAGACCTTAAGTATAGATGGCAGCACATCAAGTAACCATAAAAGACATCGCTAAAATATTAGGTATCTCAGCATCCACCGTTTCCAGAGCTTTGAAAGACCACCCGGACATTAGTCCCAAAACAAAAAAAATGGTGCAAGCTTTTGCTGAAAAGGTACAATACAGGCCCAATGCACTAGCACTTAACTTACGCAGGAGTAAAACAAACACCATAGGTATTATATTACCTGAAATTGTACATCATTTTTTCTCTTCAGTATTGGCAGGCATCGATAAAATTGCTTACGCGGCTGGATATAACGTAATGATTTGTCAATCGAGCGAAGATTACGATAGAGAGGTTAGTGATGCTCAGGCTCTATTAGATAACCGAGTAGATGGTGTGCTGATGTCGTTAAGTAAAACCACACACCAGTATGATCATATCAGAAACTTAATTGACCATGGTGTGCCTGTGGTATTCTTTGATCGTGCACCGGAGGAAATTGAAGCTGACAAAGTGATTATTGATGATTTTACAGGTTCAAAGATTGCAACGCACCACCTTATTGCCATTGGATGTAAAAAAATATTACATCTGGCGGGCCCTCAACACTTATCGATTGGGCAAAGACGTAAAGAAGGATACATTGCTGCTCTGGAAGAAAATGGATTCAGCTATAATCCTGAATATATTATAAAATGTGATACCAGAGATGAAGTTTTTGCCAATGCAGGTAAAATATTAAAGATGGCCAACGAAATAGATGGCATTTTTGCTGTTAACGACTCAACTGCTATTGCTGCCATGCAGGTGCTTTTAAAAAATGACATCCGAATTCCGGAACATATTTCTGTTATTGGTTTTGGAGATGGACCTAATGCTACCATTGCTTACCCACCACTTTCAACTGTTGAACAAAAAGGAATTGAAATGGGACAAGAGGCAGTTAAACTACTCATTAAACACATAGAAAGTGAAAATGAGATTCATGCCAATGAAACAAAAATACTTACCCCTGTTTTAAGAATTAGAGAGTCTACCACTAAATAAAGAAATACGCTTATATAGCGTATTACAATCAACAATTGAATACAATATTCAACCCTCAACAGGGTTGTTTCATATTATATCCCTTCGGGATAAGGCAAAGGAACTATGCAATAGTTCAACTTAAATAACCACAGGTGTAACCTGTGGATAATGTCTCAGGTATCAAAAGAACCCGGAAGGGGTTCAACTATTATTCCCATTATAATATACTCCCATTCTAAATTGATTTATAATCAACCATTTTGCAAACGGTTGCAGAAAAGTGATAAAAATTATTTTTGCTTTTTTAAAAAATTATTAAAACCTCTCTGCAAACGGTTGCAATATGTGATTCCCGAAAAAACCCACCCCTCACACAGCCCTCTAACCATCTCATAATGATTAGTTTTTTCATCTTTTATCGTAACTTTGAATTGGATTTTAAATCACTGGACACGATTTAATATATTTTGATTAACCCTTTTTTATTGAATCTCAATAGAGATTTTCCAACCTATTTTATCATCTTGGACAAGATGCCTGGTTTATGATTTGAATATCATACCGGGATAGTTATTTCTATATTGAAATAATGTAGTAATCATGTAATTTTTTGATTTTATGAAGAAGATGCCTCGTTTATCGTTCTGGCAAATCTGGAATTTAAGTTTCGGTTTTTTGGGAGTTCAATTTGGTTTTGCCTTACAAAATGCAAATGCAAGTAGAATATTAACCAGTCTCGGAGCTGATCCACATAACTTATCATTCTTTTGGTTAGTTGCGCCAATCATGGGATTAATTGTACAACCTGTTGTTGGAGCTGCCAGTGACAAAACCTGGACACGCATTGGTCGTAGGTCTCCTTATATATTAGCAGGAGCCTTAATATCGATGGTGGCAATGTTCTTTATGCCCAATGCCCCACTATTTTTTAAAGCTGGTAGTATTGCGGCCTTAGTGTTTGGTATAGCTATGTTAGCGCTTATGGATGGTTCATTTAATGTTACCTTTCAACCTTTTAGGGCCTTGGTAGCAGATATGACTCCTGAAGAACAAAGAAACATTGGCTATTCTGTACAAAGTTTTCTGATAAACTTTGGTGCTGTAATTGGTTCGGCTCTACCATTTATTTTAACTGCAATTGGCATTTCAAATAGCGGTGAAGCAGGAGAAGTAGCTCCATCAGTGATTTGGTCGTTTTATATTGGAGGGGCATTATTACTATTGAGTGTTTTGGTCACTGTACTTAAAACAAAGGAGTATCCGCCAGAAGAGTATGAAGCTTATAAGAACATTACAGAAGAAGACAAGAATAAAAAAGAGAGCTTTTGGAAGTTATTGTTAACAACACCAAAAACAATGAAGCAGTTATCAATTGTTCAACTGTTCTCCTGGTTTCCATTCTTTCTTTTGTGGGTTTACTCTACTACAGCAATTTCGCAGCACTATTTTGGTGTTCCCATTGACTTTGATGCCAGTGACCATACCAACTCTTTAGCGCGAAATGCCTTTGATGAAGCCGGAAACTGGGTTGGAATATGCTTTGCTACCTATAGCTTAGTGGCAGCCTTATACTCAATCCTTATTCCAAAACTTGTTTCATTAACCAGTAGAAAAATAGTTTACAGCTTTTCTTTATTAGCAGGAGGTTTAGGATTTATAAGTACATTTTTCTTCACCGATCAATATTACCTGCTAATATCCATGACTGGGATAGGTATTGCCTGGGCAGCTATGCTATCAATGCCATATGCTATATTATCTGGTTCACTTCCTCCCAAAAGAATGGGAATGTACATGGGTTTATTCAACTTAACTGTTGTAATTCCACAAATATTAAGTGGAGTTGTAGGTGGTCCAATATTAAGATCCTTCTTTGACAATCACGGTATTTACATTCTAATTCTTGCCGGAGCAATAATGATTTTAGGTGCATTAAGCGTATCAATTGTAAAAACAGAAGAAGAAGAATCGAATTAACAATTTATATTTTAATAAAAACAAGAAGATGGGAAAAGTTAAAGCTTGCCTTTTCGATTTAGATGGCGTTATCGTTGATACTGCAAAGTATCATTATATTGCCTGGAAAGAGATTGCTAACGAATTAGGGTTTGATTTTACCTTAGAAGACAATGAAAGGTTAAAGGGCGTGAGTAGAATGACTTCGTTAGATATATTGCTATCCATAGGAAATATGTCCAAAACTGAAGAAGAAAAACTTGCCTTGGCCACCAAAAAAAACGACAATTACTTAACATACATCTTAAAAATGGGGCCGGAAGAAATTTTACCTGGCACTAAAGAATTTTTAGAATTGTTAAAACACGAAGGAATTAAAATTGCACTGGGTTCTGCCAGTAAAAATGCAATGACAATACTTAATCGTCTTGAATTAACAGATTACTTCGAAGCTATTATTGACGGAACAAAGGTTTCAAAAGCCAAACCAGATCCTGAAGTGTTTTTAAAAGGTGCAGAAGCTTTAAATGTTGAACCAAAAGATTGTGTAGTATTTGAAGATGCTGAAGCCGGAGTGGAAGCAGCCATAGCAGGAGGTATGAAGTGTATTGGCATAGGAAAAGCTGATGTATTAGGAAAAGCCAACCTGGTTGTTGACGGATTACATAAAATGAGTCTTCAAAAATTGAGCTTACTCAACGATTAATTATGAACGAAAGTCAGGTAAAAAAAACGCATTTAACCTAAAGCGTAATATTTGACTTCCAAAGGTTATTAGAAAAAGAAAAACAACATGAAGCAATATTTAAAATACGATGAATGGTCTGTGATTGAAGATGGTTTTGATCCCAATAATCACGAGGCTTCAGAAAGTATATTCAGTATTGGCAATGGCAAAATGGGTCAACGTGCCAATTTTGAAGAAAAATATTCAGGAAAAAGTTTACAGGGTAATTATATAGCAGGCGTTTACTATCCCGACAAAACACGTGTGGGCTGGTGGAAAAACGGATATCCTGAGTATTTTGCAAAAGTACTTAACTCTCCCAATTGGATTGGAATAAATGTGACTATTGAAGGTTTTGAACTGGACTTAGCACAATGCGCGGTAGAAAACTTTACGCGTACCCTAAATATGAAGGAAGGTTTTCTTTTAAGAGAGTTTGATGCAGTGCTTGATGGCAACAAAAAAGTTCATGTAAAGGCCAAACGTTTTGTTAGTCTGGCAGACACCGAAAATGGAGTTATCAGCTACGAAGTAACGCCAGTTAACTTTAGTGGCCACATTAATTTTACGCCATACATTGATGGTGATATTAAAAATGAAGACTCCAATTACGACGAAAAGTTTTGGAATATCCTGAATGCAGAAGCATCTGAAGGTGCTGCTTACCTCGAATCTCAAACTAAAAAATCCGATTTTAGATGTGGATTTGCCATGCGATACAAAGTATTGCTTAATGGTAAAGATGCCAAGTACAAATCGGAAGTTATTCAACTAAATAAATGGGTAGGTAACCACGTTGAATTAGAAGTGAAGCAAGGAGAAACAGTTAGCCTTGAAAAATATGTTGGCGTTACCTCTTCATTAAATTACAAAAATGAGGATTTAAAAAATAAAGCTGGAGAATTAGCAGATTATGCTATTAACAAAGGTTTTAACCAATTATTTAGCGACCATAAAGAAAAGTGGGCCGAAAAATGGGTACATAGCGATATTCGCATTAAAGGAGATGTTGCAGCTCAGCAAGGTATTCGATTTAATATCTTCCACTTAAACCAAACTTACACCGGAGAGGATGAAAGACTTAATGTAGGTCCGAAAGGTTTTACCGGAGAAAAATATGGTGGAACAACCTACTGGGATACTGAGGCATACTGTATACCTTTCTTTTTAATGACTTCGCCAGCTGATGTAACACGCCAATTATTGGTATATCGTTACAAGCACCTGCAAAAAGCCATTGAAAATGCCGCAAAGTTGGGATTTACCGATGGTGCTGCACTTTATCCAATGGTTACTGCAAATGGCGAAGAGTGTCATAACGAATGGGAAATTACATTTGAAGAAATCCATAGAAATGGAGCCATAGCCTATGCTATCCATAATTACATTCGCCACACAGGAGATAAAAAATACCTGGAAGAATATGGCTTGGATGTATTGGTAGGTATCTCAAGATTTTGGAGCCAGAGAGCTACATTTTCTCCAGCTAAAAATAAGTATGTAATACTTGGTGTAACAGGACCTAATGAATACGAGAATAATATAAACAACAACTGGTACACCAATAAAATGGCAGCATGGTGTTTAAAATACACCATGGAATCATTGAATTGGGTTAAAGAAAATAACCCAACACGATACAATGAGCTGCTTAAAAAATTAAACTTTAAAGCTGAGGAAACAGAAAGGTGGACAGACATTGTGAATAACATGCACTTTCCATATAACGAGGAGTTGCAGGTATTTATGCAGCAAGATGGTTTTATGGATAAAGAGCAAGTTATGGCCGATGATCTTGACCCGGCTCAACGTCCTATTAATCAGTACTGGTCGTGGGATAGAATTCTTCGTTCAAACTTTATTAAGCAAGCAGATACTTTACAAGGTATTTATGTTTTAGAAGAAGAGTTTTCGAAAGAAGAAATCGAAAGAAACTTCAATTTTTATGAGCCTAGAACTGTCCACGAATCATCATTGAGCCCTTGTGTTCATTCAATATTAGCGACCAAAATTGGCCGTATTGACAAAGCTTACGAAATGTACCTTCGTACTTCTCGCTTAGATTTAGATGATTACAATGCCGAAGCACATGAAGGACTGCACATCACCAGTATGGCTGGCACATGGATGTCCATTGTAGAAGGTTTTGGCGGTAAAAGAGCTTATGATGAAAAGTTATACTTAAATCCGGATATACCGGAACAATGGGAAGAATATGCATTCCGTATTACATTTAAGGGTAACGATCTGGAGGTAAGAGTTTCTGCTTCTGAAGTTGAAATTATATCTCACGCTCAAAACACCATAGAATTATATCTATATAACAATTTAATAACTGTTGAACCACAACAGTCAAAAACTATTTCCCGATAGCAATTGTTTGTGCCCCTGCTACTTTTTGTAGCGGGGGTATTTTCATTTCTCCTTTCACCCAAAAGCTCACTTAAACCCGGATTATGTATTAGAACTTCGTCATGAACATTGAAAGCACAATAAAACAAGGCCTTACTGAAATGAGGCATAGCATCGTTCTGGTGAGTTGAAGTGAAGCAACAAAGTGTCTTGTTTTGAAGTGATTTCAATGTGTAATAGATTTTCTAATGCATAATCCGGTTTAAATTCCTTAAAAGTGATGTTTTTCGTTTTGTGAATTTATAATTTACTATTTCATAGTATTTAGTAAGTACTTCTAATTTTAAAAGCTGCGTTATGCGTATCACAAAAATATTATTGGTTATTTTTACCATATTGATTTGTACATCATATTCTCAATTGGAAGCTAAAAAAACCAAGATGACAACAAGAATAGAACCAATAAATTGGTGGGTTGGGATGAAAAATCCAAATCTTCAACTTATGGTTTATGGCCCCAATATTTCTTCTTCAGAGGTCTCTGTTAATTACCCCGGAGTATCTATAAAGGCAGTCACAAAAGTTGAAAACCCAAACTACCTTTTTATTGATTTAGTTATTGATAAAGAAACTGCACCCGGAAAAATGATGATGACATTTAAGCAAGGGAGAAAGGTCATTGCAAATCATGAGTATCATTTATTAGAAAGAAATAAAGGTTCTGCAGAAAGACAAGGTTTTGGTCCGGGTGATGCTATGTACCTGATAATGCCGGATCGTTTTGCCAATGGCAATCCCGAAAATGATGATATGCCCGGCATGCTGGAAAAAGCAGATAGAAAAGCACCTTACGGACGACATGGAGGTGATTTAAAAGGTATTCATGATCACCTTAACTTTATCGAAGAGATGGGCTACTCCTCCATTTGGTTAAATCCTGTAATGGAAAACAATCAACCTCAATCCTCTTACCATGGATACGCCATAACCGATTTTTACAAAATTGATACCCGATTAGGTACCAACGAAGAATTTAAAGCCCTCACTGAAGAATGTAATAAAAGGGGGATTAAAATGATTATGGACATGGTTTTTAACCATTGCGGAAGCAAACACTGGTGGATGGATGATTTACCTATGCATGATTGGATAAATCAATGGGATGAATTCACCAGGTCAAACTACCGACTTTCAACTATTTCAGACCCTTATGTATCAAAATATGATAAAGACTTATCTGTAAAAGGATGGTTTGATACCTCAATGCCTGATTTAAATTTGCAAAATGAATTCATGCTGACCTACATGATTCAAAACAGCATATGGTGGATTGAATATGCTGGTTTAGGAGGTATCAGAATGGATACCTATCCTTATCCTGACAAACATGGAATGGCAGTATGGACCCAACATATCTTTAACGAATACCCGAATTTTAATATTGTTGGTGAAGCCTGGATTACCGAAACGGCAAAACTTTGTTATTGGCAAAAGGATTTCCCTAACAAAGATGGATATAACTCGCACTTACCAAGCTTAATGGATTTTCCTTTGCAGGATGCCATGAAAAAAGCTTTTGCTGAGGAAGAGGGTTGGAACACAGGAATGGCCAGACTATACAATACTTTGGCCGATGACCATTTATATACTGATCCAATGAACATGGTGGTTTTTCCGGATAATCATGATGAAGGAAGAATTTTACATAGCCTGAACAATGATATTGATAAACTTAAAATGGCATTAACCTATTCGGCAACCACCAGGGGAATTCTACAGATATATTACGGAACAGAAATTTTAATGAACGGCAACGGTTTTGAAGGTCACGCTAAAATTAGACTGGATTACCCGGGTGGCTGGGAAGGTGATAACATAAATGCCTTTACAAAGGAAGGCAGAACTGCTGAGCAAAATCAGGTATTTAATTTAACGAAAAAGTTGCTTAACTACCGTAAACAATCTGAAGCTTTAAAGTTTGGAAACACCCTTCACTTTATACCAGAGGATGGTATTTACGTGTATTTTAGGTACACCGATCACGAAACGATTATGGTTATTTTAAACAATAATAATAAGGGAGTAAAAAAAGTAGATACTTCTCGTTTTAAAGAAATTATGGCATCATTTTCTGAAGGAAAAAACATTATTACCGGAAGAAAAATAAATGATCTTAATCTGATTAACATTAAAGCAAAATCAGCAATAGTGCTTGAATTAAAATAACATAGACTAAAACTTCAGGAATTAAATGGGCATTGCAAATGTAAAAATTGCATTGCCCATTTTTTATGCGTTTCTACTAATACCAATTCTATTTTAAGGTGAGCCTTAAATTGTTTTGAATATTTTTAGCTTAGACAAGGCGAAAAATTGAGGCATAGCTATAGCTACGGCGATATTTTTCAACGAAGTATAAGTAAAAAAGAACGAAAGAATAAGGCTCATTTTAATGTAGTATTGGTATAACCCGCAATATGCGTTATAAAACCTATTACGTAATGAAACTACTGCAAATCAAGGCGTAAACTAACTTGTTTCAACTCACCATAGCGGTGCTATGAATCGTCTCAACAAATCCTTGATTGTTTGCACTTTCATTCCTCATAACGATGTTCTAACACATAATTCCATCTAACTAATATTGTTTTGCCAAACAGGCTTTCTTTTTGCTTGATCAAAAAGAAACAAAAAAATCAAGTTCAATTCATCCTTCAGCCCACCTCCTTGTTGAATCTATTGCCGTCACACATCCCTTATTCACCCGCATTCAACTGCGTCGCGCTATTACCGGCCCGGGCCAATTGAACCGGCCAACACTCATTTTTATCGAGATAGAACTAAAATACTTGAAATAGTTAGCTACTCGGTTTTACTTTTTAAAAAGTCTTAGGAATCCGGGTTTAATTTCGAAGGTTTTCCAGCTCTTCAGGCTTGTTTAGCTTCCTTATTTGATGGTTCAGAAGCAAATTTTTTAGCCACTTCCCACAAACATTTATTGCATAAGCAATCTTTAAAATTTTGAGTGAGGTATCTTTGAGCTTTATCAGAAATCGGCACCTGAACGCAATGGCACTCTAGAATTTCATCATGCCTGCATTTAAATTCAGCATTACATTTTGCGCATTTTTTAATCATCTTGTTTTGTGTTTAAGTGAAACCTCATCTGCATTTCAGCAGACGTTAAACACCAATGCCCATAAAAGATTATTCTCTAAGGAGATTAACTTTGCTTTTATTCCCGAAAGCACTGATTTTACATTCACCGGCAGGTCTTCTGACTTGTCCGTGTTTTGATGCCTTCCCATTTTTAAACCCGCATTATGTATTAGAACTTCGTCATGAACATTGATAGTACGATAAAACACGGCTTTACTGAAACGAGGCATAGCATTGTTCTGGCGAGTTGAAGCGAGGCAACAAAGTGTCTTGTTTTGATGTGATTTCAATGTGTAATAGATTTTCTAATGCATAAAGCGGGTTAAACAGTGGCTCTTTTATCAAAACAACAATTTCGGATTTACAGCAGCAGGTACTGTTGCTGATTCTCACAGCATTCCCTTTTCATTTTATTTATAAAATAAAACACCAGATGGGCACAAAAATAATACATTATAATGTGAAGAACATAGCTTTTATTAAGAACCTTTAGTACGAAATAAGCACACCAGACTCGTACAAGACTGAATTTCAACAATCTCCCTGCATGTGAAAAATATAATCAAAAAACTAGGGAATACTTAATTCTTAGGAATAGTTAAACAAAATGAAGAACCTTTACCCGGTTCACTTTCAACCCAGATTTTACCCCCGTGCCTTTCAACAAACTCCTTACAGATAATCAATCCTAAACCTGTACCTGATTCATTGTTAGTACCGTTTGTTGATACATTTGTTGATAATTTAAACAACTTATCCTGACGATCATGAGATATTCCAATGCCATTGTCGCAAATAGCCACTGTCAGAAAATCAGCTTTATCATCATCAGGATCTTCAATAAGATCAACATGTACTTTTCCTCCTTTTGAGGTAAACTTTATTGAATTGGTTAAAATATTGCGAAGAATAGTCATTAACATATTCCTATCTCCGTTTACATAGGTTCCATTTTTAATATTATTTGTCAGCGTTATATCCTTGCTTTCGGAGTGTTGCTTTAAGTACGACAGTGTTTCTTTTAAAAGATCACTCAAGCAAATTTTCTCAGGTATAAAGGCTATACTTCCTCTTTGTGATTGAGACCATAACAAAAGATTGTCCAGTAAATCATGCGTATTTACCAAACCGGTACTTATCACTTTTAAATATTTCTTTTTATCATCCTCTGTATAATTATCATATCCATTCACAAGCAAATCCGACATTCCCAACAACGAATTAAATGGCGACTTTAAATCGTGTGCTATAATGGAGAAAAACTTATCTTTTGTAGCGATAGCAAACCCTAACTCTTTATTTGCTTCATTTAATGATTGGGTTCGTTTAGCCACCTTCTCTTCCAAAATTACATTTTGCTCTGTGACAATACGCTCGTTCTCCTGAACTGTTTTAAATAACGCTTCCTGAGCCAGCAGTTTCTCTCTTTCACTATCGGCCCTTTCCCACTCCGATCGTTTTGATAATAAATAAGAAAGAATAAATGCTTCTATTAATGTAGCAAAGGCCACATGGCTAAGTCCTAAAAAATATGGTGGAGTTCCTGTTTGAATATAAATAGCTTCGATAACAACCAACGTAAAGTAAATACCATAAGCAATGGCATAATAATAACCCATCCTGTTACCCTTTTTGCCCACTCTAACTCCAACATATCCCATAATAAAAAACGACATTAAAGCATGTACAGTGTTTAAAGCCAGTACTAAAGTAAAAGGGATAAATGGTCGAAGCAATAAGTACATTATAAAATAACCAATAACATACTTAACTACTTTATTAACCTTACGAACATACTTTTTTGCCTCCAAAAAGGTTAAGCAATACGCGGTTTGCACAGCAACTCCAATAGTTGGTATTGTAACATACCAAAACATCATATCTAACTTTGGAAACAGATATAATATAAACCCATCCATTACCATTGAGGCATAACATATGTATATCATTACCACAAAAGCATAAAACAGGTATATCCGGTTGCGTAATGAAAAGAAGAAAAAGATATTGGTAATAATTACAAATAGCATAAAGCCAAAGTAAAAACCATAAATTAACCTTTGGCTGTAAGTTCGTACATTATATGATTTATGCTTCCAAATTCTTAAGGGTAAAGGATGTGAGTTAGATAAAACCCTAATATAAAATTCGGAATTGCCTTTATGTAAAGGAAATATCTGGTAATGATGAATGATATTCTTTTCATTCATCGGTATGCGATAACCTCCCTTTATAGAAGAAAAATCACCCTCCTTGTTCTTATAATAAATATCTGCTATCGGTAGTGATGCATGTGCAATTTCAAGCAATAAACTATCGGTCGTAATATTTTGCAAGGTAAATTTCAACCAATGGATTGATTCGGTATATCCAAAGTTGATAATGGACTTTTTTGAGGAGATAAATTTGTGACTAAGTTCTTTTGATGCTACTTCATTAATACTATAAATACCTTCCTTATCTTCAAGTATCTGCACATTTTTGCCAACATCAAGAAAATCCTTTGTATTATCCCAATAAATGATTTGAGCTTTTGCACAAAGGCTAAATAAAATTAAAACTAATCCTAAAAGATATCTCCTCATGATACTCCAAAATTAATCTGTAAAAGGTTCCTCCTTAAAAAATTTAGATGGTATACCTAATAAAGTGGCAAATCCTATCCACCACAACCATACATAAATAGAGAAAGTTAAATAACCTGAATAACCTAATATAGGCATCTCAAAAATATGAAATTTATTTACATATGGAAGACTATACTTCCAATAAGCAGGTGCTTCGGTAAATAATTCACCAACCTGAGTGGCACTAAAATAATTTTGGCACTCAAGGCAAACTCCCTGTAGTAAGTATGTTAGAGCAAACAAAAGTATTGGAGACCAGTTTCCTTTTCCTATTGGTTTAAACGGTGTCCAAACGCCTATCTTATCCAAAGTAACTGCCAATATTATTGGAGGGGTAGCCCAAAGTGTAAAAAACAGTTGATCAGGGAAAAGTCCTCCGGCAAAAGAACCTATTAAAGATACAATGAGTAATACTGTTTTAAACTTAGATGAAAAAGTTAATTTCCAGCCTTGTGAAAATCGTTTACTAAACTTAGGGTAAGATGTAAATAAACTATACCACTCAAATGACAACGGTAAGAGACCTGAGGAAATTAAAATGGCATATAACAAAAATTGCTCTCTGGAAATAATATCACCCGCCGGGTAATACCATAAATCATCTACAAAAAAGTTTAAAAACTCAAAAATCATCCAACCAGATACCGAAGCCACGCCAATACCCAGCACTTCCTGAGGCACTTTACTAATTAGTGACTTACCGCCGGTACGTACAAATACCCAACCATCAATCATTAACACAAATCCCCAAAATAAAGGCAGGTCTGACCAATGTAAATACCAGATAGGTTCTGTAGCCTTGGTCCACAATAAAACAATTGCACTTCCCCAAAAGAATAAACCTATCCAAAACCACAATGGTAATTTTACTTTAGGAATATTGGGTTGAACCGGAACTTCTACCTTTTTAAAGCCAAAAAGTTTTGGGTATATATACAACAATGCAACCGCTGCAAAACCAATTGCTATAAACACAAATACCACTAAATTAAATGGCGCTTTAGGTTCTGGTTTTAAAGGTGGATATCCAAAAAAATCCGGTGGAAAATTAAAATTAAAATGAATCCATGATCCTATCCACGGCAAGATTGCGATGGATAACATGGCTAAAAAAAGAAATGTGATTCTTCGTGTTACACTCATGGCACTATTTATTTGTTTTGTCTGAATCATTTGAAGTAATTACTTTCTCAACCTTTACATCATTAATATCTTTAAACATCAGAAGCAGCATAAGCTGAACTCCTCCAAAAAGAAACATTAATGCATAGCTTGATAAATTACTACTGATTGGAAATAAATGATTCCATGTTTCAACAACAATTTTTACAGGATGTTTAAAAAAGTCGGCTGAAAAAAGAAATAACACGCGCCCCATGTAAAATCCAAGACAACTTAATAAAAGTGTTATGGTTATGACTGTATTTGCAAACTTCTTACCATACCTTTTTATAAAAAGATTATACATCAGTTTTAAAGAGATAAAGCCATAAAACAGAGATAACATCGCAAGAGAAAATATAATTAGCGTATCGTAATTTTGAATATCTGCTGCATCCGCACCAATGTGCTTTAAGCCACTAATCATATAAGGTGAGTTTGGATAATAAAGTACCCAAACGAAACTAATTAGCCAGAAAAAAAATGTGTTGATCTTTTCGTAAAACACATGCATTAAATAGGCAATAAATAATGGTACAAAACCATGGAAAAGATTCAATAAAAGTGTGTCATGAATTGGTGTGTCAATAATCTGGTTACGAATAAATAAAACCAATAGGTTCACAACGGTCATTATAAGTACCACTTTAAGGTACTTAGGAATAAATAATTTCTTCATTAATATAGTTTTTCAAAAGGGTTTAACTTGATGTTTCCATATAAGGTTAAACAAAAGAGAATCAACAAAACATTAAACCCTATTATTCAACTATTTAAACATGGCAACACATCAACATTATTATCAAAAATATTAAAATATTTTATAAAACAATATCTCACTTATAAAAAGTAAAACCCCAATACTACATTATTCAGGATAAATAAAGAAGAACTAATAATAATTCAACACATAAACAAATATTAGCAAAGCTATAATGCCGTTGGGATCCAGCTTTACTAATGACAATTTGCCAGAAGTGCATTAAAGGTAAAAAAAGGTAATTCGTTTTTTTAGAAAAAAGATTTAACAAAACGCTTTACAATAGACTAAATATGTATTTTCCCATAAAATGTAAGCCTATTTACTAAGCCATTGCTTAAACTTAGGTGTTTTATCGATGGAAATAATCACATCAAATGGCAAAGAAGGATCTAAATTTAGTTTTAATTTACTTTTTGAGTAAACTACAGCTTCCCTAACACTCTGAATATGAACAATACATTTTCTGTTTGCTCTGAAGAAATCCTTTGGATTAAGCTTACTTTCCAATTGCTCTAATGTGATATGTAAATCATATTGACGACCATCACGCGCAACAATATATACCGTTTTATTTTCAGCATAAAAAGCCGCCACCTCATCAACAGTAATTGATCTAATTACATCGCGATAGTGCACCATAAAACGTTCCTGATATTCTTTTGTCTGAACTGAATTTAATATTAGCTTCCCTAAATCCTCATAGTTAATTTGAGGAGATGATTTTTGGGGATTCAGATGAATATCTCTGAACTTTTGAATGGCTTGAATTAAACGTTCCTTTTCCAGGGGCTTTAAAAGGTAGTCGACACTAACCTGCTGAAAGGCATCTAAAGCATACTGGTTAAAAGCAGTAGTAAAAATAATTGGCGTTTGAACCTTAACCTGCTCAAATATGGAGAAACTATTTCCATCGGATAAATGAATATCTAAAAATATCAGATCAACCTTTTCTTGTTTTAAAAAAGCGACTGCCTGACTTACTGAATCTAAAATATCAACCACTTCAAAATCCGTGGCAACCTTGTCTATAAAAGCCTTGAGTTTTCGGGCAGAAGGCATCTCATCTTCAACGATTAAAACTTTAACCATCATTTTTAGGTATTAATGATACAAAAACACTATAAAAACCATTTTCCTGACTAACTACAGGCTCTTTGGCTCCCAACAAACTGTATTTCTCTTTTAAATTATTAAGCCCTGTTCCTGTTGAGTCCACATTGGACTCCCGTAATTGAATATTATTTTTGACCTCAATACCTTCATCAACACTTTGTATGGTCACATCCAAAGGTTGATGACGAGAAACAATATTGTGTTTACAGGTATTTTCTACCAAAACCTGAAGTGTAAGTGGTGGTATTAAGCAAGCTAGTTTATCTGACTGTATATCTATCTTGTAATTAAAACTTTCTTCAAACCTATATTTATACAAATCTAAATAACAAGAAATGAATTCTATTTCCTCCTCAACAGAAACCAAATCTCGTTTATTTATAGAGAGTACATATCGATATACCTTAGATAACTTTTGAATAAATACATCCGCCTTCTCTACATCTTCATAAATAATTGATGATAAAACACTTAGATTGTTAAACAAAAAATGATGATCTATTTGTGATTTGAGTGCCTGGTATTTAGCATCTATCTGTTGCTTTTCGAGCTGGGTTAATTTTATAGCGAGTTTATTTTTTATTTCAACAGCCATAATCATCTCTACCAGTACCAGGTAAAACGAATTCATGACCAATGGAATAACATATACAAATTCATTATTCCTAACTACATGTCCCATTGGCAAAAGCCCCTGATTTTCTATATACAAGATTATAGAAATTCCTGTAAAAGATAGCAACAGGACAATACATGCATCTACCAAAATACGGATGACCCAGTTTTTATTCCATGGAAGCTTTTTGTTTAACCAACGTACAAAGAAATAATAAAGGCTAAACTCCAGAATTGATTTTACGGAAACAGATAATAATTTCCCTACAACCATTAGTTTGGCTAATTCTTCATAACTCTTAAAGCCAAAATAAATCATAAAGGCAAATGATGAAAACATCATTAACATTACAAAAACAGGGACCAATAATATTTTAAACCGTCTTATTTCCATTTTAAACTAATCGATTCAGCAACACCATACTTTTATTTTTCAGCTATAAGTTCGCCCGTAATTCTGAGCAAACTGTACTCTGCTACTTTTGCATTATACCTGGCTTCATTATAATTGTTGGCCACATCTAATAAGTTTTGCTGCGCTGTTCTAAACTCTATTGAAGTAACTCTACCCAATTGAAACATTTCTTTGGTTTGCTCAAAATTTAAACGTGCCTGTTCAAGGCTACTCTCCTGTAAAACTACGATTCTTTTTTTATAAGCATAATCAGTATAGGCATTAGCTGCATCGCGCTCTATTTGTGCTTTTAACTGATTGGTTCGTTCCTGCTCGCTCATAATAGCCAGTTTTGCATTTTTTTCTTTAATATTCTGCTGGCGACCGTTAAACACATTAAACTTAAGCGAAACGCCTCCTGTTAATCCGTTATTTTGACTATATATTAACTGACCTGCTTCGCTATCCTGCCTGCTATACCCATAATAACTATAAGCACTTAAAGTCGGATACTTTTGAGATCTGGTGATTTTAAAATCAAGCTCGCTAATGTTTTCCTGCTTCATTTGGGCTTGTATCGAATTATTGTGAAGCATAGCCATACTCACCACATTCTCTTCGTTCAGGTCATTCCTAAAGTCAACCTGATCATTAACCAAATAGCTTTCACTCACTGAAACCCCAAGGCTTACATTTAAACTTTTAATGGTTGTCAGCATATTTTGCTCAGCCAATAACACGCTGGTACTATCGCTGTTCATATCTACCTCGGCATTTAAAACATCAAGTTGGTTTGCCTGACCGTATGCCTTTTGATCTAATACCTTTTGATAACGCTCTTTAGATATTTTCATACTCTCTTTTGCCAAATCTAAATTCTGCTGAGCTCTGCATACCTCATAATAGTTTTGTACTACTTCTATCATGGTAGCTTCCATCTGTTGTTTAAAAACTAATTGCTGCTTAGCATCACTTGATTGCAGTTTTTTATATGTGTATACATTGCCAAACCCACTAAAAATAGTATAATCTAATCGCACATTACCATTATAATTAGTTGATTCTGCGCCATCTATCTCCTGGGTAATTACACCAACATTAGAATCACCTCCTGATCCTCCATCTCCTTCATCTGAACCTGCCGCAGCAAATTCAGCTTTAGAATCTTGCATAGAATACTCCGCTCCACCATTAACGGATAAGGATGGAAGAAGGTTAGCATTACCAATTGTGTTTTGGTTTTCAACCTGCTTTAAGGTATTGTCTGCTATTTTAAGATCGTAATTATTTGTTAGTGCAATGCTAATTGCATTCTCCAGAGTAAGCAATGAATCTACTTCCTGGGCACTAAGTTTGTGCCCGGAAATAAGTGCAATACATACAACTGCTATTATATTTATTCTTTTAATCATGATGATTAGCTAATTATATTATTCTTCAACAGGATTTTCTTCGTTAAATTTCATCTCTTTGATGGCACTTTCCACCTCTTCGTGAGTTAGTTTTCTTCCCTTAATTAATGATTGTACTCCAACCTTTAAGTTATTGGATACTGTGAGCATTACAGGCAATAAAACAAGTGTTGTAGTAGTTGCCATAACCATTCCGTATGCTAAGGATAGCGCTACAGGAATTAAGAACTTAGCCTGCATACTTGTTTCAAATACCATTGGCGCCATACCTACTACGGTAGTTAATGTGGTAAGTAATATTGGTCGAAAACGCGATACCCCGGCATTAATTAAAGCCTCCTTATACTTCATCCCTTCTTTTAAGTTGATATTAAAGGCGTTGATAAGTACCAAACTATCATTAATCATTACCCCAACTAAGGCTATCATACCCATGCCCGACATTAAACTAATGCTGAAACCATGAACCCAATGACCAAAAACCACACCAACAAAAGCCAAAGGAATCATACCATAAACCAATATACTTTGAGTAACCGATCGCAAGGTTAGCATTACTATACCAAACATCAATAATAACACAATAGGAATTACAACTACTGCGGAGTCAGCTACCTTTTTTGTTTCACGTTGTTGCCCATCGTATGAAGGACTGATACCCGGATACTTTTTAAATAATGGTTGTAAAACCTCCTTATTAATATCCGACATAATATCCGGTAAGGAAGCTCCCGGATCGCTAAGGTTTGCTTCGAGCTGAATTTCTTTTTCGAAACTTAAGTGACGAATGCTGGAAACTCCGTTTACTGTCTTTAGTGTAGCCAACTCCGATAAAGGATAAGCTGCACCATCAGCCAAACGAATTTTCATATTCTCTAACTGACCAATAGATCTACGGTTTTCATTATCATAACGCACCCAAACCTTTACCTCATCTTTACCACGCTGTACACGCTGTACCTCGTTACCAAAAAATGCATAACGCACCTGACTAATTACGTCGCGATAGGTTACTCCTAATAAATGTGCTTTTTCCTTAAGTTCAATTTCAATCTCCCGGTTACCAACAGGTGCAATATCTGACACATCGGTAAGTTCAGGACGATTTTTTAAGGATAGCTTTAATTCTTCTTTAGCCTTTTGAAGTACCTCATTATCATCTCCTACTAAACTAAGTACAAATGGCTTTCCGAAAGGATTAAATCCTTCGTAAAGTAATGACTCAGCTCCCGGAACCTCTCCTACCTTAGACCGCACAGCATTTATTACAGTCGCGGTAGTTGAATTACGCCTTTCGGCATCTTTCATCTGAACCTGAATCATAGCTGAATGCCCCGTACCTAAAAACTGTTGATATACCTTGTCGATGATGTCGTATGTTTCAATTCCTTCTTCTTTGAACTCATCGTTTACTTCCCAAATGGCATCGTAAATTCTATCAACCGACTTTTGAGTAATCTGATCTTCGGTACCTGCAGGCATTGTTAAGTTAACCGTAAAGTTATCTCCTTCTACCTCAGGAAAGAAAGTAACACCAACGACTCTACTTCGTACTGTGCCAATAGATAAAATAAACAAAGCTGTAAATACAGCCATAGTTACAGTACGGTTGGTTATGGTCCATTTTAAAAACGGACGGTAATAATGCTCTGCAAAATAGATAACCCAACGCTCGGCCCAACCCATATATTTCTTCCAGAATGTTGTTTCATTTTTACTTAAAGCTTTTGAGTGTGCTAAGTGAGACGGAAGTAGTATTAAACCTTCGATAAGAGATACAAACAAGATGAAGATAACCAGGATAGATATTTCCTTAAACATATCCCCCATTCTACCATCTAAAAATATAAATGATGAGAACGCAATCATGGTGGTGATTACCCCGGATAATACTGCAGGCAATACTTCCATAGTACCATCAATGGCAGCCTTAATCGGATTTTTTCCCATGGTCCAGTGCCTATATACATTTTCACCGACCACAATAGCATCATCTACCAAAATACCCAGCACTAATATTAATCCGAATAACGAAAGCATATTAATGGTTACAGTAGTACCCGGAAGCATGATAAACATACCTAACAATGATATAGGAATACCTAAGGCAACCCAAAATGCAATTCGCGGATTTAAAAACAGAGATAAGAATAACAGAACAAGCAAAATCCCTAATCTACCGTTACGAAATAACAGGTCGATACGTTGATTAAGTGTTACACTCATATCATTATTAACCGTTGCTTCAAATAAACCTTGATCGTTATTATAAACCTCAAGATATTCTTTGATTTTATCGGTTGATGTTAAAATATCTTCATTAAAAGTATTGTTGATAACAAAAACAACAGCTTGTTTTCCATTGAAAAGTACCTGCGAAGGAGTATCGGCCCATTGATCTTTTATAGTAGCAATATCTTTAAGACGAATAACACCACTATTGGGTGTTGAACGGATAATAATATCCTCTATACCTATACTTTCGTAACCTTTGTTTCGAACCCTGATATAAAACTCCTCTTCTCCATCCTTTACACTACCGCCTGTCATTATTAAGTTGGTAGATGAAATGGCATTGGCAATTTCGGTAAAGGTTAATTGATATGCTTCAAGCTTTCTTTCGTCTAATAATATAGCTACCTCTTCATCCGGATATCCTCCAATTTCTACTTTCGAGATTCCATCCATTCGTAATAAGTCTCGCTCAATATCACGTGCTGTAGCTTTAAGCTGCTTTAAGCTTACCTCTTTACCATCGGCAGCAGTAATTACAAAACTCATAGCCCTATTAACATCATCGTGCTTGTAAGTAACTACCGACTCAATATCTACAGGGAAAGATGCAATTCGTTCAACTTCGTTTTTAACTTTTATCAGGGCCTCATCCATATCAGTACCCTTAACCATTTCCATGCTAACTGTACCGCTGTTTTCTCGCGATACAGAAGTAACACGCTCCACTCCTTCTACACCTTTAATGTTTTCCTCTATCTTTAAAATAGCCCCTTCCTCAACTTCTTCGGGCGATGCGCCGGGATATACAATATCTACATAGATATTACGCTGCGGAACATTAGGGAAAAAGTTTCGTTGCATGTTATATAGGGCTATTCCCCCAAATATCATGATCATAAACATGATAAGGTTTACCGCCAACGGAAACTTTATAAAATATGTGATAAGTTTTTTCATGTGTTATTTATTTAGTATCAAGACACAAGTATCAAGCGCCGCAAAGACACCACTATATGGTTTAATCATTTTTCAAATTCTCATAAACCCATTCTTACTTTTATCTTCTTTAATACTCATTGTAATTAAAACTTCACCGATAACTGCGTTTTATTACATTACCTCATAGGTAAATCACAACACTTCCATTCTCATGCTTGTGGCAGGAGTGTTTGTGGCATTTACAATGGCATTAATAATTTTTTAAGAGTATGTTAATACTTAGTTTTTAATGCTAACCGGCATTCCATCGTGGGCATTTTTAATTACCGTTGACATAACTGCCTGGGTATCATCAATACCCTCAACAATGGCAACATCGCCCTGACGCATTAGTACATTTACCTTTTTGAGTTTAAGCTTGTTGTTTTCAACAACAAATACCTCATCCTTATCGTTAAGCATTTTACGTGGTAAACTATACGAATTAGGTATAGATGACATGGCAATATTTGCAGTTAGGTACATGCCTTCTTTTAAATCATTGCCCGATGTTTGAATATATACTTTAACACTTTGCGACATTTCATCAATATCTCCGCTGATACGTGTTACTTTGCCAGTCCAGCTTCCATCTAACTCCGATGAAGATAACTCAGCCTGAGTACCAATTTTAACATCTTTCATGGCGGTTAAAGGAATGGTAACTTCTAAATCGTATTTGGATGGATTAATAAAAGTACCTAATTGAGTTCCTGTACGAACTGCTTTCCCGGCTTCAACCATTGTAGCTGTAACAATACCGCTATAAGGAGCTGTTATAGTATACTTTTTTAAGCGTTCTTCAGACGATTGAATATTGTAAAAGGTTGAATAAACACTTCTGCCTGATAAAAAGAAATTTTCTTGTGAACCTTTTGGTTCCGGAAGCTTTGGAAGTGGTTTATTAACATCTAACGCTAGTGCGTACTCGCGCCATGTTTGGTATGAATCCGGATAATCAGATTTTAAATCAGGTAAAATAGAAGTTAACAATGTAATAAACTCACTTTTTTGAGATAAGAGCGTCATTTTAAACTCATCAACCTCAATTTGCAACATAGTTTCACCTTTTTTGTAAGTCTTACCTGGCTTAAATACTCTTGCCGAAGAAAGTAAAACACCGTCTACTTCCGAAAATATTTCTACTCGTTCAGTTGCTTCAATTTTTCCGGTCGATGAAATATGGTACGCCACATCTCCTTTGGCAGGGAACATTACCTCTATAAGAGTTGGTTTAATTTCTTCATTTACATTACCCGATGACTTACCGGTTGGTAATGCTTTTACAATTGCGAATGCTGCTATTATTATAACTAATGAAATAGTAATGGCAATAACTCTTTTCTTCATTTTATATTAGCGTTTTATATTATTCTAAAATAATTACGATTGCAAATTTGGAAGATGTGTATATATTATAAAAATATAATTGACTGAACCCTGATTAATTGATAGTGAAACTGAATTATCAAAGATGAATCATAAATATACCGAATAAACTGATCTTTCTACTTCCCGAACTCTTACACCCCTCTGTTTTCTTCTGAAATACAACAGCTTACATTCCAAATGCCATTCAATACTTTTTCTTATATAACCTTTTCCAAAGTTTAAAACTTTGGAAAAGATTGAGGCGGTATTATACTTTATAGAGATACCTCCAGGTTTTTCATGGACACCTCCGAAATTTTTTGAAGATGCTTTTATTTTATTAACAGAATTGTGGTTTGTTTTGTTTTTGAGACGGTTATTGAAAGAGTGATTTATTTAATTTAGGTTTCCCAACCAAGAATGAGGTAATAAATAAATAGAGTCAGAGGGAATACGGGGGATAGTGAAAGAAGGTTTTGGAATCCTGAAGGATTCATCGTAATTGTAAAAAGTAACTCTTTGTCCTGAAAGTACAACGTTAATAATATGAGCAGTAGTGGACTTTAAAGCGGTTTCGTATCAATTTACAAAGTAGCCAAAGCTACATCTTTTTTAATTAGTCAAATCGGTAGATTTGGCGGGACAACTTTGAAACACTACTGCCTAAATACCCACAGAAACCGCTATTGCTTATATTTAGTGTTATGCACAGGCATTCTTATTTTTCATTAAAGAAATCGATTGCAATTTGATTTACCATTTTAGGTTTCGATCCAAAAACAAAATGAGCCGTTTTTGGCAGTATGCATAATTGAGAATTCTCGATGTAATTGGATAATTCTACAGCATGTTCCTTTTTTATCCCATCTTTATCCCCTTGCATAATCATTGTAGGTATTTTAATTGACTGAATCTTTGAATTTTCCACATAAACCTCCGTTAACCACATTTTTTGAGTATTTTTAAGAAAAATATCAGATTTTTCAGGTTGTTCCATCAATGGTAAAATGTTCTTACTCCACCATCCATCCTTATTCTTTGCCCATTCAATCATATCATTTTTCATCCAGCTAATTGAGCTTTCACTAAGTGCATCTAATCTTATATTAGCACCAATAGCAAATAATTTCTTCACTTTATCAGGTCGGTCTGCTGCGAGTTGAAGTCCTACCACTGCTCCATCACTAAAACCTAATATATATAAACTATCTAATTTAAGATTGTCTATAAATTGAGATATAATTTCGGCTAGGTACGGGTAACTTAAAGAATCAACATGGCTTGATCGACCATGTCCTGGACTATCCATAGCTATTACTTTAAAATGTTCTGAGAAGTCAGAAATAGAATACATAAAATTCGAGATTGATCCTAATCCGCCATGGATTAACAATAAGGGAGCACCTTGACCATAAGTCTCATAGTAAATTTGATTTTCGCTTATTGTTACATACTTTCCTTTTTCAAGATTCGAACCGTAATTAATTTCTTCTGAATTTTGACCATAACTTTGAATTAAAGAAAAAGTCACTAGAAATAGTAACAAATAGGTTTTCATAAGTACATATTTTAAAGTTGATATTCCTGCTTGTGCATAACATATTAACAATGGATTTTAACCCATTGTATTAATCCATCACCCTATCAATACCTATCTTTATTATTCCGATGAAATTCTTCCTTCATCATCAATACGCCATTGTTTATGAGTTTGAGGATCTTTTATTTCTATGGTAAAACCTTTTTTGCTCGATTTAATATCAGGTTTATATATTAATGCTGACAAATCGAAACCTATATCTTTTAATCCGGCAACTTTTTTGGCGTAGCGTTTATGTTTATTAAAGTGTATATGTTGCGCGTAATATACATTTCGCAACTCCCACTTAATCTCACGCTGATGATTGATTTGTTGTTTCAAGGCATAGGTCATATCATCACTACCAAAATGGCATTCGCCCCAAAGCTCAACCATATTTACAGGATAGCCAGCCATTGGACTCCACACCCACTCCTCTCCCGGATACTTTTTCCCGGTTTGCGAATTGATCATCTTCTTATAAATACCGGAAACAACAGTTGAAGTCCAGCGCGTTCGACAAACATTTATTTTCCAGATTGAAGATGGCCTTAAAAGATGAATTTCATTCAATTTTAAGTTTAAGGGTATAGCTGCCTCAACAGACCAAAATTTATCGCTATCCTCAGGATTATTCAGTGTACCATTTATATGCACAGCACACCGAACCTGATTATCCTGGATTAAAGAAAACTTTGATTGAGGTTCTGAACTTTTAACATTACAATATTCTGCGCAACAATTTCCCTGTGCATTAAACTTGATGGTTAAGTAGTCAAATTCATCATTGTTACAATCAATAGCTAACTCCAAAAAGTTATCTTCAAAAAAGTAAGATTCACAAAGATCTTTGGTAGACCAGATATGATCATCATGTACCTCTGCACAGAAAAAAAGACTATCATCGGCATAAGCCAATTTAAATTTGGTAGTATAAGATGAGCCGGGACTTTCAGCATCTACCATGGAAACAAAAGATTCACTCCAGTTTATATCATCCCATTCTTCTCTGTTAATTTTACCATCTATTAAAGGTTTACCCGGTAACATTTTACAATCATACACTCTTGGATTATAATAGTGCGGAACCATCATTAAACCGTACTGATTTTTAATTTCATCTTCACTTGATGACAGACAAGCTACATGAAACAAAAGCATCAATAATAAACAGTAATGATATGTTTTAGTAGTTAGCATAAATAGTAAACACGAAGTACATACAATTTACGCCATATCTTTTTTGAACACAAATTTTACGAGATATTGTATGATGATTATGTAGTCTCTGATACAGAATTTAATCCCGCCTGTATTCCTCAAGTTTTCTCTGCAAATAATTTACTTTCTAAAACCAATAAGTGCTCCTTTTACATGCAGGTCGGCTATAAAGTTTTTTACATGTTCCTTTAACTGACTCTCTTCTGTAAAACCAAAAATAGAAGATACCAATGGTAAAAGTTCTGCAAGAGATTGTGGTTTTTCATATAACTTCTCAAGCACAAAAGTGTGCAGTACAGATATATTTAAAAACTGAACCACACCCGAATCTACATCCCTAAATACATAAATAAACCAATCGCCCTTTTGCTCCACTGCTTTATCTGCATTTAAAATATGAACAGGATAAGATAATTTTTGCAAACTATATTCAGGGGCTAAAACAAGCGTATCGTATAAATAATCGCCTTTGAGCAAATATGGTTCCAGCTGAACATCGGTCATGGTATGCACTTCAATTTCTACCCATTCAAAAAGCAGTAAATCGTTTAACGCGGGCTTATTAAGTTTTTCGGAGAAGTTTGATTCTGCAACATACTCCATAAATTCGCGTGGCATTTCCCATATCTTAGGCGTCTGAGCATCATGATTTTCAAAAAATGCATTAACCAAGAAAAGCCAATCATCATCAGAAAGCCACTCTACTGTTATGGGATAGGCCTGATTCAATGTATTTTTTACATTGTTAAAAACAAGGCGTCTGTATTGCTTAACCCTACTTTTTGAAACACCCTCAATACTTTCGTATTTTCCGGTACGACAATAATTTGCCAATTTATGCTGAAGTTGTTTGGTTTCCTGACTAAGATACATGACTGACCTCCCAATGTTTACTGGTAATTGCTTTTAATTGTTTAAATTCATCCACAATACTATTGAATTGGTTAAAGTTAAAGTCACGTTCAAGAAGAACCGGTATCGGTTTGATTTTGGAAATTGTATATTCAAAAAGATCATAAACCGGATCAATAATAGCTTGTCCATGGGTATCAATAATTAAATCATCCGATACTTTCTCATGTCCCGCCATATGTATATATGCCACCTTATCGAGTGGCATATCATCAATAAATTGCATGGCATCGTACTTATGATTAAATGCATTAACATATACATTGTTCACATCTAACAATAAATCGCAATTTGATTCTTCAACAATGCTTTTAATAAAATCCGATTCCTGCATCTGCGCTCCAACAGGTGTATAATACGAAACATTTTCAATGGCTATTTTTCGTTCCAATATATCCTGAACTTCTTTAATTCGCTGTATGATATGCTTCACAGCATCCTCACGAAAAGGAATGGGCAACAAATCGTATAAATGCGCATTTTTGCTTTTAGTATAGGATAGGTGCTCCGAATAGATTTCAACATTACAATCATTCAAAAACACCTTTAGTTCTTTTAAGAATCCATAATCCAAAGGTTCAGAACTACCTATTGATAAAGATAATCCATGGCAGGTAACCGGATATTTCTCTGCCGCTTTATCCAGTATTTTTTTCCAATATCCTCCCATTCCCATCCAATTTTCGGGAGCAAATTCAATAAAATCAGGATTAAAATTATCATTATGCAGAAACTCATCTGCAATATCACGCCTAAAACCTACACCTACTCGATTTTTCATACAAAAACAAATGTTAGTACTGTACTTATTCGCTAAGGAATTACTTAGATTATGGCCCCAAAATGATATGGAACCATAATCATAAAAACTGAGTTCACTTAAGAAGAAAGCTGTTGAATGATCAAGCCAATGCAAAAGGTATATCGAAATTCTCAAACAACATAAATAGGTTACCTTTTAGTATCTAACCAAACAACAGCTCACTCAAACAACTCAACCTACACTGGGAACTCAATAAAACATTATCACTCTTCTATCATTACAACACCTCTAAACCATAATGAGTTCCACTAACTATTCTGTTCCTCCACAAGTATTTTCTCCACACTTGGCTTCCGTTGTTTTGCTTTTTGCTTCTTTCTTTGTCTCTTTTTTGTCTTTATCTCCGCATGTTGCTTCCGAGGTTTTTGCATCTACAGCTTTCTTTTCACTCTTTTTGGTTTCTTTTTTACCTTCTTCACCGCATTTAGCTTCTCCACACTTGCCCTCTCCGCATTTCCCTTCTGCGATAACATAATCTCCATTAACATTACTTAAGGCATCAATTGGCGAACTGTATTGCTCTAACAACTCTGAACGTAACTCCGAGCCACTTCCCAATTCATTATAACTCATTAAATTATTAGCATTGGCTGCCATAGGTAAAGCACCTGCAATCATACCACTTAATACTACACCTTTAAGAATACTGTTTTTTTGCTTTTCAGATTTCATAATTAACTATTTAAGATTTATAAAGATTTTCAGATTTATTTATCTCATTTACATGTTAGTCTAAAAAGAATGACAATCCTTACAAATATTTTTAGTTTTTTTTGAATTCTTTAAAATACCTTTGCGCCTCAATTTATAAGCATGAAGAAATTAATATCACATACATATTTTTTAGCCATATTAGCCTGTTTATTATGGTCTACGGCTTTTGCAGGAATTAAGATAGGTTTACAATACACCACTCCGCTTCAATTTGCCGGGATAAGATTTTTTTTGGCGGGACTTTTAATTCTTCCACTAACTAAAAATTTAAAACGCTTTTTCAAAGCCTTTGCGCAAAACCCATGGCTTATTGTTAAAGTATCAGTATTTCAAACCGTTATTTTATACAGCCTTTTTTATTGGGGCATTAGTATAGTTCCTGGTGCCATTACGGCCATCATCATTGGTTCTCAGCCTTTGTTTGCAGCTTTAGTGGCTAATTTTATGCAAAAGAACGACAAGCTGTCGCTTAAAAAATTTGGTACCATTTCTCTTGGTATTACAGGTATTATTCTCATTGCCTACCATAAAGGATGGAATACTGAAAATGGTGTAGAAACAGTTATGGGGATGGGTATTTTAATCTTAGCCAATATTTCTTCAGGGATTGGGAATGTGTTTGTATCAAAACAAAAGGGTAAAATACCTGCAACCATACTTAGTTCATGGCAAATGATTTTAGGAGGACTAACCATTTTTTTGATTTCATTAAGTCTTGAGCCTTTTAACGGATTCAATCATCCTGCTCCTTATTTTATTTCATTGGCATGGTTAAGTTTTATGTCTGCCACCGCATTTACAATTTGGTTTTTACTGTTGCAACGCCACTCAGTTCTTGTTTCTGATTTAAACATTTGGAAGTTTATTATTCCAATTTTTGGTGCTTTTTTAAGCTGGGTATTATTGCCTGACGAGCAGCCTGAACTAATCCCCGTTATTGGAATGGTTATTATAGGCGTATCGTTAGTATTATACAGCATAATAAACCGTAAAAACAGGGCTTAATATCAAATATATATTTCTATATTCATATGCTGTGATCATAAAAACTGACTCGTATGTGGACATGCCCGAAATGCCGGAAGACCTTTAAGGCTCCCAGTCAATATCATTCCTGTGCCAAACTTAAGCTTGAGGATCACCTAAATAACCTGAGTTCGACGTAAAATTATTGGCTCAGACCGCTTATAAATATTGAGTTTCAAGGAATATTTGTGAAAGCATAGCGGGCTATGTCGAACAAATATGAAGCAGAAAATCGATGTTTATAAGTGGTTACCATTGAGCTTTTCATTAAAACACTCATCTACTTCATTAAATTCTATTAACATAGCTCGCTATGCCAATAGAATTTAACTTGTATATCAGTGTTTTAATAAAATCTGAGCTCTATAATTTTAATCGAACTCAGGTTAAATAACAAACCCGAGCACATACAGCTGATAATTAATGAATTGCTCGAATATTGTCGTCGTACCCCGAAACATGAACTTAATATTGTTAAAACAGGAATAATGGTAAGGTGTAAAGCCAACTTTTTAGGCATTTACCCCAAAACAAAATATGTGTCTATTGAATTTCAACTTCCGTATTTTACGGATGAATTTCCAATGGCCTTTAGCAAACGTATTTCATCCAACAGGGTTTATACCAATACTACATTAAAATGAGCCTTATTCTTTCGTTCTTTTTTACTTATACTTCGTTGAAAAATATCGCCGTAGCTATGCTATGCCTCAATTTTTCGCCTTGTCTAAGCTAAATATATTCAAAACAATTTAAGGCTCACTTCAAAATAGAATTGGTATTATTGCATGGTAAAGCTTAGCGACCCAAAAGAATTTGATGAACAAATTAAGCTTTGGATTAAAGAATCTTACGAACTTATTTCGGGTTTGGCATTTATATAAAAACTAAACTTAGTTCCTTTATCCAACTCTGATTTTACCATAATATCGCCACCAAACAATGTAAGCAGATTATTTACAATACTTAATCCAAGTCCCATTCCCTGATAAATTACAGCTCCACTTTTGGCTTTACGAAACGGTTCAAAGATTAACTCTATATCATTTTCATCAATCCCGATACCGGTATCTTCAATTTCAAAAAATATGGGATGGAAATCTTTATTTGCTCTTCCGTTTATATGGAATCCCAGATCAGTGAGTTCTTCCGGCTGTACTGATTTAACAGATAGTTTCACATGGCCTTCTTTAGTAAACTTAAAGGCATTTCGAACTAAATTAGAAATGATTTGCTTTAACCTAAATCTATCGGTATAAATTTCCTGATCATGAGGAGCCAACTCAAAGAGCTGCATAAATTTTACATCCTGACTCTTTTCTTCAAAAACCAATTCATCTAAGGTTTCCTTAACTAGTATTGGAATATTAACATCTTGCTTTACAATACTAATATTTCCGGTTTCAATTCTGGAGATATCAATAATATCATTGATAAGTACCAGAAGCGATTCGCTACTTTGGCCAATGACTTTTAAAAACTCTTTTTTCTGCTCCTCCGGAAACTCATTGGTTTGCAACAAACTTGAAAAACCAATGATCGCATTCATCGGAGTACGTATTTCATGTGATAAATTGGCCAAAAAAGCTGTTTTTAAACGATCCGACTCCTCAGCTTTTTGCTTGGCTATTTCAAGGTCTTTGGTACGATTTTTTACCAGTTCCTCTAAATAATTCCTATGCACCTCCAACTCTGCTTTCTGAACAAGTATTTCATCTTTAGAAATCTCCAGTTCTTCATTTATTATAACCAGCTCCTTTGTTTTTTCTTCTACTTTACGCGTGAGCAGTTTTTCCTGTTTTAAATACCACGATATCCTTACTTGATACAGGAACACAAGAAAAATAACAATCAGCAATAAGATGATAATTTTAAAAGCAACTGTTTCATAATACCGGGCTTTAATAATCACTAACAAAGAGGCTTCCTTTGACAATTCAAAGCCATCATTATTCATCCCTTTTACACGTAGCTTATATGTTCCCGGATTAATATTATTATAAGTTATCGCTGCAAATGAATAGCCTTTATTCCATTGTTCATCATGACCTTCTAACTTCCACTCAATTTTGTTTTCCCAGCTATGTGAGTAATTAAGCAGTGATGCATAAAATTTAATGGTAGACTTTGAACTTTCAATGCTTATTACAGAGTCATTTAAATAAGTTACATCATCATAAAACTCATCTCCATACTCCAATACTTCATTTTGAACTGTATAAGAGTTGATATATAGCTTAGCTTGATATTGATTAATAAATAGTTTGCTTGGGGTAAACTCAATAAAACCGCTTGTTCCTCCAAAAAGCATTTCCCCTTGCTTTGTTTTAAAGTAAGACTTATCATTGAACTCTTCACAAAAGGTTCCATCTCTCTCCTGGTAATCAATTACTTTTTTTGTTTTAGGATTTACTTTACTGATACCAAAATTTGAACTCATCCAAAAATCACCTTCCTCATCTGAAAGAATACCGTATACATAACTCTCCAATAAACCAATGGCTAATTCATCTGACAGCTCTTGTTTTTCAGGATCATAAATTAACAAACCTCCTCCATAAGTTGCTAACCACACCTTTCCGTCTTGGCTTAATTCAATATCCAGAATAACGATTTGTTTTTCTCTTTTCTCTACATTTATATCAAATCGTTTATAGCTGTTTTGCTCTACATCAAATCGCCATAATTTACCCCTTCTGGATGCTAACCACAAAAATTTCTTATCGTTGGAATATTCCATTGAGGTAAATCTGTAATCAATACCTGCTTTTTCATTACGGATAGGAAACACCGTATATTGATGTGTTTTTAAATTAAATCTAATGATTCCGGTTCGCGATGCAATCCAGGCTATATCTTGTTCATCTGAAACAATATAGGTTAGAAAATTTATACAGCTATCATCGCATCCCTTTGTGTAGAATTTATGAAACTTAGTGGTATTACTCTCTAAATTATATTGCATTAAGCCCTGGTTAGTCGCAAACCACATATTTGATTCATCATCCTCAATGACTCTGTAAGCAGCAAATCCTTTCGGAGTTTTAAGCTCTGAATAATACTTTTGATCCTTACGCTTATAAAACAAACCTTGCTGCGACCAAAGCCAATATCCCTGCTTTGAATCTTTAGCAATCATATAAGGATCATTAACCTTTCCCTTTGTTAATTTATTAATATTGTGTGAACTAAACTTTATCTTATTATAATCATATTTTGAAATACCCTTACGAGTTCCTATCCACAAAATAGATTGGTCTTTAAAGAAACACAGGTCCTGTATTTGATTATTGACAATATTATTCTCCTTACCATTGTTGGCATCAAAATGTACTATATTATTACTCTTCTCATTAAAAAAGTATAAGCCATTGTTGCCGGAGCCAATCCAGTAACCTCCTTTGTTATCCAAAATAACTTTATTCAACTCAACATTAGCCTCCAGTTTTAATAGCTCCTGAATTTCATTATGAAGCCAATTAAATTTGAACAACTTATTGTTTGAGGTAAACACTATTTCATGCTTATCTTTTTCATAAAGGGAACCTACCTTTTGACTTTTATCTACAGGCTCATTAAAAAATGATTTACCATTAAAAAAGTATATCTGACGGAAATCTCCATTTTTTTCAAACTGAACAAGCCCTTCCTTGCCTGTCACCCAAATAAAATTATCTCCTTCAATAATTTGATATATCTCCTTGGGAAGATTTACTTTCTCTTTACAAACCTCATTTAACTTGACAAATTTTTGAAGTGATGGGTAAAAAAAGTATAATCCCTGAAATTTAGTACCTACTAAAATGCAGTCTTCATTTATTTGAAATAATGAAATTATTTGAACAATACCACGATTATTTTTGGGTTCCGGCTCAATATAAAAGAAGTTGTATTGATTTTTGGTAATATCAAACCTATTCAATCCCCCCAAATCGGTACCAATCCAAAACACATAATCACTGGCATCTTCAATAATACAATTGATGGTGTTATCACTTAATGCCACAGTATCTTTTTTTCCACGACGAAATAAATCAAATACAACACCATCATAACGCATCAGTCCGTCAGAAGAACCAATCCATAAAAAATCTTTACTGTCCTTATATAAAGCTCTTGTATTGGTATGAAACATACCCTCCCGCTTGCCTAAGTTCTCGAACCCTCCAAAATCGGACTGTGCCCTGGTAAAAAGGCATGACAGACCAAATAGAAAAAACAAGAACAACTTCTTGCACTTCACTCTATTCACCGTAGTTTTTTTCAAAGATATAATATATACGAAATACTAACGTAATGATTTTAATTTGGTTACTCTATTTTAGTTAAAACTTTCGCTAAATTCCAAAAACTTGTATGGCCAATCCTGAAATAAAAATCATAAGACCCGCTATAAAGTGGGTATACATACCAATTTTGCGTGTTGGAATAAGAGAAAAACCATAACTTAAAAATAAAACCATCCCAAGCATAGTTAATAAAGTAGTTACTCCAAACACTGAAGTAACCATTAACATACCCGAAAAACTTTTCTGCGCTGATGGGTACATAAGCAAAGGAATTAAAACTTCACATGGTCCCAAAACAAAAATAATAAATAACACCCAAGGTGTAATAGTTTTGCCTGTTTTTGAATCATGAATATGAAGATGTTCATTTTGATGTGAATGGGTATGTTGATGGAGGGTTCCATCTGTATGCATATGAATATGTGTGTGATTTTTCTTTCTTTGAGCTTTTCGAAGCCCCCATATAGCATAAACCAGTCCAAATGCAATCAATGCCCAGGCCGCAATATTTCCACGCGAAGATTCAATAAAATTTATTTTTTCCAGACCTATCCCGAAAAAAATACCCAGCAATCCTAAAATTACCGAACTCAAAATATGTCCTACACCACAAATTAAAGTTAAACCAATAACCTTTGAGATATTCCAGTTGCGAGCTTTACCTATCAATGTAAAAGGCAGGTAATGATCGGGTCCTACAATTGTATGAATAAAACCTGCTGATGCTGCAGTTAAAGTTAAAAGTTGAATATCTGCGGTCATTGGTATACTATATTAGATAAATATATTACTAATTTAAAATATTTAGAGTTGCATTTAAATTATTAAAGGAGATTTTTACTTCACCAAATCGTTCATTTTTAAATATCTATCTCAACTATTGTAATTCCACTTCCGCCCTGCTGAATATGCTCATCTCTGAAACGTTTAACATGAGGCATTGTACTCAACATCTCTCTTAGCATCGTACGTAATATTCCATTTCCTTTACCATGTAATATTTTAACGGTTCCAACTTCACACATCACCGCATCGTCAATATGATTGGTTACAATTTGAATGGCTTCTTCGGCCCGTTGCCCTCTAACGTCAATATCAGCTTTAAATGACAACTTTCGTGTTCGCACTGTTTCGGCCAGGTTAGCCCCTAAACTAGGCTGGTTCATGGCCCTCATGGCTTGTTTTACCTGCTTATTGCTTATTTTCTGTAACCTGGCAATTTTCACATTGGTTATTAAGTGACCGAAGGCTACCAGTGCATTTTTACCGGTTACCTCCATTACTTCTCCGGGTAAAGTTTGTCCCTCAAGCTTTACTTTGTCACCCTTTCTAATTATGCCATCGTCTTTAACCTTTTCTTTAGACTTAACACTTTTTACTGAGGATGACTCTGTTTTAACCTCATTGATTTCATCAAGCAGCTCCTCTTTCTTTTCTCCTTTTCGTTTCTGCCTGTTTTTTATTCGTTCAATCTCGCGATCAATCTTTCCTTTTTGGGCATCATCCTGTTTTTCTAACCGTGTTTTAAAATCATTTAATGAAGCTCTGACTTTTTTTGTTCGCTCCTTCTCGGCCTGACTTTCCTTAATTTCTCTGATGGTACGCTCAATTCTTTTATTGGCAGTAGCCATCAAATCCTCAGCTTCACGCTTAGCCTTTTCCAGAATTTTATTTTTCTCTTTTTTACTCTGCTCCAGTTGGGTCAGATACTTATCATACACATCCTCTAACTGCTTATCCTTTCTTCGGATATTATCACGTTTCTTTTCCCAATATCTTTTATCTCGGGCAATTTCTCTAAGATGCTTGTCGAAGTTAATATGATCTTCCCCTATTTGTTTTTTTGCATTATCCAGTAAGTCTTCCGGAAGGCCAATTTTACGTGCAATTTCAAAAGCAAAAGAACTACCCGGCTGACCAATCAATAATTTAAACAAAGGTTTAATTTGATGCGTATCAAACTGCATAGCCCCATTCTCAATTCCATCAACTCCTGAAGCATAATGCTTAAGGTTAGTATAGTGCGTTGTAATTACACCATTAATTTTCATTTGATTAAACTGCTTAAGCACAGCCTCAGCTATTGCTCCTCCAAGAGCAGGTTCTGTACCTGTTCCAAACTCATCTATCAACACTAAAGTTTCAGCTGTTCCAAACTTTAGAAAATGTTTCATGTTTAACAAGTGAGAACTATAAGTACTAAGGTCGTTCTCCATTGATTGCTGATCACCAATATCAATAAAGATATGATTATACACTCCTATGGTACTTCTTTCGTCCATGGGCACTAACAATCCACACTGAAACATATACTGTACCAAACCAACTGTTTGTAAACATACAGACTTACCTCCGGCATTGGGTCCCGAAATCAATACTATCCTTTGCTCTTTATTAAGCTGGATAGTTAATGGCACAACTTCTTTTCCCTCAGCAGAATGCTGAAGATATAACAAAGGATGTACTGCATCTTCCCAGTTAACCTCAGGATGATTAACCATTGTTGGCAGACAAGCATTTATTTGAAGTGCAAATTTTGCTTTTGCACGTATAAAGTCCATAATACCTAAAAAATCATACGAAAAAATAAGGTCATCCAGGTATGGTCGAATACTATCTGAAAAAGCAATTAAAATTCTATTGATCTCACGCTTCTCCGCATACTCTAACTCCCGAATCTCGTTATTGATTTCAACGATTTCCACCGGCTCAATAAACGAGGTCTTCCCTGTTGCAGATTCATCATGAATAATACCATTCAGCTTGCGCTTGTTACCTGCAGGCACCGGGATTACTGCCCGACCATCTCGAATAGCCACATTGGTATCAGCTTCAACCAGACCCTCCTTTCGCGCATGACTCAATATTGAGGCCATTTTTCGCGAAACACTGCTTTGCTTTTTTACCATTTCGTTTCTAATACGAGCCAGTTCGGGCGAAGCACTATCCTTTATTTTTCCAAATTTATTTAAGATACCATCAATACGTTCAAAAATATAAGGATACACCATCACCTTTGATGCTATATCACGCAAGTAAGGATATAAATTCTGCTCTTCCTTATTTTTAAAAAAACGAATAATATCCTTAACCGACATTAAAGAGCGCCTGAGATCAAACATTTCTCTCTCTTCCAAAAACAGTCCCTCAACCTTAATTCGGTTTAGAGGCCCTCTTACATCAATGTAATAACTCGTTGGGAAAGATGATTCTTCAACACAAATACGTTTAAACTCATTGGTTTGGTTTACCCATCTTGTAATCACATCATGGAGGGTTACAAATCGCATTTCATCAACACGTTCTTTACCCATTGAGCTTAGGCAATGTTCCTTAACCAATTCTCTTACACGATTAAACCGTATCTTCTCTTCAAATAATTCTGGATATATCAATTTATCTTTATTTACGCTAAAACAGCTATGTATTCGAATGCAAAAATAATAAAATTAAAAGCGGATTAGGAGAAACCTATCGACAATACTTGATGTAAGTAAAAAATCTCTTCATCTAAAACCGACATATTTCAAATTCTCACCCCAATTCAAAATACTTATTCCGGCTTAAGGTCAAAAAACTACTCAAAGTATCACGAAATTCACTAACTTATAGTACTATAACTAATTTTACTATGTTTACTCCTGATCCTCAAAAAATATTAATTGTTGATGATTCCAAAACAAATATTCAAACTTTAGGCGAAGCGCTAAAAGAATATAATTGTATAGCTGCAACTACCGGAGAAAACGCTTTAAGGATAGCCAAAGGAACTAAAAAGCCGGACTTAATTTTATTGGATATTGTAATGAAAGGGATGGATGGATATGAGGTTTGTAAAATATTAAAAGAAGACAGCTCAACCAGTGAAATCCCCGTTATTTTTATTACTTCTAAAAGTGACCCTGAAAGTTTGGTTAAGGGCTTTGGTGTTGGTGCTGTTGATTTTATCGCTAAACCATTTCATTTTGATGAATTAAGAGTAAGGGTTTCTACACAACTTAAGTACAAAAAATCGTTAGATAACAACTCCCTCTACCTTAAATCAATTGAGGAAATTTACGACACCATTACTGACAGCATCTATTATGCGCAAAAAATACAGCAGGCCACCTTACCACATGACCGATATTTAAATCAGGTATTAAAAGAGTATTTTGTTTTTTATAAGCCGAGGGATATTGTTAGCGGTGATTTTTACTTTGTAAATAAAATTGGTAACAAATTACTTCTAATAGCTGCAGACTGCACAGGGCACGGTGTTCCCGGTGCTCTAATGAGCATGATGAGCATGGCTTTTATCAATGAAATAATTAACCTTGAGAATAAATATGAGCCCCATGAAATACTTAATCAACTTAGAACGAATATAACCTCTGCTTTTAACAGTGATGGTAATGAAGATATTTCTGACGGACTTGATGCTTCTATTGTTCTTATTGATCCTAACAATGACTGCATGGACTTTGCTGGCGCAAATCGGCCAATATACCTGGTGCGCAACCATGAATTAATAGAATTTAAAGGTGACAGAATGCCTGTTGGTTTATATCCATCGCAAAAACCCTTTACTAAACAACGCATAAAACTTTCTGAAGGAGATTGTATTTATATGTTTTCAGATGGATTTGCAGATCAGTTTGGGGGTGCCGATAATAGAAAGATGATGCTTGGTAATTTTAAACAAGCCCTTTCAAGCAATAGCTTTTTTCATATGAAAGAACAAAAGAAATTACTCTCAGAATACTTCTATGAGTGGATGGGACACAACGAACAACTGGATGATGTGTTACTCTTGGGATACAGATATCTGAAATAAACTACCTTCAGTTAATTTCAATAAAAAAGCGGGCTAATGAAAGATAGCCCGCTTTTTAAGATTTACTTTATTTCTGGTTAACCATTCTTTTTAATATTGGCCTGAGCTGCAGCAACTCTTGCAATCGGCACGCGGAAAGGAGAACAAGAAACATAATCCATTCCTACGGTATCGCAAAACTCTACTGAACTTGGTTCACCACCATGCTCTCCACAAATACCAACTTTAAGGTCTTTTTTCACTGAACGACCTTTTTTTGTTCCCATCTCAACCAATTGACCCACTCCTGTTTGATCTAATATTTGGAAAGGATCATTCTTAAGAATTCCTTTTTCAATATAAATTGGCAGAAATTTGTTGGCATCATCACGAGAGTAACCAAATGTCATTTGCGTTAAATCATTTGTACCAAACGAGAAGAATTCTGCCACATCAGCAACCTGATCTGCAGTTAATGCAGCTCTAGGAATTTCAATCATTGTACCCACCATATACTCAACCTTAGTTCCTTTTTCTAAAAAGATTAGTTCAGCGGTTTTGTGAATAATTTCGGCTTGCATTTTAAATTCCTCAACTGTACCAATTAACGGAACCATAATTTCAGGCTTGGTAGTAATACCCTTGGCCTTTAAATTAATGGCTGCCTCAATAATTGCTCTGGCCTGCATTTCAGTAATTTCAGGATAGGTATTTCCTAAACGACAGCCCCTATGCCCTAACATTGGGTTAAACTCCGATAAATCTGAAACTTTAGTTTTTACTTCTGCCAGGCTAATACCCATTTCTTTGGCCATCTCTTGTTGAGCCGCTTCAGTATGTGGAACAAACTCATGTAATGGAGGATCCAGTAAACGTATGGTTACTCCATATCCCTCCATGGCTTCCAGAATTCCTTCAAAATCTTCACGTTGATAAGGAAGTAGCTTTTGCAATGCTGCTCTGCGCCCTGTTTCATCTGATGAAAGAATCATCTCACGAACTGTTTTAATACGCTCCCCTTCAAAGAACATATGTTCCGTTCTACAAAGTCCGATACCATGGGCACCAAAGTCTCGTGCCACTTTTGCATCCTTAGGAGTATCAGCATTGGTACGCACACTCATCCTGGTGTATTTAGAAGAGAAATCCATGATAGTACCAAAATCTCCGTCCAAATCAGGCTGGCGTGTTTTCACTCTTCCTGAATACACTTTACCGGTAGATCCGTTTAAGGAAATCCAGTCTCCCTCTTTATACACATTACCATCAATGCGTAAAGTTCTTTCTTTATAATCTATTTTTAGGGCTCCGGCTCCTGAAACACAACACTTACCCATACCTCTGGCTACTACTGCAGCATGAGAAGTCATTCCTCCACGAGCAGTTAAAATACCCTTAGCTACTAACATTCCTTCTAAATCTTCCGGTGAAGTTTCAATCCTCACTAAGATTGTTTCCGGATACTTAGTTGCCTCATCTGCAAAGAATATAATTTGACCAGTTGCTGCACCAGGAGATGCTGGTAATCCTTTAGCTAATTCATTGGCACTACCTATGGCTTCCAAATCAAAAACAGGGTGCAATAACTCATCTAACTTATTCGCCTCGATACGCATTAAAGCCATTTTATCATCAATCACTTTTTCGCGATAAAGATCCATGGCAATCTTCACCATAGCTGCTCCGGTTCGTTTACCGTTACGCGTTTGAAGTAACCATAACTTACCATCCTGAACAGTAAATTCAAGATCCTGCATATCCTGATAATGCTTCTCTAACTTTTCTTGTACCGCATCTAACTCAGCATATACCTTGGGCATCGCTTCTTCCAGACTTGGATACATTTCTGCTCTGTCTACTTCAAGAACACCCTGAAGTTCAGCCCACCTAAGCGAGCCCTCTTTGGTAATTTGTTGCGGCGTTCTAATACCTGCCACCACATCTTCACCTTGTGCATTGATCAGATACTCACCATTAAATACATTTTCTCCTGTTCCTGCATCTCTTGTAAATGCAACACCTGTAGCAGAGTTATCACCCATGTTACCAAATACCATTGCCTGAACATTAACCGCGGTACCCCACTCATCAGGAATACCTTCTAAACGACGATATAATATTGCTCTATCATTGTTCCAACTATCAAAAACTGCCATAACAGCTCCCCATAATTGCTCCCATGCACTTTCCGGAAAATCGTGACCTGTTTGTTCTTTAACCGCAGCCTTAAATAAGGTAACCAGCTCTTTTAAATCAGCAACATCAAGATCAGTATCTAAATCAACCCCTTTTGCTTCCTTCACCTCTTCCATAATCCTTTCAAAAGGATCGATCTCCTCCTTAGACTCAGGTTTCATACCTAAAACCACATCGCCATACATTTGTACAAAACGACGATATGAATCCCAGGCAAAACGCTTATTACCCGATTTAATCCCTATCCCTTCAACCGAATCATCATTTAATCCTAAATTAAGCACTGTATCCATCATACCAGGCATTGAAGCTCTTGCTCCGGAACGAACTGATACTAACAATGGATTATTTTTATCTCCAAAAGAAGTTTCTGTTAAAGACTCAATGTTTTTTATTGCAGCTTCAACGTCAGCTTTCAACAAATCAACAACAGCATCTTTTCCAAGTGCATTATACTCGGTACAAACTTCTGTGGTAATGGTAAAGCCGGGAGGAACAGGAACACCAATCAGATTCATCTCTGCCAGATTAGCACCTTTTCCTCCAAGTAGATTTTTCATATCTGCTTGTCCTTCTGCCTCTCCGTTACCGAAGGTATAAACTCTTTTTACAGCCATAATTAAGGAATTTTAAAAATTAGAATTAGTTGAATTTTGGGATAATTCATTTAACTGTGTTAATAAAGAAAGTCATTTTTTGCGACTTTTAAAATAGTTGACCCTAGAATTCAGAAGGATTTTAAATAACATCATTTAAAATTGTTACAACCAAAACCAGAAACATCAAAGAAAAACACACCCTTTCACAACTTATTAAATATCAAACACAAACATCACAACAACCCTTAATTAGAAACCTACTCTCATTTACTTTTAAAATTACGAGACATATAAAATGAAAAGAATATACCTTAAACCGTATGTTAAACATCAAAAAAGCCAATCTCTTGCGAAATTGGCTTTAACCCGGAATATGCATTAGCTAATCTATTGCACATTGAAACTACTTTAAAACAAATCGTTTTACTCACTTGCTTCAACTCACCATAGCGGTGCTATGCCTCAAAAATTTACATTGTAAATTAATCATTTAATGAAATCTGAGCTCTATAATTTTAATCGAACTCAGGTTATCAGACCGGATAATGCTTTAACATCTCCTTTGATTTCATTAAATAATCAACATATTGAGCCCTTTTGTATGCATATGGCTCCTTGATATTATCCTTAGATAATTTGCCCTTAAAATCGTCTAATTTAGTATACCCTTTATTTTTCATCCACACAGCCAAATCTTCAAGCATCGTGGTTATCTGAACCAAACCATTTTTGTAAATGGTACTCACAACCTGAACAGCATCGGCTCCTGCCAATAAAACAGTGATTAAATCTTCTGCATCATGAATTCCGTTATTTGCACATATTGATCCTTGTACCTTTCCTGCCAGCAGGCCTGCATATCTTACCGAAATTCTGTTGTCATTTTTACTACTTAAGTTATATGGCATTTTAAGTTCCTCAGCATCAATATCAATATCAGGCTGAAAGAGTCGATTAAACAATACAAAACCATCTGTCCCCGCTAAGTCAAAATTTCTGATAACATTTAAGGTATTTGAATAATATGGACTTAACTTAACACTTACAGGGATCTTTAAAGCTGATTTAACTTTTTTAAGCACCTCAGCCTGCTCTTTTTCAATATCCACAGAAGCTTTTTGCCCTTCGGATATGGTATGATAGAAATTAAGTTCTAAACCATCAACACCTGTTTCTTCAATGTATTTCGCATACTCTACCCAACTTACATCATATAAACAATTTAAGCTGGCAAAAACAGGAATTGAGACAGATTCCTTTAATTTTTTTAAGGCTATCAGATGTGCTTTAGGGCCACTGTGCTCAACATGCGGAAAAAGGGAAGTCATTTCTGCATTTCGTTCATCATATTGGTGTAGATCTTCATCTAACTCAGCTTCTTCAAGGTGAATTTGTTCTTCGAAAAGTGATTTATACACGATAGCAGCTGCTCCTGCTTCTTCGAGTTTTTGAGCCATTTTAATGTCAGTAACCAAATTACTTGCTCCAACAATAATGGGATTTTTTAGCTCAACTCCCATGTAGGTCGTTTTAAAATCCATGGTTATTCTAATGTTATAAGGGTTATTACTACACTCTATAACAGACCATAAACGAAATTGTTTTATAATTAAAAATCTTTGCTCTAATAATGTATTATTTAAAATCGAACCAACAAAGACTATAGAATAATCATGCTGTCATGAATAACTACATTAAACCCGCAATATGCATTAGAAAATCTATTACACATTGAAATCACTTCAAAACAAGACACTTTGTTGCTTCACTTCAACTCACCAGAGCGATGCTATGCCTCGTTTCAGTAAAGCCCTGTTTTATTGTGCATTCAATGTTCATGACGAAGTTCTAATACATAATCCGGGTTAAAGTATTACAAATCCTATATAGCTATTTTTTACTCAATAAAAAGGAAGTTATATTATAGGTCTTCAAATACATCTTTTTGATCCAGCTGCTCTTCTTTATGCTTATGACGCAACTGTTTTCCATTTTTCTGAGACTTTACCGGATGACTTGCAAAATCACTGTCATTCATCAATTGAAAAATTGCATATAACTTGACCTGTTGCTCTTCATTGCAAATATTCTTCATATCCAGATAGTACTTATTGGTATGCTTTTTTAAACTTGAATGTAACTCCCCTATCTTATCTGAGAGTTTATTCAATCTTAATGAATCCGGATGCTTACTATTTAACTCTTCAAATATTTTTTCCCGAACCTGGGTCATTTCATCAGCTATTCCATGGGCTATTGGATGAAATGTTCTTCGGTATTCCCTAAACTTAATATGCTGTTCCTGGTTCAAGTTTAATTGCTCTCGATAATATCTACCCCATCCATACTGACGAGGCTCAACCTGCTCCATTAGCTTTTGATGCTTTATTTCTTGTTTATTGATAACAAAAAGTGTAACCACTGTTGTTAAAACAACAAATAAAAGAGAATAAAAACCCCATTTATAAAACTCTGATTTTTTGTTCATCTTTAAAGTTATTAGTCAACCATAAGGTTATATTCTATTGATTCGTGCCCCATATCATTAAAATAATAAAAGTCGCTCTGCTCAAACTCAACACTCCCATTTCGCAACTGAATTACTTTAAACACCTGGGTTCCCAGTAATACTCCCAAAGCTATGCTTGCCACTGCAAGAAGAGGACGAACGATTGGAAACAACAATACTCTTTTTTTAACGACCTCTTCTGTATGATTTATTTCCTGTAAAATAGAGTCAAACAGCATATCCCCCGGAACACTTTTCTTTTCCTCTGAAATTGCTCCATAGCTTGTGCTCACTTGATCATACATCTTCCTGCAAACAGCGCATTCAGCTATATGCTTACTAATCTGTGAAAAAGTATCTTCATCAAGCTCATGATCTAAATAATCAAGTATGTTTTCTTCAACTCTATTACAGTTCATAACATCATTGTTGATTTATGGCATTAAAGGTACAAACATCTTTACATTCACCACATATTTTACAATTTTCTGAAATAACAGATGCTTTAAATTCTTTTTTTGCTATAGCATTATCCTGACAGACATTAAAACAATTACCGCAAGCATTACATTTTTCCGCATTGATTTGTGTAATCACATTGTTATCAGCGTCACTTGCAACAATGGCTTCTTCTTTACAATAATCAATACATATTCCACAATTAACACATGTTGATTCATCAATTGAAGATACTGTGATATTACCATTAACTTCCTTATTAACAGCCTTAAATTCACAAGCTGTGTAGCATGCCCCACATTGGCTACAGTCATTGGCTAAAATATTCACTTTAGCCGGATTAATAGCCTCATGAGGGCAGGCACCTACACATTTTCCACACTTGGTACATTTTTCATCATCAATGACTGCCATAGAACCACTTTTTGTAATGGCTCCTTCGGAACAAGCTGCCATACATTGATTACTACAGGATTTGTTTGCACATTTGTTTCGAACTGAATACTCCTCCTTCTCATAAACAATACAGTCAGCTCCCTTTGATTTACATGCTGTGATACAGTCTCCACAACCGATACAATACTCCTCATCTATAGAATAAACTATATCAGGAATTAAGATTGATCCCTCAGGACAGAAGGGCACACATTCTTTGCATTGAGTACATTTTTCTACAATTATAGAATGAATAGCCCCTGCTATAGTTATTGCATTCGGATCACATGTTGGTATACATTTTCTGCAGGCACTACAATTATCAACGATTATGGAATAACTTGATTTCTGAGGCAAATTTATTGCATCAAAATCACAGGCATCATAGCAGTCGCCACATCCACTACAAAGATCATCGCTTACTTTATAAACTGAAAAAGGACTAATCCCATTTTTATCACAACTGGCAAGGCCCATTAAAGATCCATACAACGAAGACCCTACAAGCAATGCACCGCTCTTTTTTAAAAATTTTCTTCTTGAATCCATTTTTATATCATTATAGAGTAATTCGAATTTCTAATTTCCCCATGTAGTATGTATCATATAATACGTCTGACTCAATTCTGCTAAAGGTTGTGAAGGCACGCATTTTTTTCCAAACACGACTCCCTATTTCTAAATCAATTTCATTTGAATTATTCCCGTTTACCTGATATGCCCCTCCTAAGCGTAAATATGTTTTAAGCTTATTCTGCAATCCAAATATCACATCCGCATATGTAAGGGGCATCTCCCGGCTATCCATTCGAATAACTTCTCCGATAAACATATTAGAGAAAGTAGGATAAAAAGGAACATCAGATCTGGTCTTATAAAAATATCCTCCTTCAAGCTTTAGGTTTGACTTATCTAATTTGAAATACCTTGATAAACCGGAGTAAATCAAACCTACATTTTCAGTTGATATATATTGATAAACACCTTCTAATTTTAATGAAATATCCAAGGGTAAGTTCAACGTAGAATACATTGCTCCATAATACTTACTTTGATGAAATATATCACCAAACTCCTGATAGTATGCCAGTCCTATCTCTTTTAAAACAGATTCTTTTTTTGATATACCATCTGAAAACTCATCAAAACTTTCAAACTCTGAAAATTCATCATCATCTTTTGAAGACATATTAACAGGTGCTTTATTGCCTGGTTTATAATTCATCGACATGAGGTATAAGTTGGATTCCAACAACCTGTCGCCAATAAAATCAACCCTGCCTCCTCTCAGCAGTTGATATACATGCCTGGTTCCACAAACATTCTGCATTCTGGCAATATTTCTATGTGATGTTGCCAGCATTGCATTAAAAGTAAATGCTCCAAATTTATGCTGATAACTAGCTCCAATCAGACGCTCATCAACTAAAAAATAATCGGGAGAAACATAGGTTTGTATACCTAATTTAAAGAATGTGTTTTCTCTTTTATACTGATAAAATAGCTCCCTGAAACCCAGATGCTTCTTTGCAGGTGATGAAAATGAGGAATAATGTTCTCCTGATCCGGATTTTCCACCTACAGCTCCAGGCTTTGTATTCCACCAGTATTTTAGGGTTCCTTCCAAATAAAACTGATGCTTAAAATCCTCAGTTGAGAAATTAAAGCCTGCATTAACCATTGTATTTGAGAAAGTGCGTTCTGTCATTACTCCCTGACCAACCATTAGCTCGGCCGCCCATGAAAAACGCGTATCTCCATTTGATTTAAAATGTGAACCCAAGTTAGACTTACACGCATTCTGAGCCATTGCTGGTGATGACATAATTAGCGCTACCCAGAGCAATATATTATGCCCGCTTGCACAAAATCTTATCTTCATGCTGTTTGTTTTTTCTAAAAAAATTTAAGCTTTCTTTATTGCAATTCTGAATGCATTCACCACAAGCAATACATTCCTGATTATCCAGCTGACTGAACTTTTTATCTCGTGTAATAGCCCTTATTTTACACGAATTATTACAACTAACACATCCGGTACACTTATCCTTAAGGCCAATAACTGAAGCTCCGGGAATTTTACTCACCCACCCTAATATTAGTCCTACTGGACAAACTGTTTTACAAAAAGGACGATAAATAAAAACAGACGATAGAAGTAACAAACCAAGCAATATCCAAGCTGTAATATTCGATGAATACAGGTTAAATGCGACTTTAAAAGGATCAATAATTTTAAACAAATTGGTACGAGTAAGAACAACCTGAGCAACCAGAGTTACTAAAAGTATAATCCGAATGTAACGCATAACCCGCTGGGCTTTCTCGCTTTGAAGTATCTTAACTCTGCCCGGAATAAAAATAAACTCCTGCAAGGCTCCTAAATGACAAACCCATCCACACCATACTCTTCCCAATAAATATGTTATTGGAATAAGCCCCAGAAACCATAACATTTTTTGCCACTCTACAGATTCTCCTAAAACAAATAGAACACTATGTTGAAAACTCATGATTGGACAAGGGCAACCACCTTTATAAAATCCTAAAATCACCAGAGCCACAACAAGAGTAACACCTCTTAACATCTTTAGTGATTTAAACCTTACTAAAAAACCTGTGAGCACTGTTGCTGCTAATATGCCCAACACCCATAATGTACTTTTACCTGAACTTCCGGAACATCCTTCTGCATTAGCGCAGAATTGTGAACAACCTGATTCAGCAGATATTTCCGTCTGATTTAATTCACCGAACTCATCTGTTTCTTCAAATTCCGGAAATTCACCTTCTGATTTATCTATCTGTTCAAATTCATCAAATGAGTCAAATTCGTCATTTTGACCAAGCGCTACTCCCGAAACCGAAAGCATAATTACCGATAGAACACCTATACTTAATAATTTTCTCATGACCTAATGGTAATTTTTGATTACTTATCGGCGTTAAAAGAAATACTTCCTGATCCTCCATCCTTATCGCATGTTCTTACTGCATTTAGCTTAAGTCCTTTGTCCGGCTTCGTGATTTCTATCTTTAATTTTCTTTCGTAAGTTCCAACTCGTGTTTCCTTCCATTGGGTGGCACCTAAAATCTTCATCCCATCATAGGTGAATTTGGTAGCTTTTATTCCTTCCGGACAAACACGATGAGTAAACAGAATTTTAACTTTAACAACCAATATATCCCCCTCCTCGTAGACTTCTTTAACGTTATCTACCACATCGAAGGATATATCACATGCTCTGGTTTCAAATAAACCTGAAAAAGAAAATAGTAATACAAAAAGAAACAGGTACTTAGATCTACCTGACATTTTTTTAAACTGTAACATAATTCAAACCTTTTTTTATCTTGTTTTATATATGTCACAGTCCGCATTAAAAACTTGCGGTGTAAATCAACTTTTTTTATAAAATTCGAGTAATTTTTTTTGAAGTCCCTTTTTTGCACGAAACAACAATGATTCTACTGAAGAAACAGAAGTATGCATTGTTTCGGCAATCTCTGCATAAGACAGGTCATTATATTTAGCTAATACAAAAGCTATTCTTTGGTTCTCCGGCAAGGAATTCACTGCCAGATGAAGGGCATGAGCATTTTCTACTTGTTCTAATTTTTTCTGTGGATCGAAAGAATCAGCACTTTCTAATTTATTTATCCCGGATGATTTTTCATTTTCAACAAGTGAAATATGTTTGCTCCGATTTTTATGACTCCTTAAATAGTTCAGGCTTCTATTTACAGCAATACGATACAGCCAGGTAGTAAACTTTGAATCACCACGAAATGTATGGATACTTTGATAAACTTCTATAAATACCTCCTGCAAAACATCCTCTGCCCAATCTTTATGGTGCAATAAACCCAAGGCTGTCTGAAACACCATTTGTTTATGTTTTTCAAACAGTTGTTTAAAAACCTTTTTGTCTCCTTTAATGACCCGAGCAATTAAATCCTGTTCTTGCATCAAGCACAAATTAATAATATATTCATATGCAATGCAAAATTGCAGAAATAAACTTCAGGGATTTCGCTTTAACCCGCAATATGCGTTAGAAAACCTATTACGTAATGAAACTACTGCCAATCAAGGCGTAAACTAACTTGTTTC
>NZ_VCHY01000070.1 GCF_005877885.1 Labilibacter sediminis
TCTTCTATTGAAATGATTCTTATGGTGCAACCATAGTCATCAGTTACAACATGAATAGGTTTCCAGTAATGATTCTTCTTAGTTACCTTCTCATAAAAATTCCTTTTATTTGAAAATTCATTTTTGGAATAGTTATGCGCATTATGTTTGGTTTTCTTGGCGTGAGTATTATGTTGCGCATTTGGACTCTTTTTCGCATTAACTTTTTGTTGCGCAAGTACCTTAGGTTTTTGAGCTTTAGGTTGCGCATTCACGTTGGATTGCGTTGGACCCTTGGGCTTTTGAACCGTTGGTTGATTGCGTTGAGCATTATTTGAGTTAACATGCGATGGATGAGAGTTAAAACGTGATTTATTTTTCTGAGCATTTTTAGCATGAAACGCAGTAGAAGAATGATTGTAAGCAACGTTAGTATTCCTAGATTTTGCATGTGAACTAACGTTTGGATTAGTTTCTGGCCTACGTTCATTCTTCACTTTCTTATTTTGATGGTTGTTCCTAGAAGTGTTGTGTCTAGGGTAACTACCATTACTGCGTCCTCTAGGATCCTGAGTCCTATTTTGAGTTCTATTCTGAGATGCGTTGTAAGGATGATATTGAGTGTTCACTATTGGATCAGACTTAGACTTGAGCTTAGCGTTGGGGTCCACGCTACCTATTCCATGCTTACGTTGATCTAGGTCACGCTCATTATGGAATTTATTGTTCCATGAAGTCCGTTTGTTCTGAAACTCCTTGTAAGGCTTTTTCCAAAGTGTTTCCTTCTCATACCTTTGATTGTCACGTTTCACTAAATTGTTCAACTCCTTAGATTCTATGTGATCACAGTGTTGTCTCTTGTAAACGTTATTAGGAACACGTGCCTTTCGTGGGTAAACAGATGCAATCTCAATAAGATTTTTCTTTTCTTTCTTTTTGATGTTTTTGAAATTTGGATGGTCGCTGGACATGAGTTTAGTGGGGACATACTTGGGTTCAATGACAACAGATTTTTCAATTTTCTTGATAGATTTTCCAGTTACTGGATGAAACCATTCCTTTGTTTCCTTGTTTACGTTTGCTTTGTCAGGAAAATCATCCTTTTGTTCACCATCTGGTTTAGTGCCAGACGTTGAGCAACGAGGATCTTTTGGAAAACTAGGAAAAATTACTGGTTCTGAGCAATCAATTTCTGCAAGCTCACTTTCATCGTCACTATCAAAAACTTGTTCTTTTCCAGTTATGTCCTCAACTATAACCTTATCCAAATTTCTCACATTTTCAATATTATCCAAATCGATCTTTGATGTTTCAACACTTTGCTCTGATTTATGAAGAATTTCATTCTGTTCCTTTTTGGACAACGCAAGGTTAACTATTTCCAACAATTCATCCGTGTCCAAAACTTCACAGTCGATTACTCCATGAGCGTAAGTATTGTTGGGAATTTCTTCCATTGACACAATACTTTCGCAATCAAAGTTTAGTTTGTTATTATCAGTGATAGGCATCGTGGTGAAAGGTAAAAGACGTTTGTGTTGTTCTTTAGAGACGGAGCAAGAGTGATAAACACGAGTTATATAAGCATGCAATCGACGAGCAGTATTACAAAAAATGTTGCGTTGTTTCAACAAAATAATGTTCTCTCTACGCATTTTGATTACATCATCTCCTAACTCATCTACTCTAGATTCTAACTTGGCACACTTGGTCCTTAATTCTTCGTACTTGGCAGTGGTCTCACACAGGGAATCTCTGACATTGTTTGCCCTCTCATTAGCATCACTAAGCATGTGAGTCATGGCTGTACAAGTATTTGTGATAGTGAGTACGTTATCTTTATAACTAGATTCAGGAATATTAAAAGAATTGAGTAAG
>NZ_VCHY01000071.1 GCF_005877885.1 Labilibacter sediminis
ATTTAAGTTTGTTGTAAGTCTTGGTATGAAACGAAGACCTTACAAAACTCAGACTGTGCCAGTCAGGGATGAATCCCTACTTCACATCTCAGATGGTGTCTAGGCAACCTTTCTTAGTTCGTATGAGGTTTAAGATACGAGTGGTAATTTCTTAGAGTATAACTCCATATTCATATAGGAGATGCAGCCCGACTCATCATGGATCGAACCATGTCCAACATGTTCGATTTCTTCTCTTAGCAATACCATTGCAACGTGGCATTCTAAGAAAAGATAACTGTGACACTATGTGACAGTTCCTAAGATGATCGTTGAATTCTAAACTTAGACATTCTTGCCCAGTTGATTTTCCAATTCGTTCACCATCAGATTCACTGAAACATCAGTAAATGTAACGAAGTATTGTTCATCATGTCTTGTGGAAGATCTGAACGGTCCACACAAAACTGTTGTGGATAAGTTCCAACAGATCATTACCTCTTTCATAGTTTCCTATGAATGGTAATTAAGTCATCTTGCCAATCAAGCAAGACTTGCATTCATCATCTGATCCAATCAAATGATTCCAAGATCCTATCCATTGGAACTTGGTGATGCGTTCTTCTTTATTTGGTATAGATGACGATTCCACAAACAATACATTTTGGAAGAATCAAAACTTAAGATTACATTATTACTCTCATAAACGCAAACAAACAATTTCATATTTACCATTACAAGGATAAGTTTTGAAACAAAAGAACCATTTTATAAACCAAAATTTCCTTATAAAAACATCCTTGTGAAATGCGTAGAAATGAAATATTGTTTCGTGCCAATAATGGCTAGACGTAATAATCTAATAATCTAATTTGAATTCCACTAGTCAGCATTAGCTTGAATTCTCGATCCATGTAACAGAAGTAAGACTTCTGTTTCTCATGATCAATTCCAGCTTTCCATGCTTCAACTTTCTACAATTCTCTAGTCCTTTAACATGAGCACATGTGATAAAATCACATCTCGTATCAAGGATCTAAGAATATAAAGTTGATAGACTATGGAGTTCAATCATAAAACACTTGAGATGTCAAACTTCTTGACCTTGACTTTCTTCAAGTCCTCAAGATGTTTTGGGCAGCTACAATTCCAATACCCCTTTATAGCAATAGAATTCGATGGTCTCATTCATATCACTAGTGAGTAAATTTCTTTAAGGTCTCGATTGGACTTTCCAACCTTGGCCTCTCCCATTCCTTTTGGGACAAGAAACTTTAGCATCACTATGTTTGAATGACCAAGATAAGAGAGGTGGAGTTCGAGCTTCGAGTATTCATCATACTTGCTTCGACAATGTCCAACATGTCGTGAAGCTCAATCTTGTCTAACAAGATTCTCCAATTTGTCTATGTAGCATTTCAACTTGTGAACATGACCACATTCAAATATTCCTTTCTTAATCTACTTGCCTTAAGGGATTAAATGGCTTTAGAGTTATATACCTTTTAGGGTGGAGAGTTTAAAGTGAGATTAGGATGATCGAGGAGGAAGAAGGTATCATGCAAAACACGTGATCATCGGCTCAAGATACGCTTGAGAATCGCGAGGGTCACATTACATCCAACCATAATCTTAGTTTGATGTGCCGGTTAACCACACAGCTCCATCAAAAGATTATAAGGATAATATGTGTTTTCATGAGGAGGTTTAATATTTCAAGTAGATATCTTAGATTAGTTTTAAATAGTTTGATAATCCTTAAAAATAATTACCCATTTTTTTATTAAGGCTAGGATCCATATTTCATACTATTAGCTCAAAGAGGGATGCCGTAATTAAGCTAATATATTATTTAGGTAGAC
>NZ_VCHY01000072.1 GCF_005877885.1 Labilibacter sediminis
AGGCAAGCAAATCAAAGCATAGCAATCAAAGAATCATAGCCAAAGCATGGAATAGCACATGACATATTAGTGCTCTTACGGATACCGGTATCATACCACATGACATATTAGTGGTCTTACTAGCACATGACATATTAGTGCTCTTACATGAATCAAGAATCCAAATGAACAAGCAAGGCTCAATATCAATAAACATGGCAAGGTTCAACAAAGAAAGCATATTACAAGTTATCATGAAAGCATTCAATCAATCCATAGTGAACTCACCTGGAAGGCCTAAGCCGAAGAACTCACTGACTTTACCCGTACCGAGGCTCCTTGCCATCAACTATGTCTCACACGACTCTAATAACAACCAAATATACAACTAATCTCATTATGTGTATAATAACACTTATAAACTCAAATTACCAATCTTTACTTTAATATGTCTATTTTCTCATAATTACCGCATAACTAACTTAATCTAGTCATTATAGTATCATATTAACTTAACTTTAATGGTTAAAATTGTTTAAGAAAGCCCTTTAAGCTCATTTGCCAATTTTACCCTTTTTGTCCCATTTTGACAATTTAGTCTCTTTTTGTCTAAAACTTGGCTAAACATCCAAAACCGTATTTTATTCATTTAATCTAAGCTATTACTACTTAATTTAATCAAAAGATCTCATTTTTGTCAAAAAGTTGAGAAAATCCTAAAAACAACAAATTTGGACAGCACAAAATCACATTTTTGGTCAACTTTGGACCCCCGTAAAATCTTCATATGACCTCCAAATTAGTTGATTCCAGTTCCTGCTTCTTCTTCTTATTCCCTAGTACACTTTAGACTCAAGAATCAACTGATTTGAGTTCGTATAGCTCGAGTTATGCAGCCTTGAAAATGGCATAAAATCACTTTTAGAAATTTTCCAGACTTAGTTTATTTCTGCAGATTCAGCAATGTGCATAATTTTGCCAAACTTTGAACATGCATAACTCTCTCATATGAAGTCGGAATTGAGTGATTCCAACTCTCACGTGTTCTTTGTTATGTCCTTTACAAATTTCATTCAGAAAGTTTCTTTATCCGATCTCTAGATTTCAATCTATTTAGCCTCAAACATAGCCCCCGGGACATATTTTTACTTAAATTCAGCACTATTACTTTTTGTTTATAACTTGGTGGAATTGCTAATTCCATTCCAATGTTGTTCAAACATGTTCAAGATAGCTAGCTTAACATTGTCATTTATCCTAAAACATATTTTGATCACAAACTAAGTGAATTCTCAATTCTTTCATCATTTGGTAAATTCCATATTAGTGTCCAAATTTTCTAAAACTTAACCATTTAATCTCATCTTTTGCAAACAAGTTCTAATAATCAATTAAACCAACTTTTATGAAGAAACTTTCACTAATTTGACAAATTTCCAAAAAGTCAACAAAAAGTCAACTGTTACTATTCATCATCTTCAACCTCAAGATTTTTGAACTCAAATTCTCAATGCAAGCTTCTTTTAGCACAATTAATCAAAAACCCTAACCAATTTCAACATGCATTTAACCCAAAACATTCAATTTCAACATTTACAACTTAGGGTTTATAAGTTTTACCTTCAAAATAGAACCATGGAGTGAAATTGGTTGAACTTTGGGTTGTTAGGGCTTAAAATCGGACCCCACCGGCTACCCTCTGAACCACCGTCGACCACCGGATCACCATCGCCGCTCACCGCCGCCGGCAGCGACGATTCCGACACCACCGACA
>NZ_VCHY01000074.1 GCF_005877885.1 Labilibacter sediminis
AAATTGGAGGATATATCTAGATGTTGAATCCATTCAAGTTGTGAGATATCAAACTGACGTTTATCTTCGTTTTTCTAACAGGAAGATCTGGTGATTGTTGATGTTGTTCTAGACGAAGGAGGTACTGCCTCGTAGATGTGCATCTAGAAAACATTGTTGATGGATCTCGGGATCTCCAGAATGGTGAAGGGGTAAAACGCCAGGTGGGGATAGGTGACATATGAGACAATGAGTCTATATGTTATAACAAATGAAGGGACTATCCTTGATCATTTTGATATCTACGCAAGATGAGAACATAGTGTCAAGGTATTAAAACGTAAATCCTTTAAGAACACACGTAAATGCCTTTGCCCTCCAGAAATGAAATCCACATAGCGTCTGAAGACGAGGCTCAAATCCTCACAAGGGTTTTTGTTTTCATCTGAACCTCCTAACCTTATGTCCCTAATAGATAAAATCTCTAGCGGAAATAAGTAAGTTTAAAGAGAATTAAAGAATATAAACAATGAAGGTTATGAAAGTAGAACCGTCACAGCAATTGAGAAACAATATGACTTGAAATTTTCGTCGAACATGAGTACCTGAAAATCGAGTCATGAAACTATTAGTTACAGGATTCATAAAAAACATAATCCTTACAAGTTCTCAAGAGTCATTCATTGTCAATTCGTTTCCATAAGGTTAGCTTAGGGTAACTTGAAGAGGTGCAAGACATTTTATTATATTTTTGGAATCATCTTGTTGTGGAACATAACCATAGAAAATGGTATGTTCCCCCTGAAATTGTGCATAGGGAAAAGAATTGATCATTGAAATGGAACATGGAATGTTCCCCCTAGAAAAATGCACAGGGTAGACAAGATGATATTTTGTTTTTGAAATTTTGAAAAAAAAATTAAATAAAAAAAACACTCTATTTTTGTATTTTTGAGATTTTTGAAAAGTAAAGACAGAAATAAAAAATTTAAAAAGAAAGAGAGATGTTTTAAAAGCCTAAGCAATCTGGATTTAGCATGCCAAGTCTTCCTAAGAAGTGAAGGAACTTAGACTCATCTAGGGCTTTTGTGAAAACATCAGCGGTTTCTTCATCCGTAGGAACGAAATGAAGTTCTATATGACCTTTTTGAATATTGTCCTTTAGAAAATGATATCGAATATCGATATGTTTGGTCATGGAGTGATTTACTGGATTGTGAGAAATAGCGATAGCGCTTTTGGAATCACAGTAAATCGGGACTTGTTGCATTTTGAAACCATAGTCCCTTAATTGGGTTTGCATCCACAACACTTGAGAACAACAACTGGCTGCTGCGACGTATTCAGCTTCTGCAGTGGAGGTGGAAACACAAGACTGCTTCTTTGAAGTCCAGCTGACTAGTCGACCACCTAGGAACTGGCAACTACCTGATGTGCTTTTTCGATCGAGCTTACAACCTCCATAGTCTGAATCAGTAAAGGCTTGAAGTTGAAAGTTACCATTGGCAGGGTAGAAGATTCCTAATGATGCAGTTCCTCTCAAGTACTTGAGTATTCTCTTGACTGCAACTATGTGCGATTCCTTAGGGTTTGCTTGAAAGCGCGCACATAGACATGTAGCGAACATGATGTCGGGGCGACTTGCAGTAAGATACAGTAGAGAGCCTATCATGCCTCTGTAGTGTTTTTGATCTACAGATTTTCCTTCCAGGTCTAGGTCCAGCTTGTATAAAGTCGACATTGGAGTCT
>NZ_VCHY01000075.1 GCF_005877885.1 Labilibacter sediminis
ACGTGTGTGAAATGTTTATATACATGATTTGATATTGTTATAGCATGCTTAAATTGTTAATTATACATGTGCACTGTATGTTTAAATGAGGTAACCATAGCAATTATCCGGTTTTTATACGGTGCGCGTGGTGAGGTATAATTACTCCAATACCCTCCGGGATGTGAGGTGAGGGTAAGATTTTCCCAATACTCTCCTGTTTGTGGGATGAGGGTAACCTACTAGGCCTCTTTGTAAGTTTGGATTCGTTCCAAGCTTATGATTAATTATTAAATGAATTGAACCTAGGTCTAGTAATTGTGGATATTGGAATGATGTTGTGTTTGAATTCACTAAGCTTTGTGCTTACGGTTTCCCTAACATTTTTCAGGTATTAAAATAAAAGAGGCGAAGGACTGACGGGAGCACTGATGATACACTGCTAGTCAAGAAGTTTTGGGACCTTTATGTTATTTCCGCATTTAGACATTTCCATTTTTAGAAAGTTTCCGTTTTTGGAATTATTTCCTTTTACATTCTAAAATTGGTTTATAAATATTGGTTTTCTTAATTAATGAAGTGAAGTTAATTTCTATTCAAATTATTGTGTGTTATTTAAAAAAAAAAAAAAAAAAAATGGGTGTTACAAGTTGGTATCAGAGCCTTTCATTTGAGGGAACTAGGCCTTCCTCGGGATGTCTAGACTCAAATTTAAACTTTTATAAAAAAATTTTATCATTAAAGACTAGCAGTGAGGATGTCACAGTGTACCAGTCAGCCAGCCAAGTAAGTTTTATTTATTTGTTTAATGAGTTCAAATTTTATTACTTATCAAACACAATAGGATATTCCATTTATGATATATCCCAAGAACTAGTCTAGGATGATAATTATATGCCTTTAGTTCTAATATCTATCATGTGAGGAATTGTGTGCCTTTAGTGCCTTATGAAATCATGCCTTTTTGTGCTAATTATATGAGAATTCTTATGCCTTTAGAAGCTACCATGTGAGGATTTAGACCTTTTAGAACTGCCATGCGAGAGAATATAATTTATACGGCTAGAGCGAGTTTAAAATTTTGAAACTAGACCCAGAGCTGGGATTGGAACTTATATATTGAATACTAGAAGGGCCCCTATTATTCAATATATTGGAGCCAACTCTGGCCTCGGGGCAAGGTTGATAAGTTTGAACAAGCTGAGTGTTTTCGTCTTCCTAGACATATTTAAGCTGAACTGTCCTAACAATTCCTTTCTTATTACCTATAGATGGCCCCACCTGCTCGTCTCAATGCAACGCAACTAGCTCAAGTTAGGGAGCTCATTGCTGAGGAATTTAATAACGCCTTCAATGAAATCATTCCAAACGTCACTACCAACATCATTGATCAGGTTCGAGCTCTGCTAGATGAACGTGCTGCTACTGCACCACCGGCTGGAGTGGTGGCTCCTGTTGCTCCCGTTCGGGATCTGATGTATTACTATGAGAAGTTCAGCAAATGTAACCCGCCTCAATGGGATGGTCAGGACGATCCAGTGGCAGCTAAGCACTGGCTATCAGATGTGGAGGGTGCTTTCTTGACGATTGGGTGCCCGGACCAGCATAGGGTATTGATAGCAAAGAACCAATTGCGGAAGAGGGGTAGGACATGGTGGACTACCACTACGGGTCGAATGACGGAAGATGCA
>NZ_VCHY01000077.1 GCF_005877885.1 Labilibacter sediminis
AGAACCAGCTGTACTCCCTTTTTACGCAAGTTGACCGTCTTCTCATTTATAATCTCTTCCGGTTCCTCTATATACCTTAATTTTTCATCAATTTTGACCTCGGTTATTGGAACCGTTTCCTCATAAATACTTAAACACTTCCTTAAGTAACTCACATGAAACACATCATGTATTCCCGCAAGATCTTCTGGCAATTCTAACCGGTACGCTTGTTTTCCCACACGTTCTACTATTTTGAAAGGTCCAACAAATCTTGGACTCAACTTTCCTTTCTTTCCAAACCGCATAATGCCTTTCCATGGGGACACTTTTAACATCACATGATCACCCACAGAAAATTCAATTGGTCGTCTTCTTTTGTCCGCGTAGGACTTTTGTCGATCCTGGGCCGTTTTCATTCTTTCTCGGACTACTTGAATCTTCTCATGAGTGTCTTGAATTAATTCCGGTCCCACCAACATCTTCTCCCCGGTTTCACGCCAACACAAAGGCGTACGACATTTTCTACCATAAAGTGCTTCATACGGTGCCATTCCGATAGATGAGTGATAACTATTATTGTATGAAAATTCAACAAGTGGTAGATACTTGTCCCAACTACCACCAAACTCCAATATACATGCCCTAAGCATGTCTTCCAAGGTTTGAATCGTCCTCTCGGTTTGACCGTCAGTTTGAGGATGATACGCAGTACTCAATGCAACTTTCGTCCCCAATTCCCTTTGCATAGAATTCCAGAAATTTGAAGTAAATCGGGAATCACGATCCGACACTATCTTCAATGGAACACCATGTCGGGATATAATCTCACTTAAATACACTTGTGCCCATGTATCCATTGTAGCATTTTCACGCATAGCTAAGAAATGAGCGCTCTTTGTCAAGCGATCCACAATCACCCAGATACAATCATGTTGTCTTGATGTCTTGGGCAATTTTGTAACTAAATCCATGGATATCTCTTCCCACTTCCAGATTGGAACACTTAATGGCTGTAAGCTTCCATAAGGCTTTTGATGTTCAGCTTTCACTTGTAAACACACTAAGCATTCTTGAACATATCGGCCAATGTCATACTTCATCCCAGGCCACCAATATTCTACCCGCATATCATGATACATTTTATTTGTCCCCGGATGAATTGATAGTCTTGAATTATGCGCTTCTTCTAATATTCGTTTCCTTATTCCTCCGAGTTGTGGTATCCAAAGACGACTTTTAAACACTTTTAATCCACGACTATCTTCTTCTAGCCACTTCACATAACCTAAGACTCTTTCCTTTTTCACGTTTTCCGGTTGTAATGCTTCTTCTTGCAATTTCTTCAATTCATCAAGTATTGTGAATTTCACACTTGTATGTGAAAGGACATAACATACACTTGTATGACTCACTTTTCTACTTAATGCATCAGCTACTACATTTGCATTTCCCGGATGATACAAGATTTCACAGTTATAGTCTTTTATTAATTCCATAGCACGTTGTTGTCTCATATTCAAAGTTTGTTGACTGAATATATACTTGAGACTCTTGTGATCCGTGTATAGCTGGAATTTGGTACCGTAAAGATAGTGTCGCCATATTTTTAAAGCAAATACTACAGCGGCGAATTCCAGATCAAGAGTTGGATAATTCATCTCGTAT
>NZ_VCHY01000078.1 GCF_005877885.1 Labilibacter sediminis
CTGTCATGGAACGTTAGTCATGTCTAAAAAGGAATAGACATTGCACTGAGAGAGAGGAGCTAACGTTCATGAGTACCTTTTGTGAGAGAGTAAGAAGGTATTGAATAAACCCGCACTCAGATTTACTTCATGGATATAATCACAAGTAATTCTGAGATGATAACATCTTCTATCTTTCAAATGGAGATACACTTGAGTTATAGTCGATGAATTAGTTATGCGTTGGTTTACCCAAACGCATCCGTAACAGGATGTTATAAAAGGTATATCCACGTATGACTTGATATGTTGGTGAAAGCTGTGTAGTCAAAGTTTATTTGTTCCCTTTGCCTTATAAAGGAAAGGAGATATCGTGGGCCCGTCGGTGATCCTGTGTGATGAACTTCATAGTGCTGGCCAGCCTGGACTAGATTGATGTGAGACAATCGTGAAGTCCATATGACATCGTCATCACAGATCAAATACCGAGAAACAAAATATGATGCCTTGAGTTGATTCTCTTGATATCCATGTATCAGGCTCATATGATATCGAGAACAAAGAGATAGTCGATCACTTATCTTTGGGGCTGGTTCTGATTTGATTCAGAGTTCGGCAGTACGCAATGACGCATACGCTTTGCTAATAATCTGGGAAATGGTTTACCTACTATAGTCGATGATATTGTCCAAGTGGGAGATTGTTGGAATAGTGTCCAACATCATGACTATATATGGAAACTTTCTATTTTAGGAAACTTTCTAAGTATGGTAACTTTCCATTATTAGCAGGGTCCCATTTGGGTTGCCCTCAATAACCCTGATTATTAGCTGGGAATAATAAAGAAGAGAAATCATTTAGTTTGTTAATTTATTATTGAGTAATAAATTAATTAGAAACTAGAAGGAATTAATTAATTAATTAGAGAGATTAATTAATTATATAATTGATTAATTATTTTATCTAATTGTTAGATAAAAAGAATTAATAGTTGAGGGACTAAAACTGACAAGTTGGGAAACTTCTGGAAACCCTAGAAGGGTTCCAGAAGTTGGCGCCATCTCCCATCCCACATGGATGGGAGGATGAAACCCTGATGCTCCCTTGTCACTATAAATAGGGCTCTCCTCCTCCCTTTCAACTTGCACCAATTTCTGGATTCCTTTGAACAGAAATTTCTCCTTCTTTCCTACTCTAGGACTTTAGTCACTCTGCAAAAGAGAGACAGAAAGGTCCAGAGTTTCCCAGTTTCATTTTTGGGGTTCATTGGGTGTGAACCATCTGAGGTGTTCTCCTTTGGACACTAGTCGCTTTTGCGTGAGGCGATCTCTGGAGGATCAACTGGCTCGCATCAAGAAGACTGCTCGTCTTGTAGAGGTAATTCTTATTCCTTCTTATTTTGTGTTTATGTTTTCTATATGTTTATTTGTTGCTTATAGTCATTAGGCTAGACTCCTGTTAGGGTTTATGTGATATGCTAGCATAGGAATGTTTGTTTTCTTCCGCTGCCTTATGTTTGTTTTATTCCTATGATTGCTAGTAAAACCCATCAGTGGTATCAGAGCCTAGGTCTAGATGATTATTTGCACATGCCATGATCATTGTTTTCAAGTTTTTCGATTTTTGCCTATGCCTATGCTGAAAATC
>NZ_VCHY01000079.1 GCF_005877885.1 Labilibacter sediminis
GCTCATAGCCGTCAGGCTACAAATATGTTAAATAAGCGCATTACCGCAAATGCGGTAGAGTTTCCATATTTTTTAAAGTGCTATTGTGTTTAGAATGTAATAAGCATAGCCCTTTACTTATTACCTCTTTAACTGTAGTAAAGATATGAAAAATATTTCACAATGTCCACTATATCAGTGTTTTATATTGTATTTTGCAAAAGTATTTCTTCCGAAAATACTACACCTTTTCTCTTATCTTTAAAATGACCCATACTGAAAACATCTTCGATTCTTTTAAACAATTCTTTGAGTTTACTCTTCTGATATACAGAATGCCTGATTTCATATATCAAAGTTTGTAATGTTTTACATGCTTTATAAAAGCTTAAATATTTATGGCGATCTATAAAAAAGTAGTTTGTGTAAATGCTGATTATTGACCAATTAATTACAACCCATAGAATTTGCGCAAACAGCATTGTTTCTAGGCGTTCTGGCTTTACTTCCTTGATATTGTGAAATTTATATACTTGCTTCCAAGATTTAAATATTAATTCTATTTGCCAACGCAACTTGTATATATTATAAACTTGAATTATGGGTAGTTGTTTTTCAGTAGTATTGGTAACAAATATATTTAAATCTGCTAATGCCAATACGTTAGGATTAGTAGTCTTAGCGCCCCTTTTTTGTGATTTCCTTTTTTGCTTTTGCCTTCTGATCTTAGCTTTTTCTTCAGGTATTAAGGATATGATTATTCTGCATGGGTGATATTTCCGATGACCAATAAAGACATCTTTTGCAACAATCAATTTACCTGACTTTTTTAAAGATAATCTTATCCCTTTTAAAGAGAGCTTTATGTACTTCCCATCCTTTTTTTCATAAATAGATGTTTGCGGTTTAATCCTGTTTAAGTAGAAAGCCTCTTTCTGATCGATCTTTTGCATTAAATCAACAGAAACATATCCTAAGTCTCGAACTATTAGGCTACCTTTTTTTATATCATCTATAGTTGAGTGTGCATTTTTATAATCATTTTCTGTATTGGGTTGAATGCTTAGTTCATTAATCGTATTGGTCTTTAAGTCATACTGCAATTGAAGGTTAGCTACTGACTCTGATGTTTTTGTATTATTGCCAGGGTACAAATTCTTCATGTTAGAAGGTAGTCCAAACCTAGTAGAATCTTTAACATTAACTTCTGTAAATTCTTTAAACACAGGAAGCTTAAAATGGGTAAAGGTTAGACGTGATAAGGCGTCATGTAATAATTCTTTCAAAAAGAAAACAGAATGCTCGTTAAACCTTTCATTAATGGATTGCTTAGATATCTTTATACCAAAACGCATAAATAGTGCATTACAAATAGATAATAAACTAACTTCTTTCGAGCTGTTCATCTGAAATAACAATACATCAATAAACATCCATGCTTTTAACTTTGAATTTCTTTGAACAAATCCAGATTTTCTAGCACAAATTTCCAATGTTGATTTACTAAAAAAATCAACTAACAAATTGCTGAGTCTGCGGGTGAAAAAATTAAGTCCTTCTGTATTTTGATGACAAAAAGACTCAATTTTAATTTTTTACGCAATATTAACCTGACGGCTATGAGC
>NZ_VCHY01000008.1 GCF_005877885.1 Labilibacter sediminis
TTCCAATTTTCATCCAGTGGCGTGATCGTAGCCACCCTGTCGGTGATCACTACCGAGATATTCACAGGCGTCTCATCGATGCTCCAGATCATATTGGCATCCAATGTCTCTACATCATCGATATAATCATCCAATGCGATAGTAGTAAAGCTGCCTCCCTCGGCAATGCTTTGGTTGGGGATATCGGAGATCACTGGCAGGTCATTTACTGCGGTCACCGTGAAGGTCGCCTGATCGGTGACTTCAAGACCGCCTTCATCTCTAGCTCTGAAGGTGATGGTTTCGCTGCCATTCCAGTTTTCATCCAGTGGCGTGATGGTAGCCACCCTGTCGGTGATCACTACCGAGATATTGACAGGTACCTCATCGATGCTCCAGATCATATTGGCATCCAATGTCTCTACATCATCGATATAATCATCCAATGCTATCGTGGCAAAACTTCCGCCCTCGGCAATACTTTGGTTAGGGATATCGGAGATCACTGGCAGGTCATTTACTGCGGTCACCGTGAAGGTCGCCTGATCAGTGACTTCAAGACCGCCTTCATCTCTAGCTCTGAAGGTGATGGTTTCGCTGCCATTCCAATTTTCATCCAGTGGCGTGATCGTAGCCACCCTGTCGGTGATCACTACCGAGATATTCACCGGCGTTTCATCGATGCTCCAGATCATATTGGCATCCAAAGTCTCTATGTCATCGATATAATCATCCAGGGCTATCGTGGCAAAGCTTCCGCCCTCGGCAATACTTTGGTTAGGGATATCTGAGATCACAGGAAGATCATTTTCTGCGGTCACCGTGAAAGTGGCCTGGTCGGTTACCTGAAACCCATCTCCATCCTCAGCCTGAAAAGTAATGGTTTCGCTACCGTTCCAGTTTTCATCCAATGCTATGATAGTAGCTACACGATCTGTAATATCGACAGAAATATTAACTGGAGTTTCAATTATTGACCATAAAATATCTGCATCAGGCGTTTCTAATCCATCATCGATATAATCATCTAATGTTATTGTAGAAAAACCATCTCCTTCAGCTATGGTTTGATTGGGAATATCTGATATAACAGGAGGCGTTTGCGCATTTGATGTAATACTTAGAAAAATTACAAAACAAATCAGCAAACAAACCTTATTATAAAGTAGTTGAAACATCATAGACTTACTTTTTATTCGGTATCATATCGAATAATAAAAATAAGCCGTTAATTGAGTGGCTACATGTTTATTTTGATTAAGCTACTTATTTCAGATGTAAAAAGAATGAATAATCAACAACAATCTAATGTATTAAGTAATAGGTTAATTACAATGCTCCTTCTTCGCTATAAAAACCTATTATCACGATGGAGAAATACTATCTCAACCTGTTAAGTTCAGCTTTTACGTTTTTGATTTCTTTTTTAATTTTTGAAATCTCTTTAAGTACAAACGAGATTTCATATCCATCACTTATAGCTTGCTTATCGAATTTCTCCATCACAATATAATAATGGCTTTTTCCTATAAACTGAACTTTTAATGGTTTGTCTTCATTTTGAGAAATAAAATCAATGATACCATTATCTTTATTGTCTTTATAGTTGACTACTTCCCAATAACTACCTCCATCCTCAAAGTGCCTGTTATTAAATCCATCTTCCGGAATTTCTTCACTCAAAACAGATTGATCTTTGTGATACACTTTTATTTTTTTGTGATGAATATATTTATCACCTGCATACCTACTCGAAATATAGAAATTACCCTCCATATCGAGATGTGCTCTTAGATAGGTTCTATTATATGAATTTTGTGGTTTTTGCCTTTTGTGAATAAGGATCTCCTTTTCTCCATAATCGGCACTCACAGTAAAGTTCTTCATTAACACCTTAAGCTCAGCCTCTTTACCAACCAATGCACTATCAAAAAACTGTAAATTTCTTTCTTGTTCACCAATCTTTATCTTTCGTATTAAATCTTCTGCACGGGTTACATATTCTATTTCACCAGAAAACTCTTCCACAATAGAATCCAGTACAACCATGGCGTCATTAAACTGCTCTGAAATAAACATATCATTGGCTCGAGTATATTTTTCCTTTGCAATTTCCTCTGGAGTTGGTCCACATGAAACCAAAAACACAAGTATTCCAATGATGATAAATAATGTCCTTAAATCTTTCATCTGTTTAAATTTATTTCTCTATAGTCAGATAGAACTCGCAAACAATTTTTCTTATCCACCTGTTTATCAATTCGGATAATCAAATTTAAATGCTCGTTTCATGTGTATTTCTTCTTAAAAAATATAATTAAGCTCATAGGTTAATTATCCATTGATTTATATATTTTTTGAGTTGCAACAAAAATATTGATTTTAATTTCAATTCATGAAAATCATATACATTTTTAGCTGTTTTTGTTTTGTCTGATGAAAAAACAAGGCACAAAAAAACCGGTATTAAACCGGCTTTTATAATTGATCCTAATTTAAAAACTCGAAATCTTTTACATTTACATGAAGAGCTGATTGAATTTCACCGTCTTTGTTCTTGTATCCGGAGCTGTATGGCTCTCCTTCAATCAAAACTTTCTTACCCTTTTTAAGGTATTCGGCAAACTTGGTATCACTTTCCTTACTGCGCCAAATAACAGCTCTTATCCATTCAGTTTTTTCAACTTTCTCGCCTTTAGAGTTTTTGTAATCTTTAGAAACTGCGACATCAAAATTAATTGCTTTACTAGTTCCTACTTCATTAACTGTGGCATCGTTTCCGATATTTCCACTTAATAATACTTTTAACATGTTGAATTTTGGTTTAATTAAAAAAAATCAACCTTAAATTAAACAATAATATTAATACTTACAACGATTCATCAATTAAAATTAAGATAATTCACTTACATTCAAGACTAAAAGTCCTTATCCTGGTTTTCTTTTAATAGTTTTTTTGTGCTTAACAGGCCGCATGCCGCATAAATATCCTCACCTCTTGATTTACGAATAGTAGTAATTATGCCTTTTTTCTCAAGTACTTCTTTAAATCGTTCCATCACAACATGAGAAGATCCATTTAATGGCGTATCCGGTATTGGGTGAAATTTAATGAGGTTAACACGCGACTTTAAACCAGAAACCAACTTTACTAATTCCTTTGCATGCTCAACAGAATCATTCACATCCTCAAACATAATATATTCAAAAGATATACGTCTTTGTCTGCCAAAATCGTATTCTTTAAGCACACTAATAACTTGCTCTATGGGATAAACATTTTCAATGGGCATAAGCTCTTTTCGCTGGTCGTTATAAGGACTATGCATACTTATGGCCAGATGACATTCACTATTCTCAATAAAATGACGCATTGCAGGTACGACTCCAATGGTAGAGACATTTATTCTTCGCGGACTCCAGGCAAATCCCCAATCAGAAGTAATAATTTCAAGGCTTTTCATCACCTCTGATATATTATCCAATGGCTCACCCATACCCATATAAACCAGATTTGTCAACTGATCGCTTTCAGGAATACTTACCATTTGATTTACGATTTGTCCTGCAGTAAGGTTCTTCTGAAAGCCCTGTTTTCCGGTCATGCAAAACAGACAGCCCATTTTACATCCTACCTGAGAGCTGACACATAAGGTTTTTCTGTTTTCTGAAGGAATATAAGCTGACTCAACAAATTGATTGACATCTGTATGAAACAAATATTTTTTTGTACCATCAACCGACTCCTGCACATTGTCATAATTGGCTAAACCCAGTTCATACTTATCTTTTAATAAATCTCTATTTTTCTTTGAAATATTGAGCATCTCATCAATACTTCTCACTTTCTTTTTATATAACCAATCGGCCAATTGTTTTGCAACAAAACCAGGAAACCCCAATTCTTTAGCAACTACTTTTAATTCTTCTAATGTTTTACCAAATAATACTTCCTTACCCATAACAGCAATACGTTTTCTTTTAAAAGTAAATTTCAGCTATAATATTCTCGAAATCTACACCTTTACCCAAAATGATATCTCTTACTTCCACAACCATTTCAGGATTGCCACAAAGGTAATATTTAATCTGTTTTGGTAATTCTTTTTCTGATTTCAACCAATTTGTTAATCTTCCCTGTATGATTCCTTTCCCCCCACTCTCCCTGGTACAAAACCTAAGGTAATTCTCTTTCAGATGAGCAGAAAAAAGATTTTGAAATAAAAACTGATCCACAGTTCTGGAACCATGCAATAACTTTTGTGGCAATTTACCTCCGGACTCCACCATTGAAATAAATGGAGCAATTCCTGTTCCTGTGGCTATCCACCATTCATTTGTTCCTGAAAAAGTAAACTTTCCAAACGGCTCTGAAACCAATATTTCATCACCAGGTTTTAAATTCTTTAACTGCGGTGTTAACAAACCATCGGGATTTACATCAAACAAGATTCGCATATAATCCTTCTGATTTCCACTAGCTATACTATATAAGCGCGGATCATCTTTATGGTTTAAAGCAATAGCCACAACCTGACCCGGAATAAAATCAAACTTCCTATTAAATTTTAATGTATAATAGCCATCGACTATTTCCTCTACAGATATTAGTTTATGCGAGAATAGTTCTTTTCTTTTTCTGGACATTTTGATGTTTTGCAGATCAAACATAAAAAAGCCGCACTTTGTTTAAAAAATGCGACTCTATAGAATACAAAACGGCTATATCTTATTTAACAGGTAAGTAAACTTCTGTTACCCATTTTCTTTTATCCTGTTCTTCCATTGGGTTATTTAGATATACTTCAAACGGAGCAACATCTTTATTTTCTTTTATTTTGTGAGTGCGAGCATAGGTCATGCCGGTAGCCCAGGCATTAGGCAAATGCTCATAATCACCTGTAAATTTAATTTTAAGTGCTTTAATAGTTGGTACTTCATCAATGTAGTAAGGCGCTTGAGTTTCTATTTTCTCTTTTAACGGAATAGCTGCTGTATACACACAATCGCCCGTCATAAAATCAAATTTGTGATAAATTGAAAAAGCTTTTTGATATTGAAGCGAATTTTCTTCAGCATAACTACTAAGGTTATTAAATGATGTTTTCATTGTTTCTCCAACCTCGTCCATTGTACAAGCCACTTTTTCTCCCATATATGTTACCTGATCGAATTCCACAATTCCTTCTATTTCTACCTTTGAAGAAACATATCCCTTTTCGGCTAATTCTTTAATCATCTTTAAACCTCGCTCATAGTCCATACCAATCATTGGCTCCATCATTTTTGTCATAAAGCGTACAACAAATGGCATCTCCCCCTTCATTCCCCAGGTAATTTCAGTTGTTGAGTCATTTACATTATTAAACTGCCAGTATACAAACGACTTTGATTCCATCGGGGATATGAATAGTATATCCTGCTCAATTGATTTTTGATCTTCAATTTTAACATGGGTAATGGTTCCTGACCCAACAAGCTCCCCACTCCATGAATACGCATCTTGCACCGACATTCCATCTCCACTCACATTTACTTCTGCATCGGGTTCCATACATAGCCATGGCGACCATGCTGACCATTTATTAAAATCCTGCACAAGATTAAATACCTCTGCATTGGATTTATTTACTGTTATTGATCTTTTTACATCGTAATTACCATCAAGAGTTGCCAGCCAAATTGCAGCTGCTCCAATGGCTATAACAATAATAATTAAAATGCTTAATAAAAACTTTTTCATTACAATACGGTTTTAATAGTTAAATCATTTGGTTATTAGACAGTTCTATTATTCAGACGACTTAAAATATGAAATATTTGCTTGTTATACAATGTTATAAATAAACAACATTAGAGCCTTTACTCTCATTGTTGGTTTTACTAATGGTAGTGACCTGAAATCCAAACACATCTTCTTCTGATTTTAAAACATCACTGATATTAATCTTACGTTTATCCGTTAGTAACATCAACTGTTTAAGTCCTCCTTTTTTAAAAACATAAATGGCATACCTGTTTTCTTTTCCTTCCGACCTTAATCGTTTATGTTTCCACCTTAATTGATCTTTTTTAACGGTTAGTTCTAACGGGGCTGATGGAATATGATTATCAATCCACCTCATTGAAGGCACTAATGAAGGATACTTATATAGGTTTACTTTTAAAGAATCTGTAAATCCCAGCTCATTTTTTTTAAAGTGTCGATGACTAAAAAACACGCTTCCGGAGGCCACCGGATTATTACGTACATATTTTAACTGATGTACCATTTGGTCAGGATCCTGCCATACTTTATTGTCACCATTTAATTTATAGAGGGCATGTCCCACATAAACACTTTTACCATAAGCATTATCTGTCCACCAACGGGTTAAATGCTCAAAAGGAACAGCAGGATGATCTGTACTCCAGTACAGCTGAGGAGTCACATAATCGATCCACCCTTCATCTAACCACTTTAAAACATCAGCATATAAATGATCATAATTGGTGACACCAGCACCTGTATCAGATCCCCTTACATCGTCTTTTTTATTTCGCCAAACACCAAAAGGACTCACTCCAAACTTAACGTTTGGATCTATCTTTTTGATAGACTCATTTAACTGTCGAATGGTTTGGTTCACATTTTCCCGTCGCCAGTCATTTATGTTTGGATACTTATTTTTAAAAGGTTTATAGGTCATTGAATCGGGAAACTCCTCTCCGCCAACAGGGTATGGATAAAAATAATCGTCGAAATGTATTCCATCAACCTCATACCCTTCAACAATTTCCTTAACTATATTAATTATGTGCGCCTTACATTTATCTAATCCCGGATTATAATATTTCTTACCGCCATAGGTCACAACCCATTCAGGGTGCTTCAGGGCCGGATGCTTTTTATGAAGTTTTTCATTTTTACTATTGGTAATACGGTATGGATTTATCCAGGCATGAAATTCAATTCCTCTTTTATGCGTCTCTTTTATCCAAAATTTAAGCGGATTATACCCCGGACCTTTCCCTTGCGATCCGGTTAAATATCTCGACCATGGTTCATACTTTGAAGGATAAAACGTATCGGCACTCGGTCGAACCTGCACAAACAAAGTGTTAAAATTATGCTGCTGATAAAAATCCAGAATTGAAACAATTTCGGCTTTTTGCTCTTTTATAGATAAAGTTTTTGAGGAAGGCCAATCAATATTAGCCACTGTTGCTACCCAGGCTCCTCTTAACTCTACTGTAGGGTTTTGACTACATAGATTTCCTTTAAATATGACAATAAAAAGAATTAAAACTAAACCTCTCATACCTTGAAAAACAATTTATTTCAAATATGTAACTTTTTACAGCAACTTTTAGCACACTTTTTGATAAATGTCTGATTTAAAAAAATCTTGTAAATTGTATCGAGAAATAAAATAGAACAACAGCTAAACAATAGCTTTACTTTTTATTTATCTAAATGAAGATATTTAATTTTTCAATTGAAATATCTCATTAAAAACGGGCGAAATCACTCAGTGTACTCTGAAAATAAACTTTAAAATATATGATCAAAAAAAGTTCATCATATAAAACACTCATAACCAACACACCTATCAGCAAAAAGGTACTTTCCGGATTTGTACTTTTCTTAATATTACTGGTTGCTGTATCTCTCATTAGCGTTGGTGGATACACGCGCATGAACCAATGGATTCACAGTACTCACGTGGTAAATGATGTTTTATCGGAAATATATCAGGCTCGTTTGCATCAAAGTAATGTTAATAGCGACATTGACTCCACAGCAAACCAGGACATTGACAGTTTAACCAACAACATCAACCAAATTATTATTGAAGCCCAGCAACGAAAATTAAACCCTAAAACAGAGGATTTGCTTTGGGTTATTTCCGAAAGAATTAATGAGTTAAAAGGTAATATTGGAGTTGCACAAACAATTATTCAGAAAAGAAAAAACAGGCTTACCTCTTTATATCGATCCATAAATAAGATTTCCAATGCCAGTCATTTTAAAAACAAAGAGATTGACCAGATTAATAAAATTGAACTTTCTCGCTTTCAAAACCTCACAACAAACCTTTTGGTTGATATGAATGAGTTGATACATTATGTACCAACCTATACTTCGGATTCAGCCATATCGTACAGAAGCCTTCAACTCGAAAAGGAGGTTAGCAAGGTATTGGATAAAATATACAATTCACAAGATGAGCTTTCGCACCCTTTGATTAAGCAAAGAATCTCGGATATAAAAAGCAGTGTTAAGCAATTTGATTTATCCATTGTCCGAATAAGAAGTTTAAATAATGATCTGGAGGAAATCAGATCAAAACTTAATCAGGATGCCATTATCATTCAAAAAGCTGCCGAAGAAGCAAATTACTTACAACATCAAAACCTCATAAAATTTGTTTCGCTACGAACATTGTTTATATATCTTTTTGCCGGATGTGCCATCCTTATTGGAGGATCGTTGCTTTATGTATATACCCGAAAAATAAAAGCCGATGAACACAAACGATTTTTAGCTGAAGATGAACTCTTTAAAAACAAATCTCTTCTAGATAATATTATAAACAACAGTAATGCATTAATCTATCTGAAGGATTACAATGGCAGATATACGATGATTAATGAAAACTGGAAGAGTATTACCGGTCTAAAGTCAGCTCAGGTAATCGGCAAAAATGATTTGCAAATATATGATCAGGAGTATGCTCATGACTTTATGCGCAACGATCGAAAAGTGATTGAAACCGGATTATCTTTTCAAAAAGAAGAAGTTATTGAAATTGATGGAAAGATGCGCACCTTTCTGTCAAACAAATTTCCGATAAAAGATGTAGATGATAACCCAATGGCTGTCTGCAGTATTTCCACAGAGATAACACCGCTAAAAGATATGATGAGTGCTCTGGAACAGAGTGAAGAAAGCTTCAGAAACTTGATGGCCAATGTTCCGGGTATTGTATTTAAATTTGCAACAGATGATCAGCGATCCACTATTTTCATCAGTGATGGTATTGAAGCCATTACCGGTAAACCTTCTTCATATTTTTTAAATAAAACAGAAAGCTTTTTCAATGCTGTTCACCCGGATGATAAAGACAAAATCCTGAAAAGAATCAGAAAATCGGTACTTCATAAATTACCTTACGAAATGGAATACCGTATTTTAGACGATAAAGGAGATATACGATGGCTGCATGAAAAAGGAATGCCCATGGAGGTCATCGAAAATAATGAAACCGTAATGCAGGGTGTTATTATTGATGTTACCGATCAAAACAAAGCCGTTGCCGAAGTATTACATCGGGATAAGTTTTTAACAGGAATGTCGGAAGCCGTAAAAGAGCTTATTGTTAAAACAAATGTTGATCAGGCCATTCAAAAAAGCCTTAGAGTTATCGGAGAAAGTGCAGGATTTGACCATTCATTTGTCTTTAAAAATGATTTTTCAAAATCAGGCATTTTTGTGACATCACAGCTTTATCAATGGCATACTGACAAAATTGAAACATCAATCAATCCCGACCTGCAAAACATCAATTATGAAACAATTGGTGCATTTATATATCACACCCTAAATGAGAAAAATGAAATTTTCCTAAGTGCCAATCAAAATAGATCTCACAAAACACCTCTGGAACTATTAAAACTTCAAAATGCATATTTATTCCCCATCAATGTAAAAGATGAATTTTGGGGGTTCTTAGGTTTTGGTTTTACAGGCAATCAGAATATTCCATTGTCGAACATAGCACTAATTAAAGCTTATGCTGCAACTGTTGGAATTGCTATTAGTAAACAAAACGACACTGTATTACTTAGCGAGGCCAAGGAAACTGCCGAAGCTGCAACGCATGCCAAAAGTGACTTCCTTGCACGAATGAGTCATGAGATCAGGACTCCAATGAATGCCATTTTGGGCTGGAGTCATCTTTCGCTTCAAAAAGATTTTGATGCTATTACGTTAAAAGAATATATTAAAAAGATTGAAGCTTCTTCAAAATCATTACTTGGCATTATCAATGATATTCTGGATGTTTCTAAAATTGAAGCCGGAAAACTTTCCATTGAAAATATCACTTTTGACTTAGAAAAAGTATTTTCTGAATTATCGGCTATGGTAATGCATAAAGCGCATGAGAAAAAGCTTGAAATTGTATTTGCCATTGGCAGAACGGTACCTTTAAACCTGATTGGTGATCCATTACGTTTAGGCCAAATACTTATCAACCTGGTAAACAATGCCATTAAATTCACTGAAAAAGGCGAAATTGTTATTGAAGTTGATGTAAGGTCTGAATCTAAACAGGATATTGAACTACTTTTTGCCGTTAAAGATACCGGAATCGGACTTACCAGTCAGCAAGCATCAACCTTATTCGAGTCCTTTTCTCAGGCAGACATTTCTACTACTCGCAAATATGGTGGCACCGGACTAGGCCTGGCCATATGCAAGTATTTATCTGAGCTCATGGGTGGTGAAATTTGGGTAGAAAGTGAATTCAATGTTGGAAGTTCATTTTACTTTACATCAGTTTTTACCAAACAGGAAAAACAAAAGAAAGAAGACCTGATTCCTCCGCAGGAACTCAAAAAGATGAAAATATTGATATGTGATGACAACAACCATTCATTAACATATCTGAAAGAAATATTAGAGAGTTTCTCATTTTCTGTTACTGCTGTTTCATCAGGTATGGAAGCCATTAGGGTTTTTAAAGAAAACCTGAAAGATGATCCTTTTCAGTTTATTTTTATGGACTGGATGATGCCTGAATTAGATGGATTAGAAACCATTGTTAAAATGAATGACCTGGCTCATAAGCAAATGCCTAAAACCATTATAGTAACTTCCTTTAGCCAGGAAAAACTTATTATGGAGGCCAATAAAATAAACATTGCCGGTATTGTATTAAAACCTTTCTCATACTCAGATATTTTCAATTCCATCTTAAAGGCTATGGGGAAAATGCAAATTAATGCATCCTTGTCTGCTAAAGAATCCGGTTATTATTTTAACCAGCTTAGTTCGATTAAAGATTTACATGTGTTGTTGGTTGAAGACAATGAAACCAATCAGCTTATTGGCACTGAATTACTGGAAATGGCCGGTATAAAAGTTTCGCTCGCCGACAACGGTGAAATTGCTGTTAAAAAGCTGTCTACAAATAATATTTATGATTTAGTATTGATGGATATTCAAATGCCGGTAATGGATGGTTATATAGCCACCAAAACCATTAGAACTAATTCCAACCTACAAAGCATACCAATTATAGCCATGACTGCAGATGCCATTGAAGGAACTAAACAAAAGTGTTTAAATGCCGGTATGGTAGATATGATTCCAAAACCAATTGACCCGGAATTACTTTATAAGAAAATTATTCGATGGACTAAAAAAGAAGATATAAAGGTAGAATCCCTTCAACATGCATCCATAAAAGAAGATAAATTTCCTCCTATTAAAGGTCTTAATATTGAAGAGGGATTAAAACGTTTTGTAAACAGAAATGATTATTACAAAAGAGTATTACAACGTTTTTATCAAGATCATATAAACTTTAACGAAGATGTTACGCACAGTTTAAAAAACGATAACCACAAAACCAATGCCCGTTTATTCCATTCTTTTAAAGGCATAGTGGGCACTATTGCAGCTACAAAACTTTATGAACTGTCTATATTAACTGAAAAAGCATTTATCAATAATTCAAACGAATTCCAGGAACTACTTGATGCCTTAAAAACTGAGTTAAGTTCTTTAATGACAGAATTAAAAAAATGCAGTTATTTAGAAATTGATTCCTAATTATTGTAACCTTACATTAAAAAAAACGAACAAATAGAAGTACCTAGGCTCATTATCAAATGAAATACATTTCTATTGTTATACTTTTTATTTCAATAAACTCATGCGTATTTTTTGAAACTTCAAAAATACCATCGGTTCCTTTATTGTATTTAAACTTTAACGGAGATGCTAAAACTTCGGGTATTGAGTCTTTTAAAACCTATGGAAACCAAAAACTTTCATACGCTGCCGGCATTAAAGATTCCTGCTTAAATTTATCTATTGAATCCTTTCACCGAAAACCGGTGATTTTAAAAACCAAAGGAGAATTTATTCTCAACCAGCAAAACTACTTCTCGGTTATGGTTTGGATTAAGATGCAGGCAGATGACCTTGAAGAATATGGCATAATAGGGAACAAAAGCATTGGTGACAACACAGAAAAAGGTTGGGTTATTTCCACCACCTCTAAAGGCTCCTGGAAATTTGAAATTTCCGATGGTTTCAATCAATGGTTTTATAAAGCAACACCTTCACAACAAAAGATAAACGATGGCCAATGGCATCAAATAGGTTTTATGGTAGACAAAAACAAACAAGTTGCCCGCACCTTTTTTGATGGATGTTTGTCAAGCGTGTTAAGTTTAGATAACATCAATAATCTTGAAGGAGATTATAATTTACATATCGGATGTAATCCTGGTTCTGTAGATTATTCAAAAGATACCTTTAACGGACTAATTGATGAAGTAGGTATATGGTCGCAACAACTAAATGATGATCACTTTAAACATGCCTTTCAGCACATAAAACAAGAAAGAGTAAGTTCAAAACCTACCGCCAAAGAAACTATTAAGGTAATGACATGGAATATCTGGAATGGCGGAATGCAACATGGAAAAATTGCAGGCTTAGAGCAAATTATAAAAATCATAAAAGAAAACGAAGCTGAAATCATTGCTTTGCAGGAAGAATTTGGTTCAGGTGAATATATTGCCGATAAGCTGGGTTACTACTTTTTCAGGAGAAGCCCAAACTTATGCGTCATCAGCCGATATCCACTGGGTAACATATATAATGTATATCGCCCCTTAAATTCAGGAGGTATTGAGGTCATATTAAACAAGGATCATCACATCACTATTTTTCCTACATGGTTAAGCTACAAACCTAACATCCAGGGGTTATTAATGAACTCCAATGCAAGTACCGATACTATCATCGACATAGAAAAAGACACACGCGGAAACGAAGCTACTTTTATTTTGAGCGAGCTGAAACAATTTAATAGCGAGTTAAATAAAAGCTCTGTCATAATTGCGGGAGACTTTAACAGTGGTTCTCACCTCGATTGGACAGAGATTAACAAGACCTCGCATAAAGGACATGTAATCCCTTTTCCGGCTACTAAAAAAATGCTCGATCAAAACTTTAAAGACGCTTATCGCGAGATTTGGCCTAACGAAGTTTCCCACCCGGGCTATACCTTTTCGTCAGTATTTAAAGACGGTTATAAAGATCGAATTGATTTTGTTTTTTATAAAGGTGAAAGACTTAAGGCCATTGATGCTGTAGTTATTGATTCTGCTTCTTCTTTTTTTCCTTCCGACCACGCTGCGGTTCTTGTCACTTTTCAACAAGAATAATTCGTACATTTAATACAGTAAAAAAAAGCAAACTTTGAGTAAGGGTATTTTACCTTTTGCATTGTCATAAGTATAAACGTACAATTTAATGTTTCGCAACATCAAACATAATATGGACGAAAACCTGATTTTCAACAAAATACAGAATGGCGACCGTGATGCTTTTGAACACTTGTTCAAAACAAACTATGTTCATTTAGTGGCTTTTGCCAACACTTTTATGCACGACATAGACATTGCAGAAAGTTTGGTGCAAAATGTTTTTGTGAAACTATGGGATAAGAGAAAACAGTATCAAATTAGCTCTTTAAAAGGGTATATGATGGTAGCAGTAAGAAATAGTTGTCAGAATGAAATTAAACGACAAAAGCATGAAAAAGTATTTAAACAAAATATTGATAGAGAAAGCATTATTGAACATGTAAACTATTCGGATAGCAGAGTAATGGAAAAAATTACAGAAGCCATTAATCAATTACCCGAACAGCGAAAAAGAATTTTTAAACTCAACAGGCTTGAAGGATTAAAGTATAGAGAGATTGCAGAAAGGTTAAACATTTCTCCTAAAACAGTTGAAGCTCAAATGGGCAAAGCATTAAAGTTTTTAAGAGAAAACCTTTTGGAGTTAAAAAAGCAGGTATATAACATCTTGTTATAAACGAACAGAATAACTGGAAAGATGAAAAATAAAGAAACTATAAATTGGAATTTAGCCGGAAGAATTCTTTCAGGAGAAGCATTGGAAAGCGAAATCAAGGCGTTTAACCATTGGTTGGCTGATTCTGAAAATAAAAAAGAATGGGATGATATCACCCAAAAACTAGAACATGCAGATCATGCCCTAGTTGCTGAAAAAATAGACCTTGAAGCTGCATGGCAAAAAGTTAAAAATCAAACATCCGTTAAAAGTTTAAAACCATTTTATGCCCGTTATAGCTACGTGGCTGTTGCTGCATCTATCCTGATTGCCATCTTCGTTTTTTTCAACCAAAAAAATAATTTCTTTGGTCATGAACAGTTTATTACTGCAGAAGCTTTAAACGCTATTGAAAAAGTTGAACTTAACGATGGATCAACAATTGATGTAAACAGAAACAGCTCTGTGCAGTTTCCTCAAAAATTTGCGAGAAACAACAGAAGCGTTACCTTAAACGGAGAGGCTTTCTTTGACATAGCTGCAGATAAAACCAGACCTTTTATTATTGAAGCAGGGCTTATTCAGGTTAAAGTAGTAGGTACTTCATTTAACATTAAAGCTTACCCAAATTCTGAACTAAGTGAAGTAGTTGTTAATAGCGGAATTGTTGAAGTATCCTCTTTAAAAGATGTCAGAAATAAGATTATTCTTAAAGCTGGCGACCGAGCAATATACAACTCAAACAACAATACATTAACTAAACATGTAAACACAAATGTTAATTATCTGGCCTGGAAAACCCAGGAATTGGCTTTTAAAAATGAAAAACTAACAGATGCAATTGCATTAATTGAACATGTGTACAACGTAAACATTGAGGTACCGGAAAATTTTGCAATGGATTCTGCTATGATTACTGCCACTTTCGATAAAAATACCATCGATTTTATTATTGATGTAATTAATAAAACACATGGTATTGAGCTAAGATACAAACTCAACTAAAAATTATTTAAAGCCCTATATTTAATATGGTATACAATAAACAGCCTGGGTTCTGAATTTAAATCGAACTCAGGTTTATTAATTAAATCATTTTATTAATTAAATTTAGTCCAACAAAAATGACTAAATGAGAAAACATAAACCCCTACTCTCCCTATTTATATTACTAATCCTTTTTATTAATGGATGGTCACAAAATGAGCCTGTTCCAAATGTTCTTTCTCAAAAAATAAGTGTCAGGTATCCCCACATTAAAATTGATTCTTTTTTAGATTCCTTACATCACGAATTTGGATTTGATTTTTCATACGACCCTTCAGGCTTTAACAAAGACTCAATTATTCAAGCCACCTACTCCAATCAATCACTTGAATATATACTCAACGAAATATTTAGCAACTACAATCCTGTTTTTCAAGCCATTCAACAACAGGTTATTATTTCATTTAAGCACCGAAAAACCATTGTAGAAGACTACATCACACTTTCCGGAACAATTACATCTGCTGAAAACGACAAAACACTACCATTGGTGAATATATCAATTAAAGGGTTGCCGTTGGGAACTACCAGTAACATGGAAGGTAGGTTTAGCTTTTTAATTCCTAAAAAATATTTAGGTAAACAAGTGTATTTTTCATCGCTGGGCTATCAGTCTAAATTTATTCCCGTTCCTGAAGCAGATAGCAGCCTACACATCAGACTAGAGGAAGAAACCATACGCCTTAAAGAAATTGAGGTAAAATACATGAAAGCTACGGATATCATCATGCAAACCATAGCAAACATAGAGCAAAACTACTCAACACATCCCCTATTACTTACTGCATTTTTCAGAGAATCCATTAAACAGGATGGTGCATACATTGAAGTTTCTGAAGCCATATTGGATATTTATAAAAGTTCATATCAGCTAACTGATGATATTGAAAAAGTAAAATTCATTAAAGGCCGAAAAATGGTTGAAGACAAGGATATTGCAGTAGCCCGGTTAAAATTAGCCGGCGGACCATCTCTTTTTTCTGCCATTGATGTCACTAAACATAGGGATTTTCTCAATCCAAAGCTCTTTTTTTATCACTATAAGGGTAAAGAAATTGAATTTGACAGGGTGGTTTACAAAGTTGGCTTTAAACCCATAATTGAATCTGAAGACATTAATTACGAAGGTGAACTAAAAATAGACATTGAATCATTTGCGCTGATAAGTGCAAGTTTTAGCATGACAAAGAAAACACTTCGTAATAGTAGTAAGTACCTTATCCGTAAAAATGCAAAAAAAGTTAAGTCCATTCCCATATACACTCAGTATTACGTCGACTACAGGCCTTACAAAGATAAATGGATACTAAACAATGTAAGAGGTGAAATAAAAATTAAAATGTTGGATAAACGAAATAAAACGAAATCAATATATAGTGCCACTGCCGAAATGCTGATTACAGATGCCATCAATGGGAAGGGACAAAAAATCAGATACTCTGAAGCTTATAAGCAAAACTATATTTTAGCAGATCATATAACTAACTATGATCCAGATTTTTGGAAGAACTACAATGTAATTAGACCTGAAGAAGAGCTTGAAAAAGTATTTAAATCAAAAGCTATTGAAATAAACGTTGTACCACAAATAAAAAACACCAGGCCTTAACCTGGTGTTTTTGTTATTTATAATCTGACATTGAAATGTATTAGGCGCAATGTTTTTGAAGGTATTCAATGGTTGAACCCACTGAATTTAATTTTCCTAATTCCGTATTATTAATCTCAACCTGAAATTTAGTTTCCAATAAAAACAAAAAACATGTAAGATCAATTTCGTCCATTAGCAATTCTTCTTTTAATGTAGCATTTTCCACAATCTTTTCCCTCGGCACCCCAGTCCTTCTAAGAACTTTATACAAGTCTCTTCTAATAGTTTCTTGCTTCATAACTGTATAATTTAAATTCTTTTTCTGCTAATTTATATATGTGACAAGCCAACTTATTACTACACGTATAAAAAAATGAATTTTTATTAAAAAAATTCGAAAAACTTAAATCCAGGCACTAAAACAACTCTCTACACACCTCAATTATATAACACTTAACGCTCTATTACCCCGGAACATTTTTTTCAATAAAAAGAAAAAGTCATTGATCAGATGTATTTCCATCAACACTATTATCTTTGTTTCCGCAAAAAATCTTAAAACTTAGATAATATGAATACATGGTTTGAATGTAAGGTTAAGTATCAAAAGATTGATGAACAGACAGGTAAGGAGAAGAAAGTAAATTTACCATACTTAATTGATGCAGTTTCATATACAGAAGCCGAAAGTAGAATTCATGCTGAAATGGAACAATATGTTTCTGGTGAATTTTCGGTTCCTTCAATAAAAAAAGCAAATTATACTGACTTATTTTTTTACGACGATGGAGATAAATGGTACAAGTGTAAAGTAATGTTTGTTACCATTGATGAAGAAGCCGGGAAAGAGAAAAAAGTAGCTAATCAAATGTTGGTATTGGCTTCTGATCTAAGAGAAGCTCATGATAGAATCGTTGAATCAATGGAGGGAATGACTGTTGATTATGAAATTGTAGCTATTATTGAAAGTAATATTGCCGACATATTTCCTTATTTTAAAGATGAGGTAAATGAACCTATTCCTGATCACCTAAAACCCTTAAGTGAGGTTGAAGAAAATAAAGATTTTGAATAAATCATATAAGACCGGATATAGTTACATGTTCGGTCTTTTTTTTGTTTATAAAACAAGCATACTATTCTCATTCACAAGTTACACTCCCCTGCCGTTAGCTCTACTAAATATATCGACTCACAAACTACTTGCATTGTACGCTAACTCTATAACAAAGCAAAAATCATAATAAATACCTCCATTTGGCTATTTACTATGCCACAATTTTGCTTTAATTTTACATGACACAAAATAACAACTCATAGTCTTACTTAAATACGAAGCCGGATTCGTTTAAGAAATGCCATATGCACATATAGCTTAAACCCGACTAATAATTTTACACTATAAACTCATATTTTTTCAGAATTATATGTTTTTAAACAGGTTTGAGTGACAAATTGATGATTTATAGGTGATTTTAGTAATAAAACCAAACTTAGTTAAGGATAATTTAATACTCAAATGAAGAAAAATATCTTTAATTAATTAATTTTGATCAGCGTAAAAAAAAGACTTTTATAAAACCGAATGATAATGAAAGAGGAAGTATTCAATTTAAAGCCTACCAGGAAGGATCGTAAAGACATGATCCAATACATTAACCTTCAGCTGGCAGCACTAGGTCAGCCTTTGTTTTATGACGAAACAGAATCTGGTAAAAAGTTATCTAATGCTAAATTTTTAGACTTAACGGAAGGTCTCATTAGTAGCTTTAGAGAAAAGTCAAGATTGTTATCCGATCATCTTTCGCCGGTTGATAGCAGAATACAAAATTTTATCGATGATTATCTTAACGATGTAAAAATTGGTAAATCATTACGTATTCCAAACAACACTTTTGTACTAAACCAAAAAGGTTTAGCACGTGAGATTAGTTTACCACCGAATGGCGATATTTTCAAGAATGAATTGGTAACCTCACACAGAGTAAAACAGGGTATTCTTAACAATCCAATTCACGATAAAAGAACAACCAAAGGTACTTTCCACATTGTTGAAGGTGGCCTACCTGTTCCGTTAGATAAAAAGGAAGTACCCAAAGTAGCTTTTGCTCATTTACTAAATTCTGCTCTTAATCCACCAGAAAATTACAAAACACTTCCTTTTACTTCAAACCAGGAAAAGCAAGCTAAAGTAATGCTATCATTACTTCTTCGTCCTGTTGTTTGTCCTAAAGTAGAAGGAGTGATTGAAGAAAAGAGTATGGAAATTCGTTTCTTTGCTCCCGGATGTTTAGCCAGTAACCTTGATTTTGTAGAGAATATCTTTGGTAATGGTGGCGATCATAATTTAGCAGAAAACGATGCAGCTCTTGATGTAGAGCACTGGACTGGTCATACCGGTACTGTTATCTTAGCTCCTCAACTAACTAAATTAAAGAAAAAAGATATCGGACTTCCTAATATTTCTGAAGCAACAGAGCGTCAGAAAAGAGACGGAATGTGCTGGGAGAAAGAAGACGAGCTATACAACGAAGGAGGAGCATTTAAAGTTACCTGTAGAGATGATCGTGGTGTAGTAGTGACTTTAATAGCCGATAACTATTATGGTTATTCTAAAAAAGAAGTAAAAACACAGATTGGATATTCAGCTAATTTATATGGCATAGTTGAAGAAGAACATGCAGGTGGAGCTATTGCTTTCCCTCGTGGTATTATGAGTGAAAATGTATTTGGAAAAAATTTCTCCAACAAATTTGAATACAAATATAATTTTAAGGAGGCTATGGAATTAATTTCAGATAAAGCTGAAGTTAAACCAGAAGGCTACGCTATTGATAAAAAATATCCGGCTATCATTTATATTCCTGAAAATGCAAATATTGATATTCAGAAGAGTTCTGTAAGCTGGGATAACAACGGTAGTGAATTCTCACTTAAATTATCTCCTGAAAAAATATATGTACACCCGTCTGGAGATAAATTCCAATTGGTAAAACATCCGGCTCAGCCTTTATGGAGAATTATCCATACCAATGCGGAAGGTATGTTCTGCCACAAACCATGTACAGTTTCCGGCGGGGGTAAGTCTGAAATTTCTAAGTCATTACAAAACGCCATTAAATATGGCCCTTTCAATATCCAAAACTTAGAGGAAGACTTTAAACTGGCTGATGAAATTATCAACAGAGATTACTCAACCAGATGGAAAAACATCCGTCCTGATGCCGGAGAATCTCGTCCTTTCTTAAGCACTGAAAGAACATTAGGGTCTGCTGTAAAATTACTAACGCCATCTAATCAGTATAACGATGAATACAACCAGTTCTTAAAAGATATGCCTCAGCATATTCGCACTTTAGTACTATTTGTTAAGCGCTTATACCGAAACGACACTGAAAAAGGAAACTGGAAAGACTATATGTCTGTTGAGATCGTTAATGGTAGAGCAGGAACAACTTTAATGTACAAAAACAACCCGGTAATTGGTTCATATGTACGTATTGGATTTAGCAAAGATGAAAACTGGTTGGTACATAAATTACGTTCCGACTTTGTTCCTAGTCATAAAATTCAAATGGAAGACGACATTACAGCTTCAATTGTACTTCCTGCTGAAAAAATTAAGCACCTGAATCCTGAGTACTCTAACCCAAGTATTAAGATAACCAAGAACTGTGAAAGTCACCTGTTCCAGCGTCCGGATGAAGCTGTGATTAGAGGTTATGATATTGATGCAGAGTTGGATATTGTTCAGAACGGAACCTTCTTAACAAACTACGAACCAATGCGTAAAGAAGATGCTATTGAATTAATAGAAGACGCTATTAACTTTGATAAGTATACGCAGCCTGTGAAGGATTTAATTACCAAAGTGGCAGAAAGTGATAAGGAAGGCTTTTTCGTAACTCCGTCGCACACCCGCGTTGTAGCTGATGGCCCAACTAAAAATCCTCGTTACCTGCAAAAGAATATTTACGCCGTTGAAACAGAAGATAGCTATTTGGCTGATGTTGGTGTTCGCTTAAGAAGAAGAATTAAAAAAGATGAGCCTGTTATAACTACAGTAAATGCTGTATTACCGGGACGTAGAAATAATCCTTCTGACAAAGCAGCAGGCATCAGACCACTAAGCGTTTACAACCCGATACATTACCAGGAACTTCCTGAATTATTTATGGACTTCATCTGTAGTTTAACAGGTAAATCTCCATCCACAACAGGAGCTGGTTCAGAAGGTGCTTTAACCAAAGGTCCTTTTAACATGCTAGCGCCTACTTCGGATCTTAACAATGCCTTACTATCATACATACTGACTGAATACCAAGGCTTTAGCTCAGCAGCCGGTTATGTAGGAAATGACAGGTTTGACCATGATATTAGTTTATTGATTCCGGAAATCTGGGCTCGATTAGTTCCTGAGGATAGAGATCCTAAATTACTGATTGAAACCGGATGTCTTGAAAAGATTGAAGATTTTGAGCATGAAGGTAAAACAATATTGGCAAGTCGCTTAGGTTACAGAATTACTGAAAACTTCGCGTTTAGATGTATGAACCGCTTATTTGACGAACCAAAAGCTGTGTTTAATGAAGAAATGCTTAAACCTGAATTACAAGGCATTGAAGATTATGTAGATGGCATTAACAACATTGTTGAAGCACAAAAGAAAGTTGCTTTAGCCTACTTCGAAGATGGAAGTATTGACGCTGCCATTCCTCCATTAAAGATTCTGCTAAGCATCATGGCTTATGGTGAGTATGAAGGAAAACAAATTAGCGATCCTGAGTTACGTAAATATTTCGATCGTGACTACGTAATCCAAAGCGATTGGTACAAAGAACGCCTAACTTTAAAGCAAACTAAGGATATTGCTTTCACTTCAATGCAACTTGAAAACCTGGAGACTTTTGCTGCTAAGAGTGAGAATACACTTCTTGTTGAGCAAATGAATATTGAAAACAGAATTTCAATTGCAAAAGAGAAGCTGACTTACGTTAGGTCTGATAAATACATTTCTGATTTAATTGGAACAATTGGAGCAGATCCATTGTATAAAAAGTAATTAAAAATTAACCATTATAAAAGAGGTAGTCAGTTTGGCTACCTTTTTTTTGCTTTATAAAAGTAACTAATAAATAAAAGATGCTTTTTATATCTGTTTGATCAAAGTAAAAACATCACAGGACATATCTATGCCATCGAACAGATAAAGTCCTTTAAACCCGCTTTATGCATTAGAAAATCTATTATACATTGAAATCACTTCAAAACAAGACACTTTGTTGCTTCACTTCAACTCACCAGAACGATGCTATGCCTCGTCTCAGTAAAGCCTTGTTTTATCGTGCTTTCAATGTTCATGACGAAGTTCTAATACATAATGCGGGTTAAAAGGGGAATAAAGCAAGAAGAAAAGCATACTTATACCTTATGTAGAAAAATAGTTTGGCCAATATATTTAAGCCTTTAGAATAGGGCACAAAAAAAAGCCGCTGTCAAACGTTCTTGACAGCGACTTTCAATCTTTAACCAAACCTAACCCTAAACTATGAGTTTATGCTACAAATATAAGTAAATAATTTTTAACCACAATAGTCTTTTTAAAATTATTTTCACTTTAAAGTAGTAAATTACCTAAATTCACCTAATTATCAATAATTTAATGCTTAAAAAATTTATTTCCAATTCTTAAAAGCTGTTTTATAATCATCAGAAAAGCCAAAATGAGCGGTAAAAATATACTCAACTCCGGAAATATGACTAAGCAAATTAATTGATTCCTTTGCTTTTTCTGAATCCATATTAAAGAAATGAATAAACTCTTGCACCAGGCCTTCTTTTAAACTTAAAGCATCTCCAATAAAAAGATATTTATCATTCACCACATAACTCATCGATCCCGGTGTATGTCCCGAATTTAAAAAACACTTAATATGAAAATTACCAATTTGTAATTCCTCCTGATCCTTTAATAAAATATAATCTTCAGTGTCAATTTTATTTCCAAAAAGGAAAAACCTATTTTCCTCGCCGTTAATTAATTTTTCTTCAGGATATGATAAATATACCTTAGCGTTTTTAAAAAGCTTTAATGCAGCAGCATGATCGCTGTCGGAATGTGTTAACAAAACAGCTTTTACCTTATTGGGATCTATATTAAGCTTTGCCATTTCTGTTGATACTGTTTCAATATCATTACCAGCATCTACTGCTATATACTGACTGCTGTCTTTTAGCAAATATAAATTCACAAATGAATTGTTCACTGAATAAATATTGTTAATCACTTGTTTGGTTTCTAATGGCGTCATTGTTTTAAGCAATGTGTTTACTTTAAACATATACCATCCGGATATGAGTAACAATGCAATGAGTACAACTCCAAGACCAATGAATATTCGTATTAAGTTTTTTCTCATAATTATGACATTTAAGTTTTTATTTTCTTTCAGCAAAAGCATATGCTTCAGTAATACAAGCTCCCGGATATCTTCTTGTTTTAATTCAAAAAGATAATTTATACCTTAATTAAAAGCAAAAAAAAGCCACTCTATTGAGTGGCTCACATATTTTACTAAAATGGTAAATCTTCGTTTGCTCCAGCAGGAGGTACTTCTGATTCTGTAAAAGGTGGTGGTGTACCAGGATCTGCCGATGCCTGTACTTTCTCTAATCTCCATGCTTCAAGATTTGAAAAATAATTTACCTTACCATCTTTCTCCCATTTACGACCTCTAATATTAAAAGAAACCTTAACCGGCTCACCTAAGTTAAAAGGATCTAACTGGCTACAACGGTCCTGAGTAAGTTGAAACTTAATAAAGTCATTCCAATCTGAGTTACGCTCATTTATTACTTCAACTACAAATTCGCGTTTTTTAAAGGATGCACTAATTGATTGCTCATCATCCTTTACAATTAAATTACCTGTTAATTCAAAATTCATCTATATAGCTTGTAAATGGTTATTCTTCAATAATAGTTACTTTCTCAATTCCGTCTCCTGCCTGAATCTCATCAATTACCTCTAATCCTTCATATACTTTACCAAAGCAAGTATGATTCCCATCTAAGTGAGCAGTATTGTTGCGGCTATGACAGATAAAGAACTGAGAACCTCCTGTATTTCTTCCCGCGTGCGCCATTGAAAGCACTCCCCTGTCGTGAAATTGTTTTTCGGCACTTGTTTCACAGTCGATGCTATATCCAGGACCACCTGTACCCACTCTTGGGCTACTCATATCTTTTGAATGAGGACATCCTCCCTGAATAACAAAATCAGGAATTACACGGTGAAAAGCCAAACCATTATAAAAACCTTCTTTGGCTAATTTCACAAAATTCTCAACAGTTTTTGGTGTTTCCTTTTCATACAACTCCACCTTCATTACACCTTTTACGGTATGTATTTCTGCTTTAATCATAGCTTATATATTTTATTCTATATGATATTCGATATTAATAAAACTCAAAACATTACGACCATTATTTACCTATTATACTAATTCCATAGTTTAATAAAATCATTGAGTTTTTCAGAAAAGCAAAGGTACAATTTAATGTTTCAAGTTCAAATACCAGTTCCACTTTTAAAATATACTACAATCGTATTACAAATTACAATTTGCGTTAAAACCTGCCATAAGCCTCCTCTCTGGTTATGACCAGAAACAAAAAAAGAGGACCTAAGTCCTCTTTTCTATATTTTTTAAGCAGTAAAGATTACTTTACAATGCTAATTAACTCTACTTCGAAAACAAGTAATTGGTTTGGACCAATTTTACCTTGCTCACGGTTTCCGTAAGCTAAATCTCCAGGGATATAAAGCTTATACTTAGATCCTACAGGCATTAATTGTAATGCTTCTGTCCATCCGGCAATAACTTGTGTAACACCAAATGTTGTTGTTTCACCTCTATCTACCGAGCTGTCAAAAACAGTTCCGTCAAGTAAAGTACCATGATAATGAACTTCTACTCTATCTTCAGTACTAGGTTTATTTCCTTTACCTTCTTTAATTACCTCATATTGTAAACCGCTTTCAGTTGTAATCACACCTTCGCGCTTACCGTTTTCAGTTAAAAATTCTTCACCTGCTTTTTTGTTTTCGAAACCTGGATTTCCGGGCTTATTGGCAATATTAGCCTGAGCTCTTTGGTAAGCCGCCTGTAAGAATGTATTTCCTGAATTCTGATCAAAATCTGCTTTTGAGAAAGCCAATTCGTTAATAAAAGCAGTTTTCATTACATCGTAATTAACGCTGTCGAAACTCTTTTTATAACTATCTTTCATATCCTGGCTAAATTCTGCTTTTGCATATACAGCAGCAATAGCCTTAACATCTACAGAGTCAAATGGACCACTTAATTGTTGCTTCATATTTGCAGCAATCATATATCCTAACGCACTACTAACACTATCTGTTTCTGATGCTAATACAGTTTCCTTATAAGAAGGACCCTGAGTACAAGACACAGCCATCACTGAAACTGCTGCCAAACCTAAAACTAAGTTTTTAAAATTCATATTAATAAAGATATGTATTGATTAAACAATTTCTAATAACTCAACCTCAAACACTAAAGTAGTGTGTGGTCCTATTTGCTGACCAGCACCTTGCTCACCATAGGCAAGTTCAGAAGGAACATATAGTTTCCATTTAGAACCAATTGGCATTAATTGAAGTGCTTCTACCCATCCGGCGATTACACCGTTTACCGGAAATACTGCAGGCTCACCACGTTGTACTGAACTGTCAAATACATCACCATTAATTAATGTACCATGGTAATGACATTTTACACTATCAGCAGCCGTAGGAACTGTGCCTGATCCTTCAGTAATTACTTCATATTGAAGTCCGCTATCCAAAGTAACAACACCTTCTTTTTTAGCATTCTCAGCTAAAAATTCTTTTCCTGCTTTTATGTTGGCCTCAAACTGCTTGCTCTGCAAAGCTGAGAAAAATTCATTTATAATTTGATTAGCCTCTTCTGGTGAAATTTCAGGTTTACTTCCTTCCAACTGGTGCTTTAATCCTTTCGAAAATGCTTCAAAATCCAATTCAGCAACACCTGATTTCTGAAGATTACCGGCTATGCTAAGTCCTAGCGAATAACTTAATTTTTCCATTATTTTTTTATCATATTTTTTTATCGATGGCGAATATAGCAGTTTAGAAGCGCTCCTGCAAACACATTGAAAGCTTTAACCTTGGTTTAACTAAAATATTATGTCACAATGGTTAAAATAAGCCCAAATGACTCATATTCAAAACCAAAGAGCCAACTTAAGGTTTTACACCTCTAAGCATTTCTCTTTTTCCCGGAGGACCGGGTAAACGCTCCATTTTAAAGCCTACTTCCTGCATAGTTCTGCGCACCACTCCTTTTGCACAATAAGTTGTGATAATACCTCCGGGAACAAGGGCTTCAAAGGCCTTGTTAAAAATTTCTCTGGTCCATAATTTAGGCTGAACATCCGGAGCAAAAGCATCAAAATAAATTAAATCATAACAAGGTTTTAACTCCACATCTTTAAAGTCGCATTGCATTTTAGTTATAAAAAAACCTTGTTTTACTTCCTGCTCCTTTTCCCATTCTGTTTGATGCAACTCTTTATACAGCATAGCATACTTTTCTTCAAACAAACCTGAGTAATTAAGCTTTTCAACAATATCTAACTCAACCGGATATTTTTCCATGGTATGATAATGAACCTCCTTGTTTGTGCTATGAATTGCTGTAAGTAAAGCATTCAACCCTGTTCCAAACCCAAACTCTAATATATTTACCTGTGACTTGTTTACCTGGTTTAAACCTGCATCAATAAATACATGCAGCGCTTCATTTACCGCGCCATGAACAGAATGGTAATGTTCATCTAATTCCGCAACATATAAGGTATGTGATCCGTCACGAGATGTTTTAATTTCTACTTTCTTTTTATCATCCATTATAACAAATAATATTGTGCGAATTTAGGAGCAATTTTTTAAGGTGCAAAAACATTATTTAGCTTGGGTAGATAAAGTATTAGCGTTATACTTGCAAAAGTAGGTGATAAAAACAATGATGTGGAAGATAAGGAAGTAGTACGGAAAATAATTCATATAGATATGGATGCTTTTTTCGCTTCGGTTGAACAACGCGACTTCCCTGAGCTGAGAGGTAAACCTGTTGCTGTTGGGGGTAATTCGGAACGAGGAGTTATTGCTGCTGCCAGTTACGAGGCCAGAAAATATGGAGTTTACTCTGCCATGCCCACGCAAATAGCCTTAAAAAAATGTCCACATCTTATATTTAAACCTCATCGCTTTGATGTATACAAAGCTGTTTCTGCGCAGGTGATGAATATACTGCATGAATATACCGACCTGGTTGAGCCCTTAAGTATTGACGAGGCATTTTTAGATGTAACCAGTAATAAAAAAAATCTTAAGTCAGCTACGTTAATTGCACAGGAAATAAAAAACCTAATATACGAAACAACCCAACTAACAGCTTCTGCCGGAATTAGTACCAACAAGTTTTTGGCTAAAATTGCATCCGATCAGGATAAACCTAATGGTTTATTTGTAATTAAGCCCAACGAAATTCTTCCTTTTATAGAACAGCTTCCCATTAAAGATTTTTTTGGCGTAGGCAAAAAGACCGCTGTAAGAATGAATCAACTGGGTATCTACTTTGGTAAAGATTTACAGAAATGGAGTTTAAACGGTCTTGTAAAACACTTTGGTAAAGCAGGAAGTTTTTTTTACTCCATTGCTAAAGGCATAGACAACAGACCTGTTGTACCTAACAGAATAAGAAAGTCGATAGGTATGGAAAATACTTTTATGCACGACTTAAATACTGAAGAAGAGCGCAACGCAGAATTGCAAACCATTATTGAAGGTTTGTGGAGACGTATTTCAAAGGCAGACAAAAAGGGAAGAACCTTAACGCTGAAAGTTAAGTTTAACGACTTTAAACAACAAACTCACGGTAAAACTTTGTTGCACAAAATTGATTCTATTGAATTACTTTCGTCCCTGGCCGGGCAACTAATAAAGGAGGTTGACTTTCAAAAGCCGATCAGGTTAATGGGATTGAGCATTTCTAACCTTGAAGATCCTGAATCCCATAAACCCTTACAACTAACTATTGATTTTGATTAAATTTGAGGTCTTTTCTTCTCAAAACTTAAACACTTTGCAAAAGTTATAGCGCTTGAATTTTATCTAATAATTCAACCGATTTATCCATTAAATCCTTGCGCAACTTCTGATAAAAAGCCTTTACTAATTTTGGATTATCCTTTCCATCAGGATGATTTGCTCTGGCAATAAATTCGTTTCGCATTGATACTGCTTCAACCAGTACAGGTGATAATTCTTCTTCCTTAATATTCTCCATTAAGGTTAATTTTAAATACCCCTGAGTTACTATTTCTGATGCTAAATAGTTTATATCCTTTTTTAGTTCTCTTAGATTTGCCATGATTTTATTTCTTTAATAATATTATGAAATATTTCTTTTGCAATATACATTAAATTTCAATAGGCACAGCTTAGTTATGCAACTACAGTTTGCTTAAATACCAGAGAGCACACGCAAACACGCATACAATTACTTATTAATCTTAATCCGCCAATAAGTCGTGTTTATAAAATATTAGCTTCACTTGACGGTATATTTAGTTTTTAAGTAAACATATTCCTTAAATTTAAATCTTATAAAACATTAAAGGGGTGTCTGCACCATTGCCTGTGCAAAAACATATTTTTTTATAAACATGTATGACACCACTCATCTATGATATAAAAACAAAGATTGATGAAGAAGATATACTACTTGTCAACATGTACAACTTGCCGAAGAATAATAAAAGAGGTTGCTCCTGACAACACTTTTGTTTTACAGGATATTAAAGTTGAACCAATTACAAGTGGACAATTAGATGAAATATATAAAATTTCGGGTAGTTACCAAAGCATTTTTAATAAACAAGCGCGAAAATACAGAGAGATGAGTTTACATACTAAATCGCTCACAGAAGAAGAAATGCGCGATTTAATACTTGGTGAGTATACCTTTTTAAAGCGTCCGATTTTTATTATCGATCACAAAGTATTTATTGGCAACAACCGTAAGGTTGTCAATGAATTAAACACTTACATGCAATTCAAAAAAAGATCATCAAATAAAATTAACTATCAAGCCAGCCTTTAAACACAGAAGCTTTTGCTCTACTTATTACAAACTTTTCATCCAGCTGTGGTAAAAGCTTAACGACTAATTTCCCTCCAAAATAATTTTCGAGTGAATGGATTGCTTTTAAGTTAACAATAGCCTGCCTGTTTGCTCTAATAAACATCGCGGGATCTAATTCCTCTTCAAGCTTATCCAGGGTGAAGTTAACAATTGACTGCTTTCCTTCAAAAGTTACGATATAAGTTAATTTTGATTCAAAATAAATATATGCCACTTCTTCTACCGGTATTGCAAAATATGCGTCGCGCTTTGAAACCAAAAACCTTTTCCTATAAGTAACCTCCCCTTCTTTAATGCTTTTTAAAATATTTTTATAATCTATTGTTTCCTGCTGACGATTATCTACCAGCTTTATAATATTTTCAAGTTTTTCGATTGCTGCTTGCAAAACCGACTCTTTTATAGGCTTTAAAATATAGTCTATACTGTTGAGTTTAAAGGCTTTTACAGCATACTCATCGTAAGCAGTGGTGAAAATGATTGCACTTTCTACTTTAATTTTTTCGAATATAGAAAAGCTAATACCGTCCGATAATTGAATATCCAGAAATATTAAATTAGGATGTTCATTATTCTCTAACCACTCAACAGTATCTGCAATGCTATCAAATATCCCAAGAATATTCCATTCAGGTCTGAGTTCCTTTATCATGCCCTCCAGCATTTGGGCACTTAACATTTCATCTTCTACTATTATCGTATTAAAAGCCATTACTATAATTTTATATAATTAATCCAATAACCTGAATTCGATTAGATTTTTAGAATTCAGATTATTAAGGGAATCTCTACCCTAAATGTTGATTCATTCTCAATGATTCGATACTCCTCATCGGTTAAAATTTTTAGTCGCTTACCTAAATTTGACAATCCTGTTTTAGTAGAATAAGTGGTTTCTTTTAGTTGTTTGTTGTTGGCTACAAAAAGATAACCTTCATTGATCCCAATATGAATGGCCAATGGTCTTGTTCGGGACGTGATGTTATGCTTAATGGCATTTTCTACCAATATCTGCAAACTTAAATGCGGCACTTTTTTACTCATCGATTCATCATCCACGTCAATTTTTACACATAGTCCATCTCCTATGCGGGCCATATGCAAAGTGGTATATGCATGCAAAAATTTTAACTCCTCCTTAAGGGTAATTACAGCTTGTCCTTCGCTATTTAAAACATAGCGATATACATCGGTAAAGTTCTCTGCAAAATCAATGGCCTTATCTTTATCTGTTCGGATAATGGCAATCAAGGTACTTAGGTTATTAAATAAAAAATGGGGATTCAGCTGGTCATGCAAAATCTTGTAATCGCTCATCAGCTTATCCTGCTTTAACTTTTCATTTTCATCTTTGAAGTAATTTAAGCTTTTATGAAAATTATGGGCAATAATGAGTACCACATAAATGATCATGTACAATACACCAATAGTAAACGCCAGGTTATACTTTTCAGGATCCTTAACCAATTCTTTACTAAGAACAATTGGCTCTACCACATCCATGAATTGCTTTAAAACAAGCAACCAGACAATCGCAACCCCCATTAAAAGCGTTACTCTTTTCCGGACTTCAAGATGCCATGGATAACGCCTGCCTAAAAGTTTATCGAAGAAAAACAAGCCCTCAGAAAAAAGAAAAAAAGTAAACATGGTAAACAACAGGTTATCCCACAATAACGGCACTCCAATCATGATTAATTTATATACCACTAAATGAAAAGATATTCCCATCAGTAAAATAAAAACAACCCTGCGCTTAATAGACACAAAATCTTCCTTATGCAGTTTTCGCCAATTTTTACATCTTTGGTTAAACTTTTGAATGCTCTCTTTATTTTCTATTTCAATACTATCCTGTTCCATAACCATTAAAAACTCAAAAATAGGAACCTTTTGTCAATTATTGAATCAATACCAAAAATACCATGAAATGATTGATATAAATTCATTCTTTTGTGGTTTTTACTTCGTCATAAAATATCAACGTAGCTATGGCTATGCTTCTATTTTATTCCTTGTAGAAACACAAAATAGTTAAATTTATTTATCTATCATTTCATAATACATTTGGTATAATTATCCCCAACCTTGATGAATAACTAAAATGTTGAAAAATAAATATTCTTCATGTTGGGGATATACACATAACAAAGTTCTTACAATTGTCCTATTGCTTTTTGATATCTTGTTTTAAGAATTTCAAATTCTGTTAAAGCCGAAATTTCCTGTGCAAGGGCATTTTGCCATGCCGCCTGAGCATTCAGCAAATCTGTTGTTGTATTTAAGCCTACTTCAAAACTCACTTCTGTTTCTTCTAGAGACTCTTGTGCTTCCTGCTTATTTTTTTGTGATAAAAGCACATACTCATATCCTTCCTGCAATTTAATCATTACCTGCTGAACTTCTAATTGCAACATATCCTGTGTGTCACTATAGTTTAAACGGGCTCTTTCAACACGTGATTTCGCAACTGTTTTTTTATGTTTCTTCTCATTCCAATGAAAAATCGGAATAGAAAGAGATGCTCCCACAGCAAAATTCCCCTGATCCAATAAGTCTCCAACTTTATAATGTTGGTATCCTACCTGAGCACCCAATTGTGGCAAAAAATCGGCATTAACCAATTTCTTTTGATAATTTGATAACTCTATTTGACCATCCAGAATCTTTAATTCCTGACGTTCGGCCATTGCGGTACTAATACCATTGCTCAAATCAGGTAAAGCTATATTTTCCTTTACGCCTTCTGTAATCTGAATTTGCGTATCTAACGAAACTCCGATAATGCGACAAAGGTTCATTTGCATAATCCTATAACCATTACGTGCTCTTAACAGGTTTAACTCAGCATCATTTTTTTGAACAATTACCTTTAACTGCTCACTTTTGGGCACTAATCCTAATTCATAGGAATCATTTAATGTTGCAGCTAAACTATCCAGCATTAATACATACTTTTCAGATAAAGTGACATTTTCGCGCATGGCCACCAGGTTCCAGTATGCCTCATCGGTATTTAAGATTACCTCTGCTTTTTGCAATTGAAAAGCCTGCTCACTTATTTCTACTCCGGTAGTAGCCATTTTGTTAGCCAGCCTAACTTGACCTCCCGCATAAATGGGTTGTGTTAAATTAACACCTCCCGATAAAATTGATAAGTCTTCTGTTTCAAGCACCATTCCAGGAAACAAGGCATCACTTGGCACATTGGGGTCAGAAGCTGAAGGAAATGTCATACCCGGAATTGTATTGTCCTCCATTCCCGGATAGTACATAGCTGAACCTGAAGCTGCTAAATTAGGAAGGTAGTTTGTAAAGGCTTCCTTTTTTTGTGCCTCTGCTTCTACCTTTTTCAATGCTGATACTTTCAATGTTTTATTATACTCTATGGCTAAATCGCGACTTTCTTGCAGTGAAAGGGTCTTTTGCCCCTCTGCCTGTATCAAAAACACAAAAAGCGTGACTAGTGATATAATTGGTTTTATATAATTCATCATCGTTATAAATTTTCTAATTAGTCGTGCAACACTTTTGTATTAACCCTATAAAAAATAGCATACATAACAGGTACTACAAATAAGGTAACTAATGAACCTATCAATAAACCAAACATGATTGCCACAGCCATTCCTTTAAACATGACATCAAATAACAACGGAATCATTCCTAAAATAGTAGTTAATGAAGCCATCATAACCGGACGTAAACGTGATATGGTGGAATTAACTATTGCTTTAAGCTGTCCTGTTCCTTGTTTTATTTCGTCATTGATTTCATCCAATAAAACAATGGCATTTTTAATCATCATACCAATTAAACCAAGCGTACCAATAATGCCCATAAAACCAAACGGCACTCCCATAACATGATGGCCAACAGCTACTCCTATTAATGCCATAGGCACAACACTCATCACAATAATAGGCTGCTTAAAGTTGTTGAATAGCAATATTAATATGAGCACCATTATACCCAAGGCCAATGGCAATAAGGCAAACAGGTTTTCATTGGCTTCTGTACTATCCTTATGATCTCCCAACCATTGCAACTCATAACTATGTGGTAATTCAATAGCCTCAATTTTAGCTCTCACCTCAGTAAATAATTCCGGCGCAGTATATCCCGGCTTTGGATCGCACTGTGCTTTGATGGCACGCACCCCATTATATCGTAATACCAACTGCTCTTCATGATCTATATGAATTGAATCAATAAGCTGTCCCAAAGGCACACTCTCCATTCCATTGCTCCATACCGGAATAGCTTCCATATTTTGAATATTATCACCAATAGGAGCTTCCATCTTTAAAACAACAGGCAAGGTATTTACTCCCTGATACAATAAACCTACAGGTAACCCATTAGAAGCTACTGCCAAAGAGTTGGCTACATCGCTTCGTGAAATACCCTGAAGGCGTGCTTGCTCTACAGAATATGATGGCGTAATTACTTTAGCCTGATTTTTCCAATTATCTGTAACAACAGCTGTTTTTGGATTGCTTCGCATGATATCTTTAGCCTGATTGGCTAAATCATGAAGAACTGCAGGGTCCGGACCTGAGAACTTAGCCTCCACCAAATACTCGGCAAAGATTGGACTATAAGTTCTGGCACGTACAAAAGCCTGAGGGTAGTTTTTATTCAAATAATCCAAAATTTTAGCAGAGGTCACTTTTGATGCTTCGAAATCGGTGGCATCAATAATCAACTCTCCGTAATTACTATTTAATGTGGTCATTGGGCGAAGCAAAGTATACCTCGCCGGCGTTTGTCCTAATGAAGTAACCACCTTATGAATATCATCCCATGTACTAATCTCTTGTTGTACCTCTTCTAAATCTTTTTCTACCTGATAAATATCTCCACCGCGTGGAAGCCAATACTCAATAACATATTGGTTATAATCTAAAGCAGGGAAAAACTCGTTTTTCACAAACTTAAACGACCATATTGAAGCGATAAGAATCAAGCCGGTAACAATGGCAAATCCTGTTTTATGCCACAACATAACCTTAATAGATTTTTTAAACCAGCGGTATATTCCATTGTTATACAAATTATCACCATCACCTTTGCTTTTCATTTTTGATCCGTAAAACCAATCGGCCATAAATGGTGTTTGCACCATGGCAAAAATCCAACTCAGGAAAAGCGAAATTGCCAACACAAAAAACAATGATTTAAGAAACTCCCCAGCAGCACCCGGAGAAAAACCAAGAGGCATAAAAGCCAAAATAGCAATTATAGTTGCTCCCAATAAAGGCAGTGATGTTTTTTGCGCGGTATTAACAAAAGCCTTACTTCGCTTAACACCTTTCTTTAAATCTATTAATATACCATCAGCTACCACTATGGAGTTATCTACCAACATACCCATGGCTACAATAATGGCTGCTAAAGACACCCTTTGAAGCTCAATGTCAAAAGCCATCATAAAAATGAATGTTCCTAAAATGGTAAATACCAAACCACTGGAAATCAACAACCCTGATCTTAATCCCATGGCAAAAAGCAGAACCACAATAACAATTAACACCGACTGAACCAGGTTACTCATAAAACTTCTGATGGATTCACTCACCCTGTCAGGCTGAAAAAACACTTTGTTAATCTCAATTCCTGCCGGGATATTTTGCTTTAGTTCTTCTATTTTATTGTCGAATACCTCGCCTATCTCAATTAAGTTCACACCACTCTCTACTGCAATAGCCAGAGACATAGCCTTTTGTCCGTTATACTTAAAATCGTTGCGCTTAGGTGTATAAAAAGAACGTTCTACTGTGGCAATCTCACCCAGAAGAAAAGATCCCCCTCCCGGCACTTGAACCAAGAGGTTTTTAATATCGTCAATACTCTTAAACTTTGCTCCAACACTTAGCCTTATACGCTCCGACCCCACAACTACATCGCCGGGATTAACTATGGATGCCTGATCATTAATGGCCTGTGCTATTAACATAGGGTTGATACCTAAATCAGCAAATTTCTCAGATGAAAACTTAATATCCACAGTTTCCATTTGCTGACCGTATATCTCAATACGCTTAATATTTTCAACAAGCAGTAACTCCCTCTTTATATACTCTACATAATTATCCAGCTCTTTGTATGAATAACCGTCGGAACTTACTGAAACAAAGATTCCGTATACATCTCCAAAATCATCCAATACAATCGGGTCGCCTGCTCCTGCCGGCAAATCTGCTTTGACATCGTTTATCTTTCTACGTAAATGATCATACAGCTGAGGCATATCCGGTGTTCTGACCTCAGATTCAATATTAAGTGTAATTTCAGACATTCCCGGAAGAGAACGCGATTCAATAAAGTCAATATTCTCCAGCCTTTGAATGGCTTTTTCCAACACATCGGTCACTTCCAATTCTACCTCACTTGCCGAGGCTCCCTGGTAGGGTGTAATAATTACAGCCGATTTAACCGGTATTTCCGGATCTTCGAGTTTACCCAGCGCATCAAAAGCAATGATACCACCAAATAACACTGCAAAAAGAAAGGAGGTAATAAACGCTTTCAGGTTTAATACGTTTTGTAACATTTTCATAGTAAACCTCCAATATTAGTTTCCGACTTTTTTGACAAGATTTTTACTTCCTGCGATTCGATTAACGAATGCACACCTGCAGTTACAATTTGTGCACCGGGCTTGATATTTGACTTAACCACCAATAAACCATTTCCATATACCTTAACTACAGCAACAGGCTTCTTTTCAACTTGCATTGAAGTGGGGTTTATATGCCAGATATACTTTTGCTTTCCTTCCGCAAAAACAGACTCAACAGGCACCAACACCTCATCATCACCAGCTTTTGACGATTCTTGAAATACTTTTACTTTAGCCACCATTCCCGGCTTTATGTTTTTGCTAAGCTCACCTTGTAAAACAACTTTTACTTCAAACAAACGATCTTTCCCGCTTTTCTTACTCACGGTTTTAATCTTAGCAGGAATATCAAATTGATTTGCATTGCGAATATCACAAGCAATCTTAATGGTTTCATCAATTGATGTTACGTGTGTCTCCGGCACATTTACAACCACCTCAAGACCATTGAAATCAAGCAATTCTACAATTGGTCGACCAGGCGAAACTGTTTCAAAATTCTCTATTAATTTATTATTTACATATCCTGCAAAAGGAGCTCTCAACTCAGTATCTTTTAAGGCATTAACCGCTGCTTCATACTGACTTTTAGCCATTAAATAACCTGCCTTCAGGCGATCGAGTGTATTTTTGGGCAGCTTTTTTCTCTCGTATAATTCCAGATATCTCTCATACTCTCCTTTAGCCTGCGTATATTGAGCTTCTGTAGCCTGAACCTGAACAAGATAATCACGCTTATCAATCTGTGCCAACAGTTGATCTTGTTTTACGTAATCACCGACATCGACCAATAATTTATTTACTGGTCCTCCCACCTTAAACGAAAGCGAAACCTCTCGGCTTTCCTTAACAACACCGTTATATACAGAGCTTGAGTTAAAAACTGAAGGTAAAACTTCTGTTGATTTTACATAACGTACAACTGTTTCTTTATTTTCTGTTTTGCTTCCACAAGACGCAAACAATACCACCAACACAAGTACCGGTATTATAAGAACAATTCGTTTCATCTGTTTAAATTTATTTTTTTAAATAGTCAGATGGAACTCCCAAATAAATTTTATCATCCGTCTGTATGTCAATTTGGATAATCAAATTTACATGCTCGTTTCATTTTGTATTTAAGTTTTATGACTAATCAATGTTTATATTAATTGCGTCAAATGTATAATGCTTATAATAGGTGTTTGGATGCAATGTGCTCGAAGTGGTTAAAAAAATGAATGAAGTTTAAGAATACGTGTTTAGACAGAATTCAACAAAAAAGCTTTTGAATACGAATTTGTAAGATAAAAAAAGCCTGCTGGAAAATAAATTCCAACAGGCCTTGTTATGATTTTAAGGGATTACTCATCCCTGATATACTTTTTGCTTACATCTGTTTTAACAGGTTACGAACTGCATCCACCGACTCCACTTTATAAGCTGCCTTGGTGTGTTTCAAACCTACTTTAATGGTCACAGACTCCTCCGGCAACTCACGGAACATAAATTCATCTGTCCAGTCATCACCTATAGCCATAATAAAATCAAATGATTGATTGCTTAAGAATTGTAATGCTGCAACACCCTTATTTATACCTCCACTCTTTACTTCAATCACTTTATTACCTTCCATAATTTCCAGGTTGTGATTAGATAAGTGTGTATTTAATTCGTCTTTTAATTCATTGGCCCTTAACTCTCCCTGCTCAGGTTCAGATTTACGATAGTGCCATACCAGAGAGTAATTCTTTTCTTCAATGAAACTTCCCGGTGTTCTATCCACAAAGTTTTCCATCACCGGACGAACATTAGGCATCCAGTTGTTATTAACGGCACTAAGCATTTCCCATTGGCCACCTACCATCTTTAACCATACTCCATGCTCGCAAATTAAATTCACTTTATGATCTTTAAACCATCTTTCTAAAGTTTCTCTATCGCGACCACTTATGATGGTTACGGTATTTAACTCATTAGAGGTTAATTTTTTAATTATTGTGTGAAGTTCTTCATCCGGCTTGGCGTCTTGCGGGTTCTTTTTAAAATGCGCCAAAGTACCATCGTAATCTAAAAAGATGGCTCTTTGCTTGGAGTCGCTATACTTAGCTATTAGTTTACTAGACAACTCTTTGGTAATACGTTTTGCCAGGAAATCGCTCTGTATGGTTTCTGCCTTTTTTAACGACTTAACAAATTCATCTGCCCACTTAAACACATCGTAACGCTGAATTCTTTCTTTCATAAAACTAATTCGAGCACGCTGCTCCTCTAATGGCATGGTTAAGGCTTGGTGAATTCCATCAGCCATTTCTTCATCATCCACCGGATTAATGATTAACGCCTCTCCCATTTCCTTAGCTACACCAGCCATTTCACTTAAAATAAGCACCCCGGTATTGTTTGTTCTTGAAGCCACATATTCTTTGGCCACTAAATTCATACCATCACGTACCGGCGTAATAAGTGCTACATCACACGAGCTGTATAATTCAATTAGGTTATGGAAAGGCAATGAACGATAGAAATACCAGATTGGCGTATAATTCACACTTCCATAATCACCATTAATCTGACCAACCAATTCATCCACTTCTTTTTTAAGCTGTTGGTAATGCTCCACCTGACCACGAGAAGGAACTGCCAACATAATAAGGGTCACCTTTTGCCTGAACTCAGGATATTTTTCAAGAAAACGAGCAAAAGCTCTTAAGCGATTCGGAATTCCCTTAGTATAATCAAGTCGATCGATGGATAAAATAAGCTTTCTGTCCGGCGATGCCAAAAAGTACTTATCCAGCTCCTGATGTAACTCTGACTTTTCAGAAACCGCCTTTAAACCAACATTTTGAGCACAATCTTTAAACTTATCGTAATCAATACCCATCGGAAATGAATCTGCAATAATAATGCGATCTTCTATATGAATTTGATTAAAAGAAATTTCGTAACCAAACAAACGACGCACACAACTAAAGAAGTGACGTTCATAATCATAGGTATGAAATCCTATTAAATCGGCACCTAACATTCCCTGAATAATTTCCTTACGCCAGGGTAAAATTCTGAATACCTCATACGATGGAAAAGGGATATGCAAAAAGAAACCTACTGTTACATTAGGTTTCTTTGATTTAATCATTTCAGGAACAAGAAGTAACTGGTAATCATGAACCCATATTGAATCACCATCCTCCACAGCCTCCAGGGCAGCGTCAGCAAACTTCTGATTTACTGCCTTATATGCTTCCCAATTGTTCTTATTAAAATTAGCATACTGTGCAAAATAATGAAAAAGTGGCCAGATGGTTTTATTACTAAAGCCTTCATAAAAAAGTTCTATTTCCTGAGTATCTAAAGGCACTGCTGCACATTTCTCACTCTGTAACAGCCCGTTAATATTATCAAGTTTGGAATCACTTATGGTATTACTGTCAATACCCGACCAACCAATCCAAGTTCCACCATAATCTTTATAAATAGACTTCATCCCCGTAGCTAATCCCCCTACACTGGCCTCAAGACTTATTTTTTCTCCTTCTTCCTTCACGCTAAAGGGGAGTCTATTAGAAACTATGTGAATTTTTTTCATAGATATGCCGTTTTTAATTTGAATATTAAAAATATTACTCCTTTTTTTGGGAGAGTTACAAAACTAACCAATAAATTTTAATATATGGAAAATCTGAATTACGGGATTATCGGAAATTGTAAATCCGCTGCGTTGGTTTCCGAAAAAGGAAGTATCGATTGGTTATGTTTACCAAAATTTGATGCACCATCTGTTTTTGCAAAATTGCTAGATGTGAACAAGGGCGGTTCACAGTCTATTGTACCTGAAAAATTGCTTTCAACGAGTCAAAAGTACATTGAAAGAACGAATTTATTAAGTACACGTTTTGTATGTGAGGATGGGGTTTTTGAGGTCATTGATTTTATGCCTCGTTATAAAAACAACAATAGCACGCGATATTCACCACCTGATGTGGTTCGCGTATTTAATCGCATAAGCGGAGCGCCTACTTTACGCATCACGTACGATCCTAAGCTGGAATATGCTTTGCACCAAACACATTTAAGCGCAAATAAAAAGTACATAAAGGCGGCAACAAAAGAAGGACCGTACGACTCGCTTTATTTATATACTGATTTTGACCATTCTGACATTTTAAATCAGAATGTAGTTACCTTAACCGAAAGTCGTTTTTTGCTGATTAGCTACAACCAAAAATTACTTAAGCAAGATATTCACAGGGTTAAGCTTAAAATGGAGCGTACCAAAGTATACTGGTTAAATTGGTCGGAGCAAACCACAACCTTCAGTACATACAACGAAGAAATTAACCGTAGCGCATTAACTCTTAAATTACTAAGCTACGAAAAAACAGGTGCAGTACTTGCTGCTTTAACAACTTCATTACCTGAAACAATTGGAGAAGTCAGAAACTGGGATTATCGTTTCTGTTGGATTCGGGATGGTTCCATGGTAGTTAAAATCCTTACTCAGCTTGGACATAGCACGGTAGCCAAAAACTATTTGCGTTTTATCGTTGATGTTCTTCCTGAAAAAGATGAGATGATGCAAATCATGTATGGCATCAGTGGAGAGAAAAAGCTAACTGAGTATGAATTACCTCATTTATCGGGGTATGCCAATTCCAGTCCGGTAAGAATAGGAAATGCAGCCTACAAGCAAAAACAAAACGATATATACGGCATCTTAATGGATGTGATATACCAACATTTCAGCATGTTCTCCGGAACCTTGGGGTATAGTGAAGATTTGTGGACGATTGTTCGAAATGTGGTAAAAATGGTAGAGCAAAACTGGCATTTACCTGATAAAGGCATCTGGGAAATTCGAAACGAAGGCAGACATTTTACCTTTAGTAAGGTACTTTGCTGGGTAGCCATCGACAGAGCGCAAAAAATTGCCACTCTGCTTAAGCAAGATGACTATATTGAAAAATGGAAAACACTTGAAGATGAAATCAGGGCTGACATTGAACTAAATGCGTGGTCGGAAGCGAAACAAGCATACGCTCAGGCCTATGGTACTGATGATCTTGACGCTGCTGTATTACTCATGGAAAGTTATGGTTTTATTGAAGCTTCTGACCCAAGGTTTAAATCAACCGTACTAAGTATTCAGAAAGATCTTGAACACAATGGACTTATGTACAGGTATATTAACAAGGATGATTTTGGATTACCGAAGTCGGCCTTTACCATCTGTTCGTTTTGGTTGGTGAATGCTTTATACAAGATTGGTGAAAAAGAAGCTGCCATTGAACGTTTTGAAAATTTACTTACCTATAATAACCATTTGGGATTATTTAGTGAGGATCTGGATTTTGAAACCAAGCAACAGTTAGGGAATTTCCCACAGGCATACTCTCATTTGGCTTTAATAGAGACTGCCATTACCATCTCAGAAGGAGAAATAACCAAAGAAGAAAAAATACTGGATGCCATTAGATAATCAAGAATTAAAACAATGAACACAATGACACTGAGACTCAAAGTTTTTTTATGATTGAATTTAAGATTAATTTATTAAAACCGTAAAAATTTACTTTATGTGATCTTTATAATGTCATATTAATACATCTATTTGAATATTCGGACATAAATCAGAGCTATTCATGCGAATCAAGGGTTAAAACTTCGATAACAAAAGCATTATGCTCAGGGATTTCATCCCTAAAACCCTGACTTCCTTTCCTTTTCTTGATAAAAGAAAGGAAGCAAAGAAAATCAAGACTGCGCCCGCTTTGCTATAAAAACTTACAGTTGTTTTGTCTAAATCGCTATAACTCGCTTCTTCCTTCGTCAGAAGCTCAAACAAATCGCAATTTTACGACAAACAACCTTGTTTTTATGCTCACCGGACGAGGTCAGGGTGAAGACACGCTGGCTTTGCTAATGAAACACCTTTTTCAACTATTGATTCACATTGAAAGATAAAAATGAAACGCTGAGTAATTACACTTGGCGTTTCTGCTTTATGTATCTCCCAAAACAAATATAGCACTGCAATATATCAGCATTTATTTTAAAACTATTACTTACATTCGTTAGCAATTCAAATACATATTCTAATGAATACATCTATGGAAACCAATGTATGCTCTGAGTTTGGCGAAATTGAAGGGGTAATTTTACACACTCCCGGCAGCGAAGTTGAAAACATGACACCCGGAAATGCTGAAAGGGCATTATATAGCGATATTTTAAACTTATCTGTTGCCGAAGAGGAATACCGGCAGTTAAGTGAAGTGTTGTCCAAAATAACCCAAACTTTTCAGGTTAAAGACTTACTCACCGAAATATTAAACATTCCGGAGGTTAAAGAAAATCTGGTTTCTAAAATTTGTAAGGCTGAGAATATAAAACCGCTCAAAAACGCTTTATTAGAACTCAATTCAAAAGACTTAGCTAATCAACTTATTGAAGGCGTACCCTTAAATAAAAATACCTTAACAGGTTTTTTATCTGACGAAAGAAACGCGCTTCCACCCTTGCACAATTTCTTTTTTACCCGTGATGCTTCTATTACAATGTACAACAATGTTCTTATTGGCAAAATGGCCAATAAAGTGCGCGAAAGAGAATCCATGGTGATGGAAGCCATTTTTAACCATTCGGTTCATTTCAATACCCAAACCATTAATCCCTTAAAAAGTAAGCATCATAAAAAGGAAATAAGTATCGAAGGTGGAGATGTGTTAATTGCCCGCGAAGATATTTTAATTATTGGCACAGGTATTAGAACCACTACTGAAGGCATTGACTTTATCATTGAAAAAATTAAAAAAACGAAAGGCAAGCACAATATCGTCGTTCAACAACTACCTTCGAAGCCAGAAAGTTTTATTCATTTAGATATGGTATTTACCCTGCTCGACAGGGATAAATGTATGGTATATGCTCCCATCATTATGCAACCCAATAAATACCAGACAATCTTGATTTCCATTGAAGATGGTAAGGTTAAAAACATTGAGAAACAGTCAAATCTTGTAAAATGCCTTAACGACTTAGGTATGCCACTGAAACCACTGTACTGTGGAGGTAGAAAAGACATTTGGATACAGGAAAGAGAGCAATGGCATAGCGGGGCAAACTTTTTTGCGGTTGGACCTGGAAAGGCCATTGGCTATGCACGAAATGTGTATACACTGGAAGAAATGAATAATAACGGGTTTGAAATTATCCCTGCAGTAGACGTCATTAATAACACCACTCAACTTACCAATTACGAAAAGTATGTGATTACCATTAGTGGTGCTGAACTCGCTCGTGGTGGTGGCGGAGCAAGATGTATGACAATGCCTGTAAAAAGAAAAGCTGTAGATTGGTAAAGAACACTTTTAATAAAATATGACAAGGTAGGTTTATTTAAAATCCGACTTTTTTTGCACCAATTCCTTTTAAAACTGAAACTTTAAGAAAGTACTCAAGCCTTTTTCCTACTACTTAAGATATTAGTTCCATAAAATACCCAGCCAAACTAAAAATGGGGTGCCTATTAAAAACAGACACCCCACATTACCCAGACAAAATAAACAAACTAACCTATTAATCTCTTTGTTACCTCATCCCAATTAATCACATTCCAAAATGCTCCAATATAATCGGGACGTAAATTTTGATATTTTAAATAGTAAGCATGCTCCCATACATCCAACCCTAATATTGGCGTTCCTTTAACTTCGGCAATATCCATTAAAGGATTATCCTGATTTGGCGTAGAGCTTACTACTAAACTTCCATCTTGTTGTTTTACTAACCAGGCCCACCCAGATCCAAAACGGGTAGCTGCTGCTTTTGAAAACCGATCTTTAAAAGCATCAAACGAACCAAAGTTTTTTTCAATAGCCTGAAGCAACTCTCCCGTTGGGAGTCCTCCTCCATTCGGAGACATTACTTTCCAAAATAAATCGTGATTATAAAAACCACCTCCGTTATTTCTTACTGCCACAGAATGAGCCGAAATACCTGATAAAATATCTTCTATAGACTTTCCTGCTAAATCTGTTCCTTCAATAGCTGCGTTTAAATTATTTATGTATCCCGCATGGTGTTTAGTATGATGTATCTCCATTGTACGGGCATCGATATGTGGCTCTAAAGCGTCGTATGCATAATCTAATTTTGGTAATTCAAATGCCATAATATTTACTTCTTTTATTGGTTAAATGAATATGATACAAATCTATTTTTTATTTAGATTAGTTCCAAATAATAATTACGATTTATTCATCTCTTTTTCTTTTGTTATCTAAATCAAGAGTTAAACAGCGTAAAAAATAAAATGTTTAAGGCTGATGTATTTTTTTTTACCTTCGTCCACTCAAATAAAGAATCAGGCAGTGCACAAAGACATACTTAAGTTATCTATCCCCAACATACTAACCAATTTAACCGTGCCTTTATTAAGCATGGTCGATTTACATTTAATGGGTTACTTAAACTCCGAATTATTTATGGGAGCGGTTGCTTTAGGTGGCGTTATATTTAATTTTGTGTACTGGGGATTTGCTTTTTTACGCATGAGTATAAGTGGTATTGCAGCTCAGGCCTATGGCAGAAAAAACAACCACGAAACTTCAATGGTTTTGTTCAGAGGTCTTTTTATTGCCTTAGCCGGAAGCGTTCTACTCCTTGTTTTTCAAAGCGGACTCGAAAAACTGAGCTTTTTGCTGCTCGAAGGATCCGCTGAAGTAAAAGCCTTGGCCGCAAACTATTTTTATGTTAGAATATGGGCAGCTCCTGCTGCCATATCGCTTATGGTAATTAACGGCTGGTTTTTAGGCATGCAAAACGCTTATTATCCGATGCTTATTGCAGTACTGATTAATATTATAAACATAGCCTGCAGCTTTTTATTTGTAAAAGAATTTGGAATGGAAGAGAGAGGGGTTGCGCTGGGTTCTGTAATTGCACAATATTCCGGTTTAACTTTATCTATCATTCTTTTCTTTAAAAGATATCAAAAAACGCTAAATTATTTCAATATAAAGGATATTGCCGTAGTAAAACACTTTAAAGACTTTTTAAATGTGAGCGGAGATATTTTTATTCGCACCTGGTGTGTCATTGCTGTCTTTACATTTTTTACTTCTCAATCGGCAGGTTTTGGCGATATCGCATTAGCAGCTAACAGTGCTTTATTACAATTCCTATTTTTATTCTCGTATTTTTTAGATGGTTTTGCCTATGCTGCTGAAGCCATCATTGGAAAATATTTTGGAGCCCAAAACAAGCCCAGACTCATCGAAGCATCAAAGAAACTTTTCTATTGGGGTACTTTCTTCGGAATTTCATTTACACTATCATATTATATTTGGGGAGACCAGTATTTACGATTATTCACCAACAAAGCAAGCATATTAGAAGAAGCCTCCAATTATTTATTATGGTTGGTTTTTATTCCGTTGGTTAGTTTTGCTTCCTTTATCTGGGATGGCATTTATATTGGAGCCACAGCTTCCAAAGCCATGCGTAATACTATGCTTATATCATCCATTGTATTTTTCTTTGGCCCTTATTATCTTTTTCATGAAACAATAGGCGTACATGCATTGTGGTTGGGAATGTTACTGTTTATGCTTAGCAGAAGTGTTTCCCAAACTATACTTGCCCGCAAAGCAGTGTATGTTAAATTAAAATAACATCAAACACATAAGGTAAGCACAAATAAATTTTCGCCATTAGTGTTTGGGCAAAGTTGATTGTCATATGAATGTAAAAGACCAAAACTATGACAACCAAAACCAAACTACTCACCATAATTATTTGCCTATGTATAAATATTAGCGGATATACACAGGTTAGCAACGTTAAGCAAAATGTTCGACAGGACAAAGCTACACGCTCTTCATCAAGTTCATACCGCAGCTACTCCTCAAATTCATATGACGAAGAATCAAGCCTTACTGCAGATCTGGTATTGGGTGTTTTTAACGGTATTATTAAAGGTATCTCCTTTATTACAGTGGAATCACAAAAAACAGCTTTAAGTAACGTTGATAAAACACCCAACTTAATTTCACTAGAAAGTAATCTTGACTTTGGGACAAACCTAAGCGAATTTACATTACAGCCTTCCCTGAGAGGGAATTGGGGTATTTTTGCCTCAGAAATCAGATATGCTTTGCTTGATGACAAAACCGGTTCCTTACAATCATTTGACTGGCAGGTTCTAATTGTAAGAATTCCAATCAGGGATTTAAAACTAAACTATGGAATTGGGTTTACATCTTTGGTGGATCCTAAAACTTCGTACTTTGAAAGTTCTGTTGGGTTCGAATTAAATCCAACAAATAGTAAGTTATCCTTTTCGGGAAACTACCGCTGGACATCTCGTAAATCTGAAACCAGATATCGACAGGAAGTAAAAATAACAGGAGCATATCAGACCTTTGAATACGGCAGGATTTCATTTTCTCCAATGATTGGAGTAACATATCAGGACTATTTTAACCAAGATCATTTTTGTGTTTTAAACCTTGGTGTAAAAATTAGATTTAAATAATACAATCATATATAAAAAAGAGGGCAAGGTCTTCCCCTACCCTGCCCTCACATAAACATAACCAATATATTTAACCTAACCTTTTACAAAAATTGATTTAATGATATGATTGGCCATTTTAGGATTTTCTTTTAACCTTCGGGTTGAATATCCAAACCAATCTTTACCATAGGGTACATAAACCCTCATTTTATCCCCATTTCCTACAATTGTACTCCTTAACTCAGGCGTAACTCCATACAACATCTGAAACTCATACATATCCTTAGGAACCTGATATTTCTCTATCAGCTTATAAGCTCCTTTCACCAAGACTTTATCGTGCGTTGCTATCCCTACATAAACCCCTCTATACAATAGTTTATCTAAGATTTTCAGAAAATTTTCATTAATAAGCTTTCCATCTTTAATCGCAATATCCTCAGGCTCTACATAAATACCTTTACACAATCTAAAATCTAATGGTGATTCAGGCGTATGAATCTTCAGTAGTTCATCCACATCGTCCATGGTTCTGTGTAAATAAGCCTGAATAACCAAACCTACATTATTAGGAAATTCGGCCTTTAACCTTTTATATAAAGCAATTTCTAAATCCACACACTTCGAATCCTCCATATCAATGCGAACAAAATTATTGTACTTGGCAGCTAAAGCCACAATTGTACGAACATTCTGATAACATTTTTCAGGATCAATTAACAATCCAAAACTTGTTGGCTTTAAAGAATAATTACCCTCTATACGTGCATTTTCAAAAGCATCTACAATATGTAAATATTGATCGCGATTAACATTAGCCTGCTCCATCTTTGTAATAAACTCTCCCAAAAGATCAACCGTCACAGAAACTGACTTTCCGTTAAGGCTTCTGGATGCTTTTATGGCATCCTCAACCGTTTCCCCTGCAATATATTTTTTAGAGAAAACCCAAACAAATTTCTTGGGAAAATATGGAATTACCGATGCTATTACTTTATTAATCATATTAATTAATTGTATAATTTACACACAAGGCTTTAATCAAAAAATCACTCAACTTTATTTAGATAATTATTAAACTTTATTTGATGTAAAGGTCTATGTTTTTTTTATCCCAAAACATGACGATTCTCAGAGAACCCTTACAAACAGGCTCTTCCTGACATAAATCATACTTTCACCATCCTGCCCAAAAACTTAATAGCACTGGTTATTATAAACTTGTGTTTTCATCCAATCCCCAAAAATGACCTTTATCATAATTCACTAAACCCCAAATATACAAAGTGCACTACATGTTCGTAAAAATTGAAGAAGAACAACTGGTTTAATAAATTCTGAAAACATGAAATTGTTTTTAATCATAAAAAAACTGCCCTTCATCAAAACTATTTCAAAATTCTCTCGTTTAATAGCGTAACACAAAAATAAATCCAAGGTGATAAATCAACACAACACAACAATTCGCCTGGTCCTTTTGTCATGTATGATATTTTGCACTTTGTTCAACACCAAAGCGCAAAGTTGTACGTATACAGGTAAAGATAATGGCATTAGCCAAAGCTCGTTATGTGCTCCGGTTACAGCCTATTGGACCGTCATATATAAAGATGTGCTGCATGGGGGTACTTTCAACGTTCAAATTCAATTTGATTGGGACGATGGAAGCAGCCTTATTGTTGAGGATGCTGTTTTAACCGTTGTATATGACGATGAACTCAAAAGAAATGTTGATTACTGGACAGTTAAAACCAATCATATTTATCCCGACAATGGCGATCAATGTAACTACAACCCCAGAGCCAACTTAATTGTTAACAATCAATTATGCACAAGTAGCACTCAGGAGCAAATTATTACCGTTTGGGATACGGATGAAGACAATGGAGGTTACCTCAGTGTAACACCCGACCCTATGCCTATTTGCGTTGGCAATGATGCATTATTTCATTTTACAGATGTAAGTCAATGGAACTGCACACCTCCGGACGAAAATGATGTTATCAATAATGCCAGCCGTTGGATTCAATGGATATACGGAACAGGTGGTTCTACTATCACTGACGCACAAATCAATGGTGTAACAAGAACTTACCCTTATAGCGGTGATATCAATTATGTCCCCGGACCCATCGAAGCACCCATCGATCCATACAACACTACTGACGATATCTATATACCTGATCACCATCCTGTAGGCGCTTTTTTTGAAGTAACCCTTCGCAACTGGAATATTTGTAATCCTTATGATGCTGACTTAAATGACGGCCTTCCTCCTGCTGATCTAATAAATGGTGATTTTCCTCCTGTAACAACTACAGCAAGAGCAATAATCGTAGGCCTACCGGATGCTTCCATACAACCCGTACCTCCTGTTTGTGAATCGGCTGATCCGTTTTTACTAATTGCAGCTGACGGAGGAGGACAATGGAGCGGTCCTGGCATCTCTGCTCCGGGAAATCCTATGTTTGACCCTAAGCTGGCAGGCCCCGGAATACACACAATAGAATATGCCATTACAGATGGCAATCAATGTAGCGACATTGGTACTGTTGATATTACTGTGCTAGCAGCTCCTAAGGCAGATATTAATCAGGACAACTTCACCAATTTGTGTCCGGGAATTCAACTTAATTTAAATGGGATTGCCAGCGAAGGAAATGCCCCATACACACATCTTTGGAAAGGTGACGTTGACCCATTGAGTAATACCAATATATCTAATCCGAGTTTTTTAACCACCAACGTTGGCCAGTATGAAATAATTTACAGAGTTGAAGATTCTAATACTTGCTGGAATGAAGATACCATTACTGTTGATGTGGAAGATTTAAATATTGAATTCACAAACAATAATATAAAAACCTGTATGGGGGTGGATATCACCATTGACCCTCATCCCGTTGGTGGCTCTGAAACATATACCTTTCATCTGTGGACAGGTGCAAGAACTGATAAGCTTAGCAATACAAGTATTCAAACCCCTGTATTTTCAGCTGATGAAATAGGTTCCTTTGAGTTTGAATATACTGTTAGAGACTCCTACGGATGCGAAGATTCTGATATCATCACCATCACTGTTCATGAACAACCTTCAGCCAATGCTGGAAATGGAATTAATGAATGTGGTTTAAAGTCAACTCTAAACGCTAGTCAAAGTATTGGTTCCGGCTTGTGGAAAGTAATTGACGGACCTGGAATTTTAACGTTTGAAGATTTCAATATTCCAAATCCTACTATCGTATCAGACAGTTATGGTACCTATAATTTAAGATGGATAGAAGATAGTAATTCATGTAAGGATTCGGCTGAAGTGCAAGTAACTTTTAGTGAAATACCAATACCAACAGTAATGGAAGATAAGGATACGTGTGGTAGCACCATCCAATTAATTGCCTTTCCTCATGTTGGCAATGGACAATGGACAAAAGCTGAAGGTAGTGGACTTGCAACATTTTCCAATGCAAACCTTTCTACTTCGCAGGTAAGCGTAAACATCCCTGGTGAATACAAATTTGCATGGACAGAAAACAACGGAAACAATTGTATGGGTAGCGATACAGTCACCATTAATTTTTTCCAGGTACCTGTAGCCGGCTTTACCGAACCTCCGGCAATTGAATGTACTCCATTGGAAATACAATTTGAAAATACTTCTGATTTTGCCGACACTTACTATTGGGAGTTTAGCAATGGTTTTATTTCAAATGAGGAAAATCCACAACAAATATTTACCAACAATACTCCCAAGCCGGTTGATTATGATATAACTCTGATTGTCCGAACTGTTACAGGCTGTGCCGATACAATCAGCAGCTCTATAAAGGTAGCACCCACACCTATTGCCTACTTCGAGGCAAACAATAAGCTTGGTTGCAGCCCGCTGGAAACAACATTTATAAACAAATCGCAAGGTGGAGAATCGTACCAGTGGACTTTTGGAGATAACTCGCCCATGGAAACAACAGAACACAGTTCGCATAATTTTATAAACAATGAAAGTTACATTCAGTCATTTGAAGTAATGCTTGTAACAACAAACAGCTATAGCTGTACGGATACTTCTCGCTTATATAACACAGTATACCCAAGGCAGGATTTTAATTTAGCAGCCATACCCGACAGTGGTTGTTCTCCATTAAACGTTAATTTTTTAGCAGATCCGGGAGGTTATACTTACGAATGGGATTTTGGTGATGGAAACATTATTCAGGGTATTAATCAGAATAATCATCTGTATACCAACAACACAAAAGACAAACAAACGCACAAAGTACAATTATATACATCAAGTTTTTATGGCTGTGTAGATACAACAGAAACAATGATTACCGTACTACCACCTCCTAAAGCCAGTTTTGAACCTAATGATTTTGCCATTTGTTCGCCAAAAGATGTGTTATTTACAAATTTATCTGAAGATACGGAACACTCATACTGGCACTTTGGCGATGGGGAACTAGTGAATACTATTGGAACTGAAAATATAGAACACACATATTACAACAATGATTTTGCTCCTAAAGACTACAAAATAAAACTTGTTGTTGAAAACAGTTTTGGCTGTAAGGATTCTATGGATGGCTTTACCTCAGTTAATCCTACTGTAGTTGCATCCATTTCAGGCGATACCACAGCATGTACTCCTTTTGAATTAACATTTGGTAACCAATCCATTGGGGCCAGTACATATGTATGGGATTATGGAGATGGCAACACCTCAGCTGGATTTTACGGGCAAAATATATTCAAAAATAACACAACCGAAGAAGTTGAATATAACGTAAGCATGATAGCCTCATCGGTTTATGGTTGTAGCGACACTGCTTATGTTTCTGTATCAGCACTACCATCACCCAAAACAAACTTTGAACCTAATGATTTTTCGGTATGCTCTCCTAAAAAAGTAATGTTTACTAACCATACGCAAAATATAACCAAATCATATTGGAGCTTTGGAGATGGAACCATTAATCAAACAGAAGGAAACGAATCCATAGAACACACATATATTAACGACAAATTTACTCCTTTGGATTACCGAATCAGGTTAATCACGGAAAACAGTTTTGGTTGTAAAGATTCAATGGATGGATATACAAGTGTAAATCCTAATGTTAAAGCAATTATTACTGGTAGTGGCGAAGGATGCTCTCCATTAGAAGTTAATTTAGGAAATGAATCTATTGGTGCCAATAGTTTTGCGTGGGACTTTGGTGATGGCAGCACATCTGCCGGATACATCGGAAATAATGTATTCAGAAACGAAACTACTGAAGATTTAGAATTTGAAGTGTCAATGATAGCTTCATCCACTTACGGGTGTAGTGATACAGCCACAACTTCAGTAGTTGTTTTTGCAACACCACAACCCGATTTTACCGTTACACCTGAACATCAACAAATGCCGTCATCCTCTGTAGACATTAACAATCTTACATATGGTGATAATTGGAATTACCTGTGGGAATTTGGTGATGGCAATACATCTGACAAAGCGCAACCTGTTGAACATACTTACCTGAATTCTGGTGAATATACCATTGCGTTAAAAGTGTATAGCAGTCAATGCGAAAATACTACTGAAAAAAAGATTAGTATTCTGCCCAATATCCCAACTGTTGAATACGGACCTTCCGCAGAAGGTTGCCCTGCTCTGACCGTTGATTTTTACAGTAATACGCTTGATGCAGAATCCTTTTTATGGGAATTTGGCGATGGAAATATTTCATCTGACCCAAATCCTACACATACCTATTTTACTGAAGGTAACTACAAAGTTAAACTAACAGTTACCGGACCAGGTGGACAGGTTATAAAAGATGATATAGAAATCGTTGTATTTCCAAAGCCAACAGCATTTTTCGAAGCATTTCCAAATGTGGTGACCATACCAGGAGAGGAGGTATCTTTTGCTAATAAATCAATTGATGCTACAGAATATTTTTGGGATCTTGGAGATGGCAACACATCTACAGAGGTAAATCCGGTACACGAATACAAACAAGCCGGAAACTTTGATATATCTCTAAAAGCAACTAACGAATATGGCTGCACTAATGAATATATACAAAATGAAGCTGTAACAGCTGAAGAAGGAGGCACCATTGAATTCCCTAACGCCTTCACCCCTAATCCGAACGGAGCAAATAATGGAGAATATATTTTTGGCGACAAAAACAACTACGTTTTTTACCCGGCAGTTCAGAAAGGTGTTGAAGAATATAAGATGCAAATCTATACAAGATGGGGACAGCTTATTTTCGAAACACATGACCTAAAAATTGGTTGGAATGGCTACCATCACAATAAACTTTGTTCTCAGGGTGTATATATCTGGAAAGTAACCTGCAGGTTTAGCACTGGGCAAGTTAAAGTATATACTGGCGATGTTACTCTGTTAAGATAAGGCAAATGAAAACAAAACTATACCATATAACAATATTCATTGCAATACTTGGTTTCTTTGCTAACCTTAAAGCTCAAGATGCCCATTTTTCGCAATTTTACGCCAATCCTTTATATATGAGTCCTTCTCTGGCCGGATCAACAGATGGAGCAAGACTTGTAGCCAATTACAGAAATCAATGGCCCGGAGTGTCCAATGCTTTTCAAACTTACTCTATTTCCTTTGACAATTTTTTTCAATCGATTAACAGTGGAATTGGATTTTTACTTTATCAGGATCAGGCAGGTTCAGCCGGCTTAACCACTACAAATTTTGGCTTTCAATATAGCTATAATTTAACTATAAATGATACCTGGCAAATCATACCTGGTATCCAGTTTACCTATGGCAATAAATACATCGATTTTAACAAACTGAACTTTGGCGATGAAATGATTGGCAATGGCGGTTCAGGATCGTGGGGCAGGCTAACCAACGAAAAAGCAAATTATATAGATTTTGCTGCGTCTGCCTTTTTGTATAGTCCTAAATATTGGTTCGGACTTACTATTGATCATTTATCACAGCCTAATTACACCTTTTTAAACGAAGAAATGAGAATGCCCTTAAAAATGGTATTTTTTGGTGGAATGAACATTTGGATTGAAAGAAGCAGATCCAAAAGTTCCTCACGTTCGTTTTCTTTTAGTTATAGATTTCAGCAACAATCGAAAAACACGCAGCTCGACCTGGGCGTATATTGGTATAATGACCCGATAGAAATTGGAGTTTGGTATCGTGGTGTACCGCTTATTAGTGCAAACAATAGCACAAACATTAACCAAGATGCCATTGTTGCATTATTATCATACAATTACGGCCCGTTCAGAATCGGATATAGTTATGATGTTTCTATTTCAGGATTAGGATGGAATGCACAAGGAGCGCATGAGTTATCTCTTATCTTCGAATTTAATCAACGTAGTAGTTTAAGAAAAAACGGGAAGCGCCCCGCTCTACCTTGTTCAGAAACAGCCAATCCATTATCCAGCACCAGTCGTAGCAAATACAAACACAAGCGCAGAAGAATATTTTAAATAAAAAAAGGGATTTCAAATCCGAAATCCCTTTAGTTTTACTTAAAAACCCCCTAATAAATTAGGCTACTTTTACATTTCTCACCGGCTTTGGTTTAGCTTCTTCACGCTTCGGTAGCAAAACAGTTAATACACCATTTTCATATTTTGCAGAAATGGCTGAATCATCAATCTTTTGTTTTGGCACAACAAATGATCTTGAAAAACCAGCATAATTAAATTCTCTTTGCTTAAATTTTACCTCTGAGTTTTTATCTGCCTCTTTTGCAGAAACCGTTAATTTTCCATTATTAAACTCAATATTAAAATCCTCTTTATTTAAACCAGCTGCAGCCAGCTCAATAGTGTACTGCTCATCGCTTTCAATGATATTTACTGCAGGTAAAGATTGATTTCCACAATAAAGTCCGCTTTGGTTCATAAAAAAATCACCTCCCATAAAATTGTTTAACAATGCATCAAAATCTCTGTTTGTTCTTCTTACTAAAGTCATAATTAAATCTCCTATTTTTAAATTTTTATCGATTACTTAATTTCTGAACCTTATAAGTCAACATCCATACCATCCTCATTTACAAGACACAAAGTCACACTTTGTAAAAACAAACAGACACATTGTCTGTTTTGTATGCAGAATACATGCCACATTGACAGCTGCCTATTAAGTGACTGTATATTTAATTTAAAGTAGAGATAACAAAGAGGTAATAAGAAGACGGCTTTTAAGCCTGATATTTGGCATCGTAAAAACATATTAAATGTTTTTCCTCCCTACAATTCCTGTGTATACCGGAGGTCGTCTTCAACGTGAAGCCGACCTCCTTTTCCTTTTCTTTCAAATTAAAACAAGCAAAGCATAGTTAATTATCACAATCATTAATTAAATTTGCCCCAACTTAATATATCTAATCACAATTTTATTATGAAGAAAATAATGATTGCCGCATTTGGCCTATTCTTAACTTTAAATACATACGCTCAAGATCCGTTTTCGATTGGCTTAAAAGCCGGAGGTAGTTTAAATGGTTTCGGAACAACGATTAACTACCCTGAAATAAACAACTTTGATGAAAATACGAAACCAGGATTTTTATTTGGGGTATTTTCCAGAATTCATATTTGGGAAGTGATCTCATTACAACCAGAAGTATATTATTCAAGAAAAACGTCAGAAGCCACTGCTAGAACTTTGTATGATGATGGGGACAATACCGCTTGGTTAAACCTTACAAAAAATACAACACTTAATTTCATTGACATACCATTGCTAGTTCATGTAAAAGCTGTTAACCTTAGAAATGGCAATTTATATGCTATAGCAGGACCTTCTCTTTCAATCATTGCCTCTGACTCATACAAATTAGGTTCAAACTTTGGCAGCATTGGAGACAACCTTATCCGCGAAGAAATAGAAAACGCTGTTAAAAATGATTTTGAAACCATGAATTACACCATACAGGCAGGCGTTGGTTATGAGGTCAACAAGTTTAATTTTGATTTAAGATACGAAGCCGGATTAAACGAAATGTCGAAAGGAAACTACAATATGACTTCAAGTGCATTAATGCTAAATATCGGTTTGAAATTTTTATAACCAGAAGCTTAAATCTACAAATGTAGATTATATACTATACAAGAGAGGTCTTCATTTGAATGACCTCTTTTTTTGGCTCAAATCTTACCATACATCAGCTAAAATAAAGTACAATATGAAAAGATCACAACATTAGTTACAATCATGTTCGTACACTGATCCTAACATAATGGGAACTAATTCGTATTTACTTCAAACTTTGTTATAATATGTTACACATCTACTTCACATCTGTTACACTAACCAGTGAAAATGTAGTGAAGAAAAAGTGAAGGTGTAGTGAAGAAAGCCCGTAGCAAATGCGAAACAATTACGACGCACCTCACACAACTTGGTATAAAAACAGCACCTTTCCTTACTATTCTATGCCTGACAATCTCTTTATTATTAAATATAGCCTAACCCCTTTCATCTAAAATAAAAAGGCCCACCCTTTTAACCCGCTTTATGCATTAGAAAATCTATTACACATTGAAATCACTTCAAAACAAGACACTTTGTTGCTTCACTTCAACTCACCAGAACGATGCTATGCCTCGTTTCAGTAAAGCCGTGTTTTATCGTGCATTCAATGCTCATAACGAAGTTCTAATACATAATCCGGGTTTAACAAACCAAATCATTGTACTATCCTATATCACTCTGAAAAAACTTTTTCTGGATAAACAAAAAAGTCCGATAGTATATACCATCGAACTTTTTATTTTTTACAGACATAAAAACCTTAAAAACTCTCTACTTTCTGTGAATAAGATCTACCCCCTATTTTTACGTTTATGATATATACTGCTCCTGACTTAGGTAGTTTTATTTCTGTTTTGGATGAAGTAACATTCACCTGCTGCTCTAAAGCCCCCTTAAGATCATAAACTTCTATCACTGCATCATATGCAGCGTTAAAATTATTTAATACAACATAAGCCATATCGTTAACTGCATATATTTTTATTGCCTTTTCAGAAATATCTACATCCTTTGTATCAGTGCTGATACTTTCAAATATCAATTCAAATCTTTCATCAGAACTAATTGTTTCCGGCATAAAAACATACTCTTGTTCTTCTCGTAAATTAATGGTATTACCCAATACTTTATCCACTAAAAGCACAGACGATTCAGGTGCGAAATAACTCAAATCTCCAACTCTTAATGTAAACTGACTCATCCCATTTAAAACAGTCTTATAACCAACAGGAATAACCCTTCGCTCACCTAATGTCGGGATTGCATTAATAGCCGCTTTTGTTCCGTTTTTAATGCTATATAAATTTGCCACGTTACCCCCTGCTAACTTCTTATCAGAATCATAGGCAGTCATTACTTCACTACTATTTTCGCGAATGGCCAATACCATCTCATCTCTACTATAATCACTTTCTAAAGTTAATCGAAGTACATCTTCCTCTATAACACTACCTTTTAAGCTACCTGTTGCATGCAATCTGGCACTTGAAGGAATTGAAATAGCATCATTGGTAGTATATGTCCTCAACCAAATACTTTGTCCGGGAGCCACATACCTGTCACCGCCATTTTGCCCAATCCTGCTTAATAAATTATAAGTAGCATAACCTCTTTGGTCAACACCCACATCTGTTCTTACCCAAATTGATTGCAGGAAATTCCCAAGATCTACATTCTCTTCCAACATATCGATATAAGCCGGATATGGATTTCCCACTAAATGCCACTGAGCTGCCATGTTTGTTAAACCATAGCTGGCATCAGAATTTACAACACCGGCATAAGTTAACTGCGATCCCGGATCTTTTGGATTCAATACATAACCGCCTAACGGTTCGTTAAATGAGTATCCTGCTGACTTTGTGATATTGTTCCATACCGTTGTCCATTCATACAAGAAATAATCATTCGGTGCAGCAAAAGAATTGTCATATTCTGACATAGTAACACCCGTAACACTATGCGAAATATACCAGTATTTCAACTCATCTAAACTCCATTTAAATGTTACTTCCGGAGTGGCACTTCCATAGTTTATGAATGACGTTGGTGAGGCATTTGAATTTTCAATAATTAATCCATTATCAATTCCTGTTAGGTCTCCATTAATAGTAAACCTGGAACCTTCCTTAACTGTTAATGTTCCTGAAGTGATAGTTAAATCATTTACCTGTGCTATACCATCAATCTCAGCACTACTAACCCCTGTCACTACAGTTACATTTGACCCTGCTCCTGGAACAATGTTACCAGACCAGTTACCAGGAGTGAACCAATCTGAACTCACATCTCCCTCCCAGGTATAGGCCGGAATAGTAATAGAACCAAACGTAATGTAATTACCTTCCGAAGCCCACTCATTAAAAGTAACATCTCCCGACGTAGAAACTGAACCTGAATTAGTATCTCCAGAAAGCCCTGTATAAGTTACCTGCTCCCACGAAGGCGTAGTACTTTGCCAGTCTACTAAAGTAAAATTACCATCCGGATTAACCCCACTGTGTGTATCCCAGTATAAAGTTAACTGAGCATTATATGATGCAACAGGAGCTTTAACCCGCCAAAATTCACTATGACTAACATATTGAACAGGACTACTTACCGTTTCCGGATCCATAGGTCGTGTTGCATAAGATACCGGATTAATCCCAAGGTATTCTGCTTCCCACAATCCACCTGAAGATGCATCAACACTTACATCAATTGGTGCATATATAGCTCCATAACCCAATGGGAATGAAAAACTAGCACTATTTAATACTTGTTTTTGCATAGCTCCTTCTACAAATGATACTGAAGAACCTCCTATTACAGCATCGTTTGCTGAATTGGATACAGAAAGCAATTCGGTTCCACTTGTTTTAATCACTCCATTTGTAAGATAAAGATCATTTGACACTTCAACGTTACTTCCTAAAGTTAATCCTGCCGCATTATCTATTTTTAAATTATAAAAAGCTCCCCCTCCTGCTGAAATAAAGTCAACTAAACCAGATACACTTTGTAAGGCCGTTCCGTTAAATGTTACAGTTGGTACTTTAGGTGATGATTCTACTCCTGCATCGTATGTTCCTGAGTCAAAAACAACATCTCCCTGTATAGACATATTGGTATTATATGTATTATCTACATCAGGACCATTAATAGTTAAATCTCCATACAGTTGCACATCAATATTTGGTAACCTTCTGGTTCCGCTACCACTAAAAACCACATTATTAATCAAAGGAATTTCACTAAGCACATCATAACTGGTTGAACCCGCATACTCTAATGTTCCACCCGCAGAAGAGAAAAACTCATCATATGAACCTGCCGGTAAATCTCCATTTTGTAATTTAAGCGTTCCCTGTCCTAAAACATCTCCAATCCTATGTCCGTAGCTACTTCCTGCAGTTAGTACACCGGTTTCTCTAATAACTGTTCTATAAGCTGACATAAAATTATCAGACATAGTCACCTCATCACCGTTATCAATATAAACGATTGCTCCCTTGGGTCCGGTACCAGCAGGAACTCCATCTCCTGCAGAACCTGTTACCCCGGTATCAGGATCATATGTAGCCCAGGTAGTTGTAGTAGTCCATGAACCATCTGTTACAGATATAAAGGCTTGTACTTCATCAGGTATAGCTCCCCCCGCCGTATAATCTCCATCAATACCATCATCATTGGTACCCGAAAATGTAAACTTGGATATATCAGTAGCATCAGCATATCCCATAAATTCATTGGTAGAATATTTATTCCAGTTTACACTCCCTAATAAGATTCTGGCTGTATAATATGCCGAAGTATCCCCTACTGCATCATCATCGTATGAATACATATATACATCCGCTGTAAAACCCGAAATACCATCTGCATCTAAAGTCCAGTTATACTGCAATACTTCACCCTGATCATTTACCGGAATTGATACATGAGGCTCATCTGCTGCTTTTACCCTTATAGACCCTGTATTTGTTCCGTTAGCAGTTATATCCATTACCACCGGTGTATATTTACCCAATGAACCAATCGGATATGTAAACGAAGTTGTTCCACTTGTAATTTCAGGGAAATACTTTTGTATTCCATTGTCGGTAAACGATAAATTTGTTTGAATCATATTGGTAGCAGAGAAAGCCGAAACTGGTACGACATCTGCATCCTCATCAAAAACTATCAGGTTTCTACCAATATCAAAGATACCGTCCTGCAACCTTAGGCTTCCTCCAATATTTAGAGCACCAGACTGAGTTGGCAATACAACGCCATTGGTGTTGTTTATGGTTAATACCTCATAACTTCCACTACCGCCTATCTGCTGAACATCAGAGCCTGATAAAATAATACCCTGACTGCCTGCCGTACTCATAGTAGTTACATCATTGGTAAGATCACCCTGAACCGCAATTGAATTATCAGTAGTATTAAAAGCACCACTGCTAAGTGTTAAGTCTCCTGTAACTGTTGGCCACGAAGAACTTAAAATAAGCGTTCCACTACCTGTTTGTTTAACTACATTCGCAAATACAGGACTTCCCGTTAAGGTTTGATCTACATCTCCCTGGAAATATGTGGTATTGCTATTCGCTGTAAATGTAGCACTTGCATCCTTTGTAAAATCTCCATTAATAATTAAATCAATCCCATTGGCATTAAACGTACCACTATTTATATTAAGATCTCCATTTATAGTAGCAGAAGAATATAACAATAATGCCGTTGGAGAATTAACACCGGTAACAGTTAAATTCTCCATTTCCTGTAATGCATAAATGGCCATTGTATTACTCGCCGGTGTTTCATCATTTCCTAATACAAATGCTGAACCTGCATTTAAAGTGATTGTTTCCGGGTTGAAATATAGAGCTGCATTATTTACACCATGTCCTCGCTCAATGATAATTTGTGCATTTACCGCCTGAGTAAATGAACTTCCCGTTCCTAAAATTTCAAAAATCCCTCTACTTTGATCTCCCGCATCAGTATCTCCAACTAACATTGTACTGGTAGCACTATTTTGAGCAAATTTTAAGATTCCTGTATTGGTAAATAAAGAACGACGTATTTGAGAACCCACTTTTAAAGAAGCACTCCCGTTCAATGTAATGGTTGCATCTCCTGAAGAAGAGTACTCAATATAGTTATTTGTACCTCCATTGTTATTAACAATTCCTCCTTCTTCAATTATTAATGAGCCATCCAACCAAATACCTTTATCATTACCACTTACATTTAAAATAGTTCCGTTATCCACTTTAAGGGTAGTTCCTGATGGAATATTAAAATCAAAACTTCCAGTTGAAATTGTTTGAGCTCCAGAGCCTTCCAAGTGACAAACACCTTTTAATAAATGAATAGGTTTCTCGGCCACATCTGCCGGTGAGTTTAAATTAAAAGCTCCCTGAAGATATACTTCTCCTGTACTTGCAGATTTATTAACTACAATTTTACTAAAATCTAAAGTAGCGCCTACCGTATTGTCAATGGTTGAATTTTGATCTCCTACAAAATGTAATTCAACTGGCTTATCAATATCACTCCATAAATCAATTTTAGAGCTTGCTGACAAAACAATATCTTCATACACATTTAACTTACTCACTTGTGTATTCCCTGTTCCATCTCTTACAAGAATCTCATTTGCACCTGCTCCACTAAGATCTATAGAATTATAAACTGTTATCTCATGTGAACCTCCTCTATTAATTTCTAATAAACCTCCGTTAGTAATTATTAGGTTATTTTCAATCAAAAGATATTGATTGTTACGGGTTCTCACAGTAACATCCCCGTCAATGTAGAAATTCTTACGAACAAGAATACCCATACCATCAGGAAGAAGCTTTCTGTTTGTACCGGAAATCAATAGGTTTGGATACACATCAAAATCTCCAGGCAAAGACATATTTGTAGATCCATAATACTCAAAAGTTGCCAAATCATTGTACATAAAATTATCAAAATCAGCACTTGGGATTGTTGCGCTTGCAATACGAATTGTTCCTGCTCCTTCAACAATATTATAAGTTAAACCGGTAACCGCTCCAATATCTAAAGTACCTCCTTCTTCCACTGTTACCTTTCCTGCATCATCAGCACTGCTGTTAACCGTTACCGTATGACCATTTTTAATATATACATAATCATAGCTCTGAGGCACTCCATTATCCCAGGTGGCCGGATCAATCCACGGTCCTGATTTCACAGAATTCGTGGCACTCACATCATTGAAACAAGCATTTTTACCCGCGGTAAACGATCCTGTTTTAAAACCATTTAAAGTTCCGGTTTCATACACCAGCGTTCCTGAAGCATTACCATCTTCAGTCCATCCAGACGAACCAGACAAAGAATAAACCTCCTTACTACCACCTCCAGGGCTTCCCAAAGGGTTATTAAAAGTATATGATACTCCCGAAGTAACTGATGACAATCCCGTTTCTGTTACATTCCAATATAAATCCAAGTTAGAACATCCTCCCCCTGTTTTTGCCGTTGGATGCGCAAGGTTAATTGGTGCTACAGTTAAATATCCGTCCGCAACCGAACCTACACTTCCCGCAATATCAACATCACACTTAGTCCACTCTCCATTAGTACCTACAGGAAATATTACTGTTTTTCCTGCAGAGTAATCATCATCCATTTTTAACGTCAAACCTTTAGCTCCATGGTTAGCGTCGGTTTCAATCATTTTACCAGTGCCAAATCCTGTTCCTGCAATATAATTAACATTCACAGTTAACTTCCTAGTACCAATATGCATAATACCAGATGTAAGTTCCAAATAATCCATCTCTACATCTGAATTTAAAGATGCACCATTAGAATTATCCAGTTCTATGCGTCCAAAAGAAGAATTATAAATATTTGAACCTTTAAGCGTTTGTTGAGAAGAAGCATTATTTAATACTATTAATCCCGGAGTAGCACCTGAAGCTTCAACAATTCCATCTTCAATTACTATATTTCCTTTTAAATCCACTTCATAACTCACAACATCAAATTGACCACGAGTGACAATTAGACTATCTGCTATTTCAACGGGATGATCTCCTGTGAAATTTGATGCAATTATATTTACACCTAATGTATTATCGTCCTTTTCAATCAATAACTTATTTAGTGAGAACACATCAGATACCGATTCTATTTGAATTGTACTATTCTGATCTCCATTAAAATATGTTGTATTACTTCCTGGTGTATATGTAGCTCCACTCTCTATAATAAAATCGCCCCCAATATATACATCATTACTATTAGCGGTAAAAGTGGGTGCGTTTGCATCATCAATGGTGAAATCGTTTATTACCACAAGAGGCTGTGCAGATATATCCTCAAAATCATTATCTCCATTAATACCAGTCATTGCATACTCTGCAATTTCTATACTTCCTCCAGCTTGCTGGTTTTCAATTGTAAGGTTCCAAAAGGGAGCACGAGAGTTTATCTTATGTGCATAACTATGCTTGTTGGATAAAATAACCGTACCTCCGGTGACATTATAATTTCCTTCTCCCGAATTAATTATTAAGGTAAAATCTTCACCTCCTTCATTATCTCCATCATCCTCTATAGTCAGGGTACCTCCCGACATCTGAAAAACATTGGTTTGAAATGGCAAATGGAATGATGCTGCAGTACCCCCGCTACGTTCCTGTAAAACCGACACATCTCCTCCTGACTGAATATATGCTCCTATTTGTTCTCCCGGTGTTCCACTTGTGGAAACAGTAATGGCGTTAAATTCATGCGTACCTCCTTCAATATTTAGTACTCCTCGTTCTCGCAACTTCAGTCCCCTTTGACTACTTCCATTAGGAGAAGTACCGGACTTTTCGTAAAAAGTACTATTGCCGGACAATCTCAACTCACCATACAGGTATATATCATCTCCTCTTAAAGTAGCAGAAGCATTATTATCAAGCCATAAACAAGCATCAGAATCAATATCAAAGGAATGATCATCAGCTAATTCTTCAATCACAATATTACTACTCAACTTTAATGTACCTGCTAATAATCGAAGTGCCTGATTTCCATCTCTATCCCCGGAATCTCCTGTTGAATTCTGGTCATTTCTTCCGTATAGCTTAAAATTATCTGTAGAACTTGCACTTACCTCCAATATAAAAGTTGCATCTGAACCTTTATTACATGTTAGCTGATTAAATACCGTTGGACCATTACATTGCAATTCCTGATCGCTGCTTGCATTATTAAAAATAACTTCAACAGCCCCTCCTGTATCATCTGTATCGTAAACAGCAGCCAATCTATTGGTAAACTCGGCACTTCCTGCATTAATAAAATTACCTCCAATTTTAAACTGGTGATACTGAGCGTGTGTAGAGTATGTATCTCCGGCTCCAACTGTCATTTGTCCATCAGCTAAAACATTTACATTACCGGTTACATCCAAAGTAACTACACCAGTACTTGTATTGTTAATTTGAAGCGTACCTTCCTTAACAATTAAATTACCATTAAGTGTATGATCATTTGCCAAAGTAACAATGTTCGCTGAGGCCTCTATTTCAAGATTATAATAAGTGCGGGCATTAGTAACAGTAAAACTATTTCCATAATAAACTACTGTTCCTTCTCCTGCTCCTTTACCTATAAAATCAGAATCATCTGTTATTGTTGGATAGTTATCTGCTGCCATCAATAATCGACCTGTACCTTTTAATGACGAGAAAGTATGACCACTTGCCGTACGCAAATCCAAGCTACCATATATAGTAACAGAAGCGCAATTTAGACTCAGGTTACGAGCTGGTTCCGGGTCTCCATCATATGGGTCCACACCATCGGGCACTGTTACTGTTTTTCCGCTAAGAATTACAACATTATCAGTACCTGTAGGTCCACTGGCCCCCACACTTCCTACCGGAATAGCACCTGCCGGGTCCAAAGTCCATATGTCAGACTCATCCCAATCTCCACTCGCTAATGTATACCAGGTAGTTTGAGCAACACCATATGATGTTCCCAAAAACAGTACTAAAACTAAAAGCTTTAACTTCAACAAAACCATTTTAGGCACTAATTCTTTTGTATCCATAATCAAAATCATTCTAAAAACTCTACATCCCTCCATTTCAACCGCCTCTACATTTAAACTTTTTATACGGGCAAATTTATTTTAGTTACATTACGATTGACTATTCGTTAGAATTAATACATTAAACAAGCAAAACCTTCTATAAACTACTACCTATCATCATATATTCAAATCTTTTACCGAACTAACTCAACCTTCATTTACTATTTATCCCGCATTATGTATTAGAACTTCGTCATGAGCATTGAAAGCACGATAAAACAAGGCTTTACTGAAATGAGGCATAGCATCGTTCTGGTGAGTTGAAGTGAAGCAACAAAGTGTCTTGTTTTGAAGTGATTTCAATGTGTAATAGATTTTCTAATGCATAATGCGGGTTTATATTAAGCCCTGTGTAACTATAAATAAAAAGTCACTCAACAATACCGCTGAATGACTTTTTAAAGAACACTGTTCCAAGAAATTTTGTTTAGCTCATCAGCTGGTTTAGTTAATCACCAACTCTAACTCAGCCCCTGCTAAATCGGTATCACTCCCATAATCTACTACGCCCAAAATACTATATTTTCCGGCAGGCAGATCTGACGGAAGAGACAGTTTTATCATACGCTTACCTTCGGGCAATATCGAAAATCCCTTTCTTTTAATTCGTCTGGATTCACCGGTTTTTAGGTTAACCACATCCAGGTATGGAGCGCAATCTAAAATTGTTTCTCCAACATTTTCTACTTCCATAGCTAATACCTTAACCGTATCATTGGGACTTGAAATATCCTCAAAACTTCAAATATTGGCTTCTTTTTACGTGTCAAACTCTCCGATAGAATAGTAATTGACATCCTTTAAACGGATATTAAATTACTACTCTCCACAGCTCATACCTAATTCCCAAACTCCTGGAACCAAGGCATTACAGCTTTTGCAAACACCTGCTTCTTCTATGCCATTAACCACGCGATAACCACTCCTTTCAATTAATATAGATCCGCATTTTGAGCAATATGTATGATTTGTTTCTGCCTGCATAACGTTACCAATATAAACGAACTTAATTCCATAGTTTTTAGCCACTCTATATGCCTCATTTAAAATATGAACTGAAGTTGGTTGAAGGTGACTTAATTTATGAGCCGGATGAAAGCGGGAGAAATGCAAAGGAACATCTTCAAATCCATTATTTACAAGATATTGGCACATTTTTTTTATCATCTGAATATCATCAGAGTATCCGGGAACCAAAAGGTTTGTAATTTCCAGCCAAATATTTTCTTCTTTTAAAATATTAAGTGTATCCAAAACCGGCTTAAGATTCACCTGACTCATTCTTTGATAAACTTTATCGTCAAAACATTTTAAATCAATATTAGCAGCATCAATGTACTTGCATAATTCTCTAAGTGGTTTTTTATTGATATACCCTGCAGAAACAATAATATTCTTTAATCCTTTGTCTTTGGCCAAAATGGATATATCTCTGGCATATTCGTAATATACATTAGGATCCGTATATGTATAAGAAATAGATTTACAGTTGTTTTTTACAGCTGCATTTACCAATTCATCGGGTGATACATACTCAAATCTGTCTAAATTAAAATCAGCCTGAGAAATGTGATAATTTTGACAGTTTAAACAACGCAAATTACAACCTACGGTTGACGTTGAAAAGGTTAATGTTCCGGGTAAAAAATGATAAAGCGGTTTCTTTTCTACAGGATCTATTTGCAGCGCACAAGGGTATCCATATACCAATGACACCAACTTCTCTCCATTATTTTTCCTGACCCTGCATAAACCTATTTCTCCTTCTGACAAAACGCAGGCATGCGGACAAAGCATACACATTATTGCAGTACCCTTTTTTACCCAAAATTCAGCTTCCTTCGCTTCCATTTCATCAATAGTATTTATGATCAGATATATTTACTACAACAGAGGTTTATTTAAGCTTGTCATCACACCTCCACATTTTTATAAGAGATTTATTCAGAAAAAATAATGGCTTCAAAAACATAAATTTCAGCATCTCGCCATCCATCCCAACCAATATGAGCTTTATCCCGAGCCAGATGTCCTAAGAACTCTAATAGATCCCAACCCGTTTTAACAGCAACCTGTGGTAAAAAAGTTCCTTTTGCCTCATCTTTTTTAAGATATACGCCATGTTTACCCAACTCTATTTCGTCAATACTTTTAATTTTACGCATTGGCGTTAATACAGATATTTCAATTCTTAAATCATCAAACTCTTCGCTCAACAAAGATGCGAACCTGCTATCTTGATAAGCTGCAGAAATTGCCATTTCCCTTATTAACTCAGAAAATTCCATAGAGGAATTAAATTGACCTATACATCCCCTTAACTTCTCCTTCACATAAACAGATACAAAAGCACTATCAAAAGGCAGGTTTACGGATATTTTATCCTGAACCAGGTTTTCATTTTTAAACACCAGATGGTTTTCAATGGCCTGACGAGCCATTTTTAATAGTTTTTTTTGATCCTGATAATTTAAATTGGATGATTTTAAAGGTATATCTTCTATTAAAATGGATTGATATCCTACAACTTTATCTTTTTGAACAATATCACCAGAAGTCATATATTTTATAGGTGAGTATTTAAAGTTTTTCTTACCCTTAGTTAAATACAATAAGGTTAACACCGAACTCCATCCACAAATACTTGTAAATAAATTTGGTATCTTTTTTTCTTCATTTTCTTTAATCGCTTTAATAAAATCATCTACCTTGTTAGAACATATAGCCTTAACGGTATTTTCATCAACCATACGCGCATCTTCATCGGATGGATAATGCGATAAGTCGGTGCTGAAAATGAATAAGTTTTTCGAATTAAAATATGGTCGTAATGATTCTGCTATTTTATTACATGCTTCATTATTTTTAACACCAATTACAATGGGTACAATATGTCGAAGGTTTTTTAACTGAAATTGCAAAAAAGGTAACTGCACCTCTATAGTATGCTCCTCAGAATGGGCACTATCGTTAAAAACCATGTTTTGAGAATGGTTTATTAAGTCATTTGCTATTTTTAAGTTGACGGGCACGACCCCCAAAGGAGTTTTATAATGTCCTTTATTATAAACCGATGCTCCATTAAAAGAAACATGATGACTGGAACCTATAATAAAAACATTATCGTACTCAGCATTTCTATTGATCATGGCATATGCTGAGGCCGCCACCTTACCTGAATAAACATACCCGGCATGTGGCACTACAAGAGCAGAAATATGATTATTTACCAATTTAGGGCAATCAGCAAAACAATCTTTTAACTGATCAATTAATTTTTTGGGGCTCGAACTATAAAAGGTTCCTGCCACAACGGGTTCCCTTTCGATGCTTAACATGACTTTGTTTTTAAACTTAACACTAATATGTATCCTATAATAAATATACCACTTAATTTTTTTTTAGTCCACCCTTTTAACTTTAACATGTTCACAATAAATCACTTTACTCCCTGCGAGCCTACACACTTTTATTTTCACCGAAAAAAAAATCAAAATATAATTTGGAGGTTAATAAAAATGCACTACTTTTGCATCCGCGTTAACGAAATAACACTAGCGCAATAAGGCGATTCAGTAGCTCAGCTGGTAGAGCACATCCCTTTTAAGGATGGGGTCCTGGGTTCGAACCCCAGCTGAATCACACTTAGAAACTGACACAAAAGCGTGCAGTTTAAATTAAAATAAAATGCAATATATTGCATGAATAGGCGATTCAGTAGCTCAGCTGGTAGAGCACATCCCTTTTAAGGATGGGGTCCTGGGTTCGAACCCCAGCTGAATCACACTTAGAAACTGACACAAAAGCGTGCAGTTTAAATTAAAATAAAATGCAATATATTGCATGAATAGGCGATTCAGTAGCTCAGCTGGTAGAGCACATCCCTTTTAAGGATGGGGTCCTGGGTTCGAACCCCAGCTGAATCACAAAAAAAGAGACTTCAATTATTATGAGGTCTCTTTTTTTTTGCGCTTAACTTTGATGACTCACTAAATACTCAAAAAACTCCATTATCGTATCCTTGAGCGGTCGATAGCGAATACCTAATTGATTTACACTTTTTGAGTTATCTGCTGCAAAAGAATAACCTATATTGTTTTTAATCATCTTGCGTTTAAAGCCTACCAATGGGGCCAATAACCATACCATAAACTTTGGTACTGTCTTTTGAGGGAACGGGTATTGTCCTTTATATTTAACATTTAAAATATCTACGATCCCCATAAAACCACTTGTTTCTGCAGATACAATATGACGCCCTTCTGCATCAGGATTAAAGCCTGCCTGAAAATGAGCCTCTGCCACATCTCTTACATCCACCATTCCTAAACGAAAATCAGGCGCTCCGCCTTTCATAGATCCATCAAATATTTGCCTGAACATATGATAACTTTCGGAAGTAGCGTTGGGATTAATGCCGGCCCCCAGAACAAAGGACGGGTTGATCACAACCAAACGCCAGCGCTTTTGCTCATCATGAATTTTCCAGGCCTCTTTTTCAGCAACTGTTTTCGAATATGAGTATGGCTGATGTTTTAAAGAAGAAGAGGTGTTCCAATCCTCCTCGGTGAGCACTCCATTTTTAGCTTGCTGAATATCTTTATTATCTCCATAGATAGCAGCCACACTACTGGTTAATATCACCTTTTTAACACTACTTGTTTTATTTACAGATGTCAACACATTTTGCGTCCCCTTTAAAGCGGGATCTACCAAATCTTTTTGTGCATCTTTTACATTTAAAACAAATGGTGAAGCAGTATGAAAAACCAACTCACATCCCTGCATAGCCTCATCATACGAACCATTTTGCAACAAGTCTGCTTTAAAATACCTGATATTACCAGGATAATTATCAACCAAAGTATCCAGGTACCTGGTCTTCTCTTTATCCTCAGGATTTCTGATGGGGGCATGCACAGTCAGTCCCTCTGACAATAACTTTTTCATCAATACTCCTGCAACATAACCTGTTGCTCCTGTGACTAAAACAGGCTTTGTTTTATCTATTTGAATCATATTTATAACAGTTTGGGATTCTCTACTAAGTATATAATTCCAAATTTAGATTTTATTTAACGGTATTCAAATAAGTACTTATACCAATACTACATTAAAATAAGCCTTATTTTTTCGTTCTTTTTTACTTATACTTCGTTGAAAAATATCGCCGTAGCTATGGCTATGTCTCAATTTTTATTTTATGATTATTGCTGCTTTCAGCATTATTCAAGAAAGCTTGATACTGCACTCATTTATCGCAATAATTCGCCTTGTCTAAGCTAAAAATATTCAAAATAATTTAAGGCTCACTTCAAAATAGAATTGGTATTACCTATCAATTTACATTGAGCCAAATTTGCGATTTGACACAAATATATTGTTTAAAACAAACCGTTAAATCGCAGATTTGCTGGAGTTGATAGAATGCACAAAAGCTCAGAAAACCACTGTGCCACTTATGTTTTTTATACATTGTTGTAGCCAGTTATTCAATTATTGTCTTATATAATTCATCTTCGTAATCTTCTTTTGTCATTTCATTTCCAATTTTCTCACTTTTCTCTTTAAAAGCTCTATTATTAAGTAGTTCTAAAACTTTGGGTTCCATATCTTTATAGATTATTCTACTTATTTAAACACTTTTTGGTCCAATTCCCATATCAGAAATAATTTTATCCCAAACAAACTGATCCATAAAATGTGGAATTATCATTGTTGCACACCCAAATCTTAATGCTAAATGTATGGTTCCAGAACCTCCGTGTAGAATTACAGCATACATTTTCGGAAAGACCCAATCATAAGAGGTTTGTGAAACAAAAAAGATTAGTTCTGAATTAAATTTGTCTGGTTTAACCAATCCACCAGAGGCTATATTTATAATGGTTGTATTTTATTTCGTTCAAGAATTTTGAGGATAATATTGGTTTTTTGTTCGGGTTCGGGATTAGGAATTGAGCCAAAGGTGACAAACAATATTTTTTCATGTTTTTCGATGAATTTTTTGAGTTCTTCATCGGGTTTCCAACCTGTTTTTGAAGAATATAAAATAAAAAGCTATGACAATCTGATACAAGCCAACAGGGGCACTTCCAATAACCTGAATCATTGGCCCAATGTTTGGGTTCAGAATTACAGAACTATCGTAGATTATGACAATAGCGTAAGATGCGATTCCCATTATCGCTAACCATTTTGGAATAAAACTGGATACGTAAAATAGTATTGAAAATAATAACATACTTATACCCATAAATATTCCAGGAACAGCAGTATATGGAATATAGTTTTTAACTAATTCTCTAAATACAGACAGTTCTATTAAACTATATTTTAACATTGAGAAAACAACTAAGAACAATAAAGCAATCACCAGAAAAATCCCAGCTTCAATCATTCTAAAACCAAGGGCAAGACTGGAAATCTTATGATGATATTTTTTCAATATTTGATGTAGGTGAAAACCTAATACGATTATACAAATTGCACTTATAATCTGATTAATAATATTAACTCGGAAAATAAATTCTTTGTCTAAAATGTTCACGTACGACTGGAAAGGAGAGAAAATAATAATCCAATTTAGAGTTGGAATTAGCATACATAGTAGAAATAGTAATCCTATCACTCTTAACGTCTTAACAGTTGACTTATTATATATATCTTCCATGGTTTTATTATTTAATTTGCACGATATAAAGTTGGAGAAATACCAATTTTATTTTAAATAAACTTACTAAAGCTCTGTGAATATTCAAATCCCAATTTATATGCTCTTTCACTTATGCTTAGTTCAGGATTAGTCAAAAGATTTTTTGCTTTTTCAAGCTTGTAAAACTGGGAATGTAACTCACTAATAAACCCTAACGTTCGGCCGCATGAAGCGTGCCGCTGCGTTTGGTATATTCGCTTTCTTGTTTTCACCTTTGCTTGCGCAGGAGCCGAAACTCCCAAATCTCACCTCGGCAAGGCATGCTTTATTGCGGTTTGTTAGCTGCTGCCTTTTTCATCAAATGTATTTAGCATTTTTTCAAAAATTCGTTTCAGAAAGAGAAGATTAGTATTTTGTTCTTCCTTCACAGAATATTCCCATAATATGTAATTATTTACTTCATGCAATATGCTTATAGTAAATTGCATTGGATCAATAAATGATTTCAAGTCTATTTCCTGCTTCAATAGTCGTGGTAAAATAATTTTATTCCTTTCCATGTAACTATTAAACCCATTAAAATTAGAATGAATTTGTTCACTACATAATACATAGTATGGTCTATACTTGTTCATTTCTATTTTTTCCTCTAATAACTTGAAATTTGCTTTCCCTTTAAATAAAATATCGGCCCATCCATAATCATTTTTTAAAAATTCCTTACCATATTTAGCGATCATTTTATTTTGCTGATCTTCCACATTTATTTGTGTCGATTCTGGAAGAGGTTTAAATTTAAGAGCCTCGAAATTTTCATTATAGCATGTTATTTTCCTCTTAGAATTTCTTATTGAATGGTCATAAAATCTTTGAGATAATTCGATATTATTTTCTGAAGCCAATACAAGCATAGAGATTGAATTTTCATACATAGAACGCCAAATAATCATTGCACCATCTATGTAGCCATCAATTAGTAAATCTGCGATCTCTTGAGCTCGCCTTAAAACTAAACCATATAATAAAAGGTTTAGTTTTCGTGTGAGATTTACTTCCTTTCCATTAATGCTTTCTACAATTTTGTCATATACTATAACACATGCATTTATATATAAGATGAAAGCTTCAAATGATTCCTTACTATTCTCAACAATAGCTTTCTGGTTTTTAAAATGAGAATCCAAAAAGTTTTCTATTTTAAACTTATGATTATCTAAATACAACTTCGAAATATTATCTGCATAATTCGCTATTAGTTCATCAAGTTTTGGTGCTAATTCCGCATCAATTTGCTCATCTGAAAGCATTAAGGTATTAACAGCATTATTAATTGTATTACTGAAAATTTTAGTATGGTTTTGAAATAATAATCCTTCGATTTCTATTTTTGCTTCTTTCAACTTTTAACTATTTTATTGGTTCTTGGTTGGTTGCCGCCAACGGCTCGAATAAGGGGCGTTGGGCACTACCCTAAACCTCACTCCCAAAATCCAGCAAGCCAAAGCTTTTGATTTGGTTGTAAATTTAACATTTTAACTTGCCGAAGCAAGAGCTTTGGCTACAACAACAAGGAGCAAAACTTCGAACCTTCACTGCCGCCCAATGCCCTTTATTTTTTGTTAACCATTGTTATTTTTTCGTAATATGAAATTTCTTTTCAAATGGAATCTCCATTGCTGTTCCTGAAGGGTTTGGTAAACTAAATCTCCCTGTAAAGATATTTTCTCCTACTTTCAATGCTTTTGTCTTAAAGTAGGAAACTCCATTGTCTGTCTCTAATTTAGGATTTGTTATTTCTTCACCATTCAAATACTCTATTTTAATATCAGGAATTATATCTCTGTCATAAGCTGCTATGTATATTTTAGCAACATATGTGTCTCCCAAATAATTAATAGGCTTTTCACTTATTATAAGAGGAGTAATGTCTGTAAGTCTAATACTACCAAAATAAATTTTCTTTAGTAGAAACGCAGATAGCTCTAATTCTAAATTCAACAAATCCCATTTTAAATGTTCTAGTGAATTTGAACCATAACTCTCATCCTCTATTAACCAATCCTTTAATCGTATTTTTGCAATTCCCTTATAAAATGTTTCACCTTCAAATACAGAGTCAACCATAAATCTATCAATCGAAGTCAGTACTGGTTTAATACCTCTTAAGTTATTTTCATGTATAATGCTGTATACTTTTTCAAAATGATACTTTAATCTTTCTGAGGTCGCTCTTACTATGACTTTGTTTTGGGATTGATTCTCTATTTCCGAATAATTCTTGGCTATTTTTTTATTAACTATCTCAACATCTTTTTTGTAGTAAATATCTTCAGTACTATTTCTACATGATAAAAGAATGAAGAATAAAAATATAAAGTATCTCATGTGCGTTCTTATAATAATGGTTAACGTAACGATAAGCCTATTGTGTTTATCGTTATTATATAATGTCGTTATTTTCTCTGTAACTATCTGATTTAACGATGATATATAAGATTATTATATATTTTGTTATCACAAAATAGTGACACATAGGTAACAAAATTTAAATAAAAATCATAGCTATTTATCAAAAACAAATCTATTGGTTATTTTTCTTATTGGTTTTGCATAAAAAGTATCCAGGGTAAAACAAGCTTGATGTGCTGTAAACCAAAATAAAAAACGAGATAATTTATTATCATTGATCTTGTGAAGCAATTACATCTAAAATTAGCATGGGTTGTTCGGGTGAATTTTAAATCAAAATTAAAATCGGATAATTGGTATCTCCATCATTTAAAAACGGCTTAAATAAGCTTAAAATAAATAATTCAATCCTGACAGGTTTTTACCTGATTCGGGAATGATTTCGGGTTTTTACGGCATTTTCGGGCAAGTTTGCTTTGAATACAAAGTTACATTACCAATAAATATCTATTTTAATACATATTGTTGATTTATAATTAATTAAGTTGCTTTTAAATATCAAAAAAGCGATTTCAGTCACGGGTAAAGCTGATTCTAACTTCTTTCGATAGTGCTTTACATATTTTCACACAGTATACACAAGTTATTCGCATCCCTAGTGTGAAGCATTTGTGAACATTCTGCGAACAACCTGCGAAGAAATGCGAAGCCGATGCGAAGGTTTTGCGAAGCAGGTGCGAAGAAAAGTCGAAAAAAGAGTCAAAACCACTTTAGAGCGGAATATTTTTTCTCAGAATGGCTAAAAAGTGGAATCTTTTTGCCGTTTTCTCATGAAAAACGGAATATTAAGGTGTTTGGGGTAATAAAATGAGAACAAGCTTTATGTAAACAAAATCATATATAGCTAAATATCAAACCTATACAATCAATAAAAGTCACAGTAAAATTACTGTGACTTTTTTGTGATTTATTGTTTCTACATTTGATAAAAATACGTACGATTCATATAAAGAGTACAAGCCAACTGATCTACATCAGGCTCTGTATTATCAAGGTTTACTGCCATTTCTTCATATTTTTTTCCCAAGAGCACCTTGCTTTTATTGTATTCAATTGGGAAATCGCCTTTAAGCCAGTGATGGATTATTTGAAAATATTCAACCACAGATTGACACGAATTTGTACAGATTTTTATTTTCCGAAGGAAAATAATTCGTGTTAATCCGTGAGATTTGTGGTTTTAATATTTTTTTGGGTTTAAAAGCGAAATCTCTGTTGTATACAATGGAAATATAAAAGAAGTCATAAAAAACAGTAAGACATCGGATTAATGAATACTATATATAGTTTTTGACTACCATGATTAGTAAATGCCTGATTTGTTCCCTGATTTTTATGGTATCCAAGAAATATAAGCATTAACTTAGCTTTTCAACATGATAAAATAAAAATGACTTACAAGGATTTAGGATACCATTCAAAGCTTGATGCGTTCAAACAAGAAAATAACCTGGACGCTTTTAATGTTGGCAGAATAGCACTTGAACACAAAGAAAGGTATGTTATAAAAACACCTACGAGTGAATACGATGCCGAACTCATTGGTAATTTAAGGTTTACAGCCACCAGCAGAAGCGACTTTCCTGCCATTGGTGATTGGGTGGCATTTTCAGAGTACGATGAAGGAAAAGCATTGATTCATGCCATTTACCCGCGTAGCTCAGTCATTGAAAGACAGGCTGTAGCAAAGCAGGGACAAGTGCAAATTATTGCCACAAATATTGACTACGGAATTATTGTTCAGGCTGTCGATCGTGACTTTAATATAAACAGGCTGGAACGTTATTTAACCATTTGTCATGCCTCCGGCATACATCCCATTATAGTGCTTAGTAAAATTGATCTTATCACAGGTGATGAATTAAATACCATAATTCAAAAAATTACACTTCGAATAAAGGATATACCGGTCATTGCCATCAGTAATCTTACACATGATTTCCATAAACTGGAAGATGTTATTGAGAACTACAAAACGTATTGCCTGCTTGGTTCATCCGGCGTAGGTAAGTCAACCTTGCTCAATAATTTATTGGGAACAGAATTAATGAAGACCAACGAAATAAGCTCCAGCGTAAATAAAGGTAAGCATACCACCAGTCATCGTGAACTTATTGTACTTCCTAATGGTGGCATATTAATAGACAATCCCGGAATGCGCGAAATTGGTATTGCTGACACTTCTGATGGTTTAGAAACAACCTTTGAAAGCATTTTAGATTATGCACAGTATTGCAGGTATAAAGACTGCTCACACATTAATGAAGCAAGTTGTGCCATAATATCCGCAGTTGAAGAGGGTGAAATTGATGAAGCTTCATACAACAACTTTTTAAAAATGCAAAAGGAGAAAATGCATTTTGAGTCTGATGCTCTTGAACGTAAAAAGAAAGATAAAGATTTAGGAAAAGTCATTAAGCACTTTAAAAAGCAACGAAAAGATTTAAAGTTTTGAGCTTATAAAACTCTTTCTAAACAGAAACTGACACTACACTTCCTCCTTGCCATTCTGAGCAAAGAGGAAGTATTATCACCCAAAATTTATATTTCAACATTATGCCTTTGACATAAACAGCCGGGCAAAACCTTTATAAAGCAATCGGAATATCAGTGCCAGCAAATAAAAAATAAGACTAAATATCATAACAAAGCCAATAGATGTAAATAGCTCTACCCATGGCGTTTTGTATTTTATGATGGCATAAATATTAACACCTTCAGCAACCAGCAATGCCAAAAGCCAAATTTTCAATTCCCTGTATATATGCGTTCTTTTAATTACTATATCATTCATAACAGTACATTATTTTATCGCTCAAATTATATATTTCTCAGGCATGGTTAACTTTTGTCCTGTATCAATTGCCTGCTCGGTTAAAAGAGACCAAATACTGGTATTGTAACCTTCAGCAGTCACCCAATCAATGTTTTTCCCTTGTCGAATACAATCCACAAAACCTAATAGCTCCTCCTTGGTTCCATCACCTTTTTGGCTGTTATAAATAGGTTCTCCATTGTACTTTAAAGCCGTTTCAGGAGCCCAGCTTGCTCCTCCAACCGGAATAGATTGAAAAGTATCCTTTTTAATATCTGAAATTAACTGTGCTATACCCGGAGCCGGCTTGGGTTTTGGTGGCTTTTCTAAAATAAGTTTATTTGTTTCAAGCTCCATCGTTGCCTTATGCCCCATAATTTGTTCTTCGCAACCATATTTTTTATTACTCGTCATGGAATCATAAATAAACTGGGTTCCATCAGCATAAGAAAATATGGCAGCTATATTATCATTTACTTCCCTGCCATCATTCCAATACCTGATGCTTCCCGTTCCTGTTACCGATACTGGCACTTGTTCTAATGCCCAATTAGCCACCTGCAGTTGATGCGACATCAGCTCTGTTAATAATCCTGCAGAATATTCCTTATACAAACGCCAGTTGATTTGTCTTTCCAGTTCCGGTTTATCTTTAGGCACCTTACGACGCCAATTTTTATTGCGGTGCCAATAAGCCCTCACCTGACCTATCTCTCCTAACTCTCCTTTATGAATGCGATCCATTGCGTTTAAATAACGCTTACTAAAAAGGCGCTGGTGCCCAACCATTAACACACTTCCTGTTTGTTTATGCACATCGTACATAGCCTTTACATCATCCAATGTACGAGCCATAGATTTTTCAACCAGCACATGAATACCGGCATTCATACTATCGATTGTGATGTGTGCATGCTGATGTAAAGGAGTTGCAATTACAACACCATCAGGCACATTATCTTTTAGTAATTTACGGTAGTCGCTAAAGGTATTTACCTTGGATTTATATTTAACACAAAGCTTAACTGCCATATCTAAAGAGGGCTGATAATTATCGCAAATTGCTGAAATTTCACAATTGCCACCTTCCTTTATAATTATGAGTAGGTGTTCCAATAACAATCTTCCTCTGCCTCCGGTTCCAATTACTGCAATTCTCACTTTTTTATTGCCGCCGGCTGCAAAAGCCTGTCCAAAAGGATTGGCTACCATGGCTGCCCCGGCTCCTGCTATGGCAATTTTTCTTAAAAAATCTCTTCTACTTTCTCCCATAAAATCTGAGCTTTAAAATTTTTATCGAACTCAAGTTTATTCTACAACGGCACCATTTTTATTTTTTCAATCTCAAACCGACTGAGGATTTCCTGCTGCTCCTCCTCCTTGGCTAACATTAAACTTGTAGACAATACCTCTGCCTCAACCGGGCATTGCCCAATGACTTGTACCATCTGATGCCTGTGACGCATTTCTCCTGAATATGGATGTACCACATGCGATTCTTTCCGGCCATCCCGAATATGAAAACCACTGATAGACACGGCATGATGATTAAGCTTTACTTCATCTTGTTGACTGTCTTCATCTGTTAAAGTTAAAGGCCAGTAATCTCCATGAGGATGCCTGCCCCTTGTTAAAATTGAACTCCCTCCAAAACTTACAAAAGCATTTTCTACTCCATCCTTATCCAAAATATTGGCCACTTCTTTTAAGGCAATCCCTTTACCAATACCTCCAAAATCGAGTTGAGTTCCGGCTATTTTATATCCAATGATTTTATTCGACTCATCAAAATGTAAACGCTCCTGAAGCTGATAGCTTTCTTTTGAAGAAGAACCATAGGCTATATCAAACAAGCCCATGGTCTTTTTATTATATTCCACACATTTATACAGGTTATCCCACACCAAGGGGCTAACCTCAATGTGGGATCCAATTTGATTTATATTTAGTTGAAAAACTTCTGCCTTAGGATTGAACTTACTTAACTTTAACTCTATATCTGCTACTACTTGTTGAATACTCCGGAATGTAGCTACGAAATTATCCATTTCGTTATAACTCCAAAAGACAACATCGAGCCTTGAATTCATGACTCCAAAAGTATTATGATATAAGTTAAGTGATTTCACAATATTGTTTTACAATTTAGGCTCCCAACCTTTTTCATACTCTCGTTTGTAGTATTTATCATTTATAACCTTATCCAAAATTTTGCCAGTATTGGTATCTATTCGTAAGGCTTCTCCTGTATCCTGGGCTATATTTCCCAAATGGCATAAATGTGTGGTTATAGCAGCATCATGTATAGGGGAATTAAGCTTTTCGTTTTTTATAATGGCATTGGCAAAATTAGTCATATGCGTAACGGTTAGTCTGTCAAAACCTGATTTATCAGCAGTATTATTGGATGTTCCGGTTTCTTTTTCCAACACGGTTTTTACCTTTTCACCATTTGCTCCATATAATTCATATTTGCTTCTATCCAAAAAGATAGTTCCTTTTGTACCATGAATAGTGCAGCCCCTACCGCCGGCAAATCCAAATTTATTACAACTATGGCCTTCCCACGAAATAGTTTTACCTCCTTTAAAATCGAAGCTGGCCATTTGTGTATCAAAGAATTCCCAATCGTCGTTAGTATAATGTAATCTACCTCCTGCCGATACCACTCGTTCAGGATAATCAACACCTAAAGCCCAACGACAGATATCTATCTCATGTGTTCCGTTGTTATGTATTTCACCTGTACCCCAGGTTCTAAACCAATGCCAATTATATGGATGTACATTATGACGATATTCCTCACGGGGAGCAGGTCCTTGCCATAAATCCCAGTTTAAGGTAGATGGCACTGTCACAACCTTTCCTTTACCAATAGATCCACGTTTATTATTATACCAGGCTTTTCCTGCATAAACATTACCAATAACACCTTCGCGAATATCGCTTACCGCTTGCGCTGATGATTTTGAAGATCGTTGCTGATTACCCATCTGACAAACTTTGTTATACTTCTTTTGAGCAGCAACAACTAGTTCGTTTTCAAACAGGTTATGACTACATGGTTTTTCTACATAAACGTGCTTCCCAGCCTGCATTCCCATAATAGCCATTGGTGCGTGCCAATGTTCAGGTGTTACAACGGCAATAGCATCAATATCTTTATCTTCCAGTATCCTTCTAAAATCAGTTTCTACCTTAGGTACATAACCAATGTTCTTTTTACAATATCCCTTATAAAACTCAATTCGCTCTTCATCTACATCGCACATTACAGCTATCTGACAATTACCAGATAATTTAATCGCTTTAACGAGTGCCTTCGAACGTCCTCCTAAACCAATTAATCCTATATTGATTTTACTATTTGATCCCAAAATATTGGCATATCCGCTTGCACTTACCAAGCCGATTCCTGCAGCACTCACTGCTGCTTTTTTTAAAAAATTTCTTCTAGATACCATATGCTTAGTTTGTTTATTTCTTTATTGCAAACGGAGATCCCTATTTAAAATCCCACGACACATTGAAACCAATTTACGCTTACAATTCTTTAATTTTGATGTTTTTAAAATGCACCTCATCACCATGATCCTGCAGTAAAATTAGTCCCTCTTCTGCCTCTCCAAAATTTGGCCAGTTTTTGTATTTACTATAAGCCACCAATGATTTCCACATTTGAGATGATCTGTCGTACTCCACAACTGTACAGCCATTTAAAACATGCTGAACTTTTGCCCCCTGAACTACAACACGTGCTCTGTTCCACTTACCTTTGATTACATATTTATCCCTGGACAGACCTCGCACATACAAACGTGAATCAGCACGCATCAAATCATACAAAGAACCTATGGTGCGTTTGCCATCTACACCTTTTTTTGCATCCGGGTGAAACTTATCATCAAGTATTTGAAATTCGCATCCAATTGCAGACCCTTTACCTTTATTTAACTCTGTATCTACAAAATACTTAATTCCACTGTTGCCTCCTTTTGAAAATTTAAAATCTACCTCCAGAATGAAGTTTTTATATGGTTTTGTGGTAACAATATCACCGCCATTGGTTGATTCCCCGCCATCAGAAGATTCTACCGTTAAAATACCATCTTTCATAACCCATCCTTTTGATGGAAAATCATTCTGTTTAGCACCACGCCATCCTTTTGTTGTTTTACCATCCCATAACAACTTCCAACCCTCAGCTTTTTCTTCAGGCGTAAGTTCATTATGCAAATAGCTTACCAGCGGAGCAGTGGCTGCCTTGTACCTAGGTTTCTTATTCAGTTCTTTTATGGTCAGATTACGCCATTTAACAAGTTTTCCCTCTAAATTACTTTTATTAGCAATACTATGAACTTGTAATGCTATAAAACCTGTCTCCACTTTTTCCTCCATTAAATTGGCAACACTAATACCATTTACCCATGTAGCCACATGGTTTTCGTAAGCCACCACTTTAACTTTATTCCATTCTCCTACTTTAAAGGCACTTTTTGCTTCCTTATTGTATTCCAAAGGATATCTCCAACCTTGTCGTCCCTGATCATATAAACCACCAGACCATGCTCTCTCGGTAGCATCGGCTTCTACCTGTAAACCAACAATTTTTTTATCATCAATAAACTTGCTCCTGATCTGCACCCCTGAATTAATACCTATATCTGTGAACATTTCATACTCTAATATGAAATTTGTGTATTGTTTTTTTGTAGCTAACCAGGTACTTGGGGACATTGAAACAAACTCACCGACTATACACTTATCCTTAACTTTAAATGGAGCTTTCCCATTAAGAATTTCCCATCCATTTAAATCTTTTTCGTTAAACAGTTTTTCCTGGGCCTTGCCCCCGAAAACAAATGCCAATAGCATCAATAATAAAACTAACTTTTTCATATGTGTTTAAATAAATATATTCAATACGTGTTATTAAACTCCGTTGTTTTTGTATCAACCCACCAACTTCCACATCTCACACAAACCTCAGCAAATATAGGCTTGAGCAGATTCACACACCCCACAATTATGTATCAAAATTGATTGTTTTTGTGTCAAAAACGACCATTATTAAAAAAAACAAATAGCTTTACATTTTAAATCTTGCAATAAATAATAATGCTGCTATACAGACTCATATATATCGGAATTATAATACTTATTTCTGTTTCTCATATCCAATCTCAAAATATTAGATTTGAGCATCTGGATATTAACGATGGTCTCTCACAAAACAATATTTATGCATTAGAAATTGATATCAACGGTAATATATGGGCGGGTACATTAAATGGTTTAAACCGTTATAACGGACACTCTTTTGAAGTTTATAAAACCAACAATACCCAGGAAGGTGGAATAACAGGCAGTAGAATAAGAGCTTTGGCCGCTGTAAAAAACGGATCAATATGGGTGTTAACAGAAAAGGGTTTAAACAATTATGATCCTTCTACAAATCAGTTTATTTACTACAATGATTCTACATTTTTGCCATTTAATACGGGTGGAGTAAAGTCTATAAAATGTGATAAAGATGGTTTACTTTGGTGTTTAAGCAACAAACAGATCTTTGGTTTTAATCCTAAAGATTCGAGTATTATATCTTCGCAGGAATTGCTAAATATAAATTACATAGATCTACTTCCATCGGGTTTAATCGGTGCAGCCGGTAGTTTTGGACTGACTGAAATTCAGTACACCAACAACAATCTGGTTTTAAACACCATTCACACCAAACCCTGCATCTCCTTTTCAGCAGATCAGGATCATTTGGCAATCATTCAATCTGATTCCTTTATCCTTAAATCTATAAATTCAAGCTCAAAAGGTACTACTATTCAATTTGCAGACCTGCCTTATCGCCCTTCTTTAGTACAAAAAGAGACCTTATTGCTTAATGATAATAAGCTTTTTGTAAGAGGTGGTAATGGTTTAATAATGTATGATCTGAAAAACGATAAAATCAAATGCAACAAGTACAGTTACGAAGCTTCTATTCCTAATTCTTTTCACGGATTTAAGGTTACTCAGTTAATAAAGGATAAGGCTGGAAACATATGGATTGGAACTGCAAAACACGGGCTTAATATTATTAGTAAGCAAATAAATAAATTCAAACACATCAACTGGTCTCACACCAATAAACCAGACATAGACTTACAACCCGTTAGAGCCATTTATGAATCAAAAAACAATGGATTATGGCTTAGTTTTGACCGTACCGATATTGGTAATATTAAAAATAATAAACAGCGTTTATTCACTCATTATATCAATAAGAATGGAAAACCCCAAAGAATAAGAGCCGTTAGAAATATTTTTGAGGACAATGATCACAACCTTTGGATTGGCACACTTGAAGGTGTTTGTATATATAACGAAAAACTCGACCAGTTTGAACACATCAGCAGGTATTTAAAAAACGCTTTAAACTCCCAATCCTATGTCATAAAACAATATGACAACACACATATTATCATTAGTTATCCGTGCGAACTCCATATCGTGAACTGGAAAAAAAAACAGCTTAAAAAAATATCTTTTAAGCCAGATGATAAGTACAAACCCTCCATTCGTGATTTTGTTATTGACGATCATTTAGTATGGGTTGCCTTAGGCATGAACGGATTAGTTAAAATAGATACGAAGACCGGGAAAACAGTATTTTTTTCGACCAATAGTATTCAACTCAACAATAACAAGATATACAGTATTTTAAAACAAGATGAAAATCTATGGATAGCCACCAATAACGGCCTTAGCATCTTCGATATACGGACAAAAAAAGTTGTAAAAACATATTATGAACAGGACGGATTATCCAACAATATTGTTTACAGCCTCTTGCAGGATAACGATAGTAATATTTGGATGAGTACCAACCGGGGTATCAGCAAATTCAACTATACTAAAAATGAATTTACCAACTATTTGAAAAGTGACTTTTTTATGGACGATGCTTTTCATCAAAAGGATGATGGAACCATTTTTTATGGTGGCTATAGCCGATTAATTTCCTTTAACCCTAATCAAATGGATAAAGAAATTATAGTATTGTCACCAATGATTGAATCCTTTAGTATCCACAATGAAAAAGTTAATCCGCAAAAATTTATAAATGAAAGAATCATTCTCCCTGAACCTATTAATAAAATCAAACATTTAGAACTAACATACAATGAAAACACCTTTTCGTTTTCATTTAATTCTATGCCTTTTGACTTCCCCAACACCAGTAAATTTAAAAGTAAACTACTACACTGGAATGACAGTTGGACCCATCACAACAACAATAATAGAAAGATTACTTACACAAATGTAAAACCCGGTAAATACACCTTTTTACTGGCTGTTTCAAACGATGAACAAAATTGGACTAAACCAAAATCCATCGATATTATTATTCACCCTCCGTATTGGCAAACAGGATGGTTTAAATTTTTGATCGCAGGCATATTGGTTATTCTTTTAGGTGGATTATATCAACTTCGAACCATAAATATTAAACGAAGAAACAAACTACTTAAACAAACGGTTGATCATCAAACCCTTGATTTAAGAATAAAAAATCAGAAGATTCAGGAAATTTCGGATAAGCTTCATGAAGCAGACCAGGCCAAACTCCAATTCTTTACAAATATTTCTCATGAATTCAGAACGCCACTAACGCTTATTTTAGGCTATATGGATGAATTAATCCATGTCAGCCCAAACAAGGCAACGAAAGCTATTAAAAGCAATGCAAAACGTTTATTACGTCTGGTAAACCAACTAATTGATTATCGGAAATTAGACCAGGGAGAACTTAAACTACAAGTATCCAATTTTGAGTTAAACCAGTTGGTAGCTAACATTACAGAATCCTTTCAAACCCTGGCAAAGCAAAAGCATATTCATCTTACTTTTAATCCTTGTGCAGAAAGGCTTTCTGTATGGTTGGATATTGATAAAATGGAAAAGGTTTTATACAACCTTATTTCTAACGCCATTAAGTATACTGCTTCAAACAAATGTATTGACATATCAACAAAGGTAACACCTGACTCATTTTACATTCATATAAAAGATCAGGGAATTGGTTTAAAGCCGGAAGATATCAACAGAGTATTTGAACGCTTTTATCGTGCTAAAAACAACCCAAGCGATGGTCATGGTATTGGTTTGGCCTTTGTAAAGGGATTGGTTGAATTGCAGCATGGCAACATCCGAATTTCATCAACTTATGGAAAGGGATCCACTTTTAGCATTCAACTTAAAAAAGGTAAAGAACACTTCAAACCAGATGAATTAGCAAAACTACCGGTAGAAATAAAACCCATATCAACAACCAAAGAATCCATCGTAGGCAACTACACAAAAACAATTTCAGACAAACAAATATTACTGGTAGAAGATGATATTGAACTAAGGGAATATCTTAAAACTATATTATCGGCAAACTATATGGTTACTGTGGCTTCTGATGGAATTGAGGCCTTAAAACTATTAGAAGGGCTACTCCCCGATTTAATTATTTCGGACATTAACATGCCCAATATGGATGGTATTAACTTTTGCAAAAAGGTAAAAGAAAAAACCATTACTTCGCATATACCTTTTATTCTTTTAACGGCTAAAACAGATTCGCAAACCCAAATTGATAGTTTTCAACTGGGCATTACCGATTATATTGAAAAACCATTTAAAAAAGAACTGTTAACTGCGCGCATAGACGCCATTTTCAACCATCAGGACAAAAAAGAAAAAGCTGCTGCGGAAAGAAAGGTGATGATGAAAATTGATAAGTCTAAACTCAGTAAAAGCGATATTCAATTTTGGAAAAAGGTAAATACTCTTATCCAAAAAAACTTTCACAAACCTTATTTTACAGCAGAGGACTTAAGCCAGAAGATGAATTTGAGTCGTTCTACTTTCTATCGTAAATTTAAAAATATCAGCCAGGAAAATGCAGCCGATTATATTCGAAAAATAAGGCTTCAAAAGGCAGCTGAACTTATTAAAACAAACCAATACACACTTCAGCAAATAAGTTTAGAAGTCGGCTTTCAGAGTAGCTCCCAGTTTAGAACTAAATTTAAGGAACAATATGGAGTTAATCCTTCTGAGTTTAGATAGATGATTAACTAACAAGAAATATGATCAATTATCTTACAACTCCCACCCAAAGCCGGTTTGAATAACGTAATCCGTTTCTGTAGCACCAACAGCGGGCTGGTTATCGTAGTTCAACGAAAAACCGAGTTTGATGTAAAAGTCCTTAAAAAAATCATATTTAACATCAAGCTTTAAATCAGAACGCCAACGTCCTTTTTCTGTAATACCGGGGTAAGTAAGTAACTGCGTATTCATGGATAAATCGCCCGTATCAAACATATTAAGTTCCGCACCTACAAATCCCTCCCAACTGTTTCGATCTTCTGTTTCATTAGAGTAGTTCTCTAAGTTTCGGTTAAGTCCTAACTGCAGGCCAAAATAACTATGATTGTTCCGAAGCAGGTATTGTCCAAAACCTACTTGAGAGTTAAAACGAATGTCTAGTTTTTGTTCGGTATTACTTAGGGTACTTACCGTTGCAATACCGTATGAACCTCGCGTAAATACATACCTATAATTTAAGGTATTCTCCAAACGTTTAATCTCATCGCTCTCATCCTGTCGTGAATACAGGGAGTTCATAGAAATATCAGAAGACCATCGATCGGCCTTATAACCAACGCCTATTCGTGTGCTAATACTGGTTAAATTCTTAGCCTTAGCCTGGTCAAAACCAATATCCACACTGGCGCTCCAACGATCTTTAAATTTATCTTCAATGGGGTCTAAATCTACAATATCATCTATGGAACTTTCTAACAACATTCCTGACCGAACCACAATATCCACAATTGAATCAGATGACGACATTAACCTTCCCCAATATATATTGTCACTTTTCGATATGGATATTAAAAAACTAGTCTGGGTATGTATCCATTTTACCTTGTCCCATTCTATTTTAAAATCTACATCACTATAACCAGTTTTTAAGGTAAGTATACCTTTGTTCATCGATTTTATTTCACCCACTATCAAGTCTCCATTATCAAATCTAACGCTATCTTCCTGAGCGGAGAGATTCCCAACAAACACCACATTAAATATTATACAAATAAATACCGGAATAAATTTCTTCATGTAACCTCAACTATTTTTTAAAGATGTTCCGCTTACTTGCAAACACCTTACCAAAATTATCCTAAAAATAATTTTTAACTATTATAATTAAACCTGATAAAATTCCTCTGTGTTAAGCATTTAAAAAGAAGAACTAATATACCAACTTTATAAGGTATAGTAAAATGAGTATTTACATTGAAAATAAGAAACTTCTGAGTATTATTCCTTCGCACACAACCCTAATCCTTAACTTCTGCCATTAGCAAATACGAACTCTCTTTCATCCCGGAAACCAATTCGCCTTTGGTATTCCAAAAACCACTTCTTCCTCCTGCTTCCATTCCCCACGACGATCCACAAAAATTAGCCATGAGAATATTCATACAATATTGATTGGCATATGCAGATAATTTACTCCATGCATTATCCATCCCTAAAGGCGTATAAAAGATACTTGCAATATACAATGAAGCTCCTGATTTAGACGCATCCATAGGATGGTTGGGATTCTCAATATCAGCACAAATGGATAATAAAATTCGATGCCCCTTTATTTTAATTACGGGATTATAATCAAAACTAGATTCAAAAAACTCCTCTTCCCCTTCATGCAAATACTGTTTGGTATATATGTTTACCGAACCATCCGGTTGAAGAATAAACGATCCTATAAATAAAGACTGGTCAATTAATATGGGTGCACCTGCAACAACTGTAATTTGCAATTTCTTTGACAAAGCGATTAACTTATCCAGTCTACTATCTTTTAATGTAAAAGCCAGTTCCTGAGCACCTTCCCGAATATATCCGGTTAACGACATCTCAGGAAATACAACTAAATCTGCTCCTTTGTCGGATGCTTCCTGAATAAGTTGGCAATGATGCTCTATATTCAGTTTTACATCTCTGTCAAATGGATTTGTTTGGGCTGCTGCAACTATCATTTTAAATTTATCCATGTTAATTTATGCCAAATGGCCTCCAATGGGCCATGTTTAAAATGGCGTGCCCACCAGGTACAAAATACACCTAACAACATGGCTAGTACAATGCCTATTACAAAACTATAAGTAGCACCTGTGTATTGATACAATCCTAATCCATAGCCATAGTAAATGCTTGCACCCAGCACCGATTGAAAAATATAATTCGATAAACTCATTTTACCAATCGGAGAAAAAACATTGAGCACTTTTTTTCCAACAGCTGAATAAAAAAGCAAGGTAAAACCGGATACCAGCACAAACATAAAAGCAATATTGGTCCATGCACTTTCCACTATCATAAATGGTCTGCGAATGGCTATTGAATTAATTTGTGAACCTACATATTTTTGTATGAGAAACAATACCACAAAAACCACTGCTGATATTATTAAAGTCCTGAACCAAAATCTTTTGTTCTTTAAGTTTTCTACAAAGACCTGTTTTCGCCCCAATAACATACCGGTAATAAACAAGGCGAGCATATGAAAAAACCTTCCGTTTTCCCAATTCCACATTACAACAGCCTTTTTTCCATTGCTCAAATTCCCCAATAAAGTAGCCCCAAAAGAATCTCCTTTTATATATTCATTCATCTTACCAAAGTAAGTCCACGATTGAGGATTGGCCAGTTCGACATTAGGGGATTGTACGCCTTTAAACAGATGAAACATTTCCATGGGAAGCATAAACAATACTATTGCAATCACCAACACCACCTTATTGCTTAATTTAGCAAATGGAATAAGCAGTAAACCAACTGCAGCATATAAGGTTAAAATATCACCTTGGTAAAAAGCTGAGTTTATGATTCCAAATAAGAATAGCAGCAACAAACGCCAGGCAAACCTTCCTCTAAAGTCCTTACCTCTTTTTTCCTGATTATTGGATTGAATATAAAAGGTTAAGCCAAACAGCAAAGCAAAAATGGCATAGGCCTTACCTGCAAACAAAAAAAACAGAGTATCCCATATGCCTTTATCAAGACTAACCATCCATGATGGCAACCCTTTAGGCGCGAAATACACATCAAAATGCTCAATGTTATGCAACAACATAATGGCAACAATAGCAAAACCACGCAAAGCATCAACTACGTGAAGTCTGCTTTTATCAATATTTTCTTTTATCATTTTATCTGGAAATAAATTAATTATTCTAGCCTGATCCTATACAAACTTAATACCCACCCACACATCATTTCTCTGATTTAATCTCAACGCAAAAATCAGCTTACTATAAAACCACATAACTCCTCTGTAAAATTCTCACTTTGCATTTGTTGCGAAATTTGCAATGCCTTTTGCTTATATGATTTATTGGTCCATAAGTCCAATATTCTTTTCTCCAGAGGTTCTGTTCTTAACTGATCAATCTTTAAACCTAAAGGTCCTGCACCCAGTTCATAAACTTTTTTATTCCAAACAAACTGGTCAATTATGTGAGGTATTATCATGGTAGCACATCCATATTTTAATGACATATGCGTGCTTCCTGATCCTCCATGATGAATAACTGCATATACCTTTGGAAAAATCCAGTCGTACGGTATCTGAGATACAAAGCAAACCAAATCTGAATTATAATTATCAGGAATGGCCAAACCTCCTTCTGCTGTATTAATAATAGCTGGTATATTATTGCGCTCAACAATATCTGTTATGAGCTTACTTTTTTCCTGAGGATTAGGATTGGTCATGCTGCCGAAGGTCACAAACAATATTTTTTCATGCTTCTGAATAAAATCTAACAAAGCAGGATCCGGTTTCCAGCTTACTGTTTTATTTCGTTCATGATAGCCTAAGACTTTAATGTTATCATTCCAATACTCTGGTCTTTGAAATAATGAGGTAGAAATTGTATACAAAGCTTTATTGGTAAACAATGCTTTTTGAATTTGCTTTCGTTTAATCCTTTCGGGCAACTTTAACCACTTAACAGAAATTAAAGCAGTTTGTACTAAACCAAAATTAGCCAGGCGGTAAGTTAGTTTATTGATATAAGAACCATAGTTACCATTAAAGGCTACATGAGCATGATTTTTTACAAAATGAATATAAGGGACAGGACTTAAAAAAATGGTTTTACCAGGATTCTTTAATCCCCAAATAACCGGATATATGGCTTTGCCGTTATGAATAATTCTGTCGGGTTTTTCCTCATTGACAATCTTGCACTGACGAGCAATTAAATCTTTATTTATCTGTGTTGACAACTTAGTTAAGCGTATATAAGCCATCATTTTCCGCAAGCCTGATGTACTTCCTCCTAATGCCGCTTTCCCATCTTTACTATCAAGCATCCTGATAAACTCTGGTCCTAATGATCTAAATTCGAATTGCGACTCTTCAGCCATAAACCTAAATTGCTCCGGAAAAACACAGATAACCTGATGCCCTTTATTTTTTAATTTTTCTCCAACGGCCACAAATGGCTCCATATCGCCCCGAGTACCAATGGATGCTAATAGAATTTTCATCTGTTAAAAATTAGTATCAAGAATAATCACCTCACCGGAAACACATATAACCCGGAATATGCATTAGAAAAACTATTACGAGCTGCACCTACCTTAAAATATATCACTCTGTTACTTTTTGAAAACTCACCATAGCGGTGCTATGCATCCTTTTCAAAAAGTCATATTTTATTGTACTTGCAGCTCTCATAACGATTCTCTAACGCATAATTCCATCTAACTAATATTGTTTTGCCAAACAGGCTTTCTTTTTGCTTGATCAAAAAGAAACAAAAAAATCAAGTTCAATTCATCCTTCAGCCCACCTCCTTGTTGAATCTATTGCCGTCACACATCCCTTATTCACCCGCATTCAACTACGTCGCGCTATTACCGGCCCGGGCCAATTGAACCAGCCAACACACATTTTTATCGAGATAGAACTAAAATACTTGAAATAGTTAGCTACTCGGTTTTACTTTTCAAAAAGTCTTAGGAATCCAGGTTTAAAACTTTTTGAATGAAACACCTCTTCCAAAGAGTAAAAACTATACTTTGCTCAAGCCGCAAGGGCTTTTACTTTAGCTCACAATGTTTATTTTTAGCGTTCGTGATTTCCGCTTAACTCCAATTCTTCCTTCAGCCGAAGAAAGTAAACAAAGAAGCCCGCCGACTGCACCACTCGCTTACCCACTATTTTCCTTATTTTGAGACTGAAAGAACTCCCTGCGGTCAAACAGCTTTCAGCCTATTCAAAACTAAAAAAAGTGGGGCCCAAGCTACATTGCTGATGTCGGTTGCTAAACTTGGTACTCTGTAAAAGTTAAATGTACTTGGTTTGGTAATCACCTTCTATGTTCCTACTGATTACTGATCACTGTTCACTGTTCACTGTTCACTGTTCACTGATTACTGTTTTTTTATAATCTTGAACAACCTTTATAGTATGGCTTAACAGCTCCGCTCCTCCGTAATTTCCATGACCGGGAATAACTATGCCTACATCAGGGTATGCTTTTTTTACTTTTTCTACTGTCCCATCCCAATCTTCCAATACCGCATCACTTAAATTACCTATTCCCCTCGCCGATGAAGCTTTTATTAGGCAGCCCCCAAATAATATTTCTTCCCCGGGTAACCAAACCACAATATTATCCGCAGTATGGCCTCCTCCATAATAATGAGCCTCCAGCTTTCTCCCATTAAAATCAATCATTTTCGATTTATTAAAAGACTCAGTTGGCAAAGTTAAACCATGCTTTTTGCATTGTTCCATGGTTAAATCCCCAACCAATGACTCAACTCCTTTGCTATGTAAAAAATCGATGCCTCCAATACAATCATCATGAAAATGACCTGCAATAAACTGAGTAATTTCGATGTTCATTTTGTTTTTAAGGTAATTATATAGCTGCCCGGTTGTTTCGTTATCCATTGCGGTATCAACCATTACGGCTTTTCCGTTTATTGCTACGATCAGTCCGTTTGAAGAAAAGCGCCCCCATTTTTTTGAATTATGCCAGGTTATGTGTACAAAAACAGAATCTTTTAAATGAATCAATTGCAGATCTTTGTCTATAAATATTTTTTCATCTTTGGCTAATTTCCGGTTGGAAAATAACTCAATAGCTTTTAGGTAATTCTTTGCGCCTTGCGGGGTTAAATCTCTGGAAAATCCCTTTAGTTCCGAATGGTTTTTATTTATCCATAAATTAATCTCCTTTAAACGACCTTGCCACTTATCTAAATCAAAGGTCTTGTAATCATTTATGGTTAGTTTACTAATTTTATTGTTCTTAAACTGAACAGATAAATTCGAAACCATTGGTTCATCATGTAAGTATTGAATTCGTTTATCAATTTTACCGACTACAACATCATACCCTTCTTCAGCAACATTTAATTTTTCAATTTCAAACCTTGGTACAAAAACAGAATCCCATTTAAATATGGTTTCAAATTCAGCCCTGTTACTACAAATAAGAATATCACCTTCCTGCATAGTAAAGTCATCAGTAATTAAATACTGAAAGGCTGAATATTTAGCTTGGTTAAATGCCTTAAAATAGTCTTTGATAATTTGCTCATGGTTTAGTTGAGCTTGCAATGACATGCCGAATGGAAATAAGATGGCGAAAAGGATGTATTTTTTTATCATGTGGGTAATTGTGAAAGAGTTTTAAACAAATATCGCATAAAAAGAGAATTATAATTCGAATAAGGGTTAAAACTTCGGTAATAAAAAATATTCTTTTCAGGGATTTCATCCCTAACCCCTGACTTCCTTTTTGTCATTGCCACAAAAAGGAAGCAAAAAAGTCTAGACCAATAGAATCCTTCTCCCCGCATCGGTCTGCAATTCCAGCCTACACACATCCCCCTCAAGTGCGCCCTAGAAAACCTCTCCCATACACCGGCTCGGTCTATTGCTCCGGCCTTCCCACTTTTTATTTACAGCTAGTTAATAACTCAAGACCTTAACTTTTTGATGTTGACCGACTGTATAGTACAATTCTTTTGTCTAAATTGCTAAAACTCGCTCCTTCCTTCATCAGAAGCTCAAACAAATCGCAATTTTACGACAAACAACCTTGTTTTTATGCTCACCGGACGAGGTCAAGGTGAAGACAAGCTGGCTTAGCTTAAAGAATACCTTTTTCAGCTCCTAATTACCTTATAACTTAGGCCTTAACAAATAATATCAAAACTCCAGATAATTCCCTTCAGATCTGTAGCTAGAATCATGAAGGAATAAACCATAAAAAAATGGGATTCAGACCGTATCATATTGATTATGGTCCTCATCCCATTTCAACTAAACTACCTATGAAAAATTCTTATACTTTACTAACTCTATTAAATGGCAATCAAGCGATGATTATAAATTAAACCCGCAATATGCAATAGAAATTCTATTACGCATTGAAATTGCTTCAAAACAAGGTGTTTCACTAACTTGATTCAACTCACCGTAGCGGTGCTACGTTTCGTCTCAACAAGTCCTTGTTTTATGGCACTTTCAATGCTCATAACAAACCTCTATTGCATAATCCGGGCAATGTCGTTTAGTTAAGAAATTCATTTCATGAATTTCTTAAAAATGGGACTTTGTCCCATTCCCTACTTCCTTTTTGTCATTGCCACAAAAAGGAAGCAAAAAAGTCTAGTCGAGGAGAATGCCAACCCGCTCTTCCCGATTGTTTATAATTCTATAGAAGTAAGTGTTCTTTCAAACACAAGGACAAGCCCCTTCTATGAATTATATAACAATCGGAAATACACTGCCTCCATTGGCCTTCAACTCCTCGACGGGCCTGCGCGCCCCTTTACTATCGTGAGTTAAAATGTTTTAAACAGCTATGATATCCTTAACTAAACGACATTGATAATCCGGGTTAAAACGATACGTTTTCCTTATCTTCAAATGTTCTGAATTCCGGTGTATAAGTAATATTTTCACACCTTTTTATGAGCTCTTTAACCTGCTCATGCGTAATTTCGTTACCTGTTATATATGGCGATTTAATCAGAGGGTGCTCCAAAAAGAAACCAGGGATATTTGCTTCCTCTAAAGGCTTTCCTTCTGCTGTAAAATTCCCAATCCATTTAGGCATAAGTTCTATTAAAAACACTCGTGTTTCTTCGTTGTCCCATAGCGCTTTTACAAAAGTTAACTCATCCACCATCATCGATATTTTCTGGGTTGATTTCAAATCTACTTTTTTGCTTTGACGAATATCGCGTGAAGATGCAGCTGCAGAGATAATAAAATCACCACTTTCAGCAATCCACATCTCACGCTTTGCATCGTAATATGAAAAATCCCTGGCACTAAGTTCAAAAGTTACTGTCTTTGATTCTCCGGGAGCTAACTCCACCTTAGCAAAATTTTTGAGCTCTTTTTTAGGTCGCTGCAAAGTGCATTCCTTATCTGTAACATATAGTTGTACTATTTCTTTTCCTTTTACCTCTCCGGTATTTTTAACCGTAACAGAAACTTTTAGTACATCTTTATCTGTTATTTCAGAAGCGGAAACAGTCATATCAGTATACTCAAAACTGGTATATGATAGTCCATATCCAAAAGGAAATAAAGGTTCAATCTGTTTTTCATCGTAGTAACGATATCCCACAAATATACGTTCACCATAAAGCACATTGCCCTGCTCTCCCGGAAAGTTAAAGGCTGCCGGAGTATCTGATAGCTTCACAGGAAAAGTTTCAGCCAGTTTCCCTGAAGGATTCACTGTTCCAAATAAAACATCGGCTACGGCTCCTGCACCGGCCTGGCCACCCAACCATGTTTCCAAAACTCCGGATACCTCATTTATCCATGGCATGGCAACAGCACTTCCGTTGGTTAAAACAGCCACAGTATTGGTTTGCACCTTAGCTACTTCTTTAATTAAAGAATTATGCGAAACAGGCATATCAATATGTTTCCTGTCAATACCTTCCGATTCATAGCTTAATGGCAGGCCGGCAAATACCAAGGCAATGTCTGCCTCTGAGGCCACTTTGACCGCTTCTTCAATTAAACTTACATCATTATCATCTTTTAAGGTATAGCCTTGTGCATAAGTAATTTTTACACCTTTCCCATATTCTTTCTTAATGATTTCAAGTACATTATCCAACTGTGTTGGCTTCACCTCTGAGCTGCCATTTCCCTGGTAACGGGGCGAAGTGGCAAACTCTCCGATAACGGCTATCTTTTTATATTTATCCTTACTTAAAGGTAAAACCTGATTATCATTTTTTAATAAGGTAATGGCCTGTCCATGCACTTCTCGGGCAAAAGCATGATGCTCTTCTGCTTTCATTTCCACGCCTTCCTTATCTAACGATTTAGCTTTAAGTACCACCATTAATATTTCCTTCACCAGATTATCCAGAATCTCTTCATCCAATGAACCATTTTTTACAGCCTCCAATAAAATATCATCGTTTACATTGCTCACATGAGGCATTTCGATGTGCATACCTGCTTTTAAGGCCTCTACCCTGTCAATAACAGCAAACCAATCAGAAATAACAATGCCTTCGAATCCCCATTCTTCTTTTAGTATTTTGGTTAACAAATACGGGCTTTGCGTACCATATATGCCCTGTACACGATTATAGCATGCCATCACTGTCCATGGCTGGGCTTTTTTAACTGCTATTTCAAATGGCGTAAGATAAATTTCATGCAAAGTTCTGTTATCCACATCCGAATTCATGTACATCCGCTCTGTTTCTACATTATTGGCTGTAAAATGCTTTAGCGAAGTACCTACTCCCTGACTCTGTACTCCATTGATATAAGCTGCTCCCAGCTCTCCTGATAAAACAGGATCTTCCGTGAAATACTCAAAGTTTCGTCCGCCTAAAACGGAACGCTTAATATTTACACCGGGACCTAGTAATACGTTTACATCCAGCGCCTGACATTCCTCGCCAAGAGTTTGTCCCACTTTATAAATTAAATCTAAATCCCAGGTGGCTGACAAAGCTGATGCAGTTGGAAAACAAGTAGCCGGCAACTGATCGCCATAACCTGCTTTATTGGTTGCAGGTGCCCTGCGCAAACCATGCGGACCGTCAGACATCCATATCCATGGTATATCTAATCTTTCAATAGGTTGAGAACTCCAGTCATCTCTTCCTGAACAAAGAGATACTTTTTCTTCAAGGGTTAATTGAGTAATCAATTTATCCACTTGATCCTCAATATTACTTTCCTGAGCATTCATGCATATGCTTGACATAACGAATGTGGTTAATAGCAATAGCTGTTTCATTAGTACATAGTTATTTATGGTTTATATTTGATGCTAAACTCAGAGACTCTGAGGCTATGTGTATTTTTTATTATTAATATCTAATTCAATATGTAGCCGGTTTACTCATGGCTATAGTTGTTAATATATAAGGAACAGGACTGTTTTTGCATAATACATTTAAAGTCCTGTTCCTTTGGCTACCTGTAATTTCTATTTTCCCGTTTTAATAAGAACTAACAACAAAACACTGGATTCTTTTCTCTATTCTTATAACCTATTGCTTAATATGAATATCAACAACCTCTCTTATATCACGTGATGATAATCCAACCATTAGTTTATATTTCCCTTCTTCAAGTTTCCAGTTTTTATTGACCTCATCATAAAATGACAGGTTTGTGGCTTTAATTTCTAATTCTATAGTTTTACTTTCACCTGCTTTCAACCTGACTTTCTCAAAGCTTTTTAATTCTTTTTGTGGCCTTAATACTGATGATTCCTCATCATGCACATATACTTGTACTACCTCGGCCCCATCCTTTTTGCCGGTATTTTTAACTGTTACTTTTACTTTAATAATATCTTCTTTACTATATATAGCCTGATTAGAAGAAGCCTCTGTTATATCAAAAGTTGTATATGACAATCCATAGCCAAACTCAAAAAGTGGTTTAATCTTTTTGGTATCATGCCAACGATAACCTACCAAAATATCTTCTTTATACTCTTGATGTACGCCATCTCCCGGATATGAAATTTCGCCAAAACTATGAGCTCCATTATCTTTTAAGGAAACCGGAAAGGTAAAAGGCAATTTACCCGAAGGATTTACATCTCCCGAAATTAGATCTGCCAGAGCATTCCCTCCTTCACTGCCCAGGTACCAGGCTTGCATAACAGCTTTAACATCCGAAATCCAAGGCATGGCTACAGCATTTCCACTAATCAGTATTACACCTACATTTGTGTTTACCGCTATGATCTCTTTCAAAAGTTCATCCTGACCAAATGGAAGATGATAATGTTTTCGATCACCATTTTCGCAATCCTGATAATGGTTTTTATTGAGTCCTCCTACAAATAATACCATATCGGCATCCTGAGCAATCTGAATGGCTGCTTGTTTAAGCGAATCTGCATCTAATTTGGATGGTATTTCCCGGCTGTATACCGACGGTCCGGAAGCATACCCCATGGCATGCACGATATTTGCATTGATAAACCTTTTTTGTAAGCCCTGAAGTGGAGATATTTCGTGCACTGTTTTTAATTCTGAAGAACCTCCGCCTATGGTCATCATGCGGGTGGCATTTTCTCCTATTACAGCTATTGTTTTTGTGGTTTGCGGATCAATAGGGAAGAATCCCTTCTTATTTTTAAGTAATACAACACCTTCCTGAGCTACTTCACGTGCCACATCGAAATGATCCTGACTGGCCATTTTGCCTATCGGGCGAGAAGTGTTCATGTTGGTTCTATACATCAAACGAAGTATACGTCTTACTTTATCATCAACAACTGACTCATCTATTTCACCACTTTTTAATAAGGCCAAAAAAGGATTAGCCAGGTAATAATTATCATATGCATTATTGGATGATGAGGACAGACCGTCAGTACCTGTTCCCATTTCAATATCCAATCCGTTTAATGCTGCCTCCTTTGTATCATGGGTAGCTCCCCAATCGGTTACCAACACACCATCAAAAGCCCAATCACCTTTAAGGATATTTTTCACCAACACCTCGTTATGACAGCACCATTGATTATTATACTTATTGTACGCTCCCATTACGGACCATACTTCTCCTTCTTGCACTGAAGCTTTAAAGGCTGGCAGATAAATTTCATATAGCGCTCTATCACTCAGTTTTACATTAATATGGTTTCGCCATACTTCCTGGTTATTGAGTACATAATGTTTTACGCATGCCGCCACACCATTTTGTTGCACTCCCTTAATATATGGAACTGCCATCACAGAGGCCAGATAAGGATCCTCTCCCATATATTCGAAATTACGACCATTTAATGGCGTACGATAGATATTTACTCCAGGCCCTAACAAAATATCCTTTTTACGATAACGGGCTTCTTCTCCAATGGCAACTCCATATTTATGAGAGATCTGTGGATTAAAAGTAGCTGCAAGACAGGTTAGTGCAGGAAAGGCAGTACATGAATCATTGGTCCAACCTGCATGTTTCCAGCTATCCCATTCTATTTCGGCACGAACACCATGAGGTCCATCTGACATCCATATCTCCGGAATACCCAAACGCGCTACGCCATGAGAGCTAAATTTAGATTGCGCATGACATAGTTTTACCTTTTCTTCTAGCGTAAGCTCTTGTATTATCGATTCAATTTTTGATTCATCAACTGGTGTGTTTTTTTGACTCAACAAATTAATGTTGACCAACAGCAGCAATACAGTTACGGATAAAATAGCCTTTTTCATTTTATAGTTTTTTATCTTCCTGGTTTACTTCAAAAGCAAACTATAGAAATACATGACTTTATTTACAAGATACTTATAGAGTATCGTTCCTAAATTTAATTAAGAATCAAACTTTAGTCAATTAAAGATCCTTCTTATAAACCCTTACCCAGTCAATGTACATGTATTGAGGAAATGTAGTTGTACTATCAGGGTAACCTGCGTATGTACCTCCAACGGCAAGATTCAAAAGAATAAAGTAATCGTTGTGAAATTCAGATAGTTCTTGGGCAGAAATGGATGCTGTGGCATATTGCTGTCTATCGACCAGCCAGTTAATACTATCTTTACTCCACTCCAATTCGAAAATGTGGAATGAATCTGCAAAAATCCCCTGATCCAATTTATAGGCTACTGCCCCCATCATTGCATGTTCTCCGGATTGGTCTGCATAATGCAAATTACCTTCTACCACTGCATCATCCTTAGAACCATATAACTCCAAAATATCAATTTCACCACATTGCGGCCATGGCGTATCTCCACCATTTTCATCAATATTGGCACCAAGCATCCAAAATGCAGGCCATATTCCATTGCCTTTCGGAAGCTTAATTCGAGCTGCTATTTTACCGTATTTCCACGAAAGCTTATTTGCAGTATGTAATCGGGCCGAAGTATATTGATCCATTCCGTGTTCATCACTTTCATGAATGGCTTTAATTACCAGGCAATCCTCATCTATATATGCATTAGCACTGCTACTGGTATACCGTTGCCATTCTTCATTAAAGCGCCCGGCTTCCTCCTCTTGAAAACTCCAGTTGTTGGCATAAATGGTATCTTTATCAAACTCATCAGACCAAGCCAGTAGCCAATCCTTACCCGGCTCATAGTTATATTCATTTACACCTAAGATTGAGATGGTTTCTTTTGCTTTAGTGTCAGTACTATTTCTCTTTTCTTTATGGATACAAGATTGTACTGATAAAAGCACCAGTGACATGATTAGAATATGATTTAACTTTTTCACGAATATTGTATTTGAGATTCTTACTATATACTTTTGGTTATATATAATTTAGGGAACGTAACTAATTCTGCTTAATGCATATAAAGTCCCGTTCCCCGGCTGAGTTTTCTAGTTATTCTTTTCTTCTGCCCTTCTGGCTTCCAATTCCTTTTGCATAATATCACATGTTTTATGGTCGATGGTATAAAAAAACAATAACACTGCACACAAAGCATATAAAGTTCCCGGTATCACAGAAACCATCAGCTTAATACCATTAATGGCAGATTCTGTTTGAACGATATTGGCCTCAAACTTAAATACGAACAATAACCAACCGGCCAGTGCTCCACCAATACCCCATCCTGCTTTTTGGGCAAAAGTAGCGGCTGAAAAAACCAGTCCTGTGGACCTTCTTCCCGTTTTCCATTCGGCATAATCTGCTGTATCGGCAAGCATTGTCCATAAAAGCACTACTGCAGGCGCATAAGTCATTTTAGCCAAAATATTGAAGGTGTATATCAATACGTAATCGCCCTTGGCAGGAATATATAATAAGGCAAAAAAGATTCCGGAAAGTATTGTGCTGGCCATAAATACATTTCTATTCCCAAACCTTTTTGCCAAAGGCTTAGCTACCGGAAGCGCTACTATTAATGCAATACTACTTACTACATTAAATAACTGTACATTTTCCTCGGAACCTATATAATACTTGAAATAATAGGCGATAGAAAGGTTTTGTAAAGCAAACATGATAAACGACACAATACCTACCAAAGCCAATATTACCCATGGGCGATTGGTAAATAAATTCTTTAAATCTTCTTTTATAGAATTATCCTGAGTCTTAGGTGGCTGAATTCTTTCTTTGGTTGTGAAAAAAGTAATCAGAAAGAAAATAACACTAAGCAAACCAAGCACCATTAAAGTATACTGGTATCCTTTGGCTTTATCAACAGTATTGTCGTTTGCCTGTACATTTACATAGGTAGTCTTGCTCCCATTATTAACGTAATGCACGTCTTCATTGGCCTGAGGGTAAGGGATCAGTTGAGATATTTTTGCTTTTTCTTTTATTTCCGTTGAATCGAATACTGCCAGTGTCTGAAGAGAATCATTAGATAATGTATCATTTGGTTGTACTACAATATACACTTTACTTGTCGCGATTTTTGAATCCCCATCTTCTATGGTATACTCCAGCGTATCAATACCTACAAAGTCGGGTCTTACTGTATACTGAATACTATCATTAGCCACCACTATAGCCGTTCCTCCTGCAGTATTTTGCGATAATATTTTAGTGGTAAAATCTCCTTTCCCAAAAAACAGCGCCATAGATAAGGCAAATCCTGTTACGATTAATTGACCAGAGAAAGCGCTCACAAATCTATATGTATTGATACCGGCACGCTCATTGGTATCAGCGGTCATAACTGCCATTAAAGATGAATACGGTAGATTGATGGCCGTATAAGCAGTCATTAATAGGAAATAAGTTGCAGCAGCCCATATCACTTTACCTGTTTGACTTAGTTCAGGTGTTGTAAAGGTGAGTACCGCTAATATAGCATAGGGAATGGCTGTAAGCAAAATAAATGGACGAAACTTACCCCAACGCGTATTTGTTCTGTCAGATATAATTCCCATTAATGGATCGGTTACCATATCCCACACCCTTGCAATAAGCATGATGGTACCGGCTGCTGCAGGTGATATTCCAAAGGTATCGGTGTAGAATATCAGTATCCAGAATCCGACCATATCCCATACAAAGTGAGAGGCGGTATCTCCTAAACCATACCCTAGCTTTTCTTTGACAGATATTTTTGTTGCTAATTTATTCATGGCGTTTTTTTTAGTTGTTTCGGGTTATCATGGTGTCGAAGATTCGTTATTTCATATTGTCGCTCTGTTGTAATTTGTTTATTTGCCTATTTGTTGAATCGTTTATTTGTTGAGTTTCATTTCTTAAATAGACACATTTACAAATCCGCAAATCGCCAGATGGACAAATTAACAATTCAATATTTTAAATTTATCGAAGGTTCGTTATATCGGATTATCGTTATTATTCCCCCGGGTTAAAACCCGGATCTATTGATAGCTATTCCGATATATCGACATCACTTTGATACTTCTCTTTCTGGTAAATTCTTACATAATCCACCTCCATGGTTTGCGGAAAAGCTTGTGCATCTATCCCCTGAACACTGCCCCAGGCACCTCCCACCGCAATATTCATGATTAAATAAAAAGGTTTATCGTAAGGCCATTTATCAACTCCCTTTCCTTCGTTTCTATAACTAAAGTAGAGCTGATCATCCACGTAAGCTTTCATTACTTTAGGTGTCCACTCAATAATGTAGGAGTGAAACTTAGTATTCACATCAGTAATGTTTACCGTTGCTGTTTTTTGGGTATTTTTTTGCCATTGATAATCTTTTGAGTGTGCTGATGCATGAATCACACCCAGATCATGACCGACATGCTCCATGATATCTATTTCTCCAATATCGGGCCAGTTGCCATCTTTAAAAGACCATCCCCCGGGCATCATCCAAATAGCGGACCAGGTTCCTTTGGCATCGGGTAATTTAGCTCTTACTTCAACCTTTCCGTATTGCCAATCAGCTAAAGACATTAAACGCGCCGAGGTATACATTTTATCTTCATATTCTTCATGTATAGCAGTGATATGAAGCACGCCATCCTCTACCCAGGCATTTTGTTTGCGGGCCACAGTATAATGTTGATCCTCATTGTTTCCCCACCCCTGAATATTTCCTTCGGTATCATATCCCCACTTAGCGGAGTCAGGTAATCCTACATAATCAAACTCATCTGACCAAACCAACTCATATCCTTTGGTTTTTGAACAACTTGCGGTTAATATTAACATAGCCGCCATAGCCACAAAACAACCTAATCGCTCTACCTTATTCATCTGTATATTTTTTGTTTTTTATGGTTAGATGGAACTCCTGATGAATTTTAATCAAACTTCATTGAGTAGTTTAGCATGCCAAAATTCATGGTCGTTTCACCTGTTCTAATTTACATTTACTCTTTCTGCATAAGTATTAGATATACCTATGAACATGCATATTTTGCTTCCCTTTTTCACAGGGAAGCAATTTACATGCGTATTTTACTTTCTTTTTGCTCAGGGAAGCTTTGGGCATATATATTTTGCTTCCCTTTTTCACAGGGAAGTAATATACATGCGCATTTTACTTCCTTTATCGTTTTGGGGGGCTTTGGGCATTTGCCCAAGCCACGCTTTCTTATACACGATGCATATTTTAATCACTCGTGCTTAGCTTTTCCTCTTCTATTTATTAATGCTTCTCTTATTTCATGCGCTTTATCTTCCGTTAAAGAATAATTCCACATAATTACAATGGCCATTAATGCAAACACGATTGGTATAGCGATATCAGCTAAGCGCAGATTTATTAATGATTCTGCAGTTTGAACCTCTGCATTTTGGTTAAAACCAACCATCTTTAAAACTACACCACTAAGCCCCATAGCCAATCCATTTCCTATTTTTACCATCAACCAATATACAGCACCAAACATACCCTCTCTACGCTTTCCGTTATTCAATTCATCTAAATCGCATACGTCAGCCGTCATTGACATCATTAAGGTGAAAAGGCCTCCAATACCAAATGAAATAAATGGAAGTGGTAAGAACATTAACCACGGATTAGCCGGATTAAAACACCACCATTTTAACACATAACCAACTATAGAGAGTAGTGTAGAAATAATAAAAGCATTCTTTTTACCTACTTTAGTTGAAATTTTAGTGATAATAGGAATAATTAAAAAGGCTGTAGCAGCAGCATTAACTGTACTAAACCACGGTGGCCAGGTTCCGGCTGCAGTTATACTACCTTCAAAAAGGTAATAGAGTATGATGAAATAAGAAAACTGTGCTATAGTTTGAAAACCATTAAAAATTAAAAAAGTAGTTCCACATAGTTTAACAAATGGCTTACATGTTAAGGTTTGAACGATGGCTTGCCATAGTTCTTTCAGGTTTGAAGTCATATTCTTCAAACTAAGTTTTGATTCATCCTGTGCATCAGGCACAACCATTCCTTTACAAAAGAAAGCCGGCAATGCACCTATAAATATACTTATACCCCCAACCCATACTGAAAGTACTCTTACTCCTTCTGTAGACTCTTCGAAAAATATATCGGGATTACCAATTAAAATCCAAAACCAAGGCGCAATCATCCATGCAATCTGCCCCATAACCTGACCGGCAGCCATTAACCTGGTTCTTTCATTATAGTCAGAGGTCATTTCATAACCCAAACCAATAAAGGGAGTTGAATAGATGGTAAAAGAAATAAAAAAGACAAAGGAAAGGCTCAAAAAATAAATAAAATTGTAAGTCTCTGAGTTTTCAGGATACATTTGCCACAACCCCATAAATGCAATACCTGTTATAATACTACCCAGCAGAATATACGGCTTTCTTCTTCCCCAGCGCGACCGGGTATTGTCGGTAACAAATCCCATAATAGGATCAATCAGAGCATCAAATATTTTAGGTATAGCGGCTACTAAACCTGCCAATGCCGGATCCATTTTAAATCCATAAATAAGATAGAACATAAAAACCCCTAAGGCAGCAGGGTACAGATTTATGGTTAACTGACCTGCTCCGTATGCAGCCCTCTGTCCTAAGGGAACAATGTCTTCTTTAGCTGTTTTATAATGTGCCATATATTGTAGGTTTATAGATTTTTATTAATTGGCTTTTCTATTCTTAAGTTATGCTAATCAACTCTCCTCCTTACTAAGGAGGGGTACGATGAGGTACGAATCGGGAGGTGGTTTTAATACTTTATTCTGTTTTTTTAGCATTAAATAAAGAGGTTAAAACCACCTCCCCTCTCCTTCCGTCGAGGTACTCCTCCTTAAAAAGGAGGAGAATGGATTTACACGACTATAATAATCCTAACTTGTTCATTCTAACTCAGGATACAAGTCCTTCATCACCAACTTAGGTTTACGATCTACCGTAAAAATCCCCCAGTGTTTTTCTGCGCCCATTGCGTTATCCGGGTTTCCTTTCCAGTCTTCATCAAAAGCCTCAAAAAAGAAAGTGGTTATATTTTCTTTGGCAGCCCAATCCATTAGTTCATGATAATATTGTTGTTGTTTTTCTTCGCTGGCTCTTTCGCCAAACTCTGAAGCCACAGATGCCCAGCCGGCCTCTGTAATCACAATCTTGCTTTCAGGTAAAGCGGCCTGAACATCCTTTACATTTTCAATGGTATATGAAAGACCTTCGTTAATATCCTTACCTTCCCAAACCGGATACACATGTATTGAAACAAAGTCAACTGCTTTAGCCAGCTCAACACCATGATCAACCCACCACTTATAATTATCGGCAACTGTTACAGGTTGCTTAATTTGCTCTTTTACCCAATTCACATATGAAATGATGGTATCGGTATCTACCTTGTGATCGTTCCATTCTACCAAGGCCTCGTTACCCACATTTACAGCCGTAATTATTTCCGGGTAAGCATTGGCCAACTCAATACCTTTCTTTATTTCCTCTAAGTTTTTCTGCTTGTTTTCTGCCAGCTTTTCTGCAGGAATGGGCTCGGTTAACCAGGCACAAGTTTCATGGTTACTTAATTCTGCATCGAGCCAGATACCCAGCAAAACCTTTATTGGAATGTTATTTTCCTGAATGACTTTTAAAACCATTTCTGAATTTTCACCAGAATCATATACCCTGATTAATGGAAAGTTTGAATCCTTTGCCAAGATCAACAGATCTTCTTTGGTTTCATCATATGAAGGATTAATAGCTCCACTGCCTCTGTCGGGATGTTGTCCACTTCTAAAACCTGAATAGCAAATGGCTGTTGAAACTCCTTCTAACAAGTCATCAAGCGATTGCATGCTTGAAGTTTGGTTTTTAACTGACTCTGTTGATTGTTTTGACTTATTACCACCAGAGTTGCAGCCTAGTATCATTATGCCTAAAGCAATGGCTAAAACCCTGTTTATATGTGATTGTTTTTTCATAGATTCTTTTTTAATGGTTCATTAGTTTTTAGTCATTGGTCATTAGTATGACTTACAAGCCGTTTAAAATCTTTGCTTTAAAAGAGGTCAAAACCTCCTCCCCTCTCCTGCGTCGAGGTACTCCTCCTTAAAAAGGAGGAGAATTATATTCCGTCTACAGTTCCTGGGGTTAAAACCCCGGGCTATTGACTTATGCACTTTGTAAATCAATCTCATGTTCCAGCCTGTCGGCTGGCAGGTTTTGTCTCATATCTAACAATCTACCTGGTTTATACCTGATGACTAAATAGATTTTGCATTACTTTTTTAGGCTTTCGGTCTTCTGTAAATAAACCCCAGTGCTTTTCCGGCTCCAAAGGTTCATGAGATCCCTTCCAAGGCTCATCAAAAGCCTCAAAAACAAAGGTCATGATACCTTCTTCCTCGCTCCATCCTACTAAATCATTATAATATATCTCTTGCAATACCTCATTTACATTACCCGGATCAATACCTCTGCCGTTTGAATTTGTGGCCCAGCCTGCCTCGGTAATTACCACCGGCTTATGCGGATATCTATCGGCTATACCATAGTAATTTTGCTTGGTATACTCCAAAGCCTCATGAATATGTTTATATTCCCATACCGGATAAGTATGTATGGATATAAAGTCAACTTCTTCAATTAAGTCCTTTAATTTATCGTGCCAAGGCACATAGTTTTCGCAAAAAGTAACGGGCTGTTTGGCACCCTTTTTGATCATCCTGACATACTCAATCACACTATCTACAGGCACATAATGGTCGGTCCAGTGCACTGTAGCCTCATTACCTGCCGAAAGAGAAAAAACGATATCAGGGTATTCATTTGCCAACTTAATGAGCTTTTGAATCTGCCTGTGGTTTCTTTCTTTGTTAATGGCCAGCTCCTCTTGCGAATAAGACCCACCCCATGGGCAACCAAAATTATTCATCTCAGCACCTATATATGCTCCCAGCATTACCTTAAAGTCAAGATTTTCTTTTCGAATAACTTCTAAAACCGTATCAGTATGCTGATCGCAATCATATAACCTTAGATACTTCCAATGCTTATGCAGGATAAGTAAATCTTCTTTCACCTCCTCATAACTTGGATAATGATCTGATCCGGGACTTTGTCCTTCTCTAAAACCGGAGTAGCAAATTGCTTTACCTGGTTCAATATTTATCAGTTCGTTTAGTTTCATTTTCTTTTAAATAGTATCAATACACAAGACTACTTAGTCTTTATATATTTTAGATTCTCATCTTTATCCCAGATCCCCCAATAAGCCCCTACATCACCTTCTGTTGTGGTTTTCCAAGCCTCATCAAAAGAAGAAAAATAAAACATTTCGATACCCTCTTCCTTCGACCATCTTTGGGCATTGATAAAGTACTTAATGGCATTCTCAACAGAGGCCTCTGCACCATAAAAACCACCGCCAGCATTGGGCCACCCGGTTTCGGTTATAATAACTCTTTTACCTTTACCGGCCATCAGCGCTCTGCGGTACATATCTTTCATATATAAAAACGAGTCTTCTAAGCTGCATCCTTCCCAAAAAGGATAACAATTGGCTAAAATCACATCACATGCTTCAGCTAATTTTGGTCTGTTACCAAATTCATAATAGGCATCAACATATCCCACAGGCAGATCCGGCAATTCTTTTTTTACCCTGTCAATAAACTCTAAAAGTTCCTCCTCGGATAAATCTTCACGGTACAACACTTCATTTCCTACTGCAACCACATCGGCATGCCCCGCTTTAGCCACTTTAATTAAGCCTTCTATCTCTTTCTGGTTAATATCCTTGTCTTTTCCCAACCAGGCGCCCACCAGGGTTTTCATACCATTTTGTTTGGCTATAGCCGGAATTAACTCATTACCTTCAGTACACGAAAAGGTTCTTACCCATTTTGAGTAAGGTTTTATGATCTCTATTCTTCTTCTGATCTGTTCCTCTGTTAACTGTGAACCAGGGGCCTGTCCTTCTATATAAGGACTAATACACAATCCGTGCATACCTTCGTTGAGGAGGTTTTTATAAATAGATAATAAGTCAACTCCTGACTTTTGCGAGAAATCAGTTCCCGCCAATGACAAAATATATTCTTCTCTTACAGACATGGGCTATTTCTTGTTTTCATTAAAGTGTAATCAAATAGTGCAGTAATGCTGGTTAAACCCACAATATGCATTAGCTAATCTATTGCACATTGAAACTACTTTAAAACAAATCGTTTTACTCACTTGCTTCAACTCACCATAGCGGTGCTATGCCTCGTTTCAGTAAGTGTTTGTTTTATTGCATTTTCAATGTTCATAACGAAAATCTAATGCATAATCCGGGTTAAATTAGGTTTTGAGGAGCAGGTTTCCATTTACATGACGTAGCCGGAAACCCTTTCCTTCACTACCACAACTATTTATTTTTAATGGATACTTCCATTTTTTGTACTAAGCCACTACGACTAAATACATGGGCACTTGATTCGGCATCAATAGCATTAGAATCAAATTCTTTAACATCTCCACCCTTATAATAGATGCTAATTTTGTTTTTGTCGGATGACTGATAAATCACCGGCACCTTACAGAATGTAAATGCAAGCTGACCTTGGTTCAGATTAACCTGTTGTTTACATCCTTCAATATCATAATATTCAAATAAGGCATTGCTCTGAAGAACCTCCTGGTGATTTAACAGAGAAGTTCCAAATACGATTTCTCCATTAACAACATGAATACCTAATTCAGCCATTCGGGTAATAAAATCTTCTTTTACCTGTCCGGTCATCCCTGGTTGTTTTGCACCAGCATTACCTGGAGTATGTGAGTACGCATCAGTTGGGAATGCTCCGTATAGTTTTGGAGATTTACCCAATCCAATACCAGCTTTTATCTCGTAATAGTGATCTTTAATGCGACCCAATAATACAGCATCCGCACCTTCTTTAACTCCATTAAAATAGTTTTCCTGAGCTGCCAGCAACAACTTAGAAACCATGTGCCAATAAATACTCCCTAAACCTTCGTACCCGTAAAAAGTACCTGATCGACCGGTAAAAGACTGATGATCGAACATCTCTTCAAATACGTTGAGTGCTTCTTGTTTGCCTTCAACCAGTACATCTCCATAAGTATCTGCATCTAAAGCATCCAATGCCTGTTGTAACATATCTGCATTTCTGAATGCACCATTAAAGTGGAAATTACCCAGGGTATCTGCACTTAAAATACTTTGCTTCGGAGTAGTTATCAATTTGCTTAACAGCTTTGACTCTTTTATGCGGTTAGCCGGGATATTATTCTTTTCTGTAAATCGAGGCAACTGCCTGTCGGGATACAGAATGTAGCTATATTGATCCTCACGGAATAAACTGCTTGCCTTTAAGGAATCTAAGACATCAAGACTCTCCTTAGGAGATAAATAACCTGAACTTAACACAGCCACCTGCCCTTCGAGCATCTCATATAAGTAGCGGATAGAAACCGTATTTTCACCAAAAGAAATTAGGTTATAGGCATGATAAAGACCATCCTCGCGTATATTGGCATCGATAGACTGATCCATGTAAGCAAGAGCTACATTGGTAAAAGCCAATAAGTCACTTACTTTAACAGCTTTTTTAACACCAGAGAAAGAGTTGTTATAGATTTTGTTTCTATACGTCTCTCCTGCCTCACCTAAAGTATCGGCAAACATTCTCCTTTCTTCATCAGAGAATCCTTTTTCAAGGGTAGTTACATTAGTGGCAAACAGATTAAATATGCTATCAAAAAGGTGCTTCACCTCTTCTGATAATTCTATTTCTTCTTTTAAGGTATCCTCAAACTGCTCCGACCAAAACTTTAAAAATCTTCTTAAATAGTAAAGTGTAACCATAGAAACACCATTACCCACTAAGGCATTGTTCGCATCATTCCACTCAGGACGCTGGGTATTTAACCAGATACCAGCCTCCGGAATAAAGTTACTCAGCTTAGAAAGCAGTGTCACCAAAATCTTTTCGGTCAGGTTAACCTTATATAATTCGTTGTTTGAATTGGCCAACATACGTGCATCGGCACCTATTAGCTCAACTTTTTCTTTTATACTTTTATTTAAGTCGGCATCAAACTCTATGGTATCCTGTGGATTGGCCACAATTTGCTCATATGACTTTACGCGATATGGTACATTAGCATACACAAACACATCCTTGGTTAAAAGACTTTCTAATTTACCCGGATGATATTGTCTGGATAATTCAAGAAACTTTTGCAGGTAAATGATCTGGTGATCGCCCCAATATCCAATATATGCCCATGGATCATCCGGATCTGGACACTCCCAATCAATACCTTCACGTGTAATGCGATAAGGGTTATAGCCATCCGGAGTTGAAGCATTCACAAACTTACTGATCATACCTTCCACAAACTCAGGGTAGGATAAGCCTAATGCTTCCCAGTTCTGGAAAATATCACGCCAGTTACCCTGGTAATTCAATTTTGGTGATCCATCTTCATTTTTTGTTTCAATGGAAAATTGATTCCATGGTCTACTTGGATCACCATGCCTACGACTAAAAGTAAGTGGTAAGTACTCGTTACTAATTCTGATTAAATCCGCATTACCTGTTTTATCAGCCAATTGATTTAATTCAGGATAAGAGATTTCCTGTGGTAGTTGGTTTAACCAATCATTAAATTCTTTTTTAATGGTTTTATTGGTTTGCTCAACATATAATTTAAAATCGTTGGTATCCACCATATAATTGTTGGTAAAGATACCTCCTCTCATTACATTAAACAGCGTATTTGAAAAGTGACGGGCATACGACAGGTCATCATTACTTACCTGCAGTCCATCTGCGTCAGAAACAATTTTAATCAGGTTTCTGGTGCCTTGCTCAACATCAGCAATAACTGCATCTTTAATATTAGTTTCAGTAAGCAGGTACTGATTTAAATTAGCAACATCAACACTATCCTGATTGATTTCGGACACAATCATCCATTCTTTTGATGCATTTGCGTCTAACTCTAAAACGGTATTTAAGTAATAGGCACCCCTATTGGCTCTTACATCCACCTCTGTTTCAACCTCAACACCCTTTTTAAAGTTTGCTATTTGCTGATCCGACAGCAATATTTTATGACCTTGAAGCCCAAGAGACCATACCGTTGTTGTTTTCAACGATTCACTTGGTTCAGCTCTATCTACAGGAATTGAGCTAAGCATAAACAAACCAAGTCCTGATTCTTTTAGTAATTCATTTTTCTTGTAGGCATCCAACAAATTACTGTATTCATTCTGAAAGTCGTAATCAATACCATATGGCAATATATTTTTAATACCATCTATAATTTCAAGCTTGGCTGCTTGTTGTCCTACATTTGAGATGGTAGATGTTTTTATAATACCAAATTTTTCACTGTAGCTCCAGCTATACTTAAAAGCCACCTCTAAATCAGTATTAATTTCTTCAAATATTACCTTATTGCCATAGATACTCTTGTATATATTTCTTTCAATTTTATATACCTCGTTAAGACAATCTGCAAAAGGTTCCCATAAATAAGTTTTACCATCTTTACTTACTAAAGCAATGGTTTTACTACCTGTTTCACCTTTATAGTCATGAATTTTGTCAACAGTATAATATGGAAACAATGCATTGTTTCTATTTTTTCTTCCGGCAGACAATGATCCATTACTGGATAAAAACATCCAGTGATCAGAATCACTAACAATACTCATAAAAAAATCTGCCATTTGATTGTAATGACTGATTTTATAGAACTTCTCATTTGCAATCTCTACGAATTCCCCTTCTACATCAGCTCCACTGAAATTTAAATTCGCATTTCCCAGAAAAATATTTTCCTTATTCATCTTATTCTTATTAATTCTATACTAATCTTGTATATTGCTTTTACTTATCTACTATATATGTAAACACGGGATAGATCCCGTGCCTTATAATGATTTTTAAAACTGAAATATTTTATATTGTCGTTGCCACTGATCCTGCTCTCCGGGCTTTAGTTTTATTGATTTAAAAATTTCAGGACTAACCACATGTCCCCTCCCCCATAAGTTTATTTTAGCAGGTTTAAAATCCACCTGCTCACATATACCCATCTTGAGTTCCTCATCAATTAAAGTCCAGTTGATTTTTTTACTCTGAGGTATGGCAATATCCTCAAAAAAGAAATCGGATTCCGGTATCTGATGCCAGGCTATGGTATGCGAATCATCCATACAAGTTGCATTAGCTTTTAAGCCCTTGTCAAACTGCTTTTCTTTAATTTCTCCTTTAAATATGAGTTTTGTATTGGGGGATACTTTTCGTGCTCCCAGAGATAGGAAGTTATGGGTGTATTCTGTGGTCTCAATAACTTTGTTCCCTACATTTTCGAGTAAATAATCTATGGTAAATCCATCCTCGGTAATCGTAAATTTTTTCTCGAGAAAAAAAGCGGAATCAAAATCTTTGTTTAAGCAATGAAACACTACTGAATCTTTGCCTCTGACCTCACTAAACTCAAAGGGTTTGTTGATATAGTTATGAAAAAAATCGTAAGGCTTATTGCTTTCCTTTTTAAGTAAACCAACCCCTATTTTTGGAAAGTAATCACCCACCTTACAGTCGTTGTATCCTACCGGGTCTGTAATACCAAACTCATTGAAAAAGCCACGTCCTTCGTTTAAACTATTGCTTTTAAAGTTTTCAGTTGTTACAAAAGAAATATCGCCCCACCATAATTGAACAGCCTTACCTGTCCAGTCAAAGCGAACGCCCTGATAACCCTCTGCAGGTTTTTCAAGATCCAATTTTATATTTCCTTTTACCAACTCAATCATCTCTATTATACGATTATTCTTCTCTGATTTTTCTATTGCAGATTCGTAAGCCTCTGTTATTGATGAAGCTGGACACTCAGAAACTGCATCTTTTAAGCAGTACAACACTCCCAAAACAACCAGGATAGACAGTTTTACTACCAGTGCTTTTTGCATATGAACCAGATTAATGGCATTTACTAAATGAAAGTCGCACAAGAATTTATTTATCCTTGAAATGGAAACTTTGGATAACTAAACTCTCATGCTCATTTCACTAATAAATAAAAACTACTTTGTAACTGTAAAACTGGTCATTAATTCAGCATTAGAGTCTCCTCCAACCCAAAGGTTAAAGTCGCCCGGCTCAACTACTTCTTCCATTTTTTCGTTATGAAATGAAAGGTTGGCAATAGGCAGCTCCAATGTAATTTCCTTTTGCTCACCTGCTTTTAAGGATACTCTCGCAAATCCTTTTAATTCTTTTACCGGTCTGCTTACATTCCCTACCAAATCTCTTACATACATCTGCGCTATTTCGGTACCATCATATTTACCGGTATTTTTAAGTGTAAAACTTACTTTCAGCGTATCATCTATTGCATAAACAGAATTATTCAATACAACATTACTGTACTCATATTGAGTATATGATAAACCATACCCGAAAGGATACAATGGTGTATATCCGGCATCGATATAATGCGATTCATTACCCAACGATGTTTGAGGTGCCTTAACAGGAATATCATACATCTGTGTCCATGAATTTGGATTTGCCGGACGACCGGTATTTTTATGGTTATAATGCATTGGTATTTGCCCTACTACTTTAGGGAATGTTACCGGCAGTTTACCTGAAGGATTGGCTTTACCCAATAAGATATCTGCCAAAGCAGCTCCTCCCATAGTACCCGGATGCCATGCATATACAATAGCATCGGCATACTCACCTATTTCTCCTATAGTTAACGGACGTCCTGCCATCACTACCAATACCAATGGTTTTCCTGTTTTTTTCAGTTCTTTGATCAACTCATTTTGTGCTCCCGGCAAATCAATATTGGCTCTTGAATGGGCCTCTCCGGAAAGAATCGATTCTTCTCCTGCACAAAAAACAATCACATCTGATCGTTTGGCTAACCTGACGGCCTCTTTAAATCCTTTATGATGACGGGTTCTGCTGATGGCTAAACCTTTGGCAAAACCCATTTTATTTCCTAACGCTTGCTTTAATCCATCAAGCGGAGTAACAGAAAGCGTACTGTCTCCATCAAAAATCCAGGTACCTAATTGCTCGTAAGGTTGATCGGCCATAGGACCAATTAAAGCTACTTTTTGAGACTTAGAGATAGGTAAAAGCTGCTGCTCATTTTTTAATAGCACCATACTTTGAGTAGCTGCTTCTTTGGCTGATGCCAGGTATTCTGCTTTAGCAAACTGATATTGTTTTTCAGGTGCCAAATAAGGATTCTCAAATAATCCCAACTCAAACTTTACTCTTAAAATTTCGCGTACAGCCTGATTGATGGTTTCTTCTGATACCAATCCTTCTTTTAATAAGGCCTCAATATTATCTTTATACGTAGTGGTGGCCATTTCCATGTTCACACCTGCATTGATGGCACGTTGAGCAGCTTCTTTTTCGTCTGCTGCAATACCATGATTCATTAATTCCCATGGCGATGCCCAGTCGCTCACTACAAAACCATCGAATTTCCACTCTTCACGCAATACTTGTCGGAATAAGAATTCATTAGCAGTAGCAGGAATTCCATCAATATCGTTAAACCCAGCCATAAAAGTTCTAACTCCGGCATCTACGGCAGCTTTAAAAGGTGGTAGGTAAATATCTCTTAGTTCGCGCGGAGGAATTAGTGTAGTATTGTAATCGCGACCACCTTCTGCCGCTCCATATCCGGCAAAATGCTTTGCACAAGCCAAAATGCTTGTTTCATTTGATAAATCCTCTCCCTGAAATCCTTTCACCATTGCTGCACCCAGCTGCGCTGATAAATATGGGTCTTCACCCAGACTTTCTGCAATTCGTCCCCAACGTGCATCTCTACTAATATCAATCATCGGCGCAAAAGTCCACCTGATTCCAGATGAAGAAGCCTCTGCAGCTGAAATTCTACTTCCTTCCTGAATAAGCTCAGGGTTCCAGCTGGCTGCCTGCCCCAATGGAATTGGAAAAACTGTTTTAAAACCATGAATCACATCACGTGCTATAATAACAGGAATCCCTAATCTGCTTTCTTCTACGCAAACACGTTGTATCTCGTTTATATTCTCAACATTTACTTCATTCAGGATAGAACCAATCTTACCTTTTCGAAGCTCCTCTTTCATCTCCTCTGACACCACTGGACCACCACCATTAACCTGACTCATTTGGCCAATTTTTTCTTCCAGTGTCATTTGGCTCAGAAGATCTTCAACTCTTTGATCTAATTCGGTTGACCCTGTTTTTACATCCTTGGTATTACAGGAGCTAAACATCATTAAACCCGTTAAAACTAAACCTATAAATATTTTTATCGTATTGCCCATTTCCCTTAATTTGTTGTATGATTGATGCATACACACTTCATTTAGTGTATATAAAACCCTCTTAATGTAAACTCTTAAATTCTTAAAAAATAGTTGCCCTTTTTGATTTTATTTTAACTGATAAACTCTCACATAATCCACCTCCATAGTCTGCGGAAATATGCTATTATCAATCCCTTGTGCTCCTCCCCAAGTACCACCAACTGCTACATTTAGAATAAAGAAATGCGGTTTGTTAAATGGCCAGTTACTTGAGTTTTTATTTGCAGGTCCGTATATGTGCACAACATTATCCGGAGTATCTATATAAAATGTAAGTTCTGTTTCTGTCCAGTTTAATCCATAAATATGAAATTCCTCTTCAGCAGTATCTAAATTTTTACTACTCCCATTTCCATTTGCTCCTGAACCTACGGTTGTATGAACCGTTGAATGAACAATATTTGGTTCGTAACCCACATACTCCATAATATCTATTTCACCACAGGCAGGCCATCCAACAGAGTTTAAATTAGCACCCAACATCCATATGGCAGGCCATATTCCTCTGCCCGAAGGAAGTTTTGCTCTGACTTCAATTTTGCCATAGGTAAATTCCTGTTTTCCCCAGGTAATCATTCTGGTTGAAGTATAAGAACCTCGTGCCTTATTGTCATTTACTTTTTGTGCTGTAATAACTAACTTTCCATCTTTAATTTCTGCATTATCACCATCGGTATAATATTGAAGCTCATCATTACCCCAGCCCCAATCTCCAGTACCAATTTCAAAAGTCCAATTACTTGTATTTATGGTTGAGCTGTTAAATTCATCAGACCAAACCAACGTTTCTACCGGAGGTACAAAATCATCATCGTCCTCAGCAATTGTAATGGTTTTAGTTACTGTTTTGGTATCACTTATTGTATTAAGTGGTCCCCAAATTATTAAAGTCACTTCATAATTTCCTTTTAGAGGATAATGAACTGTTCTAACAGAGGTTTTATCTGTTGACTTAGATATGGTTTCACCGTTTCCAAAATCCCATTGGACATACAAATACTCACCTTCTGATGTATTGGTAAAACTAACCATGTTAGGATTAGAAGAATCAAACTCATATTCAAAACCAGCAACGTATCCAGCTTCACTTTCATCATCATTTTTTGAACAGAATGATAATGACACCCCCAGCAGCACTATTAAAAGAGAAACTGACATTCTTGATTTTAAAAGGTTATTCATGTGATTTCCTATTATGGTTTTAAAAGAACCACCCTTGAAAATCAAGGGCAGTTCTTTGTATTTATAGCTAAGTGTTTCTAAAAAGTAGCTGACTTAAGTCTCTTAATATGACGACCAGTTAAATAATAATTAATCTAACTGAAAATCATCCATATAGAAGATACCTGTATTACAGTGTCCTTCCATTCCAAACTGTACAATAATTTGGTCGAAATCAACACGGTCTGATACATCGCTAAAGTCAAATGATAACTCAACCCATTTTCCTAACTGATCTTCAGTTAAAACATGTCCTCTAACTTGTTGAGTTTCCCATGCTCCTCCACCTTTTTTACTATCCTGTAATTTTAAGTCAATTTGAGGCTTTAGATTATGCGTTGGCAACCAAGGCGTTCCTGGATCACACACTGTTACATAATCATTAAAGCTTGGAATAAATACTTTCATGCTAAATGTATTTCTAGTCGATAGGTCTATCCTGTAATCAAGTACAGTTTTAACACTTGACCATTCGAATGTACCTTTCTGATAGATAGCGATATTCTCAGATTCATTAATAGGCACAGGCGCAAAATTGCTTATAGCTTCAAATTTTACTATTTCATCGATATTCCAGACAACATTACCATTTCCTTCGAAATCATCAGACAAGTCATTTGTTTCCAAAGGTTTTTCCACAACTGGTCTTTCGTAACCTTTTGGTATTAATATATTATACCAACGATTACCATCTTCTCCAATACAACTAACTTTTAGTTCATTTTCAGAAATTGCATCAATCCTAAATTCATTACCAACGGCACCATAATCAAAACCGAAAAATGCCGGTTTACTTGAAACTAGAGTAATATAATTTGCACCCTCTCTTTCTGTTATAGTCCATGTTGCACTTGCCGTCGTAAAATCAACACGACAATCAACACCATCAACTTCAACCGGGTTTGAATAATTAGGATCTCCTTTACGATAATCTTTTACATAAGAGTCTCCATTATTTTCAAAGTCAAAGATAAAACCAACGAGTTTAAAAGTATACTCATCATCATAAGCACCTCCATTTGTCTTCTGAAGAGGTGAAGCTGGCCACCAATCCGGCGTATTACCATCAGCTGGTCCAATACCAAAATGACCACTCATCAAACTATCTACCACCCAAGTTTTCCCTTCAACAGCAGATGATCCACCAGTAAGATCATTTAATAGTGGACTATCTAAAAATGAATAATCAGTTTCAGTTTGTTCCAATTCTTCTGATATAGTACTAGAACTGCCATTATTTGCAGTAATTGTTAAAGTAATATCATATATACCTGGTAATGGTAAATAAGCAACCACTTCATTTCCTATAGAGGAACCTGCACTACCAAAATCCCATTTCACAGTGTGAATTCCATCTACAATTGTATTGTTTGTCACAATAAAGTGAAATTCATCTTCTCCCGGAGTGATCGTAAAATCCATATCCTCTGCTTTCGGAGCAGATTCCATTCCTAGATCAGACTTATCAAATTCTTGAGGATCACAGGCTGTCCATAACAATGAAACCACCGCCAATATAAATCCTGCTTTAAATATATTTTTCATCTGTATAATTTTTAAAGTAAAACCAATAGTCTAGTAACCATCATTTTGAACTAGTTTGAAATCACCTTCTGTTTTGTCTATTTCTCCTTGAGGGATAGGTAGGTACTTCATATAATCCGCCCATGTTCTTTCTGATAAATATTCTGGAATATTTTCAGAAAGTATATCTGTATCACCCCATCTTAAAATATCCCAAAAACGGATACCTTCACCGATAAATTCGCGTCGGCGCTCCAGCTTTATATTGTCAGAAGTTGCAGCTATTGGATCAACACCTGCACGTTTTCTTACTGCATCAAGAGCAACTTCTGCTGTTAAATCACCAACTGGAGCAACACCATGAATAACTATTAATTCAGCTGCGTTTAGTAAAACTTCTGCATAACGGAATATTCTTACATTATTTTCGTAATTCAAATCCTCACCGAAAGGAGCTTCGTTATAATCCTCACGGGCAGCATACTTGGCCATAAAATAACCTGTATTTTGAAAACGTTCAGTGTAAGTGCCATCTTTAAACTGATTAACTGAAGCAGCTAGACGTTCATCTCCTTCCTCATAAATATCAACTATATTCGGACGAATCGGACCAAAGCCCCATCCTCCTTTATATATATCCAATCCACTTAATAGATCATCTCCTTTAAGTTCGTTTGGTGAAATAAATGCAGGTAAATTAGTACCAAATCCAGCCCAAGCTTCACCCCAATCTTTACCTTTAGGAAGATGGTTAGCTTCAAATATTGATCCTGAACCAAACTCTCCTTCACGATCCCAAATACTTGCATAATTTGGTAACGAATAAGCTCCTGAACTATAAATACTTTGCATATCTGTTAAAACCTGCGTGTATTTACTTTGGTCTTTCTGATGCATAACAATACGTGCTTTAAGCATCATTGCAGCAGCCTTAGTAGCACGACCGTGATTTGAAGAAGTTGTACTCATTGGCAATTTATCATCTGCAATAGCAAAGTCTATATCTTCAATTAGTTCTGCATAAATTTCATCAGCTGTATACTGCTTGGCCATGTATGGCGCTGGTAAATCGTCTTCGAAATATGGAATATTACCCCAGAATTTCCATAACCAATGAACGTAGTAAGCTCTTAAAAACCGAGCTTCAGCCTTATATTGATTAAGATTATCTTCAGGAACATTAACTGCATTTTCGCAAGCAATTATTGCATTATTACAACGAGCTAAACCACTATAATAAATATTCCATAATCCTGCAGGTGTAAGTTCCGATGTAGAAGTAAACTGGGATAAGTTGTACAAAAATCCTTGATCACCTGCATCACCACCACCTTTAAAGATATCATCTGAACGTAAATCTGATAAAAGGGGTACACTATTATAATTGAAGTCGGCATAACTATCAAATAGTAAAATCTGATAACAAGCACCTAGGTTCGATAAAATTGCTCCTTCCGTTGCTGGTCCACCTGCCTCTTGGGACGAAGTTGGCGTCACAGTTAAGAAATCATCACTGCATGATGTTATACTAACTAACACAGCGATTATTAAAGTTTTAATATATATATTCATGATTAAATCATTTTGCGATTAGAAAGTAATATTAGCTCCTACCGAAATAGTTCTTGATTGTGGATAAATACCTCTATCAACACCTATACTTGTAAAGTCTCCTGAAGCAACCTCTGGATCAAAACCATCATAACCTGTTATCGTAAATAAGTTTTCAGCAGCTACAAAAACTCGTAACCTTGTTAAATATGTTTTACTTAAAATTGAATTGGGAACGGTATAACCAAGTTGTATATTCTTTAAGCGCACATAGGCACCGTCTTTAACATACAGGTCTGATGAAATCCAGTTTTTGCTATAATCACTTGATGTTAACCTTGGTAGCGAATTGGATGTTCCTTCTCCGTGCCAACGATCAAGAGACTCTCCAGGAAGGTTCATCATTGGGATATCTCCACGGCGAGAAATATCAAAGATATCGTTTCCTATGGCACCTTGGAAAAACATACTTAGATCAAAATCTTTCCAATCACCACCAATACTTAAACCAAAAGTCCAGTCAGGAGTACCTTTACCAATATTGGTACGGTCCTCATCATCGATAACTCCATCATTATTTAAGTCAACAAACCTTACATCACCAGGCTGCACATCTTTATCATACTTGGTATTGTAGGCATCAGCTTGAGCTTCATTTTGAATAATACCATCCGTTTTATAACCATAAAAATGAGGATAAACATCACCGTTTTGTCCACGAACAAAGTTTCCTAATCCAGATGCATTTTCGTAAAATATCTCACCTGATTCATTGCCCAAATCGATTAACTTATTCTTTAAATAAGAAGCATTTGCCATAATGTTGTAACTAAAATCACCAATGTTATTTTTATAAGTCACTTCAATTTCAACTCCTGAATTCTCCATATCGCCAACATTTGCAATAGGTGCTCCTTTACCTACGTATCTTGGAATAGGTTGATCGATTAACATTCCTTTGGTATCCTTTTTAAAATAATCGAATCCAATTGCCAAAGAACTATTAAAAAGACGTGTATCAAAACCAATATCTAACTGTTCTGATTCTTCCCAAATTACAAGAGGGTTAGATATACGCGATGGTGTACTTCCATATTGTAAATATTGATCATCTCCACTTCCAAAGTAATAATTTACGTTTCCGTCCATCAAACTTGTATAAGAGAATGCATCGATATTTTCATTACCATTAGTACCCCAACTTGCACGAAGTTTTAAATAACCAAACCAATTCGGTCTGTTTTCCATAAAGCTTTCATTGGTTACATTCCAACCTACAGAAGCTGAACTGAATGTTGCCCATTTGTTCTCTGGTCCAAAATTTGATGATCCGTCACGACGAACAGTCCCTTGAATCATATATCTTTCTTTATAGTTATAATCGATACGACCAAAGTAAGAAGCTAAAGTTTTACCTGTAGCACCATCTGTACCTCCAGCTAGTATTTCATCCTTTGGATCAGCAGTTGCATAATCTATGGTTGCTTTTGACGGATCATACTCCACAAGATCAAAATCATCACCATATAAATGACGAGAAGTATACTCACGTGCTGACTGTCCTAATAAGACACCTATATTATGATCTTCCGCTAACGTTTTGTTATAAGTTAAAGTATTTTCAACCTGCCAGGTGAATCCTCTATGCATGTTGGAGTATACTTGACTCCTTGTATAATTTTTACCCTGAGTAGCAAGAAAATGAGGAAATGTATAACCATCTGCTCCCCAAAACGCTAAATCTACACCGTAAGAACTTTTAAACTTCAATCCTTCATATATATCAAGTTCTCCCCACATTGTTGCCACAATCTTATCGGAATTATCGATTGCACTTGTTGGAGCATTTAACATGGCTACCGGATTGGCAATTTCTTGAAAACCACTTGGTGGTAAAGAAAAAACACGTCCATCTTTATCGGTAACAGCAGTTGGATATTCGGCTAAAACACCATCAGGATCCTCAGCGTAAACAGGAACATTAGGATTAAAAGCCAAAGCACTACCCAAAACAGAACCAAACTCAGAATTTGTTTCGATTCCTGATTTTTTATCTCTTGAATACGCTGCATTAACTCCTACCTTTAATCCACTAAATAAATCACGGGCTTCATCCCATACTTTATATGTAGTATTGGTACGAATACTATAACGTTCGTAATTAGAGCGTCCATAATTACCACCTACAATACCTTCATGATCAAAATAGCTAAAAGATAAAAAGTAGTTAATATCATCTTTTCCACCACTTAAACTAACCTGGTGACTTTGAACAGGAGCGTTATAGTTAAACGTCTCATCCTGCCAATCTGTTCCTTTTCCTGCAGCAGCAACTTGTTCTGACGTATATAATGGATCTCGGCCATCATTTAACAGGGTTTCATTCATTAACACCATGTATTCTGTTCCATCCAGTACAGATCTTTTTTTCCATGGATTTTGCCACCCATAAGAAACATCATAACTGATTTTCATTTTACCCGACTTACCAGACTTTGTGGTAACAAGGATAACTCCATTAGCAGCACGAGCACCATAAATAGCAGCAGAGGCAGCATCTTTTAGTACTTCAACAGATTCAATATCTGCAGGATTTAAGAAATTAATCCCTCCATCAACTGCCATACCGTCTACGATATATAACGGATCACTGTTATTAATTGTACCTATACCTCTAATACGAACCTTAGAATCAGAACCTGGCTGACCTGAGCTCTGCGTAATCTGTACACCAGAAACACGCCCCTTCAACACATCTTCAATTCGTGAAGGCGTCGCAATTTCAAGATCTTCTGATGATACACTACTGATAGCAGCAGTAACCACACTCTTTTTCTGAACACCATAACCAATAACTACTACTTCGTCTAAATCAGAAATATCAGCTTGCATTACTACATCCAGCCTTTCTGATTCAACAACGAACTCTTGGGTTTGCATTCCAATAAAGGAGAATACAACTAAATCACCTTTATTGACTTGAAGTGAATAATCACCATCAATTGTTGTAATAGTACCAACGGTAGTACCTTTTACTATTACACTAACTCCCGGGATAGGAGCTCCATCTTCTGCAGATGTAACCTTTCCTGTTACAGTATACTCTTGAGCGAATATCGCTGTAGATAGTAACAACAGGAAAAATGTTCCTAATAAATGTTTCATATCATTTTGGATTTTAGAATTAATCTGAAACAAAATTCACCACATTTGTTAATGTTTCATAATTAATCACATCACAAAAAACTCATTTTACAACATTTACTACCTCATATAAAACTCACACAACATTATTTACTTGCCTTTTTTTCAACCCATTAAAAAATCATTTTTACATTTTTTAACTACATCCACAAACTCACTTACCAAAAATCGTCCAAATAAACATTTTTTACATTTATTAACAAAGATCTTTAAAAGAGTAGAAAAACTTAGCAAGCAATTATCCCTCTATTTTTCCTTTTAATAAGTAAAACAACCGATATACAAGTTTTTTTTGAGATGCATTGAACCTAACTTAAATACAATACGAGTCGAAATAGCCTGTTCTAAAATAACGACCCAATGAGTTTTTAGGATGAAAATAACACTATTTAACCTGAGTTCGATAAAATTATAGAGCTCAGATTTCATTAAATGATTGATTTACAATGTAAATTTTAGAGACATAGCGAGCTATGGAGAGAAAATTTAAAGCAGTAAATGGATTATTTAATGAAAAGCGCACAGATTCCACTTATAAACATCCATTTTCTGCGTCATATTTGTTAGTCATAGCCCGCTATGTCGTCACAAATATTTCTTGAAACAATATGTTCATAAGCGGTCTGAGCCAATAATTTTATATCGAACTCAGTTTATTTACATTTTACGCGAGCAAAAAAAAAGCAGGAGAGCATTAACACTTCCCTGCTTAAAAAGTTTAACGAAGAATTGTTCGTTATTGAATCTTATCAATATATGATGTAAGGTTTTCGCCCTGGTGAATACCTAATTTTTGTCGAAGTTTATATCGGTTATTCTCAACAGCTCTGGTGGTAATATTCATTAAAGATGCAATTTCCTTTGACGACATTCCCATTTTAACGTATGCGCTAAGCTTTTGCTCCCGGATGGATAAATCTGGATGCAATTCATTCAACTTTTTAAGAAATGCTTCATGTACCTGACCAAAATGCATTTCAAAAACCTCCCAGTTGTTTTCATTATCGATATCTTTGTCAATCTTCTTAATTAATCCTTGTATCTTCCTGTCAGATTCTTTCTTCTCTACAATCTTAGTTATCTTTTTTAATTGCAACTTTATATCTGACAGCAAATTATTTTTGTGTATAAGGTTGATGGTCGAGTTTGCCAATTCCTTTTCCTTAAAGATCATCTCTCCTCTAAGCTTTTCATTACGCATACGAATCATTTCCTTCTCTGACATCAGCGCTGCATTCTGTAAATGTTCCTCCTTTGCCTTAAACCTTTCTTTCTGCTTTATCTTCTCCTTCTCTTTACTTAATTCAATTCTGCGGTTAAAAAGATAGATAGTGAGTAACAATATAAACACAATAGCTAAAGCATAACCAGTTTTGGCCAGCATACTCCTATACCAGGGTGGGTTGATGATAAATTTAAACCGAACAGGCTCCGTAATCACTCCATACATATTTTTGGCTCTAACTTCAAACTCATATTCTCCCTCCCGCAGGTTTGCAAAAGATCGGCTGGATATATTTCCCCATACACTTGGCTCTGCATCAAAATTCTTAAGAAAAGTGGAGTATTGAATATTCTTTCGCTCATGAAACGAAGCTGCATAATGAACCCTAAAAGAATTTTTTCGGAATGGGTAATCTGGCACAACACTTTGCCATTCTGAATCACTGTAATTATTAAGTTGGTACTGAACGGAATCCTGCTCTCCAACAAATAACCTAATATGAACTTTAAAAGGTTGCTTAAAATTCTTAGGCCCTTCAATGGCATAATGCGCAAAACCATCTTCAACCCCAAAAAACACATTGTTTAAGTCTTCAACAAATAAAAATTCGAAACCATTCACTAACTTCCTTTCAACAGGTAAAAAGGGATATTCAATTTTTTTATAGCTCCCATCTTCAAGATATCTTAATACCACAACTCTGCTACCAACAGGACACCATAAATTACCAAAGCGATCCTCCTTTATGGAAGTGGGAAATTCTCCCGGTGTAAAAAATGAATCATATTTATTTACCCTTTCAAATCTATCAGAACTACGTGAAATTTCGAAAATTCCATCTGGGCCTGATAAAATACACTTCCCTTTAATTTTAGATAAAACCAATGACGACTGGTTACCTTCAAAGGAATTGATTTTAAAAGTATCTACATCTAAAACCTCTGAATAATCGCTACTCATTTTTAACCTGTAGATTCCATTATAACCATGAGAAATCCACACATAACCATTGTCATCAAACTCAATAAATCGTGACGACTCACTATAACCTTCAACTTTTTGTTTAAACTTCCAGATTCCGTTGTCTTTTTCAAATAAAACTAATCCTGTATAGGTTCCAGACAGCAACACTTCAGGCTTATTCGGAATTTTTATGAAGTTCCAAACACCATTAATTTCCGGTGGAGTAATTGACTGTACTGAAGTTTTTGAGATATTAAAAACCCCCAGATTATGACCACACAAAAGGCTATTATCGTCCTTAAACAAACTCCATACCTGTCCCTCTGTACCTCTAACACGTTTAAAATGACTTCTATCTTTTAATGGATCAGAAAAATCCTGTTCTGATATACTATATACTGCCTGGTTGGTCCCGAAATAGTAAGCACCCTTATATTTCTCTAATACATATCCGGTACCTATATTATAATATCCTTGTAAAAAAGACATCCCGGAATTTAAATTTACCCTGGCGATTCCATTATCTAAACCACACCAAACATTTCCTTCCGTATCTTTTCCGACACTGAGTACAGTGTTATTATGAAGTCCCTTGTCCTTATCTATTTGTAAAATAATTTCGCCCGACTTATTAATTACCACAAGCCCCCCCTGTATAGTTCCGTATATAATACTATTATCATCATACTTTATGCCACAGAAAACATTTACCGCTTTCAATACTTTATTGGCCGGAACATCCCATTTTTTTATATCCTGCATATTCCAGATGTACAGGCCATTTTTCATTGTACCAATAATGATCTCGGTATCAGACAGGGGGACAATAGAATTCACCTCCATTCCTGAAAAGATATGACCTCCTCCAACCGGGAACAGATTATCACCACGCATCTCCATCAGTCCTGCTTTCTCATCATGAACCAAAAGCAAACCATTCACAGAAAAAGATGACATAAAACGAGATCGGGAAGGAATAACCTTTATTAATTTATCATCCTTAAATATAACCATACCCTTATCTGCCTGAAAAACTATCCTGTCGTTCCATTCGTGGATATTCCAATAATCTTCGAGCTGAGTAAGTTCCTGATCAACTACCAGTGTATTATATGTAAGCCGGCTCAACGAATCATAATTTAAATACCCCAATTCCCGATATGAACCAACATAAATTCTATCATCTATTGCCTTTACACACCTAACAATAAAAGAACCCATATCATCATATGATTGCCAACGTTCTCCATCATATTCAACTACTCCATCATTATTGGCAAAATACATAAAGCCTGCTTTGCTCTGCGTAACTCCCCAATTTTGCGTAGCTCCATTATACATTCTTCTATTGAAGTATTCAATTTCGGGGATACCTTTTTTCTGAACTTGAGCTATAGACTGATGGAAACTTACAAGGCAATAAACCTGTATGGTGATTAAAATATAAATATTTCTCATTTGACAATTAATTATTCAACTACAAATTAAGTAAATTCATAACTATCACAAAAAATGCTTTATACAAATAAAAAACTCTTGTATTTTTATGCAAATTCTAAAAATGAGTTACAACAAAGCCTTACTAACTTTATTAATGATCATCTTGTGTTCGACAGCTTTTTGCCAGGAAAGCAAAGAAATACGCAAGATCGATTTTTCAGGCAACTCATCTTTAAGCAACAGCATCTTAAAAGAACTTATTACACTACAAAAAAGCACCCGTAAAGATCCTTCATATTATAGTACTGATATTTATGAAGAGGATAAGGATAGAATAAAATCTCTTTACCAACGAGAAGGGTATTTATATGTGGAAATTCTGGCCCCATCCTTTACTACTTTCAAAAAAGATAAAATCAACATTACTTTTAACATTAAAGAAAACACCCCAGTAAGAATCAATGAAGTAAAGTTTACTGTTAATCAGGATAAGAAACTACAACACTACTTTAAACCAGGACAGATAAGAAAAATAAGCAAACAACTCAACACCCGAAAAGGACGCATCTTTAAAGACCAGGACATATATGACGATGATGTTAATATTTCGAAACAATTTGAAGATAAGGGATTTCCTTATGTAAAAATTAATCCTGTTATTAAAGTTGATTCAGAAAACAAACTGGCTGATATTAACTGGGAAATCAACACCGGTAACTTATGTTACTTTGGAGATGTAAACTTTGTTGGATCAACAGAACTTAAGGAAAAAAAATTACGTAAGCAAGTTGCCTTTGAAAAAGGAGATGTTTTTAGCCGCGATGAAATAGAACGCACCCAGGATAACTTTTACAACCTGGGTATTTACAGAATTGCCTCCACAAAATCCATTTTTACCAATGACCAACCGGATACAATTCAAACAATGGTTACATTAAAGGAGGCACCACGGCTTTCGAGCAAGTGGGGTTTGGGTTATGGCAGAGAAACAAAATTGCGGGTATTTGGACAGATTACTTTTTTACGCTTTTTAGGAGGTAGCAGGAGAGCAGAACTCTATGGAAAACATTCTGCCATAGAACCATACGACTTTAACCTGCGTTTAATACAACCTGCATTGTACAGCCCCAACTCCCAACTCATCTTATCTCCTTATGTTTCAAAACAAAACGAACCCGGATATACACTTCAAAAAACAGGTGGGAGTATTACTATTTTGCAAAAGATATCCAAAAACCTAAATATGTCATTGGGTTATCAGCACGAGCAGGTAAACCTGGACACAACCAGTATAGCCGACCTCCCGGAAAACGAAACCCTTGAATCTTTTTACAATAAAGCTGGTTTTAATTACGGTTTTACTTTTAGTAATGCCCTGCCTCAATTTGATCCTACTGAAGGTATATTTTTAGCGGCAAACGTAAAAACTAATGGAATGTACAGCAATACTGATTACGCCTTTTATAAGTTTATTGCTGAGGTTCGCAGGTACAAACTCATTAAACACGGATGGATTATTGCTACGAAACTTAAAACCGGAACCATCATTACGCCCAGCAGTACCAAAACAGTTCCTGTCGAAGAAAGATTTTTTTCCGGAGGCTCCCAATCAGTGCGCGGATACAATAGACAAGAAATTGGCCCCAAAGATGAAAATGGTCAGCCCATTGGTGGTAACACCATATTTGAAGCGAGTATCGAAAACAGAATATCATTATTTAGAAAAACCGGAATTGGAATGGTTATTTTTAGTGATATTGGAAATGTATGGCAAGATGATTTGTATTTAGACTTTAGAGATCTTTATTATACAATAGGCGCAGGCTTAAGGTACAAAACTCCCATAGGTCCTATTGGTATAGATGTTGCCCGCCCTGTTTTCAGAAACACAAACAACGGATGGTTGTTTTATATTAACATAGGACATAGCTTTTAATATTTTGAAAAGGATCCTTCGCTACATATCATTCTTATTTCTGGGCATACTCCTTCTAATACTAGGTGCCGGCTTGTTCGTGCAATCGCATTACGGCCAAAACAAAATAAAAGAGCTAGCCCTAACTGAACTCAACAAAATTATTGATGGAAATATCTCCATACAAAGATTCTCGGGCAATTTAATTTCCAATATTAAACTTAACGACATCTTACTGATTTCGCATGGTGACACTGTAGGAGAAATTCGCAGCATAGAGCTTCATTACAAAATTCGAAAGCTTTTACAAAGAAACATCCATATAGATTCACTCCTTATTGATTCGCCCTTTGTTCTTCTTAAAATGGAGGAAGATTCAGTTTTAAACCTCAACAGGATTTTTCAAACATCGGATAGTACCAAAAAATCCGGTAAACCTTTTGCATTTGACATCAAGCTTGGACTGGTTGATCTTAAAAATGGAAGTACGAAAAACACAGGTTTTAATCCTCTAATCCCTACACAATTAGAAAATATCAACATTAACTTAGCAGGCAATTACAGTAAAGATCTAATTATTGGAAAGCTGAATAGTTTTAATTTTAAAAGCCAAAATCCTCATCTTCAGATTAAACAACTTTGTTTTAACACCCAATACTCACAACAAGGATTTACAATCGACAGCTTACTTTTAAAAACCAGAGATAACCAATTTAATATTAACGGACGTTATAAATCAACAAGTAATTTTAAAGGTCAGTTAAGCTCATCTCCCATCCATTTGCCGGAATTCAACTTTTTTATACCAACACTACATTTAATTGCAATTCCTAAGGTAAAACTAAATACCACTGCGCAAAACGATACTTTAAAACTGAATGGAACCATTACCAACAATCAGGAACTAATATCAATTGAATCTTATATTGTTGACGTAAATAAAAAAGATCTGACCAACCATAAATTCAACTTAAACCTGGTTGCTACAAATGTAAAACTGTCGAATTGGGGACTCAAGAGTGATTTACCCGTTATTTTAAACGGTAAAATAAATACATATGCCAACAGCTTTAATTTTAAGCACACTCCACTTTATGTAAATGCATCATTAAACAATTCTTCTGCATATGGCTTTAAGCCGGATACATTCTTGATAAAAGGAACATATACTCCTCAAAAAACTCTAGCTCAGATTAACATTAATGATTATTTAGGCAGCGCTTTTATTGACCTTGAATTAAATAAAACAAAAGATGACTATAGTTATTCTATGTATTCATCCATTAGAAATTTTAAGATCGATTCTTTAGTTAGCTCACTTACGCCTTCAGTTTTAAACCTGGAAACTCATTTATCCGGTCATGGATTTGACACTAAAAGCATGACTGTTAATGCTGATATATATTCGGCCAATAGTGAAATATCTGAAATAAAAATAGATACTCTTGCCTCAAATATTCATATATCTAGCGGCACTGTACACATCAACAAACTATTGGCCCATAACGCCAATGAAAGCATCTACCTTAATGGTTTATATCACATTAACCCAAACTATTTTGAAGCAAATTTTGAAGCATCTCTTAACAACCTTAACGATATAAAGCCTTTTATTAACGATCTTAACATCTCCTCTAAAGCTTCTATAGAAGGAAATATATCCGGACCTCCAGACTCTTTAATCCTCAACTCGAACTTTATATTTGAACAGCCTCAGTTTGATAACATTGTCGCAACAAAAGCAGAGGGTAACTGTAACATCAACCTCACTAATAACTATCCTGGACTTATTAATATTGAAGCCACAGAATTAAACATTGACCCTATTGTTATCGATACACTTAATATTTCATCTAACATTAGAAAAAACAGATATTACGCAGATGTTTTCGCCATTAACAATTCTGAATTCCAATTAAAGATGAGTACGGCTCTTCTTACCTATGGCGACACATTAAGCATTAATATTCCTGCACTTAATATCAACACTCACGACATCAAACTCTACAACAAGCATAAAAACCTCAGTATCGATATAACTGAAGGGGCATACTCTTTCAACTTTATTGAACTACTTGATCAATACAATAAAGAATTTCGTTTTAAACTTGATGGCATTTACAATCCCTCAGGAAGTTCTGATTTATCTTTAAATATTAGTCAATTTAACCTATCCTTCTTCAACAAATGGATTAATCAGGAAAAGCTCTTGGGGCAAATCAATCTTAACACCACTTTAAAAGGACATGGAGAAAACCCATATTTAACCACCTCTATTGACATTGACAGCCTACAATACAAAATGCTGTCTCCGCCAAAAATAATATCTAAAATCAATATCTCCGACAAGGTTCTTGACGGTCATTTAAATTTTTCGACTAGACTTGGTGACAGTATAAACGCTAAAATTAACCTACCGCTCATTTTCAATCTTACTAACAACAATATTGGTTTATTAGACACCTACCCCATTAAAGGTGGTATTAAATGCGAAAAGATTAATTTACATGAGTATATGCGAAAGAATACACCTTTTACCAACACTGATGGAATTGTTTCATTTGATATTTCGTTAGAAGGTACAAACAAAGAACCTGCGCTAAAAGGATTCCTCCAACTCACCGAAGGCAAAATTCATTTACCTAAATACGGCATCGATTATACCGGCATAAAAACAAGATTATCCATTCTCGAAAATAACCTTAGTTTAGATTCATTATACATCAAATCCGGAAATGGTTATTTTCTATCAACCGGTAAACTAAAAATTGACTCAACAGCAATACAAGGGCAATTAAATGATTTAGAACTAGATATTAAAGCCAACAGATTTCACCTTTCAAAAGCCAAAGCCCATGATATTGTTTTTAACTCAGACATACAGGTACGTAAAAGGAACAACAAACCTCAATATACCGGAAACATTGATGTTTTGCGCTCAAGTTTTTATTTACCTGATTTAATTAAACTCACCAGCTCAGATCAAAACGAAAATAAACCTTTACTTGTACAAGCCACATCAAACTACAATATAGACTCAATACGCGCCCTTGATTCCTTAAATATTAAGGACACTCTTGAAATAAATCCCTTATTACCCACAATACAAGATTTAACAGGAATAGTAAAAATTACCATCCCTAAAAACACATGGATTAAAAGCGAAGAACTTAAATTGGAAATTTCAGGAGATATTGATGTTGTAAAAAATGGAGATCAATTTGAATTACTTGGAGAAATTGAAATTTTTAGAGGCAATTATTTTTTATATGGGCGAAGATTTAACTTTACTGATGGTGAAATTATTTTTACCGGAGGTGAAAAATTTGAACCACTAATAAATATTGAAGCTGAATATGTATTTAGGGGTGCAGACCGTGAAATACAAACCCTGAAACTCCTGATTTCAGGAACATCAGAAGAGCCCGAGTTAAACTTTACATTAAACGGCAACAGCATAAATGAAAACGAAGCCATTTCATACATTATTTATAACCGATCATCTGATGAGATAGGTTACGACAATCAAAAAGGACTTGCTTCGGCAGTTTCATCAGGCATAATGTCTAAAATGGTATCATCACAACTCAACAAAACCATTGGCAACAGGTTAAACCTCGATATGATTGAGCTAAACACCGAAGACAATTGGCAAAGTATGGATTTCGTAGTTGGGAAATATATTACAAATGACCTTTTTGTGATATACCAAAAAGGATTTGGTGAAAATAACAACAACGAAATAACACCAGAATCTGTAACTTTGGAATATGAAATTTTAAAAAACCTGTTTATTCAAATTCAGAGTGGAAATTCCAACACGTCAGGAATTGATCTAATTTTAAAATTTGAACAACAGGCTCCTATAAAAAAATTAAAATGATAACACCTGACATAAAAAAACAACAGGCCGAAATTGAGCTTGCATTAAGTGAAAAACGTATAAAAGATGCGCTTTCTTTACTTAGCGAATTAACCAAGACTCATCATGGCGGTAAACTCATCGACGATCATTACAACCTTGAATTCACGTACAAAAGCATGCTTAAATACACTGTTGAAGGTGTATCCGATCCTGAAAGACAAAAGGTATACAACGGAATTTTAACTTCGTGCTATCAGTTATCTGACCAGTTATTCTCTACTATTCAAAATCATCAGTCAAGCGAAATATTTTACGAAACAAGAAGACAGGTCAATAACTCTTTAAAAACAGTAACTACCACCGGTGAATTGTTTTATGCTGAGATTGCCCAAAATAAATTGTTTGATCAGGCAAACGCTAATCACACGCATACTCATCAGGCAACAACTGAATTATTTAATCAGATTTGGGTATCAGAAGGTCTTAATGACGAAGACAATGCCTTTATAAAAAAATTTATTCTTGATGACTCTATACATTTCAGTTTTCGCAGCCTTATTATATCAGCCCTTACCATAGGAGCCATTAAAGAGTTTTGTCTTTCTAAAATACTATTACTCTTTGATTTTATAAGTCATGCTGAAAACGAAATTTCTCAGCGTGCCATCACCGGACTTTTATTGGTATTGTTTAAATACGATAACCGACTTAAAATTTATCCTGAAGTCACATCTCGTATTAAACTTATTCAGGATAATTCAAAACTCATCCGCAATATTCTCAACATCACCGTTCAACTGATAAGAACGCGCGAAACAGAAAAGATATCCAATAAATTGAATGATGAGATTATTCCGGAAGTTGCCAAAATGCAACCCAACTTAAGGAACAAACTAGATTTAGATGAAATTACGGGTGAAAAATCGCTCGAAGATGAAAATCCTGATTGGGAGGACTTCTTTAAAGATTCACCTGAACTCATGAGCAAGCTGGAAGAACTTACCGAATTACAGATGGAAGGTGCCGATGTATTTTTAACCACCTTTAAAATGCTAAAGCATTTCAGCTTCTTTAATACCTTACACAATTGGCTAATGCCTTTTTATTTAGAGAATGATGAAATAAAAAGTGTATTAAAAGATGAAACTCACCTGTTTTCAAGTAAAAGTATTCAGGAAAGCCTGGCCAAATCAGGATTTCTCTGTAACTCTGACAAGTACTCACTTTTTCTGAGCGTACCACACATGCCTCAATTTCAAAAAGACATGATGGGTAATATGTTTGAGCAGCAACTTGAGCAAATGGGTGAACTTGAGAAAGATGAAGAAATGCTTAATTCTGAGAAACAAAATTCAATCATCTCCAACAGATATATTCAGGATTTATACCGTTTTTACAAACTTCATCCTCAGCACATCCAGTTTGAAGATATATTTGCCTGGAGAATGGATTTTTACAACAAATGGTTTTTCAAAGATATCATTACCGACTATTCACAGTTGCGACAAATAGGAGAATTCTTTTTTAAGAAAGAATATTACCAGGAAGCAGCCGAAGCCTTTTTGATGATTGAATCCGAAGAGCCAAATCAAGTAGAAATCATTCAGAAAATTGGATACTGTTTCCAACAAACAAAAGCTTACTCAAAGGCCTTAAATCAATATTTAAAAGCAGATATTTTAAAGCCGGATCAAGCCTGGACAACCAAAAAAATTGCCTTGATGTACAAACTACTCAAGCAAACAGATAAAGCATTGGAGTACTATCACATTGCGGAAAGAATTCAGCCGGAAAACCTGCATACGCAAGCTTCCATTGGTAATTGCTTACTAGATTTAAAAGAATATTCCGAAGCGCTTAAATTTTTCTTTAAAGTAGAGTACCTTGACCAGTCAAACACTAACGTTTGGAGACCAATAGCATGGTGTTCATTAGTTACCGGCAATTTTGATCAGGCAGAAAAATACTATCATAAGCTATTAATCTCATCTACAAATACGCACGACTTTATTAATCTTGGTCATGTATACTGGTGCAAAAATAACCGAAAAGAAGCGCTTAAGTTTTACCAAAAAGCAACTAAACAACTCAAGAATACTTATAGTGAATTCTTTGATACTTTTACCGAAGATTTACCTTTGTTAATTAAAAATGGAATAGATCAGGATGATGTGCCTATCATGCTGGATCAACTAAAATATTTATTAGAAGAATAAAATGGGCAGAAAAAAAATAGATGCTGAATTATATAGCTACGGCATATATTCAAGATGGAACAGAAATGACAAAGACCTCCCTAAACTTATTAAAATCACCAATGAAATTCCTTTAGAGCTAGATATTGAATTTGGCTATGTAATCAGGATAAAAGGAGCCAAAGGCAAGCGAATTCAATTTGAGATAGATCACCCTAACTTTACCGATGAAAACGGGAAAGTTATACCACCATTTACAGGTGAATACTTTGTAAAATCTAATGATTATGAATTCTTTTTAGGAGATACAATTTGGGCACCCATTCATGATAAGAAAGGAGAATGGAAATTAACCACTTGGTTAGACGGGAAAATATTATATCAAAAATCCTTATATATAAGGAGTTCTGTAAATTCTTAATTTAAAACAACAGTTATCAAAAAGAAAGTAAAGCCCAAAAGAGCTATAACCAATAAAACTTCTATTACAAAGAACCAAAAAATCTTCCTCTTCAACCTAACTGTATTATCATCAGTTTTCCTAAACATTTCTTTTATATTAATCATTTAAAAATCCAAAAATAGATGTTAACCCAACGAATTAAAAACAAACTAACAGCTTTTAACTACTCTTAAAGTAAATTATAATTTCACATTTACCCTATCTAAACCAACATCTGGTAAATAAAATAAAATATTCTCCTTTTATCTGTGCCCTCAAGGAGAATTATATTGAATATAAAACTATTAAAAAAAGATACGCCTTCAAAGTTAAAAAAGCTTAATTGGATGGATAATTAAAATTTTGAACAATCTACAGGTCATATTGAATTATAATTACCCCTTAACACACCTTCTTCAGCAATCAATATATTCTTAAAAACACTATTAATTACTTAACTTTACCATGATTTAGCATTTATACCAGTCTTTAAATTCAGTACTTTTTAAATAGCTAATCTATGAAACTCAGGATAATTCTCAATATTTCAATTTTCTGCTTAATGTTCTTTTTGAACATTCACATTTTTGGAAAAAACATTATTGAGAATTATGAACCCAGGTATTGGTGGACAGAAATGAAACATAGCAATATTATTATTGCTGCAAAAGGTAACAACTTAAACAAATCTATTTTTAAAATAAACTATCCGGGAATTACATTTAATCAGATAATATATACCAATAATCCCGAAATTGTATTTTTAGATATTGACATAAACGAAAATGTGATTACCGGAATTGTTCCTATTCAAATATTTCAATCGGGCAGATTTCAGCAAGCCATATACTTTGAACTTAAAAGCAGGATCCCTGAATCCTCTAAATTAACAAACAGTCTTACTAAAGATGATGTCATTTATCAAATTATCGTAGATAGATTTAGAAACGGAAACTACAGTAACGACAAAGTAAGCGAATACCTGGAAGGACCAAACAGACAAAATCCGTCTGCCATACATGGCGGTGATATAAACGGGATAACAAAATCTCTTGATTACATCAAATCTGTTGGTGCCAGTTGTATTGAAATTTCACCCCTGTACGAAAGTAATCAAATTGCCAACTCATACTATCATGACGAGATTACTTCACACTATCAATTAGATAAGCGACTGGGCACATTTGCAGACCTAAAAAACTTATCTAACCAATGTAAACAAAAAAACATAAAATACATTCAAACTATAGTATTACACCAAACAAGCAATAAACATTGGCTTTTTGGTAGCGAATCGGTCACCGGTTGGACATACGCACCTTCTGACCGTATTAACAACCAAATTAAAATACTACCCGAATCGGATCCCTATTCGTGCAATAAAGATTTTATAGATCAATATTATAACAAAAACACCGGCTTAAGCTTAATCAACCAAAACATCCCGATTGTTAAAAAATTTCTTATACAAAATTCGATTTGGTGGATAGAGCAGCTCTCTCCTTCTGCCTTAAAAATTGAAAACACACATTACAATAGTACCAGCTTTCTTCAAGCTTTAATTAACGATGTTCGAGATGAGTATCCAAGCATATCACTAATTTCTGATATTAATACAAGTCAAAATGATGAATTGGCATATTTGTCGGAAACCTACTTTAATACACATCCGGGTTTAAATTATGACTACCCGCTTTCAAAAGCACTGGCTGATGGATTTTCCGAATTTGTTTCCAAAGAGCAGTCTATCATAAACTTACACCATACACTTGCTAAAGATTTTAATTACATAGATCCGTATAATCAAATTGTATTCATCGATAACAACTCAACCTCAAGAGCATTTACTCTTGCTGACAAAAATATTGATCAGTTAAAAATGATGTATACTTATTGGGCAACAAGTAGAGGTATTCCTTCTCTTCTTTATGGTTCAGAACTGCTCATGGAAGGAAATCACCGCAGAGGATATGGACACGCCAGGGTTGATTTTCCGGGAGGCTGGATTAACGATAAACAAAATGCTTTTACAGGAAAGTCTCTTTCTTCAGAGCAATTAAGTTTCAAACAATTTTTAACTGAATTACTAAGTTGGAGATCATCATCTTACACCATTAAAAATGGTAAAACCATGCATTACTTAATCAGTGAAGATTTGTACGCTGTTCTACGATATGATGAAAATAAATATATAATGATATTATACAACAATAGCGAGAGATTACAGAAAGTTAATATTACTAATTGCACGAATGAACTGGGTGAATTCACAATGGGCAAAGATCCTATATACGGGTCCATATACAATGATTTAAGAAATGTTATTATTGAACCTAAAACAGCATTTATTATAGAATTAAAATAATTTCAAACTACAGTAATTTAATCATAAATTCATGAAACAGATAGCAATAATTTTATCCGGATGTGGTGTATTTGATGGTGCTGAAATACATGAAGCCACTTTAACCATGTTGTCAATTGCAAAAAACGAGGCATCATATACATGTTTTGCTCCTGACATCAGACAACATCATGTTATCAATCATATCACAGGTGAAGAGATAAATCAGGAACGTAATGTACTGGTAGAGTCTGCAAGAATTGCTCGCGGCAACATTAAAAACATAAACGAACTTGACGTAAATAAATTTGATGCACTTGTTATGCCAGGCGGATTTGGGGTAGCTAAGAACCTTTGCGATTTTGCATTTAAAGGGAGCGATTGTGATGTTATTCCTGAATTAAAAAAAGTAGTAACCGATTTCTGGAAAACTAAAAAACCTATTGGAGCACTTTGTATTTCACCCGCTCTAATTGCAAAAGTATTACCGGAACCTATAGTTACTATTGGAAACGATGCAAACACCATTTTAGAAATTGAAAAACTGAATGCCAAACACGAAATAACTTCACACGGTGAAATAACGGTCGATCATAAAAACAAACTAATCACCACCCCATGTTATATGCTTGATGCCAATATTTCTCAAATTGAACAAGGGGTTGACAATTTGGTTAAAGAACTATTAAAAATGATGTAAAAGACACATCTGACATAATAATAAAAGGGTTCTGGAACATTCCAAAACCCTTTTGGTCTACACAATAAATTAACTTTAATCAAAAAAGGTCTATTTTATTTCAACAGTAAAATCATCAATATTGATAATACAATTGCGTACTGAAAACCTAATACTAAATGTGGAAATTCAATTTTGTTTTTTGCTTTTTTCATCAGTTTTGAGTGGTAGGTAGCTTGGTTCATCATTAATATACTTGTTTAAAATTTATGTAAAGATGTATTTTTCTATTTAATATCGCTCGTATTATTTTAATCAATTAGTGAAAACCCCGCTTTTTAGTATGAAATGCTATACTTTTCAAATGAAGTAAGCAATTACACGTGTGAAATATAATTATTTTAGCTATTTTCACGTTCGGAAATAAAGAGAGATGAATTTCCCTGTTGTAATTACTTATTCTAGTTGATCAAATTAACATATGCTCAAAGCCATAATTATTGATGATGAAGTTTCTGCAAGACAAAGCATTGAAAAGATTTTGCAGATGTACGTTCATGACATTGTTGAAGTGGTTGGAACAGCTGGTAATTTAACTGATGGGATATCTCTTATAAAGAAGACTGATCCTAACATTGTCTTTCTTGACATTTCCATGCCACAGCAATCAGGGCTCGATCTTTTTAATTATTTCGATTTTTTTAATTTTGACGTAATATTTGTTACTGCTCACCAGCAGTATGCTGTAGATGCTGTTGGACTTGGCGCATCGGGCTATCTTTTGAAACCTATTAAACCTAAAGATATTGTAGATGCTATTTTAAAAATTAATTTACGTAGAAAAAAAACAGTTACTCCTCCTCAGGATAATGGATGGGTTTACAATAACTGTAAGCTTCTGGTAAATCACCAAAAAGGCGTTCATATTGTATCCTACAATGAAATTAAGGCCATTGTTGCAGATGGCAATTATTGTAAGATTTTTAAAAATAATGCAGACCCCTTATATGTATCACGTACTTTAGGAAGTATTGAAGAAAATCTGCCTAAAGCTCATTTCTTTAGAACACATCGCTCGTGTATCGTAAATATCAATTACATTACAGGTATTGATAAAGAAAAGAACTTAATACATCTCACGGATATTGAAACTCCACTGGCATCAATCAACCTTAAACCTTTGATTGAAGAATTATCTAAACTTGCCAACAACTTTATTTAAAAAACTATTACAAGTATTTTAGCTTATAACATGCCGTTATCTATCATTAGTATGATATGTTCAATCATGGCATCATCTCCTTCCGAATCAAACTCAGACTTTAAGTTAGAGCCGAATATACGGGCTACAGATTGCCACATAAAAGCAGAAAACCCACCTTTTAGCTCCTTAATTAATTCGTAACTGGTATCTCCTGTTTCTCTGTCAATAAGCTTAATAAGCATTCTTCCTTGCGAAAAAGTGAGTTTTTTTAAAGGCTGCTCAAACTCGTTAAACAATTCCTTTTCTTTTTGCTTCACGAATTTTTTCCTGTTTTTTTCGCCTTTAATGGTATCCAGAGAAACACTTATTTCATTAATTCTTTTCTGAGCTAAGCGGGCATAAGGCAATGTCTTTTTTACGTTAATAACTAACTTGCTGTACCTCCTGTATTGCCTTTTGTTCTTAAAGGTCCAAGGAGGAATAATTTGCACCTCTTTTAAAACTACATGGGGCAATGTATCTCCTTCAATCAGCTTTTTATCTAAATAACTCACACCAGTCTTTACAGTATCCACCTGAGCACAGGCAAATAAAGGAACAACTAACAAAAACAGTATGAATACATTACTTTTCATGCACTTTACATTTCTGACCTATACAGATACAACGTAAAAAGGTTATTAAATATTTAGTTCATCAAAGTTGAAAAACGTACTTGATATAAACAAAAAAACCGACCTTAAAAAAGATCGGCTTATGATATATAAAAGGTTTACATATCTTAGACATTAAATCGAAAATGCATGATATCACCATCCTGAACGATATATTCTTTACCTTCAACATTCATTTTACCAGCCTCTTTACAAGCCAACTCCGATTTATAATTTACATAGTCGTTGTATTTAATAACCTCAGCCCTAATAAAACCTTTTTCAAAATCGGTATGTATAACACCTGCAGCCTGTGGCGCAGTAGCTCCTTTATTATAAGTCCATGCTCTTACCTCTTTTTCACCTGCTGTAAAGTATGTTTCAAGACTTAATAAAGAATATGCAGAACGAATTAATTTAGCAACACCCGACTCTGTTAAACCTATATCCTCTAAAAACATTTGTCTTTCCTCGAAAGATTCCAGCTCAGCAATATCAGCCTCTGTTTGTGCAGCAATTACCAACACCTCGGAATTTTCATCTGCAACGGCTTTTTTCACAGCCTCTACATGACCATTGCCATCAATCACTGCTGCTTCATCAACATTACAAACATAAAGGATAGGCTTATTGGTTAATAAGAAAAGATCCTTTGCCACCTTCTCCTGCGATTCGCTTAACTCTACTGAACGAGCCGACTTACCTTCCTCTAAAGCCTCTTTGTATAAATACAATACTTCAACCAGCTTTTTTAACTCCGGATCTCTTGAAGCCTTTGCTGCTTTCTCCGACTTTTGTAATCTTGATTCAACAGTTTCTAAATCTTTAAACTGAAGCTCCAAATCAATTACTTCTTTATCCCTTACCGGATCAACAGAACCATCAACGTGCGTTACATTATCGTTATCAAAACAACGTAAAACATGAATAATAGCATCTGTTTCTCTAATATTAGACAAGAATTTATTACCCAATCCTTCACCTTTACTAGCTCCTTTTACCAAACCTGCAATATCCACAATTTCAACTGTTGCCGGCAAAACCCTTTGCGGATTTACCAATTCTTCCAATTTTATCAATCTGTCATCAGGTACTGTTATTACCCCAACGTTTGGTTCGATTGTACAGAATGGAAAATTGGCAGATTGAGCCTTTGCATTCGATAAACAATTAAATAAGGTCGATTTACCCACATTTGGTAAACCAACAATTCCACATTGTAATCCCATTTTATATTTATTTCAGTGTCACTGTTTTGTCAGAAAATTTGTGCAAAAGTACATCAAATTTTCGGGTTCAGAAAGAATTCAAAATTTTAATTCCAAGAGTTTTTTCATAAAACTTTAATACTTTTAAGTGTGCTAAAACGCTCATTTAAAAAACAAAACAAATCTTTGTTAATATTATCCTCAAATTTTGAAAAGATTCATTAAACCTTTTGCTGCTTTTTTCGTCAAAAGAAACATTGAATATAGAAAACCTTAAATGATTGATCAGGAACTTTCAGATTTAGAACTAGTTGAGTTATTTAACACCAAAGGCCGACAACAAGAAGCCTTTAGGCTCATCATGTCTAAATATAAAGAAAGGTTATATTGGCATATTCGAAAAATAGTTTTGAGCCATGACGATGCTGATGATGCACTTCAAAACAGTTTTATTAAAATATGGCAAAACCTTAGTTCTTTTCAGGGTAACTCGGCTCTTTTCACCTGGCTCTATCGTATTGCAACCAATGAAGCGCTGACTTTATTAAAAAAGAAAAAGCGGGTAAATTTATACTCCATAAACGATGAGGATAATAGTTACGGAGAGAACTTAAAGAGTGATCCTTACTTTGATGGAAATGATTTGCAGCTTAAATTACAACAAGCCATAGGCAAACTTCCTGATAAGCAACGTGTTATTTTTAACTTAAAATATTTTGAAGAATTAAAGTACAGTGAGATATCCGAGATATTAGATACGTCGGTAGGCTCACTTAAGGCATCTTATCATCATGCAGCAAAAAAAATAGAAAGTTTTTTAAAGGCAAATATTGAATAAGAAAAACTTAAAAGAGTAGCTTTTTGAATTTTTATTTGAAGTAGATTAAACCTTTTGGGTTTCAAAGCATCAAACATGCAGAAAGCAGATAAAAAGACACCTTAATATAATTAATTAAAAACAGGCAATAACTAAATTGGTAAATGCATTAATACCTAAAAAGGTTAAATAATAAAAAGCAATGAAAGAAGATTTTAAAATATTAGGAGACATAAAAAAGCAGAATAATTCTGCCGGATTTAAGGTTCCCGACAATTATTTTGAATCGATAGAAGATAAGGTGATGGGAGCTATTGAGGCTGAAGAAAAACCCTTGGCTAAAAAAGTTGTGATGGTTTTAAAACCATGGTTGGCATTAGCTGCAGTTTTTACCCTTATTGCCCTGGTCTATCATACAGTACCCTACATCATAGATGTTAACAAACCCATTGCACAAGCATCTTACAACAATATTTCTTTAGATTTTTTATCTACACGATATGATGAATCTGAACTTATTGATTTTATTTTAGAAGATGACAATGAAGGCATATACGAAAGCCTAAAAACTGATCCTGAACTTTTAGAAGGTATCAGTTTAGAAGATGTAGAAGATCTTGTAATTTTTTAACTTTACCACAATGAATAAACTTATACTAATTATATTATCCCTTTTCTGTTTTAACCTATCGTTTGGACAGCATTACAACAAGCAGCAAAAGTTAGAACGAATAAAAGCTCAAAAAATAGCCTTTATTAGCTCTCACCTAAGCTTAACTCCTGAAGAAGCTCAAATATTTTGGCCTGTGTACAATGAGTTTTTTAGTAAAAAAGAAGCTCTTACCCAGGAAAAAAGAGTTGTTACCAGAGATTTACAAAGTAATTGGGAAACTTTATCGAAAGAAAAGAAAACACAATTGGTAGATGACATGGTATCTTTCAGACTTAAAGAAGCTGAGCTTGCACAAGAATACCATAATAAGTTTAAAGATGTTTTACCTATAGAAAAGGTAATAAAACTATATAATGCTGAAAATCAATTCAAAACTTACTTACTAAGACAAATAAAAGGGCAAAATAAAAAGAACATTAATCCTAACCGAAGAGAACAACAACGGAAATAATAAACCTTATTACCTTGCCCTGTTATATCTTTTCATTAAGATTTAAATTCACTAAATACACCGTTGTTTAAAAACTCAACAGCAGCCTCCATTTCCTTGTACATGATTTTATCTTCTGTAACAAATGGAACATAGTCCCTAAACTCTGCCATAAAACTCTCGAGATAAGGGGATGTTTTTAAAGGCCTGCGAAACTCTATGGCCTGCGCTGCATTAAACAATTCAACAGCCAAAATACGCTCCACATTAACAGCTATTTTTAAGGCCTTTGTGGCCGCATTTCCTCCCATACTCACATGGTCTTCCTGCTCATTAGACGATGGAATAGAATCTACAGACGAAGGTGTTGCCATCTGCTTATTTAAACTAACAATTGATGCAGCAGCATATTGAGGTATCATAAAGCCTGAGTTTAACCCGGGATTGGCCACCAAAAATTCAGGCAAGTCGCGCTCTCCTGCTATCAAACGATATGTTCTTCTTTCAGATATACTTCCTATTTCGGCCAAAGCAATGGATAAAAAATCCATGGATAAAGCCAATGGTTCTCCATGGAAATTACCTCCTGAAAGAATCATCTCCTCGTCAGGAAAAACGATAGGATTATCGGTTACGGAATTAATTTCAGTTAACACCACACCGGATACATAGTTAATGGCATCTTTTATAGCACCGTGCACTTGCGGCACACAACGAAACGAATATGGATCCTGAACCTGTTTATTCTTTTGACCAATAATTTCACTTCCCTCAAGAATGGCCGTTATATTTTTAGCAGTTTCAATTTGTCCGGCATGAGGACGAATTGTATGCAATTGCATCATAAATGGATCAATTCTTCCATTAAATGCATCCAAAGATAAAGCAGCTATAATATCGGCATATTTAGATAAACGAAATGCCTTTAGCAAGGTATAAATTGCATGAGAACTCATAAACTGCGTCCCATTAAGCAAGGCCAATCCTTCTTTAGCCTCAAGTTTTATGGGTTCCCAATTATAAATGGTCAGCATTTCAGAGGCCGTCATTTTTTTCCCTTTGCAATAAACCTCTCCATGTCCAATTAAGGGTAAAAACAGATGTGCCAGAGGAGCCAGGTCTCCTGAAGCGCCAAGTGAACCTTGCTCTAAGACGATAGGGTAAATATCGTGGTTAAAAAAATCGAGTATTCTTTGAACCGTTTTTACCTGAACTCCAGATTTACCCATACTTAAAGCATGAGCTTTTAAAAGCAGCATAAGCTTAACCACATTTCGCGGCACTTCTTTTCCTGCTCCACAGGCATGACTTATTAATAAGTTTTCCTGAAGTTTATTTAAATCTTCCTTAGATATTGATTTATTGTGTAATGCTCCAAATCCGGTATTAATACCATAAACAGGGCCATCATGCTTTTTTAAATAATCATCTAAAAAAGATTTACAATTGGCTATAAGCTGTACTGATTCGGACGATAATTCAACATGAATACTATCCTGTAATAATTCATCAATCTTATCGAAAGTTAATGGCGTAGGCGATAATAAATGTTTCTTTTTCATGGAAATGATTTTATTTGAAATAAGTTTTAAACTCGAATTTCAAACAAAATCAGGGGAAACGAATATCTCCTCCGAAAGAAAGAATATTGTGTAGTCTGTTTTTAAAAATTCTGCCCATAGCTTGCAAGTACATCTTTTAAAATGAACACTTGCAAACTATGCAAAATCTTTAATTTAGCCGATGATTTTAATCATCTCTTCAACAGTAACCAATTGCTGTTCTCCTGTTGTCATATTTTTTAGGGTAACTTTACCCTCATTCATTTCATTTTCTCCGGCCATGGCCACAAAGGAAATTTCCTTTTTATTGGCATAAGCCATTTGCTTCTTCATTTTTACCGAATCAGGATAAAGCTCAGCTTTTATGCCCGCATTTCTTAATGACTGAAGTGCTTTTAAAGAGTATAAAGCTTCTTTTTCTCCAAAGTTAATAAACAACAATTGAGTGGATACAATAGACTCTTTAGGATAAAGGTCAAGCTGATTCATCACGTCATAAATTCTATCAGCACCAAATGAAATTCCAACACCGGAAACATTTTTAAGACCAAATATTCCTGTTAAATCATCATATCTTCCTCCTCCGGTTATACTTCCAATCTGCACATCCAAAGCTTTAACTTCAAAAATAGCCCCGGTATAATAATTTAATCCACGAGCCAAAGTTAAATCCAGCTCTACTTCAGTTTTAATATCCAATGTGGCTAAATAGGCAAAAACTGTTTCTAATTCTTCGATACCTTTTACGCCAACTTCCGAATCTGATAAAACAGTTTTTAATGTTTCAATTTTTTCGGCATTAGAGCCGGATAAATTAATAATTGGCTGTAGCTTATTAATGGCCTCATCAGATAGTCCCTTCTGAGCCAATTCATCATTAACCTTATCTAAACCAATTTTATCTAATTTATCAATGGCAACTGTGATATCTACAATTTTATCAGCTTCGCCAATTATTTCGGCAATACCGGTTAAAATCTTTCGATTATTCAGTTTCACCAACACATTAATGTTTAATGCCTTATAAACATCATCTACAATTTGAATTAACTCCACCTCATTCATTAAAGAATCAGAGCCTACAACATCCACATCACACTGATAAAATTCTCTATATCTCCCTTTTTGTGGCCTGTCGGCACGCCATACAGGCTGTATCTGATATCTTTTAAACGGAAATGTTATTTCGTTCTGATGTTGTACAACAAATCGTGCAAAGGGAACTGTTAAATCGTAACGTAATCCCTTTTCTGATATCTGAATGGTTGATTTAACAGAATCCTTTTGAGCCAATAAGCTTTCATCTGCCTTTGCTAAAAAATCACCAGAATTTAGAATTTTAAAAAGAAGCTTATCTCCTTCCTCGCCATACTTTCCCATTAAAGTAGATAAATTCTCCATCGCCGGAGTTTCAATAGGCTGGTAGCCATATTTTAAAAACACCGATTTTATAGTGTCGAAAATAAAGTTACGTTTAGCCATTTCAACTGGCGAAAAATCTCTTGTTCCTTTAGGGATAGCGGGTTTCTGTGCCATCTTTTTTATTTTTTGTTTTTATTGAGGCGCAAAGTTATTTAATTATTCCAAATTATAATGAAATATCAATATGGAATACACTCTATCAACAGTGATTAATGAACCTGTGCCGGATGATTTAATTACTGATAACTATTAAAAACACCCAAATATCAAACACCTATTTCTTGTAACCATTTGCGTAAAGTATCAGAGGCCTCTTTATCATTTTCTTTAGGTGCCCAACTGGCGAAATTTTTATCATCGCCCATATCATAAGGACCATCTTTTATTTCATATACCACTGTCCCGGGTTCTAAACCTGTTGCAGTATGCCATTCTCCGGGATTTATCTCTATTCCATATACTCCACTTTTACGATCTAAAATAACATACCTGATTATTTGTCCCTTCTCATTAAAAAATATAACCAACAGTCTTCCTGTAAGAACAATAAATACTTCACGCTTATCCGGATTTACATGAGTATGTGGTTGTACGTAAGTATTGGGTTCAAACGCATTTAGCATACGCTGTAATGTATCTGAATCTGACGTATGGAAATTTAAATTTTTTCTTTTCCGATTACTCTTTTGGGCATCATGACTCAACTGATTAACCAAAGCTTTATCAATAACCTTCATAATTACTTATTTTATAAACTTAATTGTAAAAGGGTAGCTAAACAAATATCCCTCCGATGTTCTTATTATACCTTTTATTGTGTAAATCAATACCATAACTCCAATAACCAGCATAAAAACAAAACCAATAAAGGCAAACATAAAAATTGCAGAAATTGCCACTCCCAACATTGCTGTAATCTGAAAATTCAAGACCTCTTTCCCCTGATCATCTACCATCTGGTATTCCTCTTTCTTAAGTATCCAGACAATTAATGGAGCTATAATATTTCCCAAAGGAAAAATAACCCCTGCCAATGCGGCAATATGGCAATATGTTGCCCAGTTTTTTTCATCTGTATTCAGCATAGTATTATAAGTTCTTTTGATTTTTATCCTCAAAAATAAGTTACTAAAAACTAAAATCCACTAGTTCGCCATTAAATATAAACTGTTCTGAGTTTTTTAAGTAAAAACGTGAAGGACGAAATATTATCAAAGACCCGGAGAATTTTAATTACACAATAGAGGAAAAGGAGAGAATGAATACAGTTAGAATACTGATAATTGGAAACGATGATATAAATCTGCAGATCATTAAAAACAGATTACTTGAATTTGGTGAAGATTGGCTTATCTTTCAAATGTCCTGTGAAGATGCAATTCATGAACTTAACAATTCTCAATACAACATCATCATTATTGATTGTGTTGATACCTCTAACGTGGTAATTGACAGAATTGCTGCATTTAAACAATCTAAGAAAAACTACGACACTCCTATTCTTGTATGTTTTCAGGAAGCGGAAAGTGCACACATTAAGCAGGTAATAGAGGCCGGAGCCCTTGACTTTATTCAGAAACCATTTAAGGCCATTGAATTATTTGCCAGGGTAAGAACAGCTCTTACCTTATCCAGTACTATCAACAAGCTTGGAAAACAAGCGCATATAATTAGTGCCGGCCAGCAAAAAATGGAAGAAGTCTTAAAAGGATTACTGCCTAATGAAATAATAGATGAGCTAACTGTTTTTGGAGAATCAAAACCAAAGAAATACAGAGAAGCGTCAGTTTTATTTATAGATTTAGTTGATTTCACACGTAAATCAGCAAAGCTGTCTCCACGAATTATTATTGATGAATTAAGTGAGCTCTTTTCGTCTTTTGATGACATAATGCGTAAAAACAATTGCGTTCGTATAAAAACAATGGGCGATGGATATCTGGCTGTCTCCGGCATTCCAAAACCAAACATGGATCATGCTATCAACCTAATTAATGCCGCCATAGACTTGAGGAATTATTTAATTCAGCGTAACAGAGTTAATCCTGTAAAGTGGGAAGCTAAAATAGGTATTAACTCCGGAGAAGTTATTGGTAGTGTATTGGGGAGCAACAATTTTTTATTTGATGTATTTGGAGATGCTGTTAATGAAGCAGCAAGAATGGAGAAAAACTGTGAACCCAACCAAATTAATATTTCTAAAGAAACTTATTTATTGGCCCGACATAAATTCAGATTTATAGAAAGGCTACCCAATAAGGTGAAAGGTTTAGGTGTCAAACGAATGTTTTACTTAAAATCTCACCTTGATCATACAGGTTTTAACCACCTAGACATTGAACGAATCAAAGAGAGTTCCATAGGTACTTTAATCAACCTAATTTAATCCTTAAAATAAAAATTGTATTCCCTAACATATTAGCGCATGACCAACACAATTAAGGTACTACTTGTAGATGATATGGACATTATTATGGACATTATGATTTCGCATTTAGAGATGATGGGGGAAGAATTTATTTTTTTAAAGGCCAGTAACGGTCGCGAAGCTTGTAAAATTGCACAACAAGCTCAACCTGATTTAATCATAATGGATTGGGAAATGCCACAAATGAATGGCATAGAGGCACTGGCTCTTCTAAAAAAGAACAGCTTAACTAAAGATATCCCTGTTATTATTTCTTCCGGTTTTTCAGAATCTACTAATGTCCGCGAAGCCCTTGAAACTGGCGCTATTGATTATATACGCAAACCCATTGACTCCATTGAGCTCATTGCAAGAGTTCGGTCGGTTTTGACATTAACAAGCAGCTTTACCGCTTTAAAAGAAAAGAAAATCGAATTGGAGCAAGAACGTCAGAAAGTAAATAAAATTTTACACGGCATTATTCCTCCTAAAGTTTTAAAAGAAATAAAAGAAACAGGACACTCCAAACCTAAACGGTATAAAGATGCAACGGTGATGTTTACTGATTTGGTTGGTTTTACAGAAAAAACTACCAAGATGTCGCCCAAAAGATTAATTAATGAGCTAAACGATATATTTTCATCTTTTGATAAAATTATCACTAAAAACAGTTGTACCCGAATAAAAACAATTGGTGACGCATACCTGTCCGTATCAGGGCTACCCGAGGAAAATAAGGATCATGCAAAAAACATGATGAAAGCTGCCATTGAACTTAGAGATTATATTAGAAACCGGAACAAAACTAATCAGCTTCAGTGGGAAATAACCACAGGAATTAATAGTGGCGATATTATTGGAAGCTTAATTGGTTTAGACAATTACTTATTTGATATCTTCGGTAAAAATGTAAATACGGCAGCTCGTATTCAAAACCAATGTTCCCCTATGGGCATATTTGTTAGTGACAGTACTTATCAACTTACAAAAAATGACTATCGCTATAAAGAAATTGGGAAGGTGAGTTTAAAGGGAATGAACAATATAGTTCTTCACCAAATTATCGACAATTAAAGGAAATAAAAAAATAGCTGCCCTTAAATTATAAGGCAGCTATTTTTACATGATTTAACCTTAAGCTAAAGTTTACTTAACAAGCTTCTTATATTTTATTCTTTTAGGTCCTACATCACCTAAACGTCGCTTTTTGTTTTCTTCATATTCTGAGAAAGATCCCTCAAAATAATATACACTTGAATCGCCTTCAAAAGCTAAGATATGAGTTGCTACACGATCAAGAAACCATCTATCATGTGAAATAACTACAGCACAACCTGCAAAATCATCTAAACCTTCTTCAAGGGCCCTTAGCGTATTTACATCAACATCATTGGTCGGCTCATCCAGTAATAGCACATTAGCCTCTTCTTTAAAAGTAAGTGCTAAATGCAACCTGTTTCTTTCTCCACCAGATAATACTCCACACTTTTTCTCCTGATCAGCTCCCGTAAAATTAAATCTACCCAGGTAAGCTCTGGAATTTATCTCTTTACCTCCTAATTTTATGGTTTCCTGCCCATCTGCTACAACTTGATAAACAGACTTTTCAGGATCGATTGCTTCATGTGTTTGATCAACATACCCCAGCTTAACAGTCTCTCCAACTTCAAAGGTTCCTTTATTCACCTTTTCTTTTTCCATGATCATTCTGAAAAGAGTGGTTTTTCCAGCCCCATTGGGTCCTATAACTCCTACAATACCGTTTTTAGGAAGTACAAATTCCAAATCATCAAACAAAAGACGGTCTTCAAAACCTTTTGCTACAGCATGAGCTTCAATGACCTTATCTCCTAATCTTGGTCCGTTAGGAATAAAAATTTCTAATTTCTCTTCTTTCTCCTTAACATCTTCTCCTATTAGTTTGTCATAAGCAGACAAACGCGCCTTTGACTTTGCATGTCTTGCCTTTGGCGCCATTCTAACCCATTCTAATTCTCGCTCAAGAGTTTTACGACGCTTAGATGCCGTTTTTTCCTCCTGCTGCATACGTTTTGTTTTCTGATCAAGCCATGATGAATAATTTCCTTTCCAGGGAATTCCTTCTCCTCTATCAAGTTCAAGAATCCAACCGGCAACATTATCCAGAAAATAGCGGTCGTGCGTAATTGAAATTACAGTACCCTTATATTGCTGTAGGTGCACCTCAAGCCATTGCACTGATTCTGCATCCAGATGGTTAGTAGGCTCATCCAGAAGTAACACATCAGGCTCTTGTAATAGCAAGCGACATAAAGCCACCCTTCTTTTTTCTCCTCCTGACAAGTATTTCACCAACTTATCTTCCTCAGGACAACGCAAAGCATCCATAGCACGATTTAATTTCGTATCCAGATTCCATGCATCATACTGATCAATTTTTTCCTGCAGCTTTGCCTGCTCATCCATTAAAGCCTGCATCTTATCAGGATCTTCCAATACCTCCGGGTCGGCAAACTTTTCGTTAACCTTATTGTATGCATTCAATACATCAACTACCTCCTGAACTCCTTCTTCAACAATCTGCTTAACGGTTTTATTATCATCCAAAACAGGTTCCTGCTCCAGGTAACCAACAGAATACCCCTGGGAAGAAACCACCTCTCCCTGAAAATTCTTATCCACTCCGGCAATTATCTTCATTAAGGTCGACTTACCAGAACCATTTAAACCAATAATTCCGATTTTAGCACCGTAAAAGAAAGACAGGTAAATGTTATTTAATATTTTTTTTTGTGGAGGAACAACCTTGCTCACTCCAACCATTGAAAAGATTATTTTCTTATCGTCAGACATGATTATATTTTAATATTTATATGACTATAGATTAAGCCGCAAATTTATGACAATTAAATATTTTTTTAATACCTCAGGACAGAATTCGATATTTTTTAGCATAAAAAACCCTACTATATTATAGTAGGGTTAACTATATATTCCGGAATTTACTTTTTACCCATCGATTTAAAATCTTTTAGCAACAAACCGTCTCTATTTTTAGGATTTACCATATGCCAATCGAAATAATAAAATTGTGAATCAGCAGCTCCAATAATAATTTTATAACAGCGAGCTTTATACTTAGTTCCTTCCGGCCCTACTTTATGTAAAAACACCACATCAGGGTCTTTGTTTTCAATGGCGTTAGTAACTTCTTCCTGCGTAACTATTTCAACAGAATACGGATATACACTTTGAATTTTACTTAATGCATTTACTTCAGGTGCCAAATCATCTTTTACCAACAACAACTTTTTATTATTTAAACTCTTCACATTTTTGTTATAATACTTAAACATATTGCTACTTATCATTTTAGGATTTTCAGATACCTTTTGCACATGATCCTGAATAAAACGAATAAAACCTTCCATTTTGTAGGCATAACTATCATCCTCAACTCGAACATACGATAATGGAATTGAACACAGATCCGGCATCTCTGCAATAGAATAAACATCCTTACCCATCAGTAAACTCACAAAAGTATATCTGGCCTTTGTTTTATCCTTATCAAAAGTTACCGTTGATGTTACAATAAATGAATAAGACGGATCGCGACGTTTTTCATCAAACTCGGCATGTGATATAATTTCGTACTCTGTCACATTCCATATCCTTGGCATCACTTTTTTAATCATAAAATTAAAATCGGACATAGGATTATCATCCAAAACAACAAAAGTTTTAGAATTTAAAAACGCTTTATAATCTTGTTCTGAAGGCAAATGTTTTTGCGCCACTACACTAATGGCAAGCAATAAAAAAAACAGATTTAATACTAATTTCTTCATCTAACTTTATTTTATGATTCAATAATTAATTTCGATAAATAATAAACTACAGACTAACAAAAATAAGTCTTTGAAACATATAAACGTAAATATCTTAACGGAGTTATATATATTTTAACATTATCTACAAGCTTTGCACCATTACTCCTACATACCAACCACTTACAACGCCAAATAAGTTCTATGATCTCAAAAAAAAAACTAATATTAATTAGAATGGTTATATGTTTCTAAATTTTATAATAACTTTATATTGGAGTTGTTAAAATATGATAAACATTGAGGCTGCAAGTCATAAAAATTTGTGTTTATTGTTTATTACAAAAGTGGTGATTTTTAACATGGTGAAATTAAACTTTTCAATCTCCTCAACTAACTTAGTGAGCTAGTTAACAATCACATGTCGGCAAAATTATAAAACATATGAAACGAGCCATGATAATTATATCTCACACAGAAGTATGATATAATTTGGCGAGTTCCATGTGGCAATAAAAAGCAAAATATAAACACATGAAATTTATAAATAAATTTTTATTGCTCTTTACCTTTGAGCAAGATGAAAAACTTGAAATAGAAACAAAAACAACCTTACTGCTTACAAACGTTTTAAATTTCTTTCTGTTTGTAATTGTATTTATGGAAGGAATCATTTCTTTGTTAGAAGAAAACTTGTTTTTTGCAGGTCCTCTCTTGTTTTTCAGTATTTTATTTGCCTTTAATTATCTTTATATGGGACGACGACCAAACTCGTTTTATTATAAAGAAATTCTATTTTCATTTATTGTTATTACATTTTTATACTTTATTGTATTTGGTGGTCCAACCGGAGTTAACATTATATGGCTTGGAAGCTTTCCTTTTATAGCTATCAATCTTTTTGGTCGTCAAAAAGGAGCATGGTACTCCTTATTCATGTTCTTATTTATAATTTTGGATTTCTTACTCCTAAGTAAGTTTGTGCCAATGGCTAAAGCTTACAGTTTTAATATGGAGATATTACTATCCATATATTTTATTTTCTCTTTTATTATTGCCTATACTCTAAAATTTATTTTTGCTGAAGTTATGCTCACCAAAGAAAGAGCAATGATTAACTCTCAAAACAGCAAAACATCACAAGAAGAACATATCTCAAATTTATCGCGTCAGATTCGCACCCCGCTAAGTAACATTACAGGTATTTTAGATATATTGGGAAAAACAAACCTAACCGATGACCAGAGAGATTACATCAATACAATACACGCTTCGGCAAATAACCTGGTGAATGTAGTTACCAATATGGTATCAACCTCAAAGGCTGGTTTAAAACCAATACCAGAAGAAGAAATTAGCTTTAATCTTTATTCCACGTTAAACAATACCATTCGTTTATTTTCTGACAACAATACCAAGCAAAAGTTTAGTCTTTCTTTTTCTGCGGATATACCCACTACCATGACGGGTAATGCCATAAAGACAAAACAAATATTCTTAAATATACTAAACAGTATTGCCAAGTATAATATATCAGAAGAGAAACAAATAAATATTGAAGTTTCGAGAGTTAACAATATGCCGGGAACAGTTGAGCTGGCATTTAAAATCATAAGCTTCGGGAATATTCCTTTTCCTAAAGAATATAAGTCAGAAGATTCGCTTTATGATTATGATATACTAAGACTGAATACATCAAAGTATATTCATTTTATGGAACTTAGTTTAACACAGAAGCTAATTGAACAAGATGGGCATGCTTTTGCCATTCATCCTGAAATAGAAAAAACAAAATTTGAATTTGGCATTACTTTCAGAGAGAATACCCAAAGTGCATCCATGCAAAATATTAAAGAAAAAGCCAGCTCAAATGATTCGTTTTTTAAACCTTCTGTGAATATAAAAGATGCAAATATATTATTGGTGGAAGACAACTTTAGTAACCAGCAAATTATTATTCTTTATATTAAAAATGAAGTAAAAAAGATTGAGGTGGCATACAATGGTAAAGAAGCTTTGGATAAGTTTGGCAAGGCTAAATACGACCTTATTTTAATGGATGTTCAAATGCCTATCATGGATGGTTTTAAGGCTACTCAGAAAATCAGAGAGATTGAGAAAAGCACAAATACACACACACCAATTATTGCCGTTACAGCAAATGCATTTCCGGAAGATAAGGAACGTTGTATTGCTTCAGGAATGGATGACTATATCAGTAAACCATTTCAACCGGAGGACTTAATCAATAAAATCACCCACCACCTTAGTTAATTTGTTTACATTATAGGATAAGATATTGCAGCTATGCCCTTTTTGCCATCAATTTTTATGATGGCAGGGGCTTTAAAGCGAACATGTTTAATCCACTCATCTTCGTAAATAGTTTCCTGCCTGTTCAAATAATCTTCATCATATCGCTCCTCTCCTCCCATTGCATTTACAGTTACATAACCAACTCGTAAAGAGGTGAGGTTCTGAAAAAAATGGGTACCCTGACTTGGGTCAACACTAAAGCCATCAAGAGCTGTTTCTATAATAACCTGCGCCCCGGAAATCTGAGGCCATTTCACAGGTATTCCTAACCAGGGATCCTGCGATCCCCATCGTCCCGGTCCCACTAAAATATAATTCCTTTTGCCGGCAACAATCTCTTTATTCACCTTTTCAATGGCGGGTACCATATTTACCATGTTGACAGGTTTAAATCCCTCCGATTTTACAAATACAAGATCATTTACGTTGTCAATTATACCATTCCCAAGCGCATTTTTAGAATAAATCAATTGCTCTTCCAATACCACTTCTTCAAGATTTTCTTTCATGGTTTCTTCTCCTTCAACAATTGGCCTTATCTGTAAAGGATAAAAAACAGGCTTCCCGCTTTTTGTTTGCAGATCCACAGCAAATTCTACTTCAACGGGCTGATTCATTTCACTTTGACCAATATCCAAAACACGTTTAACGATCTTTGCCAATGGAAATGCATCATGTTTTAAAATACTGGAGAAAGTCACCAATGGAATACCCTTAGCATGAATACTGTCCTTGATAATATTGTTCTGATAATCATATACAGAACCCAACCATCTCAATGAACCATCTTCCCTGGCTGTTTTTAGGTCTAAGCTCTTTAAGTTTATGGCATCATTCACGGATGGCTTAAAACTGTCATTATCCATATCCAAAGCAAAAAACTTTTTTTGTGTATCCCGCAAGGTAAACTCAGGTGTTGATAACTGTAAACTCTTTTGAGGATATTTTGGTGAAAAACGTAACGACACCCCACCTTCAACAATTTGCTTTCCCAAACCCAAAGCTACATTCACAATACCATCTTCAGCCTTTTCCGGAGCAATAGGATAAAAGTTAACTGAACGGGCAACTCCCGAAATTGTAGGATAAAATAAATTCTTATGTTGCTGTCCCACAACCTCCTGCAGCACAATCCCCATCCTCTCCTCATCAATAATATTCATGGTAGCCTCCATATAAGCCTTACTCGATTTAAAATATACTGAAGCATATACACATTTTATAGCCTGAGCAATTTGTTTCATCACCACATCAACATCATCGGTATTTGACACCATATATGTGGAGTAAATACCTGCAAATGGCTGGTAATGACTATCCTCCAACACACTGGATGAGCGCACAGCAATGGGATTATCGATTACAGAAATAAACTGCCTTAAATAAACATCTGACAACGAGGGTAACTTTGCCCTTACAAAGGCACTCAATATCTCCTCATCTGAAATATCCGATAAAGCAATTCCATATAAATTATTCTTCTCCATAAAAAGCTCAAACACATCAGTACCAATCACTACTGTTCTAGGTATCATCACTTCTGTTTCTTTAAAATCGAGTAAGCCTGCATTTTTATGGATAATGTTATTTAAAAATGCCAACCCTCGTGCTTTTCCACCAATTGAACCATCACCAATTCGTGCAAACTTTAAATACTTATCATACCTGTTAGGATAAAACTTCGCAATTACACCTTTACCTTTTGAAATTCTGAAATTCTCTATGGTATCATACAAAAAACGCTTCGATGCCTCAAGACTCTCAAAATCTTCTATTTTAAGATTTCGAAGAACATCAGCTATTGGAAATAAAGCACGTGCTTTTAGCCATTTTGAAACATGATCGCGCTGAAAATGATATCGCAATGAATCATCCGGAATATCAAATAAATGCTCTTGAAGTTCTTTGAGAGTGCTTACGCGACCAACTTCTTTCTGAGTATCAGGATCAACAAAAACAAAGTCTCCAAAGGCCAGGTTTATTTTTAAGAACTGTTTTAATTCCTGCAAAAGGCTTTTTGAGTACTTATATAAAAATCCAACCCTTATCTCCTTGGCAATCTTAGCCACTTCAAAATCCGAAGACTGTAATAGAAAAGGCATGTATTTATCATCCATTTTCACTCGTTTGGCTAAATTAATACCAGCATTGTTATCCTTTTCCCCGTTTCTATTGAAGGAAACATCTGAAATTACCCCCAACACATTGGATTTATACTTGTTATACATATCCAGTGCCTCCTCATAATTGCGCGCCAGCAAAATCTTTGGCCTGCCTCGCATCCTAAGCATTTTCTGATGCTCATTTAGGCCCTCAGTCATAAACTTTTTTGACTGATTAAATACAATTCGATATATCGTTGGTAAATAACTCGAATAATACCTGATTGAATCTTCAACTAAAATAATGCTCTGCACCCCTATTTGAAGAATATCATAATCGGCATTCATCTCATCTTCTATGAGTTTTATGATGGCAACTAAAATATCAGCATTCCCAAGCCAGCAAAAAATATAATCAATGGCACTGGTATCTTCATTACTCAGTTTAAGGCTTACTTCACGAGAGAATGGTGTAAGCACAACAATGGGTATATCTGTATAATTTTGCTTTATAGTTTTCGACAGTTGAAATGGATCCATATCCCCGATACTGAGCATCGTAATAATAAGGTCTACCGATTCATTTTCTAAAACTTCAAGAGCCTTTTCAGCAGTTGTTACCTGTATAAACCGGGGTGGATACCTTAAATTTAGTGAAACATATTCATTAAAAATTTGCTCTTCAATCCGCCCGTCTTCTTCCAACAGAAAAGCGTCATAGCTACTCGATATTAACAAAACCGATTGAATTCGAGTCTGCATTAATTTATTAAATGCTGTTTTAGCAAAGTATCCTGAATACTCCATAATTACAGTGTGTTTTTTTAAATTCTCAACCGTAAAATCGTATACTCAACGATTACGCCCCTCTTCTAAAGACATAAAGTTACGCAATAAATAAAAGGATTTATTGACTTTTAGCAGGATGTATTGTTTACCTGAAACCAACACCCTAAAAGTATAGATGTAGCAATTATCTTATTACACTAAAAACATGCATTTTACTTCATTTTTCACTAACTTTTTAATATTCATTTAAAACCTTCAATCATGAAATCCGCATCCCAGTTATTCATCGATTCGTTTATGGAAAACCTGATAAAAAAAAATCCTTCCGAGCCTGAATTTCACCAAGCCGTTCGAGAAGTTCTACTGTCTATATACGAATACATAGAAGATAATCCACACTATATCGATAGCGGTATTTTGGAAAGATTAACGGAAGCGGAAAGGATAATCATATTTAGAGTTCCGTGGATGAATGATTTAGGTAAGATAGTGGTTAATCGTGGTTTCAGGGTTGAAATGAACAGTGCCATTGGTCCATACAAGGGTGGTTTGCGGTTTCACCCAACTGTAAATTTGGGCATTCTTAAATTTCTTGCTTTTGAACAGGTCTTTAAAAATAGCCTTACCACATTACCTTTAGGAGGAGGTAAAGGAGGCTCCGACTTTGATCCCAAAGGAAAATCAGACAATGAAGTTATGAGGTTTTGCCAGAGTTTTATGACTGAACTTTACCGACATATTGGTCCTAACACCGACGTACCGGCCGGAGATATAGGTGTAGGCGGTAGAGAGATTGGCTATATGTTTGGTCAGTATAAGCGAATTAAAAATGAATTTACCGGAGTACTTACTGGCAAAGGAATTAACTGGGGAGGTAGTGTTATTCGACCGGAAGCTACGGGGTATGGTGCAGTATATTTTACTGAAGAAATGCTAAATACACGACATGAAAGCATCAAAAACAAAACAGTTCTTATATCGGGTTCAGGAAATGTAGCACAATACGCTACGCAAAAAGTAATTCAACTCGGAGGCAAAGTACTAACACTCTCCGACAGCAATGGTTATATTCTGGATCCGGATGGCATTGACACAGAAAAATTAAATTATGTGATGAACCTTAAAAACCAACAACGAGGCAGAATTAAAGAATATGCCGATACATACGGAGTACAATATTTTGAAAATAAAACGCCATGGCAGGAAAAAGCAGATATTGCCATACCTTGCGCAACCCAAAACGAAATTGATGTCAATGACGCAGAAACACTAATAAAAAACGGATGTATTTGCATAACAGAGGGAGCTAATATGCCATGTACTCCTGAGGCTATTAACCAATTTATTGAAAATAAGATCTTGTATGGCCCGGGTAAGGCTGCAAATGCAGGAGGCGTTGCTGTTTCCGGATTAGAAATGAGTCAGGATTCAATGCGTATTTCATGGACCAGAGAAGATGTTGATAAACAACTTAAATCAATCATGAAAGAAATACATCAAACCTGTCTAAAATACGGAACAAAGGTAGGTGGTTACATTAACTATATGGATGGAGCAAATATAGGAGGATTTGTTAAAGTTGCTGACACCATGATTGATCAAGGAGCTGTTTAAGAAAATATGCAATTATAAAACTAACACTTATATTAACCTTAACTATCAATGGATTTGGCGAAATAAAGGAGGACTGGCCAAGATTATTGAATCAGTCTGAAAACATTTTTTACATGACCGATGAAAACCTTATATCGAAGGAACATTAGAGGAATAATCATAAATAGATGAACTATATCTTTATTTTTTATCCATATTTGCACTTTATTACACCAATAGAGTAACTTATAATGATTGATTTTAACATTATTCCTTTACAAGAAGATTTAGACGAACAAATCAAGAATAAAATAAACCAAAAAACCAAGCCTTTAGGATCTTTAGGGCAACTGGAAAAAATAGCATTTCAAATTAGCCGTATACAAAACACATTAACTCCTTATTTAAATAAACCAAACATTGTATTGGTTGGCTCAGACCATAATATATGCCAGGAAGGAGTAAATCCTAACCCTCAGAAAATAACCTGGCAGCAAATGATCAACTTCTCAAAACAAGGTGGAGGAATAGGTTTATTTACCCAGGCATATAACATTAACTTAACGGTAGTTGATGCTGGTGTTGATTATGACTTAAGTGCTCATAAAAACATTATTAATGCGAAAATAAAAAACGGAAGTGGCAACTTTATGCATGAACCTGCAATGACGCATGAAGAATGCAAGCAAGCAATAGAAAACGGAGCCAGAATTGTTCGTGATTTACATACAAAAGGATGTAATATAATTGGTTTTGGTGAAATGGGTATTGGTAACACTTCTCCAGCCTCTGTATTAATGAGCATCTACTGTAATATCCCCTTAGAAAAATGTGTTGGACCAGGGAGTGGCCATAATGAAGATGGTGTTAAAAGAAAACTGGCAACATTACAAAAAGCTGTAAGTAACAAACCTGACCTTAAAGAACCGTTTGACATTTTAGCTCACTTTGGCGGACTGGAGATAGCGACTATTGTTGGAGGAATGTTGCAGGCTGCTGAACTAAAAATGATCATTTTAAATGATGGTTTTATAATTACCTCTGCACTATTAGCCGCACAAGCTTTAAATCCTAAAGTGCTGGAATATGTGATTTATTCACACCACTCAAAAGAGGGTGGTCATGCGTTGATGATGGAGTATTTAAACGCTGATCCTGTGTTAAATTTAGACCTAAGGTTGGGAGAAGGAACCGGTGCTGCATTAGCATACCCAATTATACAAGGAGCTGTTAAAATGATTAATGACATGACTAGCTTTGAATCCGCTGCTATAACAGACACAACAGAAACTGGAACAAGTATCTTGTAACACAAAATAAAAGACAAAAAAAAGGGAAGCAAAACTGCTTCCCTTTTTTTATACAAGTATATTTGAGTTTAATACTCTACTTTTTGACGCGCTGAATAGTTAATTTTTAGCGCTTGAGCTTTACGCAATGCCTGCTTAATATCAGTAATAATACCCATCGGACAATCAAAATCTGCTTTGATAGAAGTAGTCATCTTTGGACGATCATTTTCTTTCATTGCATCGCGCTCCTGCGCAATATAACTTTGAATATCACCAACTGTAGCAAACTGATCATTTAACTGAACACGAGGTTCTGTTCCGTATAAACCTTGATACTGACGAGTTGGAACACCTACATAAATATAGGTTACCAAACTTTTCTTTTCAAGCTTTGCCAATTCAGTTGCTTCTGGAGCTTGGATTCTTACTTTCATTGAAACCTCCTTCATAGTCGTTGAAACCATAAAGAAGAATAAAAGCATAAATACGATATCAGGCAAAGAAGCTGTGTTTATGGCCGCTTGACCACTTCCTTTCTTTTTTCTAAACTTTGCCATAATAATTATTTACCAATATTTTTAGGTTCTGCCTCTGAAATTCTCTGTGGATAGATTGATCTAATTGCTTTCTGCTGATCTTTTTCCAAATCAGCATAAGCCTTACTCCACTTTCTGCGAGACAATTCATTTCTTACCTCAGTATAAGCTCTTTGAAGTTCATTTTGAACCATCAAATAAGCCTGATATTGAGTACCATTATCGTTCTGTAAAGAAATTACCCCTTTACTAACCTCAACTACTCCGAAATAATCTACCTCAATTTCTTTAAATTCAGGCATTTTTTCATCTCTTGTTGGGTTAAGAATAAATTCTTTTGTAGCATCCTTGAGTTCTTCTACCTTCATAGGCTTACCCTTCACCAACAGTTGGTTTTTACTATTCAACAGAACGGTAAAAACGTTTCTATCTTTGATTGGAGGAGTATCCTCTGGCTCCTGCTCTACTGGAGGAGGCAAAAGCCTCGCTAAACCAGAATCAGTATCCATGGTAGTTGTTACAAGGAAGAATATAAGTAGAAGGAATGCGATATCGGCCATAGAACCGGCATTCACCTCTTGAACTTCTCTTTTTCCCATAATTAACTCTTCTTAATTATTTAAATACTTTTGATAGCTCAGTTCCTAAAATGGCAACAACTACAATTCCTAAAAGAACGTATGTACCATAAAGAAACGCACCTGCTAATTTAAGCATAGAAGGAACATTATCCGATCCTTCGTAACCTCCTAAATTCAATGGTGTACCATCTGCTAAACCATAAGAAACAAAAGCAATTACAATTAGAACTGCAATTGAAACTAAGCTTCGCATAGCATTTTTTGGATTTAGCGCTACGTTTACAACCTCAAAAAGAATAGTAATACCTGCAGTAGCCACTACAAGGAATTTTGCCCAATTTAAGATTAAGTCAGTGTAAACAGGCGTTGTATATGCTTCCCCCGGAACATCTCCTCCGGTGAAATACATAATTGTGAACACAACTGTTACAGCTAACAATGCATAAAGTACGTAACTTAATATTTTTGAAAGCTTACTCATGTTCTAATTATTTTTTCATGTTGTATTTTACCAAGATATCTAGTAACGAAATAGAAGCATCTTCCATTGTATTTACAATACCGTCGATTTTAGAAACGATGTAGTTGTAAAATACTTGAAGGATGATAGCAACGATCAAACCAGATACAGTAGTAATAAGTGCTACTTTAATACCTCCTGCTACTGCTGTTGCAGAAATATCACCCATAGCCTGAATCTTATCAAAAGCGTCGATCATACCGATTACAGTACCCATAAACCCAAGCATAGGAGCAAGAGCAATAAATAAAGAAATCCAGGTTAATCCTTTTTCTAAAAGACCCATTTGAACAGAACCGTAAGAAACAACTGATTTCTCAACTACTTCAATACCTTCGTCAATACGATCTAATCCTTGATAGAAAATAGAAGCTACAGGACCGCGAGTGTTACGGCAAACTTCTTTAGCAGCTTCAACACCGCCTTCATTTAAAGCATCTTCAATACTTTGTAATAATTTTTTTGTGTTAGTAGATGCAAGATTCAAGTAAATGATTCTTTCAATACATAACGCCAATCCAAAAATTAATGCTAAAAGTACAAAGCTCATAAAGGCAGCTCCACCTTCAATGAATTTAGCTTTAATTTGTTTGTGAACTCCTTTTGGAGCCTCAGCTTCTTCAACAGCTGTTTCAACAACTGCTTCTTCTTCCATAGCTGTTTCCTCAACGGCAACACTATCTTCAGTGGCAACTTCAGTTTCTACTCCTTCTGCTACAGTTTCATCCTGAGCGTAAATTGTTGATGCTCCAAGAGTCATCATACCGAAAACTGCAAAAAACGCAAATAGCTTTTTCATAGTCTGTAAAAAATTTTTGATTTGTATTAGTTTGTTAATACTATAGTTTATTTGCTAATAATTCCCTTTTTATCGCAATAAACAAGTTAATAATTGAAATTCTTATTTTTTCAGGTGTGCAAAATACAAAAAAATCAGCAAATACAAACTGAATTAAATGTAGATTTCCCCTTTTAACGATTTATTTAAGTTAATCTTCACTTCTTCTACACTTAAGGTGTTGCCCAGTAAATACATAAGTTTTGTAATAGCTGCTTCTGTGGTAATGTCCGCTCCACTAAAAACTCCCATTTCTAACAAATGTACTCCGGTAGCATATGTTCGCATCGCTACACTTCCGGCCAAACATTGTGTTACATTTAGAATTATTAATCCATTTCGCACTGCCTTATCTATCATGTTTAAAAAACTCTTATCTGTAGGGGCATTCCCCGAACCAAACGTTTCTAAAACTAGAGCTTTTAATCCCGGTGTTTGCAAAACAGTTTCCATAAATGATAAGCTCATCCCCGGATACAATTTTAATAAGCCCACATTATTATCCATTTTTTTTGCCACCGAAAAATCTCCATTTTCGGAAACGTTATGTATATACGGATCGTTGTACTTAATATGTATGCCCACTTCGGCTAGTGGCGGATAATTATCAGACCTAAAAGCCCTGAAGTGTTCGGCATTATACTTTGTTGTCCTGTTGCCTCTAAAAAGTTTATCCTGAAAGAAAATGCACACTTCAGGAACCTTGGCTACCCCATTTTCATATGAAGATGCAATATCAAGTGCTGTAATCAGGTTTTCTTTACCATCTGTTCTGATGGTACTCAATGGCAACTGACTTCCGGTAAACACTATTGGTTTACTCAGATTTTGTACCATAAAACTCAATGCACTGGCTGTATACGACATTGTATCTGTTCCATGCAGCACAACAAATCCATCATACTTGTGATAATTACTCTCAATAATCGTTCCTAATTTTATCCATATTTCAGGATTCATGTCAGAAGAATCAACAATGGGACTAAAAGAAGTACTATCCACCTCAAAATCAAACCTCTTTAATTCCACAACTTTCTCTTCTATCATTGAGAAATCGAACGGTATTAACGAATTGGTTTCGGGATCATTCGCCATCCCTATTGTACCACCTGTATATATGATTAATACTTTCCGTTTCAAGAGCTTATTTTTTTATTGTTCAACTATGATGATTGAATACACTACAAATTATAACAACTGTCAATTATAGCCTAAATAATTCTTTGGCATTTTTAGTAGTTACTTCAATGATTTCTTGTTCAGAAACTTGAAATACATCTATAAATTTACTGATTATATACTGTAAATACGATGGTTCATTTCGTTTTCCTCTATGAGGTGTGGGTGTAAGGTATGGCGCATCTGTTTCCAGCACAAAATGTTCTAATTCAAATTCACCTATCACTTTATCTAAACCTGAGTTTTTAAAAGTGACTACACCATTTACTCCTAGCTTAAAGCATCCGTAACTTAGTATTTTTCCTGCCTGCTCCACATTTCCTGTAAAACTATGAAATACTCCGGTTACTCCTTCTAAATTTATATTGTCCAACACCTCAAAAATTTCATCAAATGAATCTCTGGCATGAATCACAATTGGTAAATTCCATTTCTTAGCCCAATCAATTTGAATTTTAAAGGCATCCAGCTGCTCTTTAATAAATGTTTTATCCCAATAGAGATCAATACCAATTTCACCAATGGCGCAGAATTTTCTTTTATGCAGCCAGGCCTCCATTATTGATAATTGCTCCCGATAATCATCTTTTACCGATGTAGGATGCAACCCCATCATAGAAATACATTGGTTAGGATAACTTTCTTCCATCTCAAGCATAGCATCAATGGACTCGACATCAATATTAGGCATTAAAATCGTATTTACTCCGGCGGCAAATGCCCTTTTTACCATCTCATCTCTATCTTCATCGAAATGATCGGAATAAATATGTGAATGTGTATCTATAACAGACATAAACAAGTAAATTATTAAGTCGCCAAAACTACAAAAATGATGCATTATACCTGACGAATCAAGCGTGTCTTTTGCAACTTAACAACAATTCCTTTAAGTGGTTTCTTATTTGATTAAATTATCTCTCTCGAGATAGGGTAAATATAAAAAAACCTTAAGCAAGTACTTCTTTCTCACTTAAGGTTTAGAATATAATTTAAAACTATTTTTTATACAACTCCCTGCGCAATCATGGCATCTGCAACCTTAACAAAACCGCCCACATTAGCTCCTTTTATATAGTTTAGTTTACCATTAAACTCTGTACCGTATTGAACGCAAACTTTATGAATATTGACCATGATATCGTTTAAGCGCTGATCAACTTCATCTTCGTTCCAGTTTAAGCGCATACTGTTTTGGCTCATTTCGAGACCAGAAACAGCAACTCCTCCGGCATTTACAGCTTTGCCTGGTGCAAATAATATTTTATCCGTAGCCAGATAAGCTGCCTCTGCTGTACATCCCATATTAGATGCTTCTGCAATAAGTTGGCAACCCTGATCAATTAGTTTTTGACAATCCTCCTCGTTAAGTTCATTTTGAATGGCACAAGGAATGGCAATGTCAACTTTTTGCTCCCATGGCTTTTTCCCTTCAAAGAACTCTACGCCATAGCGTTCAGCATAAGGCTGAATAATATCTTGATTTGACGCTCTTAATTCAAGCAGAAAATCAATTTTATCTCCGGAAACACCATCCGGATCATAAACGTACCCGTCCGGTCCTGATAAGGTAACCACCTTAGCTCCAAGCTCCACTGCTTTTAAGGCAGCTCCCCATGCCACATTTCCAAATCCTGAGAGTGCTATAGTTTTATCTTTAAGCGATTCTCCTTTTAAAGCAAGCATTTCGCGCACAAAATAAATGGCTCCGAAACCGGTTGCTTCAGGACGAATTAAACTTCCTCCAAATTCCCAACCTTTTCCGGTTAGCACACCGGTAAACTCATTTCTAAGTTTTTTATACTGACCAAACAAGTAACCAATCTCTCTTCCGCCAACACCAATATCACCGGCTGGCACATCAGTATTAGGTCCTATATGACGATAAAGCTCACTCATAAATGCCTGACAGAACTTCATTATCTCATTGTCTGACTTTCCTTTAGGGTTAAAATCAGAACCTCCTTTTCCTCCACCCATCGGAAGGCTTGTTAAACTATTTTTGAAGGTTTGTTCAAAACCTAAAAACTTTAAACCACTCAAAGTAACACTTGGGTGAAAACGCAATCCTCCTTTGTAAGGTCCGATGGCACTATTAAATTCTACTCTATAACCTCTGTTTACCTGAACTTCACCGCTATCATCAACCCATGGTACTCTAAACATGATCACGCGCTCAGGCTCTGTCATTCGCTCAAGGATCTTTGCCTTCTGATAATGAGGATTTTCCTGATAAAAATCCCATACCGTTTCTACAACTTCCTGAACAGCTTGTAAAAATTCATCTTCACCAGGATTTTTCATCCTAACTCCGTCTATGAACTCTTTTATTTTTGCATCCATGGCAATACGTTTTTATTGTTTGTTACGATTCAAAATTATACAATTCAACTTACCAAACTCATGACATTTAACACTGTTATAATCTTTTTCAACACACACACATAACAAACTCACTACCAACCCGATAAACCAACAAGCAATCTTAACTCAACCCAACTTCATGATAACAATCATTAATATATATATGTACTGGATTTTTTAAACGTAAGCGTACCCAATCACGATTAACATTGGCATATAATGATCCTATACTAAAGGTAATGAAATTTAGCTATGAATCTGTTGCTGCATTCTCTAATTGAGAATAAATAAAATTCAAGTCGATATATTCACGGATATAGCCGGCCAATTTATTATAATTATCTTCTTTAAACTGATGATAATTAAAATTGGTATGACTAATACCATAATCCTTTAAAACTTGGTTAATGACTACAGGATTATCCAATATTCCATGGAAGTAGGACCCCCAACATTTATCATCTTTTCTGCAGCCTTCATTCTCGGCAGTACTCACTCTATTCACAGGTAAATACTCATCTCCTGCCGGTATAGTTTTACCCATATGTATTTCATAACCTGAGCACAACTCTTCCAGCTCACGGAAATAAAACGAGCCTTGCTCTGTCACTTTGGTTTGTTCAAGAATTGTTTCTACAGGTAACAAACCTAATCCTTTTACTTCCGGAACCGTACTCTCTACCTGATGCGGATCCTTAATACTTAACCCCATCATCTGGTAACCTCCGCATATCCCGATTACCTTTCTATTGTGTTTATAATAAGCATCTTTTATTACATCTGTGATGCCTAGCTCATATAAATGATTTAAATCGGAAATGGTATTTTTTGAACCGGGAATGATGATCACATCAGCACTTTCAAGCTCATGTTTTTCCAATGTATAATAGAGGTTTACATCGGGATGCATTGACAAAGCATTAAAATCTGTAAAATTACTCAGCTGATTTAATTTTATCACAGCCACATTTACCTTACCGTGTACAGCCCTGTTGCTCTTATTGATCAAACTGACCGAATCCTCTTCTTCTATATATAAATCGTTAAAAAACGGCAGCACACCCACAACCGGTTTTCCTGTAATTTCCTTTAATATCTGCTTTCCCTCTTCAAACAAACGGGCATCTCCCCGAAACTTATTTATTATAACACCCTTTAGGTGTTTTTTTTCTTCCGGCTCGAGTAAAGCTATAGTACCATAAACACTTCCAAAAACACCACCCTTGTCAATATCTGCAATTAAATATACATCTGCCCCTGTTTTTAGGGCTATTCGCATATTGGTGATATCACGTTTTTTTAAATTTAGCTCAGAGATACTTCCTGCGCCTTCCATCACTACCGGATTAAACTCCTCACTTAATTCATTAAATGATTTAACGGCAGCTTCAAACAGCTCTGCTCTATCATTCTCCTGAAAATATTCATAAGCAGACTGGTCGCCCACCGGCTTACCCATTAATACAATCTGTGACTTTAATTCTCCTGTAGGCTTCAAAAGTACCGGGTTCATATTCACCGAAGGTTCAATCTGACACGCCTCAGCCTGAACAGCCTGAGCTCTGCCAATCTCCAGTCCTTCGGGCGTTGCATAACTATTTAAGGACATATTTTGCGCTTTAAAAGGAGCGGGATTATACCCGTCTTGCTTAAAAACTCTGCAAAACCCTGCATTGATTATGCTTTTCCCTGCATCGGAACCTGTTCCGACGAACATAATTGGCTTTAACTTTTTCTTTATCATTATAAAATGGGTATTCGTGTTCTGTTTTATGATGAAATGATAGGTACTTAATTTTTGCCAAAGATAACATTTTACTCAGGCGTCCATCTTGTATCTTGAATACACTCTTTATTTTATCTATATTTATTAGAGCAAAAACTTAAGCTATAATACTGAACGACAATATAGTTAAACATTAACTCCTTCTATATTTTATATATACATTTATTCATTACCCTTAAAAGCCTGTTACTTTGATAGCAACAAAAATAAGTTCTAACTATTAACAATTATCCAATATGAAACAGCTATCCTTACTAATTATGATATACTTTGGATTTGTATCCTGCTCCCAAAAACATGAATTCAGTTTATCATCGGCCGACCATAAAAATAAAATTACAGTTTCTCTCGTAAACGGTGAAGTTTCATACAACGTAAAACGAAATTCAGAAACAATCATTACCAGCTCCAAGCTTGGACTTGATTTTAAAGAATTAACCCTCCGTCAATTCAACTCTATTACACAAAAAAAGACATTTACAACCCAAGAAAAGTGGGAAACAAGTTGGGGAGAAAAGAAAATAATTACAGATCATCACAACTCAATGGTTATTGAATTAAAAAATGATCAGCATAAGTTAGAGCTTCATTTAAAATCATTTAATGATGGTATAGCCTTTAGATATATTGTACCCGAGCAAAATTTAGACAGTCTACATTTATTAAACGAACTAACACAGTTCAATACCCCTGCTGATGCAGATTACTGGTGGATACACGCGGATTATGACAGCTACGAATTATTATATCAACAAAGTCAGTTAGCGAAAGTTGACACAGCCCATACTCCCCTAACAGCAAAACTTAAAAGTGGAAAGCATTTCTCCATTCATGAGGCTGCTCTTGTTGATTATGCAGCAATGACACTTAAAAACAATGGTAATGGTTTTGATTGTGATTTAGTTCCATGGCCTGATGGTATTAAAGTTAAAACTCTAAAAACAATGACAAGTCCCTGGCGTGTAATTTTGCTTGCTGATGATGCTACGGGATTAGTTGATTCAGATATGATTCTTAACCTTAACGAGCCCAATAAACTTGGTGATGTGAGCTGGGTAAAGCCAATGAAGTATATGGGTATTTGGTGGGATATGCATCTTGATACAAAAACATGGCATCAAGGCGAAAACCATGGTGCCACAACGGAATATGCCATGGAAATGATTGATTTTGCCTCAACCCATGGTTTTAAAGGATTACTTGTTGAAGGTTGGAATATAGGATGGGAAACATGGAGCAATTGGGATTTTACAAAAGCCTACCCCGACTTTGATATTGAAAAGGTTCAACAATATGCCAATGATAGAGATATGACTATTATTGGTCACCACGAAACAGGAGGTAAAGTAGCCTATGAATATGAACCTCAAATGAAAGACGCCTTTGAGTTATATGGTAAACTAGGCATAGAGGCTGTTAAAACCGGATATGTTGGAAAAATTGACAATAAACAATTTCATCACGGCCAATGGATGGTAAATCATTACCAAAGGGTTATTGAACTGGCTGCACAAAACAAAGTTTCTGTTGTTGCGCACGAACCTATAAAAGACACTGGTTTACGCAGAACATATCCTAACTTTCTGGCTCGAGAAGGTGTTCGCGGGCAGGAATATAACGCCTGGGGTAATCCGCCAAACCCGCCAAATCATACCACCATAATTCCTTTCACCAGAGGATTATCCGGACCAACAGATTTTACACCTGGAGTTTTCCGCCTTACTTACGAAGAATACAGGGGTGATGATTATCCCAGCAGAGTATCTACAACTCTGGCCAAACAATTGGGCCTTTATGTGACCATTTATTCACCTGTTCAAATGGCTTGTGATTTACCCAAACACTACAAAGAACATTTATCGATGTTTGAGTTTATAAAAAGTGTACCTGTGGATTGGGAATATTCAAAAACCATTAATGCCGAAATAGGAAAATACTTTACCATAGCCAGAAAAGACAGAGATTCCGACAATTGGTATTTAGGCTCCATTAGCAATGAAAAACCAAGAACATTTGAAATAAAGCTTGACTTTTTAGACACCGACAAGGAGTATAAAGCAATTATATATGCAGATGGGAAAAGTGCCCACTGGAAAGATAATCCATACGAGTATACCATTACCCAAACAACTGTTTTATACAATGATTCGTTAAGCATAAACCTTGCTGCCGGAGGAGGATGCGCCATTGAATTTAAACCTGTTATTAATTAAGCACACTTTATTTTAACACCAAAAACAAAACGCTCGCTTTGAGTAAAAAACGATATACTCATGAAAAAAATTACTTACATACTAGCTATAGCAAGTTTATTTGGATGTAAACAGTCTCCAAAACAACTCTATCAAAACAAAGATTTCACTGTCTATAACAACAAAGTAACCCAAGGTGATTTTGAAGCAAAGGTACTTTCTGATGGCAGTATGACCAGCAACTATAAAAGTCCGGATAATAATCCGCGCACGCGAACCATTGAATTAAAATTTAGCATCAACCAAAAAGACAATGAGTTGCCTTTTAACACCAATCATCAAATTGTTGTAAAGCCAACAAACGGTATTTACGAAACTCCACTCATTACTTTTGGAAAGCAGTATATCGATAAAGAATCTGGCATCAATGAACCTTTGGAGCTAAATACTACCCTAAAAATAAAACTCGACATGAGTCCTGTTTTTAATGCCTTTGAAAAAATGGGTTACTTCGAAGATTTAAATGGTGATAAAATATATAAAGATGATTTCAAAGGAGTTTCTGTTGCTGGCAATATTGTTCCTTTAAATTTTGACTTTGAAAACCTTGGTGGCGACGTTGAATTACATGATAAAGATGGAGATCATATATTTGAGCTTACCATCAACATCAATACACATGATCCTGACCGATATATTAAACCCGATTGGAAATTAACCCAGGATATATCCAAATACCCTGTTCTAAAAACTGATAATCCATTAATTCAGTCGCTATACAATATGGCATTAGAGGAAACGGTGTTATTAAGTGAAGATGACGGAACTTTTAGAACCGGTGCCAAATGGGAAGGTGTATGGACACGCGATGTAAGTTATGCCATTATATTGGGTATGGGAATAGCTGACGCACAACGAGCAAGGCATTCATTACTCAAAAAAACAAAAAGAAACAGAATTATTCAGGATACCGGTTCCGGAGGTGCCTGGCCTGTATCCTCTGATAGAACTACGTGGGCACTGGCAGCATGGGAAATATATTTAATTACCGGCGATCAGCTTATGCTTGACTATGCCTACCAGGTCATTAAAAATTCGGTTGATGACGATAGAAAAGTAGTGTACAATGCAAACACCGGACTATACCGTGGAGAATCTTCTTTTCTAGACTGGAGAGTTCAAACTTACCCCAGATGGATGGATAATGTAGATATATACAGTTCTCAAAACCTGGGCACAAATATGGTTCATTACCAAACATTAACCATCCTGTCGGAGATGGCCAAATTGCAAAACGAAAACAAACTATCAGAGCAATATTCTACTTGGGCTGATGATTTAAAATCAGCCATCAACCAACATTTTTGGAACGAAGACAAAGGATATTACATCCAATATCTTTTTGGGCGAAACTTTGATCTTCAATCTCCAAAATCAGAGGCTCTTGGTGAAGCGTTTGCTGTATTGTTTGATGTGGCAGGAGATAAAACTCAAACCGTTATTGAGAGTACACCATTTGTTACTTGGGGGATGCCCTGTGTATATCCTCAAATACCTGATATGCGACCATATCACAACAACGGCATTTGGCCATTTGTACAAGCTTTCTGGAATATGGCTGCTGCAAAAGCAGGAAACGGAACCGCATTGGAACATGGAATGAGTTCATTTTACAGGGCTTCAGCCATGTTTTTAACCAATAAAGAAAATATGGTGGCTGAAAACGGCGATTTTATTACTGCACTTAATTCGGACAGGCAGTTATGGAGTGTTGGTGGTAACCTGGGAATGGTGTACAAAATTTTATTCGGTATTGGTTTTTCTCCGGAAAACACCATAGGCTTTACCCCAACCATTCCTAAAGCCTACCAATCTAAAATGGAATTGCAAAATCTTAAAATCAGAGACAAAATCTTCAACATTAAAATCTCCGGATATGGAAACCAGATTAAAAGCTTTAAACTGGATGGAAAGCTGATTGACCAACATGCAGTTTCTTTAATTGGAGAAGGTGTTCATCATATTGAAATTAAAATGGCCAACAACAATATAGATGGAAAAGTTAATTTGGTTGATAATAAATTTCATTTGGCAACACCATCAGTCGAAAACAAAGACGGACTTTTAAGCTGGAAAGAAATTGATGGCGCCACAAATTATGAAATCTATAAAAATGGCCAAAACATTGAAACAACAAGTAACTTAACATACAACACCAACAATATATTAGGTGAATATACCATACGAGCCATTGATTCTGAAGGCGATGTTTCGTTTTTTAGCGAACCGTTAGTAATTACTACTAATAAAATCACTTTTAAAATTTACCCTTTTGCTAAAGATCGCTCAATATCGGTTGAATCTTCTCCTAAAAGCATGATTGAGTTATCCAAAACAAAAAATAGAACTTTAAATTGGAAAATAAACATTAAAAAAGAGGGCTTATATCACCTTTACTTTGACTACACCAATGGCAATGGTCCATGGAATACCGATAACAAATGCGCCATCAGAACGTTGCTGATCAACAAACAATTCTCCTCTCCCATTGTGATGGCACAAAGAGGTCAAAACGAATGGGCCAGCATTGGGCAAACCAATATCATAAAAGCTCAATTAAACAAAGGTGTAAACCATTTTCAAATATCGTTTGAAGATGAAAATGAAAATATGAATTTTGATTATAACAAGGCATTACTCGGAAATCTTACTCTGATAAAACTATAAATACCTTATCAATAAATTCACTTATTATTTTCACTCCATCAGTATTGTATCAATTACTGATGGAGTGTTATGCCCATTACCCAAATAAATACAATGAAAAAAACACAAATCTTTAGAACTTGTATTGCCATTTATCTTTGCTTGATAAGCACATCTTGCATAAATACAGGTAAACCTATTACACATGATAATATATTCAGCTGGGATAACGCCAGCCTTTACTTTGTTTATATCGACCGGTTTTATAACGGCAATCATCATAATGACATCAACTATGGCAGAAAAATCGACTATGGAAATCCTACCAAAAATATTGCTACTTTCCATGGGGGTGATATAGTCGGGTTAACGCAAAAACTAAACGAAGGCTACTTTGATAAACTGGGAGTTGATGTACTTTGGATTACCGGTATATACGAGCAAATTCACGGATGGGTTGGTGGAGGAAGTACAAATGATTTTCCACATTATGCATATCATGGTTACTACCCCATGGATTTTACACAAATGGATAAAAACTTTGGTACCATCGAAGAATTTAGAACATTTGTTGATGCGGCCCACGCCAGGAACATACGCATAGTTATGGATGCCGGCATTAACCACCCGGGCTATCAAACCCTGCTTGATGCTGTTCAGTATAACTTTGGTGGTGTCGACATGACTGAAGCACAAGCCACAAAGCACACTGAAGGCTTAATCAGCAATAGCCTTTCCGGAGAACATTACAATGCCTATGATTATTTAAGTCACTTTAATTTTGAATGCGACTCGGTGTGGGAAAACTGGTGGGGAAATGCATGGATTAGAAGTAAAGATGAAGTTGATAAAGATGTTTTAACGGAAAGTATTTTCGGATTACCTGATTTCAGAACAGAATCAAATACACCTGTTGATTTACCGCCTTTATATAAAAACAAATGGAATGCTGAAGCAGATTCAAATACAGCATGGATAAATTCTTCCGCTGTAAAATACAGAACAAATTTAAATATACCACCTGCTGAATATATCATTAAATGGTTGGCCGCGTGGGTTGAAGAATTTGGCATCGACGGCTTCAGGTGTGATGTACTGGATAATGTGGATACCTATCGATGGAAAGAATTAAACACAGCTTGTAATCAAGCCCTGGACACATGGAGACAAAACAACAAAATTAAACCATGCGCAAAATGGACAAGTGATTTTTGGATGACAGGCGACATCTGGGATGCCGGTATTGAATACTACCCTAACTATGCCTCTTCAGGTTTTGCTTCGGTAGTAAATTTTACATTTCCTAAAAACGGGAACCTGGACAGCATTGGCATTACCTGGCAACAATATGCCAATGAACTTAACCAAAGAAATAATTGGTCGACCGTAAGCTTTTTAAACAATACCTACAAAAGAGACACACAAAGCCAAAATATGATTAACTGCGGAACCTGCTTACTCCTGGCACCCGGAGCCATACAAATATTTTATGGTGATGAAGTTGGCCGCCAATCGGTTAAAAACAATGCTTCGGATCCTACCCATGGATATAGGGGAGATTATATATGGGAACAAGAAACAAAGACTTTAGATCACTGGCAAAAATTGGGAAGTTTTAGAAAAAAACATATTTCTGTTGGTGCAGGCAGACAAATAACAATTGACAAAAATACCTTTGCCCGAATATACGAAAGTGATAACATTAAAGACCGGGTAATTCTTAAAACTTCTGCTCAAAAAAAAGACTTTGTTAATGTTGGGGATATATTTAAAGACGGCGTAGAATTAAGAAACGCATACACTAACGAAACATCAATTGTAAAAGATTCAAAAGTAGAATTTAATGTTTTAAACAACATTATACTGGTAGAAATAGCTCAATAATTTAGCGATAATAAAAAAGAGGATTTCAATAGAATTGTATGTACAATTGCAAACAAATGAAATCCTCTTTCAAACAACTAAATAAATATCAAATTATCTTTTCAACCGTCATCATTAAATGCTCAGATATTCATCTGACCTATGAACTATGGCAGATTGTTTTTGCGACTAAATGATGACGAGTATAAGCAGGAGCATAAATGTAATTGCTCCGGCCACCAATACTTTTTGCATGGCCAATGTTACTTCTTTTTCCATAACGCTGAATTTTATCTTCAGACATAACAGAAGCAAGAGTAGTACCAAAAATGAATTAAGGATGTATAATTAACGAACATTAACAAAGGAAGCTTAGCACTCTTTAACCCGCTTTATGCATTAGAAAATCTATTACACATTGATATCACTTCAAATCAAGACACTTTGTTGCTTCACTTCAACTCACCAGAACGATGCTATGCCTCGTCTCAGTAAAGCCTTGTTTTATCGTGCTTTCAATGTTCATGACGAAGTTCTAATACATAATGCGGGTTTAAAATGCTTCACTAAAGGTGATATAAAAGGCTTGATTATCTTTAGCTATTCCGTAATCAATCCTCACATTCATACGGGGTTGAATCTCGAGCCTAAACCCTACCCCTGCATTAAACAACCAGTCATTCATTTTATTATAAGCCGGAGCCACAGAGCCTGTTCCGGCCCACAACACAAAACCGGCAGGACTGGTATAATTACCATTTTTATTGGGAGTTTTCCGATTAAACATATGACGATACTCCACCAATCCAAACAAAGCTGTTTTATCTCTATATCGTCCCCACTGGTAACCTCTTAAATCAAAAGGTGTACCTAATTGTGGCAGATCAGACCAGGGCACATCGCCATCTGCAAATTGCGTTTTCACTTGGATGGCTAATGTTTTTCTATCGTGCAGAGGAAAATATTTTCTGGCATCAAAAGTTAACTTGGCAAACTCGTTATTTGATGATGTAATGATTTTATTATACTCAGTTAATGCCAGGCTTAAAAGATAACCATTGTAGGCATTTTGAGCATTATCTCTATGATCAAGTTCTATAACTAAGCCCAGTCCAACATTGGAAATATCTTTTCCATATTCCTTGATATACTTATCCTCCTTCATATAAGAATTAAGATTCCCCGCTTTGGTTTGATTAATGTCGTAACTTATTCCAATAAAGAAACCTTTAGAGATTTTTTTTACAATCTTACCTTCAACCGACCACCATAAACGATGATAATTTGTTGTGGAATCCGGCTGAGATACCCTGTCTCCTGCCTCAAAACCAACCCCCCAATAATTATCTGGCATATCCTTAAAGTAAAACTGGGTTAATATCCGATAACTATCATTTTTACCATAAATATATGGCAGAATAGATATAGCTGTTGATCCATTGGAGCTATAGCCCACCGAAAATGGTATACTCGACCTCTCCACAATTGGATTGTCAGGTTGCACTTTAAAGGACATTAACCCACCAGCCGAAAATAAAAACTGTAATTCAGGAGAATACGAAGGTGCCACGTAAGGGGTAAACATAAAATTTTTAGACTTTGGTGCACTTTGTAGCGTGGAGTCTGCTTTTTCAATGTCTTCTTTTGTAGGATTACCAACCTGAGGTATCTGAGCCCAAATATCAATGGCACAAAATAACAAAAGAGTAAGTATGAAGCACTTAAATTTCAACATCAACAGATAAGTATAAACCGGTTTGTCCTCGCAATATAAGCAAATCATAATCACTGCAAAACAAATGATTGTGACATTTTACTAAAAATGCAAAATTGAACTTTTGTTCGAAAAACATATAAAATGAAACTAACCTGACAATTGCTTATGATACAACGCATTGATTTTATGCAAAAAACTAATTATCTTAAATAATCATTTTCACTTAAAATCTTGTACTATGTATACTAATCTGGCTTCAACCAATGTTACTTTCGATTTCTTAAGAGGCTCAAATGAATTTTTAACTCTTGTGCTCAATAATATTAACAGCTGTATATTGCTCTTAAATACGCGTATGGAGCTTGTTTCGTTTAATGATGCCATTACTTCATTATTTCCACATAGTACCAAATCAAATTTAAACTACATAAAATGTGGAGAGGCTATTGGTTGTGCTTACCAAATAGAAGAAACCAAGGAATGTGGTAAAACTTCCAGGTGTTTTTCATGTGAAATACGGATGAGTGCAATCTCCTCGTATTTAGAAAACACCCCAACTGTCAACAAAGAAATTACACGTCCTTTTTATAATGAAATGGGTAAAAAAGAAAATAAAATTTTACGCTACTCCACCCGACATTTCACCTTCCAGGGAGAGAGATATGTCATCTTAATATTAGAACTAAAAGAATCTTAACTTTACATATTAGATTTTCCATTGTTATTTATATTTTTAAGGCGAATCAAAAATAACCCGTCATGCTTAATTATTCTATTCGCCTTGCCGCTGCAGCGGCAATAATCTGCATCTCAAATACAATATTTGCTCAAACAGTAATTTCGCCCGAAGTGGCACCTGGAGACACATACAACAAGGCCAGCGAATTATTTAACGAAAAAAAATATGCTGAAGCCGAACAATTATTTAGTGAAATCATTGAACAGGGAACTGAAGAACACAACACCTATTTCAGGCGAAGCTATTGTTATTATTATTTGGGACAGTATAATAAATCCTTAACTGATATAGAACGAGCTTTTGAATTGGCTCCTAAAGATCATCGCTACTTTTATCTAAAAGCTCAGTCATATGACAAACTAAAAAATACAGACATGGCCAATTATTATTTAGATATGGCCATTTTATTTGAGCCCGGAAAACTATACTATTACAAATACCGTTCTGCTTTTCTGCTTGAAACCGGTGATTACAAAAAAGCGGAATATGATTTTAATGTTTTGATTGGTGAAAATCCAATGGACTACAATAGCTATTACGGCAGAGGTTTAGCCAGGTATAACCAAAAAAGAAAAACAGAAGCCTGCCTCGATTGGCAATATGCCAAAGAAAAAAACAAATCAAGTAATCGATTTTTCTTTTATAAGTGTACCGACCTCAACCTTAATGGCAAAACTACTGCTCCAACCTCTAAAACTCTTCCTATTCCACCAGTTTTTAAAAGTGAGTACCATTCCAACTTTAACGAATATCTTACCAAAAAAATTAAATATAGCATAGATGCTTATAATCAGGAATTGGAATGCTATTGCATGGCTAAATTTATAGTATCTGCAAATAAAACAATCGAAGACATTCAAATTATATCATCTACCAACCTTAATTTTAACAACTCCATTGCAGAAGCTATTAAATCTTCTCAAAAATATTGGATTGAAAGCGCAACAATTTACAACACACCCGTTGCCTATACCTTTTATGTGCCGGTAAGGTTTAAACTTAAACTCAAAACAGCTTCTATTCATCAGTTGCAAGATTCACTGAAACTGTATCAAAAGGAAGGGAACTTACAAAATACTTATTCCGTTGCAAATAAGATATTAAACCAAAATCCTTTTTTACCTAAGGTGGCAGCTATACATACCAAGGCAACAAAAGAACTTGGAAAAAATGAACGCTCATACCTTATCAATGATCTTAAATACCTAAAAAACAACAAGAGTGAAATACTTGATGAAATCTGGATATCACCACATTTTCACAAAACTTACTACAATGCACTATGGCAAATAAGTTCTAAAAACAGTTCTGAGTACACTAGAATTAGTAATTGGAGAGTATTTGTAAATAACAGATCAAACGACAATACTTCAGCTCCTTTCACCATAATTGATTACAGAAAAGGGCCATTCTGGGATTATAATAAATCGGGTAATTTATACTGTAGCGGCAGATACAAACAGGACAAAAAGTATGGAAAATTTAATTTTTACTTTGCCAATGGAAATCTGCAATCGCGTATGTACTTTAAGGAAGATCAAATAGTTGATTCTGTACTATACTTCCATAAAAGCGGCTTACCTAATCAAACAATTACCATTAATAATGGCAATTTTAATATCGTTAAATATTACGACGAAAATGGCAATGATTTATTAACCAACGGAAATGGATTCTGGGAATTTTCTAAACCTGACTTCAGTAACGCAAACAACTTAGACATAAAAGGTTATTACAAAGACTACAAACGAGATGGTGAATGGATTCTGTACTTTGGAGGCGATATATTTGTTGAAGAAAAATATAAGAACGGAAAGTTTGTAAACGGAAAATACTATAAAGATGGAAAAAGTAAAAGTACTGCAATAAAAGCAGACAAATCATATATTGGTTCCTGGATTTTCATGCCTGTTTCTTTAACAAGAGCAGAAAAACCTGAAATAGCAAGCGATTATACAGCTAGCAAAAGAACTAACTAATAATCTATAAAACCTCCTAAAATATGAAGTCCGGCAATAGAAAGCCGGACTTTTATTTTTCTACTTCTCTAATAAAACACCCACAGGACAATGGTCGGAACCCATTACCTCGTTCATGATAAAAGCATCTTTAATAGATGGAAGAAATGATTCACTGGATAAAAAGTAGTCGATTCTCCAGCCTACATTCTTACCTCTTGCCCCTGCACGATAACTCCACCACGAATAAATATCTGCCTGCTCAGGATAAAAATGACGGAAGGTATCTTTTAGTCCGCCTTGAGTAAAACGGTCCATGCCATCAATTTCTTCCTGCATAAAACCAGCCGATTTATTATAATTTGGTTTTGGACGCGCCAGGTCAATTTCTTTATGGGCCACATTAAAATCGCCACAAGCAATTACAGGCTTTGATTTTTCCAAACTTTTCAGGTAATCAAAAAAAGCCTTGTCCCACTTTTGCCGATAATCCAAACGCTTTAAATCACTTCCTGAATTAGGCACGTATACATTGACCAGATAAAACTTATCATACTCCAAACACAATACGCGTCCTTCGGTATCATGCTCATCAATACCCATATCACGTATTACATTTATAGGTTCTGTTTTCGACAAAATTGCAGTTCCCGAATAACCTTTCTTTTTAGCAGAATTTGAATATACATGATAACCTTCAACATCTTGCAACACCTCGACTACCTGACCACATTGTGCTTTAGTTTCCTGTAAACACAAAACATCAGCATCCATCTTCTCAAAATCACTAAAAAAATCTTTTTTGGCTACAGCTCTTATGCCGTTCACATTCCATGATATTATCTTCATTCTTTATTTTTTGAAGGCAATATAAAGAAAGTTTTTGTGAAGCTTGAACCTGCCCTCATTGAATTTAGAGATTGTTGTTTTATTAATGCTGCAACCGGCTTAACTTTTGTTTTTTAAAATGACCAACAATAAACAATACACCTACCAATACAAAAGGAAGTGTAATCATGGATATTATACTCAAACTCATCCAGATGGAATTATTCATTCTATAATTCAGCATAAAAACAAACGGAGTTAATCCTAAACCTAACAGGCAAAAAATAACACCTCCTGCAAACTCCCACTTCCATGCTATTAGTAAAACAATAAGCAATACAAATGAAGGAATTAAATGAATAATAAAATCCCTAATCTGAATCCAGAAACCTTGCCCTGAAGCAAACACATCAAGGGCAAACAAGCTTATAAACAGTATTGCTGCTATACAGATACAACGCGGCAACCAATACAATATTTTTAATGATTTTTTCATGTGTTTAAATTTTCTATCAGTTGTCACATGGAACTCACAAGAAATTTTATTATTCACTAAATATTACACTTTAAGGTGTTCATGAATACTTCGTATTTCCTTACTCTGTGTGTAATTTTTATGATTAAAATTTACATGTTCGTTTCATCTGCACTAATTAATCATTATTGTCTGGCAAATTTCTCTGTTTCAAAGGCCAGCTATATTTTCACCTTCAACTACAGTAACAAAAAAAACAGATACAGTAATAGTTCTACCTATCAAACAATGCTAAAACACTAAATGCTCCAATTGGTGCTCTTTAAGCACATCTGTTTTTAGATTCCAGAAATGCGCATCTCCATGAGCGATTCTAAATACCTCCATATATTTACGAATGGGTTGACCAGCCAAATCTTCCAGGTATTCTCTATTTTTAAAAGCTTTATCCAACACCTCTTTGTCTTCTACAAACTCAATATTACCAGACACTCTTAATTCTTTTGCATCCAGCACATCTTCAGGCTGATTATAAAAACACACCTCCACCTGGGGATTCATATGTATTTGCTTGCTCATTTCTTTGGGCGAAAGGGTTTCGAAATAAAAACCTGTTTCGTCTGCATACCACATTAACATGGCCCGAACATGAGGTTTATTTTCCTCTATAGTTGCCAAATAACACACCGGATTATTGTTGGCAAACTCAATGATCTCTTGCTTATTCATATCCTATCCTCCTCTAAAAATATTATACCAAATATTAAAGTTACAATGGAAAGCTATAAACTGTCAACGGTAAGAAGGCCTAAAAAACAAAAGCGCCTAAAACCTGATGTTTTAAGCGCTTTAATATGACTCTTTATTATACTATCAATCAATACAAGAGAGCATCTCTTTCTCTACTTGTTTTAACTTATCTTTATCGATGACTCCTTCTATGTGGCTACAAAGTACCCGCACGGCTTCTCGCTGAACATGTGCATCACCTGATAACAAATTAAAATATGAGGTGACCACAGCATCCGGAAAATCTATTTCGCCACGTCGTCCCCATTCAAGCAAATACTTAACAGCGACTTTTTCTGCTTTTGAGAAATCTTTCATCGGCTTTTCTTTTGTGATTACAAAGGTTTCTTTCACAAACGGCATGCCAACATTTTTCACAGATCTTTTCTTATTCAGAATTTTGGTCGAAAGAAATCATCCAATTAATGCCATACTTATCGGTAAGCATCCCAAAATAAGAGCCCCAAAAGGTTTTGTCCATGGGCATTAGGGCAACTCCTTCCGCAGAGAGTTTTTCGAAGTACAGATCGGCATCCTGCATGCTATCTGCGCTCACCGAAACAGAAAAATTATTCCCATGTTTGTATCCTTTTGCCCATTCTCCGCCGGCATCGCTACCCATTAAAACTGTTTCTTTACCTACCGGTAAACTCACATGCATAATTTTTTCAAGATCCTCTTCCGGCAATTTCTTACAGTCGTCAGGCGGCATCTCTTTAAACCTGCTCAACATTTGTAACTCACCACCCAAAACCGATTTATAATAATTAAAGGCTTCTTCGCAATTCCCGTTAAACGTTAAATAAATATTTACTGAAGGCATAATATAGGTTTTAATGGTTATATGATAGTCAACAAGTTAAAGTGATTTTGGTTTACTTGTTATGACATATAAACTCTTTATTTATTTTTCACTATTGTCAGATAAAACTATCAATATGTAATGAATTAAATATTTGTCTTTAAGCCAGGCTGGCTTTTACTTTTAGCTCACTTATGTTTTCTTTTTGTGTTCGTGATTATCGCTTTGCTCTAATTCTCCTACAGCAGAGAAAAGTAAACACAAATTGCACTGCAATTTGCGCCGCCGCTGATGATAAAATTGCTAAAAACCAAATCAATACACTAAAATCAAAGAACTCCTTCTTCGAACAGCTTTGATTTCTTTACGTTTATTGATTTACTTTTTTTAACGCATTTTGTCAAAGGCAGAAAAACAAAGTCTTTAATTGAAAAAATTATATAATATCCTACTAATTTTTAATGTGTAGCATTATTTTAAAATTAATCAGACACCAATAATTAATTTAGCCACTTTTTATTTTCACAGATTTAGTATCTTGAATTCAATTTTAGAATCTTAATTATTAAAGCTTAAATCATGAGAAATTTAAATTACTTAACCATCCTCATTGCCATAGCTATGGCTTCCTGCTCTTCAGTTAAAGTTGTTACCGATCAGGATAAATCAGTTGATTTTACCCAATATAAAACGTATAACTTTTTAGGTTGGCAAGACGATAGCGACAAGATGCTTAGTTCGTTCGACAAAAAAAGAATAAAAGAGTCCTTCAAAAAAGAAATGGATGCCAGGGGGATGACTTATGCAGAAGAAAACGGTGACATTGCTATTACACTATTTGTGGTAGTTGACCAACAAACATCTACTACTGCATACACTGATTATTATGGTCGCAGTTACCGCGGTTATAGACGATACAGGGGCGGATGGGGACATGGTTATGCCACCACAACCTACACCGAAGAAGATTACCTACAAGGGACATTAGTTGTTGATGTTTTTGACGGGGACTCAAAAGATCAGGTTTGGCAGGGTATTGCTAAATCAACCATTGACGAAAATCCTTCGAGACGCGAAAAAACTATACCGAAAAAAATTAATGCCCTGATGAAGAAATTCCCTGTCAGCCCAGTAAAATAAACTAAGCTGAAGGATTGACTTTAAACAAAAAAGTCATTTCTTTGTTCTGTAATTCATTCAAGCAACCTAATTAACAATCAAACTCATTACTTATGAAGAAACTAATAATTATTGCAGTCCTGTTTATGGGAATCGGAACCTTGTCTAATGCCCAGGAGGTTGGTATTCGTTTTGGAAGTTTTGGCGATAACAATGTAGCCATAGATGGTATTTTCAGTCTTGGAGAATTCAGTAGAATCCATGCCGATGTATCTTTTGGCGATGGTGTAGGCATTGATGCTCTTTGGGATTTCATCTATAAACCATTGGGCGACGTTCAGGGATTAAACTGGTACACTGGTGCCGGTGCCACCACTTACATTGGTAGTAATTTTAACCTTGGTGTTGCAGGTGAGGTTGGTTTGGAGTATCGTTTTGATTTTCCAATGGCCATAGGACTCGACTGGCGTCCATACCTTAATATTATTGAGGATACCGATTTTATTGCTGACAGCTTTGGTTTAAATATCAGGTATGTTTTTTAAAGAAAGACAAATTGAATAATACACAAAAGGCTTCTCAAACGGGAAGCCTTTTTTATTCTTCTATTCAGATATAAAATAATACCAAAAAACCATCCTTTTTGCTCAACATACTTTCCTTTACATTTCAAAAGATAGAGCATACATTTATCATTCCTCTGGCCTGATATTCTGATTTACTTTAAATAAATTATGAGGATCATATTGCTTTTTAATCCGGGCTAAACGAGTATAATTGTGTTTATAACAAGCTTGCACCCGCTCCTGACCTTCATCCATCATAAAGTTACTATAGGCTCCTCCTGCCGAATGTGGATGCAATGCCTCCCAATATGCTTTACACCAATCTGTAATCTTTTTGGCATTTGCAGGATCAGGATCTACCCCTACAATTACCCCGGCATACTTTGCATCTCTGTAAGCCCATGGGGTATCTTCTGAGCCAACCCTTCCGGCTGCACCACTAATCGGATATAAATGCATTTGCGATAGAGGTGTAGGTATAGCAGAACCATATTTAAAATGTGTAGCTTTTACTTCCTCATTTAATTCATTAAAAAAATCAGCTCGCCAATACCATTGCATCCCTGCAGGCATTAGCTGATCAAATAAAGTTTGAATAGAAGGATATGGCATTTCACCCACATGTTCAAATATTGGATTTTTATCCATAACGGGTTTAAAGGTTTCTTCTGCTTGCTCCATAGTTCCGGTGTAGCACCAAATTATTGCGCAAAATGGCTTATTATGAAGATGCTCAGGGAAAGGATCTCCGGGAATTACCAAAGTAGCTATAAAACCATTAAGATCATCAGGGGCATTATGAATAAACTCATGATACCACTCCATTATTTCACCTGTTTTTTCAATTGGCCAAAGAGTTGGTCCTCCGTATACTGTTTTAACCGCATGTGCTTGAAATTTAAATGAAGTAACAACTCCAAAATTACCACCACCTCCACGTATAGCCCAAAAAAGATCACTATGATTATCAACATTAACTGTAACAACTGAACCATCAGCCAACACCATATCAGCTTCTAAAAGATTATCAATCGTTAAGCCAAACCTGCGAGACAGATGACCTACCCCGCCTCCAAGTGTTAATCCTCCAACACCTGTTGTGGAAATTATACCTGCCGGTACTGCTAGTCCAAACGGATGGGTTGCATGGTCTACTTCGCCCCAAACATTTCCTCCGCCTACTCTCACTGTATTGTCGGAGGTATCGACTCTAACAAACTTAAGTCCTGATAAATCTATCACCAATCCATCATCACAAACACCCAATCCTCCGGCATTATGGCCTCCACCTCTAACAGCCACAAGTAAGTTGTGATTACGTCCAAAGTTAACTGCATGTATTACATCAGCCACATCAACACACATTGCAATTAATCCGGGATATTTATCTATCATCCCATTATACACTTGACGACTTGCATGGTATTTTTCATCACCTGATAAAATTACCTCACCTCTTAACTGACCTTTTAAAACCTCAATACTCTCCAACGAAATATCTGTTATCTTATTCATACCAAATGAATTTTAGTTTTTTAATTCATAAGGTAAGACCGATATGTTCTTATGGGAAGTGATTTTGTGTTAAAAAACATTAACGGATGTCATTATCTTTTATATGCTCATTTTTTTTATAACAAGAGAGGATTATATGTAATCACAATTAACTCGAATCAAGGGTTAAAACTTCGACAACAAAAGCATTATGCTCAGGGATTTTACGACATAAATAGTTATTCCTTTTTTTGAATGTCATAGATTTTCAATTCATCCCTAAAACCCTGACTTCCTTTCCTTTTCTTGATAAAAGAAAGGAAGCAAAGAAAATCAAGACTGCGCCCGCTTTGCTATAAAAACTTACAGTTGTTTTGTCTAAATCGCTATAACTCGCTTCTTCCTTCGTCAGAAGCTCAAACAAATCGCAATTTTACGACAAACAACCTTGTTTTTATGCTCACCGGACGAGGTCAGGGTGAAGACACGCTGGCTTTGCTTCTTCAACTATTGATTCACACAATTAACTTATTCCTGTATAAGAATGTTGCAAAACGAGAGATAATTCAAACAAATAATACATAATGTCATTCGCTGCTTTATTCAGATAAGATTATATCCCCTTTTTATATTGCACAGCGCTTGTTGGTTTTATTTGTTGGTGTATGATTTCGGCTGTATCCTTCTGATCAGTCAACAGTTTTTTAAAACTTTTAACGAGCTCTACCTTATCCTCCTTAATATGGGTTGATGTTTTTATATCGCTTAAATCAACTAAAAAAGCATCAAACTTATAAGGCAACTCCTTAACAATAGCTGTATTTAAAAAATTAAAATTGTTATACACCATATGGTAATGCCCTTTTGTTTTGGAGATGATATATTCAGTACCATTCTGCTTTTTTATGGCAGCTGATTTGCTACAATGCGAAATACAAGTATCATCTACCTGATGCTTTTTACAACCTGTTACTGTATGAAACAAGCACTGCCTGCTGGTCATAAGCACATTGGGATGGTAAATGCTATAATACAGCTCAAAGTCATTGGGCTTTTGAATATTTTTAATCTGCAACCTGCTTAATTCGTTTGACACAAATGCCCCCGCACAATTAAATTCTTCTTTTAAACATTGTAAACTATAAGAGTTTGTGATATTTAAAAATGGTCCAGCCACCCACTCTATTCCTTTTTCACAGGCCAGATAAGCAATACCGGTATTGTTTGTGACTATCTCCTTTGGCTTAACCCTTTGTAAAAATTCATTGGCCGCATCATAATCATCACCAATAATTACTGATGGAAACCAAGGTACCAATTTCCTGTTCTTCAAGAATAAATCTACCAGCTCATCCATGTTTGCTTCAATGGAAGCTGGCATTTGGAAATACACCTTTACATCTTCAATATCGGCTAAAGCCACATCTTTATGATTTGAGATGAGCACCAACAAGTGCGGCTTTACTTTTGGAGGCTCAACTTCTTTTGTGGAAAGAACCACTGGTGCAATGATTTCCTTACCTACGTTGAGCTTCACCAATATCTGATTTCTTAATTCTGCCAACTCCTGAAACGGAAGATGCAACTCACGCTCCAAATCATTCACATCCAAATGATCAATTACAAAGGCCGTTTTATTAATGGTTTTAAACCTTTTATAAATAGCACTATAAGTTAAAGGATTGGCTTTATTGATGCTCAAATTTTGTTTCGAGTGCACTACAAATCTACTATCTGGTGCATCTACAGTAACTGATAAAAGCTCTCCCTTCTTTCCCGAAACTAAAATACGTAATGGCTCTTTATCGATGCTGAGCTTATCAATTTTAGTTTTAACAGATACCTTGACTTTATCCTTCTCTGCATAAAACTGCAGCTCTTTTGCTTCCCTCTCTTCTGCCGATGCATAGTTGTTTTGTTTGGCCAGATGTATCACTGAATAATCCCGAGGATTATCAATAAACATATCCTTATGAATATCGCCTTTTAAAAAAGTATTGGAGAAATCGCGGTTAAAAACCTTATACAAAACTCCGTCATCAAGGTTTTCTTTACCTTGAAACATATTATCCAGCTGCCTCCTGTATGCATCCACCACAGTGTATATGTAATCGTATTTTTTAATTCGTCCCTCTATTTTTAGAGAAGTCACCCCGGCATCGTACATCTCATTTAAATGATGATAGGCCGAATTATCCTTTAGGTTTAGCGGATAATCTTTTCCCTGCGCTGTTGTTATATACTTATCGCGACATGGCTGACTGCAGCGCCCCCTGTTACCTGAATTGCCGCTTTGTACCGAACTCATGTAACAAATACCCGAAAATGAAATACAATTGGAACCGTGCACAAATGCTTCTGTTAGCATGTCATTATCTGCAGCTATGGCCGACAGGTATTTTATTTCCTTAAGATTAAGTTCGCGCGATAAATTAACCCTGGTGGCTCCCAGCTGACGTAGAAATTGAATTTGTCCGGCATTATGGGTAGTGAGTTGGGTAGAAGCATGCACCGACAGGCTGCCAAAATATTTCTTCAGCAAATAAAACATACCTAAATCCTGAAGTATAACCCCGTCAACACCTGAATTAATCAGCTGATTGAGTACTTCAACAAATAAGGATACTTCCTTTTCGGTGATAATTATGTTGAGGGTAATAAAAATTTGGCAGTCATTTTTATGCGCCAGACGCACAATACCATGCAAATTATCCATGCTGATATTGGTGGCCCTGTTTCGTGCATTAAACTTATCTAACCCGCAATAAACAGCATTTGCCCCGGCTGCAATGGCCGCTTTTATGGCATCTACATCTCCCCCCGGAGCCAGTAACTCAATTTCTCTTTTCACGTGGGCAAATATAGGGGATATTTACCATCCTCTATAGCATCTTTGAGTTAATATCCGGTGCTCTATAAAAATCAATCGACTATATTTCTATGCATGGACTCCAATACGAAAACCATGAAAAGATTGATCCATGCCCTTTCTTTTACAATCTAAAGTATATACCAGAATTATGCTTCTATTTTTTGTTCCATGCATTAACTCAAAACACCATAACTTACTTATTAAATCATGATACATTTAATAATGCAAACAACATTTCTAAAAAAAAGGAGACAGTTGCTACTGCCTCCTTAAATAAAATCAAATAAAACAATGTTTATGGTTGGTTGGTAAATGTTACTACTGAACGAGGAGGGATATCGACTATATCTCCTTGATTAATAAATTTCTTGAAAGCCAAATTATTTTCATTTTTCCCGTCGGTTAAATACATTTTAAATCCTGTTGCATTGGGAAGGTTATTAAGTGTAAATTTTACAGGCATAGTGCTTTCTCTATAATTTACAATAACCATTGTTGCCTTCCTTTTATCATCAGCTACAAAAGCACACGCCATCGTATTATCAAGGGATTGCTCATCCGTTTTCATATCGCTACGAGAAACAGATACTCTTTGCATACCAGCTTTAATAAATCGCGAGAAATTCCCCATAGCCCAAAGCATCTTTGAATCGTATATGTTGCCATCATATTTACTATGATCCGTATATACAAGACCGTCTTTATAGTCATAAGGACTTATTGCAATCCACCACTGCCATGACGCCGCATTTCCAATGGCTAGATCTGTGAATATTACCCTTGAATTATACAATGCTGATTTCATTGTTAAATCACGACCATTACCTTCTATTTCACTGTTATTTTCTAACAAACAATACTCACTCATCCAAAATTCAACGGGTTTTGGATTTGCATCAATGGCTTCTTTTGCCTTCCTTCTGGTTTCTGCCAAATTACTCAAGGGCCATGTAGTATAATAGCTGTGAGCTGCAACTTTATGGGCTACATGAGATAAATCACCCAAATATTCAGGTGATGAAGGGTCAAAAAAAGAATAAACTTGATGTCCTCGTCCAGTTTTGCCACCGTTTTCATACAAAAAATTAAGCTGAGCCGATTCCGGGATCTCTAATTGTGTATCCAAATTGTTATCTGAAAATGTTTGATTGATGATTTTTGTAATCTCAAAAATCTCGCTATTCTGAGCAGGAGATCCCTCCTGACCAGCATCAGTCCAGTCCCATTGCGGTTCATTAAAAGGGCTGATATAGGCAAAAGATATACCTTCTTTATCTTTTAAGTTCTTTACAATCTCAGCAAGATAATTGGCATAAGCCTGATAGTTTTCAACAGGCAAATTATAACTACTCTTATTGGAAGAATATGCTCTATTATTCCTTGTTAAACTAACAGGAGGAGAATTTGTAAATCCTATAAAATCTTCTACCCCTCTTTGTTTAGCTGCTTGTAAAAACCATCTTTGACCTTGCTGTTTGGTCCAATCGTAATTGTCTTTGCTAATTAAAAAAGATTCTGCTCTTCGCCATTCATCTCCAATATCACTGCCTGCACCCTGCTCTGCACTTCCTGCACCAATATTAAACCTCCAGGTGTTTAATCCAATACCTTTCGGATTATCTTCCTCATCCATTTCTGTACTAAACAACCAATCTGCTATTTGACTCTTCTTATCCTCAGGCCAGTTTTTTCCGATAAACTGGCAACTCCATGCATCAGAAGCTCCAAAACTATGTATCGTTTGCTCCGTTTCGTTTCCATTTACCGTTAGTTCAAGGTAACTTGAGCCTCCCTTACCGGGGTTATCATCCTTATTACAGCTACCTATAGAGACAGCCAGTGTAATTATCCATAAGAAATTCATTATTTTCACTTTTCTCATATCGTTTAACTTCTTTTATTTCGCATCCGTTAAACCTTACTTTACAGCCTTAATTGAAAAACTATAACTATAACTCTTCTCTAGTAATTTGTAAGGTTCATGGGTATCATATCCCCAGGTATTATCTCCACCAACACCTCGTTGCAATAAATCAATATTTACTTCAGTAATATTTCTTTGTGGAATTTCATAGTAATTTTTTAGATTATTATCCAGATCATCAATCGTAAAGTGATGCGTACTGGCATTTAGAAGTTGATCACCTGTTATCAGGAACCCTACTCCATTTTTATTCACTACTTTAATCCACCTAACATTTGTTTTATTGCCACTTTCTTGCGGAAAAATATATGGTGTATGCTGGTCTATAACAGCTCCTTTGTAAACATCTACCATAGCAGCTCTTTCTCTATCCTGGTAAGTTTCATAAGGTCCTTTACCATACCATTCTGTTTCATTAAAAGATCCGGGCATTATTAGGTTCATTCCAAAACGCGGGAGTTCTGGCAAATTGTCATTACCCTTGACAAATTCTATATCCACATCTACACTACCGTCCCCTTTAACTTTGTAGGTAACGTTATAAGGTGAAGTCCCTGTTTTTAATGCAGATTCAACATCTATTTGGAAAATACCCTCATCAAGCTGGCTTACCTTCATTTTAGTTATCTCTCTATCATACTCTACGCTTCTCCAGGGTGTACATCTGTTTTGCATCCAATTACCTCGGTCATTATTGGTAGGCACCCTCCAAAAGTTGGGCTGCAATGATCTACGCATCATATCAATACCCTGATATTTCCAATCAGAAATATTACCTGTTTCTTTGTCAAATATGATGGTAAAATCTTTGCCACTAAAAAAATACTTGCTATCATCTTCATTCTTTACTAGCAGAGGCATTTCAACCTCTCTGTCTACTTCTGAAATGCTAACCGGAAGCAGAAACTGTTCTGAAGCCACTATATGGTTTGCTTCAAGTATACCCATTTGCTCCTTTTGTTCTACCAACAGGTTAAGAAAATACTCTTTCCCCGGAGAGGCTGTAAAATCTAAAGGGATTTTAATATCAGAAGATTCCCCTGCACCGATCGGCTTTTTTAAAGCGAGCTTTCCATTGGCAACAACATCACCTTCTGATTTTATTTCATATCGAAGATTGTAATAATCCGTTGAAATAAAGAAATTCTCGTTTTCTATGTTAATAATTCCTTTTTCCAGATTAACCTCTTTAAACCAGAAGCTTTGATATACTTTTTTTATTTCCCAGAGAGCTGGTTTGGGTGTTCTGTTTGGAAATACAATACCATTCAAACAAAAATCATCGTCAGATGGCACATCCTCAGGCCCAAAATCTCCACCATAAGCCCAATACTCTCTACCATCTGCCGTCGTTTGAAGTATGCCCTGATCCATCCAATCCCATATAAAACCACCTTGCAGTTGTGGCTCTCTTCTAATCAAATCCCAATAATCGCCAATATTTCCGTTACTATTCCCCATTGCATGAGAATATTCACATTGTATCATAGGACGATGATCATCTAACTTCAGGAATTCCTCCATGTCATCCATCTTGAAATACATAGGACAAATAATATCGGTATAGTCTTCTAGCCACGCTTGTTCGTATTGAACTAACCGGGTATCATCTCTTTCTTTAATCCAGGCAGCGCTTGTTTCGAAATTAATTCCAGAACCAGCTTCGTTCCCTAATGACCATATAATTATTGATGAAAAGTTTTTATCACGTTCAACCATCCTTTGTGTGCGATCCAAGTGAGCCTGGGTCCATTCTGGATTATTACCTAGGGTTTTATCTAAACTATATCCATCATTTAACCATGAACCCATTCCATGACTTTCAATATTAGCCTCATCAATGACATATAAACCATACTTATCACAAAGAAAATACCAATAAGGATCAACAGGATAGTGACTGCACCGAACCGCATTAATATTAAATGCTTTCATTAAATGAATATCAGCCAGCATATCTTCAGGAGACACGACGTGACCATTTTTTTCATCATGCTCGTGTCTGTTAACACCTTTTAAGAGCACTGGTTGACCATTTACCAGTAACTGTTTGTTTTTTAATTCAACAGAGCGAAAGCCTGTATAGGTTGTTCTAATATCTTTTACCTCACCCTGCACATCTTTAAGCGTAATAAAAACCTGATATAAATATGGATTTTCTGCACTCCATTTATTAATTTTCTTAAGGTCTTTAGAAAATGATGTATCCAATGTGTTTATCTTTTTCTCTTCTGCATAGATGATGCTTCCTTTAGCATCTTTTAATTCAACTAAAACAGATAAGTTAATGGTTGATTTACTCGTCGAAATATCAACATTAAATTGACCATCTTTATAGTTTTTTGATAAGCCTGATTTTACAAAAAAATCAGTAACATGTTTCTTTGGTAAAGCATAAAGATACACATCTCGCTCAATGCCACTCACCCGCCACATATCCTGATCTTCAAGATAAGAGCCATCACTCCATCGATATATTTCGACTGCAAGTTTATTTATACTTTTAGTTAAAAAAGGAGTAATATCAAACTCTGCTGGTGTTTTCGATCCCTGTGAATAACCTACCTTTTGGCCATTTACCCATACATACATGGCTGAATTAACAGCTCCGAAATGCAGGATAACTGATGAATTACCCCAGTCCTTTGGGATTTCAAATTCTTTTACATACGAACCTATCGGATTATACTCCTTTGGAACAAAAGGCGGGTCCATTTTAAATGGATATTTTACATTGGTATAAATGGCTGTTCCATATCCTTGCATTTGCCAATTTGATGGGACAGGAATTTTATCCCATTCACTGGTATTATATGATTCTTTGTAAAAATCTATAGGTCGAGATGCTGGATTTATAGCCCAATTAAAACTCCACTCCCCATTCAACGATAGAAAGTAAGGTGAATCAGAAAACGAATTTACATTTTCAATGCTTCTGAAAGGAAATGACCAAGCATACCCTGACATTTTATTCTGTTTAATAACAGCTGGATTTTCCCAATCGTTCCCTTGTACATTTGCTAATAAAACATTAGCAATTAATACCAACGCTAAAAACACACTCATTCTATACATACCAAGTTCTTAAAAAGGGGCAAGTAAAAATTCTTGCCCCTATAATTACTATTCTAATTATTTTAATATCCGGGGTTCTGGCTAATAGATCCTTGTGACAGATCTATTTCTGATTGAGGAATCGGAAGTAGGGTATGTACCTTAATGTCAAAAAGTATGCCTTTATCATTTCCCTTGTCATAATCATTATTACTTCCTAAATTATAACTAACAAATCCCTCCATAACTTCCTTAATTCGAGGATGGTTTGGCTGACTAATTCCCTGTTGTCGTTTTAGGTCATAATACCGATGACCTTCCATGGCTAGCTCCATTCTTCGCTCATTGTAAATATCAATAAGTAATTGCTCACCAGAAGAAGAAATTGACCCCAACCCAACTCGAAGACGCACTGCATTTAAAGAGGAAATAGCTTCACTTTCGTGAGAATTATGCCATGCTGCCTCGGCATGAAGTAATAGTAGGTCGGCATATCTAAACAAGATATGATTTAAAGGTGATCTTTTGTGTTCATCTTGAGCAGCCCTATCGTTCATGGCCAAATAATATTTTCTATTGATCCGCCCTGTTTCATTTTCAGATAAGGAAGTGTCATATTCAGGATGATCCTCATCTACATATTCTCCATGCTTAATAATGGTACTGTTTCTTCGAGGATCCCCGGTCATGAAATTATCAAGATGGCTTGAAGGCGTGCAGAAACCCCATCCTCCATCTTCTCTGCTTCTAGTTACTGCAGGCAAGGCACTTCCGGCATCCCATGTTTCATCATAAGTATTCTGTATTTCAAAGATAGAACCATTACCGTTAGGGTTATTTACACTCCATACCCTATCAAATGGATCATTTAAATTATACTCTCCCGTACTTGCAATTTGTTTTGCCAAAGGTTCCGCTTCACTCCATTTAGATTGATAGGCATAAGCTTTCACAAGGTAAGCAAGCGCAGCGCCTTTTGTTGCTCTACCCATATCTGCTGCATCCTGCTCTGACTTCATCGGTAACTCATCCGCTGCATCAGATAAATCCTCTTCAATGCGTTTCCATACATCAGATTCAGACGCCCTGGTCTGAGGAGGATCATCAGCAGTAAGTGGTTCTAACAGAATAGGAACTCCTCCAAAGTTTTTCACCAGCTCAAAATAAGCAAAGCCCCTTAAGAATTTAGCCTCTGCTATTATTCTTGTTTTTAAAGCATCAGAAATAGGAGCACTTGGTACATTCTCCAGAACTAAATTGATACGATATATCTGTTCGTAACTATAACGCCACTTGTATTCAATCCATTCATTTTGTGGATTAATGTTAAAACGTGCCAGATCACCAAAGTCTCGTTGGTCATTTTCAATAGAATTACCTTTAAACGCATCATCGGAGCAAATATCTCCAACAAGATAAAAGAAATCATTTTCCCACCAATCTTCCGGGCTTAAGGATGCATAACAGCTTGTTAAGGCTTTTAAGCATTCATCTTCATTTGAAAAGTAATTACTGAGCGCCTGACTTCCTTGAACAGGCTGGTCTAAAAAATCCTTACATCCAGATAAAGAGGCAAATATTACCAGTAAGGCTATAAATTGTATCTTATATATTTTTTTCATGATTCTTAATGTTGAATTAGTTTAGAATGTAATATTAGCTCCAATCATAAAAATACGAGGCAGTGGATATTGACCCCAATCAATACCCCTCTCAAGAGCACTACCTCCCAAATCAGGATCCAAACCACTAAAATTGGTAACGGTAAATAGGTTTTCTCCACCTACAAAAAATCGTGCTCTATTCATATGTATCATCTGACATATTGATGATGGTAGGTTATATCCGATTTGAGCAGACCTTAATCTTATGTATGATCCATCTTCTATAAAAAAATCAGAATATCTAAAATTGTTATTACCATCAATAGTAGCTAACCGGGGTTGAGAGTTCGATGACCCTTCTCCATCCCAGGCATCATTAAGTAAACCTGCATAAGAGTTAGTTCCTCCGTTTCCTACATGGGTATATGGCTTAACAGCATTTAAAACATCATTACCATACGTTCCGTTGAATAACATACTTAAATCAAAATTTTTGTATTCAAGATTGATGTTAACACCAAAGCTAAAATCTGGCTCTGGGTTTCCAATAACTTTTCGATCCTCATCGGTTATAGTACCGTCACCATTTAAATCTTTAAACCTCATGTCACCAGGTTGAGCAAGTGGCTGAATCACATTTCCAAATTCATCAGTATAGTTTATCACTTCAGATTCATTCTGGAATATACCATCTGTAACCCATCCATAAAAAGAACCTGCCACATCACCTTCAGTTGTTCTTGTTAAATCATTCAATCTTTGGTGATTACCACTCCATATAGCTTCACCGGCAGCTACCTGTGTTATCTTGCTTCTTGCCTGTGACAAATTGATGGATGCATTTAGCTTAAGGTCGGTGCTTAAGTTCTTGCGAATACCAGCCACAATTTCAAATCCTTTTGTATTTAATGTACCCACATTAGCATAAGGGCGATTGAATGCTCCTCCCAGATAAAAAGGAATGGCCATTTCCATTAGCATGTCCTTGGATTTCTTTTCAAAATAGTCAAATGAAAGTGTTAACTCCTGATTAAAGAATCCCAGGTCCGTTCCCACATTAAAGTCCTCAACGGTCTCCCAAATCAGATCGGAGTTCCCAATTGTTGAAGGAGCCATACCTATGTTTACATTTCTTTCTGCACCATACACATAAATTGTTCTATCAATAAATGTTAATAAAGCATTATTTTCAATGTTCTGGTTTCCTACTTGTCCCCAACCCCCTCTTAGTTTAAGTTGTGACATCCAACCAATATTCGACATAAAAGGTTCTTCTTTCACATTCCAAGCTCCGGCAACAGCAGGAAAATAACCCCACCTGTTTTCTTCTGCAAATCTGGATGATCCATCAGCTCTAAAAGAAGCTGTAATTAAGTATTTATCTTTATAGGAATAGTTAACTCTTGCAAGAAATGATTGTAGCGTATTTCGTTCGTCTGTGCCCTCTGGAAGGAATCCTTCAGTGGCAGTATCTAAATATCTTAGGTCAGGATTGTTGTTAGGTAGATTAGAGCCATATCCATATAACTTTCTATGCTCATAACTTTCCATGGTAAAACCTGCAGTGGCCTTAATATCATGATTAGCAATCTTTTTATTGTAATGAATGAGGTTATTCCACGTATAGTTCGTTCTGTTGTTATGCTCTCTACTAACTTGGTTTACCAAAGCAAAGTCTGTAGGCCCAATATAATAGTCAGGACTAAACCAGTTGTTCTCCCATAAGCTTAAGAAGAATGCAAACTTAGTTTCTGCACTGAATCCATAACCAACATCTAATTTTAAAAATAGGTTACCTATTGTTCTTAAATAATCTGTTTCATCAAAGTTACGCGCTAAATTACCCATTGGATTGCCAACATCAGTTCTTAAGGAACGTTGAAAGATACTGAACTCATTTTTGCCTTCCCATTCATATTCTGGCAAATAAACAGGGATGGTTGGTTCAATGCGTTGCACATCCCAAACAAGATCAGGCCCATTTTGTGTTTTATCTTTACTCACGTTAAGATTCTGCCCAACTGTTATCCAGTCATTTAATTTATATTCTGTATTCAATCTCAATGTAAGACGTTCATATTCGCCGCCTTTAGCGACTCCTTCTTGTTTAAAATAAGATAGTCCTGAAGATATTTTCAAGTCTTTAGTTCCTTTATTTATAGTAACAGAATAATTTTGAATAGGTGCAGCATGAGTAGCCTGATCCCACCAATCTGTTCCTTTTTTTAGCGATTCAGGATCAGGAAAAGGTTGATCCTGGCCAGAGTTTAAGGCAGCCTTGTTGGCAATATGAGCATACTCTGTAGCATCAGCCAATGAAGGTTTTTTCGCCGCATTCTGAACACTGAATGTTGCATCAACAGTTACAATTGTTTTTCCTTCCACAGCCTGCTTGGTTTGAATAATCACCACGCCATTTGAAGCTCTGGAACCAAATATCGCACTGGAAGAAGCATCTTTTAATACCTGAACATTTTCAATGTCTTTAGGATTTAACCAGCTGATGTCATCTAACGGAATATCGTCTACCACATATAATGGTTTGTTGTCATTAATTGTTGCCACACCCCTAATTAATATACCGGCTTCCTCTCCGGGAGCACCTCCATTAGAAGATACCTGAACACCTGCCAACTGACCTTGCAGTGCCTGGGCTACATCAGAAACATTTCTTTTTGATAATTCATCACCTTTAACTGTAGAAATAGCTCCTGTTAAATCCTTTTTTCTTACAGATCCATAACCTATGGCAATAACTTCATCCAGTTCCATCAGGTCTTCCTCAAGCAGAACATCTATAACAGAACGGTTATTGACAACTTCCATAACCGTTTTAAAACCGATAAAATTATAAACCAGCGTATCGTTAGGCTGTGTTGTGATGACGTAATTCCCGTCAAAATCAGTGATAGTTCCTGTGGTTGCACCTTTTATACTAATGGAAACTCCAGGCAAAGCCTCTGTATCCGATTTCACATTACCGGAGACTGTTATCGCATTTTGAGCATACATGGTAGTTATTCCCACCGCGGTAAATAGTAAAACTATTGACATCGTCAATCGAATGCGCCAAATTGTTTTTTTCATAGTTCACTTTATTAGAATTATAAAATCTGTAGATTAAAACTGATTTAACAAACGTATCTATTCATATACAAATCCAAAAGAGGTATATTGTCCATCAGCCACCATCAATTGTTCATTTTGCAGAGAAAACATTAGCATGAACAAATTGACCACCTACAAAACCCAATTTCACCTACATTAGATTTTGTTAGCTTTGGTCACCTCTTTTGTGTTTTTGGTTATTTTTGAAATAAAAAAGATGATTATACGATTTTTGCTCATTATTAATATTCTATTTCTCTTTTTAGGAGGGGCCAGAGCTCATGTATCAAAAGATAGTCTTTTTTTTCGTGCCATAAAGCCTCAGGATGGTCTTCCTGGAAGCACTGTATCAACTTTTACTCAGGATTCATTAAACTTTATGTGGATCGGCACCAACGATGGCCTTTGTCGATATGATGGTTCTCATTTTAGGATATATCGTAATCAACCCAATAACCTTAATAGTCTTATTGACAATGATGTTCAGAAAATACACCTTGATAGCAAGAGTAATTTATGGATCATGACTGCTGAGGGATTACACTATTTTGATTTAAAGAAAAGTATCATTGAGCGTATTCATGCCAATGGATCAGTGGGCGCTATCGCCGACGATTCACCTATTGACATTGTAGAGTCTAAAGATGGAGATATCTATATTGCCTCCTATTATTCAGGAATTAGCTACAGGAGAAGTCATGAGCGTCAATTTAAATACCTAAATACCTCAATGGAGGATGAATCCAGACTATCGTCAGATAACATTAAATGCCTTACCCTTTCAGGAGACTCCCTTTTGTTTATTGGTTTTCAGGATAAAGGTATTGATATCTACAATACTAAAACAAAACAAACCAATTCATTGGTTTCTATTACCGGAACACACTTATTGTCGGAGCAGATAAATGACATTTGCAAAAATGGAGACAAAGGAATCTGGATTGGAACAAAAGCAGGTATCTCGTATTACGATATTGAAAGCAACCGGTTGGTAAACTACAATTATTCGGGAGCTGATTATTTCCTTAGCGATCATGACATTGCATCTATTTTTCTGGATCGAGATGGATATTTGTGGATAGGCACCCAAAATAAAGGCTTGTCTGTTGTGCATCAGGAAGATGTTTTTTTAAATGGCAGAGCATCTTCCATAACCCATTATTATCCTGCGTTGATAGACGGAAGCTTATCCTACCGTACGGTATTAACTGTTTTTCAGGATGACGAAAATCAAATATGGATAGGAACGCATGGTGGGGGAATTAACTATGTTGAAAACAAATTTCACAGATTCAGCCATTTAAAACACAACCCGGGAGTAAAAACATCACTTAGCTATAATAAAGTTTGGGGACTTGCTGAAGATACGGAAGGAAATGTATGGGTAGGAACAGATGGTGACGGTATCAACATCTGGAATGAGAGCAATAGAGTTATAAAGCGGTTTAGACATAATCCCAAAGATTCAAATTCACTAAGTGACAATGCTATTATATGTGCCAAGCGAGATTTCAAAGGCAACATGTGGATTGGCACCTATGAAGGAGGTTTAAACAGATATGATGGCAAAACCCATAAATTTATCCGTTACCAGGCCCCTAATGATTTACCAAGAAACGACATTAGGTGTATTTATGAAGATCCCGATCACAGGCTATGGGTAGGAATGAATAGAGGCGGTGTTGCTTTATATGATCCGGAAAAGGATGTTTTTAAGGTCATTGAGGAATTATCCTTTTATGATGTAAGGAGTATACTTGTGGATAATGATATATTATGGCTTGGAACTTATGGAGATGGATTTGTAAAGTATAATTTGAAGAACAAAGAAGTAGTGGTATACTATTCGGACTCAGATCAAACTGACCTACCAATATTAAAAACCGTTTATACCATATATAATTCTAACGATAACTTTTTGTGGCTGGGAACTAAGGATGCTGGCCTGTTAAAGATGAATGCGGAAACCGGGCAGTTTGAAAATTTCTCTGAGGCTGATGGCCTTCCCAATAACAATGTACATTGCATTTTACCAGACCCAAAGGGAAACTTGTGGTTATCCACCAATTCAGGCATTTCTCAATTTAATTTGAATGATCAACGAATCACTAATTTTAACTGGACCAAAGGAGTCCAAAACGAAGAGTTTCATGATGGTTCCGGATTAATTACTCGAAACGGTTTATACTGCTTTGGAGGCATCAATGGAATGAATTACTTTAGACCTGTTAACTTCAGAGCTAATATCTCATCCCCAATCATTCGATTCACAAACCTGAAAATACTTAACCAGGAGATCTTTCCTGATGAAAATGAAATCATAACAAAAGGAGTAGAATATAGTCCGGTTATAAAACTAAATCATAACCATTCTGTTTTCACCATTGACTTTCAATCTCTACACTATCCATTTTCTGAAGATGCAAAATACAAGTACATTTTACAAGGCTATGATACCGAATGGAATAATGCAGGAAAGTTAAATAGTGCTACTTATAGAAACTTACCTGCAGGAGATTATACCTTCAAAGTTAGATCATATGGAGATGACTCCAATATTCAAACAGATGAAGCTTCATTACAAATAGAGATGGCTCCTGCTTTTTACAAAACAAAAATTGCTTATACTCTATATATCTTAATCGCTATTTTTAATGTGATTGCTATTTTTAGATTTCGAGTAAATCAATATAAAATCAAGAATAAGTTGGTATACGAGAAAAAGCTTCGAAACAAAGAAAAGAATTTGCATGATGAGCGACTGGAGTTTTTTACAAATATTTCACATGAATTACGCACACCTATAACTATTATCGGCGTTGCTTTGGATGATATAGCCGCAATGAAAACAGGTCACCCAAAGATCAGAAAATCCATTGATGCTGCCTTAAAAAACTCAAACCGTTTAATGGAGTTAATCAATAAATTACTTGAGTTCAGGCAAGTTGAAACAGGGGTATCCAGCTTATCTGTAAGTGAATTTAATTTAAACAATTATTTAAAAGATTTTTTACAAGGTTTCCGTGAAATGGCCAAGCATAACAATATACACTTGCGTCTATCATTGCCCATTAATGATTTATTTATTTGGCTAGATCAGGATAAGTTTTCAATGATATTAAATAACATTTTATCCAATGCATTTAAACATACACCAACAGGGGGAAGTATATCATTAAGTGTTGATGAAAACGAAAATAACATAACAGTAAAAGTTAGAGATACAGGAACAGGGATTTCAAAACATATTCAATCAAAAATATTTAATAGATATTTTAAGCAGGATAATGCCTCAACAAGCACAGGCATTGGATTGGCTTTAACAAAATCATTGATAGATCTGCTTCATGGTGAAATTACGGTAGAAAGTTCAAGCGGAAAGGGCTGTACATTTATAATGAAGTTTCTCAAAGGGAAAAGTCATTTTGCAGCCAATCAAATTATGGATCAGAATGAAATTGTTGATATGACAGGTGCGGAAAAAGAACCGGACATGGTTGAGGATGATATCTTGAAAAGAAAAGATCAGGAAATATTACTCTTGGTCGATGATAACCAAGAGATTATAGATTTGCTGTACGATAAATTTTGTGATGATTATAGTATTTTAAAGGCTTTTGATGGTGATGAGGGAGTAAAGTTGGCTAAAATGTACTTGCCTGATTTGATTATTTCAGATATTATGATGCCGAATAAAAGCGGGATCGAGCTATGTGACGACTTAAAAAATGATGCTACCACCAGTCATATTCCAATCATATTACTTACAGCAAAGGGAACAGAAGAAGATGAGATTAGAGGCTTGGATATTGGTGCCGATGATTATATCTCAAAACCTTTTAAGATATCTATTTTAAAAGCCCGAATTAATGCAATACTCGAAAATAGAATTAAGATTTATAATTACTTCAATAAAAACAATCATCACGAAATTGTTGAAGAAGCAGAGTCTCCAGAGACCAATAAAGAAATGGAATTTTTAAACAAAGTAGAAAACTACATCTTGACAAAATGTCTTAATTCGGAAGTTTCGGTATTTGAACTGGCATCTGATCTGGGATTTAGCAGAACCACCTTATACCGAAAGATTAAGAACCTGACCGGAATGTCAATCAATGCCTTTGTTCGATCTGTGAAACTTAAAAAAAGTGCTGAACTAATTACAGCCGGTATGAATGTGTCAGAAGCTGCATACTCTACAGGCTTTAACGACTTAAAATACTTTCGCGAAAGCTTTAAGAAATTATTTAAAAAGAATCCATCAGAATTTAAATGATCCGTTTCAAACATGGGCGAATTGTTCCTTGGGAGGGGGCCTTTCTGTTCCAATTTAATTTATCGGTTGTATTTCACCTTGCGCACCCACTGATGCACCTGTATTTCACATATAAGAACAAATTCTCCCTGTTAATTGGACAGTAACCAACCAATTAATAAACACATACTAACCTATCTTTGATTTAAATATTACGATTTTAAAATGTCAGTTTAATTTAAAAGTAAAGATCTATGAAATCAATTTTAAGAATTACACTGTTATTGTCGTTATCCCTTATGTTATTTGTAGCATGTAACGACGATGATAAGCCCTCAGGAGCTCCTCCAACAGGTGATAATATTTCCGATGTAATCATTGCAGCTCAAGGCGAAACAATTGTCATTAAAGGAACTTTTGAATCAGAAAGCGGATTTGCAAAAATTAGTCTTACAAATGACGAACTTTTGCTGGATAAGCAAATTGTATTTGCCAACCATGTAACCAAGTATTTCTTAGATTATTCATTTGCAATACCCGAAGGCGCTTCATCCAAAGATTATGAGGTAATGATTAAGGCCGAAAGTCTTTCGGGTAAAACGGAAGACTTTACAACAACTCTAGATATTGCTTCGCCTCCTGAGAGCGGTAATATTGTGCTAAGCTTTAATGGCAACCCCGGTGACGAAATAGTATTTACCGGAACTATTACAGATATCCAAGGGCTTTCCTTGATAGTACTGTTAAATGAGGGTATTGGTTTAGATCATACCATAGATTTACCTGATCATCCTACTAGCTATGAATTAAATTATGCATATACCATACCTGGTGATGCTGAAAAAGCCTTACACAACGGAACCATTGTGATTGAGAATATATCTGATCGCTCTACTTCTTTTGCAATAGGCGTCAACTTAACTGGTGAGGATGTTGTTTATGAAACCATGTACGCTGCCGGAGGTTTTCAATGGTATGGTTGGGATGCTGGCTTGGCTTATCAAATGTATCCAGACCCAGATGACGATCGTTGGTTTGAAGTGCCTCTGCATTGTTGGGATGATTATGATGAGGTGAAATTCTTAGGTCAGTTGGATTGGAATCCGAATAATTGGGGTCTGGTTGATCAAAGTGATCCATCAAAAGGCATGGTCAATGATGAAAGTAGTGCTGCTATTCTAATGGGAGCAAATGGAGGTAATCCTGCATATAAGATGGTGAGATTTAATCCTTATGACATGCAATATACCGTGGAAGATATTACAGATGCAAAAACTCCTCGTACAGAAATGTATATCGTAGGAGGAGGATTCCCAGGATACCCTGACCTGAATTGGAACCCGGAGGAAGCTATCCCTATGCAAGCAAATCCGGATGGATATGGAGAGCATATATTTGTGATATATGGCCTTGAATTTTCTGATGATGTTAGTATGAAATTCATTGGACAAAATACCGGCTGGGATTATGATGCTGGATTCGATGTTGACGTTCAAGAAGTAACGGCTCCGGTTTCCTGGGTTAAAATAAAGGAAGGTAGTGGAACCAAAGATCTTAAGTTTAAAGATCAAGCAGGCACATACACAGTATTATTTGATTATTATATCGGACGTGCCTTAATTTGGAAAGAATAATCTGAATCAAAAATTTATGCCGAACTCAGGTTAATACATATTTTACTAAAGTCCACCTTTTATCAACAAAGGTGGACTTCTTATATCCATCCATCATGAAAATTAATTTCCATCTGATTTCTATTGTCATCATTACATCTTTCCTTTTGGGTTGCAACAACCCTCAATCAACTGACGCAAAAACTTATGGTAAGGTTGATTCTTTGTTTATTTCAGCAGTTAACAACCTTGAAATAGCAGGTGCTGTTGCTCTAATCGCTCATCATGATAGTATTATTTACAACAAAGCATTTGGCTACAGAAACATCGAGGCAGGCACCAAAATAGAAGAAAATGATATTTTCCGTTTGGCCTCTATGACCAAAGCCTTAACAGCAGTGGCAATACTTCAATTACAAGAACAGGGTAAACTGAGGGTAAGTGACTATGTTTATGAATATTTGCCCGAATTTAAAAATCCTCAAATATTAGAGAAGGTATTGCCCGATTCGTCTTTTTCCGCAAAACCTGCCGAAGCGGATATCACCATTCATCAGTTATTAACACACACTTCAGGCATTGGCTATGGTTTTCAGGACGATAGATATAACGCCTTAATCCTAAAAAACAATGTCAGCGAAGGTTTTGGTTACGACACGAGAACAGCACGTGAAAACATTCGTAAAATAGCCGCCTTGCCTCTTTTGCACGAACCAGGTGAGGCATACACATACAGCTTAAGTTTTGATGTGCTGGGTGTTATTATTGAAGAAGTTTCAGGCCTACGGTACGATAAGTATATAACAGAGAATATCCTGAGACCTTGCAACATGAACGACAGCTATTTCATTATACCAGATGAACAACGTCACCGCCTACCCAATGTTTATGAACCCACTGAAGACGGTGGCATTCAACTATCAAGCTACCCTGACACAACCTACCCATGCCTCAACAATAGACGTTTTTTCTCCGGAGGTGCTGATTTATGCTCTACAGCCAAGGACTATTACCTCTTCTTAAAGATGCTAAAGAACAAAGGGCAGATTAATGGTCATCCTGTACTTCAAGAAGAATCAGTCAAGGCAATACTAAGCAAACAATCAGCATTAAACGAAGGAGAATCCTATCAAGGCTATGCAGCTTGGATTACCAATGAGCTGGGGGCACAAAAAGGAGAAAACAATGAAGGCAGCTATGGCTTTGGTGGCTTTTTTGACACCTACAGCTGGACAGATCCTAAAGCTGACTTTTCAGCGGTACTCTTATTACAAATGTATCCGAACAACAACAAAAAAATACACGAAAAATTTCAAACACTAACCTACGATCTTTTTCAACAATAAACCATTATTGTATTCATCCGCTTGCCTTGGAATATGTTTTCAGGGCAATTACGGATGAATGTAATCCTTAAAACTTTTGATGCTTCTCCAAGGTGTCTCAATGTGGATAACAGCATTTATTGAATGTGACGGGCTGCTAGCGATAAAACTACCAACCCCATATTAATATCGAAATCAGATTATTAAAAACTTGTTCTATTTATGAAATCAAGGATTTTAAAGCTAAAAATCATCATGATTACAGGTCTGTTGCTAAACTGCTCTACTGAAAATAAACCTGTTTATGACACATACACACATCATGGACTTCAACGTGAATACATTTACTACAGCCCTAAATCCTTAAAGAAAAAATCTCCGTTGGTAGTTGTTTTACACGGTTTTACCAGTAGTGCAGAAAAAATCATGAACTACTCAAAAATGAACGATATCGCTTCCTCAAATGGTTTTGCTGTCTTATACCCTCAGGGAACCAGCGATAATACTTCAAATACCTTTTGGAATGTTGGTTATGATTTTCATAAACATGTTACTATTGATGATGTTGATTTCATTGTTCAGCTCACCCAATTTATTAGTCAAAAATTCCACCATAACCCTAATAATATATTCTTAACAGGCATGTCAAATGGTGCCGAAATGTGTTATAAAATAGCCTGTGAGAAACCACATTCTTTTAAGGCTATAGCTCCGGTTGCAGGAATGATGCTCAACACATTCCTTACCAATGCACAAAACATATCCATTCCTGTTTTTTCAGTGTTTGGTACGGCCGATGACATTACTCGTTTTGATGGCGATTCCACCAACAGTGATGGTTGGGGGGCATACCCAGGTATTCCCTCTACAATCGAATATTGGGCGCTAACAAACAATTGTAAAGAACTTAAAATCGACACCTTGAAAAACGTTTCTTTAAACGATAGCAGCTATATTATCCGCCAACATCGATACAGCAATTCTAACTCAAATGATGTTTTGTTCTATAAAGTAGTTAACGGAGGGCACGATTGGCCCGGAGCATGGGGAAATATGGACGTAAATATCAGTGAGGAAATTTGGCATTTCTTTATGCAAAAAACGATACCGTAGGTTTAAATAAACTCACATATTCACCACTATTTATACTTTAAACAAACTATTGAGTTGCCCTTTATCCTTTTAAAGCATCACTGGCGGGGATGGATGCTTAATTATTAACCAACTCCTTTTCAACTTATCTCTTTTTTCGAAAACACTGCTTCATTCGGCCTCTTTTCTAATAGCTTATGTTTTATTGAAAGTCATAGTAAGACCGGGTAGTTGGAGTGTAAGTTTACTCTCATATGATTACTTCCAAATCTATCTTGTAATCTAATGTAAAAACAGTGGCATTTCATTGAAAAATGATAAATTTGAATAAAACACAAACAACAGAATTTATATCAGTATAGAGTAATCTAAAAATATAACCCATGAACATAAATTTAGCTGTATTAATTGATGGTGATAATATACCATCTGCATATGTAAAAGAAATGATGGAGGAAATTGCCAAGTATGGAAATCCAACCATTAAAAGGATTTATGGAGATTGGACGAAGCCTAATTTGTCGAAATGGAAAAATATACTTTTAGAAAACGCCATTACTCCCGTTCAGCAATACGGATATACCACAGGAAAGAATGCTACTGATTCAGCTATGATCATTGATGCCATGGATATTTTGTATTCAGAAAAAGTAAATGGATTCTGCATCGTATCTAGTGACAGTGATTTTACCAGGTTGGCAACTCGTTTAAGAGAAGCCGGTATGCAAGTGATTGGAATTGGAGAAAAGAAGACTCCAAATCCGTTTATTGTGGCGTGTGATAAATTTATTTACATCGAAATTCTGAAAACAAAATCTAAAGAGAAGGGATCTGAAGATGAAAAGGAATTGGACAAGGAAACATTTGATAAAATTAGTGCAAAAGAAATAAAGTTAATTGCCACTACAATTACAGACTTATCTGATGATGAAGGATGGGCATTTTTAGGAGACGTGGGAGGTCTATTACAAAAAAAGCAACCGAACTTTGATCCCCGAAACTATGGCTTTCAGAAGTTGACACCATTGATAAAGTCAACCGGCAAATTTGATATAGAGCAACGAGAAAGCCAAAAAGGCCGGAATAAATTAATCTTTGTAAAAAATAAAGAAAAGCGCAGCCCAAGCCGACATAAGGCCTAGACAGGTTTTTTGCGCTTAAGAAAATCATAAGGATTTTGCTGCCTTATCTAAACTATAAAGGATAGGATGTGGCAGTAGGTTAATGTAGGTAATTTTCTCTTTACCCCTGCCCTCAGCAATTAAATATAATAGCTCCCTAAATTCGCAATTATTAACTTTTTATAAAATGATGCGGATAATTGGGCATACGGTTCTGAAAAGTTAAAACCGATTCTTTTTTTATTACTCCATTATCAATATTAATGGCCTTTTGAATGGTGCTATTTTTCATCCAACCTTTAGGTCCTTCTAGAATCGTAGGTAAATGCACAATTAATGCGCCCGAAATTGACCTTGAAGCACTTTCCCAAAAATAACTTGGAGTATGGTCAACGGCATAATAGTCTACATTATCGACATTAAACATAGGGTTTTTAAAAGTTGTAGGCTTAGCAAAATAAAATCCCATACCTTCATCGCAACTAACATCAATGATTAAAGCTCCTGATTTTAAAATTCCTTTCTCTTGTTCTGTTACAAAATTAACAGGCTGATCGGTATTTTGGTAAATACCATTAATTATAATATCTGATTCACCAATTAAATCAGATAAAGAACGTACTTCACCATCATGTTCCTCAATGACTAACCTCGCTTCATTCTTTTTACCTTCGCGAATACGTACATAGTGGACATCCAAAATTTCTTCGCGAACTTCATGATCAGGCCTTTGAACGCAAATGGTAATATCCCTGAAACCATGAGCCTTAAGGGCGTAAATAGCTCCACGACTAACGGCTCCAAAACTAAAAACAGTTACTTTACGCTGGTTACCATAATGACCATCAATGCCCCTTAATTGTAATGCATGAATAACTGCACAATAGCCTGCCATTTCATTATTCTTATAAAATGTATGTCGACCAGCCTGACCATTGGGAAGCCAAACAAACATATCCTCAAAGGCAATAAGGGTTAATTTTCGATCTATTGCAGTTTGTGTAATATCGCCTTGCTGTGCACAATGCGGATAACCCCAAATAAATCCTCCTTCGCGTATTTCTTGTAAATCGGCCAATACTGGCTTAGCAATAATCACTGAACCTATTTCAGTTAACAACTCTTGACGAGAAGCAACTCCTCCTGTTTGGGAAATAAAAAAACTATCGTCTAAACCAAAAGGGGCACCATATCCTTTTTCAAAGATTAATTGTTTCCTAATATTATTGGGTAAACGTGATATATGCTCCGGATGAATAGGTACCCGCTTTTCATCTTCTTTTCTTGAAGTTCCAATAACTCCTAAAGTGTTTTTTTCCATGAATTCTCCTTTGATAGTTTTGTTATAAAACAAATTAATGTCGGTTCGATAATCCCTAATTCAATGAGAAATCATTTGCTGAAGTGATAGAGGACGCTATTAAAGTAGCAAAGTGTAGTAATGACTGATTAAAATCAAAAATAGTATAAACCTGTCGTAAAGGTACTCTATTTTTTAAGAGATCCTTGAATTATATTGATTTTAAAGTAATTAATAAAAAACCCAGCCTGTAAACTTGATATAAAGATTGGCTTGGTTGTCGGTCAGTTTTACTACTTTTACTCAAAATAAAAGCCTCCATAACATCATAAACTTGTGAGTTAATAATCACATAAACAATTACAACAGAAAATGAAAAAACTTTTACCAATACTTATTTTAGCCCTTTCAACCTATAACTGTTCCGAAAAAAAGATTGAGAAAAAAGGATTTCAGGTTAGTGAAATTACCGAGGATAAAGACGGACAAAAAGTTGTTGGTCTTCAGATGGACTCTTTAAAACTGGAAACCAAACCCAGGAATGTTTTATTAACCAATAATCCAAACCACAGGCTCACGCCTATTTACAAAGTCAATTACGACAAAAACACAGGCAAACCCTTTACTGGATCTAATTATTACCACACCACATGGGAGCACGATTATGACGAAGGGAATAATTGGAACAATAATTTTATGCCTGGATTTGAAGCAGTTTATGGATACAATTTCATCAATATCGCCCACTACAACAATAAAACCAATACACAAAATGAGTTCTTTGAGGAGCCTGTTTTAATCAAAACACTATACTATCCTGCTTTTTCAAAAGACACCTTGAATCACAAACCGATAAAAAGAGATTACTATATGGTTTCGGTTTATGATGAAGACACCAATAATGATGGATTTATCAGCACAAAAGACCTGCGACGCTTCTACCTTTTTGATATAAATGGGAACCTGGTAAAACCTTTGGTGCCTAAAAACTATTCGGTAATGAGTTCGGAATATGATTCGGCCAACGATTTTATGTATGTATTTGCCAGAGTTGACCAGAATAAGAATGGACAAATGGAATATGAAGAGGAAACCCATATCTTTTGGATTGACCTAAAAAATCCCGAAAATAACGGGGTTCAATATAAGAACCAATAACAGGAAGAAAACAATTTACGTGTGAGTTTTTTACTCTTGCTCAAAACTCACACTCCAAACTGTTTTGTGACCTCAAGCGACAAATTGTTCTGCTCTTAACTTAAGCCCTTTATCATAGCAAAGAGCATCTTCGAAATTTCTTCAAGAAACTGATAATACCTTCTAAAGTCCTTTTCTTCTATTTGATCTATTTCAAGCAAATAATCCAATATCGCAACGCATTCAAAAGTCGAGCCTCTTGAAATAACATAAAAATTACGCTTATCCTTATTGGTAAACCGCCCTGCTCCTTCTGCAATATTAAGCATTATACTGAATGCCGCACGCCTTAGCTGATCATGGGTTACTCTATCAACCTTAGTATGAACCAGGAAAGAGGTAATTGATTTGTTAAAAACTTTAGCCTTCTTATAAACTTCCAGTTTTTCAAAATCAAACATGATGGATAGTTTGAGTTAGAGTGTGAGTAAAGAGAAACAAAACATTTTTTCGTGTGAGTTTATCGCTCTTGCTCAAAACTCACACTCCAAACTGTTTTGTGACCTCAATGGGATTCGAACCCATATCGCTGGAACCGGAATCCAGTATTCTATCCGTTGAACTATGAAGCCAAAATTTGATGGCAACAAATATAATAATTGGATTGAAATATCTGTAACTTTTTTACAAGTAGCTGCAATTATAAAATCTATATACAAATTAAGATCACCTAATCCCTCCTTTACTAGGAAATTTCTTATGAAATTCAACCACTTTGTGGTTGTTAATAATATACTTAATCATATACCCTGCACTTTGTACAGGGCTATTTATATTAATCCTTTCAGGATTATGCCCTTAAAAACCACTAAGGTGGTTTAATACGAATAACCTCGGATGTAATCCGGGGCATATTAAAATATAACTCTAGAATCCTAAAGGGATTCAATTTTTAAACTAACTTAAAATGCATTACCTGGTCCTTCTTCCAAAGAAATATTTTAGTAGGGATTTTACGACATAAATAGTTATTCTTTTTTTGAATGTCATAGATTTTCAATTCATCCCTAAAACCCTGACTTCCTTTTCTTTTCTTGATAAAAGAAAGGAAGCAAAGAAAATCAAGACTGCGCCCGCTTTACTATAAAAACATACGGTTGACTCGTCTAAATTGCTAAAACTCGCTTCTTCCTTCGTCAGAAGCTCAAACAAATCGCAATTTTACGACAATCAACCTTGTTTTTATGCTCACCGGACGAGGTCAGGGTGAAGACAAGCTGGTTTTGCTAATGAAACACCTTTTTTAACTCTTAATTGGCATATAAAGTCAATAGGTATCCCAAAAAAGAAGGCCAACATTAGCAGTTTAAAATACAACCCCTCCCCTTCTACAGTAATTATCCATCCCAGTGGTAGTGATTCCCCATTCATATTACCCTAAATCTCCTGATGCAATATCCCCACTTATTCTAAAAGATTTTTTAATTTCGCAGTTTCATTCATTAATCTTAGCTCAGTTAAGATTTTTTCATTTGAATATTTGATATACAATATAATATGGATTACAATTTTAAAGCCATTGAAACCAAATGGCAGAAGCAATGGGTAGACAGTAAACTTTACAAAGTAGATATTGACAAAAACCGTCCTAAGTTTTATGTGCTGGATATGTTTCCTTATCCGTCAGGAGCCGGACTGCATGTTGGTCACCCGCTCGGATATATTGCCTCTGACATTTACAGTCGTTTTAAACGATTAAATGGTTTTAACGTATTGCACCCAATGGGTTACGATGCTTATGGTTTGCCGGCTGAACAATATGCCATTCAAACCGGTCAGCACCCTGCCATTACAACTGAAAAAAACCTGGAGCGATACAGAGAACAGTTAGATAAAATTGGTTTCTGCTACGACTGGGATCGTGAAATTAAAACCTGTGATCCATCCTACTATCACTGGACACAGTGGGCTTTTATTCAAATGTTTAACCACTACTACAACAATGTAAGCCAAAAGGCAGAAAGCATTGAGTCGTTGGTTGAAGAGTTAAAACAAAACGGAACAAAAAATATTGATTCGGCATGCACCGAAAAGCTTGAGCTTACTGCTGACGAGTGGAATGCCAAATCAGAGAAAGAACAGGAAGAAATTCTATTAAACTATCGCCTGGCTTATCTTGCCGACACTATGGTAAACTGGTGTCCTGCCTTAGGTACTGTTTTAGCCAACGACGAAGTAAAAGAAGGACTTTCTGTGCGCGGAGGTCACCCTGTAGAGCAAAAAGTAATGCGCCAGTGGTTATTGCGTGTTTCTGCCTACTCGGAGCGTTTATTAAACGGTCTGGATCAGGTAGACTGGACCGACTCATTAAAAGAAATTCAGCGTAACTGGATTGGTAAGAGTGAAGGTGCCGAAATGAAGTTTAAGGTAAAAGATTCTGATATTGAAATGGACATCTTTACCACGCGTGCAGATACTGTGTTTGGCGTTACCTTTATGGTATTGGCTCCCGAAAGTGAATTAACACCTTTATTAACTAAGCCGGAACACAAAGAAGAAGTAGAAGCTTACCTTCAGGAAACCAAAAAACGTACCGAGCGTGAGCGTCAGGCTGAGGTAGATAAGGTTACCGGAGTATTTACCGGTTCTTACGCCATCAACCCGCTTTCTGGTGAAGAGATTCCGATTTGGGTGGGTGATTATGTATTGGCCGGTTATGGTACCGGAGCTGTAATGGCTGTACCGGGGCACGATACCCGTGACTTTAAGTTTGCGCGTCATTTTAACCTGCCTATCATTCAGGTGGTAGTACCGGAAGGTGAAGAAGCTACAGATCCTGCCACATGGGAAGACTCAAAGGATTCAAAAGCCGGAACCATGATTAACTCCGACTTTTTAAATGGATTAAGCGTTCCTGAAGCTATTGCCAAAACCAAAGAATATATTAGAGAGAAAAAGGTAGGTGATGTACAGGTAAACTACCGCTTACGAGATGCTATTTTTAGTCGTCAGCGTTATTGGGGAGAGCCTTTCCCTGTATATTACAAAGACAATATGCCTCAAATGGTAAGCGAATCAGACTTACCTCTTGAGCTTCCCGATATTGATAAGTTTTTACCTACAGAACAAGGTGAGCCTCCGTTGGGTAGAGCCAAAAACTGGGTTTATAAAGATGCTTATCCGTTGGAGTTAAATACCATGCCTGGTTTTGCCGGATCATCGGCGTACTACTTACGTTATATGGATCCTAAAAACGACACGGCGCTTGTAGGTAAAGAGGCCAACGAATACTGGCAGGATGTTGATTTATACATTGGAGGTACCGAGCATGCTACAGGTCACCTGATATACTCTCGTTTCTGGAATAAGTTTTTATTCGATACCGGTCATGTCATTAAAGATGAGCCTTACAAAAAGCTGATTAACCAGGGAATGATTCAGGGTCGATCTAATTTTGTATACAGAATTAACGGCACCAACAAATTTGTATCGTTAAAGCAAAAAGATCAGTACGAAACTACAGCCATTCACGTGGATGTAAATATTGTAAGCAATGATGTTCTGGATATTGAGAAGTTTAAAAACTGGAATCCGGAGTACAAAGATGCCGAGTTTGAACTGGAAGATGGAAAATATATTTGCGGATGGGCCATCGAAAAAATGTCGAAATCGATGTTTAACGTGGTAAATCCTGATGATATTATTGAAGATTACGGTGCAGATACTTTACGTTTATACGAGATGTTCCTTGGACCACTTGAACAAAGCAAACCATGGAATACCAATGGTATCGACGGTGTTCATAAGTTTTTACGTAAAACTTGGCGTTTATTCTTTGATAAGGACAACAACATTAGCATCTCTGACGAAAAGCCATCTAAAGAAGAGTTAAAAGCATTACACAAAACCATTAAAAAGATATCTGACGATATTGAGCACTTCTCATTTAACACCTGCGTAAGTGCCTTTATGATTTGCGTAAATGAGTTAACTGATCTAAAATGTAACAAGCGCGAGATATTAGAAGGACTAACCTCTTTACTTGCTCCTTTTGCACCGCATATAGCAGAAGAGCTTTGGAGCAAATTAGGTCATTCTACTTCAGTATGTGATGCACAATGGCCGGTGTTTGAAGCTTCACACCTGGTAGAATCCACGTTTAGCTACCCGGTATCATTCAACGGTAAAATGCGTTTTAAAATAGATATGCCTGTTGATGCATCAAACAGCGAAATTGAAGAAGCTGTTAAGAGTCACGAAAGTGCACAAAAATGGTTGGAAGGTAAAAAAGTTAGAAAGATGATTATCGTTCCTAAAAAGATTATCAATGTGGTAGTGGGATAAAACCAGCAACTGTTCAGTCGTAAGACGAAAGTATAAAGACATAAGACTTAAATATTTAACAAACCTGATAATCTCAATTAACAGGAAAAATATTCAATAAATAATCTTTTACTTCTTGTTTTGCAATTTTATGCAAAAGTTAAGATAGCTGATATCTTTATTCTTTATACTAAATAATTACAATTGTCATATAAAAACGAAGGCTAGCTTTAACAGTTAGCCTTTTTTTTATACATTTTTTTTATGAGAAAAATCATTACCTATATGGCTTAAAACATGACAATTGTATCGTTTTTGTCTCAACTCCTTTTCCTTACTTTGCCGAAAATTCAAACAGTTACAATTACAACTAATTATTCTGGCAAAATGAACAGGCAAAAAATTTTACAAGAAACTAAATCCTACATCATTCTTACTTTTGCATTATTCATGTCGTGCATTGGCTGGGCAGGTTTTATTATTCCATCAGGTATTGTAGGCGGAGGAATCACCGGCCTGGGAAGTACCCTCCATTTTCTTTGGGGGTGGGATGTTGGTATTACTGTATTAATTATTAACACCATATTGGTGCTGCTGGCCATTAAAATACTTGGTTTTTCATTCGGTATAAAGAGTATTTATGGCATTACGGTTTTTGCTGCATTTCTATCCTTATTAATGAACCAGTTTGAAGGCCCTGTAGTAAGCGATGCCTTTATGGCCACCCTTATTGGAGCTTCTTTGGCGGGTACCGGTGCCGGCATCATTTTTATCAACGGAGGAAGTACAGGCGGTACAGATATTATTGCCATGATCATTAATAAATACCGCAACATCAGTCTGGGCAGGCTTTTACTTATGCTCGATGTAGTAATCATACTATCCGCATACTTTATCTTTCACGATATAGAAAAAGTCATGTATGGATTTATTACTATGGCCATATTTGGTTATTGTATCGATATGGTAATCTCTGGTAACAAATCAACTGTACAGCTATTTATCATCAGCGAAAAGTACAAGGAACTGTCTGATAAAATTATTCAAACGGCGGAAAAGGGAGTAACCATACTCGATGGTGTAGGTGGTTATACCGGCGAACAAAAAAAGGTGCTCATGGTCATCTCTAAAAAACGCACTTCTTCGGTTCTCTTCAGAATTATTAAAGACATTGACCCGGAGGCTTTTGTGACCATGGGAACTGTATCTGGTGTTTATGGCAGAGGCTTTGATCAGATTAAGGTTTAACTCGCAATATCAATGTCGTTCAGTTAAGGATATCATAGCTGTTTATAACATTTTAACTCACGATAGTAAAGGGGCGCGTAGGCCCGTCGAGGAGTTGAAGGCCAATGGAGGCAGTGCATTTCCGATTGTTATATAATTCATAGAAGGGGCTTGTCCTTGTGTTTGAAAGAACACTTACTTCTATAGAATTATAAACAATCGGGAAGAGCGGGTTGGCATTCTCCTCGACTAGACATTTTTGCTTCCGTTTTTGTGGCAATGACAAAAAGGAAGTAGGGTATGGGACAAAGTCCCATTCTTAAGAAATTCATGAAATGAATTTCTTAACTAAACGACATTGCCCACTTAATGCATTAGAATATCTATTACGTATTGAAATTCCCCATGCTATCTGACCAATACCTTTTTTAATATCTTCTCTTCTTCTAACAGAACAGTCACATAATATACACCTGGCGGTAAATCACTGACTTTAAAAACATACGCCTCTTTACCTGTCTGACTTTGAAGCCCTTTCACCAATACACCATCACTACTGTATAAACCAATCATTCCTTCGCAATCCGGTTTAATATCAATATGTATTACCGAGTGTGCCGGATTAGGGTAAACTGCAACATCCGGATTCTCAACATCTTGTAAACCTGTTGAAACATCCACCTGAAACTCACAAGGATCATTGCTATAGTCAAAAGGTATATCGTTATCAAACAACCAATTATCCACATCGTTTATTGCATTCAGCAAGGCCGCTTTATTACCGGATAACACGCTACAGTCATACCTTGCATTATCCTGCTCAATAAGTAAAATCGTATGGTAAATATGAATGGCATCTACTCCTAAAGTTAAGCCCGCCGGCATAGCTGTTGTAGAATTGGAGTATGAATCTTCATCAAAATCTGATCCCGGAGCACCTTCTATATTATGATTAAAGCTTATGGCCGCAATAAATTGCGGCGAGCTTTTATCTCCCTGATAGGCCAGCAGTTGATCTCCCGCTACAGAAACCGTCATCTTATCTCCAACAACCACTCCTTCAGACGAAATGGCATTCTCCACACCATTAAACGTGTAAATATTTACCACTGTTCCGGCCTCTAGCGCAGAATTGGTTGTCCAGGTAAAATGACTTTCCGGGTAATGCTGATTAAATACATCACTAGCTGTCCATCCATTATCTGTAAAATGAATCGTTGTACCACTCTCCACATCCGCAAGCAACAAAAATGAAAAAACATCTTCATGTTGATCGCTATTTATGCTTACAAATGCAATATCTCCAGGGGTAAGACTTGTTTGGGCACAAACACTCCCAACAAGCATACTCCAAACCATTATGCACAAAGCCCTTTTCATAGTCATGCCGTTTAATCTCGTGATGGATAATACCCCTGTAATGCTATAATATATCGTACAACTAAATACGGCTGCATATTATTTACAGGCTGAGAACCACCTGCATTTTGTATCGTAATCTGGGGCAAAGCTCCATTTCCCGATGTTTGGTCGGAGTACATATTTTCACCAGATACTGCAGGGTACTTTCCTGTTGGATCATCGGTATTGGCTTCATCATTATAAACAGGATTGTTAATTTGCACCCCGTGATTATGCGATGGCAGATGATTTGCATTTAACACATTGGTTTCCGTTCCACTTTTTGCACCCTGAATCCTTGATGATAAGCCCGGTCCGGTACCAGCATGCATCGGAACTCTTCCTCTAAGATCAGGCAAACCAAATGTTGTTCGTCCATCACCACCATACATAGTACCTAATAATGAAAACAAAGCAGAATGTTGATTTATAGCCAAAAGCTGACCATCGCAAAACGCCCATCCCCTTGGAGCAAAATTACCTGCAAACAATTTAATTTCTCCTAACATCGGGTCCTGAGCAAAAAGGCCGGTCCCGAGTAGTATTATAACAAACATTGTAAAAATCTTTTTCATAATATTGAAGTTTAGAAGTTTAATAGATATTAAAAAAGGTACGGATTTCACAAGCATTTTAAATACAACTACATACCCTATATTTAAACTATTTTATTAGTGTATTGCTTTATGGGAGGAATATTTATCCATAATCCACAAAATTCTTCTTTAAAAGGTCCCCGAATTAATTACACTATCAGATGTTACCCATGATTCTTATCTCCTTCACGTCATTATTCAAATAATTAATGATAATGATCAAAGAAGTTTCAAAGTGAATCATATATTTTTGCGCCACTATTTTGTAGTTTAGTATTTCTCATCAAGAAAAAACCGACATATGAACACAAATAAAATCTTACAGGAAATAAAATCTTACGCCATACTCAGTATTGCCGTTTTAATTGCGTGCGTCGGATGGACAGGTTTTTTAATCCCTTCAGATATTATTGGTGGTGGAGTTACAGGAATGTCCACTTCTTTTTATTTTTTATGGGGATGGGATGTTGGTATTACCTCTTTAATCATCAATATCTTTTTAATATTGTTAGCCATAAGAGTACTGGGCCTATCGTACGGTGTAAAAACCATTTACTGCATTGTGCTTTTCTCTACATTTTTAACTCTTCTTACAAAACACTTTACCGAGCCTCTGGTAAGTGATGTTTTTATGGCCACCTTAATCGGAGCTTCCCTGGCAGGTGCCGGAATTGGAATTTTATTTACCAACGGAGGAAGTACAGGCGGTACCGAGATTATTGCCATGCTTGTAAATAAGTATAAAAACATCAGCCTGGGCCGTCTGCTTCTCATGTTTGATATTGTCATTATTTCTTCATCATACATGGTATTTCAGGACATAGAAAAAATCATGTATGGCCTTATCTCCATGGCCATTATGACTTACTGCGTAGATATGGTGATTACCGGAAACAGACAGACCGTGCAACTATTTATTATCAGCGAAAAATACGAGGAACTGGCCGATAAAATCCTAACCGTTGGAAACAAAGGCGTTACCATTATTGATGGCATTGGAGGCTATACGCGTGAGCACCGAAAAATATTAATGGTCATATCTAAAAAGCGCACTTCATCTATTCTTTTTAAAATTATTAAAGAAATAGATCCTAAGGCTTTTATTACCATGGGCAGCGTGTCTGGTGTATATGGCCAGGGTTTCGATAAGATTAAAACCTAACCGCGAACCTTTAAACCCGCATTATGTATTAGAACTTCGTCATGAACATTGAAAGCACGATAAAACAAGGCTTTACTGAAATGAGGCATAGCATCGTTCTGGTGAGTTGAAGTGAAGCAACAAAGTGTCTTGTTTTGAAGTGATTTCAATGTGTCATAGATTTTCAAATGCATAATGCGGGTTAAATATCCACTCAAACATCATTGGGGTAAAACATTTTTTAATATTTACCCCTTTTTTATGATGGAATTATCAGGTGGTTGTAATAACTTGCAGCTTTAACACAGAGCACAACAAATTATTTAACACACCATGCAAAAATTCTCTTATTTATTTACTCTTTCTTTATTAGCTGTTATTTGCACAAACCTTTTCTTATCAAGTTGTAATTCCGGAAAGAAAAAACAAGATCAATCCGCTCATTCCGACACCCTGTCCGTTGCAGAGCCGGTAAAACCAATTGATCTAATGTTTGGTTTACCTGTTGATTCTTTTGTAATTGAAAACAGCAAAGTAAAAAGAAATGAATTTTTGGCTTCTATCTTATTACGATATGATATCCCTTACAAACAAATAGACCAGCTGGCCTCAAAAAGCAAAGACACTTTTGATGTGCGAAAAATTAAAGTCGGGAATCCATACTATATTTTTTTAGATAACGACAGCCTTCACACCGCAAGGTATTTTGTATACGAAATTGATAAAATCAACTACATCGTATATAACCTTTCCGACTCTATCACCATAACTCCTGGGCAAAAAGAAGTACGTAAAGTGCAAAAAACAGCTTCCGGTGTAATTACCTCTTCATTATGGAATGCCATGACAGAAAATAACGCCAGCCCGGTACTAGCATTGGAACTCTCGGATATTTATGCCTGGACTGTTGATTTCTTTGGTATTGAGAAAGGTGATTTTTTTAAAGTGATGTACACCGAAGACTATGTCGACTCAACCTCTGTTGGAATTTCATCAATTGAGGCCGCATTATTTCATCACAGAGGCGATGATTTTTATGCTTTTAACTTTCAGGAAGACAGCGTTACTTTAAACTACTTTGATGAAAAGGGTAAAAGTTTAAGAAAGGCATTCTTAAAGGCACCTCTTAAATTTTCCAGAATTAGTAGTCGCTTTTCAAATAGCAGATATCACCCTGTTTTAAAAATTCGTCGCCCCCACCATGGCATTGATTACGCAGCCCCTAAAGGCACATACGTCTATTCTATTGGGGATGGCCGGGTTATTGCCAAAGGATATCAGGCCAAAGGCGGTGGAAATTACTTAAAGATAAAGCACAACAGCGTTTATACCACAGTTTATATGCACCTCAATGGTTTTGCCAAAGGTATTTCCAAAGGATCAAAAGTAAAACAAGGTGAATTAATTGCTTATGTTGGTTCCTCTGGCTTATCCACAGGTCCACACCTTGATTTTCGCGTATTTAAAAATGGTAAACCCATCGATCCTTTAAAGGTGAAAGCTCCTCCTGTTGAACCTGTAAAAAAGAAAGACATGAAGCGTTATAAAAAGTTTTATAAACCGCTAAAAAAATCACTGGATGCTATGCTCCTTCCGGAAACTATTCATTAACAGGAACAGAATATTATAAGGTATATAATAAAGCGGCGACTCTTTTCGAATGAAAGAGCCGCCGCTTTGTCATATTATATATATGTCAACTTCTTACTTAGATGATTTTCTAAATTCGATTAGATCATTTAAAAATGGTTTATCAATAAAACTATCACGATCAAGCGAGCATAATTGATCAAACATTTTTGGATTAACTGTAAAAGCCATGATATCCTTTGGTAAATACTTACGCATGGCTAAATCCGTTGACCCTATAATCGCTCTGGGCTTATCATTATCCGGCAAAAGTGATAGTAACTGCATACAACCAGAACCAAAAGGAACTTGCACCGGGTTTTCTCCTAAACCATCATTAAAATAATTGGCACCAATTATTAATGCACTTAATTGATCCGGATTAACGTAAAAGGTTACAGATTTTAAATACTCTGACATTGTATTTTTAACTGGCCCTATATATAAACACTTATGCTTAGAAGCATATGGCAGTGTCACATCAAGCCAATTATTCATTACTTCATCGGAACATTTTAACCCTTCGTCATTCACCAAAAAATCTACAAACTCTTTCCTCTCTCTGTTTTCCTTACCAAACAACCAATATCCGCTACCCTGACATCCATAATTTAAAGATGTTAGTTTTAGCGTTTGCCCACGCATCCATGCATTATAATAAGCAAAAACACAGGTTCTTCTATGGGATAAAGGCTCAATTACTCTTTCAAAATCTGCATTATGAGGAGCATCATAAACCGCAACCAATGGTAAGTCTATCCTTAACTTATCCGTTATAAAGTTTGCATCTAAAAGTGTAGACATTTTTTTTTCTAATATAAATATTAATCTCGGCTTATTAATAGAATATCCATAAAAGCACACATCTTTATAAAGTCATTTTAATCAGGTGTACCTTTATAATATATATAGCCTCTATATATTTAATAACTTCTCCACTACCTCAGGGTAATGCTTATATTCTAATGCATGAATTTTACTTTCTACATCTGCAGCAGTATCTGTAGGTAATACATCACACTTCACCTGGTGAATAATCTTTCCTTCATCATAATTTTCATCAACATAATGAATAGTAATTCCGGTTTCCGTTTCTCCGTTTGCAACCACCGCCTCATGTATTTTGCTACCATACATACCTTTACCCCCATATTTAGGAAGTAGTGCGGGATGTATATTTATTATTTTACCCTTAAAAGCATTAATGATATTTTCCGGAACCAGCCATAAAAAACCTGCCAAAACGATTAACTCACAACCTTCGTCCTGTAATTTTTCAACAATTGCATCACTATTATAAAACTCTTCACGATTAAATAATGTACACTTTACATTTAATTTACGCGCTCTTTCAATAACAAATGCCTTTTTATTATTCGTCAAAAAGTGAAAATCTGCCGAAAAAAGCCTTCCTTCAAAATATTTCACAATATTTTCTGCATTAGATCCGGAACCGGACGCAAACACCGCAACACTACTCATTATCTGATATTTAAAGTTAGTTAACTATGTATGTTTCAGCCCTCAAAATTAGAAAAAAAACGACCTAAAATGATTTTATTTAAATATTATTTGAATAATTATCCTGATTTTTTTTCCTTTGCAAAGTTATTTTAATCAATAAATTTTAATTATTAACTTAAAATTAGAAAGCTATGTCTGACATTGCATCAAGAGTAAAAGCTATCATCGTAGACAAACTAGGAGTAGACGAAACTGAAGTTACAACTGAAGCAAGCTTCACAAATGATTTAGGAGCTGATTCTCTTGACACTGTTGAGTTGATCATGGAGTTTGAAAAGGAATTCAATATCGCTATTCCTGATGATCAAGCCGAAAACATTGGCACAGTTGGTGATGCCGTCTCTTATATAGAGGAAAACGCTAAATAAGTAAACGAAGTATTATACTTTAAAAGAAGTTATGGAGTTAAAAAGAGTAGTAGTTACGGGGCTGGGGGCCATTACTCCGCTAGGTAACTCGGTCGAAGAGTTCTGGAAAAACCTGGTGAACGGAGAGAGTGGTTGCGCACCCATTACTCGTTTTGACAACACCAATTTCAAGACTAAATTTGCTTGTGAAGTAAAAAATTATGCCCCTAACGATCATTTTGATCGTAAAGAGGCAAGAAAACTTGATATGTTTGCTCAGTTCGCACTTATTGCAGCTGAGCAAGCTGTTCAAGATTCTGGCATTAACGCCGAAGATATCGATAGCGATGAAGTTGGTGTAATATGGGGTGCCGGAATTGGTGGGATTCAAACATTTTCAGAAGAAATTACAAAATATGTAGAAGGTGACGGAACGCCACGTTTCAATCCTTTCTTCATACCAAAAATGATCGCAGATATTGCTGCTGGTCATATATCAATGAAGTATGGCTTTAGAGGCCCCAACTTCAATACTGTTTCTGCTTGTGCTTCTTCTACCAACGCCATTGGCGATGCCTTTAACCTAATTCGTTTAGGAAAAGCTAAAGCCTTTGTAACAGGTGGTTCTGAAGCTGCAATCTGCGAAGCCGGTATTGCTGGTTTTAACGCTATGCAAGCCTTATCAACCAGAAATGATGATCCTAAAACGGCATCTCGTCCTTTCGACAAAGGAAGAGACGGATTTGTAATGGGAGAAGGTGGTGCTTCACTTATTCTTGAAGAATATGAGCACGCGGTTAAACGTGGTGCTACAATCTATTGCGAGGTTGTTGGTTCTGGTATGACTGCTGATGCACATCACCTTACTGCACCACATCCGGAAGGATTAGGAGCAAAAAATGTAATGCTTAGTGCATTAAAAGATAACGATATTAAACCTGAGGAAGTTGATTATATCAATGTACATGGTACTTCAACACCTAGGGGTGATATTGCTGAAACTTTAGCTATTAAAGAAGTATTTGGAGAGCATGCTTATAACTTAAATATCAGCTCAACAAAATCAATGACTGGTCACCTTTTAGGAGCAGCCGGTGCTGTTGAATCTATTGCTTGTATCTTAGCTATTAAAAACAATATTGTTCCTCCAACAATCAATCATTTCGAAGATGATCCTGAGATTGATCAAAAGTTAAACATGACTTACGATAAAGCTCAAGAGCGTGAAGTGAATGTTGCTTTAAGCAACACTTTTGGATTTGGTGGACATAATGCATCTGTTATATTTAAAGCAATTTAATCAATTGTGATAAAAATATTAATTCAAAGAATAAAGCTTTCTTCAGAACGAAGAAGGCTTTATTTTTTATTAAAATCTATACTTGGCTTTTACCCAGGTGATCTTTCGGTTTACGAACTATCATTGGTTCATAAATCTGCAATGATCAAAAAACCCGATGGCCAAATTTTAAACAACGAACGTCTTGAATTCTTAGGAGACGCCTTACTGGGTGCTATCGTCGCTCAGGAATTATACCTCAAGTATCCTGATGTTAACGAAGGCTTTTTAACTAAGACCCGTTCAAAAATTGTTAATCGTTCATTCCTGAATGATACTGCACTAAAATTAGGCATCAAACCCATTATTAATTCTCAGTCCAAAATTGCACTGGAGAAAACCAACATTATGGGAGATGCTCTGGAAGCTTTAATAGGTGCTATCTTCGTAGATAAAGGATACAAAAAATGCCGACAATTTATCCTAAACAAAATCCTGAATCCTTTTGTTAATCTTAATGAAATTACTCAATTAGATAACAACTTTAAGTCAATGCTCATTGAGTGGGGACAAAAAAACAAAAAAGAAATACATTTTGTTACTGATGAAATTCCGGGCACTTTAGATCATGCGCCTGTATTTGTTTCATCCGTTGAGATTAATAATATTGTTTCGGGAAGAGGTGAAGGAAGTAGCAAAAAAGAAGCGCAGCAAAATGCGGCTATGGAAGCTCTTCAAAATGCCTCCTTAAAAAAGGAAGATTGATCATTTTCTTTCCCAAAGAAATAATAAGTTGATTGTATTATTAATTTGCAATTGAGTATATTGCAATTTCTTTTATTTTGTATCATTCTTAAGCCTAAGTTCCACCCCTCTAAACCCAACATTTTCAGTTAATAAAATGGTGTAAATTAGAGGAAAGAAGATTGATACAAAAATTTAATACTGTAGAAAGCAATTTCAAATGCTCTTCTACTAAAGCGCAACTTATTAACAATACATGAAAGTTTTTTTAAAGACTCTCATAGAAAGTAATAAATTCGAATTAAAGCATGAATAAAAAGTACATTTACCTTTTATCGTTTATAATAGCTGCAAGTATTGGTGGTATTATTTACATTCAAACACTATGGATGCAAAATGCCAGCGATAGAAAAGAGAAGGATTTTGATAAGCTGGTTAAGCAAGCAATGAGTTATGTGATTAACAAGCTTGAACGAGATGAAACTACCGAACAGGCTTCTCTCATTAAATCTCAAATCAAAAAACACGCCTCTAAAAATCTACCCAAAGAGTTACAACGTGATCCAAAATATTTCGACAACAAAGAAAGACTGTTAAATGCACTAAAAGAAGAAGAAAGTCTTGATATTTCCTTAAGATTTCAACTTCAGGATCAGTACATCAGTACAACCATGCTTACCTATAATGAAGATTCATTAATTTTTAGCCTGGATAACAGATCTCCTGTTTCTGTTCGCACAAGTAAGTTTGGCCCTTTAACCAGTGCTTTTCTGAGTATTCAGGATGAATTAAGCGCCAAGGTTGAAGATAAAAGTGAAATGCTGTTAAATGCATTATTCCCCAAAAGATCTATTTCTGAACGTATCGACAGAGAAAAGGTAGATGTTTTATTGATGAAGCAAATGGAAGACAGAGGTATTACGCTTCAATTTGAATTTGCCATATTTGATGCTAAAGGAAAAATGGCTATGGCTACCACTGGTTTTATACCCAATGGTTCTAAAACCATTTACCAAAAATATCTTTTCCCAAATGATCCGCACCCGGAAGCTCACAGTATAAACCTGTACTTTCCTAAACGTCCCAATTTTATCATGCAGTCCTTTGGCATGGTTATCCCTTCTGCAATATTCACTTTAGTAATGATACTAACATCTATCATTACCATTATGATTATTTTCAGACAAAAACGACTTGATGAAATTAAGAATGATTTCATTAACAATATGACGCACGAATTTAAAACGCCCATATCTACCATTTCACTAGCCTCACAAATGCTTAAGGATGCCAGTGTTGCTAAAACGCCTAAAACACTTCAGCACATTTCCGGAGTCATCCAGGATGAAAGTAAAAGGTTAAGCTTTCAGGTAGAAAAAGTGCTTCAAATGGCTATCTTTGACAAAGGAAAAGCTGGGTTAAAAATAAAAAAACTGGATATAAATCAATTAATTCACAATGTTTCTACTAACTTTAAGCTAAAAGTAGAAAACAAAAAAGGTAAAATCATTGAAAGCTTAGACGCAAAAAACAATACTGTTTACGTTGATGAGGTTCATTTTACCAATGTGATTTACAATTTATTTGATAACGCTTTTAAGTATAGAAAAGGAACTCCTATCTTACAGGTAAAAACCTGGAACAAAAATAACGGAGTGGTTATTTCTGTAAAAGATAATGGAATGGGAATCTCAAAGGAGAACCTAAATCGTATCTTTGAAAAGTTTTATCGCGTACCAACCGGGAATTTACACAACGTAAAAGGCTTTGGTTTAGGTCTCGCTTACGTAAAAAAGATAGTTGATGACCACGGTGGCACGATATATGCAGAAAGCGAACTGAATGTAGGAACAAAATTTGAAATCTTTTTACCGATAAAAAGCACTAAAGAATGGAAAAGGAATACAAACTTCTTTTAGCCGAAGACGATGAAAACCTGGGTATGCTATTACGCGAATACCTGGAAGCCAAAGGATATGAAACAGACCTTTGTCCTGATGGAGAAGAGGCATATAAAGCATTTACAAGTAACACATATGATCTTTGTGTGTTAGATGTAATGATGCCTAAGAAGGACGGATTTACTCTTGCTAAAGATATTCGTTTAATAAATGCTGATATTCCAATCATTTTCCTTACTGCAAAATCGATGAAGGAAGATGTTTTTCAAGGCTTTAAAATTGGCGCGGATGATTATATTACCAAGCCTTTTAGTATGGAAGAGTTACTTTTTAGGCTGGAAGCTATTATACGAAGAACGAAAGGTGCAAATGCCATTCAGGATGTATACCAGCTTGGGAAATATAAATTTGATACGCAAAAGCAGCAGCTAAATGATGGCGAGAATGTAGTTAAATTAACAACTAAAGAGTCTGAGCTTTTAAAATTACTTTGTAACAATGCAAATAAAGTGTTGGAGCGTAACTTTGCTTTAAAAACTATCTGGGTTGATGATAACTATTTTAATGCACGAAGCATGGATGTTTATATTACTAAACTAAGAAAGCATCTTAAAGAAGAATCTTCTGTTGAGATCATTAATGTACACGGTAAAGGTTACAAATTAGTTATGTAAGTTCATCATAGGTAAAAAAATAAGAAAGGTCTGAAGTTACATTACTTCAGACCTTTTTTTTATAACTATTGATAAAAAAGGTTCAACCCAAAAGATTGAACCTTCAATATATTGTTAAATAAATTAATCCAGCTTCAAAACGGCTAAAAAGGCTTTTTGTGGAACTTCTACATTCCCGACTTGCTTCATTCGCTTCTTACCCTTCTTTTGCTTCTCTAAAAGCTTTCTTTTACGGCTTATATCACCACCATAACATTTTGCCGTTACATCTTTACGTACAGCTTTAACTGTTTCCCTGGCAATAATCTTAGCTCCTATGGCTGCCTGTATAGCAATATCAAATTGTTGGCGAGGAATAAGCTCTTTCAGCTTTTCACACATTCTACGCCCTAAAGTATATGCATTATCAAAGTGGATTAAAGTAGATAAAGCATCTACACTTTCTCCGTTTAATAAAATATCCAATTTAATTAGCTTGGCAGGCTTAAATCCTGTAGAATAATAGTCAAACGAGGCGTAACCTTTCGATATACTTTTTAATTTATCATAGAAATCAAAAACAATCTCAGCCAAAGGCATATTATAATTCAACTCAACCCTGTCTGCCGTTAGGTAATCCTGTTTCATCAACTCACCTCTCTTACCTAAACAAAGGGTCATTATCTGACCAATAAACTCTGACTTGGTAATGATTTGCGCATGAATATAAGGTTCATCAATTCTATCAACAACAGTTGGTTCTGGAAGTCCAGACGGATTATGAACCTCTAATTCTTCTCCCTGTTTTGTGTGAACAATATAAGGTACGTTAGGAACTGTTGTAATCACATTCATGTCAAACTCACGATCCAATCGCTCCTGAACAATCTCCATGTGTAACATTCCAAGGAAACCACATCTAAAACCAAAACCTAAAGCCGCCGATGACTCCGGCTCAAAGGTTAGTGATGCATCATTTAATTGAAGCTTTTCCATTGAAGCTCTTAAGTCTTCGTAATCATCACTGTCAATAGGATATACTCCTGCAAATACCATTGGTTTTACTTCCTCAAATCCTTCAATTTGACTTGTACACCCTCCTTTAACCTGAGTAATGGTATCTCCGACTTTAACTTCTTTACTTGTTTTAATTCCTGAAATAATATAACCTACATCACCAGTCTTTAAAACTTTTCTGGGTTCCATATCAAGTCTTAAAACACCAATCTCATCAGCATAATACTCCTTACCGGTAGCCATAAATTTAACATGGTCACCTTTGCGTATTTCACCGTTTACTACTTTAAAGTAGGCAATAATTCCCCTAAAAGAATTAAATACTGAATCAAAGATCAGGCACTGCAATGGCTCCTTTGACTCTCCAACCGGAGGGGGAACCTTATCTACAATTGCTTTCAAAATATCATCAACACCCTGACCGGTCTTACCACTTGCCCGGATAATATCTTCACGCTCACCTCCAATTAAATCAATAATCTGATCTTCTACCTCATCCGGCATGGCATTGGGTAAATCCATCTTATTCATCACGGGAATAATATGCAAGTCATGCTCTATTGCCTGATAAAGGTTTGAAATTGTTTGCGCCTGAATACCCTGTGTTGAATCAACAATTAACAAAGCACCTTCACAAGCAGCTATGGATCGGGAAACTTCATACGAAAAATCAACGTGCCCAGGGGTATCGATAAGGTTTAACACATAAGGCTCTCCATCTAATTCATAATCCATTTGAATCGCATGACTCTTTATGGTTATCCCTCTCTCTCTTTCAATATCCATATCGTCCAAAACCTGCTCCTGTGCTTCTCTTTCAGAAACAGTAGAGGTAAACTCTAATAGTCTATCTGCCAAAGTACTTTTACCGTGATCGATATGTGCTATAATACAAAAGTTCCTTATATTCTTCATAATATACTTATTCCCGTTGCCGTATAATTATCAAATTCAAAAATAACATTCAAATTTACGCCCTTGAATGAATCTGCAAAGATATTTAATTACTTGTAATATAAATTGTTTTTCTGATAGCAAATTAGGTATCAAAAGCAATATGCTACATTTTTGTATTCATTTTAACCCGGTTTATGCATTTAAATTTCGTAGCGAGATTTAAAAATGCTATAAAACAAGAACTTATTGAAACGACACATAGCACCGCTATGATGAGTTGAAGTAAGTTAGTGATACGACTTGTTTTGACGTAGTTTTAAATTGTAATAGACTTTTTAATGCATATACCGGGTTTAAGCATCAATAGACATGATTCATCCTATTTTTATGAGAGTTTATTGAGAAAATGAATTTGTATCATGGCTTATATACCTATCTTTATCGCAAAATTTAAAGTTCATGAGCAAGATTTTAGTAACGGGCTGTGCCGGTTTTATTGGATCGCACCTGAGCCAATCTCTTTTAAATAATAATTACAAAGTAGTTGGTATTGATAACTTTGATCCCTACTATAACCGAGAATTAAAGGAAAGTAACCTGGGTGAGTTTATAAACCACCCTAATTTTACCTTTCATGAGTTAAATCTCTGCAATGAATCCGATGTACGAGAAAAACTTTCGGATACATTCGACTGTATTGTACATCTTGCTGCAAAAGCCGGCGTTCGTCCTTCTATTGAAAATCCTCAAAGCTACATTGATTACAATATCAGTGCGACAAGAAATTTGCTTGATTTAATGAAAGATACGGATTCTAAAAAAATGGTTTTTGCCAGTTCGTCTTCGGTATATGGTAATATTCCTCAAACTCCATGGAATGAAGAGCTTGATGTTTCAATGCCAATTTCTCCATATGCTTTCACAAAGAAATCTTGTGAGTTAATGAATCATACCTATCACCATTTGTATAATCTTGACTTCATTAATGTAAGATTCTTTACTGTTTTTGGTCCCAGACAACGTCCTGATTTAGCCATTAATAAATTCACCCGACTATTATTTGAAGGCAAAGCTATTCCAATGTTTGGTGATGGTTCAACGGCCAGAGATTACACTTTTGTAAAAGATATTGTTTCTGGAATTATTAAATCTATTGAATATATCACCTCTCACGACAAGGTTTTTGAAAATATGAATCTAGGCAATAATTCTCCGGTTAAACTAATTGACTTAATTAACTCCATTGCCGAGGTGACTGATCAGAAATTAGAAATAGAACAATTGCCCATGCAACCCGGCGATGTAGATATTACGTACGCCGACATTAGCAAAGCGCAACAAATGCTAAATTACAAGCCTCAAACCTCATTAAAAGAAGGCTTAAAGGAGTTTGTTGACTGGTATTTAAAACACAAAGAAATTATTAAAGCATAAAAAAAGGGGCCTAAGCCCCTTTTTACATTTTATATCTCTAATTTTAACCTACCAATTCCTGAACCAAATCTGAAGCTTCTTTTAAGGTAATTGCAGAATAAACTTTAAGACCTGATTCATCAATAATCTTCTTCCCTCCTTCGGCATTGGTACCTTGAAGACGTACGATAATTGGAATATTTATTTCTCCAATTTTTTTGTAGGCTTCCACAACACCATTGGCTACTCTATCGCAGCGCACAATACCACCAAAAATATTAATCAAAATTGCCTTAACATTGGGGTCGGCTAAAATAATTTTTAACCCTGCTTCAACTGTTTGCGCATTTGCTCCTCCTCCAACATCTAAAAAGTTTGCAGGTTCACCTCCTGACAATTTTATAATATCCATTGTTGCCATGGCCAATCCTGCTCCATTCACCATACAGCCAACATTACCATCTAATTTTACAAAATTCAGGTTGTGTTTTGATGCTTCAATTTCAGCAGGATCCTCTTCATCCAAATCTCTCATTTCTGCAAAATCAGGATGTCTGTATAAAGCATTATCATCCAGGTTTAATTTTGCATCAATGGCCATAATTAAATCATCAGATGTTTTTAAAACAGGGTTTATTTCAACCAAGGAAGCATCCGCTCCTTCATAAGCCTTATACAATGCGGTAACAAACTTTACCATTTCTTTAAAAGCCTTACCAGATAATCCAAGGTTAAAAGCAATTCTTCGCGCCTGAAAAGGTAATACTCCTGTTGAAGGATCAATCTCCTCTTTAAATATAAGATGCGGCGTTTTTTCGGCTACTGTTTCAATATCCATCCCTCCTTCTGTGGAGTACATAATAATATTGCGCCCTGTATCTCTGTTAAGCAATACACTCATGTAATACTCCTTTGGCTCCGATGGCCCCGGATAGAATACATTTTGTGCTATTAAAACTTTATTTACTTTTTTCCCCTCAGGTCCTGTTTGGTGCGTAACCAGTTGCATTCCTAAAATTTGCTCGGACAATTGTTTAACCTCATCAATGGTTTTAGCCACCTTTACACCACCGCCTTTTCCTCTACCTCCTGCATGAATTTGAGCTTTTATAACCCACTTATCAGTTCCTGTTTGCCTTTGTAACAACTTAGCTGCGCTTACTGCTTTATCAGAAGCATCTGCTACAATTCCTTCGGAAACACGAACGCCATATCTTTTAAGAATTTCCTGACCTTGATATTCATGTATATTCATGGTAGACTTTTTAAATGATTACATATAAAACTATATATTCGAAATGTACTATTTTGAACTCAGATTTAAAAGATGAAAATGTTTATTTTTGTCGCATAATATTTAAATGATGAGAAAATTACGAAACAAAGAACTAAACAGATTAAGTGTAGAAGAGTTCAAAGAAATTGAAAAAACACCTATAATTGCCATATTAGACAACATTAGGAGTTTAAACAATGTGGGATCGGTATTTCGCACTTCCGACGCTTTATGTATAGAAGAAATATACTTATGCGGTATTACACCTACCCCTCCCCATAATGACATTCATAAAACAGCCTTAGGAGCCGAAGATTCAATGAACTGGAGTTATCATGAAGATACCGTTAACGCCATTAAAAAACTGCAGCAAAAAGGCTACAAAGTATATTGTGTAGAACAAGCAGAAGGCAGCACCTCTTTATTGAATTTTAAACCTGTAAAAAACGAATCTATAGCCTTGGTATTTGGTAACGAAGTAAAAGGTGTTCAGCAAAAAGTTATTGATATTTCAGATGGATGTGTGGAAATACCTCAATTTGGAACCAAACATTCATTAAACATTAGTGTTAGTGCAGGCATTGTTTTGTGGGAAGCCTCTAAACACATACTAGGTTTATAATCCAATTAAACCCGGAATATGCATTAAAAAGTCTATTACAATTTGAAACTACGTCAAAACAAGTCGTTTCACTAACTTACCTCAACTCACCATAGCGGTGCTATGCATCGTTTCAATAAGTTCTTGTTTTATAGCATTTTCAAATCTCATTACGAAATTTTAATGCATAAACCGGGTTAAAAAAACTTTAGAAAGCAAAAAAGGCCGATCATTACTGATCGGCCTTTTTGTATAATGTATCAATGACAATTACTGTACGATTGATTTGAATGTAGCATCTTCAAGGAATTTACCGAATTCCATATCTTTTAATGCAACAGCTTTTAAAGAAGAGTCAAGCTCAACTGCTTTACGAAGGCTGTCAAATAATAAATCGTTATCAGCAGTGCGAGCACCAACGATAGCTTTTAAGTAATATTTGAATCCTGCTTCTTTAGTATTAGCATTTAAAGTAGATAAAGCAGCGTCATATTTTCCAGCTAAGATTTTAGCTAAACCAGCATTACAAGAAGTGCTGTTTCCGAAATAACGCATTGCTGCATCATAGTCTCCTTTGTGGATAGAAACAATACCTAAGTTGTTATCCAACTCTGGACCAACACCAGCAGCAGCTCCGAAATACTCTTCTGCCTTAGCTAAGTCACCCTGACGTAAAGCAACAACACCTAGGTTATTATTTACAACAGCATTTGAAGAACTTAACTCATTAGCTTTATCAAGAGCTACTTTAGCGTCATCAAGCTTATCTTGTTGAACTAAGATGTAAGCAACATCATTGTGACCTCTCCAACATTTAGGATAAACAGTGTTTACACTTTTGTAGATAGCTAATTTCTCATCCAAATCTTCTGTTAAAGTTGCAGCATAAAGAAGCTCTTCAACGTTTAATTCACTAGGATTAGATGCAGCTAATTTAGCAATCTCTTCGTCTGTTTTACCAATTACATCAACATTAACGGCAATTTTAGAACGACGTAATTGTGGTAAAATATCGTCAGCAATTACTTTAAATGTTTCTGACATGTTTTTGATTTCTTTTTCACGTACTTCAGGATCTGAGTACATAGAAAGAACTCTTAAGATTAATTCTTTGTCCTGGATGCTTGAAGCTTCCATTAAAGCTTTAAAACCTTCCCAGTCTTCAGGAGTATTTTTAAGATCGAAAAATCCTTCAGCAGAACCATCAACTTTAGCTCTTTTTAACTCTTTTGAGATATACTTTTCTGTTACTTTTTCCCTTTTCTCAGCTAAAGAAGTGTTTAAGTCAGTAGGACCATCAGGAGATGCGTAAGCAGAAATGCTAACACCTTTGAATTCTTTGTTCTCAGTAGCTTCAGCTTCTTCGATATACTCTTTAAGTGCACTGATCTCTTCTTTTCTTAATTCAGTACCACGTAAAGCAGCTTGCTGAATAAGGAAATAAATATCAGCACCTTTGCTTTCAGGAATAATTCTTTGGAAGTTATCTTTTCCTAATGCAACAGCAGCACCTTTATCTTTTACAAGATCAGAAGTAGCAATTACACCATCAGCAATTTTAAAATCATCAAAATCAAGCGTTTGAGAACCTTTAGTTGCTTTAATTCTAACAACAAGATCAGATACCTTCATGTTTTCGTTGTAAGGAACAGATCCTGTATATGTATATTGTCCACCGTTTAAGTAAGAAATAACCTGGTTATTACCTTCGGCACTTTCTCCTTGAACTGTTTTTGAAGGGAAAGCTGTTTCGCCACCTTCATACTTTAATACAGGAGTAAGCTCAACGATAGATTTCTTATCCATGTATTTTTCTGGCACCTTAACCTTAACTGTAATGTCTACTTTACCAGCGTGTGCTTCTAATACTTCCGGAGTAACAGTATATGCTACATCAGTTGCTCCACTTTTCATTTTATTTAGCCCGGCACAACTCGCTAAAAGCGCAGCAAGAGCTATTGAAGCAAAAACATTGATTCTTGATTTTTTCATAATATTAACCTAATTATGTGTTTTCAATTAACTTTCGATAAGTAATTACAAATTTAAGAATGTTTTTAAAAAATAAAAGGTTCACATTCAATAATTGCAAATATAGATAATCTCTTAAAAATATAGCTATCCCTAGCAAATTTAATCATGTCTTCTGCAAATTTACTTTCTGACAACATAAATGGGATGGCACAATCTTAATATCTTTTGCTAACTTAATCATTCTTAACCTTAATCATATGTCATTCACCTGCAACAAACACATATTCAAAACAAGTAAATGAACTTATTAAAGTTGCATTTTATTAACATCTTATTTTGCATTTAAAGAATACTCCACTCCCATATTATGAAACATGAAAGACCAAATATCTGCAGCTTCTTCAATTTGCTTTGCAGTAGGCTTACCAGCACCATGACCAGCCTTGCTTTCTATACGAATAAGTACCGGATTTTCTCCTTTATATTTACTTTGTAGCTCTGCTATATATTTAAAAGAATGCGCAGGTACAACTCTGTCATCATGATCAGCAGTTAATACCATTACTGCAGGATAATTATCTTCTGTACTAATATTGTGTACCGGCGAATATCCCAACAGGTAATCAAACATTTCTTTATCATCCTCGGAAGTTCCATAGTCAACAGCCCAAAACTTACCTATGGTAAACTTATGATATCGCAACATATCCATTACGCCAACAGCTGGAAAGGCCACTTTAAAAAGATCTGGTCTTTGATTTGTTACAGCACCTACAAGCAGTCCTCCATTTGAACCTCCTAAAATCGCAAGCTTATCGTTTGACGTATACTTCTCTTCAATTAAATACTCTGCTGCTGCAATAAAATCATCAAATACATTTTGCTTATCTAACTTTGTTCCGGCTTTATGCCATACTTCACCGTACTCTCCTCCTCCACGAATATTGGCCATGGCAAAGACACCTCCATTTTCTAAAAGGATCATACGCGATATAGAAAATGTAGGCGTTAAACTAATATTGAAACCACCATATCCATACAACTGTGTAGGATTATTTCCATCCAGCTTTATACCTTTTTTGTGCACAATAAACATTGGCACTTTGGTTCCATCCTTACTTTCGTAAAATACCTGCTTGGTTATATACTGGTCAAAGTCGATATCCAGTTCCGGTTTCCAAAAAAGCGATGAGGTATTTGTTTTAATATCATATTTATATACGGCAGAAGGATAAACAAATGAAGTAAATGTAAAATAAGTTTCTTCATCTTCAATATCTCCGCTAAAACCATACACAGATCCCAGTGCCGGCAAATTAATATCATGTGAAAATTCACCTTTTAAGTCATACACCTTTACCACATCATGCGCATCTTTCATATATTGGGCAAAACACTTACCTCCTACAATAGAGACTGAAGCCAATACTTCATCTTGTTCCGGAATGAAATCTATCCAGGCATCTTTGTCTTTATCCTTTGGACCAAATTTAATGACCCTGGTCTTTGGTGCCTTATAATTTGTTGATACAATAAACTCTCCATCGATATGATCAATCACATTATAATCATTGTCGAAATCAGTGACAATTTTTTGAATAGCTCCGTCTTTTACCTGAAGATCTTTTATATATAAAGCATTACCACTTGTTGACTCTGTAACACTAATCACCAGATACTTTTCATCCTCGGTAGCATAACCACTCATATTCCATTCAGGATGATCAGGATCTTCATATATTACCTTATCCAACTCCGGATTATCCCCCAGATTATGATAGTAAATTTTTTGATTTGTATTCTCCCCTTTTAACTCATCGCCTTCTGCCGGAGCTTCAAAGCGCGAATAGAAAAAACCATTTTTATACCATGAAATTCCGGAAAACTTTACCCATTTAATATGATCTTGCAATAGTTTACCAGTTTCAATCTCCTTCACATAGACTTCCCTCCAATCGGAACCACCTCTTGATATGGCATAAGCCAGGTACTTTCCATCCTTTGAAATACTAAAAGTACTTAAAGCTACTGTTCCGTCTTCTGATAATTTATTGGGATCGATAAGTACTTTTTCCTCTGCATCTTCACTTTCCTTATAAAAGTATACTGATTGATTTTGTAAACCATCATTTTTAGCATAAATCAAAAGACCCGACTTAGTAAACGGCGTAGACATCTTGGCATAATCCCAGATTTGTGTAAGCCTGTTTTCAATATCCTTTTTAAAAGGAATCTGTGCCAGGAAAGAATCAGTTACTTTGTTTTGTTCTATAACCCAACTCTTGGTTTCTTCCGAGTTATCATCCTCGAGCCATCGATAAGGATCTGGCACTTTAGTACCAAAATATTCATCAACAGTATCCACTGTTTTTGTTTGAGGATAATTAAGTTTACTCATGTTACTTTTACTATTACACGCCCAAAAGAAAAGGCACAAGGAAAAACAAATAATGTTGTTGATTAATTTAGACTTCATCTCTTAAATGTTTTTGTTGATATGATTAAACCAGCAATATGCATTAGAAAATCTATTACACATTGAAATCACTTCAAAACAAGACACATTGTTGCTTCACTTCAACTCACCAGAACGATGCTATGCCTCGTTTCAGTAAAACCTTGTTTTATTGTGCATTCAATGCTCATGACGAAGTTCTAATACGATAATCCGGGTTAAATTAAGATTTCTTTTTGACTTTTAGGGGGAAGGAAAGTCATATATTCTAACAAAATACTAGAACAACAAATGTTGCTTACGCATTTTTTCTTCTTTTACTTTACCCATAAACCAACCAATCATCATACCCAGCAACCATCCTAAAACAATACCTCCTTTTAAAACCCCGTCAAAAAACAGGTACCCAATTAACACACCCAACAAAACTCCCAGCACCATCCCTGAAAGTGCAAACATGGATAATATAAAACCTTTGGGTCGAATTTGATGATGATCCTTCAGGTGGTTAAAAATTTCCTTTACCAGAAGATCAAAATCCCTTGAATATGTGTTACCATCATCAAAAAACTTATCCAGATGTTCAGTTGCTACCTGAATCTTTGACCAATACATCTTACACTCAGTACATGTTTTTGATTTTATAGATAACAGCTTTCCTAACCTGGGTAACACTTCAAAATTGGAAAACCTGGCCTGATATTTAGGCAATCCCTCAGCCTTTTCTTCCAAAATTGCTATCCACTCATTATAATCTAATGCTTCCTGCATATTATTTAACAATTAAGTAATTTAACCCGCAATATGCGTTAGAAAACCTATTACGTAATGAAACTACTGCCAATCAAGGCGTAAACTAACTTGTTTC
>NZ_VCHY01000080.1 GCF_005877885.1 Labilibacter sediminis
TGCACTTAAGCACAGCCTATCATCCCCAAACTGATGGGCAAAGTGAGAGAACTATTCAAACATTAGAGGATATGCTGCGAGCATGTGTCATCGGGTATGGTGGAAGTTGGGATTCTCATTTGCCATTAGTAGAGTTCGCGTATAATAATTCTTATCATGCTAGTATTGACATGGCACCATATGAAATGCTTTATGGAAGGAAGTGTAGGACGCCTACTTGTTGGCTCGAACCTGGAGAGAAACAATTTGCTGGCCCAGAAATTGTTCAACTCACAGCGGACAAAGTTGCGGTAGCTCGAGATAGATTGCGTGTGGCGCGTGAAAGGCAAAAGAAATATTCTGACAAGAAGCATAGGCCGAAAACATTTGAAGTAGGCGAGAAGGTGATGTTAAAAGTTTCTCCATGGAAGGGAATCATCCGGTTTGGAAAGCGTGGTAAGTTAGGACCTCGATTTATCGGTCCATTTGTTGTACTTGAGCGAATTGGTGATCAAGCTTACAAGTTGGAGTTACCTCCAGAGTTGAATGGAATACATAATGTGTTTCATGTCTGCTATTTGAGAAAGTGTTTGTCGGAGGAACCAAGTATTCTACCTTTAGAAGAGCTTCGTGTGGACGAATCTAAGCGATTGATTGAGGAACCAGCTGCTATTTTGGATTGGAAAACCAAACAGCTGCGAAAGAAAAGGGTCAAGCTTGTCAAAGTTCAGTGGAAAAACAAGCATGGAGCGGATATGACTTGGGAAGTTGAAGATGAAATGAGGACTCGTTACCCGAAATTGTTCGTGCCGGAGCGTGATTCCGGGACGGAATCAATTTAACTGGTGGAAGATTGTAACGACCCGAATTTTACTCCAATTAACCAAGGTAAGATGTTTTATTTTATTTGGCACTTTTGGTGTTAAAAGGAAGTCATTTGGGGGTTGAAAGTGTAAAAACTCGATACTTAACTTAGTATAGGGTTGGAGGAGCCATTTTGGCACACTTTCGGGGTGTAAAATGAAAGTTACAGCCTTTTTAAGTGGCCCTAACCCTAATGGCCGAATTTTACACCTCTGTTGACAAGTTTTTGGGAATTCAAACCTCTCTAATCTAGGGTTTTGATTCCTTGTGACATTGGTGTGAAGACTTGAAGATCCGGCGATTGTTTTTGAAGATTTGAAGAGTGTGTGAAGGAGTAATCAAGAATTGATTGGTGTTCACTCTTCAACCTGCGATTTCTAAGAGTTTTGAAGGTAAATGAATTCTGATCTCAATGATCATCATGAGTTTCTAATCGAATGGATCGATTATACCTTCATCTTGTGATTGATTCTTTGGTGTTTTAATTGTCTAGGGCGATTGGTGGACTTTCCAGAGATTTCTGAAGGTAAGGAACTCAGATTAGATGTTAGGATTATCTCATGAGAAATCGGGATGGCTCGGAAGGAAGAAAATGACTGAAAACGAAATTGTTCGTTTTTGTCAGACTGCGTACGCGACGCGTGCAATAGGTGACGCGACGCGTGCGACAACGCAACGCGCATGGTAGCCAGCGCGACGCGCGGACTTTAGAAACCCAAAAAATTCATTTTTCACAGATCTGCTCGAAATC
>NZ_VCHY01000081.1 GCF_005877885.1 Labilibacter sediminis
GACTTCCTTTTAACGCCAAAAGTACCAAATAAAATAAAACATCTTACCTTGGTAATTTGGGATAAATTTCGGGTCGTTACACATCTCGCACTACTGGGGACATTAAACTGAACGCTAATGATGCTTCTACCTCAAGTGCAGATGGAGTAATAGTTGAAGATTGGGTCGAGGAGAATGAGGATAATGACAACTATGCTTCTGCCGAGTCTGTTATTTCTGATACTCCTGTTCAACAAGACAATGCTTCTGATAGTGTTGTTAAACCAGATTCCACTGTTTCTGTTAAGGCTAAGGGTAAGCCACAGAAACCAGTTAAATCTGTTAAACAACCTGACAGATGTATTTGTTCTTGTGGGAATATCTTGAAAGACCAGACTTGTTTTAACTGTGGAATTCCAGGTCACATTGCAAGAAACTGCCCGCATCGTCCTTATGTTTCAAACAATGGACAAGGTTGGCAGAATGTGCCAAGAGGGAAATCTTCCAAAAGAAATCCTTCGAGGTCACGTTCTTGTGATGGGGACTGGAATGCCAAAAAGGCCAAGAAGCAGACCCCCTCGAAACCCGTGGACAAAAAGGTTCAAAAGGACAAACCCGTAAAATCTGTCCAGAAACCTAATCCTCAAGGTGCTTTTACTAAACCCAAATGGGTGAAGTCTAAGTCACCTAAAGGATCGTCCCCAGTCTCTCACTTGAAACATAAACCCAAAGCAAAGGGTGTTTCCATTCCTAAGTCAAGTGAAGAGACGCCCATCCGGTTGAACCAGAACAAGTTAAAACCAAACTACCGATGGGTTCTTAAACGACTTGTTCCTAATCAGACTCCTGCTGTTTTTAATTCTTTATCTGATAAGCAGGATATGATTTTGGAGAGTGTAGTTTGTGTTGATGTCAATGGGAAAACCAGTGTCAGGATGGACTGGGTTCCCAAACTCAACTAACCCGCACATCGTGCAGGAGCGGCTACGGAGGAATATCATCAGATCTCGGTTTGTTGATAGTGGCTGTTCCATGCACATGACAGGAGACATATCTCAGTTGCAACACATTCGCATTATAAGCAACGGAGGTTTTGTTTCCTTTGCGGGAGGAGAGAGAGGGCAGATCACTCAAATGGGAACAGTATCAAATGGTGCTCTACAATTTGAAGATGTTAACTATGTTCCAGAGTTGAAACACAGTCTTCTGAGTGTCTCACAAATATGCGACAAGGATTTCTCGACTTATTTCACCAAGAAGGAGTGCTTAATTCTTAAGCCTGGCATCATCATTCCAGAGGATTGGGTTCTAGTCAGATCTGAACGTCAGGACAATGCCTACATCATTGACATGAACAAAAACATCCCTGAGAATGTTACTTGTCTGTTTTCCAAGGTGTCTGAACTAACTGCCATGCTCTGGCATCGTCGTCTTGGTCACGCCAATGTCAAAAATCTAAATCGTCTTGCGAAGAATGATCTGGTGCGTGACCTGCCAGTCAAAGATTTTATCACAACTGATAAGTGTGTGGCATGTGCCTTAGGAAAACAGCATCGAAAACCCCATAGGCCAAAGCTCGTAAATTCCATCGACACGCT
>NZ_VCHY01000082.1 GCF_005877885.1 Labilibacter sediminis
CCAGCTAATCGACTCCGGAAAAAGAAGCGCTACCTGGGAGGCAGCCCGAATAGAGAATCATTCTCAAACCCTTAATCTTTTATTTTTAATTTTATTGAGTCTTTGTGATATTGTAGAGTAATTGGCAAGTTTTTAAATCCTCTGGGAAACACCCAAGTGTGGGGTGGAATTTTTGGAAGAAGTTCAATTTTTAAGAAATGGTTTTACATACTGTTGTCCACGCGCCGCGTGCACACACTCACGCGACGCGTAGGTCTTGCCAGATTACGCATCTGTGTGATTTTCGCAATGGTTTGGTAAAACGTAGCTGGAGGCCCACGCAACGCGTCCTCATGGGGCCGCGCCGCGTGCCTTTCAGGCCCAGTCAATTTTTCTGATAAAAACGAATTTTAACCCTAAATCTTTTTACCCCACTCGAATTTTCTGCACCATTGACGAAAATCTTTCAAGTTTTTCTCAGCCTAACAATTTTCAAGTAAGTTTTTCACCACTTCATCAATCTATACACTTTTGCTTAATTGCAAGATCAATTGATCTTTACTTATTTTTCAACAAAAAGTGTTTTTCACAATTCATGCATTAATTTAGTTCAATCTCATCATGTGGTCAGTTTATAAGTAGTTTTGCATGTTAAATTTTCGTTTGCTAGTTCATTCTTGTGCAAAAAGTATGAATTTCGGTTGTTTTGTCGTTCTGATGACGACCACGCGCCGCGCACACATATGCACGCGACGCGTGAGCAACAGCAGGTCTGCTGTTGGACGAATTTTATTTGTTTTCTGTTTTCAGTTGCAGAATGGATTCCCCAAAGCAAACCGCGAAAAGTTACTTGCAGCCATACGGAGACCACGAGGCCATAGAAGGAATCATGGAGGCATTGCCACGACTCGAGAAGTTTAATGAACACGAGAACATCCTTAATAGTTTGGAGTCGCGAGTGGAGGCCTACCAAGGAAGCAAAACACGAAGCAAGGAGTTACGAGAGGCGCTAGAAATGGTCTATGACGAAGAGGTTAAGCGGGTACCACAACCAAATGGGTACTTTGGTGTCAAGTGTTACCTAGGGAATGTCTTTTTCCCAAAGGCTATCCTTGATACGAGTTCAACCTTTAGTTTTATCACTTTTGACGTCTACATGAACCTACACAAGGCTAGCATCACGTGGGACAAGCCTCGAAAGATCAAACACCAAGGTCAAGATTTAAAAGTTTATGGAGTGTTAAGCAATTATCACATTCATATTGGGAGCGGTTTGTACTTAATGGATTTCATGGTCATTCGACACATGAATGTTAATTCCCATCTTGCAAAACATGACCTAGTGCTTGGGAGTGATTTATTATTCCAAGTCTCCCCGAGGTTTAATATTACGAAGACGCCTTGCACATTAGAGAGTTCCAACGAGATTGAAATCAGTTACTTTGAAGATGGAGATTTCGAATGTGATGACAAGAATTTCATGGTAATTCCTACATCAAAGAGAAGTACTCATTCCCAGCGCCAATTGCCAAAACCCAAAGTAGAAGACATCGAAGATGGCG
>NZ_VCHY01000083.1 GCF_005877885.1 Labilibacter sediminis
CCACTTTTTGGCAACAAAAGAGAATGAAAAGCTAGAAAATTTGGCAAAACTTTATGTGCGAGAGGTTGTCACGAGACATGGAGTCCCTTTGTCTATTGTCTCTGATCGCGACAGCAGATTTGCATCTAGATTTTGGAATAAACTCCAAGAGGAGTTGGGTTCTAAGGTACATTTGAGTACAGCCTATCATCCCCAAACTGATGGGCAAAGTGAAAGAACCATTCAAACACTTGAAGACATGTTGAGGGCTTGTGTTATTGAGTATGGGGGTAGTTGGGATACTCACCTACCACTAGTAGAATTTGCTTACAATAACACATACCATGCCAGCATTGGTATGGCACCTTATGAGATGCTTTATGGAAGGAAGTGTCGCACTCCCACCTGTTGGTTGGAACCAGGTGAGAAGCAATTTGCAGGACCTGAGATTGTGCAAATGACAGCGGATAAAGTTGCTATAGCTCGCGATCGACTGCGTGTAGCTCGAGAGAGACAAAAGAAGTATTCAGACATGAAGCATAGACCAAAAGCATTCGAGGTGGGCGAAAGAGTTATGCTTAAGGTCTCTCCATGGAAAGGGATCATTCGTTTTGGTAAACGTGGCAAGTTAGGACCACGATTTATCGGCCCTTTTGAAATACTCGAACGAGTTGGAGATCAAGCTTACAAGCTTGATTTACCTCCAGAATTGGAAGGGATACATAATGTATTCCATGTGTGTTATCTTCGAAGATGCTTGTCAGAGGAGCCAAGTGTCTTGCCTTTAGAAGAACTTCGTGTTGATGAGTCGAAGCGTTTGGTGGAGGAACCAGTTGCAATACTGGATAGAGAGACCAAGAAACTAAGAAAGAAAAGAGTTAAGCTTGTCAAAGTACAATGGAAGAACAAGCATGGTGGCGATATGACTTGTGAAATGGAGGATGAGATGAGAAAACGTTATCCTCAGTTGTTCGTTCTAGAGCATGATTCCGGGACGGAATCATCTTAAGTGGGGGAGAATTGTAACATCCCAAACTTTGCCTCAATTACCAAGGTTAGTTAATTTAACTTTGTGGTGTTATTTGGGGTCAAAAGAATGTCATTTAGGGGTTAAAAGTGTAAAAATTCGATACTTGATCATGTATAGGGGTCAAGGAGTCATTTTTACATGCTTTCGGGGTGTAAATTGAAAGTTACAGCCTATTTAAGCTAAGCAAACCCTAATGGCCGAATTTACACCCTTGTCATCAGCTTTTCTTAGAGGAGAAACCTTTTCTAACCTAGGGTTTTGAATCTAATTGACATTGGTGTGAAGACCTCGAAGAATTGGCGATCGGATCGAAGATTTGAAGAGTTTTAAAGGCGATTTGGAGTGGTGATCAAGATCTTGCGGTTGACTCTTCTTCTCCAGCGATTTCTAGGGTTTAGAAGAGGTAAGAAATCAGATCTTGTTAGATTCATCAAGTTCCATTCGATGATAATCGTTTATATGATCGAATCTCCATCTTTTCTGCTAACTAGATTCGTATTTATTTGTCTAG
>NZ_VCHY01000084.1 GCF_005877885.1 Labilibacter sediminis
AATTCTTGAGTAGGCTACTCCCCCCGAATGATGAATCCCGCACTTCTTCATTTAAATAAATTAAATTAAATAAAGGCGAGTACTTTGGAATTCCTAAGGGATTTACTTGTCTATGTACTGTTCCATTTGATCTTTTAGGTCCCGACTTCACCTCGACGGTTAGGCCACGATGCCCTTAAAAGTCTATATGCGATAGATAGACTCTTGTAACCATGACATCTTTTCTATTTGCTTACTTAAACATAATTTCTTTCTAAAAAAGGAACTGCTTAATTCCACAAAAGAAAAAGTCTTTTTTTTACGAGGTCTAAGTATAAATTCTTATGAAATCGACCATAGATCAATTCCCTTTTTGGGGAGTGTCTTGAATACATCCCTAATTCTGAGCTTCATGTTACTCCTACCAAGAAACACGTCAGGTACAGGGCATCCCGATTGGATTAAATGGGATGACAGTTTCTCATTTCGAATCTGTAAAATCAGAATTTCGATCAAATCACACACCGCAGTATACTAGGTCTTCTAATTCGTTAAGAGGTTTATCTAAAAGAGTCACAATATAACTAGGAAGACGTTTCAAATACCAAACGTGGGTTACTGGGCATGCGAGTTTGATGTAGCCCATTTGATATCTTCGCATCCGAGAATCAACAAACTCGACCCCGCATTGTTCACAAAATTTCGGGTCTTCTTTTTTATCTCCGATTACTCGATAATTTCCACAAGCACAAATTCCACTTTTGATAGGCCCAAAAATTCTTTCACAAAATAATCCATCTTTTTCGGGTTTATTGGTTTTGTAATGAAAAGTATAAGGTTTTGTCACCTCTCCAACTATCTCTCCATTCGGGAGGATTTTATTGGCCCAAGTACTTATTTGTTGAGGAGAAACTGACCCAATTCGGAGTTGTTGATGTTTATACTGATCAATCATAGAATAAAAATTGTGATTCATTCCGATTAAACTTCCTTCCTATTAATCTGGAAATTCTTCTCAGATACAAAGAAATGATTCAGTTCCAGAGCCAAAGATCGTAGTTCTCGAACGAGCAGTCGAAAAGATTCTGGAGCATCTTCAGGAGTCGGTATTCTTCCTCCAAAGATTATAGTACCAAGTACTTCCTGGCGAGCTCTAATATGATCCGATTTATAAGTAAGCATCTCTTGTAAAATATAAGCAACACCAAATCCCTCTAGAGCCCAAACCTCCATCTCTCCTACCCGTTGCCCACCCTGCTTGGCCCTTCCTCTAAGGGGTTGTTGTGTAACAAGTGCATAATGTCCGCTGGAACGTCCATGGATTTTATCATCAACCTGATGAATTAATTTCAAGATATAAGGCTTTCCTATTATAACAGGTTGTTCAAAAGGATCCCCCGTTCTTCCATCAAATATTCTGCTTTTTCCCGGATACTCGGGTTCAAATACCCAGGGAGTCGCCGCTTGCTTACTGGCTTGGTATAATTCAGAAAACACTAGTTTTCTCGAAGCTTCT
>NZ_VCHY01000085.1 GCF_005877885.1 Labilibacter sediminis
CGCCGCGGAATAGTGCACCTACACGTCTTCATCGACGTTGTTTTTCGACCGGAAGGCCGAGAGCTAACTATCGAGACTTTGGACTATCTGGACACATACTTCGTGAAATGGTTCACGCATGTTTATTGCCAGGGGCGTCAAGATCCAGTTGGTAAGGGGTAAAATATCCCCTCATTTCCTTTCAATGATCAATGATCGATGATCATATAAAGCCCCCTTTACCTTTCTGTATAAATGGGCTATTCTATTTGTACAGATATGGTAGGGGGGCACATTCAATTCTTGTTTGTCTATTAGTTTACAATTCTTTTCTTCAGCGCGGGGTAGAGCAGTTTGGTAGCTCGCAAGGCTCATAACCTTGAGGTCACGGGTTCAAATCCTGTCTCCGCAATACTTTTTGTCAAAAAAATTGTATGTTTTACTCTGGTAACTATTAATTAGTTAAGACTTTTTGTTTTGGGGTAGAAGCCAAAAAGGGGAAGGATAGAATCACTACACTATGACGGCTAACTATACCTTTCGCATTTTCCATTTTATGATATTAAATTAAATAATATTAAATAAATGACTTCATTTTGGGCGGATAGCGGGAATCGAACCCGCGTCTTCTCCTTGGCAAAGAGAAATTTTACCATTCGACTATATCCGCTTTTTGTTTTGTTCTTGATGCACAATATGTCCACACATATATGATATATATGTCTGGAGCATATTTGTGCAGTGCTGGGCCGGAGACTCTCTTCAGATTGAGCCCAAATTTTTTATTAATTTGAATTTTATATTCCTTTTTTTTCATTCAAGAACAAGAAGTTTGACCCCCTTCTAATCTTTCATTTTTTTCTTATATTTATTTGGATTTTGGGGACTTATATTGAATGTGTCTCACAACCAAGAATAATTCAGGGGGTCATTTCGGTTTTGGATCTAGGACAATAGGTTCAAGAAATGAGAGAATTAAGGATACCCACCAGAAAGACTAATCCAATCCATAATGATGTACCTGAAAATACAACATTTTTGTTACTTGACCAACCATCAGGAGAAGCAAATACAACGGGTACGCTAATCAATAAGATTGATGAAGTAGCAATTAATGCAAAAACAGCCAATTGGAAAGCAAGAGTCATGCTTTTAATCCTCCAAGCTACCAACAAATGAACTATACCATTTGATCCCTATATTAGCCAAAAATTGTACTAAAATACATCATACAGGGATTTTACCACGAATCCATTGATTCAATATGATTTATTATATTACTACCCCTTTACCACTTTATTCGTACATGGAGTCGGGGGAGATTTTAATTTGGTTTTTTATTTTACAAATGGGTATGCTGGATCATATATCTATCCATATATCGGGATAGATAGACTGACCATCACACCCGAGATCTTTGATAGTGGCGGTATCCACTTATATGGCCATGTTCTATTCGGAGCAATAAAATAAAATAGTCTGTCGGAGAGATGGCTGAGTGGTT
>NZ_VCHY01000086.1 GCF_005877885.1 Labilibacter sediminis
CAAACAACATTGTTGGTAATGCCATGGTTCCAGTTGCAAACAACTCAACTGCGGCTCAGAACGATGAAAGGGCAATGGTGGCCCAGCAGTTCTCGTGGGAAGATCAGATGCAAGCACTTAATTTGTCTGAAGATGGAGTGGCTCATCTAGCACAGACAGTAGAGACTGAGGACAGTTGTGAAGCTGAGAAGATTGCTGATGCTGCTGAGGACCAATTGTAAGATCTTCAACATGCTTTCATGGCGTCTACTACTTCTGAGGTTAGTGACACTTCATGCTCTCAAGCTTGCATTGCTAAGATGAACTGGTATAAAGAACAATTAGAGATAATGACTAGGAAAGCAGAAGATCTTAGTTATGAAAAATATGAACTTAAGAAGGAAATGAAACCTTTGAAAGTAAAACTAGAAGCAACCACTAAAGACTTTAAGCGAATAGCTGAAGAAAATAGTGTGAACAGAGGTTGGTTAAGACTTGAAAAGGAAGAAAATGCCAAGTTAACTGCTGAACTTGAGGCATTAAAAGCCAAATATCAAGATAATGAGTTTAGTATTAGAAAATTTGATGCCTCACGTACAGCAGTTGAAACCTTAATTGATGAACAAACTAGATATAGAAATCAAGATAAAGAAAAGAAGGGAATAGGATATAATGAAGTTCCACCACCATGGAATGATAACTATACCTCCCCCCTTGAAACCAAAGAGTCTGAAGAACCTATGCAGTATGGCAAACCAACTGCTGTTGTTGCCCCAACTGCTGAAAAACAAGAGGATTGTGCTTCAACCAGCAAGTCTAAGAGTGATGATCTGAATGATACTAATGTTTCATCTTCCTGTGCAGGTGAACATTTAGATGAAGGGCATGAGCAGGATAATATGAGTTCAAAATCTAATGACTCAGTTCCTGTTTCCTCAAGTACTTGTGTGGTAGAACCTGGTTCTGTTGCTGAACCGAATGCCTCTGTTAAATCTGGTTCTAAATCTGCTGATTCTAAATGTGTTTGTTCTTGTTCTTGTGGTAATTCATTGAAACAAAATCAGCCCAAGACCAAGTCACAGAATCAGCCCGGCACAAAGTCACCATATTTTGGACCTGGACCAAATCCCAATCATCCTCCTTTGAAGAGGCAGACCTGTTTTAATTGTGGGATTCCTGGTCACATTGCCAGAAACTGTCCACATCGTCCCTATGTTCCTTACTACGCGCAAGGTTGGCAGAACGTGCCAAGAGGGAGATCTTTCAAAAGAAATCCTTCGAGGTCACGCTCAAGAGATGGAAATTGGAACGAAGCCAAGGCCAAGAGACAAAAGAAAAAGGACAAACAGGCCAAGACATGTGTTGTGCAGTCCCCTAAATCAAATCTGACTAAGAAACCTGTGCAGAAATCATCAAACAATTTTGTTTCTAAGTCAGGTATTGATGGTCCCATTCAGGTAAGCAGTCGGATTCTAAGACCAGTCTACAAATGGGTACCA
>NZ_VCHY01000087.1 GCF_005877885.1 Labilibacter sediminis
AAAGTTCTCATAGCAGGATCTGTCCAATTATCCTCTATTTACTATGACGCTTACCTCCTTAGTGGTCTTTATGTGACTAGACTTCTCATGGTACTAAGGATCTTTAGTCGAATGGACTGCACCTTTGTTACAGATGATTTCAAAAAGGAGTTCGATGATGTTGAGCACAACACAAAGAATACCTATGAAATGCATCAACCATGTAGCCTTGTCTTAGCAGCTAAACTAGCTGTTCAATACATACAGAGAAAAACTCCCACTTAATTTCTGATTATCTTAACTCCTTTAATGATCCATCCAGATTGTGATCAATGATCTTATTGCATCACAATGACAGACAATCTCCACTTTTTACTTTTCTCCATTTACTAGGAACATATCTCTTGAATCCTCAAGAATGTTCTTAATTACTTTCTAATGACTTTCCAAATTTCTCTTGAACTGTTTCACTATGCACAAGGCACGTGAAATATCAGGTCGAGTACATATTATGGCATTGATGATCAATCCTATATCAGAAGCATATAGGGTTCGACTCATCCTTTCCAGTTTATCACTAGAACTGGTACATGAATATCTATTCATGGTCATGCCATATTGAATGGGTAAGAACCCTTTCATTTAAATCAAGCATCTTAAATTTCTTCAAGATCTTATTTAAATATGTACATTTGGCTAAGTCCTATTAGATGTATTTATCTATCTTCATAGATCCCTTTACCACGTATACATGTTTCTCCCAAGTTCTTCGTAGCGAAACTAATTCACAACCCAAAGTCATCATACTTTGAAGGTTTGACATTTGTTTCCTACAAGAAGTATGTTCTCAACATACAATATTGGGAAGACAACATTTACTCCCACTGGCCTTGACATATACTTTCTTTGGACTCATCTTTGCATCTTGAAAATCCAAATTCCTTTGACCTTTTCATGCAAACATAGATTCCAGTTACGAGGTGCTTGTTCGAGTCCACAATGGACCTCTCAAGCTAACACACTCTATTGGTACTCTAGGCATGTGCAAAACCTTTTGGTTGTGTGATCACATCCTCAACAAGTTTTCCATTTAAGGAAAGCGGTTTTCACATCCATTTGCCAAACTTCATAGTCATGAAGCACAACAATGGCAAGTAGTACCCTAATAGATTATATCTCAGCAACTGGTGAGAAGGTTTCCTCGTATTCAATTCCTTGAGTTTGAGAACAACCTCTCAAGACCAGTCCAGCTTTGATTGTGTGTTCATTCACATCCATGTTAATCTTCATCTTGAAGATCCAATTATGCCCAACGCTTCCAAAGCTCGGTGCACGATCAACCATGTTCCAAACTTGGTTATCATTCATGGATTGAATCTCGTTATCCATAGCTTCCTTTCTTTCAGCAGCCTTTAAGGCCTGCCATCGCTTCCTTGTAGTTGGATTGAGCATCCTCATCAAACAGTAATCATTACT
>NZ_VCHY01000088.1 GCF_005877885.1 Labilibacter sediminis
CCCAGAATACTGTAGCCAACACTATTGAAGACCCACACTTGCATCATGCAACTGTGTTGATAAGCCTCTCTACAGTATTTCCGACGGTGAGATGAGTGCGGACGCTAATGACATGAATGAAGAAACCCTACGAGTAATGTCGAAACCAATCCTCAAAGTGATTGATATCTATTATGAGACATAGTGACTAACGTATTTCGATTTAAGTTCATGTTAAGCCATATTTAGGTGTCTCCTGAGTGTGAGTGGACAGCGAGAGATATCACTCAACTTTAGTGATCATTAACTAGTTCTGCTAACAGAACACCAAACACCTCAGTGAAATGTGAGCTATATCTATGAGAGTTCATCTGAATCGACCTGTTAGACCACTTGTCGTCTTTAGAACTACTTTAAAGTTTCGAGAATTTTACGTGATATACATGACAAACTTGAAACGACGAACCTAAGACTTTGATTCGGAAACAAATATTCTTACAAATTTTAATCATAACATGAGTCGAGTAAAGTCTGGACATTTTTTTAAAAAAAATGACATGGGTTTAATTCATTCAAATTTTCTTTATGTCGTTCAATGTCTACACGTTTCCATATTATTTGTTTAGCCGGTAAATTGTTAGAAGCTTGACTATGTTCATTTATTTTCTCTTCATTTTAGAAAATTTCTGGTTCTTGCGTACTTTATGTACTTTCACTTTAGCTACTTTCAAATGTTTCATGCCTTAGTTTTCTGGATTGTAGCTTAGTCAACCTGAGAAGTAGAATCACTTAGTGTAAACGCTTTAGAATTACCTGGACTCTTTTCTAATAAATATGAATTGGTAGTCCAACTGGTAGTATCCACCACAATGAGCACTTCAAGTACTGTTTCGAAGTATCTCACTGAAGCACGCATCTGCAAGAACCATTCAAAAATGAGTTATCGAGTTCACACCGAAGAAAAGCACGCTAGTTTTCCTTAGATTTTTTTGTGTGTGTGGTTTCTAATTCCAATTCCACATGAGACATGACCACCAGTGTATTCTTTTTGTTTGTTGCGCGTCACTTGAATTCCATGCACAAATCAGATTGTTTTTTTTTCCATGTGCTCCATTCTATTAACCCCAATTTTTTATCAAGGGTAAGATAACTTCCAACGCTTCACTTCAATACAACGCTCCAAGTCAAGTCCTCATCTCGAGTGCGCCTCAAAGTCCATACCTAGCGCACCTCATCTCGAGCGCGCCTCGGCATACACTCCCAATCAAGCGCGTCACGAAGTCCAATCCTATCTATTCCGCGCTTCGTATCCTCGTCTCATCCGGATTCTCCTTGGCTTGCAATCCAAGCAAGGCTCCTTCCTTATCAAACTCGAACTCTTCTTACTTGAGCCCTACCCTTCCTCCCCTATATACTCCCCGATATTGAGCAGTCTCCCCATCTCC
>NZ_VCHY01000089.1 GCF_005877885.1 Labilibacter sediminis
TAGGATCTGCCATAATGGTTTTGAAAGAGTGGATTGAAAGAATGATATATATGAGTAAATTGATGAGGGAAAAAATTATATGTGAAAAATGATGGGTTTTAGGATCATAAACAATAATCTAATTAGGGTTCATGCAATCCTAAGGATCTATGTTTGAGTTATTGATTAGCAATAACCAACTAGCATACAAAACCCTAATGATTCATCTCATGAATCGAAATCTACAAGAAAAGATGTAGAAATCTTACCTTTTGATTTCTTGCTTGGAGATCTTGAAAACCTTAGCACCACAATTGTAATGCCTCTAAAGATTCACACCCAAGAGCTAGAAACTGGCAGAAGCTCCTCCTGGCTTGAAGGAAATTTCGACAAAAGGGATAGAGAGAGAGATTTCGAAATTCTTGATTAAGTTGGATGATTAGGGTTTGATCCCTAAGCCTCTATTTATAGTTATCATATAACTTGTCCAATAATCAACTCCCTTTCTGACACTCAGGCCCCTGGACTCTATTAATTAATTATAACTATCAATTAATTAACATCCAGTCCCTGTGTCATATAATTAATTCCAATTAATCATATTTATTAATTAACTATTAATTTATTAATCATAATAAATTAACTAATTAATTCCCTTTTATTTATACATTATTCTAGCTCCTTGAGGGCAACCCTAAAGGACTTTATTACTATTAATATAATTATATCAATTATAATTATTGCTTAGACATCTAATCCAACAGTCTCCCACTTGGATAAGTCTATAATTATAATTCCAATATAATTCTTATTAACAAATAAATTTCAGTTTTCAAAACTCTGCCGCGCAACTCTGACCCAGTCAGTTACGTGTCCTTAAGATAAATGATCATATAATCCTTCGTTCTTCTAGATATCGTCTAGACTCAAGACATGGAACTTAAACAGTCTCTTGGTCTATATCTATGTTTCCCGATTTCTGATTTGTGATGAGATAGGACTTCCGATTGAACACATCAATCTTTGGTCCTGGCCGGGCCCAGCACTATAAGTCAACACCAAATCACCGGGGGGCCCACATGATATCGCTTTCCTTGTTTAGTAAAGAAAGGAACGAATAAATATCGACTCATATGCTTGCACAATTTATTCGTTAAATCATACATGACAATGCGTTTTATAACACCAAGTTACTAGTGCGTTTACCCATCACCAATGCACGACTAACTAGTAAACTACAACTCATATTGTAACATCGTGATTTTTACTAAAAAAAATTTAACTTTATTTTTAACAGAATATGTTAGCGGAAGTCTTTAAAACATTTATAAAAATGTCCAGTTAAACCACGATATTACTTTCATGTCCATTTTTAAAGATAGCAAACCTCAAACCAATAGTTTAAAACGTAAACATAAGATTCGTGTTCCAAGTGGTATCA
>NZ_VCHY01000009.1 GCF_005877885.1 Labilibacter sediminis
CAAAGAACGTAATAGGCTTAATGAGCCATGTTTATTTAATTTTTAATAACGTCCCTATTTTAATGGGACACTAGTGATATAAGGATATAAATCAACAGCAATCTCTGTTGATAGAATTTTTAAGTCCTCCGGAATCATTGATAAACTATTTGAATTACAAATATGAATATATGCAAAGTGACTATCAATTCCATTTTCTCTATGAACTCGTGCACCTGTTTTAATCCGGAATATGCATTAGCTAATCTATTGCACATTGAAACTACTTTAAAACAAATCGTTTTACTCACTTGCTTCAACTCACCATAGCGGTGCTATGCCTCGTTTCAGTAAGTGTTTGTTTTATTGCATTTTCAATGTTCATAACGAAAATCTAATGCATAATCCGGGTTTAACAAATTCAGATTGTAACCGATGAGCAAGTTCTGTTTCATATTGCTTTAAGTCAGGTGCAGGTTGAATAGGTTTTATTTCCGGTAAAATACAGCTGTTAATTAAAAATAGTATCAATAAAAGTGTTAATGCTGTATTTCTTTTAAATGTGTCTTTCATACCTGTTAGCAAGCCGTATATTAGTTAATATTTCGTTTATTTTTAGCACTATATGACTTATGTTTTTTATTGCATAAATCTGCCTTAGTTTTTTTTCAATTCTTTTTCCATCATTTCAATATAAGCGTCTATCTTTTTATTGCTATTAGGCCATTTCCTTAATTCCTTTACCCACTTCTTAAAATTCTTAACATCTTTTTGATAGTAAAACTGCCCAAGTATATTAAAACAGTTTTCTGCATTATATGTGTCATCAACTTCTAGTTCAACTAACTTTTCGTATTGTTCAATTGCTTTCTGAATATTTTTCTGTTGGCTTAATGTGTAAATATATTCTTTGTTTGTATATGCGTCAGTTGGATTCAATCGGAGAGCTTCTGCTAAAACTTCTGCTGATAAGTCATACTTTTTCAGGCAATTGTATGAATAAGCAATTTCAGTTAGAAGTCCTTTGTATTCTACGTCAATAGCTTTTGCTTTCAATAAATATTCTAACGCTTTATCGCATAAGCCCCAACCATTGTACATATAACCCCATTTATAAAGTCTGGTTATTGAATCAACATCAGTTTTGTAATACTTAAGCCATTCGGGAATAGAATCAACATGCAAATCATTAAACATTTCTTCAGGAATGATTGCAACATTAACATTGTTGTTTTCTAATCTGACTTTTATATTTGTGTCTTGTTCTTTTTTAACCACTAATGAGCTATCTGGTTCATATTTAAACCGCCCTTCTAAATTGAGTGTTAAACCTGCCTGAGAGTCAATGTAGATGAATCCATATATATGAGAACTATCTTCATTTATAGAAAAAGCAACCCATTGGTCTTCACATTCAATAAAACGCCTATTGAAAATTAGGTTGTCCTGTGCATTCATCTTGATAACTATAAATGCCAGTAGAAATAATATTAGTCTTTTCATTTTTATTCTGGTTAGGTTTTATATTTTTATTTATAAAGCCAAATCAGTGATTTGGCGCTGTTTTCCGAAGCTACGAACCAACCAAGATGCGCTGCCCCCTTTATGAATTCTATAGCGGTTTGTTGTGCTTAGTACTTATTTATTAATTTTCAGGTCTTTTGTTTCCATTTCTATCATACTCATTCAGATGTTTTCGATGCAATTTAAGATAATATCTGAGAGTCACTACATGTCGGTTATATTGGTCAAATCCATTCTTATAGATATCAATATTATAGCCATAATTTATATCAATATTCCAAAGTCCTATTCCAATCTCAGGTCTGAGTTTTATAGCGTAATCCTTTTTAAAATCACTGTAACATATAGCTGCTAAACTTGCATTAAAGAAATATGCATGAATTCTTCCTTGTATTTTTGGTGCTAGTACGAATTTATCGAAATAAGAGAACTCTGCACCATAATTCATAGTCGTTGATAAAGTTGGAAATCCACCTGCTTCCCATATGTAACTACGATAATAATCAATCTCACCATATAAGTTTTTTGAAAAGTCAATTCCAATAACAATACCATGGTCAATCCAGTCTGATGAAACTACATGACCATCAAAAATTGTATCAGTATGAATTGTGTCATTTTGAGCATTTAGATTTATGCAAATAGAAATACAAAATGTGAGTATGACTGTTATAGATAATCCTTTCATCCAATTATTTATCTGTTGATTTTTTTTCTTATAGTCACGATACAATCTTTTAGCAATGTCTTTGCAGTATTAAGCACAACGGAAACGGCAAAACATCGTTGGGCATTTCAAAGCACCCTTTGTATCACGTTACCACTGCCGTTGATTAATTGTTTTGGGTTTAAATTAACTTCCTGTCGCGCAATGTGTTTTAACGCGTGATGTGTGCAAGTTTTTATTCCTTAAGTTTCTTTTTAATCTCATTAACAATCTCAGGATTTTGAAGCCCTGATTTATTAAGAATAGCAAATGCAAAATTATCCGCTAGTATCTCCTCGGGATGAATAATATATTGTGTATTCCTTCCTATTTGCTCAAAAAATCCAGTTACTTGTTTAAACGTATAAATTACAGGTTTATCACCAATGTATTCAATCGTTTTAACCGAATCACCTTTTAAACTTAGAAATCCGACATTTAAATATTTAAAGAAATCACCCCCGTTATAGTCTTGGTTTGAGTATAAAATCATCATGCAATCTTTCCTTTGTCCCTCTGCTTTTATGCTAATATAACTATCAACCTGAGGAGCGTCTGGATTAGTAATTCTATAGTCTTTCAATTTCTCCGGATATGCAACTTCATTCATTAATTTAAATCCAATAATCTGATACATTTCTTTTCTAAATTCCGGACTATTTCTTGTCAGTATATGGAACAACTCATGTATAATAGTTTTCTTTAATCCCTCTTTAGCCTGTGAAAGAATATCATCTTTTAGAACAATGTAACTGGCTCTTGTATATCCACCTGCACCACCTTCTTCATTTGCTGTTGTTTTTACAAAATAGATTTCATTTGGGAAATTTATTTTAAATCCCTGCTGTTCAATCTGTTTGTCAATACCTTTAAAAATTGAGAGAATCTTGTTTTGCTCTTCAACCGTCCATTCTCGAGTTTGCTTTGTTATAAAATCGAAAAGTTCTTCTCTCGTACTATTTTTTTTATGCATTCTTGAATCAATATCAAACTGACTCCAACTTTTTGTGAAATCGTCTTCCTGAGTTAAAAGTTCATTTGCTTTCTCAATCGATGCAAATTTTATTTTATCAGTTAATAATTCTGAACCGAATCCATGTGTAATAAATCCAGTAATTAATATTCCAATTAATGTAAGTTTTTTCATGTGTTTATATTTTGCTCTTTATTGCCACATGCCTGTCAGCCGACAGGCTGGGAACTCCCAAATATATTTAATTATTCGCCTGTGTGTCAATTTGGATATTCAAATTAGTATTGTCGTATCATGTCAAACCGCTACGCTGTTTGAGCGAGCTACAAACCTTGATTTTACTACTATCACACCTGTTTTGTATATACATTATTACCACACGAATTTAATTATTCTTGAATACAATTTTCAATTTGTCAGAATCAAACATTTCAGCTGGAGAAATTACCTTTTCGTCCATTGGAATTTTGTCCCCATAGCGTTCTTTTAGTTTCTGTTGTACGACTTTTTTCTTCAAGTTAAAGTCTGATAATTTTTCAAGTTCTCCAATTTCTATATTGGCTCCTTCTTTATATATTTTCCAGACAAGTTCTGAACAATAAATTTTTTCGTCAGACCATTCAAAATATAGGTCATAATTGCGACCTTGAAATTTCTCTCCAACTTGTTTCATTCGGTTGAGAGTTTCAGGTGTTAAAACTTCGTCTGAATTTTTAAGCCGTTTTATTACGAAGTGTCCATTTTCTCCTCTATCAATCCATTCTTTAAGCAGAGTTAATTTAACTGGCTGAACAGCTTCATAAACGTAGAATTGACCGTCAATTTCATAGATTATTCCCATATGGCTATACCTAGAATTTGTTGCAACTTGAATCGCTTTGCTTTGATCCGATTTTGATGTCTGGAAGATAATGTCTCCACTTTTAATTTCACTCTTTAATAATAGTTCTACGAATCTCGGTGTATCTTCTTTAATTGCCTTTGCAAACTGATACATTTCAATACTCCAATATAAACCAAATCCTAAAGTTGTTAAGATTAAAATTGTCAGAATAATTTTCTTCATTTCGGTCTGTTTCTTTATAAGTGTATTATGTTTGGCCGCATATAGCGTATAGAATTTTAACCTTACTAACTTCCAAATTGAGCAGAGCCAAAGCGCATATTTTGTTTTATATTTTCATTTTAATGCCAAATCTGCGATTTGGCGTTGGTCGCCGAAGTTACGGACTTTCCCAAACTCACTAAACGTTTTATGCATTAAGCGGTTTGTTGGGCACTGGCATTTTTTTAAGTAAATATGTTGTCCATAAAGAGACTTGCTATAAAAGCTAAAGTCGCATAAACGGTATAAACACTCAAATATATATCAACGCTATATATGTCTGGCAATTCCAACTTATAACCAGGATTTCTGTCTTGTTGCTGTTTTTTATAGAAATAATAACCAATCACAAAAACAGGAGTCATAATAATATATAATCCGATTGTCATTGCACTTTGAATCAATGATTCAACTAAATCAAATGTTTCCACTTTTAACAACGGAAGCAATAAAGTTGTCCCGATTATTATTAATGTAATTGCCAGTGCTATTTTCAATCGATAAACTTTCCAGTATAACTTTATAATTTCAAGCATGAGTTTAATAATTAGCTGATGGTGTAATACCTACAAAGCAGTCAGAATAACAAGTGCAACCATAAACACATAAATTCTTAACCATATTTTTCTCCAATTATTTTTTCTATAAAAGTTAATAAATTGAGACACTACATATCCTAAAATCATCGAGCCTAAGAACTGAAATACAACACTTCCAAATATTTTATTGTAGTCTGGAGTATTTGCGTAGATACTAAAACCTAAGGACAAAAATAATGTTCCTGTAATATATAAACTTGTCCTACTTGTCGACTTGCAAATGTCTTGTATTGTTTTCATTCAGTTTGTTAATTCTGTGCAATTACGCTTTTGCTTGTGCCCAACATTTCCACATCCGTATTGTATCAATCGTTCTTATATCTTTGATTCAATTGTACAATACATGCCCTATTGGCACCATTTGGTTAATGTCTGAAAATTATCTTTGTTATGCTTTTAAAGCCTAGCTAAAATATTATAAAAATTATAGTAAACAAAAATTAACCAGTACTCATTTAACAATACCTTCTGCTCAGCGAATCGTCTTGGCTTCGTTGTTATAGTTTATACTTCCTGCCAGCTGACAGGCTGTGGCGCTATGTCGAACTTATTGGAATAGCTTGCTCAGATAGCTTGAGTAGTGTACTCAGATTGTTCGAGTAGTTTACTCAAGTTATTTGATCAATACTGCTCAGGTATCACTTCAGGTACTAATCAGATAACACTTGAGGTATTTATCAGGGTATAATTGAGAAATACTATCGTATGGCCGGTTGAGGTTTAACCCGCAATATGCATTATAAAATCTATTACACATTGAAATCACTTCAAAACAAGACACTTTGTTTCTTCACTTCAACTCACCAGAACGATGCTATGCCTCATTTCAGTAAAGCCTTGTTTTATCGTGCTTTCAATGTTCATGACGAAGTTCTAATACATAATGCGGGTTTAACTTACACTTGGTTACCTATGGTTATTCTTCATTTATAAATTCACCCAGAACTGGTAATGCGTTATTGTTAAAGTCAAACAATGCCTGATTTTCCCAGGGTGAAGCATCTGTTGCTTGATTTCCTTTCCATGCAATCAATTCTGCTCCCCAGTAGCAGAATCCAATTCCATTTTCTACTTCTTTGGTAAGTGTTTTTATTTGCGTAATGAATTTCCTTTGTCCTTCAATTGTAGCCGGGTATTCGGGTAAAATCAGTTGTTCTTCCATGCCAACAATATTATTTGTCCAATCATTCCATTCTAAGGTAAAAGGGTAAGCCGTTTCTGCAATTATTATTTTCTTATAATAAGATTTACCTAAATCTTGCATTTTATCTTTTAGGTCATCTAAAGATTTTCCGTGCCATATGGGATAATAGGACAAACCAATGATATCATAATCCAGAGTATTAACCTGATTAAAAAACCAATCAGCCCCTTCAATACCAGCATAATGAATCATTATATCAGTATCTCCTGTACTTTTTCTTACTGCTAAAATTGCAGCTTCCATAAGTTCTTTAAATTGCTGAAAGTTATTTGATATATGTCCATACGGATGAAGAAATCCGGAGTTTATTTCATTACCAATCTGAATATAATCAGGTTTTATTTCTTCCATCACCTTCCAGGTATAGTTGTAAACACTGTCTTTCAAAGCAACGAAACCTATATCTTTCCATTGAGCAGGAACTTCCTGATGTCCGGGATCGGCCCAGGTATCTGAATAATGAAGCGTTAACAAGGTTTTAAATCCCTTAGTTTTTAATGTTTTAGAAAATTGCTTTACCTCATTAAATCCTGAATGTTCATTAATTGGATTTACCCAAAGTCTTAACCTAACAGTGTTTACTCAGTTTTCTTTAAGTATGCTTAAGAAGTCCTTTTGATTTCCTTCCAAATCATAAAATACCGGGTTTGTACTTGATATTTCAGGGTACCTTGAAATATCGACAGCCGAAATAAAGTCCGGATTTCCATTTTCAGGAACAGGCACTTTTTTATTGTCATTATTGCAAGCAATAAAAATCAGAAAATATAATAGTATATGGAATGTATTATTTGCCGACATCATTTAAGTATGGTTTCTCTGACGATTTTATAACTCCTTATTAGCACCTCACAAGATATAAAAAAATGAAATGCATACGCCTGCCAACCCCTGGTCAAAGAAAGAAGAGTATCTTATTTAATGAATGAAACTTACGATTTAAAAGTTTAGGTTTAATAACCCCCATCCCACCGCCTTAGGATCTCATACTTCCCCTTACTCTCATGCTGAAAATGTCTCCAGCTTCTCTTCTGGATTTTCTTGGTTGTAAGCTATGTTATATAAATGGACAATCCCGTCCTTTTCTTTTTCTACCAAATCATTTATATATTTTCATTTCATTATCCAAATCAAAGATTTGGCGTTAGTGATAATTGCAGAATTTTTCCAAACTGCTGTTAACCATCCAATGCTTTATTAGTCATTTTTGCAGCTAGTTTTTTATTGTAAACTTCAATTACCATTCCTATACCCACACCAATTGAGTAAGCTACTAAATCACTCCACAAAAATCCTCTTCCTAGTATTAGTGCTCCAAAAGTATTGCTTCTAATTGCATTAATCCAATCTGCTTGTATAAGTTGACTTAATTCAACTAAAAAGCATACACTTAAACTTAAAAAAGTCAATCTTACAATATTAACCCGAGGAAAGATAAAACCAATAATCCAATACATCATCAAAGCCCATAAAGTATCACCTAATCCCAAATTAATTAATTCTGGAAGGTATTTGGAGTATAATCTTGATGCTAAACCAATGGTTATAGTAGCTATAATTAAGATTAGGTAATGAATTCGGTTTCTTTTCATATTTCGATCATATATAATTTGGACTATTTACTCCTAGATTCATTTTACAACACAAAAAAACTTAATGTATCTTTTTCATTGTGGTAATCAGTTCCTTTTTGTCAATTTTCTCAAATATTGGAGTATAAGAGTCTTTACGTGGCTTAACCTCAAAACTAGTAAAATATGTTTCTCCCTTTGATACTTTAATTCCAATAATCATGATTTCTTGATTTAATGGAATATTATTAAAGCTTCTAGTCTTTGATTTAAGATTGTATAAATTGGGTAGCATTATTGAACGATTCTTATTAAATACTGCATAGTAGCTTTCATACTCTGATTCAACGATAATATCTATATCTCTCTTGCGTGTATAGTAATAAAACCTATCACAGTTTATCCAACCTAACCTATTTGCCCTGAGATAAAACTCACTAACAAACTCATTTATCCTCTCATATTTTCGATCTAAAGAGTCTTCGTGCATAAATGTATAAGATTCAGACATTACTGCAATTCTATTTATGTCACCAAGCGGAAATTCACCTCCAAGAGTAAAAGTAATGGGAACAGTCATTTGAACAGGTACAGCCTTTCCTCCTTGTGTCCCCGGGGTCCAACGAGGAGCTAAACCAATTACACGTAATGCTTCGGAATTTAAGTACGGATGAACACCTCGTACCACCTTAGTGTTTGTAATTTGACCAAGTTCATCTATTATAAATGATACAAATACCTGACCTTGAATTCCATTTTCCTGAGCAATAACCGGATACTTTAATTTGGAATTCACATATTCTTTAAATGACTTAATATTTCCACCTAAGAAAGTTGGCATATTTTCAACTATAAAATATGTTTTCTCTGTAATTTCTAGTGATGCTTCTTGTGGTAGTTCCCAATTAATTCGGCTCTCTGTCTGATTGCCAATAAATATTTGCATTGAATCACTCTCTACTATATCCCTAAAGTGTATTTCAATTCCGGAATCATCCTTAAGAACACATTCTTTGCCATTGAACCATGCCTGCATATACAACATTCCACCTGTCTCAAGGATTTCATTGTCTGATTGAGTACTAAGATTTGCATCAATCATTTCATGAAGTTCATAGTATTCTGTAACCTGTAATTTTATATGTCCTTGTGGAATAGATTTGGTTTCTTCAACAATTAAAGAGTTTTTGGGAATCTTAATCTTAGTTCCCCTATCACACTCTATAATCGTATCTTTTGTATTATCAATAAAAAAACTTTGGGGCTTTTGATAGTTAGGTTCCTTTTCTGTATACGTTCGTTTTGAAAGAGAAACATCCACTCTTCTGAACTTAGCTTCATTGGAAGAACTTTTTTCCTCCCCATAATTTATCTTTTCAATTCTTATTGATTCATCTATATTTAGTAGTGCCTTCTCAACTGCAACTAATCTTCTTTGAACTAATAATTTATTGTAATCTATAGTTCCAACAGTATCTGCAAGTCCTGTAAGATTAACTTCTTTTGATTTATTTGTTTTGATTAAATCAGTTATAGAAGTAAGTGATTTGTTATCAAGCTGAGATTCGTTAAACTCAAAATATACTGTCAATGTTTGAGCATAAGAGAATACAGTTGATAATAAAATAGACAAAATTAGAGTCAATTGTTTCATAGTTGTTTAATATTAATATTCAACGAGTTGTTAACCTATATATTCAATAGGTATGCCAGTAAAGGACAAAACACCAACAACCATCATATTCCATTAATAAGCAACCCATTAGCAACACGCAAGTCCAGTATAGTGGATAAAATCACCCAACATTATCGCCCAACTGGGCGATAATGATAGATTTACTATTCAATTAACGTATATGCATTTTACTTTTATTCGAAAAAAAAGTAATAAACTAAGAAATTAAGAAGGACTTAATGAATTAAACAAATTCTGTTTATTGAAACAATGTATAGTTTGAGTACGCATGCTACACTACCACCAAGGGAAGAACCTTTTAAGCTTGGCTTGTGTTGCCCTGCGGCAAGCCTATGCTTTATGAGCCTTTATTGGCTGCTGTTTTTTTATTCCATTAACCAATTATCAAATTCTTCAATTTTATTTCCATTATTATTCAACCACTCTTTCGCTTTGTCATTTGTTGAATGACTAATATAATAGCAATATGTATCTATGTGCTTTGATTTAGCGATATCATAAAATAATGGAACATAAAAATCCCACCACAAGCCTATATTATTTTTCTTTTTAAGTTCACCAAGAATTTTAAAAAACGAAGTAGTGTTATCAATAAATAACTCTTCATCACTTTTCCCTTTATTTTCCTCAAGAGTCTTTGAAGCTTCAAGCATAGAAATCATAAGGTCCGCAGCCCCAAATTCTGCATCTGTTTGATTAGGATCGAGAAAAATGTTAATCTGATTTGGTTTATCTGTGTCCCTGGATACATTACCCCCAAATTGTTCTAGCAATAAATGGTAAGCAGTTTTTGCTCTACTGGAATGTGGTTCTAAAAACAAAAAATAATGCAAACTTAATAGACTTTGAACTTTTTGGTTCTTATCTGACATTAAATAACCTAAGAGCAAATGACTACTTGCATGATCCGATTTGGTATTAATCGCATTTATTAGTGCCTTCTCAGCATTATCATATTCTTTCAAATTATAGTAATTGTATCCTAAATTGTAATACAAGAGATGGTGATCACCAAATTTCTTTATTCCTTTCTTAAAAAGCTTTATTGACTCTTTAGTTTTTCCTAAATAATCAAGGCAAGAACCTTTAGTATTATATGCCTGCAGTAAATATTTATCATCTAAATCAATTACCTTATCGCAATGCTTAATAGATTTTTTATAATCTTTTGCATACATGTATGTTAATGAAATTTCAGCATTTACTAATGCAGAATTTGGCTCTATTTCTAAGGCGCTTTTATAAGCGTCTATTGCTTTATCATATTCACCAGCATCATGGTATTTTATTCCAACACTAACCAAGCTATCAACTTTTGTTTGAGAATAAACTAAAGTAGAAAAGATAAAAAAAACTAAAATCAAAAATTGTTTTCTCATAATTAAATTGTTTGGTAATATTTTAATGGCATGCAACGTAAACGCACATGGTTTGAGACGGATTTATCGGCATGCGTTTTTGTACTGGTGGACAAAAAGATAAAGTGTGAAATGCACCGACCAAAACACCACCTACCCGACCTTAACTATGTGCTTTATTATGGGCTGTAATTATTTCTGTTAGTGTGTTTACTTTATTATTCAAACTAGTTCGACTAAAAATAAAAATTAAGAACCCGGCAATTCCTCCTATAATGAATGAAATCAATAAATTACTTTCATATAGAATTGGAAACATTAACGTTATGATTGTCCAAATCAGTATAGCTTTAAATAGAATTCCTCCCATTCGTAGTTTCCATTGGATAACCGATTTATTTTCGTCTATAAGAATCTGCCCTTTTAATAAAGTCTTAAATACTTTTTGCCTATTTTCACTTAAGTCTGTCGACATATTGTAATTCTCCGAGAAAATAAGTTTTTCAGAGTCAATAATTTCCATGCCATAATCAGATAATGCCTTTATACATTTCTGTTTTGTTATTAATTGAGTCCTTTCAATATATTTTTCTATTACGATGTACATATTAGCTTATGCGTTTTTTATTATAGCCCATAAGAACTCTATATACCTATTGTATTTATCCTTATCATATATCAGCTTAAATATTCTTGTAACTACCAGATTTAACGATATTATATGAAAAACCTTTATATTTCGTTATTGATAATTACGCATACAGAGATACAAAATTTAATATAAATACAGTAGAGTTTTGCCAAATATTTAACAATAATTTATCTTCATACATACACAACACCAATAAATACGTTACCCTTCTGATCTTTATATGCTATAACTTGAGTACTAAAGTAGTTTTCAATTTGCTTTAAACCCGGAATATACATTAAAAAGTCTATTACAATTTGAAACTACGTCAAAACAAGTCGTTTCACTAACTTACCTCAACTCACCATAGCGGTGCTATGCTTCGTTTCAATAAGTTCTTGTTTTATAGAATTTTCAAATATCATTACAAAATTTTAATGCGTAAACCGAGTTAAAAAAATAACAGTAATTTTACCGTTACTTTCTTAGCGCTTAATCAGCTGATAATATGTAAGTAACGATTTAAAGCATTAAAAAAAAGTAAATACAAAACCCCAATAAAAGCGTAAATGTGTAAGTTTTGCCAAAAACAGCAAAAAAGTGTGCAGGATATTGTTAAAATGAGCCTTTTGCTGTGCAGGTTTGGGGCTTATTGGGGATTTCTCCGTACTTTGTTCGGGACTGCTTCGGATATGGGTGCAGTTTGTTCGGGTGTTCTTCGGATGGTGTTCGGATAAGCTTCGGTCTATAGTACCCGAACAAAACCCGATAAATAACCAAACAAATTACAAAGATGGTAGCTTGCCGGTACTTATTAATCCTATATATACCAGATTATAAAGCATTCTTAAAAAGAATGCACTACATTAAAAGGAAAATTCAATCTGTTCTTAATAATATGCCCTGTATTTATACGTAATGAAAATACGTACTGAATTGAAAATCGACGCAGTCAAAGCACAGTTTAACCTAGCCCTAGGCATCGCACTACTCTTTATACACATTATAATTTAATTGTATTTATAAGGTCAATTAAGTAAGTCTTTAAAGTATAATAAGATAATAAGGTTGGTATGTATGTCCGATTTAACAGCTACTAAGATTTAACTATTACGAAACTTAGTGAATAGTATATTGTATTGGGTAAATTAAAATAAGGTAAACATGTTTGCAGAAATTGGTTTGAAATAACAGAAAAACCTTATTTGTTATTATTTTTTAACCTTAATAGCCATGTATTTATTCGTTTAATTCAACCTTATCAGCTTATTTAACAATAAAGCGTATAAAGAGTAGGGCATCGCCCGGAGTAAGGTGAAATATAAGTGTTAACTGCATTAAAAAAAGAATGTGGTATTGAATACGATGAAGAGTATTTGTGCATATATATTTTAAGCTGTCCCTACAGGACGCATGATTTGCATAACTGACATACCCCGGGTGTCACTTCGTTTTACCCGGGGCTAAGTTGAGTTAGGCTTTCAGCCTAATGTTTTAAAAATATATTATCCCCTTAAATTCAACTTATCTGGCTTTATTTGATATTTCTATTTAACAGCAAATAAACCTTATTTTTCTCAGACTCAAATTCTGTTATTAATCCATTTTTTTGTCCTATTGGCATAAACAACAAACCGCCCCAAAAGGCGGTTACTGTATATTGATTATAAGTTTTTTTGGCATACTTTGGTCTGCACTAAACTCTGTATTAATACATGCACTGAGTTAAATAAATTTAATGGCTTCTTTAACCGTCATCTTTTCTTTGATACCTCTCGCCTTTGCCAGTTGATTACAGACAGAAATAATACCATTATTAAGTACGTCCTGCCCGTTAAAAATTTCTGCACTCATGCAGTCTACCGTACATGCAAGGATTCCTGCATCACTTAAAGATTCGAGACTTTTTACACCTGCATTATTTTTACCGATTCCGGCATCATTAAAAAACACTGCCTTAACGCGATGTTTCTGTGCATAATGTCCTGCACTCATGCCACCATGTGATCCGCACACAACGATATCTCCCGAATTATTCTCGTTTAAGAAAGTTATGCTATCAGTTACCGTTATAATAACTCCATCAACTTGTATCTGTGTTTGTTTTTTTAAGTCTGTCTTACTACCCTTCTCTTCATCCTTAACAGGAGATTCAATACGCTCACTTTTTTGAGTCGACGAAGGGTGCTTGACAATATTGATTATTTTGGCAACAGCCTCTTTCACTGAATCCCCGATTTGGATTCCGGCCGCTTCTGCTTTTGTACTGGTGTGACTTATGATTCCACTCTCCCAGGTATCCCGGGCAATACCAATCTCTGCGCTATCATGATCTACAGCACAGGCCAGAACATTCTCAGCCTCGTAATGTGTAAGACCTCTGATTCCTGCCTTATTTTTCCCAACTCCTGCGCTATTAAGAAAAACAGCTTTTACATGGCAGTTATTTACATGCCTGGCAAGATCTCTATTACCACCGCAATGGGATCCGCAAACAAGAATCGGATTTGTATTGCCAGCCTGCAAATCACCTAAACTATCAAGCAATACTACACCTTCGGGTAATTCCATATTATATTATTTTAACTTTGAAGTTAACACTTGTTATCCCTGCAAATCGAGATGTAAACAAAAGCAGAAAGCCTGTCCCGACATAAAATTGGGACAGGCTTTCTATATTTTTTTCATTGTGGTTTAACAATTACTGCTTACTGACTCCTTAGTTGCAAGTTCAGCACGAGCAATCGCCGCCCCCTTTTCGTATGCTTTCAAATTTCCTTCAATAAACTTTGCAGGAACATTATCTTTAACTACCTGAATCATATCGTCATGCGAATATCCTCTGAACTCCGCATAGTAACCAAGCATAACAACATTCATCATTTTGCTGATATTAAAATCCGGACTTTTATGTTCTTCAGGATCAATAATGAACGTCTTATTTTCCGATCTTTTAATCATCTCTGTTTTACATTCAGCCATAGGCTTTTCCAGTCTGGCGTTTACACTTGTAGAGGTTAACTCATAGGTGCTTGAAAAGACCACGCCATCCTCTTTGAGGCTATGTAAATAACGGAGGGTTTCTGTTTGTTCAAAAGATATAACGAAATCCACATCACCTGCCTTGATAAATGGTGATAAAACAGGTTTATTTGAATAACGGAAATGACTTTCAACACCTCCACCGCGCTGACCCAATCCAATCACATCAGATATTTTCAACTCATACCCAAGTTTCATATAAAACTTGCTTAAGAGATTACTAAAAAGAAGAATACCTTGTCCTCCTACGCCAGCAATGATTATATTTTTTCCTGTATCCTGCATTTTTAATTTTTTATGGCTTCTTTGTGACAAACTGTAGAACATAATCTGCAACCGGTACAGATATCTTCATTGATAACTATTTTTACCGATCCGTCTTTAGCTTTTTTACTCTCAATAGCTAAACATCCAACATTTATACATTTACGACACTGAACACACTGTTCCTGATCAATATAACTTGGAGTGTCTTTAGGTAGTTTAAATTTAGTAACACACGGTTTCTGCACAATGACTACAGAATTTGTCTTTGCATTTACCGCATTAACAATAGCTTCTTCCAGACTACCAATATCGTATGGATCAACAGTTGTAATATCCTTTACACCAACGGCTTCACATACTTTAGCAATCTCTAACTTATTTTCCGGTTTGTAATTAAACCCAAACTCACTTGAAGCTACATTCTGACCACCGGTCATTGCAAGACAGTTGTTGTCAACAATTATTACCGTTGACTGACCATTATTGTATATCAGATTCATTAAGCCATTGATTCCGGTTGCCCAAAAACCACCATCGCCAATCATGGCTACAAAATTTTCCTTATTTTCTTTAGCCAGGTTGTATCCATGTGCCAAAGAAATAGATGAACCCATACATTTTTGTAGAGAATAAGACTCCATATGAGGGAAACAACCGATAAGACCACAGGTAACATCGGCAGCCGCTTTGATTTTATGCTTCTTTAAAACATTTGAAACAAAAAGGTGTGAACATCCTGCACAACTAACCGGCAGTCTGAAAGGAACACCTTCCTGAGGAGTTCTCTTAGGTGCGTCCGGAACAAGTTTCTCCTCAATAATATCCGGAGTAAAACGAGTCATTACCGGGAATTTAGGCCATAATTCTTTTCCTATAACCGAAATACCCAAATCCTTTATATTCTTCTCTATAACATCATGACCGTCTTCGATCACATAAAGTTCATCCACGTGTTCCGCCAATTCACGAATCTTTCTTTCCGGAAGTGGCATAACAAGACCCAGTTTTAAAAACGAGGCTTCAGGCAATACTTCTTTTGCGTAATAGTAAGGCGTTCCTGCAGTAATTACACCAATCTTTTTTCCGTTTAACTCCAGTTTGTTAAAACCTGCATCGTTGCTGTCTTCAGCCAGACGCTTCATATGTGCCGGAAAATCGTTAAAGCACTTGGTCAATTTTGGATGCTCAGAACCTTTAGCCTTCATCATCATGGTTGTCATGATGACCTTACTAAAACTTACTGGATATTTATCTCTGCATTTAGCTTCGTACGTATAGTTTTCATCAATTTTAACCGGACTGGTTGTCTTACATGTTACGGACGTAGTTTTAAGTATAACAGGGGTACTGTACTCTTCGCTAATTTCGAATGCCTTAACCATAAGATCCTTGGCATCCTGACTGTCACTTGGCTCCAATACCGGAATATTGAACATATTTCCATAATGACGGCAATCATTATAATCATCACCGGCAAGACGACCAACATCATCAGAAACCACCAATACCAAACCACCGTTGATTTGACTGCCGGCAGCTCCACCTAATGCATCTGCTGCTACATGTAAACCTACTGTTTTCATTAATGCCAAGCTGCGGTATCCTGCAAATGACGCTCCAATGGCTACTTCTACTGCTACCTTTTCATTAGTTGCCCATTCACAATAGATATCAGAGTATCTTTGATGGGTATATTCCATTACCTCTGTGGAAGGTGTACCCGGGTATCCGGCTGCAACTTTCACACCTGCTTCAAAGGCGCCTCTGGCAACTGCTTCGTTACCATTCATCATTTGCATTGATGCAATGTCGTTTCCTGTCTCCATATTCAAAAAGTGATTCCTCTCACCGTTGAGTATTTAATTATCGATTTCCTGTAAATTCGGTCAAAAATAGGTTAATTATAGTTCCCTCCAAAATTTTTAAAACAATTTAATTAAGAAATAGTAGGATTTTTGTCATAAAATCATGAAGGTAATTTTAAGCAAAATTTAAGGCCAAAGTTGCCATTGATTTTGGGGTATATACTTTCTGTACACATGATCTAAATACCTTATTATATGCACTCTGCCTCACATTTCAAGTGCGCCTATGAACTTATTAAAACCTTGCTTTAGGATGTCCTTTTTCGCTTGAAAATTCCGTAATTTCCTGCCTGGTTCTGTTTAGTGCTAACGGTAAACTTTATATTATAGATAGAGATTACTTAATTATTGCTTAACCCCAATGCACTAACCTTCTTACGGAACGCGTAATTTTTATTTACTTTCAAAACGCCCCCATCCACATCGAACTCTTACGAAATAAGGTTCTACAGGATACATTCCATTGTACAAATATTCCAATATTTTATCTTCCCTAGGTATTTCTACTTTTTCATCATAATTACATCGTCTATGATGATATATTATCATTTCATTATACAAAATATATGAAGATCCTGCCTTTGAGAATATTTTCCAATAAAGTTTATTGTCCCATTCTGCAGAGTCATTTTTATTATCCAGATTTGAGTTTATCACTCTATGAAACTGCTTCTTTGCTTCAGCTCTTTGGTTAAAAATGAGAAATTCAAATGAAATATACTTATAGTATTCTATTACCTTACTCAAGTCTAATGCCTTAGGCCCTAATTCATAACCCAAATCAATAATTGCTAAACTATCTTCTTCAAGTTTAGCTTTATCTTCTTCATTAATACTCAGGTTCGAAATTGTGTCTATTTGAAATTGCTTTTTTAACCCATATAAACTATCTATAAAAGCTACTATTTCTATAACTGTTTTTGTATTATTGTCTTGTTCTATTACAACTGCTGTATCTACCTGCTCGGGAGTGACCTTAGAATTTGAAACATACATATTATTGTTGCGCTTATCTTGTACATTTTTATACCCTAAAAACATTAAAACAATTAATATAATTATAGCTCTTTTCATCATGTTAAATTTGCAGAACATAACATCTTGAGTATAAATAAAGTAGCCGAATACGTGGCACTTTCCTGTCAAATTACAAGAAAGCTGAAGCGGACTACAACTCTTGAATTTACTACTGTTTCAACTATTATTTTCATACATTGTGTGTGCAAAGTTGTTTTAACATATTCAGACTTCTATTCCGGTGATAGGTATAGGTATTTTTATATTTTCTTTAATCGTTTTGGCTAAGCACAGAATCAACCAAATTTTAATTAAATCATTTCTATTTAATTCATTGTTGACTTTTAATGATTTAAGCGTGTTGTTTAAATCTAGAAATTCTTTTTCAAGGTATGATTTAATATCAGTATTAAATGAACCACATCCTTCAAATTTATTTTCCTCGATCGCCTTCATTTGTCCTATCCCTTTCAATAATAAATCAAGGTTTTTGGGGAATGCATAATGGCAAATATCCAGTCTGCTTGCCTGAAACTCAATATCTTTATATTCTCCACCATATTGTAATTTGTCGTAATTTGCCCAATCCCAAGTCAGTCTTGCTAGCAATAACTTAACTAATCTTAATTTTTCAGGATTCTTATCGCCTAACCATTTTTTAATCTGATGACTAAGTTTCTTATCGTATCTGTTAGAAATCTCTTTTTTTCCATTGTTATTTAACCATTCCTTCAATGACCATAGATATTGCTGTCCAATAAGACTTCTCCCTGTTTTGTCTGTATTTAAAACATTTTCTCCATGCTGTATATGGTTTATTCCAATTTTAGTCGTGTCTACAATGGGATTAAGTTCATTTATCGAATCCCTAATTTTTTTTAAGTGTAGTTTATATTTGAAATGACATACTTCAAATCTTGTGATGAGCTCACGAATTCTTTTAACTTTATCTGGCAATTCTCCAAGTCTTTTCTCAAAATCATTTATTTTGATGATTTCTGAATCTTGAGAAAAAATCTGAATATTTGACCAATTATTCATAATCATTAATTTTTGAATCAATTTAAGCAGTTTGGTCTTTTCACAATTTCGCACAATATCACAATACCCCTATTGTGTTTATCGTTATTATATAAAAGGTTAGAATCTCCTGTAACTAACTGATTTAACAACATTGTATAGAATTGCCATATACTTCTCGTTTTTTAATTACAAATACTGAGATACAAAAAATCATTTAAACACAGTAGGATTCCGTCAAATATTTAACAATAATTTATTTCCTTCCATATCTAATACCATTAAATATGTTACCCCCTTGGCTCAACTGATTGCTATACTTAGCCACAGCCTTTTATCCATGATACATCCAAAAAGGTTGGTTTCGCTATACTCCATATTTTTCCAGCGCTTTACTTTTAACCAGCCAGGCCACACCAAAAGAAAATAAAGCAACAGATTCTCCAATAAAAACATCTACGCCCGTAAAATTTAGCTTTAAACCAAAATTCAGTATCCCCATCAATACAATGGGAATCCATACGCCCCAGGCACAAAATCTGTATATCTTGTTTCTTTTGAGTTTTAGGTTATCCATTATGGGCAGGTTTGTTTTGGTAAACTGAGTGTAAGCCATCCACCCCATTATTACCAAAAACGAAGCGGCGCTAATTGTATGTATCCAGTTCCATAAAGAACTATTGTGCTCATTGGGTGCTGCAATAGTACATACATCACATATTCTTGTGGGTATTAAAGCCACCAAAACAATTAAAATGCCGGCGATATTTGTTAGCCAGTTATCACTTACTTTTTCGTCATCCTCTTTATTATAGCCTTTGTATGAAAAAAGAAATAAACCAAATGCAAAAAGATACCCTGTAAACACAACACTTAATTGAGAATAATAAAAAGCGCTTATTGAAGGCATCGCACAAAAACAGTTACCTACATATAATATGACTGGTAAAGATATTCCCAGAATACCCAGATTTCTTCTCAATGTTAAATGTGAAACATTTGTGAATGGAATTTTTGAATTTTCTACTTCCATATGACTATGATTTGTATGTTCTATTAACCTTCACTCCTGTTTTATATGGATTGACAGCCAAAACTGAGGTTCTCCATCACTAAGAATTCACACACAGTATCTTGAGCCCGTATGCTTCAATATAATAAAAAAGAAACGATAAGAAAAGGTAGTTTAAAGCATAGCGGGAAATAATTAGAATACATCATCACAATACTATAACCACAAGAGCCCTAAGTCGAGCTATAGTAATAAAGTCTATAAAATTAAAAGTCGAAAATGATGAATGAAAAATTTAACTGGCAACAATCATACATAAACTACATGATTCTTTGATGTTTAGACCATGTCCCTGGTTGACATTCTGCTAAATTAAGCTTAATTTATGTCCTCTTTTCCTAACGCTAAATAAAAATTCATCTCGGCTACTTTTTATTAACTAAAATATCCAATCATGCGTAGATCTTTAAACATTTTGGTTGCGCTTCTTTTTATTTGTGTGAATAGTTATTCGCAAAAGAAAAACGGAGTCATTTTTTCAGAACATGAAGCTATTGAGAAAACAGCAAATCTTTGGAAAGCCTTTGAAACAGGTGATAAAGAAAGCTATTTGAATTATTTTGCAGATAGTGTAGTAGTATTAAGTAATGGAGAAAAATTAAACTGGACAAAAACTAACCTGGGTAAAAGCCTGGAATGGTGGAATCGTGAATTTGAAAACATTAAAATCAGAGACCATAAGCCGGCATACCCTGATGCTCTGGAATATAAAGAAAGTGGTTTATGGGTGCAAGACTGGCAGTTGATAACAGGCAGACACATAAAAACCGGTATTAATTTAAAATTGCATGTCCATCACTTGTACAGTTTTAATAAAGATGATAAAATCACTTCTATTCACTGGTACTATAACAATGATGTTTTTGAAGAAATACGCAATAGCCGGATGACCAAAGAAAATGGTGTGGTATACATCAACCACCCATATATTATTACTGTTCGCAAAGCAATGAATGCTTTTATTGATAAAGATATTGATACCTGGTCGAGTTATTATGATCCCGATGCTTCTTTTTTGTATTCTTCAATGCCATATAATGAGTCATTCAACCTTGAACAACAAAAAGAGTCATTATCCAATAAATTCTTTACATCCGGCAAGAAATACCATGTTGAGCAGATCGGATACCCCGACTGTATCTATTACGCTAAAAATGACAGTTACGCTGTGTTCTCCTGGTGGAAAATGACGGTTAAAAAGGATGATAAAAAATACTCATACGTATTTATGCTTAACCACGTTTTTAATAAGGAGGGTAAAATTAACCGGGAATATGTGTATGGCAGCAGCAACCATCTGGAAGATTGGTAGTTGAAGGTCAAATACAAATTACAAACAACACTTATATAAACAGGGTCTAAAACTTTAAGAAGAAACTACATTAAAGGAATTTGCCTAATAACAAATGCTGTCGTTTATTATCTAGCGACAGCATATGTTGTTTTATAATATAACACTTCTCCCCCCTCAATTGATATCCTTTTGTTAAAATCCCAATGCATCGAGTAATTTGGCATTTAAACGCCTGTTTTTTCCTTTAAAAGGATGACAATGAATGTGTATGGCCGGATTAAAATTCATTTCTATAATTGCATAGTTGCTTTCGCTGGCTGGTTCAGCAATATTGTCAATCATCATATCTAAACCTGTTATCTGGACATTTAAAGCCCTGGCAGCTTTTACAGCAATTTGCTTATATGAAGGATGAATATCATCAGTAAAATCGATACTGTCGCCCCCTGTACTAATATTAGAGTTTTCGCGCAGGTAAATTGTCTCATTAGTTTTGGGAATCGATTGAAATGTCAGGTCTTGCGATGACAAAAACATCTCTTCCGGTTCATTCATCTCTATTTTCTCAAGTGGCGTTTTGTATCCTTTACCGCGCAATACACTTTGATTTTTAGCTTTTATCAACTCTTCAATGGTAGATGTGCCATCTCCTGTTACATTAGCCGGAACCCGATGCAAAATAGCTTCAACTTTATCTTTAATTACAAAAAAACGATACTCTTTACCACTAATAAACGATTCAACAAGCACCGTTTTATCATATTCAAAAGCCATTTGTATAGCTCGGTCATAAACAGCAGAATCCTTATTGTTTTTAATGATACTTATACCTAATCCAAAATTGGTTGATTTGGGCTTGATGACAATGGCCTGATTTTGATATAAGGCAAAATCCTTTAAGGCCTGTGATACACTATCATACTCAGAACCACCAGGCACGGCAATACTTGCACTCCCAAGTACTTTTTTAGTCATCACCTTATTTTCCATCATTAATATACTGGCATAATTGTCCAGCGAGGTTTTGGTGGCCTGCATTACGTACTCTGTTTTATTACCCTTGGTCAGTTTAATAAAATTCTCGGCCCTGTCCATTACTTCTACCTCCACACCTCTAAAAACAGCCTCCCGCATTAACAGTTGCGTTGATAATTCCATATCCTCTAAACCATAAAAGTTATAGGTCTGTTTTTTACTTAGCTCCAGGTACTCCTTGGCTTTATTTAAATTCCAATCGATAAAGGTAGTTTTCCGAAGTTCTTCCATCATACGAATGGCAGGCCGTTTATCAGGGTGATATACAAGTGATTTCAGGGTATTCACATTATGACTATAATCTGCCGGTAAAATATCCTGAGTGTAACTGATCAAGTCTTTTAAAAGATGATTTAAAGCCAAATCTATAGGCTGTAATTCGTTGTTATCATCAATAATAGACACCTGACTTTTTAAACTAAACGAAGCTGCTTTTTCATGGTTGGCCCATGCTCTTTCCTGAACTGTTTTATCAAAAGCATTGACTTCAGGTTTTAATAAGCAATACACTAAAAACTGATGAATAATCCTGGTATGCTCTATGTCTACACCCGTTTTTTCATAAGGGTTTAAATCGAGTAAGCGTACTTCTAAATGTGTAATATCTTTATTCGCATCGGATGACTTAATGCGAATACTTGCATAATTTTCTTTTACATGCTTTACCACTCCTTTTTTTATCTCCTCTTGTATGCTCTTGTTATAGTCGGCAATGGTATTATAATTTAAAAACAAATTTTGCTTATTGCGATATCCGCACATGCTATTGCGCATAGAAACCGCTTGTGGTATATGAAAAGCATCACTATTTACGGGCGATAAATGCTTAACACAATCATTTACATACGAGGCATGTACAGCGGGACTATTGCTTAATAAGGTAATTAAAAACCAGCGGTGACGCTTGAAATTCCTTAAGGTTTTGAGATATACCTGCTCCCTGAATTCGTCGTAAGTAAAGGATGCATCAGAAGCATTTTTAAAGATACTTTGAAGCACCACCTCGTTAAACGATATATTAAAGTGAACACCTGAAAGCATCTGTTTTTTCCGGCCATAGTTTTCAGCTAAATAAGTGCGATATTCTTCCAGTTCTGCACCTTCGGCATCGAATCTGGCAATAGGTATTTCTGATTCCGCTTCAGGCAACTTGGGTGGTGCACTTTGCGGCCATAGTAATTCGTTATCCAAGTGTATGCTGAGTTCATCATGCAAGGTTTCCAGAAAACCCAAAGCTTCAGAAATACTATGCCTTACCGGTGTAATCATCTCTATCTGGCTTTCAGAAAAATCAGTGGTTATGTAAGGATGCTTTAGCTTGTTTCCTATAACTGCAGGATGCGGCGTCTGCGCCAGCTCCCCCTTGAGGGTTACGCGTACATTTTCCTTTTCAAAACCAAAACCGCCTTCGAATAAACGACTTGTTTTATTTTGTGCCAGTATAGCATCGATATTTATCATTGATTTATGCATAATGTATTTTTAAAGCTTTGCATTTAAGGTGTTTGACTGATGATTAGCATCTACAGGTAACAGCCTTGGTTTTAGATATAAATAAATTGAAGCGTTAATCAGGCCTCTAAGCATACTACTAATTAGTATGGCCACCCAAATACCATTTACTCCAAACATATCCGATCGGGATAACCACAATGCAAGAGGAATTCTAATTAATATCATTATAATATTGCTGCTTGCCGGAAGCCTGGTTTTTCCCATTCCATTGATCACACCTGTAGATATCATATCAACGCACATAAAAATTTGTGAAAGACCAACTATACGTAAGTAGCCCGCTCCTATGGCAACGGTTGCCGAATCCCTTACAAACCATTGTACCATGACATCCGGAAACACCAGAAAAACAGCTGTCATTAATCCTCCGAAACCAATAGCCACTTTAATTCCTGCATTAAAGCCCTGTCTTACCCGCTTATATTGCCTTGCACCAAAATTTTGTCCCGTAAATGACAGAATGGCACCATTTATTCCTCCAATTGTCATGAAGGTGATAGACTCTATTTGCAAACCAATTTTTTGGGCTGCTATAGCATCACTACCAAAGCCGGATACTATTTTTCCCATTACAATGGCTACCAATGAGAATATTATATATTGCGTAGATGGAGGAAAACCTAATCGAATCATTTTTCGAATGGGAAGCAATGCAAAAATCCAGGAAGAATACTCTCCAAAGAAGGCCTGAGAACGCTTATTCCAATATATGATGGCTACTAACATTTGTGCTATAATAGTTGCCCATGCTGCACCTGTTACCCCAAAATCCAATACAAATATTAATACAGGATCAAGTACTATATTTACCACTATGCCAATGCTGGCAATTTTAAATGGTAACTTTGAATCACCACGTGCATTACTAACTCCTGAAAATAAACGACTGATAAATAAGAAGAATAAACCTACCGATGACCATCTTAAATAACTATAAGCCATTTGTACTGCCTCTTGCCTGTTTAAATCGAAGAAGCCAATAAAATACTTATATCCCACCTGTATAATCAGTATGTAGAAGGCTGTAATAGATAATACTCCTACCAGTGCATTTACAGAAAGATACCTTGCTTTTTTTTCTTTCTTTTTGCCAATAGCCTGAGATACGGATATGCCGCACCCAACCAAAACAATAGAAACCAAAGCCCATCCCAGATGCAGAAAAAAACCTGAGGTACCAATAGCAGCAACAGCATTACTTCCCAGCCTACCTACCCAAAGCATATCGGTGAAACTATATGCCAGTTGCATAAAGGAGGTTCCTATAATGGGCAAAGCCAGCTGAACTATTTTTTGAATTACACTGCCCTGCGTTAAATCTTTATTCATTGTTTTTCAATTTGACCATTTTGTCAGTTGCATTATTTATAAATACAGACACGCTCCTCTGATCATTTATTGTGCCAAGTTCGTAATTTTACGAACAATATGATGTTATTGATTTGTTAATGGTGTAATTCCGGGTAAGAAAAAGAGATAGAACCGGCTTTTCAACGGATTAAAATAAAGTATTGAAGTCTTTTATTTTAAGATTAATAACAATAAAAAAGGCTGTCATTTATTAAAAGTGACAGCCTCTTTGCATATTTATATAAAAGGTAAATACTACCAATATACTTTATTTGAGATCTTTACAAGCTAAAATTGTAGTAATATGCTGTTTGTCCCGAATATAAAGCCACCTTATAATTACCCGATTTTAATCCTGAAATATCATATTTATTAGAGAAAGCTTTTCTTTTTCCTACATAATCAACTTCAGTCACTTTGTTGTTATCCATATTGGTGATTTCCATTATTAAAGAATTTTTGTCATTGTTATAATGACTGATTAATAATGTATTGTTATCATCTTGTAAAAAGAATTTCATGATATCATTTTCATCACCTTCAATATTAACCTCATTATTAATCACGTTATCTCCTGCCATGGTAATTTCCTTGGTATATGTACCTTCATTATTTTCTAATGTCACCTTGTAAGTACTTGCTCCAAACGATGCTTCATCGATCACCTCAACAATACCAGCTTTATGATTGATGTTTTTATTTAGCAATACCTGACCGCTTTGAGCATCTGTTACTTCAAGATTATCGTATTGCATATTGGTATTGATAATCGATATAACAGTTTTATCGATGGCTTTGTTGTGATTAATACCAATTTTTCCTCTTGCTTCTACTTGTAATCCTACTAATAAAATGGCTGTTGCAATTATTAACTTTTTCATAATACTTAAATTTAATATTTATAATCTTTTTGCTTAGAGAAGTATAAATACTATGCCACCTAAAGCGTTATGGTGTTTTATTAACGCTCTTTAACCCTTGTTAAGATTGCTGATTATTAGCTATTTAAGCATTGCAAGTCTTTATTTAGGCTGTATTATGCACAAGAATGACTGTTTTTAAGTTTAATATAGTTGATGACTTAAATCTTAAGATAGTTTAAAAGGAAGTGCTTTAACCCGCTTTATGCATTAGAAAATCTATTACACATTGATATCACTTCAAATCAAGACACTTTGTTGCTTCACTTCAACTCACCAGAACGATGCTATGCCTCGTCTCAGTAAAGCCTTGTTTTATCGTGCTTTCAATGTTCATGACGAAGTTCTAATACATAATGCGGGTTAAATCCTTAATTGCAGAGGTATTTATTGTAATTACTACAAAAAAGCCCCACCAAAATTGGTGAGGCCTATATTTTTTAAAGTTCGATAAAATTTCAAAGTATTACCACAAATCTCCTTACTACCTTAACCTAAGCTCTATTCGGCAAGCATGCTGAATAGAGCTTTATTTTGAAATAACATTGAAACAACTTTTCTCACTTGAGAATTTTTATCTCTTCTATTGGTCTTTGTTAATCGCGGAATATATATCTATGCTTAAGTATTTTCCATTTTTGACTTCACAATCCTTCATTGTGCCTTCATAATCAAAGTCAAGTTTTTTCAGTCCATTCTTGCAATTGATATTTTCTGAATCTACATAACCTTCTATCCTATGGAGCTTTAAAGTTTTAAATCCGTAACTGCATATGACCGGCATAACCTCTTTCATTATGCCATTCCCCCAGTTTTCGGGCAATAACCAAAAGCCTATTTCTGCCTTTCTATTATCCTTCTCCCAATCATTAAACCCTCCGGCTCCAATAAAAGTCTGATCTTCTTTTTTGCAGATGGCCCACCAAATTCCTGTTTCGTTTTCTTCCAGATTCTTAAACCATGTTAGTTGCTCTTTGGTTGCTTCCAGAGTATCAAAACTAATCCCGTAATACTTAATAACATCAGGGTGTGATAAACCCTTAAATACATTTTCTAAATCCGCACGATTAAACTGTCTCAATACAAATCTATCTGTTATCAATATTGGGAATGTAGCCACCTTTGATGACTCATTTCTCCTGCTCCAGTCTTTCTTTGTGATTGCATAAACAATATCATCAACCCACTTTCCATTAATAAACAAGCTTTCAACGAAATATGCCTCTTTTCGGAAACCAATTCTTTCTACAAGGTTTATGGAGTTAGTATTTTCAGGATCTATGGAAGTAATGATCCTATGCTTATTCAAGCTATTAAATAAATAATCCATTACACCTTCAACCGATTCTGTTGCATAACCCTTATGGTGAAAATCCTTACTCAGAGTGCAACCTATTTCTGCTTGTAAATTTTCTTCTCCAAAGAAATGAATACCCAGATCTCCAATAATTTTTTCAGAATGTTTCTCTATGATGACAATCTGAAACCAGGTTTCCGGTTCATTTATTTGCTTTGCAACCTTTCCTATAAAAGTCTCTACATCTTTTATAGTCCGAGGTATCCAGTTTTGGTATTTATTTGTTTCTTTATCAGCACGATATTCAAATACTGCTTCTATATCAGCTTGTATGATCTGTCGTAGTATAAGTCGGTTTGTTTCTAACTTCATGGTTTTGTATAATTAAACTTACTAGATGTTCTTATCGCAAACCCATACCTTCCTTGCAAAACCGCTCTTTCCTGGCTTGCCCACATTACATTGATCTGATATGCTAAAACCGGTACTGCTTATGAAGTCTGTAATATCGGAGGTAGACACAATAACTAGTCGATCAGTAAGTTCTGCTGAAGACTTAACTATATGCAAAACATCTTCATCAGTAGCGCGGCTGTATAAATTGTATGGCAAATCCAAAATGGCAGCATCATACCTATTGTTGATGTCTTTAATATCAGACCGAAATACTGTAGCCTGATAGTTAAAGTGTGTCAAGTTTTTTCGTGCATCTCTGCATGCCCTCCAGTTAATGTCGCATCCATCAATTTTGATTCCCGCAAAACAGGCCTCTAACATAATGGTTCCTACCCCACAACATGCATCTATTAAGCTTTTTTTGTGATTAGACTTAGACGCAATACTTACTAAAGCCTTGGCAATACTTACACCTATTGAATTACTGAATGAATATGGTTTTTGGTTGTGTTTATGCCAATGGAAACTATCCTTATTTAAAACACCAAAATACCAAATTCCCTCATGAGCGCATATACCATAAGTAACGGTTGGATTATAATAATCAGGATCACCCTCAATACTGTAGCCTACATCTTTTAATTTATTAAGCCTGTCTGCATATGCTGTGTCATCACCTTCCAACACCAGATACTCTACCTTAAACCCATTAACACATATTCCTTCTTTTTTAATATTATCTATCAATGCTGAATATTCATCCGAATAGGAAATAATATCCAGTCTCTTCTTAATGTAGGCACTATGTGAAGGCTCTGCTTTTATATCTGAAAAAAGCTGCCGGTTATTTTCGTCTTTATTAAAAATATACCTCGATTCGAGCTTGCATAAATCAGCTTCTGCATTGTCGTAACTAAAGGTGTAAATATGTTTGTATATATGCATATGTTTTTTTTACTCTCTTTTTTATACTTTATCCATAAAATACACCAATTAAAACCAAAAGAAATAATGGCACACCAATAACTAAACAAACAATTTGTCCTAATGACCAGCCATAATATTCAGGCTTTGAAGTTAACAAACTATTCGTCCTAATTATAGCCTTTTGTACTGGTAACAGAAATAAAAATGAACTAGTAGAAATAAGATATCCTACAATCTGAATATCAAAATCATCAGATCGACCACAAAAATTACCAATAAGTAAAACGATAATCCAGCCAGCAGCTAAAAAACCACTTGAGAACGTAGCTTTCTCTATTAAATTAACCTCCTTGTCACCTTTAATTTTACTAAGCAAACTATGTATAAAAAATATTCCAAACAAGGCCCGCCATACAGGCATTATATCCAGATTGTCTCTCTCTTTTAAATATCTCCAGTTTTTGTAGATCCAATAAGTTTCCCAAAGCCCCACTGTTACAATACTCATGATCACAAATCTAGATTGCGATACATATAAAAATCTAGATTGATTAACGTTGGGCTCTTCCAACAGTTCTGTTTTATTCATTTGTTTTAAATTTTAGTTGAGTTCAAAATAATTCCAAAAACTAACTATTCAATTTCAATCTTATTTTTAATATCATTCAATGATAAACCTTTAGTTTCAATCAGGCGTTTGCGCAGTAAATACCAACCAATTAAAAGGGCAGTTAAGCTTATAGCAGATACAATAGCCACCTGATATGATGACTGTTTAATAAAAGGATAGATAACACCATTGTTTATAGTATTGGGTAACCAACAAAAGAGTGTAAACAAAATCATTCCACGCCCTCTAACAGGCCTTGGTAAATACTCCAAAACAACAACTACTGTTGTTGTTGAAATAGCATATAAAACTATAAAGTTATATAACGACAATAACACAAGACTTATAGCTGAGCTGCTTAGCGCAAAAGAGGTGATTATATTAAAAACCGAACAGATTATTAGAGCAACAATTCCGAAATTAATCAAGTTTGTCCTTCCAAAGTAATCAATGGACAACACTCCTAATACAATGGCGACAAACCAACTAAGCGTGGGTATCGCCAGCATATACTCGTTATTGTATCCTGCCAGAACCTGAATATTCATTAATGAAACTAACTGTGAATTGGCAAATGACAATAAAATGGCCATTGCTATCATTATTGTTACTAAAATCCTCTGTTTTGGTCTAAACAAATATTTGATTGACATAGACTTGTTAACCTCTAATTTCTTAGGTCCCGACAGATATTTAAACACTAGTAATACCAATAATGGCAGGGCAATAAAAGGTATCTGTAGTTGTGCATATGAAATACTTAAATTCAAAATATCTATTTCGAAGTAATTAAGCCAAAGCTGATACCCTAATGTGCCAATAATTGAAATATTTAGAAAGGCAAACAATAGTTTACCCCGGTTTTTGGATTCCAATACTTCTGTAAGGAAAACTTTAAAACTTATTAAAAGAGAACCAAATGAAAACGCCAAAATAAAACGTTGTACCAGAATAATCGGATAAGAATCACTGAACTGTAAAACAAAGCTAAAAATAGACAAGCAGATTAAATCGACTAAAATGAATCGCTTTACATTCCATTTATCGATGGCTACTCCCCCAATTAATACCCCTAATGACATAGCTAAAAAAGAAACCAAATTAAATAACTGTGAATAAAAAACGGGGCTTCCATTGTGGAATAATAAATTTCGATAGATGGAGGATGCATTATTATCAAATCCTTGTAAAACAGGAATAATACTTAATGTTACAAATATGATTATGCTTTTTCTGATATTCATATGGTTTAAATTAGGATTAGTTAGTATTGATTTTTTTTGAATCATGTTATATAATTATACACAACGGATTGACTAAATAAGAAAATTAACATGGCTTTTTTTTCATATAACAACTTCTTAATCATTATTTTTTAAAGTTTCTTAATTGATTTATCTACCAATGTCAGCTTGCATTCTTCGTTAAATTCAAATATATATTTTACAAGAAATATTCTTTTACCATTTATCTTAACCTTTTGGTTATGAACGAAAGAACTAACTTGTTCGCAGTAGTCTCCACTATAGAACTCCATGTATTTTAGAATTTTCCATTCTTCATCTGTTTTTTTTGCCTTACTTTTTAATAAAGCTTTTATCACTTTTGTTTTTGGGACTACCGGAAGATATTCGTCTATATTCCAGCTATAACTGCATTCAACTGCAATAGTAGTATACCTTTCCAGCAACTCTACTTGGCTAGTGCTATCACACTTAAAATTGCAATAATCACAACTTTGCACTATGGGGTTACAAAGCATATCTATGCACATGCCATTAATTCTAAGCCATTGTTTTAATCTAGTATATTCCTTTTTACTTATACTAAGTTTTATTGGCGGCACAATAGTTCTGCAAATCAACTCATTCCCCTCCTTTGACTGCCCCATAAGTTGGCCTCCAAAAGCAACAAATAAAATAATAAATATCAAGTTTTTCATTGATTGTACCTGTATACTGATTAACTCAAAACAAAATCCAGATTCTCCACAAACGTAGTTACCCGCTGCATAGATAGGGAAATTCTATTTAACAACAATAGTCTTTCCAAATAAGTTACCCCCTTCCATACTTTATACACAAATAAACTCTACTTTATTATTAATTGGTTTGAGGTAACTTTTTTTCATTTATTATCAATCAATAAGCCCTTAATAATCTTAAAAATACACATTCATGTAACTAAGCGCAATAAATGTAACATCTTGTTTTACAACACCATTCACCTTTACTTTGTAGTCGAATTTAATTTTTATTCATAATAAAACAAGCTACATACCTAGTTGCCTTAGGTGTTATTTTAACAACATTAAGTTATTCACAAAACAAAACCAAGATGGAGAATTTGGACAAAACAGTTAAAACGTATCCTAAAACATTTTCGCACATCGGTATTACCGTACCCAATATCGAGGAAGCTGTAAAATTTTATACGGAAGTAATGGGTTTCTATATAATTATGGAGCCAACATTAGTAAAAGAAGAGAATGAAACAGCCATAGGTCAAATGTGTATTGATGTATTTGGTGAAGGCTGGGGAACATTTAAAATTGCTCACCTGTCAACAGGCGATAAAATTGGATTTGAGTTATTTGAATTCGAAGAGAGCAAAAATCTTAAACCCAATTTTGAACCATTTCGAACTGGTCTATTCCATTTTTCTGTTCAAGATCCGGATGTGGAAGGTCTTGTAAAGAAAATTGTTGAGGCCGGAGGTAAACAAAGAATGCCAATAAGAGAATATTATCCGGGTGACAAACCCTACCGTATGTGTTATGTTGAGGATCCTTTCGGAACAGTATTTGAAATTTATTCACACTCTTACGAATTACACTATTCTGCAGGTGTATACAAATGATGAACTTTTGCAAAATCTTGTCCCCATTTATCTAATTGAAGAATAATGGGGATAATCGATTTGCCCTCTTCTGTTAATTCATATTCTACTTTTGGAGGTGTAACCGGATAAACAGTTCTCTTTACTAATTTATCTTTTTCCAATGCCCGAATTGAGTATGTAAACATCCTGTTTGAAATGTCCGTAATACTCTTTTGTAATTCACCCGACCTTTGAGGCCCATCTTGCAAGTGAAAAAGGATTAAACTTTTATATTTATCTCCTATCAAATGAAGTGCAAAAGCTAAAGAGCACTTAAACTCTTTGTCTTGATATATAATTTTATCTGACTCCATATTCTCTTGTATTTTAATCGTTCAACTAAAAAAACAAAGAAAAGATAATTTATACATCAATAGTCAAATTTACATCTAAATAATTCGTCTTCTTTTTCAATTTTTAATGTTACAGTCTTATTCTTTTCTCTTGCAACAAAGGCAAATCCACATTAGTATAAGATTCCGTAACTCCTTACTGTCAAATTATTACATTAATTGAATAGGATTAGAATAACATTTCGTGTGGTTTGATATTTACCAACCACAATAGATACAATCTTGCGGCAGCACTATTTAAATTGAGGTTAAAACCCATTACTTTTATTTCGTACAACACGTGATAAATTACGTGCCTAGTATTGATTTTAAAGGAGAGTAATTTAACTAGCAGCAACCAAATAGATGTTTGCCCGATCAATAGCCCCGTCGTCGTCGGAGGATAATTTGTTTTAGTAGTCAATAACGATTTATGTATACCTAAAAATTTTATTTGTTAAACATTAAAAATATTGCCAATACATTACTAAAACATATATATAATACAACCATTTGATCCATTCACATAAAACCATCCCTCACCGAAGGTATCTAAAAATGCATCTCCAACATACGAACGCACTTACTCAGAATAAACACAACACCATTCGCACCTGTCATAAAACAGGGTGGCGCTAATTCAAACGCACTAAGCACAAAACTAAAGCACTCTTTATGAAACACATTACACCAACCTCCCCTACAAAACTGCGTAACAAAATCTATATGAAAGGCTCTTTTATAATAGCAGTTATTGCAACAACTCATTCATTAATGAAATTAGGATAAATAGAGTAGTTTTTACCGTAAACAGAATATAATACTGCTCCTTATCGCGGCAATTAGCGCTAATAATTATAATTAAGTTCCTTATGATTCTGTGGCGTTACATCAGTTTTATTTTTAATAGTCGGCTAAAACAATGAGGGTTTAAGGGGCTCATTAATCTTAATTTTTTGCTTGTCGGCAGGCGGGGTTCCAAAGTGTCAAGACAAAAGAAATAATTAAATATCATTTAATAATTCTTTATAAATCCTGTAATTTTCTTCGTCATAGCAAACAAATATTACACTATCTATTTCGGTAATAATAGAGTTTTTTATGGTGTGAATGGCAATTTGGGCAGCCTCTTTTTTAGGATAACCATAAATACCCGTGCTTACATTGGGAAAAGCAATGGTTTTAAGCTTATTATCAACAGCTAACAGCAATGAATTTCGGTAGCAGCCGGCTAGTTTTTCAGGTTCGTTAGCCTGTCCTCCACTCCATACCGGACCAACGGTATGAATAACGAATTTAGCCGGCAAATTGCCTGCACCGGTAATAACAGCTTCTCCTGCTTTACAGCCACCTTTCCTGTTACGAATTTGGATGCATTCTTCGAGAATTGTGTTTCCGCCTGCTCTATGTATAGCTCCATCAACACCACCTCCACCCATAAGAGATGAGTTTGCTGCATTAACAATCGCATCAACCTTTACTTTTGTGATATCACCTTTTTGTAATTCTATATTTATCATCGCGAATAAAGTTTTAACTAAGTTAAGTTTTTACTTTTAAAACCTGTTCGAATAAATATTTTATCAGATCCGTTTTTTACAATGCCATTGATATGAATTTATATCAAATCACTTATACAATGCTTCTATAACTTCATTAAACATTGATTCTGAATAGAGGATGCAAGGTTATGCGAATTCTGATAATAATTGTTTAAAGTAATTGAAAAGTCAGTAAAATTCACCTTTTATGCGGTTTCTTTTAAACTTAAATCAGTATGTTCAAACTTGGTTTATACACCTTAATGTTTAAATCTCAAAATAACAAAGATTTCATATTTCTTAAAAAGAGATTTATTACCAGATCACATATTAATAAATCCCTTTCCATAGTACACCCAGGCAAATGAGTGTTTAACAATCTCAAAATCCCCCCTCTAAAAGAGTAATCAGCCCATAAAGTTGTGTTCTATCCCTCTAAAAATACCAAAATGCACATCCAGTTCATTCTTTAATATCAATACTTTCGTCTAATATACTTTAGTTCTTAATAATACTGGAAGAACTAAGTATTCTTTTTACTAATTATTAAGTTGGATTATTAATCAATATAAACATGAAATTAAAAACAAGCATTCAGTTAATTGCATTACTATGTGGTTTATTAATATCCTCGGTAGTGTATTCAAAGAAAAAAAATCCAAAACCTAATGTAATCATCATTCTTGCTGATGACCTTGGGTATGAAGATTTAGGATATCAAGGTTCGAAAAGGGTAAAAACGCCTTTTATTGATCGATTGGCAGAGCAAGGTATGCGCTTTACAGATGGTCATGTTTCTGCTTCCGTATGTAGTCCAAGTCGTGCTGGATTAATGACTGGTAGGTATCAACAACGTTTTGGTCATGAAGGCAACTGTCCTCCTGATCCTCATGGAACCGATGTGAATGAAAAAATGATTGGACAGGCCATGCAGGAACAAGGATATAAAACTGCTTGTTTTGGTAAATGGCATTTAGGCAACATGGAAGAACATTATCCGACCAATAGAGGATTTGATGAATTCTGGGGATTAAGAGAAGGTTCGCGTTCGTATTGGTATAATGAGAATAAAAATGATTCTCCGGGTAGTCACAAGGGAATTGAACACAATGGAAAACAGGTAAAATTCGATGGGCACTTAACAGATAAAATTGGTGATCAAACAGTTAGATTTATTGAGTCCAACAAAAAAAATCCTTTCTTTATCTACCTGTCGTTTACTGCTCCTCACGGACCATTAGAATCAAAACCGGAAGACATGGAAGCTATTGGAACAGATGATAACTACCTTGGGTTAATTTATGGAATGGATAGAAACATTGGAAAGGTTATCAATACTTTAGAAAAGAATAAGCTACTTGAAAATACCATAATCTGGTTTTTAAGTGACAATGGAGGGATTGGCCCAACATACTCAAACTATCCGCTTGGAGGTTTAAAAGGATTCAAATTTGAAGGAGGGCATCGAGTTCCATTCATTTTATATTGGAAAGACCATGTTCCTGCAGGGCAAACATATGATGAAATGGTAATTTCACTTGATATATATGCAACAAGTGTTGCAGCTGCAGGAGGTTCTCTGGAACAACCACTTCCTTTGGATGGGGTAAATATTCTGCCTTATATCAATGGCGAAAAAGCTGGTGTTCCTCATGAGCAATTATACTGGAGAAAACTGGATTGTGCCGCTATGCGCGATGGTTTTTGGAAATTAATACGTGTAGATAATTATGGTTTTGCTTTGTACAATTTAGAAAATGATATTGCAGAAACGAAGGATCTGTCACATGCAATGCCCGAAAAAGTAGTTGAATTAACACATAAACTCGAAAAATGGGAAGAGGATAAAGTGGATCCTCTATGGCAAGAAGGAGATGCTGTAAAATATATGCGATTAATGTACCACAAAGAATGTATTAGAATTGGTAAAAATCCTGGGAACAGCTATCTCAAAAAAGTGAAGGACGATTTTAATAAAAACAATCCGAAAAAAAAGAAGAAAAAATAAATAATAATTGATTGGAGATTTGTATTTAAAGTCTATCTCGATGTTAGAGATAGGCTTTTTTATAGACTTATCTAGTGTAAAGACTGCTAAATCCCCGAACTAATTTTTCGACCTATTTTCCTTTCTACTTCGCTAAGCTTTTTCGCCGTAGCTACGGCTATGCCTGTAAATCTTGCCTTGTATAAAGAAAAAATATCTTCAAAAACTTTAATTCGTTTTTTAACACTCTTCACACTAGTCTTAAAATATAGCCTACAAAACAATGTAACAAAATATACTATAGGCTGATAAATCTGGACATTCTACATAAAGGCATTTTTAATTATGACGGCTCTTTTTTTCAAATTCCTTTAATTTAGGTATACGAATCTTCTCTGGTTCCTGTTCCTGAAATAATTTCATTTCATCAATCACCAACTGCATATCTTCTAAAAAATCCTGATCCGCTCCATTTTCTTTGGCAATATTGTAATAGGCTTCCATGGTTTTTACAGCAAAGGCATCATGCCCTGCAATAACAAAAGCTGGTTCGTCATTTTTAATACACTTTATAAGTATAGCTTTCTGGTCTTTCATATATGATTTGTCTTTATTATTAAGAGGTTTAAAAGTATTCTGCTAAAAAACAAAATAACAAAGTATTCTTTGAATAATTACAATTCTTTAATAAAACTGACACTAAAACTCTAAATAGATTGGTTCGCAATAAATTACAGTATCTGCATGTAACTTAAATATTGTATTTTTAAAAGGTGGCGGCCCAAACATAACTTTTGCATCATTTGAAAAACCAAACCCCTCCTTTGGAATTCCAATCCAGTTTGTATCAAGCTTTTTATTACTATTTACATCATGAAAATATTTGAAAGCATAGTTTCCCGCTTTTAGACTATCCAATATAATTGTACATTTTTTATCAGATACTTTTTCAGTAATGCCTTTAATAAATTTTTCATCTCCATCTCTAAAATCCACTTCTATAAAACCCTTATTATCATGTAACTTATTAAATTCTATCCTTAAACCCAATTGACTAAAAACAGATAAGTTGAAACAGTTAATTATGATAACCAAAAACAAAATTCTCATGGGTTTAAATTTAACCAGGTAATTATTCTTCTAAAAATGAGATATTCATTAATTTTTCACTTCTTAAACATTAGACTTTCTATGGTTGTATTTTTTCCCTGTGTTATTTAATTGTTTGTTCTTTTAATTTACAAACCAATATTTATAGAACCAATTCTTCACAATCCATCAATGAATTACAACTTTCGCTATAAAACATTGAAAAATCAACTTCATACAACCACTCTTTATTTTTTAGAGGTTCTGCCAAATAAATAATGAATGCCAAATCCCCCCTGAAATCCCTTGGCATCTTGTAATTGGAAGGATAGGTTCGGTTCAAATAATAAATTATCATAAATTAGAATTCGACTGGAAACATACCCTGATCCTTGTCCATAAACATCCGTTATACCGAAGTGCACTGAACTAAAATCATCTTCAAGAGCAATTCCCAGACCAACCCTAAAGTTTGAAACCGGAGTATACAACATAGAATGATCATTTATAAATAATTCAGTATAAACCTTTTTTCGCGACCAGGCTCTAAAATAAAGCATGGGAAGCAATTCTTTTTTCCCATAAGATTCTTTATAAATAAACTGTCCATAGTGAAAACCAACACCAATACCAATTGGTTTAAAATCATATAAAAAATAAGGATTAACGCCAGATAGCTTTCGTTCGTAATGATAACCTCTTTCAGCCGCCTTTACTTTATCGTTTCCAAAATATGTTCGCATCCCTAATGTACCCAACTGATTTTCTTTTAAACTAAAGTGTCTGTTATATTCAAATCTTGTAACACCATAGGTATGTTTTGTACGATCAATAACTTCTCCTTCGCATCCATAGTCGATATCCTCATAATTACCTGTTCCATAACCTATGGAAAAACTGTTCCATGAATATGGAGTATAAGTATTTGTAGAATCTGATTTTTCTTTTATATCTACCGTTTGAGACATAATAACAAACGAAAGTATTAATAATATAACACAGGCAAACCTAAATCCAGGCACAACAACATATTGAAATATCTGCCACAGCAATACCAGAGAAAGCGGAATAACCATAATTATAAAACTAATTTTTTCGATGCCCCCAAACCAGTTTCTTCCCAGGTAAAAAACTAAGGTTAAGAAAAAAATAAATGAAATACTACTGATGTAATTAGGTGGTGAGTCAACGTTATTTTTGGGTATCAACCTAAATTTTCTCTCTCTAATAAATACAACAATAACTATGGTAGCTACCAATAACAACAATGCCCATTGTATCAATTTTAAGCCCCAAAATATTATTCCTAAGGACCCATTTGTAAAAGGGTGCCGAATAAATTCTATTATAAACCTTGCGCTAAACAACAAGCCAATCGAAAATAGAGTCAGGTTACCAGATGCCTTAAAGCGCCCTCTGTTCTTACAAACAATAAAAGAGATTAACAAGCAGTAAATAATAATTAATAATGGAATTGGATGTACCGCCAAAGCATGAGAAGAAGAATGCTCTATTGCTCCTGACTGAACCTGGTAAAAAAAGACAGGAGAAAACCTACCGTAATGTATACCCCAAAAAGATGATGTGTTGTTTCCAAAGCAACAACCTACCAATAGGCATCCCACCCTTTGAATGGCCATACCAATAGGAATAGCTATAGCATATGCATCCAATACCTTAAACGAATAACGAAGCCATAATTTTGCCAATCCTATTCCTGCCAATGCTAAAACTAAACCTCCGAAAACAGTTTTAGATTGGGTTGGAGGAAAACGAAAACTGGAAAAAAAATAATTCCAATCCTGACCTGAATAAGTGAATATTTTAGTGCCTATAATGAAAAACAGATGAACAGATGTAGCTACTAAAATCCATTGAACCCATTGATGTATGGTAAGTTTCCTTCTCAATCCTTCCCAAATAAAGAATACAAAAACCACTAAAAATGCGAGTTCATAAAACAGGTTGTAATATGATTGAAAAGACTGATTTGGTAAAATAAAAAGCGATTCCATCGGCTTGTCGTTTTTCTGTATAGATTATATCCGTACAAAGCACTTCTTTCACTTTAATAAAACACAAGTTACGCCAATTCAGAGGAAAGGTAAAGAAGAACATTAATAACATATAATCAATAACAACAAAGCCCTGCTAAAAAAGGCAAGGCTTTGTTGTGAAAAACAGTATTATGGAGAATATGATTTATTCAGTGATTAAACTTCTCCTTATCTATTAGACCCGACTGTTGGCCTGGCTTATTCATATTATAGCGAAACTCACCTCCCGATGATTTGTCCTCTTTTGCTTCCTTATAAAGCCATTCCTGATAATGTTTTGCACAATAACTAGAACCTTCAATTCTATCACTTGTGCAGTCCTGTTTAATACATTTTTTCTTTTCCATAGGGCAAAATTTTAAAGGTTACCGAGTACTATTATTACACCAATTACACCAAATATTATCAGGCCCATACTACAAAACAACTGCGACAAAAAAACCTTTTGGGCCTTACGTTTATTGGCTTCTTTAATATTTTCTATCGAAATAATCCATCGCCTAATCTTATTGGAAATAAAATTTTGATACAATTCTATGTCAAATTTATCATCTGATATAGGCTTTAGATCTTCGTATTCTTCCGTTGACCGATGATGAGAAGGAACGCCTTTAATCTTTATAATACGAACAGACACGATACCTGTTATAATACTTAAAAGTAACATCAAAATAGAAAATATGATCAGATATAGGAGGCTATGCCTTGTTTGCATAATAAAATCCAGCGTTTCCTGTTGTAAGAAGGATACCGAAAGTCCTAAAAGTAAACCCGAAAAGCCTAATACCTGATAAGCCTTATTATCAAGCAGGTTAAAACCGCTCATATGATTCTCGTATTCATTTTTACATTCGGATAACTGATGCTCAAAAAATAGCGTTTTCGGAGTCATTTCTTTTACATTTAATTTCTATAGTACCATTGATTCAAGCATGGTATCATCGACCTCTTTTGCATTTTTTTCATTCATTTGGTCGGCTGCTGCATTGGCCGCATCAAAATTCCACCCCCTACGCGCGGCATTAACCAATATTCCAATGACAAAACGAAAAACAAAACCTTCAATAGCCTCAGGTATATAAGGAATATCAATTTTCTTATTGGCTAATTTAGAGAGTCTTTTTATAAGCCTTTTTGCTTCATCATCGTCAATACCATTATGTGAATCCTTCCATAGCTCATAAAATTCATTGGGCATATTGTCGTATAAAAAAGTGTCTATTTTCAGAATAATTTTCACAAATATTCTTTCTTCTTTGGTTTCTTTCACCAAAGGTATATTGACCTTTTCATTTAATTTTTCGGCCAGTTTTTTCACCTGATCCATAGTCATTTTAACTCTTTTGTCAGGTTCTGCAAAGTAGTTATCTAAAAGGTTGATAAACTCTGCTTTTGTCATTGATTCAATTGTTGCCATTTTAATAATTAGGTTTGTTATATGAAAAAAAATCTATGTTCCAACACATCGCTTAAACATGTCTTCATCGCTGATATAGGATATTAAAAATGCTGGTCAAATAATTTCATAAATAGTTGAATTTATAGTACAAGCATCCACTAAACTGCTCATAAAAGAAATATGACATTAAAAGTCATTAATGTGTCTATATATAAGCGATTAAAAACTCCTTATTGAATTACATTCTTATTCAGAAAAAGAAAGACTTTTTGTTTAGAGGAAATGTTTCATAACAGGTAATTTAAGGTTAGAAAAAATCAATATTTGGTTAATAACATTACTTAGCTCACTCTATAAAAAGAGTTAACATATATACTACATGGCAAATGTCTGCTATATTTTATCTCTTGTCAAGTAGCTCATTACTTTAAAATAAAATGTGCTTCCAAAACCTCCTGATTAAAAAAATCAGTACTATATAACTCAAAGTTTTGATATCTAGAGTATTCTAATACCTTTTAAATACTTCATTTTAATACGTTTTATATTTCCATGATCCGAATGAAAATAAAAGTCGACAGGTACATTTGTATTTTCTTCTGCTGAATTATAACTGATTATCTTACCCTTATAGGCATATTGATCTTCATCACTATCTTCATCTATCAGGCTTATTTCAACTTCCTGATTCAATATTTTATCTAAATATTCTTTGCTATACTGGAATGAATCTTTGGTCATGGTGACAGATGTTTTTTTAACTAATGATTATAATTTAATTATTAAGCCTGCTTAAACTCATATATTGAAGATAACACATAATCTTCTATTGCTACTAAATATTTTTTAAAATTATTCAGTTAATCGAAAAAGAAGTAGTATCCAATTCGAACTTCCATGATTCCATTTTTTTTGTAGCCCTCTATTATAACCCTCTCTGCATAGCTAAAAAAGTAATCGCCCAAAAAAAAAGATTAGTCTGAATAAATGTGGATTGTAGCATTTATAATTAGTATATTAAGAAGAAAAATTGATGTTTAAATGGCTATCAATATGTATCCTCCTTCTTCCTTATCAAATCCTCGTTTGTAATTACAGATTTGAAAATTTAAATACAAAAGAAGGAATAAGTCTCGTACGTGATATACAGCGCGATAGCAATGGCTATTTATGGATTGCCAGTTCTGCCAATGGCTTGATGCGATATGATGGCTATAATATTATAAAATTTAAACATTCTGATACCGATAGCACTACAATTAGTGATGATAGAACTATTGCATTACATGAAGATGTAAATAAACAACTTTGGGTTGGCACGACCAATGGACTCAATCGGTATATCCCTGAAAAAGATATTTTCATTCGTTATGACTTGTCTAAAACTGACAGCATTAACAGAAGACCGCAGAATTATATCAATGATATTGTGGAATCAAAAGATTCGGTTCTATGGGTATTAACTCGTAATGGGTTATTTTATTATGACAGATCATCCGATTCTTTCACAAAAACACTAACAGATACACCTTTAACCAATACAGCAAATTTTACAGCTATGGCTTTTGATGCACAAGGCCAATATTGGTTAGGATGTTCTCAATATAGGGGATTAATTATGTATAACCCCAAAAACAAAACCCTAAAACATTACCCTGACGATGTTGCAGAGGATTCTCCTTTTAGTGCCAAAAGACTTCTGATAGATAATACTAATACATTTTGGTATGGTAATTATCACTATGGGCTGGCTAACTTTGATCCGGAAACCGGAGAATTTAGGTATTTCCCTCTTAATCAAAATGGCACCGGCATAAGAGGTGACCTTATAAGCACTATCATACAGGTTGATAGTGTAAATATATTTGTTGGGATAGATCAGGGAGGTATTAATATCTACAACAAAAACACCAAACTTTTTTCTTATGCAACTTATAACAATCAAAAGTATGGCAATATCACTTCCGATGGTATATATTGCTTTCATAAAGATGACGAAGGCATTATATGGGTGGGAACCTCCAGGGGCGGTATTTATTATGCCAATAAAATGCACTCCCGATTTAAAACCTTCCTTCCCGTTAAGGGATTAAGAAGTCAGAATGAGAAATCAAATTTTATATCGTACAATATTATATCTTGTTTTTTTGAAGACTCAAAAGGGTTAATCTGGATAGGAACAGATGGTGGAGGCGTTGATGTTTTTAATAGAAAAACACAACTATTTAAACACGTAAAAAATGGAATTGACAAAGGAGATTCCTTAGATGTAAGTATTGTTAGAGCAATTGCTGAAGATACAGATGGTAATATTTGGATTGCTCCGTGGAAAGGTGATATTATATGTTATAATCGCAAAAAAGAATCATTTTACTCTCATTACTTTCAGGGAATCAAATCACCTCTAAAAGATAAACTAAGAACCTTCTGGACCATACATATCGATAAAAAAAACAGATTTTGGATTGTTTATGCCGATGGAACAGTTGAATTGTTTAATCATAAAAAAGAATGGGAATCCGTATTCTTTAGACAGAGATCATTTTTCTCCCCTAATACAAAAATATTAGAATTAGATGACGGATCAATTTATGTTATGACTGTACATAAAGGGATTTTCAGGTTTAATGAAAATCTCCAAACTATGGAAAATATCATTAAGTTACCTGGTTTACGCTCATTAGATATAAGTTCGAATGGTGATTTTTGGATTGGAACTATCAAACATGGCGTATATCACTATAGTTCTGAAGGTAAATTAATAAAACACTATACCATAGAAGATGGTTTGGTTGATAATGTAATTAACGGAATTGCTAAAGTGGATAATCAGGTGTGGATATCAACCAATTACGGACTTAGCATGCTTGACCTTATAACTCATCAGTTTATAAACTATAACGAAGGAGATGGATTACAGGGCAACCAGTTCTTTATGCAATCCGTTCTTAAAACTTCAGAAGGAGAACTCTTTTTTGGCGGCACAAATGGTTTTAGTTCCTTAAATCCCTCCAGTTTCCAATTAAATAAAGTAAAACCAAAAGTATTGCTAACGGATATGATTATTGGAAATAAAAAAATAAATAGTAAAACAGACACCTCCATCTTAAAACAAAAACTTGAGTTTACAAAAGAAGTTCGTATAAAGTGGAAAAAAAGGCTGAACTTGGAATTACATTTTCTAGCCATCAATTACACTTTTCCTTATAAAAACCGCTATGCCTATAAGATGATTGGGTTTGATTCTGAATGGAAAACAACCGATGCGTACGCTCGCAAAGCTTTATATAATTATTTAGATCCCGGAGAATATACCTTTAAGGTAATTGCCTCTAATAACGATGGCTTGTGGAATTACGAAGGTAACACCCTTAAAATCATAGTAGAACCGCCATTTAGAAAAACCATATGGTTTTACTTACTATTGACCTTATTTGCAGGTGTAATTGTTGTTTTAATCATTATCATTCGGGAAAGAAAAATTAATCACGACCGCGAAGTATTAAAGGCCAAAGTAAAAGAACGTACTAAAATTATTGAAGATCAATATGAAGAACTGGAAACCCAAAAGGAGGAACTACAGTATCAAAATGAAGAACTCTATATGCACCGAAATCAATTGGAAAAACTAATAGAAGAAAGAACCATTGATTTAATTGCAGCAAAGGAAAAAGCAGAGAAAACAGATAAATTAAAAACACTATTTCTTGAAAATCTTTCTCATGAAATAAGAACTCCAATGAATGCTATTGTTGGCTTTTCAAGCTTATTGGGAGATCCTACCCTTACAGAAGAAGAACATGGTAAATTTATAGACCTTATTACAAACAACTGTAACTCACTACTTTTACTTATCGAAGATATTATTGAGTTTTCAATGATCGAAAGTGATCAATTGCGAGTTTCCTTTACTTCATTTCCTATCAATAATATCATTAACAACATATATTCCTCTTTCGATATAATAAACGACAATGACCATATTGAGATTCTTATTAACAACTCGTTGGAAAGCAACAACTATGAACTTTTTTCTGATGAGTTCAGAATAAAACAGATATTAACTAACCTGATGAATAACGCCCTAAAGTTTACAGAACAAGGTCAGGTTGAAATAGGATTAAGAAAAAACGCCGAAACTATTCAATTTTATGTGAAAGACACAGGTCCCGGGATTCCCGAACGAGATCAGGATCGTATTTTTGATCGTTTTATTAAGCTCGAAAAAGATCATTATAATGCAAAAAGAGGATTAGGTCTGGGCCTATCTATTTCCAAAAGACTTGCTCAGATTTTAGGAGCGAACATATCTCTTATATCGCATTTAAATTCAGGCTCAGAGTTTATTTTATCATTTCCCATGGAGAAGATTAAAACAGAAAAAGACAAAACTTCCAAATCGACATAAGCCACAACTTACAACCTATTACCCCCTCACTCCTATGCATCACCAAATCCAAAAATGGTTACTTGTCCTGTAAAATCCGGATTTGCTTCATGTATTTTTCTATCTGCTTCAATAACCATCTCCTCATAATGTGTTATATCAAAACTGTTCAAATCTATTTTTATAGGTTCCGGTTTCTCTTCCCCTAGTGCGTAAAAAACATATTTTTCCATGTTCTCAGGTCTTTATTGGTTCAAAGGTTCAAAGGTTCAAAGGTTCAAAGGTTCAAAGGTTCTAAGGTTCAAAGGTTCAAAGGTTCAAAGGTTCAAAGGTATTTTCTGTTTACATAATTGTCAATCAATTAACACTTTATCTATCAACAGACTTACCAACAACCAATTAAAAAATGGAAAACACAATGCCTACTTTTAGATGTTTTTACTATTTCCTATATATAACAGATAGCATATTCTCATACCAGTGCATCTTTCTCTGATAATGCAACAAACAGATTTGTTTAAATCTTTTCCAGAACCATACTGATGCCCTGACCTACCCCAACACACATGGTACAAAGCGCTTTTTTTGCTTTACTACGCTGAAGTTGATAGTATGCCGACATTACAATTCGGGTACCACTCATTCCTAATGGATGCCCCAAAGCTATGGCACCACCTTGAGGATTGATACGGTGGTCATTATCCTTAAGATCCAACTCCCGAACACAACCCAGTGCCTGTGCAGCAAACGCCTCGTTTAATTCAATAATATCCATTTGGTCAAGCTTTAAGCCCAAATGCTTTAACAACATATTGGTTGCAGGAACCGGCCCCATGCCCATTATACGGGGTAGAACACCAGCTGTTTTCATACCTAAAATTTTAGCTTTAGGCTGCAATCCGTATTTCTCCATAGCTTTTTCAGAAGCGATTATCATGGCTGCAGCACCATCATTTATACCGGAAGCATTTCCTGCTGTTATGGTTCCATTGGGCTTATGTACCGCTTTTAATGATAAAAGTTTTTCGAGTGAAGTTAACCTTGGGTGTTCATCTCTATCAACAATTACGGGATCTCCTTTGCGCTGAGGAATAACCACAGAAACGATTTCCTCATTAAACAGGCCCTTAATATATGCGGTATGGGCTTTCTCCTGACTCCAATGCGCAAATTTATCCTGATCTTCACGACTTATCTTAAAATCTGCTGCTATATTTTCGGCAGTTTCAATCATCGACTCCGTACCATATTTCTCATCAAGCAGGGTGTTTACAAACCGCCACCCCATAGATGTATCATAAAACTTCTGCGATCTGGAAAATGCATTTGTTGCTTTACCAATAACAAAAGGAGCCCGCGACATACTTTCAACACCACCTGCAATAATCAGGTCTGCCTCTCCTGCCTTAATAGCTCTGGTAGCTGTTCCAACGGCATCCATGCCTGAACCACACAATCGATTAATTGTGACTCCCGGAACGGTTTCAGGGTAACCGGCCAACAACAATGCCATCCGTGCAACATTACGATTATCTTCGCCTGCCTGATTGGCACAACCCATGTAAACATCATCCACATCTGACCAGTCAATATTCGGATGCCTTTCCATTAAAGCCTTTAAGGGAATTGCAGCAAGATCATCGGTTCTTACTGACGATAACGAACCTCCGTATTTCCCTACCGGAGTTCTAATTGCGTCGCATATATATACCTCTTTCATGTGTTTAATTTTATTTTCATTTGTCACATGGAACTCTCAAATAAATTCAATCATTCTCTTGTGTGTAATTTGAATAATTGAATTTACATGTTCGTTTCATGTGTTTAAAATTTATTTTTATTTGTCAGATACATACTCTTATAGCTCGTTTCTAAACAGTTACAACAGAGCATCTATCCGAGGCTTAAATTGCTTAAACGTATTTAAAAGAGCCTGAGATAAAACATCAATCTCTGTTTGAGTCATTACTGTTGAAAACATACAAGTGAGCGTATTTATCATCATTATTTTCTCCCTGATGAAAAGATAATCCAACATCTCTTTAATAAGTGTGGTTGTTTCTTTTGATTGATATGCTTCACGATATGTTGTTGGTGCAACTTCTTTTAAGTGTATACGGAACATAGATCCTGCTCCCGTAATTGAAACCGGGACATCAGCAATTTTAATGGCTTCTGTTATTTGGTAAAGTGCCTTTTGGGTTAAGATATTTAAACGTTGTACAGCCTCTTCATCAAAAAGCTCCATGGCAATACGCCCTGCAGTCATTGTTACCGGATTTGCCGAGAATGTTCCTGAGTGCGGAAAAAGGAGTTTACTTTCTCCCGGATCAAGTACTTTCATGATATCAGAGCGACCGGTAAAGGCACCTACAGGAAACCCTCCTCCTATAATTTTTCCTAAAGCTGTGAGGTCTGGCTTTACTGTGTAATTTTGCTGTGCTCCTCCATAATTAACGCGAAAGGTAACCACTTCATCAAAAGCTAGTAATGCGCCGTTTTTTCTGGTCCAATTGTATACTGCTTCAATAAAATCGCTATTACCAGGCATTAAACCCACCCGATGTGGTACAGGATCAATTAAAACACAGGCTATTTCTCCAGCTCTTTTATTTAATATGGCAATCGTTCTTTCAATATCATTGTATGGAAAAACAATTACATCACTTAAAACACCCTGTGGGGTACCATTGGCCAAAGGAACACTATTGGGATGATTTATATCCCCCCAGTTTGTCGGATTAGCAAATTGACTTACCTCGGCATAATCGTAAGTTCCATGATATGCACCTTCGGATTTGGCGATTAGGGATCTTCCGGTAAAAGCTCTGGATGCTTTTATCATTGCCATTACAGCTTCTGTACCTGAATTTACAAAGCGTATTTTTTCAAACCCGGGTGCTCTGTTACACAATGATTGTGCAAAGAAAACTTCCTCTTCCGTGGCCATGGTATAAGCTGTTCCTTTACGCACCTGTTTAATTACACCTTCTACTATTTTAGGGTGCGCATGACCATGAATTAATGCTGCCATATTATTGGCAAAATCAATTCTTTCAATGCCATCTACATCTGTAGTATAACAGCCACTTGCATGACTTATATAATAAGGATAAGGTTTACGATATAAGGTATTACGACTTACTCCTCCGGGGATTATTCTGCAAGCTCGTTTGTAAATATCCTCACTTAAGCTTTTGTGTTTCTTTAAATCTACAGGCCTTTGATCCATGGCTATCATTTATTCGTGTTGAATCAGTTTTTTGCCTTACCATAAGAGAGTACCATTAAATATCTTTTATTATTGCCTGACTCCTATGTAATAAATACGCTCCATATAATCTGGAAAGAGGACTTCCGGAATCATTCTAATTCGTACTCATGTAATTTTGCTCCTGTTTGTTTTTGCAAATAATCAAAATCAATGCCTGGAGCAAGTTCTCTTACGAATAGCCCTTTTTCTGTTACATCAAGTATGGCTAAATCAGAATAAATTCGTTTCACTACAGACTTTCCTGTAAGTGGATAAGTACAGTTTTTAACAATTTTTGGCTGACCATCTTTTGTTGTATGCTTGGTTATTACCAATATTGTTTTAACGCCTGCCACCAAATCCATTGCTCCCCCCACGGAAGGAACAGCGCCCTTTTGACCGGTAGACCAGTTAGCCAGGTCTCCGTTTTCAGCCACCTGTAAAACGCCAAGCACACAAATATCAATATGTTTACCTCTTATCATAGTAAAACTATCCGCATGATGAAAGTAGCAGGCGCCTTTTATGCTGGTGACATTCTTTTTTCCGGCATTTATAAGTTCCGGATCTTCTTGTCCCTGCTCAGGTACAGGCCCCATACCTAACAAACCATTCTCGGTATGATAAATCACTTCCCTTCCTTTCGGAATAAAGTCTGCCACCAATTCAGGCATGCCAATGCCCAAATTCACATAAGCACCATCAGGAATATCCAAAGCCACTTTTTGTGCTATTTCGTCCCTGTTCCAGCCTTTTTTCACATTAGTATTTTTCATGGATATGTCCTATTTTCAAATACAAGTTTTGATTCATGCACAGGATTACTGACTTCTACTACGCGAGACACAAAGATTCCCGGGGTAACAACATTTTCGGGATCTATTTTACCCAACTCTACTACTCTGGAAGTCTGAACTATAGTTATTTCAGCTGCTGTACACATTACCGGTCCAAAATTTCTTGCGGTTTTATTGTAAATCAAATTACCATAACGATCAGCTGCTTTACATTTCACTAAAGAAAAATCGGCTTTAATTCCATACTCCAAAACGTAAGTCTGATGATTAAAAACCCTGTTTTCTTTACCCTCTGCCAATGGAGTATGTACAGATGTTGGTGTATAAAAAGCAGGAATTCCCGCCCCTCCAGCTCTAATTCTTTCGGCTAAAGTACCCTGTGGTACAAGTTCCAGTTCTATTTCTCCCTTGGCATATAAATCAGGAAATACAGTTGAATTAGATGTACGCGGGAAAGAACATATCATCTTACTTACCCTTTTTTGCTCGATAAGAGCAGCCAGTCCTACATGGCCGCTACCGGTATTATTACTTATTACAGTTAAATTTTTTGCACCCTGATCAATTAAGGCATGAATCAGTTCAATGGGACTGCCAGCTTCGCCAAAACCACCTATCATCACCACTGCCCCGTCAAATATGCCTTTAACCGCATCTTCTGTTGATTTTACAATTTTATTTATCATTGGTGATCATATTAAGATGTAATAAACCTTAAGTGCTTACTTTTTCATTCTTTGTTCCAGAGCTTTCTGTTTGTCATTTTCTATTTTCTCCAGCTCATCTTCATAAAAATGTTTCTCCCCTTCAAATGGTATGAGGTTGTCAATATTGTTTTCCTTTTCGTTATAGTGTGCCAGGAAAACATGATCCATCCATTCCATATTTCTTGATTCATTAAATTTTAAAGCAAACACCTTTTCCCCTTTTATAGTAAGGGTTCCAAGTATTGATATCTTTCCTGCCGATGACGTCATTGAAATATATCTGGAAGGACGATTGACAGAAGGTAGTGAACGGTATATTTTACTAAATACTTTATTAATTTCTGCAAGAGGAACAGTAAAATAATGATGCTCACCTGTTGGGCGTGCACAATACATAGAGTGAAATCCCACTGATAACATGGCAAATATATTCCCGAGGTCAATCCAGTTTTTTGCAGATCGATCAAGGTCTATATTACCTTCTTTATCTGTAAACATGCTAATATGGTTCATGATCGGACTTTGACTCTTCACCACAGCACCATACAAACGTAACCTGCGAATTGCAGCAATAGTAACCGGATTTAACACTTCTCCCGGCGTTGAAAAATGTGACATCCATATAACCTGAATGCCATTATCCACCAATGTTTTAATCAATTCAAGATTCTTATTATAATCCGCCTTTAAGAACATATCGGGCTCATAAGTTAAGGCTCTTGAACCTATACGCAGCGATTTTATATGCTTGAGTTCCGGATCGTCTACCAAAGGCATTACATAAGCCTTAAGTCTTTCATATGGCATGCGCCCGCCATCCCCGCCGGTAAGTAAAATATCTGTTACCTCTTTATGACTTCGCAGGTATTCATGTACAGGATCAATATCTACCTGATTAAACATATCTTCATCACCTCGTACCTGAGCATGTCGAAAGCAATAAGTACAAAAAGAGAAACAGCTTTGTGTAGTTTTATCAAATATGAGCTGGCATTGCGGATATTTATGCTGACTTCCTTCAAGGATAACTAAATCACCATCTTCATTTTCGAACCAGGGCTTATTTAATTGTTGCTTAGAATCATATGGATTTGTGTTCTTTCGGATATAATCCGCAATAAAATCCTGTTGTTCTTTTTCGTTTTTGGCCTTCTTATATTCATCAATGGTTTCCTTATTCATCATTCCGGGCTGAGGAAACACAATCTGAAAAAGAGAATCCTGCTTATAATTGCTCCAATTAATGGAGTTTAAAACAAATTTTGTGGCTAAAAAACGATATACTTTAATAAATAGTTCTCTTTCGAGACTATAGCCTATATCAATGCCATGTGCGTTCAATACATCAATAATCTCTCTGTACCCATTTAAGCCGCTGTAATAGTTTTTGGTACTAAACATTGGCTTACGTGATTCCATTATTGTCGAATATTCCGGATAATTTGTATGCAATCGATTTAATAATCCCAATGGCAACAAGTTTTCCTTTTCAATAATTGAAGAGGTCTCTTCACTGAAATGATGGTTCTTCAAAATATATTCTAGTGCTTCTTCCATAGCCTGCTCATTTTATGAATTGAAAAACTTTCACTTGTATTTTTGCATGTGACTTTGTATCTAAACTATGCGATCTCTAGTGTAAAGACTGCTAAATCCCCGAACTAATTTTTCGACCTATTTTCCTTTCTACTTCGTTAAGCTTTTTCGCCGTAGTTACAGCTATGCCTGTAAATCTTGCCTTGTATAAAGAAAAAATATCTTCAAAAACTTTAATTCGTTTATTTAACACTCTTCACACTAGCCCACAACCCAACACCTATTCAATTTAGCGATTTCAAAAGCATTATTCAACCTTAACAGGACTTCTTTGACAGAAAAAAACTGGCATTCACTATGGCAGTTATACTTTAGGTTAAACCCGCAATATGCAATAGAAATTCTATTACACATTGAAATTGCTTCAAAACAAGGTGGTTCACTAACTTGATTCAACTCACCGTAGCGGTGCTACGTTTCGTCTCAACAAGTCCTTGTTTTATGGCACTTTCAATGCTCATAACAAACCTCTATTGCATAATTCCATCTAACTAATATTGTTTTGCAAACAGGCTTTCTTTTTGCTTGATCAAAAAGAAACCTGCCTTCCGTCAGGCAGGCAAAAGCTCAAGTTCAATTCATCCTTCAGCCCACCTCCTTGTTGAATCTATTGCCGTCACACATCCCTTATTCACCCGCATTCAACTGCGTCGCGCTATTACCGGCCCGGGCCAATTGAACCGGCCAACACGTATTTTTATCGAGATAGAACTAAAATACTTGAAATAGTTAGCTACTAGGTTTTACTTTTCAAAAAGTCTTAGGAATCCGGGTTAAACAAAAAAAATCCCGCAGATCACGGGATTTTTCTATAAAACAACATTGATAAAACTGTATTTATTTATAGATAACAGCTAATTCATATTCATTAACCAATAGTTCTAGATTATTTTCAATATGTTGCAATCTTGCAATTTCATTTAACTTATTTCTCATCTCCTCTTGGTTACCTAACATTTTATGATTTTTGGCTTGCCACCAAAGCAAAGATTTATCATTAGGATAAAAAGCAGAAGCTTTGTCTAATAAGGCCAATGAATTTTTAAATTTACGATTTGATCTTTTTGCTTTTTGCTCTGCAGATAACAAATTATTGCTCTTAATATATTCTCCATACGTAAATTTTCTTATCGCACTAAAGTATAATTCCTTAGCCTGTTCTTCGAAGGTTGGATTTCCTGGCACAGCAAATTTTACAGAAACTCTTTTCTCCATTACAGAAGGTTGCCCGTTAACTTTCCCCGGAATCCACATACCATCTGTTTTCTTAATACAATCAATAACTGCCTGATCTAACTCATTATCAATGTGGTTTACAACTACAAAGTTAGATACTGTTGCATCTGCATTTACAGTAAATTCAATAACCACAGTTCCTTCAGGAGGAAAATCATATCTTCTTTCCGGATATTGTAAATTTTCTTCCATATAAAAGCAAATTGGAGCCCGGCTAACTTCTGCTTTACGATTTTCTATATTTTTTCCTTCAAATTTAGGTGGTTCAACAAGCTGGTCTTCCAACAGTTTTGATCCCTCTTGAGCAATTAAGCCAAGAGTAACAAAACACATTCCTAATACTAACAACATCTTTTTCATGACTTAAATTTTTAATAGTTACTCTTGATATCAAACAAATACCCGGCATATGCATGGTTATTTTTACAATATAAAGTAACGACGATTTAAAGGCTGGTACTGACCATGCAGGTTGTTTTTTATATGAATGATACGGTTTAAATGTTGCATTATGGTAATATTGTTGCATAATCAACCCTTTTAACCTTATTCATATTAGAATTGCATTATTATTGAATAACAGGAAGATTCATTTTAAGTAAAAGATCATTAAACCTGGAATCACTTCTAATGTCTTTTGTACACGGGTATGTTCCAACATATACAATAGGATAAGTTTTACTTTCTATAGCTTCATTAAATAATTCAAAAGCCTGATCTGTAAAGCCAAGATAGGCTGCCATCATGCCTCTATAGCAAGAATTTACTGACTTAACTTTAGCAAGCTCTTCAACTTCATCCCAAAGCTCTAGTGCTTTATTTTTTTGATTTGCTTCAGTATAAATATATCCGCGCAAGGTTTTCCAGTATACTGCTTTGTGTGGCAGGTTTTCAATATAATCAATAGCCTGAGCATATTGTTTTCGATGAATAGAGATGTTCGCTAAAGCCCAATAAGCATAAGGTGTATCCTTTTTTAAGTCTATGGCTTTTAAGGCCCAGTGCTCAGCCTTATCATACTCTTGGTTGTGAATATAAATTAAGGCCAACCAGGCAGTATACGAGGCGGATAAAGGCTCAAGCATCACGGCTTTTTCACCATGATAGATACTTTTTTCTATATCTTTAAAAACAATATGATACCATGCAAAATGCGCATGCGCCTCTACATTATTCGGATTACTGGCTATGGCATTTTCAAAAGCAGTTTTGGCTTCCTCCCAATTCCAGTCCTGATACAACGAAATAATAGCCAGTGAGGTATGTGCTTCATCCAAGGTAGGATCAAGTTTTATGGCTTTGTAAGCAGCATTTTTGGCCCTGATAAATGCTTCTTTCGCATTTAACTGACCATGCCCCATATGCGCATAACCTAAAGCTAAACCAGCATAAGCAAAAGGATCGCCGGGATCATTATCTATAGCCTTTTGAAGATAATCGATACCTGTTTCAAATGATTCTTTTGTACCCATTCTTAAGTAATACATTCCTCTTAAATATGCCTTGTACGTTTCCGGATTTACTGATTTTGTTTTATCCAATTGTTGCTTCTCATTTTTAGAAATCTCAACATTTACTTTACGGGCAACATCTTTGGCAATAAGTGATTGAAGATTTAAAATACCTGATATGTTATCCTGATAGTTTTTTGATAAAAGATGCCGCTCTTTAGGAAATACATCAATAAGCTGAATGAGCAAACGAACACTATCACCAAAACTAACCACTGAACCCTCTATAATATTTGTTGTCCCCAGCTCCTTAGCTATATCTTTCATCAACTTACCACTATCGCGATAACGCAAGGTAGAAGTTCGGGAAATAACCCGTAATGATGATATCTGACCCAGCTCACCAATTAATGCATCATGGACACCATCAGCAAAGTAATCGTTATCCGGATCTCCTGTTAAATTATGTATGGGAAGCACAGCTATTGACTTTTCCGAGGAAAATGGCAATGTTAATATTGAATATATGGCCAGGCAAAAGCAAACCAGTACCACATACCATAACATTGCCTTTTTAGTAGTGTATTTATTTTTCCTTACGCGTTTAGCTATTGTTGTTAACCTTAAATCATCAACTAAGTCAATATAGTTTGAAGAAATTCCTTTACTAAAGTCTCCCGGAGATACTTCGAAATGTTTTTTAAATACCTTATTAAAATAACTGGGACTCCGGAATCCAACCCGATAGGCTGTTTCTGAGACTGTGGCACTATGGTTCTCTAATAGTTTTTTAGCAGTAATAAGTCGTAATTGTACGATATGCTCACCGGCACTCTTACCTGTTAGTTTTATCAGCTTACGGTGTAACATGGAACGACTCAATCCTACTTCATGAGCCAAGTCTTCAACTGAAAAATTCTCATTATCCAGATTTTGTTCAATCACTTTATGAACACGGCTAAGGAATTGGTCATCTATTGAAGTTTTGGTTTCCATAGTTTATTTACGGAGTTAATGTTTGTAAATTCAAAGATACAACCAGAACATGTCCTATGGCAATACTATTTGTTTGTAATCACGACTGATTTCTCATGTTTTTTTAAAAGAAATGAAAGGTTAAAGAATCCCCATCTCCACACCTGCGGTGCGGTACTTCCCCTTGCTCTCAGAAGCAAAGGGAAGAGCTATGTGCTGATAACTTTTATTAAAAATTTGGTATATATTACTTACTACGAATAACATACTTACGGGGTAGTTCTACCGGATCGTTTGTACAAGGTGCCAACGGATCAATTATTGGTTTTTTCCATTTACCATTATAAGTATCCTGTCCATCTTTGCAACGCGGAACAAAAGTATCTTCATCAATTTGAATTCTTACACCTGATATAAGTTCTATAGCCTCAATGGCAAACCTGATTCCGACTCTTTTATATCCCAGGTCACTGCCATGTACATCATAACCAATTTGACCTTTCGAATAGGTATAACCTGTATTGGCACTACCAATATAATCATCATTCACATCATCCGTTGGTACCCAGGCCCCTCTTGGGTGTTCTTTGGCCACCTGCATTTGAATATTTCTAATGGCGGTCCAGTTTTTTACCCTCCACTCATCGGTTCCTGGCTTTAGTCGAGCATCATTTAGCCGACCAATCACCACATTCATATCTGGTTTATATTGATCATCGAACATCTTAATTAATGCCTCTAAGCTCTTTTTGTATGTGGCAATGGTAGATACTGAGTTTGTCTTTGTAGTATCATGGTCAGCCTCTCCCTGCATCCATAAAAAGGTTACAGTGCTTGGCTCTTTACCATTTAATGCAGTTTCTGCCAGTTTGGTAACATCTGTAAAATGCTTTGTGGCAACACCTTTGTCAATCCATTTTCTAATAGAGTTACCTCCCCAGGCACCTTTTACAAACACCATATCATCATCCGGAAATGCAGCTCTCATAATAGGCTTTAATGATACTGATGGATCCATATTTCCCATATTGGATTGACCTGAAAGGATAATAAGATGTGTGTCTTTAGCCTCCGCCAGGGTGCCTAACATCATTATAAATATAAACGGAAGAACTTTCTTTAGCATTTTTTTATTTGTTTAGGTTATTAAAATATAATTGTTTTATATAATAGCAGCATCTATCTAAAATTAGACCTGCAATCTAAACAATAACACATTATTGCCTGTACACCCCTACTTTAATATCGCAATACTCAAGAAAGGCAATGAACAATTAAGATAAGTTTACAATCCTATCCTAAATAAAATCATACTATTGGCGTTTCACCCAAACCCGACTTCATTTTTTTATTTTAAGATTATTGCTATGCTCGGCATAGTTCAAGTGAACTTGACTCTGCTCTCACTAAATGCAATAATTGGCTTGATCCAAAAAACAGAAGCAAAAAAGATCAAGGCTACACCTGATTCATTCAAAAAACTAACGGTCATTTGACTGAAATCGTTTAAACTCATCCCTTTCGTTCCTCAAGGAATTCAAACAAAAAACGATTTTTAACCGTCAAAACAACCTTGTTTTTTGATTCATCAGCTGAGGCCATTGAGAAATAACCAATTTCAAAAGGCAATACAAAACGTTTAGGACGCTATTGATAAGTTTGTATAAAAAAAAGAGGTTGATTTAAAAACCAACCTCTTGTATAACTTATTTGGACTGTTGTTTTATACACAACATCCTCTTTTTAAAATTTAATGGACTAACAAACTTAAACTATAGGTTATTTAAGATCAACAATCATTTCATATTTAAGTGGATTTCCTGCATTTTTTAATTCCTCTGCGGGAACAGAAGGCTTTATTTTTGCAGACTTTAAGGATTGTTGGGCAATATTTGTACCCCATATCAGATCTAAAGCCATAGCTGTTAATACATCTTCCATTGTTCCTAACTCATTGGAATATTCATCCCACTCATTTACATCAGGAACCAACCCAACACTATAGTCAATGGAGTTATCTTTATTCTCAGCACGCATAATAATTGGTTGCAAGGCCCAACTATGGTTATCTTCATCTGAAATTGTGGTTGATCCGTAGTATTTACCGTGGGTTTGTTCTCCTATTTGTATAACTTGCATATAAGGCATCAAACTGTACATGACCATCTCACTTGCTGATGCTGTGTTTTGTGTAGTTAACACATATACACGCGATAAATTTAAATTATTGCTATACGATTCAAAATAATCGTAAAAATAATCGTCACTGTTGGATTCATACTCCCTTATAGAGTTTGTTAAAAGTGTATTATATGATGTGCGAATAAAAAGTTCTCCGGGTAACGAAGAAGGACCAATCATTCCTGCCATTAATTTTGCTGTAGATACTGCACCTCCTCCATTGTATCTTAAATCCAGAATTAATTCAGAAATACCTGCTGCCTTAAACTCTCCAAATGCAGCTATTAAATCATCTTCTAATTCATTGATAAAGCTTGTATAGCATAAATAGCCAACTTTGCTTCCGTTATTCTCAAAAATCTCCTTTTTTAAGATAGGATCAACCTGTAATACTTCTGCTTGAAGCTTTACATATGGAGATAAATGTTCTATTCTGCCATTCAAAAACGTTCCTAAACCAAGTGTTAACGATTCTGAATTAAACAGCACGCCATAATTAGCCGGAGTAAGCGTTTCTCCGTTGGCCTCAACTATCATATCACCCCTTTTTAGTCCGGCATTATCAGCAGGGCCTCCCGGCTCAACATACTCAATAAATGCAACTACCTGGTTACTTCCTTCAAAGGCATAATAACCCCGTAAAGAATATCCCATTTCTTTGCGGATACCTGCAAAGTAATTGTTTAATGCATCTACATCATCTGTGATAAACGACCATTGGTCTATTTTATCGTAAAGTAATTTTTCAAAATACTTCTTGGAGTCTGGTTCTTTGGATGGAGATAAATTGGGCATTTGTACATTCCAAAAATAATACGTACTCATTGCTTCATCTATAAACTTATTTATTTCAATGACTTCGGAAGAGATACCATTGTCTTTTTCACAAGCTGCAAAAAGAAACAATACTGAAATAAGGAAAAGAACTTTAATCTTAATGTACATAGGGTTTAGTTTTATCATTTAAATTGATTGTTTTTTTTAATTGTAAGTTTCGAAATATATAAAAAAGATGAATAGAAATTTGATTTGTTTCATCATAAAATTATGGCGAGGTTCAATATTTATATTATTAATACCGATCGTTTAAAATGTTGTGTGATTAAAGAACACAGGGACACAGAGGCACAAAGTTTATTCAGATGATTAAGCTTATTGTAATGAATAATGGCAACTGTAAGGATGTACACTGATGTTCACATTGTAAAAAAAGGAACATTTTTAATAATAATACATTGAATTACTATTTATGAATGCCCGACCTGACATTCTGTCTCATTCTGATATCTTAAAAGCTCCCCTAGCGCCAAAGAGGCACATTCTGATATCTTAATGGCTTCACCAGAAATAAAATGGAGGCTTTAAGATATCGTAAAGCCTTCCCTGAAAAAAAAGGGAGTCATTACGACATCTTAAGAGCTTCCCTTAAAAAAAATGAAGGCATTCTGAAGTCGTAAAGGCTTCCCTAATCAAAAAGGGGCTCATTAACGTTGCTTAAAGGCGTCAACAGGGATCTATTCAGTAAACTGTGGTATCAGTCATTTTTTCTTTTGTCAAAGCCTTATCTATTAAAATGCGAATCAATAGTTGAACCCTTTCCGGGTTCTTTTGATACCTGAGACACTAACCACAGGTTACACCTGTGGTTATTCAGGTTGAACTATTGCATAGTTCCTTTGCCTTATCCCGAAGGGATATAATGTGAATAACCCGGAGTTATAACTCCGGGTATAATATCAAAAAGTAAATAACAACCCTGATGAAGGGTTGAATATTGTATTCAGTTATTGATTGGAGTTAATATTAAAACAAAGAGAGGCTGATTAAAAACCAGCCTCTCTTAATTATCTTGTATGTTTTATTCTGCTTATAAAGAAGCTAAATAATCATTTACATTTTTCTCAATACGCTCAGTAACACTACTTACATCACCCTTAACAAATTTTTCACCTGTAATGCTTTCGTATAGCTCGATGTAACGCTCACTAACCTCGTTTACAAACTTATCAGTCATTTCAGGCACCTCTTGTCCTTCTTTACCCTGGAAGTCATTTTCCATTAACCACTCACGCACAAATTCTTTTGATAACTGTTTTTGATTTTCACCTTTATCAAAACGCTCCTGGTATCCGTCGGCATAAAAATAGCGAGAAGAGTCTGGCGTATGAATCTCATCTATTAAGTAGATTTTTCCGTCTTTTTTACCAAACTCATATTTAGTATCAACAAGAATTAATCCTTTCTCCTTGGCAATTTCTGAACCACGCTTAAATAACTCTAACGAAATACGCTCTAATTCTACATAATCCTCTTCAGAAACCAAACCTTGTTTAATAATTTCATCGCGAGAAATATTTTCATCATGCTCTCCTTGCTCAGCCTTTGTAGTTGGCGTTAATAATGGCTCTGGAAATGCCTGGTGCTCTTTTAATCCTTCAACCAAAGGCACACCACAAATATCACGACCACCTTCTTTGTATAAACGCCATGAACTTCCAGTTAAATAACCACGAACAATCATCTCTACCGCAAATGGTTCGCAATAATGTCCTACTGTTACTGTTGGATCCGGAGTAGCAATTTTCCAGTTTGGAACAATGTCAGAAGTTGCATCCAAAAACTTTTCAGCAATCTGGTTCAAAACCTGACCTTTAAACGGAATTCCTTTAGGCAATACAACATCAAATGCCGAAATTCTATCTGAAACTACCATTACTAAATGTTCATCGTTGATGTTATATACATCTCTTACTTTTCCAACATAGTGTCCTTTTTGGTTAGGAAACTGATAATCGTTTTGAACAATTGCTTTACTCATTGTTATGTTATTTAGAATTTAAACTTATTACCTCGCGCAAAAATAATATAAAAATTATTGTTTAGACATGATTGGGCTGTGCTTATTTCAATAACTTATCCATAGCTGCCGCTTCCTTTTTCATCTCTAAACGGATATATGTATTTTTTAAATACCTGATATATTTTTTCTCTTCAGGATACTTTTTGTGCAACTCTTCAAAAATATTTTTTGATACACGATAGTTGGCCGAAATCTTTTTTAATTCTCTCTTTAAATATACATAGGCCGTATAGTTCTTATCCTTGTTATACTTGTCCATTTCACTTTTATACCATTTTTCGGCAAGATTGTAATGATAAATGGCTTTCCACTCTTTAGCCTTTAAGTATTCAGGATGTTCCTTTACCAATTTATTGCAGAAACCTGCTGCCTCAGTCTTTCTACCGAATTGTTCCAACGAAACTAAATAACTCATGCTTTGTGCTTCGTTAGTTTCTTTTAGCTTAGGATATAACTCCAAAATATCTTTATGTAAAGATTTTTTTTCGGCTACATTAAACTTCGTGCTTACTATAAACTCCTCTTCTCCACTTTTGTTTAAGAACTTCTCGTTTTCTGATAATACTTCCGATACTTTACTGTATTCTGCCGATTTACTTAAACTTGATACATAATTTTTAAGAACAGGAACAGATAAAGAATCATCCAGTGCCATGGCGTAATAATTTGAGGCTCCTGCATGGTTTTCCAGCTTGGTGGCACTTTCAGCCGTTTTTAGATATACATCATATGGTACATCAATATTGCTTTGTTTGTATTTTTCAATTAAAGCAGATAATTGCGTATAGGCTTCCTGGTATTGATTATTGTTATAACTGGATAAGGCATTTGTTTTAGCCGTTTCAATTTGTTTTAGGGGACTACAGCCAATAAATACCAATGTTAGTCCTGTTATAATAAATGTGCTCTTAAAAATATTCATACAAATGTCTTTTGTTGTGCCTGTATTCGGATAATTGAGGTCATACTGCCGTTTTCATTAAAACTCATCCATCTTACACCTCTTTGTTTGCCGCAAAGATAAAAAAAAGCGCATTGAAACCCAGTAGTTTTGGCATTTCCAGACATTTTTTTTCATAAAATAAGATGTATTTGTAAAATTAAATTCTATTTTTGTTGCCGCAATTGAAAAACGGTCAATTTGCTCACACGGATTTAGCTCAGTTGGTAGAGCATTGGTCTCCAAAACCAAGGGTCGGGAGTTCGAGCCTCTCAATCCGTGCTAACCTGACTTACCGGTCAGGTTTTTTTTATTTATGGAGAGGTGACAGAGTGGCCGATTGTGCACGCCTGGAAAGCGTGTGTACGGGTGACCGTACCGGGGGTTCGAATCCCCCTCTCTCCGCTGATAGCGAAAGCAATTTGAAGAAAAACCCTGTAAGTCAACACTTACAGGGTTTTTTAATGCGCAATATTTTGCAAATAGATGCAAAAAAACGCAGTTTTTAAGCGGACTTATCGAGGACTTTATTTTTGTTGATTTATTTTTTTACTAAATCCTTTTTTTTTGCTGGTACATTTCCCATCAGGACAAGGCATTTTAAATCAATCACATAGCCGTGTATTCATTTCGTTTAATTAAAAAAAACGAATTAGAACTAGCTATATATCTAGTTTACAATTAGACGGATTGTTGTTCACATATTGCATTGTTGGTCTTTTTGTATAAATACCAACTCCCCCATAATGAAAAAAGGAAAACAAAAGCAAGCACCATATGAACACCAATATTAAACGGTTCGCATTTTATTGAATCCTGAATATAAAAGTATTGCTTAGACCAGGCAACAGTAGTCCAGTATAGGCTAATACTAAAAACCATCCATGATGCTATAGAACCCAAATATCTTTGCCGGCAAAGACCAATAATAGCTACTATAAAAAGAGGAACACCAATGATGACATCTGCTAATCCAATCGCTCTGTTAACTACAACAATTACAGAATCAATTGTATCTCTTGCTTCTTGTAATCCCCATTCAGCAACAGCGTCATAAGAGACAACTGCACCTCCTTGTCCAATAACAAACATAACGAGGTTTAAAATATGAAAGCCTATTATAAATTTTACTCCCAATTTAATTCTGCTCTGTTTATCCAATTTCTTTTTCATGCTTTTGAATACTATTAGAAGATTATCTGTAAACAATACAAATCCTGTCAAATACTATTTCTTCAGCATATAAATTATGCCTCATGTATTACAAACCGTTTTTATCGCTCTAAAGAATTATGCTTGCTATATATTTTTCTTATTTGCGGCAGAAGGGCAATAATTATAATTAGTATAGCATAAAACATATAAAACGACTGTAACCAATGTACTTCCGCTTGAAGAAATATCAATTCAATATGAATCCAGCCGATTAAGGTAAAAGCAATATAAATGCTGTATGTCCATGACCAGTGCATATCATTAAATATATTTATTTGTTCGGCTAATCTGGATTCCGGTTTATTAATTAATGCCACTATCAGTAATGATGGAATAATACCGAGCACAGAAAACAAGATAATTCCAGGTATCAAAAAACTATCAAAAGGAATATTTTTAAATTCGGACAATGGAAGCCCTAATAGTTCCCCTGATGGAGAAATTATAAGAACTACACCACCTCCAATTGCACCCAATGCAAGGAATCCTATTATAAATATAAAGACATTCCGAATTCTCCTTTTTTTGCTAATATTATCTATATTTTCATCCATTTTCTCAAACATTTAAATCGGTTGTAACAACTTTCTTTGCCGTACATTCGTACTTTATTTTTAGAGTTTCAATAATCTTCCCATGTTTAATCCTAGTATCTTATTTTTATCATCTTCTGACAACCATAGTTTTTTTATTCGGTTAATGCTTTTGCTAAGATTATCTTTTGATCCATATGGCGTATCTGTTCCCATTAGAATTCTTTCTACTCCAACATAATCTATCGCTTTTTGCAACCTCCTATCGGAAATCAGTTGTAACGGTGAAATATCAAAATATAAATTCTCATCTTTATAAGATTTCTTTATAAATAACTCCAGACCAAATAAATGGGCAACTATCAGTTTAAGTTTTGGATGTTTTCTTTTGTATTCAATTAATTTGAGCACATCATTGTCAGAGTATAAATGTATAAACAATGGTAAATCTTGTTTTTCTGTCCAAATAGCTACTTTTTTAAAGAAGTCTGAATCAATCAAAAAACTCTCCCAGCATTGATGCATTTTTACTCCATGAAAAGCCCAATCATTATACTTTGTGTCCAAATAATCTGTTATATTCTCAATTCCAGTCGTTGCCCATATAAACTGTAGAATTCTATTGTTTGCTTTGTTTTTTAAATCATACACATATTCATTCCCTGCCGGAATATCTTTAACCTTCCCTGTCAGCTTCATTACCAGCTTTGTCAAATTGTTAGTTATTTTAACAACATTATAGTTGGGGAATTTTGAGGCAACATTTGGCAAAGAATATTCCGATTTACTATTCAGTTCTCCCGGTACCAGAACAACTTTATCAACACCATTTTCATTAAGTGTTTTTAGAATACCTTCAGCGGTCAAGTATTTGCCGCAAGCATGAGCGTGACCATCAATTATCATAGCTGTTTACTTTACTTGTACCTCTCTCCTTAATCCAATAACCAAAAGCCATATACCCAATGCCACCTCTCCCAACATAGGCAATAAAAATATCGCTTCTACTGTTCTCATAAAATCTTTGTATTGAGGAAAAAGCAGGTTAGATGTTTTTGGGAAAATATATCCGATGAAGGCAATCATTAATATGATTCCAAAGACATTTGGGATATGCTCAGATTTTAATGACAAACATCCAACAAAAAGAATATGAACTCCAAAAACAATCAGGCTTACAGCCCACATTGCATCAAAAGCATTCAGATAAAACATTGTATTCTCGGCCATCCGGCCGGATGCTCCGGAAATTAATGGTTCTGCCTGATGAATAATTAGATGTACATAAATAAGATTTAGAATGGAAACAGCCAACATAGCTACATAGGCCAATCTAAACCATGCTGTAATTAATGAAAGGTTGCTTTTTACAGGCTTAAAAAACAGGTATAAACCCCAAGCGGCAAATAAATCACAAATTAGTATAATTAGCCAGCTAAGCACTCCTATATTAAACTTTGTTTTTGCAGCCAAAATATTGTTTAACGTTTCAGACGCATCGCTTTTTACAACTAAATTTTGAATTGTGACATCAGTAGCAATCACAGCTGCAATAGTCATAGCTATAATTGCAAAGCCTGATATTATTGCTGCCTGTTTTTGAGTTATTGTATTAAATGCTTTTTTCATCTGTATATATTTTATTTTTTAAGGCCAGATGGAACTCTCAAGAAATTTTAATCATTACCCTGTGTGTAATTTTTAAGATTAAAATTTACATGTTCGTTTCATATTGTTTGGTTTTTAAACTCCTTAATACCCCATGGTATATAAGCTATACACATTAGGGCTGATCTAATTGAACTTATCAACTCAATATCGGGATTGAGTAATAAAAAAAGACCGACAATGATTAATACACCTTGCCATTTTTGGATAACTTTTTCTTTCATTAAGCCCACGGTCTGTAAAATTCCTCCAACAACCAGAGCAAATAGCATCCAGACAATAAAAAGGAATCCTTCTTTTGATACAATTACCTGTAAATATGGAGTAAAGTTTACAAACTGGTCTTCAGGGAGGGTGTCAAAAGCAGACATTGTCAGGCATAAGGCACCTTTATCAACTGCTAATATGAATGCACCGAACACTCCAATTACTCCTCCCCAGAATCCATATTTCTTACCTTTTTCTTGCAATAAATTCATGCAGCCAATAAAATATATTATAATAACAGGAACAGCAAAGGTTACAATTAAGCGACCGATGTGATACATTGGATTGTTGTGAAACCTCCCAACCAGTTGATCCACTGTATGAAGAGGTTCCATTGCCAGTAAATTTGGATGTGTGACAAAGCCAATAAAAAGCATTAAAGGATACACGATAATTGATAATGCAAAGCCTTTTTGCTTAATCGTTTCGATTGTAATAGTACTCATAATATGGACATTAAATGTTTAACAATTTTATTATAGCACTTGTATTATTACTGTTTTGATTGACTTGTAGAAACCATGCAAATTGCTCTGAGCCCATTATATACTTTTGCGATTTATTGTGCGTTCGTTATTCTGATAATCAAAGGTTATACAATTATCACAACGTTTCCCTTTTTGTGTCCACTATCGACATATCGATGTGCTTCAACCATTTCTGCTAATGGATATTGTCTATCAATTACTGTTCGCAATTTTCCAGCTTCGCAAAGTTCTTTAAGACAAATTAGGTCTTCTTGCTTCAGCTTTAATCCTTCTGATGATTTAAGTGCATCCAGGTAAATGCCGTGTTTTTTCAAAGACTTCTTACGTTCAGAACGGATTATCTTACTTACTGAATCAAAAATCACATCATAGACATCACCACTATTATTGAAGTTTTCCTGAGTGTAATCAATAACGTTATCTGCACCTAAAGACTTTACCATATCCATATTCCCTGCACTGCAAACGCCGGTTACATGAGCTCCAAGGTTTTTAGCTAATTGAACTGAATAAGTTCCCATGCTTCCGGATGCTCCATAGATAAGAACCTTTTGACCTTTTTGAATATCAGCTTTTCTGAGAATGACCAGAGCTGTTAATGCTCCATTTGAAAGAGGTGCAGATTCTTCATAAGTCAAATTGTTTGGTTTTATTGCAATAAGATCATCTTCGGCAATACATTTATATTCCGCATAAGCACCGAATTTAAAACCATTGAAAGCAGATGCAAATACTTTATCACCAACCTTAAATTTTCTTACACTGCTACCAATTTCAACAATTTCTCCCGACAGGTCCATACCTAAAACCTTATTTCTAGGCCCTTTTATTCCCAGCATTATTCTCATCATTGGCTTAAAGAAGAAATCTTTAATTGGTCCTAAACCGGGTTTTAAACTTCTGATTTTCGTATCGCCAATATGAGCAGTTGTTGCATGTATCTTAATAAGCACTTCATTTCTTCCCGGAAAAGGCTTTTCCACTTCCTGCAGTTGAAGAACTTCCGGAGCACCATATTTTGTGCAAATTATTGCTTTCATTTTATTGGGTATTTGGTCAGTGTTATTATGTTGTGTTTTAGTAAGTACGATCGAATTTATAAACTACTCATTTGGAACACTGAATGACTTATAGCAGCCAGCCCCCAATACAGAAAAAAACCCCAGGCATATGTATAATACGCAAGCCAACCCAAGGATGGATAAGTATATTCCTTTTCCATAACCCAAAAAACAATGCTAAAATAAATTGAGAGAATTCCCAGGGCTAACCAAATCATATATCCCCATAACTGTCCTGTAAATACTCCAACATAACTTGAAATCAGAAGCGGCAAAATGACTATTAAATCAGCCCAGGCAAATCCCAGAATTGCTTTTAAATGAGTCTTATCACGCCACTCTTCTCCTTTTGCAATTATAATATCTTTTGTTTTCCGTCCGTTAGGTTCTAGTACCATTAACAGTTGAACAACCATTAAAGGTAAAAAAGTTATGGTTCCGAAAATGGCAATTATCCAGGTGAAAATAGTTGTATCTACCATGATATTAAGTTACATAGTTAGTTCGATTTGTCCATAATCCAAATATTCCAATCAGTGAAGGAACTGCCCATAAAAGAGTAACTACTAATACAATATCAATATTTGTACTTCCTCTGAAAATATAGAATAAAGGAAAGTATACACAAATAGCGAACGTCATCATTGCTGCAATAAAACCAATAAATTTCTCTCGTAATAATCCGATAAATGCAATAATTGTAAGAGGAAGAGCCCATAATATATCAGCAACAGCAACTCCTCTTTCAACGTCTGCCATTGCACGCTCTGTTACATTGCCTGTGAAACTGTTATCCTGAACTCCAATTTCAATAGCCCTTTCCCAGTCTACCAGAGAAATAATTTGCATTATCCAGGCAAAGCAGATTAGGATTAATGCTAAAAAAGCAATCCAAACTCCTAATGAGTATCGATTAATTTTCTTCTTTAAAATTTCCATATTGTCCACTTAAATATTGTCTGTTTAAAAACTTCCTAATTTCTCGGTCTGATCATCTTACACACAACAGTTTTGTAAATTTAATCATTTGGCATAACGGATTGAGTTCCTATTCTCCGTTAACAAACTTTGATGCGTTGCAAAATGCTCTAACAGCCACTCCTTCCAAAACATTTTACGTTTACATAAGTTTAACATTATAAGCACGATAACTAAAGATACTCAAAATATTTTAGAAGATGAAAGTCGCTTACTGGCAAGCTGACGAAGCCAATAAGTAAACTTCAAGCTCGTCAAGGACAACTTTTGGAGTGAAGGAAACAGGACTACAAAACCTATATTGAAGAAAAGGAATAGTAACAGCTATTCATACTAAAGTTATTTGTCAGTTATTATTTAATGGTAGCAATTGAATAATAAAAAAAACCTCCCACTGAATGAGAGGTCTTTTATTAATACATTTACCAATCACGGCTACATATTTAAAATTCCAAAGCGTTTTCGTAGTCATGAAAGAGATAATTGATGATGCTTTTTCAACTAATACCGGCGCAGTTTGAAATTAAAATGGTATAATTTTCCGGAACTTTAGTATTATTCCGCTTCCAATTACTGAGAAACCAGCACCAATGATCTTTTTAACCCGGATTCCTAAGACTTTTTGAAAAGTAAAACCGAGTAGCTAACTATTTCAAGTATTTTAGTTCTATCTCGATAAAAATGTGTGTTGGCCGGTTCAATTGGCCCGGGCCGGTAATAGCGCGACGCAGTTGAATGCGGGTGAATAAGGGATTTGTGACGGCAATAGATTCAACAAGGAGGTGGGCTGAAGGATGAATTGAACTTGATTTTTTTGTTTCTTTTTGATCAAGCAAAAAGAAAGCCTGTTTGACAAAACAATATTAGTTAGATGGAATTATGTATTAGAACTTTGTGACGAGCATTGAAAGAGCAATAAAACAAGGTATTTCGGAAGCGAGGCATAGCATCGTTCTGGTGAGCTGACGTAATGCAACGAAGTGTCTTGTTTTGAAGCAGTTTCAATGCGTAGTAGATTTTCTAATGCATAACGCGGGTTTAATTAATGGATTCTCCACCAACCTCTAGTACTAATTTGCCATGCGTTTTGCCAGTTTGCATCTTTTTATGGGCATCGGCAACATTTTCAAAATCAAAAACTTCAATTGCAGGATCTTTTATGGAGCCTTCAGCCAAAAGATTAACTACCTGTGTTATATCCTTACTAAAATTTTCAAGTTTTGGGAAGTCATAAATCTTAGTTACCCCACTCTGTGCAGCTTCTTCCATCTGCTTGGGAACATCACCGTCCATGTTGGGATCCATAGTAGGAATGTTAACAAGTTTTCCACCGGTGGTTATCATATCAAGCACATTAGGAAGACTTTTAGCTCCTACTAAATCTAAAACAAGATCCACACCTTTAGGTGCCCACTTCTTAAGTTCAGATGAAATATCCTGATTTTGATAGTCAATCACTAATTCTGCTCCTAAAGATCGAACGTAATCTATGTTATACTTTCCAGTTGTTGTGGCAACCTCTGCACCTATCCACTTGGCATATTGGATGGCAAAACTCCCTAAGCCTCCGGATCCTCCATTTATAAATACTTTATGACCTTTTTGTAAACTTCCTCTATTGGTGTAAAACATGTTTTGCCAGCTTGTATTTCCTGCTGTCGGAAGAACCGCTGCCGATTTTAAACTTACATTATCGGGTACTTTTACAGTCATATTTTGGTCTACAGCAACATACTCTGCGTATGATCCTGTACTTCCTTTATAAATGTTGGTAAAGCCAAATACCTTGTCGCCCGGAGCAAAGTCAGTTACTCCTTCTCCAACTTCTACTACAATCCCGGAGAAATCATTACCTAAAATTCCTGGAAAAGGAATATTTACATGCTGTGCTAAGAAGCCCTCTCTATATTTCCAATCGGCAGGATTTAACCCTGCATAAGCTACACGTATTAATAATTCACCAGATTTAACTTCCGGGAAAGGTACTTCCATTAATTCAAATTGATCTTCGTTTCCATAGGCCTTAATGGCCATAGCCTTCATTGTTCTATTCTTATTCATATTTACCTCTATATTTTTTGAGTTTATTACTCCATTTAATTCGAGGCAAAATTGATTGAAATATATAGATCAGTCAATATACAGTTTATTCAAACTGTTTATAATTCTTCCAGAAGTGTAGTGCGCATGCGGGAGAACTCGTTAATGAATTCTTCTCTGGAAATCAATTTTAGTTTCAGTTGACCCGATAAGGACATTATTAGATGATGAAGCAGACGATTTTTAGCAGGAGCCGACTGCATGGTTTTATATAATAACCGTTGTCCCTTATCAGATTCAACAAGCTTCATAAAGTAAACTTCCCATTCCCAGTCCTCCGAATCGAAACTACAATTTGAATGGTTGTCGGAGGTATATTTATCGCAAACTGTTTGATATACATATTCGTATAAATCGCCTAATGTGCTAAAATAACTATAAAAGGTAATCCGCGGAATACCAGCGCTTTTACAAATATTCACAACCTTTGCTTCTTCATATATTCTTTCAGAAAATTCTTTTTTTGCTGCAGTTAGAATTCTTATTTTCTTGTGCTTGTTTAGTCGTTCAAAAGTTTCTGAAGCCATTTGTTATCCTCCTCTTCCTGTAAATTATCCAAGTCTAGATTCATTCTACGCTACAAAAAAGCGTTAATTTAATATCATTGCTTTCCCATAGTCATTGAGAGTGCGCAAAGGTAGTACTTTTTGATCTTTCTCTCCGTTGAATTACTTTCCAAGAACTTTATATAAATCCGAGAAAAATGTCTTAAACATTGGGCTTAAGTCGGGTAATTTCTTAATAAACCATGGAACTAATAATCCTGTAAAACTTTCTTTTATCACCACTTCGGTAGTACCGTAACCTCTTTTAATAAATTCATACGAACGTATCCCCTGCAAGCTCCACTTAAAACCATTTTTCCATAACATTTTCTCTTGGGGGAGCAATTCGGCTACTTTCACACGAAATTGTTTATCCCCTGCTTGTGGAACCTGAAAACAAATCTTCTCTCCTTGTACAAACTCTCCTTTTATATCACTAATCTCCGAATTCCAGCGGGCAAATTCATCTGCTTTCATAAAATGATTCCACAATACTTCAGGTAGGACTCTAAACTTTGCCTTCCCAATGTATTCTATCTTAAACAAAGATCTTCTCTTCGTTACTTTTACTTTCATTAGCTCAGCTATTAATTATTTAACCATTAAACTTACAGCTTTCGATACCACTTCTTAAGTTCTTCACCAATGGTGTGTGGATAATCTTCCTGTACAAAGTGAGTTCCTTTCCCCAATGGAACAGACGTAATATTTGGGAAATTAGCTTTTATCCAATCTACTTCTTCAATGGGTATTAGCACGCCAGGATCGGCATAGAAAAAGAGCTTTGGAATATCCGTTTCCTGCAGCCATTTATTATAAGAGTCAACTGCATTAGCGGCGTATTTTGGTCCTCCCTTAATAGGTACATCTCTTGGAAATACATATATAGGCTTCCTGCTTTTTAATGTTTTGAAGGGCTGCAGGTAGTTTTCCATTTCTTCTTTGTTTAGTTTACGCTCTACCCAATCGGGCAACATATTTTTTACAAACATATTCCCTACTCCAAGCATTAGCCAACTTGTAAAACGCGATCGCATCATCATTATTCCCATTTTAACGGCGAATGGCAGATTTTCCCATTTCTTTTGTTCATACATGGCTTCCATAAAGGCGATTCCCTTAATATTGTCGCGATGCGTATTGGCATAATGAAATCCCAGCCCCGATCCCCAATCCTGCACAACAATGATGATATTTTTCAGATTTAACTTCTCAATAAAAGCTTCCAGATAGGCATATACATCGGTAAATCCATAATCAATATCGGGTTTGTCCGATTTTCCAAAGCCAATTAAATCCACCGCTATGGCTCTGGCATGTTCGGTTACATGTGGTACAATATTTCTCCAAATGTATGATGATGCTGGATTTCCATGTATAAATAATATGGGATCACCTTGCCCCTCATCTATATAATGTATTTTACTTCCTTTTACTTCGATATATTTTGATTGGAATGGAAATTCCGCTGATATTTCTTTTTTCATATTAGTCGCTTAAGTGTATTTTGTTTTAATGCTGACAGCTCTTGGAGGCCTGTCAGCTTTCTTGGGGGCAGTTTCAAAAAGACCTTATTATTTATTAATAATTTCTAAACATTCATGCATATTGTACATAACTCCTGATTCGTCCATTTCTGAAACAGCCTTATAAACTCTGGCTGTATCATAAGCTGAAACAGTATAAGGAATATCTAAATTATATAGCTCAACAGACTCCTTTACCATGGTGGGACGAATTACATTAACTCGGATATTTTTCTCTTTTTCAAGTTCCACGGCTTTAACGAATCCTTCTACACCTGCACAAGCCATTGATATGGCAGATCCACCCGGAAAGGGAGTATGACTGGCAGCTCCGGTAGTTAGCGTTATAAAACCACCTTCTTTAACATGATTTAGGGCTACTCTAACCAAATTAACCTGTCCTTTTAACTTATTATTAAGAGCCAAATCCAAGTCCTCATCACTCATTTGATAAAGCGGTGCTGCATTAGCCATTCCCGTTGTTGAAATAACGCCATCTATATCTTTGAAATCTTCAAACATTTTTTCGATATCTGCTTTGTTCTCAATATCCATTTGGTAATCTCCGTCATTGTGCCCCACAGCAATTACTTCATGTTCTTTTCTTAATTCTTCTACTACTGCTTTACCAATAATTCCTGTTCCGCCTACTACTATAATTTTCATTTTTCTTATATTTTTAGGTTAATATTTGATTTATTGTCTTTTAATATTTTGTTTGTTCCAACCAGTCAAGAATTCTGTTTACTAACATATCAGTCTGATCTTCCTGTAAAAAATGGGAAGCATTACTCACTGTAATATGAGGTTGACCTTTGGCTCCTTTGAAATTTTTCTGAAATTTTTTATCGTATCCCTGATCGGCTAAGAATGGATCTTTATCGCTAAATAATGTAAGCACTGGATGATTCCACTTTTTTAGACTTTCCCAATCTTCATTCACAGCAGTTAAATCAGTTGCTACAATCTCTGGCATTTTACGAGGAGTCGCATAATAATTCTCGTTAGGAAACGGAGCATCGTAAGCATCTTTTTCTTCTTGGCTTAAATCGTTGGTAGTTAATAATTGCATCACCTCACCAATTTCTAGTTTTCCTGAAGTCTTGAAATAGCCTACCCAATTCTTGTAGTCCATATTCTCATCCAAATTCTGAAGTGTTGGAGTTCCGCTTTTAGCAATAGTTCTGTTAATCATTTTAGGAACTAGCCATTTTTGTAAACCTTTAAATTCGGCAAGGGCAGTATTTGCTACAACCAACCTGTTCAACCATGCTGGATTATTTGCTAATACTCGCAAACCAATCATTCCACCCCAATCTTGCATAAATGCAGCGGCTTTAGTTATTCCAAGCTTTTTTACAAATTCCGACATCCAATTTACGTGAGCCTGGAAACTTATATCTTCTGAATTTACGGGCTTATCCGATTTTCCAAAACCAATTAAATCGGGAGCAATAACACGAAATCCGGCTGCCACTAATTGAGGAATCATATGACGGTATAAATATGACCATGATGGTTGTCCGTGAAATAGGAATATCGTTTTCTTGTTTTCTCTTCCTTCGTCCAAATAATGTAAACGTACTCCACCTGCTAAATCCATATAATTTGGAGTAAAAGGATAGTCTTTCAAATTTGTAAATGCTGATTCCGGTGTTCTTACTTTTTCTATTGTTTTCATGCGTTTAAAATTTTCATTTGTTGCATGGAACTCCCAAGAAAATTCAATCATCCTCCTTTGTATAAATTAGATAATTGAATTTTTATGCTCGTTTCATATCTGTATTTTATTGAAATTATTTGCTGAAATACTTCGTAATTGTTTCTATGCAAATATACCATGCTTGATGTACATTTGTTACTCGATATATATAATATACTAGTATCCTCAAGGGTACCATTAATAAAATCAGTACTTAGAAAGATAACTCAAACTTGCGTAGAACAGATGATACAGTATTTCAGGATAAGTATTTGAGTATTTATAGCTCAAACCAAACACTTTCTATCTGGAATTCTTGTTAAATGAATGGATATAATCCCTTTAAGCTTTACCATGCTATTTCCATTAAATAAAACGTAAAACCGAATAGTTTTTTGCACTAACATAAAAAAGCCAGCATAATACGATAATGCATATATGCTGGCTTTAATAATTGAAAAATTATTTATTAGTCTGAGCTCGGTTATTAGTTAAACAATTGAATATGGTCCAAAATACATTTTTCCATATTAGTAGCTTTTGTATTAGTAAGTTTTTCAAAATCGTTTGTCGGCTCAATTGCTCCTTCCTCGGCCCATTTCTTAAACAATCTCATTACGGTACTCAACTGCCACTCTTGCATTCCGTAAGCCTTAAATCCAGCTTCCTGATCTTCATACGAAATATCCATATAGTTGATATCACGCCCAAGAGCATCAGTAAAGTTCTTTGAAATATCCTTATAGCTGATTGATTTTGGCCCTGTAAGCACAAAAGTTTGATTATTAAAATCATTTCTCGTTAAAGCCTGAAAAGCTGCTTTGGCAATATCGCGAACGTCAATCATAGGGATTTTAGCATCACCTGAGTACTGAGCAAACATACTATTAGACTTAATATATTCAGCATGCATGGCAATATTTTGCATGAAATAATGGGGCTTTAAAATTACATACTCCATTCCGCTTTGTTTTAGGTGTTCATCCGCTGCTGCGTGCTGTTCGTACATATACAAACCTTCAGGATAATTTGATGGCTCTGCAGATAAACGAACAATTTTCTTAACTCCATTATTCTTAGCCATATCAATTGCACCTTTATGCAAATCCAACATATTCTCTGCCGGGCTCGAAAGCAAGAAAACTGTATTTATCCCCTCAAAAACGTGTTTCACTGTATCCCACTCTCCAAGAGAACCAATTACAGTAGGTATACCTGCTGCTTCAAGTTCTTCAGCTTTTTCTTTTTTTCTGGAAAGTACCACATAATCTTCATCACTATTTTTAAGTTCTGCAACTACATTACTTCCAACCATTCCTGTTCCACCGATTACTAAAATTTTATTCTTCATAATAAATATGTTTTAATTAATTATTCATTTCTAAAAAATTGACTTTGCAAATCTAAGGGCAATAGTATATATTTGCAAGGTAGTTTCAATAATATACCAGTATCCTATAGGATACCATTAATAAAATCAAGGTATGGAAAAGCAAGAGATAGTAGAGAAGCAAAAAACGATGAAAGATTGTAGTTCAAAAATACTGGCAGTTCGAGATGCGTTGGAAATATTTAGCGGCAAATGGAAGTTTCCTATAATAGGAGCACTTATCCATTTACAAGAATCAGGTTTTAAAGAATTACAACGAATGGTTGGAGATATTACACCCAAGATGCTCTCTAAAGAATTAAAGGAGTTGGAGATGAATCATCTTGTGAAGCGAACAGTATTAGACACAAGACCGGTAACTGTAATTTATAGCATAACTGAATATGGCAAGACCACACAAAACATTATGTATTCGCTATATGAATGGGGAACCAAGCATAGGGAGAAGATAAAAGAAGATATGAAGTAAAATGCGCATAAAGACAATAGAAAACTCTATACCTATATTTAGGTGCCCATACAAATATGATAACAACAATGCCACATTGCATGAGATAACTTCTTGAATCGGCTCATTTGTTTTTCTTTCTTTGGTTGTGGGGACAACTTCTGCAAGATAGCAAGGAGCCAACTTAAAGGCAAACCCGCATAGCGACTCTGACCAAGTTCAGAGAAGGTGGGTTTTTATGATGTACTAAACAATCATAAGCATAGTCCCTGCCTAACTTTGCGGTTAAACCCACAATATGCATTAGAAAATCTATTACACATTGAAATTCCTTCAAAACAAGTCACTTCGTTACTTCACCTCAACTCACCAGAACGATGCTATGCCTCGTTTCGGTAAAGTCTTGTTTTATTGCACTTTCAATCCTCATGACGAAGTTCTAATACAAAATGCGGGTTAAAATTTTAGACTGCCAGAATATCGATTGGGATAATTAATTAGACCAATAAACCGTTGGGTGCATAAAAACAGAAAAGGAAGACAAACTGCCTTCCCTCCCATGTTATTTTGTGTTTTATGTACTAAGAACAATATTCAATACCCGGTTTTCTCCGGCCTTTCACTTCTTCATCCTTTATACATCAAACTAATTGACTTATAGAATTAGTACTTTCTTCGTATAAAATTTATCATTAACTGAGATTTTTACCAGATAATACCCTTTTACCAATTCTGAAACGTCTATTTTTTCTATTCCCTGTGCATCTTCTACACTTAACACCAACTGTCCAACGGTATTAAATATTTTAATATCAGCCGCACCAAGTTTAGAAACATCAACATTTAATTCTGTACTTGCCGGAACCGGGTAAATATCGATTTCATTAGATGATACCTCATTAAGATTTGTTGCCAGCATTACGGTAATATCAACTGCATCGTAACCATCACATCCGTTTTCATCTATTACATAAACCTCAACCGTATGCACACCTGTACCATATGCAGCTCCGGAAAAGTCAAGCGTTTGCTCTGTGCTGTTATCACTCCACTCATAATCAACAAAACCTGCTCCGGCATCCAGCATATGAGATTGGTTTGTGGTAATCGTTTGATCCTCTCCTAAATCAACAACCGGCAAGGCATTAATTACAATACCAACCTCATCAGTTGTTATCGATCCAAATTCGCTGGTTATTTCACACGAATACAGTGCATTTACATCTACATCACTCTGCTCAATAGTTGCATCAGCATGACTAGGTAAACCAAGAGAAACCCCGTCTTTTAACCAATTGTATGTAAGCGTACCATGTCCGGCAGCTTCCAATGCGAAGCTAATCTCATTCCCTTCACACTCCTCAACAGATAAAGGTTGAGCAATAATAGAAGGAGCATCGTCATCCAGGTTATTAACGTCAATATATACATCTACATTAGTTTCATGCTCACCATCATCAATGGTTAAGGTAAGACTATAAGATTCTGTGGTCTCAAAATCCAGTAAAGAACCATTTTCTACAATAATTTTATCATCCAATAACCCAAAAGCATCAGCATCGCCACCACTTAACCAAAATGAATACATGGTCATCTCATCCGGATCACTTGGCGATATTGTAAACAGCTCTATGTTGTCACCACTGTTTTCATCAACGCTTATTGAAATAGGATCATGTGTTGGAGCATTATCATTAAGATCACTTAAGAATATAGCAATTTCTCCCTCCGAACTATATGTTCCATCAGATATGGTACCTTTTAATGATATGGTTTGGATGACTTCATAATCCAACAGACTTCCGTCTACTACCACAATATCATCTCCTACTAAATCAAAGGCCGGATGCCCCAGAGTTGGCGTAAAAGTTAAGGGATTTAAGTTACCATCAGGATCGCTGTAATCTAAGGTATAGACCACTGTTCCGTTGATTGGATTTTCAAATAACCCCACCATATCACTTGCAATCACCGGAGAATTATCGTTTAAGTTATTTAAGTTTACGGTAAGGGTTACCAATGTGTTATGCATACCATCAGAAAGATATCCCTGCACGCTAATTTCTGAAGCATCTTCATAATCAAACAGGGCAGCATCATCCACAACAACATCCAAACCATTACTGGTTATTGACATTGGTGCTGATGACAGAACAAAACTTAATTCATTTAAATCACCATCGGCATCTGTTGGTGTCCATGTATGTAGTACCGTTCCTTCCGCAATACCTTCGTCAAAGGTAACTTCGGCGTCTTCTCCTTGTGGAGCATTATCATTCACATTATTTATGTTGATCAATACCGTTTCACTACTGGTTAGTTCTGGATACAATTCATCAGTAACCTGAACCGTAATGGCATAAGATTCTGTTGTTTCAAAATCCAATACTGCTGATGCAAGCTTAATTTCCCCCACAGCTTCATCAATGGTAAATATCCCTGCATCGTTACCTGCAGTAATGCTAAACGTTGGTGTTTCTGACTGGTTTAGATCAGACCATAAAACCTGACCAATACTTTCACCTGCCGCAAGATTTTCGTTGGCACTTAATTCCTGATTGGAAGTAATAACCGGAGTATGACCATACTCTACAATAAATACTTCTTCAAGCGTTTGCATAGAAAGGTCAGTTGCCTTAATTCTTACAGATAACTGGGTTTTATTTTCGTAATCAGGCAATTGATCAAGAATCAGCTTACCATTTTCAATTCTGAAAAAACTATTGTCTGTGCTGCCTTCACCTGAAACCAACTCAAGGGTATGCATATCGCCCTCATTAAAATCCCATACACTTAAATCTCCTACCTCTGTATCAACCGGACTATTTTTACGTATGGTATTTGCGCTTAAGCGAATATCTGCCGGACCTTCTGTAAACTCAAGAAACTCCATATTATCTATCCATAATTCACGAGCATGAGAATAATATTGAGTTCTGAACCTGAATGATATATCACCATCAGTTGTTTGCGGCAATGGGATTGTGATAGACTGCCAGCCCGGAGTTATAGACGTAGTACCATATTCATAATCCATAATGGCATGACTTATTTGCTCATTGGTGTATAACTCTATCCTAACAGCATCTAAATACTCTACTTTAACATCCATTCGAACAGCCACCGCCGTAGGATGCGATATAGACAAGCTGTTACCATGTACACCATCAACAAACAAACAGTTGTTACCGGTACCATCATCTTTTACCTGCCAACTTCCAACTGTTGTCAATACTGCAGGAACCTGGCCACCTTCCATATCCAATAAACTCTCTACAACAGTAGTTTTAGGCTGATAAACATCTACCTGGGTTTCGCCAATGGTTAATTTTGTATCGGCACCGGCATCTCCCCAATAAAACAAAATAACCCCGTTGGTAATATTATGCCACTGATCATCTGCATATGTACCCGATACGGTAGATCCTACCTGAGCACCTCCATCTCCTGCGTAATTATTACGTGCTGTTTTAAAAGAATAGGTTTTATCATCTCCAATACTTAACGTACTGTAATACCATTCATTACTTATTAAACTGCTGTACGAAGGAATATTAAAATGCACAGTAGTTCCGAAAATGGCAATTCTACACCTTTGGTACCCTCCTGTTTTATCGAACTTCCATTTTATTTTTATGGTTTTACCCGAAAAATCAAATACATCGTGCGATGTAATGTAATTACCATTTCTTCTACCGGGACATGCAAAAGTAACTCCATCTGCATCTTCTACAACCGGGGTATTGAAATGTTGACTCCACCCTTCTGTAGTTGGAGGAATTGAGTATTGGGATAACCCAATAAGCGGAAATAAGCCAATTATGGCTAAGGCTAGTATAATTCTTTTCATTTTAAAGTGATTAGAAATTAGTTATTAGTGAATAATCGTGTGATTTTAGTCCAAAATGAAGTACTCCCGGAATCCTCAATATCAGAGCCTTCAAGTAGCTTTTTAGAAGTGGGTATCATGGTTCCATCGTTTAGTAATAGAAAAGGTTGAGATACGTTTCTTATTCCGCGTAAATAATTCCCATTCACCAGATGACAAGGATGTACCCTTTTAAATCCCAGGGAAGCAAATTCCCTTTCCACCTCATCAATACTGTTACTTACTATCTCAACATTTCCGTTAGTATAGTATACCAGTGTGTTTAACTCTTTAGATTCTATCCGAACAATTTTTTTTATGGCTGTACTTTTATCCATGGTAATGCTTTTAACCTTGATATTTATACATTCTCTTCATGCAAAAAAAAGAAGGATGAATCACTTAAATTTTACAAATGATTATTTGCCGGAGAAAATTTAGTATTTGCGCATATTTTAATGATATTTGAATTTAATCAGGATTACAGCAAGCCAACACATAAACATATTCACCTCATTATCTTATTACTACAAAAGCAAATTAACTTAGTAGGTATACCACAAAAAGCCATCTGATTTTGTTTTGCATCTATTTTTCCTAATTTGCAGCCCATTACGCTAAGCATGTACAACCTAAAATATTACATAACTTTATTTGTATTACTACTGCCCGTGTGGGCCTTTGGTCAGGGCAGGTTTGCAAACGATTATTACAGCCGATTTAAGCACATTACCATAAAAAACGGCCTGACAAATAATCATGTAACCTGTCTTTTACAAGATTCGAAACGTTATATATGGATTGGCACACGAAAAGGACTTGTTCGATATGATGGGCATGAATTAAAAACGTATGTACATCATCCCCATGATTCAGCATCAATACCATCTGATTATATTACCTGTTTATTGGAAGATCCACTAGGAAACTTCTGGGTTGGAACCAAAGAGGGGCTTGTTATATTGGACCGACGCCATCAGACATTCACCCAGGTACCTTTTCTCTATACTGCAGGTAAAGGTATAAGTCATCAATACGTTAGAACCATTGCCCAGGCTGACTCCTTGCATCTTTGGATTGAAACAGTTGATGGTAACCTTCATTTGATGCATTCCATTACCTACGAATCAAAAGTATACCCTCACGAGCGACTAACTCAGGAATATTACGACTATCACCATATTTTACCCGATTCAAAAGGAACGGTTTGGGTTGGAGGTCGGAATTTTGGCCCGCTGGCTTTTACTCCACAATCAGAAAACTTCTCATCTATAAAAACAGACAGAACAGATAAAAAACGAAAGAGAGACAAGGATGTGGCTTGCTTTTTTGAGGATAGTAACAAGCAATTTTGGATAAGCGCCACAGATGGATTCTATCATTACAACAGAACCTCTGATGTATGCACAAAAAAACTGGCTACCTCCACATATGATATTAAGGAAGACTCCAATGGTTTTTTATGGCTGGCCACGGGAGGAGGATTGTACAGATACCACAGTTCTTCTGAAAGCTTTACCCGTTTTGCCCACAACGAAAGTGACGAATTATCGTTGATACACAATCATGTAAACTGTGTTTTAATTGATGATCGCGAAAACATATGGGCTGGCACCCAGGAAGGAGTTAGCATACTCCTTAAGCGAAAAAACAAGATTCGTTTGTTCAGACATATCCCATCCATATCATCTTCATTAAGTCATAACGAAGTGCAGGCTTTTTACCAGGCTAACGACAGTGTTTTATATGTTGGCACCGATGGTGGTGGTTTAAATAAACTGGACATCCCTTCTGAAAAATTTATTTCCTATCAAACTTCCAGGCAGCCGCACTCTATTTCTTCAAACAGTGTTAATGCTATCGAGGGCAATAAAGACAACATTTGGGTAGGTCTTTGGCAAGGTGTTGGCTTCAATCACTTTAATCCTAAAACCGAAAAATTCAGCCGTTATGCGCTTCTTCCCGACTCCAGAAAGAGAGATTGGTACAACGACCTTTGGTTTGATGGTGATCATACCTTATGGTGTGGCGTGTGGGGAGGTTTAGGCATTCATCTGTTTAACACCAATAGCAATCAATTTACAACAGATAACTTTAAACCCATCATTCACCCTGACAACCGACCTATTTACGCCCAGGTAATCAATAAAGATCAGGTAATTTGCGCCGGACAGTGGGGCGTTATCTATATATTTAATCGCAAAACAGGAAACTTTAAAGCCTATCAGTCAAACTTTTATAAAAACACCAGAACCAATCTGGGCCTTACAAGTGCTAACTATCCTAATTTTAAGCAACTATACGGTGGTCTTACCCATAACGGGGATACCTACCTGTTAACGGATAGCAGCATTATAGCCTTTAACGAAAACACAAGGCATTTCGCGCCCATCACTAAAGAATTAAGACCCTATAGGGCAATGATTCCTGATGTTGACAACCTTAACTATTGGGTAGGCTCCGACCTTGGACTTGAATATTTTATAAAAGCAAAAAATCGTCTTTTCCTTATTGAAAATAATAAAGATAAATCCCCACTTGAGAATAAAAGCATATTATCGCTTTGCCAGTTTAATCAGAACCATCTTTTAATCGGAACAGATCAGGGATTACTATTGTACGATCACCAGAAAAAATTATTTTCACCTCTTCCCAACTCGCTGGAATCTTCTCCTTTAAAAAGTATGGCCGTAAAAAAGATAAAGCCATTTGAGAATCAACTTGTATTTATCTTAAATCAGGGCTTTGTTATTTGTGATTTATCTTTTAAAGAGGTTAAAAATTATAACCTTTCCAATTCATTCAAGCAAGGTTTATTAACCAACCAACTGTTTGACATAGAAAAAATAAACGACCTCTATTATCTGGCATCCGACAGAGGGCTAATCACGTTTAACGGGAATAATTTATTTAAAACAACCGAAGAGCTAAAGGCTTATACTATATACGACATAGAACGAAAAGGAGATGATTTACTCATGGCAACATCCGATGGTTATATGGAATATTCTACCGCCAGCCATATGCTTGTTAAATTTAATGAACCAACAAAGCAAATGATCAGTTCGCATCTGATTAGCTTTGTTAAGCCGGATAAGGAGGGCCGTTTGTGGGTTGGAACTACCAACAGAGGAGTCAATAAAATTGGTTCAAACCAAAAACTGGTTTCACATTATTTTGCTGAAAACAATTCAGGCTACCAGGGAAATAATGCTTTATGTTTTCTTGAAAGCAGCGATGGTGAAATTTTTATTGGAGGCGAAAAACTTAACCTTTATCAACCCGGCAGCGACAGCTTTACACAACCCGAATTTGCAGACTTATTACCCAATGAGCCTGTCCTTAATTTGCTTGAAGATAATACAAAACAGCTTTGGATTATTACCGAAAACCACATTTCCATCATTAATGCTTCACGTCAACAGGCTGATATCCACAAGCAAAACAAACTAACGTTTACAGGGGCTGCACTTAAACTAAAAAATGGCAAATTCTGTATAGGTACAGAGCAGGGTTTCCTTTATTTTTTACCCGACGAAATAAATTTTAACCCTTACAACATTCCTGTTACTTTAACTTCCATTGAAGTAATGGGTCATGAGGTTGCATTTCCTCTTGAACCAAACAAAAAACTATCGCTAAAATACAACGACAATTTTGTAACCATTCAGTTTTCAGCCTTACAATATAATACTGACAAAATAAATTATGAATACAAACTAAAAGGAGTTGATAAAAACTGGATAAGTACAACAAAAAATTACGCAGCCTATACAAAATTAGCACCGGGAAGATACCGGTTTCAGGTACGAAACAAAAAAAATCCCAATGAGTCGATGTCGGAGATAATTATTCGCATTCGTCCGCCTTTTTGGAAAAGTACCTGGTTTTATCTTGCGATACTGTTAGGTGTTATCCTAATACTTTGGATATGGATTAATCAGAGGCTAAAGAAAATACACATACTTGAAAGCAATTTAAAACTAAAACAACGCTTACTTCTTTCTCAACTTAATCCGCATTTTATTTTTAATGCATTAATGGCTATTCAAAGCTTTATATACAAAAACAAGCCCCATGTAGCCGGTAATTACTTATCGAAATTTGCTAAGTTGATGCGTTTATTTTTAACCAACATGCGCCATGAGCTAACCTCCATTGAGCAAGAGATACAAACCCTGAAGTTTTACCTGGAAATGCAGCAGTTAAGATTTAACGAAGCTTTTGATTTTTCGATTACAACAGAAGGGATTAACGATGCGCATAAATTAGCTCTGCCTACCATGATGATACAACCTGTTATAGAAAATGCGGTTGAACACGGTATATATCACAAAACGAGTAATGGAATAATTGAAATTAACTTTAATCTGGAAAAAGATATTTTAATAGTAACAGTTAAAGATAATGGTAAAGGGTACCTGCATACCATAAAAAACAAAAGTACCACTCATAAATCAGTATCTACCTCTATCATTAGAGACAGGATAAAAAGTTTCAACAAAAAATCGAAACACCTATACTCAATTATTATTAAGGACCTGTCGGAAGATGACAAACAACTAGAAGGTACCGTAGTTACCATGAGGCTTCCGGCAACATACATTAACAATAAAGATGAATATTAAAACCCTAATCATAGACGACGAAAAAAATGCCAGAGAGGCTATTAAAAGTATCTTAAAATACGAATATAACGATATTCAGATTGTAGGCGAAGCCAATGGTGTATACAGCGGTTTAGAAGCCATTAAAAGGCATAAACCTGATCTGGTTTTTTTGGATATTAACATGGAAGACGGAAATGGTTTTGACCTCCTCAACCGACTGGAACATATTGACTTTAGCATTATTTTTTTAACTGCTTATGATGAATATGCCGTGAAAGCTTTTCGTTATTCTGCGGTTGATTATTTGCTAAAACCCATTGATACAGATGATTTAGATGATGCCATTGATAAGGTTAAACAACAACTTGGACATGCCACAACGAACCTAAGCAAGTTATTGGAAAACCTAATACCTCCTAACGAAAAAGAAAAGAAACTGGTACTGAAAACTTCAGACAGTATTTATCTGGTAGATAAAAACGATGTGATTAGATGCGAAGCTTCCAGTAATTATACTCAATTTTATTTCTCAAACCGCCAACCAATACTTGTATCAAAACCATTAAAAGAATACGACAGCCAGCTATGCGAACTAGGCTTTTTTAGGTCGCACCAATCGCACCTGATAAATATTAAACACATTAGTCATATTGAAAAAAGAGACGGCTGTTCCATTATATTAAGCGACAACTCACAAGTACCTGTTTCTACACGTAAAAAAAATGCTCTAATGAACCTGTTTGATTAATACCCTGTAAAAGACGAATCTCTTTATACACACCTAACACACTCTTTCTTAACCTCTTATTTCATTACTTTTTATGTAACACTATTTCAGGACTAAGTAAATAAGAAAATAAAAAAGGGAACACTAACCAAAGTGCTCCCTATATTCATTAAGTTGTTTCTACAGCTATTTAGTAAATCACAGTCTGAATACCGTGTGCAGGAATTTCCAGTGTAGTTTCAGAATTAGCTACAATAAGTTTGTAAGCAATATCCTCTTCTGTATCATTCATTACCACAGTAATCATTTTTCCATCGCCATTAATAAAGGATGTACTTATCAAATGACTTCGACTACATGTAGTACTTACACGTTTTGCACCAGGTCGGATAAACTTTGAGAAATGCCCTATATAGTAATACGATGGCGTGTAAATCAATTCGTTGGTTCTGGTGTCGGCATGGATAGGAGAAAAACAAAAATTACCTACATGGTTTGGCCCCCCTGTATGGTCTAATAGTATGTTCCAATCAGTCCAACCAACAGTACCACAGTTAAAATCGTTGATCATAGACTTGCCATAACGCTCCCCGTTTGACCAACGCTGATAATCAGTCTCCACAAAAGCTTCAATACAGCCTTCGGTAAAAAGTAAGTTTTTATCAGGAAATGATTCTTTAATGTTTCGCAGGTTATCCCACATAGACTCTCCTCCTGCCCAACGCTCGTACCAGTGGAAACCAATTCCCCAGGCATACTTTGCTGCTTCCGGATCGCTAAATATAGTATTGGCTCTATGGGAAATTAAATCACGGTTGTGATCCCAAACAACAATGTTTTTATCGCCTAAACCTTCTTTTTCCAATGTTGGTCCAAGGTAGTTTTTAAGGAAATCTCTCTCCTCCTCTGCTGTATAAACGCAGGATTCCCAGGTTTGTACTGCCATAGGTTCATTCTGAATAGTCAGTCCCCAAATAGGCATTCCTTCTGCCTCATAGGCCTTAATGAATTTAGCATAGTATAATGCCCATGACTGGCAATATTCCGGTAACAACTTCCCTCCTTTTAGCATATCCTTTTTCCCTTTCATAAAGGCTGGCGGACTCCACGGACTTACATAAAAAAGTAAGGAATCCGAAGCAGAGGTCATAGCTCTTTTAATCAATGGGATCCGATACTTTCTATCATGGTCGATATTAAAACTTTTTAACTCCTTATCTCCTTCTTCAATGTAAGTATAGCTTTCCGAACTAAAATCGCAACTATGTATGGTTGTACGCAATAAGCTGTAATCAATTCCATCAACTCCATAGTAAGCATTAATCAGCTCATTCTGTTTGTCTTCGCTTAACCGGGCAAAAACTTCTGCCGAAGCATCAGTAATGGCACCTCCAATTCCTATAAAACTTTGAAATTGCTTATCCGGATTTACAAATACAGCAATATCTGTTTCTAAAGGTTGTGTTGCATCTACAAAGTTTAGCGTATGCTTAAACGATAACCTATCGTCTGTATTTTTAGCTGTTGTATAAACTTTCACCTCTTTTCCTTCTGCTGAATAAGCAGCATAGGTTTCCTGCTCTTCTTTAACTTTGTTATAAGTACAAGCAAAAAACAATGAGGCTATGAGTACTATCCCAAAATTTTTCATTTTCTGTATAATTTGATGTAAAACAATGTGTCTAATGAATCCACCATCTACTTTTTAACCCGTGCAATATTTCTTGTATATCAGGCTAATTCAAAAGACACCGTATTATTTATTCCTGTTTCCAGACAAAAGTACCTACTGCCTTAGAAGCTAGTTTTGCTGAAAACATTTCTTCATTCATTTCTATATTAAAAATTTGTTCCGATCCCGTATCGTTAAGCACTACAACTACCAACTCACCAGATGGTGTTTTAAAAGCTACATTAGGTAAACCTGATGGTAAGTTTGTTTTTACCCTTAATGATCCCGGACGTGCAAATTTTGAAGCATGTGCAATTATATAATAAGCCGGATTACGAACTACTGTATTTCCGTCAATGGTCAATGCGCCCAAACACTGAGTACATCCGCCATCGGTATGCGGTTTCAGATTAGAATCTGCTGCCAAATTCCACTCTAAAACTGTTTTACACCAGTTACGAGAAGCTCCAATAATTAAATTATTAATATGCCACACTAAATCATTTCCAAAATTCCCTGGAGCACCAACCCATTGCTCAGTGAAATACAGGTTTTTATCCGGATGGGCATTATGAACACTGCTTAAATTTCCAATTTCTCCTCCATATAAATGAAAACCGGAACCATCTATATATTTCTTTGCCTCAGGATCATTCAATATGCTTATCGGGTAATCGGTTCTGTCCGCATTATGATCATACACAATGATTTTGGTATTGATGCCGGCTGTTTCAAAAGCAGGACCTAAAGTAGATTTTACAAACATGGCCTGATCGTTGGCCGGCATATACATACTTGGGTTATTTCCCGGATGTAAAGGCTCATTCTGAACAGTAATAGCATCAATAGTAATGCCTTCATCGGCCATTTCCTGTACGTATTTCACAAAATAATTGGCATAAGCCTGGTAGTATTCCGGCTTTAATTCACCACCTTTAGTCGCATTATTTGTTTTCATCCAGGTTGGTGGCGACCAGGGAGAACCCATTATTTTTATATCCGGATTGATAGTTAAAATTTCCTTTAACACAGGAATTAAATAGGCTTTATCAGGAGCCAGGGAAAACTTTTGCATGTCCACATCTGTTTCTCCGTCTGGTAAATCATTGTACGAAAAAGTATACGAATCTAAATCTGAAGCTCCAATACTAATCCTTAAATAACTAACACCAATATTCTCATCATCATAAGCAAATAACTCATTTAATAATGCACTTCTCTGGGCAGAACCCATGTTTGATAGGTGCATTGCACTACCACCTGTTAAAGTAAAACCAAAGCCATCCATTTCCTGGTAAGTCTGTTCTGCATCAATGGTAATAGTTGGATTATTATTGGGATCAACCTCTGTAAATTTTACATCCTTCTTATTAAATTTAGCTAAACCATCATAGGTAGATAAATATAACTGTACATCATAAGGATCCGATACTACAGGTGGTGGAGCTATATTATTTTCGGAATCATCAGAACATTGTATTCCCAACATACTAACCAGCACTGCTACTAATGTTAATACTGACATTTTTATATAGTTCATGTTTAATTTTTTTGCTTTTAATTAGGCACCGGATTTATCCCGTGTCTAATTTATAATGTAATTGGGCTTTAGCCTAAACATATATTTAGGCTAAAATCCATAACATATCCTTAATTCTCCGGGTTATCTCGCCTGTCGGTGGACAGGAAACCCGGAGCTAATTATTATTGTGCAACAAACTCATATGTTCCTATTGAGTAGTCTTCACTAAGCTCAATAGATATTAGGTATGTTCCAGAGTTAGTAATATTTCTAAAATTTGATCCACCTTTATTGGTCATTGTTCCGCTTAACGCAGAAGGATCATCTGCTCCAAAGTCATTATCCCATGGAGAGAAAAATTTATGATCGAAATCTGCAGTTAAATCTGCGGTTAAGTTCCATTTATACGGATGTTCATAAGTTAATAGAAATTCTTCTCTATTGTCCCAACCTTGATTGATTTCATCCCAATGAAACATGAATAGGTTATAATACGACCATTTTAATTTGGCCTCTGCAAAATTTATTTCTAGTTGATACGCCTGGTCTCTTTCCACTGTAATGTTACCTGAAGTATCAAATAAATTAGAGTTTACCATTACCCTAACATCTTCAGGAGATTCTGTAACACCTAAGTTAACATCAATAGTATATGAGGTTCCAGAACCATCAGAGGCTGTATTTAACTGATATTCTACTCCTGCTTGTAAAGCCAGATTTTTTGTTGAAGTAAATACATCTCCTTGTTTTGTAAGCTGATCAATAACTGCTCCTCCTCCCAACAAATACAGACTTTCCGGAGCTTCAATAGGGTCCCCACCGATAGGCGCATCAGGATCTTCTTCAATGCTAAAACTATAGCCATTGGCCGATAAGTCAAGTGTAAGAATATGAAGACCTTTTACATTAGATGGAATATCCTCGTAAGAAACACCCTGAGATGCTGCATCACTTTCGGCAACAATTTGATTACTTGTTCCTACAACACGTTTAAGGATGTTAACCCAATTTTTGTTTGCTCTGAAAATAAAACCACCTTCAGCAACAAAGTCAATACTGGCTTTCCAAACACCTAACCCTTGGTATTCTAACAGTTGGTCTCCTCCCCATCCTGTTTCAAAAACACTACCTATGGCACCTAAAAAGTCAACTTTAAACATTGAGTAAGTATTGTTATCCAGGTCGATATTGATTTTATAGACACCTTCTTCGCTTACAGTTAAGGCTACACCAGACTTCACTAACTCTCCTTCTGCACCACCATATTGATGAGCTGGTAAACTTTGAGCACTATAAAATTGAAATTCTTTCTCTGCCAAAAGCTTCGTATAAATTTCAAACTTATTAGAAGGGTTAAGGTTTTCATCGTTTAACCTTTTTAGCTGTATCGCCTCACTTAAATCATCTCCATTCTCAGTAGCTAATCCTGAAATAAACAATTGATCAGGAATTATTTCTGTAGCAAAACGTGTTACGGCTATATCTTCATATGGCGCATCAGATGTTTTGCTTAAGCATTTGGCTCTTACCGTGTATTTTACGGATGCCTCCTGATTGGCCGGAAAACCACCTATTGATAATGCTTCATCAATAACTTTGGCATTAATTTTTGCCTGTGTATCTTTTCCTCCATTATCAGAATCAACTACCAACAATGATGTTGTATCTTTTGCACTTACTTTTACGATGTGCAATTCGTAAAATACATTGTAATTAGCAGATGAATGAGCTGGTGTCCAGGTAAAGGTTAACTCTTCATCAGGTTTTGACTCATCCAGAGTTATAGCATTCCCTATGCTTACACTAAGATCAGCAGGAGAAGACAACTCCCACTTTCCTTCTGGTTGAAGATTACTATCCTCTTCACAGCCCCAGGCCATTATCATGACCAAAAGGGCAACTATTATGTTTAATTTCTTATTCATGATTATTATTAGTTAGAAGGATTAGGCGTTAAGTTTGGATTTCTGTCAAGCTCCTGCTGAGGTATTGGTAACAAGATTTTAGCCTCTGTCATATTATAATCTACCGGCTGATTATCTCTTAAATCAATCTCTACCAAGTTATTCATGGTTTCAACAGCAACCCCATAGCGTACTAAATCGTCCCAACGTTGTGCTTCCTGGGCCAACTCTAAACGACGTTCATTTAATATAGCTAAACGCAAACCCGTTTTACTGCTTTTTTGCTCAGCTGTTAGCGGATCAAGGTTTACCCGTACTCTAATAAGATCAACTTCAGCAGCTGCTTCATTTAACTTGTTGGTTTCATTAAGAGCTTCTGCTTTTAGTAGTACAATGTCTCCATATCGAAGAATGTATTGACGATCGGTACTGGACCAGCCCATGGCATTTTTCCACTTGTAACTAAAGGCAACATTATTAGGATTTGAATTACCATCACTCGGTTCTTCTATTCCCCAATATTCATCAATCCAGCTAACATTTTCGAATAAAACAGTAGCATTCTTTCTAATATTATCACCTTCTGCATCAAAGGCATTAACAAGGTCGTTAGAAGGAGTAACAAACTTTCTCCATGAATCACCACTAATAGATGGTGGTAACAAAAGCTGTGGTCCCCAATTACCTTCATCTCCACCCAGATACTGAATTTCAAGAATGGATTCTGCATTGTTATAATGGTTTCCATCAAAAAGGTGAGCATAATCAATTAGTTGGTAATTAGCCTCACTATCTTCTACTTCTTTAATATAGTCTAATGCTCTTGCATAGTCAGGTGCAGGCATTTGTGCACAAGCTTTGGCAGCTAGCGCATTTGCTGCACCTGCTGTTGCACGTGCTTTGTTTATGCTTGCATCATCACCATAAGTATCAGGCAGTAAATCTGCTGCCAAATCCAAATCAACTAGTATTTGCTCAAAAACCTGGGCTGCTGTTGATCGAGGAATATTCACTGCATCAGCATCAGTAGAAGTTGTCGGTTTAAGAATTAAAGGAACGCCTCCCCACAGGTTAACTAAGTTATAGTAATGATAAGCCCTTAAAAAGTAAGCCTCACCTTTAATTTGATCTCTTCTTTCTTCTGATAATTTTGGATCATCAACACCATCCACTTTATCTAACACGATATTGGCCTTTAAAATGGCATTATACAGGTTCGACCAACTTTGATACACCTTAGAGTTAGTAGCGGATACATTTAATAAATCCGATTCAAAAATCTCCGGGTTATCTCCTCCTGCATAGTGGTTATCGGATCTTACATCCTGAAAAATAATATTATTCCATACATATGCATCTGATTGAAACGATTCATATGTTCCGGTCAGTGCAGCCTCTATTTGGCTATACGACTCGTATGCTGTTGCTGTAGTTTCTTCTGATATAGGCTGCAAGTCAAGGAAGTCATCACATGACATGGCTGAAGCCGCAATCAAACCACTTAATATATATGTTTTAATCTTCATTTTTTTACTGTTTTTATAACATTTGATGTAGATTATTTTGAGATGAGCATTTAAACTTTAGCATCCTGCTTATTAGTCTTTTGTCTCATGTCTTTTATCTATAATCTTCTTTATTAAAAAGTCACATTTAAACCAAAGATGACGTTTCGGGTTTGTGGATAGGTTCCATAATCAATGCCTTTCATGGTATTTGATCCGCCAAAAGCATTCACTTCAGGATCAAAACCACTATAATCAGTCAGCGTTAGCAGATTTTCGCCAGTGGCATACACTTTTACTCTGTCGATGTTAAATTTCCTCAATAACTTTTGAGGAATATCATAGCTTAATGTGATTGTTTTTATGCGCATATAAGATGCATCTTCGATAAAACGGGTTGAAATTCGTGAGTTATCAGTATTGGCCCAACTTGCCTTTGGTATATCTGTAATATCCCCGGGTTTTCTCCATCTGCTGTTTACTGTTAGCAATTGGTTTTTAGGGTCACTCATTCCTTCTGAGTCAATTCTGGTAGCATTGAGCATATCATTACCATGACTTCCTTCAAGGAACACAGTTAGTCCAAGGCCCTTATAACTTACGGTATTATTAAGTCCGTAGAAGAAATCAGGATTGGCATCACCAATAACCTTCCTGTCTTCAGGTGTTGGATCAAATGTACTTTCACCGTTTTGGTCAACATAATAACCATTACCGGTTTCCGGATCTACGCCACCCCATACATATCCGTAAAGTGTTCCAAGTGGTTTGTCCTCTTCTAATAAAATGGCTTCTCCTCTACCGGCCACATTACCCATTGGTAAACTTTCTACAACCAGGTTGGTTACTTTATTTCTGTTAAAAGATAGGTTAAAAGTTGAACTCCACTTAACGGCCTTATCAATATTAACCGTACTTAAACTGAACTCTAAACCTTTGTTTTCAAGGTTACCAATATTTTGTAAAGCATTGTCATAACCCGTACTATGTGGAAGCGGAGCATCTAACAATAAATCCTTTGTCTTTCGCAAGTATGCATCTACAGTTAACTGTACACGACCATTTAACATGCTATAATCTAAACCAACATTAGTTTGCTCTGACTCTTCCCATTTTAAACTGTTGTTGTCAATAGCTGAAGGGTATGAACCCGGCATGGCTTGTCCACCAATTGGGTAATTAGCACCAGAACCGGATAATCCGAAGTAAGCATAGTTTCGGATCTGGTCGTTACCTACAATACCCCATCCCAAACGAACTTTCAAATCATTTAAGAACTCTAAACCTGACATGAAAGGTTCTTGTGAGATACGCCATCCGGCAGAGAATGAAGGAAAGTACCCCCAACGATTATCCGGACCAAAAGCACTGGATGCATCTGCTCTAAAGTTTGCCGTTAATAAATACTTATCTGCGAAAGCATAATTTAAACGACTGATAAAAGAGGTGTTTGTTTTCTCTGACTTTGTATTACCTGCAGAAGTAATAATAGATCCTGCATTGGTCGTTTTAACACCGTTACTTGAAAAATTTTCAGTGGTAATATAATTGTTCTCCCACAAAAACTTTTGTGCTACACCTCCCACTAAGGCTTCAATGGAGTGGTTATTTAGTTTTTTATTATAGGATAATGTATTTTCCAGCATCCAGTAAGTAGAATGATGAGTGTTATTGGTAGCCATACCTTTTTTTGCACTACCATAACTGGTTAAATAAGGATCTAAAAAGTAATCGTAAATACCATTACTAAAATCAACACCCATGTTACTTTTAAAAGAAAAATCCTTTAAAAAGTCAACCTTAACATACATGTTTCCTAAGAAACGATGACTATTGTATTCCCTTTCGGAACCATCTGTACTTGCGATAGGATTTTCCCAGTTTTGAAACGGGTTAGATGTAAACGTGCCATCTTCATTGTAAATACCAATAACAGAAGGTGTATTGATAACTCCGGTTAAAACACCACCCTGGTTAACAGCATTGTTGTCATTCACATCTACATCAGAATACTTAGTGTAGGCAATTCGGGTACCTAAACTTAACCAATCGTTTACCTCCTGATCAAGGTTAATTTTAAAGTTTGCTCTCTCCATTTGCGAGCTTCTAACAGCACCTTCCTGCTTTACCCATCCTCCTGAGATATAATAATTTGTTTTATCACTACCTCCTGAAACTGACAACTGGTAATTTTGAGATACTCCTCTTTGGAACACTTCGTTTTGCCAATCAGTATTTTTGTTATAACGGTTCCAATCAGTAGACTGTCCCATCTCAGTCATTAAATCGCGGTATTGCTCACCATTTAAAACCTCCAAAGTATTCCATACCTCTGAAAAACCAGTGTAAGCATCTAAGCTCACGGTTGTTTTCCCCGACTTTCCTTTTTTAGTTGTAATTAATACCACACCATTAGCACCCTGCGCTCCATAAATAGCTGCAGAAGAAGCATCTTTTAATACGGTCATTGTTTCAACATCTGCCGGGTTAATTGACCTGGTATCGCTTGTAGGAATACCATCAACCACATACAAAGGCTCACTACCAGCAGTAATAGAGTTGGTTCCCCTTACCCTGATACTAATACCTTCTGATGGTTTTCCCGAACCGGATACAACACGAACACCTGCTGCTCTACCTTGAATTAATGAACCTAGTTGCGTATTTGGTCTCGATTCTAATTCATCAGAACCTACCAAAGCCACAGAACCTGTAATATCCTTTTTCTCCTGAGTTCCGTAACCTACTACAATAACTTCATCTAAACCAAGAACTTCATCTTTCATGGTAACGTTAATTACCTTTCTGTTGGAGATTGCTTGTTCCTGAGATTGCATTCCAATAAAACTAAATATTAAAATTCCATCTGATGAAAATTCACCTGTTAAGGTATAATCTCCATCCACTCCTGTAATTGTACCTAAAGTTGTACCTTTTAATATAACCGATGCGCCCGGAATGGGTTCGCCTTTGGTATCAATTACTTTCCCTTCGATTGTTGATTGTTGGGCTATAGCTGAAAGGGACATGATAAGTCCAATAGCCGTACATAAGATGAACTTATGATACGCCCTGAATAAGGATTTAGACATTCTTTTTAAAATTATAGATTAATAATATAGACTGAGATAACAGGTATTGAAATTACTTAACCAATACCTTTAATGATGAGTCTGTTGTTTTCACTAAATATATTCCAGGTTGATCTACACAAACTTCTGCAACATTGAATTTAACAGTCATTTGCGATACTAATTTACCAGACAGGTCAAACACAATTAGTTGTTCTGCTTCATTAAGGTTTTCAATAAGAATGCGTTTTCCAACACTATAAGCTTTAAGGCTGTCATTGCTTACAACTTTGTTGCTGGTAGATGTTAGAGGGAGTTCTAAAGTAGTTTGCCCCGTGATGGTACCATCGGCTGCAACAGAAAAATAGATATCCGCACTTTCTCCATAAGTATATAAGTTATTAATTGAAGCCCATCCCAGTGTTTTCATATGCGGGTTCCAACGATATTCTCCCTCAGCAACATTATAAAATGTACATTGCCAAGTCCAAACACCACTTTCCTTAATTAACTCCCCTCCTGTTCTTCCTGTTTCACCAGCATACATCGGATACCACCAATCTCCTTCATAAAAAGCTCCGGCATCACTTCCTGCCCAGCAAAAAACATTGGTTTCGTTATTGTCATCAACATTGTTGGTTAAAGCACCATCCTCGTTGTCGATCACTTTTAAGGTAACTGTAGCATTTTGGGCATTTGAGTTTAGAATACCAATTCCCACCATTAATAGAAGTAATATTTTTTTCATAATTCATTCAAATTATAATCGGAGATTAATAAGTGAATCTTCCGATTGGTTTAACATGTTTTAGCTGCTTTAACTTTTAAATGTAAATTGAATGGAAAATGGAGGGAATTCCGAAGCTGAGTAGTGAAAAAGTGGACTATTAAGAGATGCGAAAATTCCTTAATGACTCAAAATCAAGATATAAGAAAATATGGATCCAGGCAAAAAAGTGGACGTTATTAATCCTTAAATTAAAGAAAATAGGTAAAAAGAAGGTTATTTTTCGGTGTGATGTGTGAAGGATATCAACACTTTCCGAGTTGTGATTTCTCGAATAATTCTTCCCCGGATAGTCATCCGAGGCTATTTATATTAAATCCTTTCAGGATTGATTTACAGCATTGTTATATTTTGCAAACTTTAAATTTACCCTGAAAGGGTAATACGTGAATAGCCCCGAGTGGCAACTCGGGATATTCAATATGTAATACAACAACCCTGAAAGGGTTGAAATAAAATATAAGTTAACAGATATGTTGCATTATCATAAAACTATGCAAACCACCTCCCCTCGCAATCGACGAGGTACTCCTCCTTTTGAAGGAGGAGAGCTGATTCCCATCTTGTATTATATTGCAAACAAAAGTTGTACTTCTTAATGAGCACAAAAGGATTTATTCTTTCACGGCATCTATCTCCATCACTTGTTGTTCAAAGCTTTCTCTATTGCCTTTAGCCTTGTTTTTAATTTTAACACGGTAATTGTAAATGGTATTTACCGAATAACGCAGTAGCTTGGCAATTTTTGAACTATCATGAATACCTAAACGGATTAATGCAAACACGCGCAGTTCCGTATTTAGGCGTTCCTCTGATTTAAGTTGTACTTGCTCTTCCTCTAACAACAATGCGTTAAGCTCTTGAACAAAATTTGGAAATATATGCAGAAAGGTATCATCAAAATTTTCGTAAAACTCTTTGACCTCCTTATCGATTAGCTTTTGAGATTTTGTTTCGGCAAACAACTCCTCTATTTTACGATTGGCAATCTTCTTGTTTACCATTTTATTCATTTGATCCATTTTGTCAATATAATTGGAGCAAATACTTAAAAAGTTACCAATGTAATGTTCCTTCACATGATTAGACTCAAATAGTTGGTCGTTAGCCTGATTTAATTTTTTATTGGAATCAGCCAGGCTTTGATTTAAGTCATTTAAACGGTCATTAATTATCTTCAGTTCTTTTTGGGTTTGTTTTAATGTATTTAACTGACGATGAATAAAATAAATCGCTATTAATAGTAATAATAAAAGCCCGCTAATTACAACCAATAATAAACGTAACTTCTTTTTCTGCTTTTCAGACTTTAACTCATAAGCTTCGTTTATAACCGGGAAGATTTCTGAAATTACTTTAAACCTTAACTCTGAATTAAAAAATGAAGCATCATCAAAAGAAAACTTAATAAATCTGTGCGCCCTGTCTATATCTCCTTTTTTGTTTAATATTAAAGCCAGTTCGGTAAGGGATGCGTTGTCTTTTACTGAAGACTGTATGTCAGAAATTGCAGATAAAATTAGATATCTCATTTGCATTTCTTCATCTTCTTCAAGCTGATGAAGCAGTGATCGTTCAAAAGTAATTAAGGAATAATTTCGGTTTCCTATTTTGGTTTTTGATAACCTTTTTGTGTTAATCTTTTTACATTCCTGTAAATTTCTTTCATCACGATATTTTTTCTCCAGAATAGCTAAGTAATCATCTGATTCCGGATTAAGATATGGTATTAAAGAATCAGTATATATTTCGACCTGGGCATAATATTTTTGGTAATTATCAGCCAGTGGAGCATAAAAAAAAACCTCATTAAATACTTTAATTAAAGACTTATAGTATTCTATAAGTAATTTTTTATCCAGATTTGGCCTGTCAACTTCCATTAAAATATCATAGGCCTCAAAAGCTCTTCCCGTTGAAGCCATTACGTCAGCAATTTTGATATTGCATTGATTTATTAATTCACTATAATTAAGCTCCTTAGCAAGCTCTAAATTAGAAACTAAATAATATAGTGCCGAATCCAGTGTAAAGGTCAGATATTCATTTACAATCTGATTATTAATAAAATATTGTTGTTCCTTACTGTTACTATTTTTATTTAAAAGACTCTTTAATTGCTTAATGCGGAAGTTTTTATTCTGGTCATACTCGTCTCTCTTCTCCATTGTATGTTCCAACTTAATCAACAGACTGTCAATATTGGCGAAAGTATGATTTGATATTAAAGCAAATAGAAAAATGTATACAATGAAGAACTTTCTCATTGGTTATATTATCGGGTTAATTGATCAAATATAGAAAACACTATAACAAATTACAATTTAACTATAACCACACTCAAATGCTAAACATTAAAAAGTGGTTAGAAGATATAGTTGTAACATATAGCTGATTAATCATCTTTTAAACCAGCCAGCAGAGGATTTCCATACATTATTTTTTGATTTTTTTCAAAATCATACAATGTCAATTCTCTTAGTCTGTAATAAGAGTACCAGTATGTATGTAAAGATTTAATATAATCACGCTTTGCCTTGTCTCTTTCGGAAAGAGAAATATTTAAATCTGTAATACTAATTTCTCCGTTCTGGAATTTTTTTAGCGCAATCTGGTATCCATTACCTGCTACCTTGTCAGCCTCCTGTGCAATTTCGAGCTGCTCTTTCAATAAGCCAAACTGCTCAACCTGAACAATTACATTTCTTTCAAAGTTTTCCCTATCCTGCTGTACATCAAACAACACCAGGTCTCGTTTACTTTCTGCCAGCTTTACGTTTGAAGTTGATTTTCCCCAATCCAAAATTGGAATAGCCAGAGATAACCTTAACGACTGTTCATCTATTGTATTTTCATATACTCCGGGAATATCATTCGAAATATTGGTAGTACCATAAGTCCCTCTTAAAGTAGCTGCCAAACCATTGTTTCTTTTGGCTCTGGTTAAATCTCTATCAGCCTCAATTAACCTTCGTTTATATTGCGAGGATTCTTTTCTGTTGGCCAATGCTTCTTCCAATGCTTTTTCAGCATCCACTTTAAACAATATCATATTTAATGGCATTACCAGCTCAATTTCTGTTTCCTGCTCTAAACCAATATATTTTTTCAGCTCAAAATCGGCATTTTTTAAATCCATATTGGCCTGAGATAAAGACTTTTGAGCCGTAAGAACAGAGAGTTTAATTCTTGAGTAATCATTTTCGCTAATAATTCCCAGCTTTATTTTTGTTTCAGCAATTTTAAGATTGTCCTTACTGTTATTCAGGTTGTTTTCGGCAAGCTTATAATTGGTTTGTACGGTTAAATACTGAAAAAACCTTGTGGTGGCTCGCATAGAAATCTCCTCTATGGACTCGATGAAATATTTTTGCGCCTCAGTATAAATTAATGGTTCTGTTTTTTTTGACCATTTCATCCAGTTATAAGCAAAAATAGGTTGGGTTACTCCAATGACAAACGGATCCCCTTGAAAGTTGGTAAAATTATGCTCAAAATCCTGATACCTTTCTAAAGTACTTTTTACGTAGATATGTGTTCCCAATTGTGGAATAGATTGATTAACAGCCAACTTTGCACTACTTTCAATATAATCGACTTCTCTATATCTTACACTACCATCACTTTGCGGTGCAGCCGTCGTACCTTTTTTGTAATTGGGCAAATCTCCGCTTAACACCAACTGAGGCCTAAACTGAGCCTGAAAATTCTTCCATCGCCAGTAATAATTTTCATACTTGTTTTGTTGATACTTTACAGATGAAGACTGCGTGATGGCTAAATCCACCACATTCTGTAAGCTAAGTCTTAATTTTAATTTATTGGATCCTTGTGCTTTTCCATAGCCAACTACTAAGCAAAATATAACAAGTAACCATATTCTTTTAAGCTTCATGTTATTTCTACTTTTCAATTTTTACCGACTTCATTTTCTTAAGCGTATTCGTAGTGGCTATAACTATTTCATTGCCTTCTTCTACCCCGGCTTTTACTTCAGCATATTCATCGGTAATTAAACCAAACTCCAGGTCTCTTTTGATAGCGCTGTCTCCTTCAACAACGTATAAACATTGCTTCTTCTTCATATTTATTAGCTCACCTCTTTTCAATCGCAACACATCATAACGCGCTTTTTTAACCACCTGTAACTCTACTTTTTGATTGGGAATAAGTTTTGACTGATCATCTCCGGTTAGCACCACTGAAAAATTTAGCTTGCCATTATCCAGCATTGGCATTTTTGAACTAATTCTGCCTTCTAACCTATGCTTTCCTGATACAATGTATGCTTTTCTACCAATCTTAATCATCCATCTATGATTTTCAGCAATGGAAGCCTCTACCTTTAACCGGGTTAAATCTGATACATTAACCAATACTTTTTCTCCCTGAATTTTTTCTCCTTCCTTGGCATGCACTTGCAACACAATACCATCTGAAGGGGCTTTAACATCCATTTTAGTCAATAGCTCTTTTTGATCTTCAAGCTCCTCCTGCTGCATTTCTATTTGCAACAACAACCCTTTTTCATCAGCAGCTAATTGAGCAAGTTTAATGGAATTCTTTTGCTTAACCAGTTTTAAATCTTTTTCGGCAATAACCAGCTCCTGTTTTGTTTTATCAATTTTTGCCTGAGAAATACCGCCAACCTCAAAAAGCTGCTCCTGATCGACTAAGGTAGATTTTATCGATGCAATTTTTAATTTCTTCGTTTCTTCATTATATAATAAATCTGCTTTAGTACTCCTGGCATTGAGTCTTGTTTTTTCTAAGCTGTTACATTTAACAGCAAGCTGATCATTTAATTGCTCAATCTTGTCTTCAACAATCCTGGTATCCAATTTAATAATCACTTCTCCTTTGGTAACTCTTTGCCCCGGTACTTTAATGATTTTTTTTACTATACTTGATGCAGGGCTTAATAAAATAACCTCATTAGCAGGTAAAACTTCTCCTTCTGCAGCTTCAAAAGTTTCAATATTTCCTTTATCAACGATGTATGTTTCAAACTTGCCATTAACCAGCTTTGAATACTTTGGTTGACAAGAAAATAAAGTAGTCATAAATACAAACATACACGCTCCAAACAAAGAAGGAAACGATATTTTATGTTTACCATTAAAAATCATAATTAGCAATTTTATCGATAGGTTTTTACGCTTAAACATCAGAACGCACTACAAAAGAATTATCCTGCAATCTTAAACTTTAGCGAACTATTAATTATAGGACCGCCAAATTTAATTAATACAAAGGAATTCGTATACAAAAATTGTACTTAAAATGTACGTATTATTATAAAATGGGGACTAAAAATAGTTCGCACATCCATTTTGCATTACAAAAAATTACTCATGTTATCCAGTCAAGGTATTACCCTAGAAAAATATAACTTTCATCTTCGTGTATATATTTATAGTTTTACATCTCATTAAACACAACTATGAAGAATATAATATTTACACTATTATTAGTTACAACAAGTTTAACTGCTCAAAAAGCAGATGACTTAAAAAAAGTTATCCATACTTTTAAATTTCAACCCAATTGCATTGCTATCAATAAAAGCGATACTGAATTATTAATTGGAGGAGAAAATGAAAAAGTAATTCGCTTTAACCTGACTAACAGTAAGGTGATACAGGAAATAAATGCCCATTACCAACCTTTGGCCAATGTGAAGTACTCAAACATACATGATGGCTTTTACACAGTTGGTGACCGAAGTTTTAAACTTTGGATGACGGGTGAAGAAAAACCTAAGATAATATATACCGGAAGCCACACCAATATAACCGATTGGGCCACTACTCCCGATGAAGATGTCTTTGTAGGTGGATCGTACGGAAAAAATTTCAGATTTTGGGTCCCTTCAAAAAACGCAGAACCTACCGAAATTAAAACATCGCAAAAAAAGAGTGTTATTTCTGTTGCTGTTTCCAACAATAAAAAAACAATTGCTGCCGGCTCTTTAGATTCTACTATTGAACTTTGGGATATTGCCACACAAACCCGAAAACTTAAAATATTGGCTCATGATCAACCTGTGGGATGCCTTGAGTTTATTAAAGGTGGAAAGTATCTGCTTTCTGCTTCACACGATGGATATGCAAAGCTCTGGGATGCTGAAACCGGAAATAACATTCGCGTTTTCAACGGACAGGCTCAATCAATTAATGCCATCAGCATAAGCCCAGATAACAGGTTTTTATTGGCAGGAACATGGGATGGCTTTATATGTTTATTCGCTATTTCAACAGGAGATTTAATTTATAAATTCCACCACCACAAAGCACCTGTATGGGATTTAACATGGAGTAATAAAGGTGATGGTTTTTACAGTTGTGATAAAGAAGGAGAATTGGTAAGATGGACCGTAACCAAAGAGCTGGTTGTTAATTATTATTTTAGCGAGGATATCAATAATGAATTAAAAGACAACAGGCTATTTGCACCCAAAAGAAAGCAGGAATCGAAGGATGACTACAAAACACGACAAAAAAAAGCCATGGATTTTAAACAAGAACTTATTGATAGATATTATAAACAGGTTTTGGAAATGATAGTGACATAAACTAAAAACGCCCGAAGTTTGCTTCGGGCGCTTAAATATTGTTTTATATGTTGCTAGTTTGCCGGCTGAGGCACAAACATGCTTTCAAGCTCTTCTTTATACTTTACTAAATCATTTAGCACTTTTCCCTTCATATTTTTAAAAGACTCATCTCCTTTAGAGAATAACTCTTTATAATAGCTTATACCATCCTGAAGATTTGATTTAAAAGTATTAAAATATTTTATCTGAGGAGCTGTATACTCATTTTTACACTCATCAATTTTATCTTTTAAATAATCCATATAAATGGTTAATTCCTTGATAAACACATTTGGTCTGTCGTTATTAAAAAGACTGTTGGTTTTTCCGTAAATATGATCAACCATCTCCTTTAAAGAAGTTATCTTGTTAAAGTAAGCCAGGTTAGGTCCCGGACAAACAACAACACCATGGTCTCCTTTAGGAAGTTTTAGTTTATAATGATCCATTACACTATTTCCTAAACCAACGCATAAACAAGCTTTTTCTACCAACTTATCAATTTTAGCCTTCAGCTCAGTTGTATTGGTAATGGTTTCTTTTAGCTCCTTAATTTTTGTTTTCTGGTATTGAACTGATGCAGTACAAATTGGATATTTAGTATACTCAGTATTAAACTGCAAAAACTTCTTTAAACAAGCAGCTCCTGGTTTACCTGTATCAATTTTCTTTTGCTTTTCAATATCTGCCCAGTTACCTTTTACCGAATTAAATGGTACACCTAACGGAGATACATCGCTCAGGTAAAAATCTTCCTCTTTACCTTCTTTAAGCACATTTAAGGTAAAATCATCAATCGTCACAACATCAGGAGCCAACATAAATGGAGATCCCCATCCTACAGATTCCATATTATAATAATCTAAAAACATATTGTGCTCATCTGCATCTCCTACTCCACCCTGCACGGTATATGCCGTTGGCAATGCCTGCTCAACATCAACATCTTTTTGTTGCTTTAATGCATCTTTATATGTAGCAAAAAGCATTTCAACCAACTTATCTTTATTGTCTTTAAACTCTTTAAGAATTGGGCCTAATAAAAACCCATCTGAAGCAAAAGCATGTCCTCCACAATTTAAGCCCGACTCAATCCTAAACTCAGAAACCCATAAACCTTTTTTAGCTAAAAATCGTCCTTGTACCATAGCTGAACGATAATCACTTACTTTAAGAATGATTCGTTTTTTAAGATATCCATTCTCATCAGGAAAGAAATCATCAAAATTAGCCATATAACCATACAAACGAGGGTTTAATCCGGCAGAAAGAACTACTGAACCATCAACCTTACTCTTGGCAAATCCTCTTAATGAAGCGTGGGCATCATTATATTCAGAAGACAATGGTTCGTTGTTGTCATCAAAATTAACGCCATCCAGCTTAGTCATGATATTCACATCAATTTTACCAGGCTGTATTTCCTCACGTAATTCCTTTTGTAATATTTCTTTTTCTTCTCCTTCACTTTGCTGCATTGTCAGATATTTCTGCTTCAATTCAGAACCTGCAGGTAAAAGATCAAAATACTTTACAATCTCACTTTCTTGATTAAAATCTGACTTTTTTAGCGCCTCAAAGTTTTTTTGAACCAAATCATCCATCAAATCAAGATACTTCTGAATGGTCAATGCACGGGCATCTACATCCTTATTATCAACTGGTTCAAAAGGCAAATTATTATTTTTACTATGTATTTCACGAACATGTTCAATTAAGTAATGATCCGTTAATGGAACTACTGAACTTATTCCGTAATGAGCAATTTTAATTGGAGACTCGACTGTATAGCCCGTCCCCATAACAGGAACATGAAAACTATGAGGTGTTTTATTTATCATCTTAAAAATATTGATACATCTTATCCCATAATGGGAATTAAGCCCGCAAAGTTAACTAATGTATCATGTAAAAGTATAGAAATAGTCTTAAAATTTATTTTTTTTTATTTTTCGACTATATAACATGTAAATTCGAAAAATATTATTGTTCGGAAAATAAACTCCATCCTTTCAATAAATTCAACCACCTCCTTCAAACCTAACTATTTATCACCATAATTCAATTAATAAGTTGTTTATTTTTTATTTATACACAACCTAAAGTTGAAAAATAACTAAATATTTACCATACCTAAGCGCAAACCCCTTAATCCCTTACTTTTAACAATCTGCATACAATTATGATATGCTAATCAACTTAATACATCATTTAGACTGCTCATTCGTAAATACTCATTACTAAATCTTAACATTCCTAATTATGAAAAAGATATTAATTATAGATGATGCACAGGACTGTCGCCAAGTCATTAAAACCATGCTTAAAAAGTATGATCTGGATATTATAGAAGCCAATGATGGTCTTGAAGGGTGGAGAACTATAATAAAGGAAAAACCAGACCTGGTTCTACTTGATATTCATATGCCTTTAAAAGATGGCTTTGAAATATTAAAAGATATAGAAGAAGAATGGTTAGATGTTCCTGTTATAATTATATCCGGAGATACATCACCAAACACCATGAATGCTTGTTTACTAAATGGAGCTTCCGCATTTATAAATAAACCTGTAATGAAAAATGATTTTAATAATATATTAAAGTTCATTCGGGCTTAAGCGACAGTAATACATAAACAACAGCTATTTTTCCATCAAACAACACTTTATTTTGACAAACATTCGAAAATGAATGTTAAAAAACGATAAAACCGTAACCTAACATACTCTCCCAACGTTAGTGCGCATACAATCAATAAACACTTAAAAGTAGCACTAATGAGTAAAAAATTACTGGGATTGATAGTTGTATTGCTTGTTGCCTTTAACACTAAGGGACAGGTTCAAATACAAAGAGTAGAAGCCTCTTTCATAGCTAACTTTATGAGGTATGTAAAATGGCCGGAACAAGAATCATTGAAGACCTTTACCATTGGAGTATTTGGTAAAAATCAGGAAATTTTTAAAGAGTTAAACAGAACTGTTAATGGAAAAAATGTTGGTATAGCAACCATTAAAGTTATTGAAGCAGAATCATCTGCAGAACTAAACAATTGTCAAATTGTTTTTGTACCCAACGGAAAAACGGGCAGATTTAAAAAAGAAGTATTTGCATTAGCTGATGCTCCTATGATGATTATTACCGAAGAACAAGGTAATAAACCTGAATATTCAATGATAAATTTTAAAGTAAAAAACAGCAAACTTACTTTTCAACTAAATTCAGAAATTGCTAAAGAAAAGAAAATAAGCATCAGCAACAAACTAAGCCAAATGGCTAGCACATAACAATATACACAACTAACAAATACTCGATAAAAAAAGCGATGCAATTTTGTATCGCTTTTTTTATGGAATAGTAATACCTTTTGCATCCTGTATAAGAATTTTAAAACATGATAAGATGAAAAGGATAACAAACACATTACTGGCAATTCTAATTGCAACAGCAGCATTTGCACAAGGAACTCAAAATTTTATTGACCAACCTTATATTGAAGTAACAGGCTCTGCTAAATTGGATATTATTCCCGATGAAATATATCTTTCCATAGAAATTAAGGATAGTGATACCAAAGGCAAACAGTCGCTGGAATCTTTAGAAAAAAAAATGATCCAAGCGTTTCAGAACATTGGAGTTGATGTTAGTGAAGACCTGACCATACTTGATTTTTCGAGTAACTTTAAAAATTATTGGTTAAAAAAATCGGACATTTTTGGATCAAAAAAGTACCAGTTAATTGTGCATAGCGGTAAAATGCTGGGGTCGGTATTTCAGGAAACAAACAAACTTGGTATATCCAATATATCTATTATAAAAACCGATCACAGCAATATTGAAAAATACAAACAGGAAGTAAAAATTAAAGCCATAAAAGCCGCAAAAGTTAAGGCCGACAATTTAGCCCAAGCTATAGGCCAAAAGGCAGGAAAAGCCATTTTCATACAAGAACGAAATTACAGAACATATAAACGAGAATATGCCAATACCACAATGAAAGTCAAAGGATTTGCCGATATGGAAGAAGCCCCTCTGCCTGAGATTGAATTTGAAAAGATTATACTTGAATACGAAATATTTACAAGGTTTATTTTAGAATAGCTAAATATAACTTTTAAATGACCTAAGCTCTTACACACCTGTTGTTTTTATACTCTTTTAAAAAGATTTATAAAAACAACAGGTATCAAGAAAAAAGCTATATTTGCAGCTTTAATTTCACAAAAAAAACCATCGATGAGTCAAATCATAATTAAAAGCTACGAAGAATTAGAAGCTTTAAAAGGAAAAGAATTAGGAAAGTCTGAATATCATACTATTACTCAGGAGCAAATTAATTTATTTGCTGATGCAACTATTGATCACCAATGGATTCACACTGATCCGGAAAAAGCTAAAGTTGAGTCTCCCTTTAAAAATACTATTGCTCATGGTTACCTAACCGTTTCCCTACTTCCTCACCTATGGACTCAAATAGCAGAAGTTCAAAATATTAAACTACAAGTAAACTACGGTATCGAAAGCTTAAAATTTAACCAGCCTGTTTTAGTTGATTCTAAAGTTAGATTAGTAGCTAAAGTAGTTGAACTTAAAAACCTAAGAGGAGTAGCTAAAGCCAATATTGGTGTTAAATTAGAAATTGAAGGAAACAGAAAACCTGCATTTGAAGCAGAAATTGTTTTCTTATACCACTTTAACAATTAAAAATTAATCAACCATATATCAACGCCTGTTCATATATCGAACAGGCGTTTTTTATATATCTTTTTGTAGCATTAATTTACATCAATGAATCAACGAATTGAATCCAATATCACAAAGCTATATATCATTAAAATAGCCAAATGGTTTATGCTAACCATGCCTATATTAATGCTATTTTATAAAGATATGGGATTCACCGATAAGGAATCATTCCAACTAAAAGCATTCTATTCCATCGCCATTGTCATCTTTGAAATTCCATCAGGATATCTGGCCGACGTACTGGGAAGAAAAAAAACGTTGATTTTTGGATCTATTCTGGGTACCATTGGTTTTTTGGTATATGCTACCACGAGCGGCTATTACTACTTTTTACTTGCAGAAATCATTTTAGGGATTGGCCAAAGTTTTGTTTCAGGTGCCGATTCTGCCATGCTTTATGATTCATTAAAATCGTGCAATAGAGAAAAAGAATATATAAAATACGAGGGCCGAAACTTTACTGTAGGAAACTATGCAGAAGCTTTAGCTGGCATCCTAGGAGGGTCTTTAGCCGCCTTGCATATGCGGCTGCCATTTATTTTTCAGACAGGCATAGCTTTTATGGCTGTACCTGCCTCTATTATGCTCATTGAACCAATTATAGCTTCAACAAGAAAAAAGCCCGGATTCAAAGATATTCTAAATGTAGTTTGGTATGCGACAGTACAAAATGCAAAATTACGCTATAACTTAATTTTTTCGAGTATATTAGGAACAGCAACCTTAACCATGGCATGGATATATCAATTGTATTTACACGACATTGGTTTTTCGGAATATTTAATAGGCTCTACACATACCGTATTAAACCTTATAGTGGGCACCACTACCCTGTTTGCTTATAAAATAGAAGCCCGCCTCAAACCTAAAATGACTATTTGGCTTACATCGGTTATTATAACAGGGAGTTATATTATCTCAGGTTTTATTGATTCGGCCTGGATATTAATTGTATTGGGAATATTTTATTTTAGCAGGGGTATCGCCACTCCCGTATTAAAGGATTACATCAATCGCATCACATCCAGTGACATTAGAGCAACCGTCCTCTCTATAAGAAGCCTTCTCATCAGGGGATTATTTGCACTAATAGCTCCTTCAATAGGTTTTTTATCAGACGAATACAGCAGATCTTTTTCGTTAAAAATAATAGGAATCATATTTACTGTATTGGTAGGATCTTGTATATTTTTATTCTTAAGATCTCTTCAAAGGAAAACTACCAACTAAATATTTAACACAAGACTATCATAGGCTAAATTCACATTCGCGGGCAATAACTTATCCTCTGCTTCATATAAACCTAATTGATGAGAAATATGGGTAATATAAGCTTTTTGAGGTACTGCCTTACTAATTACATCCAATGCTTCTGTAAGCGTAAAATGCGATATATGAGATTCTTTCCTTAAGCCATTAACTACCAATACTTTTGAACCCTTCACCTTCAGCAACTCTTGCTCCGAAATATAATTAAAGTCAGTTATGTAAGTAAAATCTTCAATGCGAAATCCTAAAACCGGCAGATTTAAATGCTTCCCCCGAATAGGGATAACTTTAGTTGAATTAATATAAAATGGTTCCTGATCGATAATATTTAAATTAATCCGAGGCACTCCTGGGTACGGATTTTCTTCGAATGCATATCCAAACTCCCTTTTTATTGCGTTTATCACCCTTTCTTCTGCATACACTTCTGCATGCTTTTTATTTACCCAATTAAAAGCCCTTACATCATCTAGTCCTGCTATATGATCTTTATGTTCGTGGGTAAACAAAATCCCATCCAGTCGCCTCACATCAGCCCTTAGCATTTGCTGCCTGAAATCAGGACCTGAATCAATAACCAATAGCAAGTCATTAACTTCAATTAAAACTGAAGATCTCAACCTGTTATTTCTTGAATCCTCTGATTTACACACCTCACATTGACATCCAATAACGGGAATACCCTGTGAAGTCCCTGTGCCCAAAAAAGTAACTTTCAAAATATTATCTTTTATTTTACACAAAGATAAAAATTCAACCATGTTTTTGATACAATCTGTTGATCATTGGTAAAAGACTTTACGATATCAGCAATAAAATATTTTTATTATTTCATTACTTACTTGAATCAACAATTACGACCTTGTCATAAACAACATTCCATAAAGTTTCTGAATATATGTGGTTAAGATATTTTTATCCAGAGATATGATCAGGCTTATTACATTAAAAAGGCCTGTCATAGACAGGCCTTGAGAATTATACACATCTTAATTAATATTCGATTATAATAACTACTGATTTTGCTTATAGTATTCTAGCTACAATCGTTATTTAATCCCATTTGAATTCACTTGTGATTCACTTTTTTTTATAGTTGATAATACACTCTAATCTAATACAGTAGCTAAAATTTTGCTTTTAACCTGCTCAGCTACGTTAGCCCCGGTAAAACCAAATTTCTCATCCAACACAGTATATGGAGCTGAATAACCAAATGAAGACAAGCCCCAAACCTCACCATTTTCGCCAACAAGACCTTCCAGGTTAACAGGTAATCCAGCCGTTAAGCCAAATCGTGGAATGCCAGCCGGTAAAACCAATTGCATATACTTTTTCCCCTGACTTCTGAACAAGCCTTCGGAAGGAACAGAAACCACCCTTGTTTTAACACCCTCTTCTTTAAGTAATTTAGCACCTTCTAACAATGTTGAAACCTCTGAACCACTGGCCAAAAGAACCACATCAGGAGTCCCATCTGAGTCCTCCACGATATATGCACCTTTAGTCAACTGCAGTGCTGACTCATATTTATTTTCAACAGGAATATCCTTAATATTCTGTCGTGAAAGAATCAGACCTGTTGGAGTGCCCGTATTTTCCAAAGCCATTTTCCACGAAACTGTAGTTTCAGAGCTATCAGCAGGACGTAAAACCAACATTGAATTCTCTCCATGGTGATTCTGTAATTTTTCCATCAACCTAATTTGCGCCTCCTGTTCAATTGGCTGGTGCGTTGGGCCGTCCTCTCCTACACGGAAAGCATCATGCGTCCACACATAAACCACAGGTAATTGCATCAATGCAGATAATCTTACAGCAGGTTTCATATAATCGGAAAAAACGAAGAATGTTCCACAAACAGGAATGATACCTCCATGAAGCGCCATACCGTTCATGATACAAGCCATTGTTAATTCACACACGCCGGCCTGTAAAAACGAGCCTGAAAAGTCGCCTTTTTGGAATGTCTTAGTTTTTTTAAGGAAGCCGTCCGTTTTGTCAGAGTTTGATAAATCAGCAGATGACACCACCATATTTTCAACTTCATCAGCAAATGTTGCAAGCACCGCTGAAGATGCAGCACGCGTTGCAATGTTCTCTTTTTGTTTGATTTGTGAGAAATCAAAATTTCGGGTGTCTCCGTTTAAGAAGGAGGCTAGTTTTGCAGCTAATGCTGTATTCTCCGCAGCCCACTTTTTCTCAACGGCCTGTCTTTCTTCAGCCCATTTGATTAACGCTTCCTTTCTTTTATTATATAATTCAGCAACCTCTGGGAAGATAGCAAATGGAGCTTCAGGGTTGCCTCCCAGACCTTTTACTGTCAGATCAAAATCAACTCCTGCAGCTGATAATGGTTGGCCATGCGTTGAACATTCACCTTCAAAACTTTCGCCGGTTGATGTTACACAACCCTTACCCATGATGGTTTTACCAATAATTAGAGTAGGCTTTTCGCTTTCGGCATTGGCTGCATTTAAAGCAGTCCTGATTTTTTCAGCATCATTTCCATCGATAGTAATTACATTCCACCCCCAGCTTTCATATTTCATGGCCGTATCTTCGGTAGTAACCTCATCTACACTTGTTGAAAGCTGAATATCGTTAGAATCGTAAAACATAATAAAATTGCTCAACCCTAAGTGACCTGCTATTCGTCCTACACCTTGTGAAATTTCTTCCTGAATTCCTCCATCAGAAATAAAAGCATATGTTTTATGTGCCATCCACTCTCCAAATCTCTCTACCATAAACCTTTCGGCTATAGCAGCACCTAAAGCCATGGCATGACCTTGCCCAAGCGGTCCGGAAGTATTTTCTACTCCTCTTTCAACATCAACTTCAGGGTGTCCCGGAGTAACACTACCCCACTGTCTGAATCCTCTTAAATCATCCAGAGAATAGTACCCCGACAATGCCAGTGTTGAATACAACATAGGAGACATGTGGCCCGGATCAAGAAAAAATCGATCACGATGTGGCCATGCGGTATTCGAAGGATCACAATTTAAAAACTCGGAATACAAAATATTAATAAAATCTGCTCCGCCCATGGCTCCTCCAGGATGACCTGATTTAGCTTTTTCGACCATAGCGGCCGATAATATGCGGATATTATCCGCTGCCTTTTGCTGTATTGTTTTTTCTGACATTATCGTTTGTTTTATTTTGAATTATTAAAAATCTATATCATATAATCCTTTGGCATCTTTTTCGAACCATTCAACGCTCATATCAGTCATTGGATGGCTTCGTAAACGCTCCAGTATTTCAAAACTTATGGTTGCAGCCTGACTTCCCATCATACTCACCCTGTGAACCTGGTCAACTGTTTTAAAGCTTGCTGCCAAAACTCCGGTATTTAGGCCATATCTTTCAATATTTTCTACAATATTACCTACCACCTCAATACCATGAGATGAAATATTGTCGAGCCTGTTTACATAAGGTGCCACCCAATCAGCTCCAGCTCTGGCAGCCACCAAAGCCTGTTGTTGGGTAAATATTGCTGTTGCCGTTACCTTAATTCCTTTAGCTTTAATCTGAGGCATGGCTTTATAGCCTTCAGTAGTAACAGGAATTTTTGCATAATAATTATCACCCAAGCCAAACTTTTCTTTATAAGCCACAGCCTCGCGCACCATGTCATCCGCCTTATTACTAATCATTTGAACATGTAACATTTTGTCACCTGTTATCTTAATAAGTTCTGGCAAAATTTGAGACATTGGTTTATTTTCTGCCGCAATTATTGTTGGATTGGTAGTAACGCCTTCAATAGGAAAATAATAAAACAGTTGTTCTAGTTCTTCTAAATTTGCAGTGTCTGCTAAGTAAATCATAATTAAGTATTTTCAAATTAATAATTTAACGCTGTAGCATTAGCCAGCAACAACTCCTCCGCTTCAACACTCCACAGACCGTTGTTACGCTCGCATACCTCAGCAAGCATACAATATACTCCTTTATCTTTACCTAACTCTTTAAAATCAGAAATTGCGGTCAATGGTATTTCTATATGGTTATAAATTAACTTTTTACCTCCGGGAATATTTGGCAGGTCTAAAGTAGCATCTATAACCGCATTCATACCTCCAATGTGTGTTACCAAACCGGCAGGATCTAATCCGTTAGACATCACCTCCAGAGCCTCTTTCATATCATCTGTATTACCTCCGCTGGTTCCAACAACTTTGGTAAATGCATAATGAACATTATAAAAATTCATTTGGGCCTTAAAATCCTGATTAGACGGACCTGCAAAAAAGTTTAAACACCCATCAAAACCCAGGATAGCATCGGCCTGCTCAATAACCGGAGCAACGGGAGCAAATACAAATACATCATCATACCCTTTATCTCCGGATATCTTTTTTAAACCCGATGCAGGATCTTCCATATTTCCGGTATTCACATACCTTAATTCAATTCCCTGCGATGCTGCAAATTCAACGGTATACAATGTTGCTGCACGATCAAGTCGAGCCTGGTCAATATCTGTTACCACTAATAGTGATGGTTTGCGATCTTCACGACGAAGCACATAGTTTATAGCCGCAAGCCCCATAGGGCCTACTCCTGCTAATAACGCCATTTTACCACCATCCACAATTTCCATATTATGAACATATGAACCAGGTGTAGTATGATAATTGGCGTGCATAGCTCCAATTACGCAAGACAATGGTTCAGAAAGAGAAGCAGGATAGAAACCTTCTCCTTTATAAGGGAGCAAGCACCCAAGCTCCATTACCTCGCTAGGAATAATAACATAAGTAGCATCACCTCCAATATGATGATATGAATACCCCGGAGCACTCAATACACCAACAGGTCCGTCATTATAATTAAGTGCCGGCTGAATAGAAAACTTATCGCCGGGCTTAAATTCCGATTGCCATTTAGACCCTACTTCAACCAATTCTCCGGCAAACTCATGGCCAATAATAATAGGATTTTCAGACACATCATCGGGAACTCTTTTATGATCTGTTCCCTGGTTTGCTGCTTTATAAGAAGACATACAAAGACTATCACACACTACCTTTGCCAATATTTCATCTTCTTTAATTTCCGGCAACTCAAATTCTTCTAATCTGAGATCAGCCTTTCCATACAATCGTACTGCTTTAGTCTTCATATCTTTACTTGTATATTTTCATGCGTTTATAATTTTCATTTGTTGCATGGAACTCCCAAATAAATTCAATCATTGCCCTGTGTGCAATTTAATTGATTGAATTTGCATGGTCGTTTCATTTATATAATCTAAAATTTCACCCGGACGATCCACCAACATAACATCATCTCCCTGCATTTGTGGTTGTCCATACCCCCAACTAACTCCCATAGGTATCATACCGGCAGCTAAGGCAGTTTGAATATCAACCATAGAATCGCCAATAAACAAGATGTATTTGGGGTCGCAATTAATTTGTTTAGCAAAATGCAATGCTCCTGTTGGATCCGGTTTATGCGGAAAGTGATTTCTGTGACCTATCACATCAGTAAAAGACCATTTCTTTAAATAATGATCCACTACTATATCAGTTAGATGCTGTGGTTTATTTGTATTTATGGCAAAAAGAATATTATTATCCGTTAAAAAATCAAACAATTTATCAATTTGAGGATAGAGCTTGCTCTTGTTATTAATATTCTCACGATAGTATTGTTCATATTTATCCAGATAATACAAGGTATCGCCATTTCTTTTTTGAGGCGGTAAAGATGCCTCAACTAAAGTTCGTGCTCCATTGCCAATCCAACCTATATATTCGTTTATATTATGCGTAGGATATCCAAATTCTTGTAACATCCTGTTGTTAGCATCTGCTATATCTTCAATTGTATTGATAATAGTTCCATCCAAGTCAAAAATCACAGCTTTAACTTCCATACCCATCACTTTATTCATTTTGTTTATTAACCTTATTATTTAAGCATTTCCTGACCACCAGTAACAGGAACAGCCTGACCAGTTTCATACTCCTGTTCCATGATATAATAAACTGCTCTCATCACATCAAGGACCGTACACCCTCTTCCGGCTGGCACCTGCGCTTCATAAAATGCTTTGACATCCTCAATTGTTTTCGCCCCTTTTACCTTACCTGCATTCAGGTATTGCACAAACAATCCTTTTTCAGGATCGCTCCACAAAGGACCATCAAAAAAGTTACCGGGGCACACCGAATTCACTTTAACTCTTGATGGCATAAGCTCCATGGCAAAAGACTGTGTTAATCCAATTCCTCCGAACTTACCTCCTGCATAAGCAAAATTCCTGTTACTACCTTTTAATCCCGACTTAGAATTAATTTGAATAATATCAGCAAAATACCCGGACTTATTAGCCGTTTGAAGCTTTAATACAGGTGATGCATATTTGGCGCAGTTAAAATAACCCGTATAGTTAACTTTAGTCATAAATTCAAAATCCTCAGGAGTCATCTCATCCAATCCCCCGGCACGTAAAACACCGGCATTGGAAATAAACACATCGAAACCGCCAAATTCACATACTGCCTGATACACCAACTCTTTTACAGAATCCGGGCTGGAAACATCAACCTTTACAAAACATGCTTTATTGGCGCCTGCTCCTTTATTTAATTCGGATGCGAATTCTTTTCCTTTTTCCTCGTTAAGATCGGCAATAATTACATTGGCTCCATCTTTCATCATTAGCTCAACCAATCCTCCTCCAAATCCCTGAGCTCCCCCTGTAATTATAGCAGTTTTTCCAGATGCTCTTCCATTAACTAATTTAGCTTTATCGACAGGCTTTTGCGCTACCAGACAATCAATTTCATAAGGAGTTTCTGCCACAACAACAACTCCTACTCCTTTTAAATCAATCACATTAGGAAAACACCCTTTTTCTTCTTTATAAGATTCAACTTCTTTTTTTAGCTGATCAATAGTCTCCTTGGCTTCTCCCTGAGCGCTAACCTCCAATTGAACCAACGACGCTTCAAATTCCTCGTACACTTTTGCCACATTGATCTTATCCTGCGATAATATCATCCTCAAAGCCGGAAGAATTTCTACTATTTTATTATTTATTGCCATAATTATTTCAAATCAATTTTTATATATCTCAAAGGGATTTATCCCTCAAAAATTCTAATTCAAACTTTTACTAATCACCGCATGCCCCAATTCAACAAACGGTTGCAAACTTTCACCATTTCTTTCACCATTGGTTTTTACAAAACCATCCTCTCCTTTCGCCACCAAATATTGATGTGCAGCAACTACACAAGCCCCTTTATAAGACAATTCTTTTAACTCTTCATCTAAATCAACGTGTCCTCTTGTTTGAACCGTTAAAGGAATCATTTCCGGCGTATTATGCTCTGTACCGAAAGTGACTAAAATTTCATTCTCCCAAAAAAACATTGCATAATCCTTAAGCCGCTCAATATCATTTCTATTTGGAATAAATTCGATGGAGTATACACGCCTGGACTTTAACTCTTTCAACAGAGTTTCCTTGTCCTGCTCAAAACGCGTATATTCTCCCTTGTTATTATCAGCTAACAATGGGTAAGTTGGTATACCTCCTGCATTAAGAATAATATCCTTAATAATATTTACTTCTAAAAAAGCCTTTGAATTTTCCTCCACAAAAGCTCTCTTTCCTGCTTTAAGTAAATTATTTCTTATTTCATTTTCTGTTTCTGCAATTCCATTTAGGTTTGCTGTTGGTTTTTGTCCGGAATAAAGCTTCTCAAAGAATTTATACCTCTCTTCAACAGATGAATATTTCTCAAAAACTTTTACCCGGATTGCTTTTGCAATATGCCTTTCCCTCACTAAATCTACAGCATATTTTTCAAGGATTTCATCTATTGAAATATAGATATCCGAATTAATTTCCGACAAAAGTTCATTTACCTTATCCGTCATTAATGTTACCCTGGCTACAATCTCTTTTTTAATTTGATTAACCATGGATAAGTAAGGCTCCTCAAGCTTTGGCGGATAGTTCAATCCTTTTCCGGATAAATAAACTCTGCCCGGGTTACCCGGATCATTCAGCCTAATTCCTTTTTCTTTATCTGACAGGTTTACTCCTATAAACTCAATATTAAAAAGTGGGAATATTTTATGCTTCAATGCCAACTCATTAAACTCACTATATCCATCAGTTGAGTAGAAATCATTAATTCCCAACACCTTCATATCTTCTTTTTCAGCCAGTTCAAAGATTTGAGCTATATTTTTAAAAGCACTAAAAGAATAAGGAGTATGTAAGTGGGCATTAACTTTAAATATCTGATGATTTGTTTGGGCGTTTAACCATTCAAGTAATTCTGATTTTTCAGGGAGTGTAGATAGATTTTTCATGAATTTGATAGTAATGAATGTAAGTTTAAAAAAGAAGTTCAGATGCAACACCAGTGTACATCTGAACTTTTATTTGATTAAATTCCTAACTTGCTTCGTCTGATAACCTCAGCCTTAGTATAATTACTTGTGACTTTATGGTTCTTTAACGGAACTATTTTTTCATGAATAGCATCAATCATCCATTCTTTACACGGGAAGAAAAATTCTTCTAACTCATATGCCGGTGTAATCCAGTTACGCGATCCAACCACTACCGGCGGTGCATCTAACTCATCAAATGCCAACTCAGTAATACGTTGTGCCATATCCTTAAGGAAGGAACCTCTTTCACTGGCATCACTGGTTAAAAGAATACGTCCGGTCTTTTTTAATGAAGCTATAACAGGCTCGTAATTAAATGGTACAATTGAACGCGCATCAATTACTTCTGCAGACATTCCGTATTTCTCTTCCAACTCATTGGCTGCTTCTAAAGCCCTGTATACAGTAGCACCGATAGAAAGAATAGTAATATCCTTACCTTCTTTTTTAACATCAGGTTCTCCAAATGGTATTTCATAATATTCTTCCGGCACACCATCTTCGTGAAATTGCTCTCCGATATCATAAATCCTTTGACTTTCAAAGAATATCACCGGATCGGTACCCTGCAATGCGGTATTCATTAATCCCTTAGCATCATAAGGCGTTGCCGGGAAACATACTTTTAACCCCGGAATATGAGCGACCAGTGAAGACCAGTCCTGAGAGTGCTGAGCGCCATATTTTGAACCTACAGACACCCTGATAACCACAGGCATTTTAATTACATTACCCGACATAGCCTGCCATTTAGGTAATTGATTAAACACCTCGTCTCCACAACGTCCCAGGAAGTCGCAATACATAATTTCGGGAATAACTCTACCTCCGCACATTGCATAACCAATTGCAGTACCTATAATAGAAGCCTCTGAAATTGGCGAGTTAAATAATCTATGATATGGCAATGCCTCTGTTAAACCACGATATACAGCAAAAGCACCTCCCCAATCGCGATTTTCCTCACCATAAGCCACCAATGTTGGATCTTTATAAAAACGATCAACAATAGCTTCGAACAATCCATCTTTTAACTGATACTGCTTTATTTTTGAATAGGCTTTTCCATTGACATCAAAAGCAAAGCGCTCTTTTTTAGCTATTTGTTTTACTCTTGGATTCTCTTCCATCGGATGATTTACGTCAACCGGACGATCTTCCATCTTGTCATGACTCTCATTGGAAAACATCATATCTCCAATTAACTCCGGATGTTTAACCAAATCCATACGTGGACTTATTTCATCATCAATGGCCAAGGTCATTGAGTACTTCATTAACTCAACTATATCAGATTGAATTGCATCCAGTTCTGCCTGATCTGCAACACCTGCCTTTACCAATTCTTTACCATATGCAACAATACAATCCTGAGCTTCCCAGGCTTCTACCTCTTCTTTAGTGCGATATGATGAAGCATCTGATGGTGAGTGACCACTATATCTATATGTTAAAACATCCAGTAAAATCGGACCTTTCTTTTGCTTTAACAACTCCATTTTACGTTCGTAAGCATCAACAACGGCCAATGGATTATAGCCATCAACACGCTCTGCATGCATACTATCTCGGTTAACTCCGGCCCCGATACGAGCTGCAATATCATAACCCATAGTTTCACCACAGGTTTGACCACCCATACCGTACTGGTTATTCATGATATTAAAGATGATTGGTAAACCACCTTTATGTGCACCTTCCCATAATTGCTCAAACTGATCCATAGATGCAAAGGCCAAACCTTCCCAAACAGGGCCGCAGGCCATTGATGCATCACCAATATTTGCTACAACAATACCGTCCTTTTGATTTACTTTTTTATATAATGCCGCACCCACAGCTATATCTCCAGATCCACCTACAATAGCATTATTAGGATACACTCCAAATGGTGTAAAAAATGCATGCATTGAACCCCCAAGTCCTTTATTAAAACCTGTTTCCCGCGCAAATATCTCAGCTAAAGTACCATAAACTAAAAAACGGCGGGCCAATGATTTTAAATCACCCTGATGATTATTTGAAACAATATTTAATATGGTACCATCAAAGAAATTTTTCATCATATCCAATAAATCCTCATCAGACATTTTATTGATGGCCGACATCCCTTTGGCAAGAATTTCTCCATGGGAACGATGTGAGCCAAAAATAAAATCATCAACTCCTAGATGAAAAGCCATACCTACCGCAGCAGATTCCTGACCAATAGATAAGTGGGCAGGTCCGGGATGATTATATGCAATACCTTCATATTCTCCACGTACTTTTATGGTATTCAACATGGTTTCAAAATGGCGAATCAATGCCATATCATGATAAATACCAATCAACTGACTCTTTGAATATTTTACTTTTTCCTCTTCAATGGTTTTATCATACTGATTAACCGGAATATCTTTAAATTCTATTTTTCCAGACTTTCTGACCTGCGTAGGGTCAATAAATTGCGACTTTGGCATTTTTATAGATTTTTTAATAAGAAATAAGAACCATTTTTTATGGCGACCGGAAAATTTATCGTTGTGCCATTTAGCTAAAAGCTTTATTTCTTACTGGTTTATTTTACATTAACAAAACTGAATCACTCACTGGGACTTAATGCCCAAAATCAAATATTGTATCTTTAAATATTTCAGAAACAGTAGGATGAGGGAAAACCACCTCTTCTAACTCTTTCAGTGTAAGTTCTCCTTCTATGGCCATACAGGCCCCATAAATCATTTCACTGGAAGGGTTACCTATCATATGAACCCCAAGTACTTCACCATATTTAGCACCAACGAGCACCTTACACATACCCGATCCTCCTTCATTTTCAGCAATAAAACGACCAGCATAAGCCATTGGAAGTTTAGCTAATTTATAATCAATACCTTTGGCCTTTGCCGCTTCCTCGGTTAAACCCACTCCGGCAATTTCAGGATTCGTATATACAACACCAGGAATAGCCTGATAACGCATTCTATCCTCTCTTCCTGTAAGGTTATTAACCACCACTTCTCCTTCTCGACTAGCTGTGTGAGCTAACAGAGAAAAACCAGTCACATCACCTGCGGCATAAACATTAGGAATATTGGTTCTCATTTTTTCATCCACTTTAATTCCGCCTTTGAATAGTTCTACCCCCAGGTTTTCCAATCCAAAACCGCTTACCACAGGCTTGCGTCCAACGGATACCAATATTTTATCACCTGTTACTGTTACAGACTTACCCTCCTTTTCATAGGTTACTTTATTTCCATCTACATTCGTAACTCTTGAAGACAAGTTAAACTCAATACCTTTTTTGGCGTAAACCTGACGAAGCATCGCACTCTGCTCTGAATCCATTCCTGTTAAAATTTCATCCAGCATTTCAACGACAGTAACCTTGGTTCCCAGACTATTAAAAAAACTGGCGAACTCCATTCCTATCACACCACCTCCAATAATAACTAAAGAATCAGGTTTTGCTTCTAATTCTAATATCTCACGATTGGTAAGAATAACATCTCCTGGTTTTTCCAATCCTGGAATAGGAGGAATAAAAGCTTCCGAACCGGTGCATACAAGCAGGTTGGAAGCAATTATCTCTTCTTCAGCTGTGGCAATTTCGATACCCCGTTGGGTACGACCTTTTATATAAGCTGTATCTTTAATGGTTTTTACCTTAAACATTTTCATTTTGGCGCCTACCCCTCCTACCAACTTCTTAACCACCTTTTGTTTGCGGCTCATCATTTTACTAAAGTCAAAAGCTACCTCTTTTGCTTCAACCCCGTACTTGGCACCTCCAACAGCATTATCATATAATTTGGCGCTATACAAAAGAGTTTTAGTGGGCATACAGCCTTCGTTTAAACAAACTCCACCCAACTCCTTCTTTTCAATCAATACTACTTTTAATCCTTTGGCAACGGCTCTTTCCGCAGCAACATAACCACCTGGTCCGCCACCTATAATTGCTAAATCATACATGATTCTATTTTTTTTAACGAGAAATCAGGTTGCCGGAAAAAGAAGGTTCGCAAACACCTCCTCTTTCTTTACAACCCTCATTTCTAAAAACTATCAAAAACTAAATTCCAAATTTTCTATTTCTATGGCGATCTGCTTCAAAAACCTTGTAGCTAAACCTCCATCTAAGGCCTGATGATCGTATGTAAGACTAAGTCCCATATGTGGTACAAATCCATAAACACCTCCACCCAGATCTGTTGGACGAGGCACAATTGTATTTACACCTAAAATAGCCACTTGCGGAAGGTTAATTACCGGCGTAAACATCTCCACTCCATAATTACCCAGGTTAGAAACTGTAAACGATGCTGCATCAGATGACAATAATTCCGGATCAATACTTCCCTGACGACAAGACTCTGCAACTTCCTTAAACTGACGAGACAGTCCTGCAATAGACAAATCATCCGCATTTTTTATTACAGGCACCATCAATCCACGGTCTGTATCAACCGCCAATCCCAAGTGTACTTTATTAAAGTATTTAACACTATCTCCCAGGAAATGGGCATTTGCATCAGGAAATTTCTTTAATGCCTTAATTACTGCAAAACACACCATATCATTAATGGTGATATTAGGCGCACCTTCCTTCGCCTTCACCTGCTTTCTTAACTCCATCATACGACGAGCATCTGCTCCCAGATGATGCGTTAATTGGGCTGAATTTTGTAATGAAGCATGCATAGCTTTGGCTATCAACTTCCTGATATTAGGTAAATTTTTGATTTCATAATCCTCTGCGTATACAGGATTTGAAGCGCTAAGATCTTTTGCTTTCACTGTTCCGGCAAGACCGGTACCTGGCTCTGCAACTGCGAGTCCTTCTTCTTTAATTACCTCTTTTGCAAGAGGAGTTACTTTAGGAGCAGTAGCAAGATATGCCTGGATATCTCTTTCAATTATTCTTCCTTCGGGTCCGCTCCCTACCAACAATTCATAAGGAACACCTTTATCTAAAGCAATATTTTTTGCCCGCGGAGATATTTTTACATCACCATTCGCTGCTGGTTCCTTAACCACAACCTGCTCAACCACTTCTGCAGTCTCTAATGACTTAACTTCCTCCTCCTTTTCTTCAACAGCAGGTTCTATTACCGAGCCTCCAGGCTTAAATTCATCAATACTTTCGCCTGATTGACCAATCACTGCAATATTTTGCAAAACAGGAACTTCATCACCTTCTTCACAAAATACACCAAGTAATATTCCATCCTCAGCAGCTTCTTCTTCAAAGGAAGCTTTATCTGTTTCATAGGCAAATAAAGTTTCGCCTTTTTTAATTTCATCTCCTACCTGTTTAAACCATTCGGTAAAAATACAGGATTCTACGGACTGCCCTTGTCGGGGCATTATAACAACTGTAGCCATTCTTTTTAAAGTTTTTATCAAAACTAATCAGCTCAACTTGTATTTACAAGTTAATATTTAACTTTTGCCTTAATTCCTGTATTACAATTACCTAACACCTTTTACAAGTTACTTGTATATACAACTACATTTACTTATCTTTACAAAAAGCTTACAAACATGGGAAAGAAAAAAGAATTACCTCCATACAAAATTCTTTACGAAATACTTCGTAAACAGATAACCGACGGACTATATAGCAAAGGAGATATATTACCTTCAGAAAACGAACTTTGTTCCACTCACAGCGTAACACGACCTACGGTCAGAAAAGCACTGGACAGGCTGGTTCATGAAGGCTACATCAGAAAAAAACAAGGTAAAGGAAGTATTGTACAAGGACAGCCTCAAGGAGTTGGAATATTATCCCTTTCAGGAACCACCTCTGCCATTGGTAAGGAAAACCTAACAACAAAGATTGTTATCAAACAACATTTAACCAACTGGGATGAAGATGCATTTGGGTTTCCATTAAACGATTCAGAGAAACAGGTTGGTTGCTATCGCCTGGAGCGACTAAGAATAGTTAATAAACAACCTGTATTTTATGACATTACACTGGTTCCCAATATAAATTTACCCAGGTTTGTGAGTAGAAATTTTGAAAACAGATCCTTATTCGATATCATGAGAACAGCTTACCAAATTGAAGTTATTGGCGGTGAGCAAAAGTTAATGGCCATTACAGCAGACGAAAAAATACAGAAATACTTTAACCTAAAATCAGCTCAGCCAATTCTACGACTTGATCGCAAAATGGAAACAAGCAAGGAAGGTTTTTTCTTTTATAGTCAGGTATATTGCAATACAGCTGATTACGCTTTATATGGAACATTTTAACTAAAAATCAATCATCGCTTTCATCACACCATCTCCATATGAAGCCACTAAATCAAAAGCTTGTTTTGATTCTGCAAAAGCAAAACGATGGGTTGGCATTTCACTTATGTCAACCCTACCTGTTGCCAGCAATTCCAGCGCTTCTTCTAACGCTCCATTTTGGCGACGTACATTAATTACCGTTACTTCTTTATGCCGGCCAATACTAACAGGCATATGCCAATGATCGAATTCCGGAATGCCTATCAACATAAGCACCCCTCCCGGCTTTAACAATTCATAAGCCTGCTCTAAAGCTTCCTGTTGACCACAACACTCAAAAACTACATCCAATCCTGCCGGCTCCTGTTTTAAGATTTCCTGTACCACATCAACCTTATCTGCATTACCTGCATAACGAGCTCCTGATTTACAAGCAATTTTTAAACGTTCATCAATTTTATCTGTTACAAATACATTACCGGCACCTTTAGCCAACGCCGGCAACAACACACTCATTCCAATAGGTCCGAAACCTAAAATACCTACATTGGAATTTTGCAACGGAATTGATCTATTCACAGCGTACACACCAATAGCCAGCGGCTCTGATATGGCTGCCTGATCAAAAGTTAAATGATCTTGTATTGGAATACATGATGTTTCAGGCATAAGAATAAATTCTGACAAGCTACCCGGTGCCTGCCCCGGGCAACCTAAAAATTTTAAATTACGGCAAGTATGCGGTCTTCCAATCAAACACTGATCACATTTAAAACAAGGCATAGAAGGCTCAATAGCTACACGGTCCCCCACTTTTAATGACAAAACTCCTGCCCCTACCTTTTCAACAACACCCGCACATTCGTGCCCAACAGCAAAAGGGTATTTTACAACCTGATCTCCAATTTTACCGGACACATAATAATGTACATCTGAGCCACACACAGCAAGAACCTTTAGCCTTACCAATACATCATTTTTATTGACAACCTTAGGAGTAGGAACTTCAACCATCTCCATTTCTCTTATTCCGGTTAAAACCATTGATTTCATACTTAACCTTTTGATTTGTTATTGAAAATACTGTATTAAGCCTGGGCGCTGCAAATTATTAAACAAGAATACAACCTGAACGCACATACACTATTCCTTAAATGTAAATAATATTTATTTGAGAAACACAAAGAGACAGAACTAAAGAAAAAAATTTGGTACGAAATAATTACTTAACAAAATAGCACTGCTCTGGTGAATATATTTACTTCAACTTTAACATCCATATCAAACAGACATCTTTAAAACAGCTATAATAGCAAATAAAAAAGGCCATCTTATTGCAAGACAGCCTTTTCGTTTATCATCTTACCTGGTTAAACCACAAAGCAACCAAGATTTTTTTTAACACTATTCTACCGGAATATCTTTATTTACATTTTTACATCCGGCTACAGCATACCATAATAAATATGCCAGGGCTGCAATAATTACCCAGTAAGAAGCCATATAGCTAACAGTAATATCCGCTACAGCTCCCTGAATAAGTGGCAATACTCCACCACCAACTACCATTACCATAAAGATACCTGCTCCCATTTCTGTAAATTTACCAATACCTTCAACAGCAAGATTAAAGATACCACCCCACATAATAGAAGTACATAAACCACAGAATGCAAATAACATTACAGAAACCGGTACTTCCTGAAAACCAAAGCTAATGTCAGCTTTAAAAACCGGCATATTAACAGTAATAGAAGCTGGCAAGAAAATACCTGCTGCAACCAATACCATACCTAAAGTACTTACGAAAATCAACTGAGCTTTAGCAGAATACTTACCTCCTAATATACCTCCTAATAATCTACCAATTAACATTAGGAACCAATATGTACCTACAACAGTACCCGCAGCACCGGCATCAATTCCCATACCCGGAGTATCTGCATCAGCAGCATTAGTAAGGAATAAGTTCATGAAGTTAGGAATACCTACCTCAATACCTACATATAAGAAAATTGCTACCGTTCCGAATACAAAGTGACGGAAAGACATTGCATTGTACTTTTCCTTCTTCTTGTGATCTGTTTCTGCAGCTCTTGAATGAGGCTCAGGAATAGCCACTGCAGCCAATACTATAAATGCAGTAATAAAAATACCAATGGCTATTAACAATGCAGGAACAGCATTTTTCATTGTAGCCTGAGCAATATCTCCAATTAGGTAACCTCCTAAAATAGGCACAATAGTAGCAGCCATTGAGTTTAATGAACCACCAAACTGAATTAACTGGTTACCTTTTTTACCTCCACCTCCAAGGGTGTTAAGCATTGGGTTCACTACAGTATTAAGCATACACATAGAGAAACCTGAAATAAAAGCTCCTGCTAAATAAACAGAGAAAATAAAGGTAAAGCTCTCACCCTTTTGGTAAGGAATAAGACCTGAGATAAGCATAACACCTACACCTAAAATACCAATAGCGATAGCTGTTAACGCTGTAAATTTGTAACCTTTTCGTTTAAGAAGTAAACCGGCAGGTAAGCCCATAAATAAATAAGCCAAAAAGTTGGCAAAGTTACCTAACTGAGACATCCAGTTAAGAATTCCGTCTTGCTGCTTAGCAATCACTCCCATCGGATTTGACAGCCCTGTAACAAACGAGATCATTGCAAATAATGCAAACATCATTGCAATAGGCAATACATTACTTTTTTTACTTGAGTTCATTTTTAGTTTTTAAGTAGTTTTATATAAAATTTCAAATGATTGCTGAACTTAAACAGTTTCTTTTTCATTTGAGCGCCTCAAAAAAGACAAAAATATTAACATATACAAAAAAAGAATGAAATTTCATTTTGATTCTAAATAAAGACACACCACAAATCGACTTTATAAAAAGAAACTCTTCTTTTTTTTACTTTTAACCCGCAATATGCATTAGCTAATCTATTACACATTGAAACCACTTTAAAACAAATCGTTTTACTCACTTGCTTCAACTCACCGTAGCGGTGCTATGCCTCGTTTCAGTAAGTGTTTGTTTTGTTGCATTTTCAATGTTCATAACGAAGACCTAATGCATAATCCGGGTTTATTTTATCAACCAACTGTAATTAAATAAAATAAGTCACCTTAAAATCAAGATGACTCATTTTATATTACAGTAATTGTATATCCTATAAAAATTTATAAACACAAGTATGTTTATACTCTTTTCCCGGTTCTAAAACAGCATTCGGAAAATTTTCCTTGTTCGGAGAATCAGGGAAAATTTGTGTTTCTAAAGCAACTCCGGCCCATTTTTCAATTGGTGCACCAAGCTTACCTGTTTCAGAACCATCAAAATGACTTCCTGTATAAATCTGAACTCCCGGCTGATCAGTATACACTTCCATTTCGCGACCGCTTTCAGGATCTACTAATCTAGCAGCAATTCGTAAAGCACCATCAAAACCTGCAATAACAAAGTTATGGTCGATACCGTCTACTAACTTAACTTGCGGATCGTTACTATTACAAGCCTCACCAATTAATTTTGGATCAACAAAATCCATCGCTGTTCCTTTTACGGGAGCAATCTCACCTGTTACAGTTCCAATTTCACCGTCGATAGGTGTATATTTAGAAGCATTTAATTCCAATTCATGCCCTTCAATAGTTCCAGTACCAGCACCTTTTAAATTAAAATACGCATGACTTGTAAGGTTAATTACGGTTGCTTTTGTTGTATTGGCTGTATAATCAATTACAAATTCATTATCTTCGGTTAGGCCGTAAATTACATCAACTGTTAATTTACCCGGATAGCCCTGATCGCCATCTTCACTTACCAAAGATAACTTGTACGCCTGCTCATATCTTTTATCCTGAACAGACTCAACCTCCCAAACACGGTTATTAAAACCATCAACACCTCCGTGTAAATGATTAGGACCATTATTACACTCTAATTGATAAGTAGTTCCTTCCAGCTCAAACTGACCTTTAACAATACGGTTGGCATAGCGACCACAAAGTGCGCCAAAATATCCATCTCCTGCTAAAGCATCCTCTACTGTTTGGTAACCAATTACCACATCAGCAATTTCTCCTTTAGCATCAGGCACCTTAATTCCGGTAATCTGGCCGCCACGACCTATAAAAGTAACTTCAACTTTGTTACTATTTTTTAACGTAAAAACATCTGAAGCTTTTGTCATATCTATATAATATTAAATTTTACACCTAATCGCAAAGATAGGTGCATGATACTTTATTAGGCTACTTTTTGAGATTTTTTTTACTCCTATTTTAAACCCGGAATATGCATTAGCTAATCTATTGCACATTGAAACTACTTTAAAACAAATCGTTTTACTCACTTGCTTCAACTCACCATAGCGGTGCTATGCCTCGTTTCAGTAAGTGTTTGTTTTATTGCATTTTCAATGTTCATAACGAAAATCTAATGCATAATCCAGGTTAAACATTGAACTACCAATAAGTAGGCGTAAAAAAAAAGCCAAGCAATTATTAAACTGCTTGGCTGAATTGTATTTTTATTAAAGCTCTACTTTTACAGAACCTTTAGAACGTATAAATAACTTATGACAGTTACCTTCTCCGAATACAGACTCTAAAGTAGAAATATAAGTATCTAATAAATCGTTAGGAACAAAAGCCTGAATGGTTCCGGCAAATCCACCACCGTGAACACGCCAAGCACCTTTTCCTTTAAGTACTAGATCACTTAAAGCTAATCCAAGCGCTACATTTTGCTCTTTCGTTTGTCCTCCAACAAAAATGTTTTGGTTATACATGTATGAGCTAAATCCTGACTCAACCACCAACTCAAGAAATTTGTCGAACTTTCCGTTCTCAAGACAATCTACCTGCTCCACTACACGAGCATTATCAGCCTGGAAGTGAATAGAACGTAACAATGCACGGTCTCCTACTTTTTCGCGAACCTCAGGAATACCCTTAACCACATCTTCCATTGAAAGAGGACGAAGAACTTCCTGTCCAAGCTCCTTAGCCACAGATTTCATTTCGCCTGGTAACGCATTGTACTCTTCATCTAAACCTCCGTGGCTTCCACCTGTATTGGTAATTACCAATGAGTAACCAGTTGTTGCAAAGTCAAAATCTAAAGCTTTTACAATCGGATTAGCGGGATCTTCAAAGTCAATGGTAATAAATCCACCTACAGCACAAGCTGTTTGATCCATAAGACCACAGAACTTCTTACAAGCATGCTCTGCTTTCTGACCAATCTTAGCGTTATCAACAGGATCTAATTTACCATCATTAAATAAGTTACTAAAGATAGCTCCAATTAAAACTTCGAAAGAAGCTGAAGAACTTAAACCTGACCCTTCAGGTACACAACCATGAATAACAGCATCAAAACCGCCAATCTCAAGACCTAACTCTTTAATACCATTTGCGATAGATTTCACAAGGTTACCAGGAGTTACTTTGAACTCTGTCACCTCTAAATCACTTAAATCTACTTCAAAAGGATCAAATCCCACAGATGTAATACGAACTGTGTTTGTACCGTTTGGTGCCGCAACAGCAATATTATCAAGGTTAACCGCTCCTGCTAAAACTCTACCTAACTGGTGATCGGTATGGTTACCTCCAACTTCAGTACGTCCCGGAGAACTTAACAATGTAACATCGTCAGTACCATAGATGGATTTAAATTCGTTCATATATTTGATATAACGATCTGCCTGCTCTTTAAGAACAACTGCGTCATTTCCATACAAACTTTTAAAAGCAGCATTATCACCACCATTAATCTTTTCAATTAAAGAACTTATCTGTGTCATAATATTATAAATATTTTATAAAAAATTAATCTCCCTAGCATTTCTGATTCAAGGTTAGAAAGCCAAGAATCAATGAAGCAATTACCTAATACTTAATAACTCCATTGCAATAATAAGAAAAAAAAATCAAAAAAATACCTACCAGTCCCCACTAGTTTAGTTTTTAACACAAAGAAACTCATAACTATCTCATTATCTGTAACTTTAAAATTACCACCTTAAAATACACCCTTGTTTTTTATTAAAACACGACCCTTTTATATTATATACAAGACAAAAATGTAGCTTAAATCCACATCCAACGATGTTGTATTTAAGTAATAATAATCTAACTATTAAAATAATAAGCTGATTCCCTATATAGTAATTGAAGCTATCTTAAAACATGAATAACTCCGAAAAAAGCTGATTATATATAAAAAAAACATGTACCAATTGTAAGAGCACATACAACACTTTTTACCCATTCTTAATATCACTAAAAAAGAATAGGTAAAATATTGGATTGCTTAAACCCGGAATATGCATTAGCTAATCTATTGCACATTGAAACTACTTTAAAACAAATCGTTTTACTCACTAGCTTCAACTCACCATAGCGGTGCTATACCTCGTTTCAGTAAGTGTTTGTTTTATTGCATTTTAAATGTTCAAAACGAAAATCTAATGCATAATCCGGGTTAAAAATATGTACAAGACGAAATAGTCGCTATTTTTATGTAACTATTTTTCGTATCACGTAGTAAAAACATACAACATAAAAAATATAAATAACCTAGTTAATTAAACCTATTAAATAGATTTATATCTAAATGGTATTAATTACCAACAAGATCTGTTTAAATGGTTTATTTTTCTATTTTTGCAGCTCACAACACATAACATGGACGATTATTTAATAAAGCTTTTAATACCTTTTGCAGGAGTAATGTCATTTTCGTTAGTATTCTTATCTATACCAACGATACTAAGAGTTGCTGAATCTAAGAACCTGTACGATGAACCTAACAAAAGAACGGTTCATAAAATTAAAATCCCTACCCTTGGTGGCTTGGCTATTTTCTTAAGCTTTCTGTTTACCTATTCTCTTTTTTCGGACTGGTTTAGCTTTACCAAAATTCCATTCTTAATTCCGGCGTTGCTTATAATATTCTCCATTGGTATTAAGGATGATATAATGATAACAGCTCCCATGGTTAAACTGTTTGGTCAAATATTAGCCGCTTTTGTTATTATAGGATGGGGTGATTTAAGAATTACTTCTTTTCATGGTTTTTTCGGGCTGGAACCTAACTATCTGACCAGTGTTACTCTAACTCTATTTTTATTTGTTTTTATTTTAAACGGGCTCAACCTTATTGATGGTATTGACGGTCTTGCATCCCTTACCGGAATCATATCAATAACTTCATTTTCCATTTGGTTTTACATTAACGGAAACTATCATATGCCTGTATTTTCTGCAGCTTTAATAGGTGCTTTACTGGCCTTTTCATATTTCAATGTATTTTCTAAGCAGCAAAAAATATTTATGGGTGACACAGGCTCACTCCTACTTGGTTTTTTATTAGCGGTTGTCGCCATTAAGTTTTCTGAATTCAACAAACCGGGATTGACTTCTGACCTAAAATATTCGATGAATTCGGCTCCTGCTGTGGCATTAGGAGTATTAATTGTTCCAATTGTAGATACTTTAAGGGTGTTTATTTTTAGAATATCCAGAGGTAAATCACCTTTTACTGCAGATAAGAATCATATACATCACCGAATGTTAACTCTGGGATTTAGCCATTTACAAACCTCATTAATAATTGGCGGAATAAATATTGTCTTTGTTATTTTAGCCTTTTCATTAAGAAATATTGGGGTATTAAAGCTTTCTCTGCTTTTACTGACCTTAGGTTTATTTATGTCGTATGTTCCTGCATGTTTTATTTACCGTAAAAAGAAAAGCTTGCTTAAACTAAAACGAAAAGCAAACTATCCTCATTAATGTTACAAAGCTCAATACTTGGAGAACTCGCTGCTTTGGCCACTGCAATATGCTGGACCTTAACAGCTCTTGCTTTTGAGTCTGCGGGTAAAAAAGTAGGATCACTTCCTGTTAATATTATTCGTTTGTGTTTTGCTTTTGTTATTCTCGGCCTCTTCTCATTTATTAGAAAAGGCATGGCTTTCCCTATAGATGCATCTGTTGATGCCTGGATATGGTTGCCCATTAGTGGAATAATCGGTTTTGTTATTGGAGATTTGCTTTTATTTCAGGCTTTTGTTGTTATAGGTGCCAGAATTTCCATGCTTATTATGGCCCTCACGCCGCCTATTGCTGCTTTTTTTGGCTGGTTAATTCTTGGAGAACAAATGTCACCGGTAAATCTTATTGGCATGACAGTAACCATATTTGGTATTGCCATGGTTATTCTTGCCAAAGAATCAAAAAACAATCAAGTTAAAATACAGTATTCAATCAAAGGTGTTTTACTGGCATTTGGAGGCGCTGTTGGCCAGGGACTAGGTTTGGTCTTTTCTAAGTTAGGAATGAAGGACTATGATCCATTTTTATCTACCCAAATTAGAATATTAGCTGGTATTATTGGTTTTGCAATACTTTTTACAATACTTGGTAAATGGAAAAATGTGATTAACGCCTTTTCTCATAAAAAAGCCATGACAGGAATTACTATTGGTTCAGTGTTTGGTCCGTTTTTAGGCGTATCTCTATCACTGTTAGCTATACAATATACTACCACCGGAATTGCAAGTACCATAATGGCTATCGTTCCCGTATTAATTATTATACCTGCCGTATTTATATTTAAAGAAAAAATAAAAGCAAAGGAAATAATTGGAGCACTCATTGCTTTTATAGGTGTGGTTATGTTTTTTATATTTTAAAATCTAAGGATCTTCTAAACCCACATCCTCCACTCAAAACTACTTAAATTTATAGCTTGCACTTAAACCAAGTGTACTTCCTGCATATGGCATAATACTCAAACCACTGTCTGCTTTTTTTCTTTTGTGCAAATGAGGCACTAAAATACCCACTGCAGCACCCACTACTGTTCCAGTAATAACATCAGTAGGAAAATGTTTCATTGCCCTGATTCTATAATATCCAACCAATGCCGGGGGAACCAAAGCTGCACCGTACAGCCAATATTTTTCACTCCCACTCTCCGGGTGATAATCAAAATATACTTTTGCCGTAAAAAAAGAAGCACAAGCAGCTGTTGAAACATGACCACTAAAAAAAGAATTACGGGTTTCTTTGGCTAGTCTTTCATAATTAGGAACATCCTTGTGGTAAACAAATGGACGAGTTCTTTTAAATACACTGGCATTTAATATATATATACCACTATTTATCCCTTGTGTTTCAGCATAAAGAATAATCAGGTCAAACCAATCTTTTCTAATTTTCTTATCCAGGCCCAATAACACCGGCAGGCCCACAGAAATATTCATAAATACATCTGAGGTATTATGTGCCTTTAAACGGTTCGAAGGATCTTGTTTGGCCGCAAAGCGATCCACAAACCAAATATCGTTAGCATCCAATGCCATTACCTGGTCATACGTGAGTCCCGGCTTACTCGTTAAATAATCAAAACCGTAAAAATTAGCCACATGTAATCCAATTGATACAGGAATTTCAATCAACCTGTTGACAGCATATACAGAAGTACTATCGGCTTTTCTTATTTGAGCATAACTCAAAGCTGAGCTATACATCCAAAAGGCAACTATAATGAGTTTATGATATATTTTAAAATTCATATATTCTGTTATTAACTTATTCAGAACGCTCAATTATGGCTTCTATTACTTTACTAACGGTATATTTTTAACAAAGTTTCTATACCTCCAAATAACAGCTAACAAAAATTTTAAATTTTGATGAAATTAAGCGCTCTTTTCCCCTCAAAAAATTACCCTGTTCCATTAAAATGAAATTTTTAACGAGCATAAATAAATTAAAAATCTGTTAATGGATGTTAATTATAGAAAGACAGTTTTCATTATCTGTTTTAAAACACAAAAATTGAAGAATTTTTTCTTCAATTTGAACAAAAACAAGATAAATATCAGGAAATTTTCGCTAATCGGGACAGTAAATACAATGGGATGGTAATATTAAAGAAATATTTCTTTATATCAAAAAAACATGTTGTATAATACTTATAAACCTTGGAAAATAGCTATTTAATTAGATGCTGTTTATATATTTTTGTATCGAAATAATTCATTAAAAACCGTAGCAAACCACAAACATGTCACAAAAATTATTGATAAGAGACTTAACCCTGAGAGATGGACAACAGTCATTGTTCGCAACCAGAATGCGTCAGGAGCAAATTGATCGCGTACTTCCTTTTTATAAAGATGCTAACTTTTATGCAATGGAAGTTTGGGGAGGTGCAGTACCTGACTCGGTAATGCGTTATCTTAATGAAAATCCATGGACACGCCTGCAAACTATCAAAAAAGCAGTTGGTGATGTAAGTAAACTTACTGCATTATCACGTGGACGTAACTTATTTGGGTACACACCATATACTGATGAGATCATCGATGGTTTCTGTAACAATGCTATTACTTCAGGATTAGGTATTATGCGTATTTTTGATGCGCTTAACGACATCAATAACGTTAAATCTACCATTAAGTATGTAAAACAACACGGTGGTATTGCTGATTGTGCGGTTTGTTATACTATTGATCCGGAATATAAAAAAGCTTCTTTCTTTAAAGCATTAATTAGCGGAGCAAAGCGTCCAAAGCCTGTATTTACTGACGAATATTTCGTTAACAAAGCAGTACAGCTTGAAAAAGAAGGTGCTGATATGATCACGATTAAAGATATGAGTGGTCTTATTCCTCCAATGAGGGTTGCTAAATTGGTTAGTGCGTTTAAAAAGGCTCTTAAGGTACCTGTTGATTTCCATACACACAGTACTCCAGGATATGGTTTGGCAGCTGTATTATCTTCAATTATGGCTGGTGCTGACATTGTAGATACTAACATTTGGAACTTTGCCGGAGGTCCTGCTGCTCCTGCCGTTGAATTGATATACCTGTTTACTAAAAAATTAGGTATTGAAATGGACGTTAATATGGAAGCTGTTGCAAAAATTAACCAGGAGCTATATACTATCCGTCAGGAATTAGCTGATGTGGATGCAGGTAAGCATTTCCCAAAACCATTCAATCCACTTACAGATACAGTACCAGCTAATGTAGATGCCTTATTTGACAAAGCAATTGCAGCATGCAAAAAAGGTAGCGAAGCAGAATTAGTAAGTATTTGTCATGAAATAGAAGAATACTTTGGATTCCCTGCTCCTAACGAGTTGGTTAAAAACGCTCAGATTCCGGGAGGTATGTACACTAATATGGTTGCACAGCTTAAAGCTCTTAAATCTGAGGATATTCTTGAGGATGCAATGAAATTAATTCCTCAGGTACGTATGGATGCTGGTTTACCTCCGTTGGTAACTCCTACCAGTCAGATTGTAGGTGCTCAGGCTGTTAACTGTGCCATGGACCTTAAAAAAGGCAGCGCTATGTACACCAACGTATCTAACCAGTTTATTAGCCTGGTAAAAGGTGAGTATGGTGAAACACCAATTCCTATTAAACCTGAGTTTAGAGAGAAGATTTGTGGTCATAAAGATGAGCGCGAATTTGACACTTCAAATTACAAAATGCAACCTAATCCGGTTCTTGAAAACTTTGGTGGCGTTAAATTAGCTGAGAACGAAGAAGAAGTTTTATTATTGGAACTTTTCCCAATGGTAGCCAAAGGTTATTTAACCGGTATTAAAAAAGCAGCATGGGAAGCTAAAAAAGCCAGTGAACCTAAAACAGAGAAAAAGGTAGAAGCTGCTCCTAAAGCTGAGAAAAAAGTAGTTGGAAAGAAAATTACTGTTCCAATGCCTGGTAAAGTATTACAATACCTGGTACAACCTGGCGATAAAGTAGAAAAAGATCAGCCTGTGGCTATTCTGGAAGCCATGAAAATGGAGAATAGCATTACATCAAGCCATGCAGGATATGTGAACAACTTATTTGCAGAAGAAGGTGATACCGTTGCGGCAGATGCCACTTTACTGGATATTGTTGACGCTCCTTTAAGTGCTCCTAAAGCTGAGGCAGGTGATTCAAAAAGTGCTGCTCCAAAAGCTGATGTAAAAACAAAAGCCGTTACAGTACCGATGCCTGGTAAAATCCTTGACATTCAAGTAAGTACCGGTGATAAAGTTTCTAAAGGACAGGTAGTAATTATACTAGAAGCCATGAAAATGGAGAATAGTATTACCTGTGACTTTGCAGGAACGGTAAATGATATTTTTGTAAATGTAGGTGATACGGTTGCTGCAGATGCTAAAGTATTAGATCTTATTCAATAAGACTAGATAAAATTATATAATAAATTGGCCTCTATCATTTTTTGATAGGGGCTTTTTTTTTGCCAATCCTCCCCCTCCTTATAATATTGTAATGTTTATTTAAGATTAGGTTAATCTACATACTAAAGCATACCTATAGTTTTACAACTAATTCATAGTTAAACCCGCTTTATGCATTAGAAAATCTATTACACATTGAAATCAATTCAAAACAAGACACTTTGTTGCTTCACTTCAGCTCACCAGAACGATGCTATGCCTCATTTCAGTAAAGCCTTGTTTTATCGTGCTTTCAATGTTCATGACGAAGTTCTAATACATAATGCGGGTTAAAAATTATATTTACTCACTACCTCTTGTATGCATTGGAAAAAACTTAAAATAGCCCATAAGCTCATAGCTAGTTTCTCATTTTTTTTGCGGTTTTCATTCTTTTTGGAGCCTTAGCCATATTAAGAATGAACGGAATCAAAGAATCTGCGAACACTGTTTCTGCAGAACAACTTCCTACAGTAACGAAAGTGGCTGAACTAGAACGAAATTGGCAACAAGCAATATTTTATTTGAGAAGTTATGGCTATAGTAAAAAACAACAGTTTTTATATGATGGGCTTACTCACCTTCAGTTTACCAAGAATATTCTTGATGAAATTAAAGCATTATTGGTTAACGATGCTTCTTTAAATGGACAATTAAAAATTCTATCATCTAAACTGGAATCTTTCGAAACTGTTGTTAAAAAGGCTCAGGAAGAAAATAGCACTGGTAAGTCCAACGATTTACTTATAAATGATCAAATGGATAATGGCATTTTACTTACACAATTATTATCGGAATCATTATTCAAAAAAGCAGAAATGGCAGTCAACAGTAACATCAACCTGGCTTCAAATTCTAAAATCATTTTATCATGGGGTGTGATTATACTGGCCATAATTAGCATAGTGGCTTCACGATTTCTTACCAAGTCATTTACTGCTCCTATTTACGACCTCATGACTTTTGTCCAGCAACAGGCCAAAGGAGAGTTAAATAATGAGTTTGATCTAGATCAAAAAGATGAAATTGGAAAATTGGCGAATTTAATCCACCAAAGTAACCAAAAGCTAAAAGATATGGTGATTAAATTATCCAATGTATCTGAAAGTATTAAATCTATGAGTGACCGATTTAACAACAAAGCCAACAAGTTGAATAATCATTCAACCTCACAGGCTTCTTCATCGGAAGAATTAACTGCTGCTATGGAAGAAATGGCTTCTTTAATAACGCAAAATGCAAGTGATGCCAAACAAATCTCAAGCTTAACTAAACAGTCATCGCAAACACTGGAAAATGAAGTCAGCCAAACACAACAAGCCATGCATATTATGGATGAGCTAATAGATAAGTCTGTAAGCATAAAAGAAATTGCCATGCAAACCAATATACTTGCCCTTAACGCCGGAATTGAAGCAGCAAAAGCAGGAGAGCATGGCAGAGGATTTGGGGTGGTTGCCAAGGGTATTAGAGAACTAGCGGAGCGAGCTCAGGAAATTTCCAGTTCTATGAACGAGATTTCGGAAGAAGGAAAAGAATATTCAAACTTGGCAACCAACAGCTTAAAAAAAATTCATACTGAAAGTTTGCAAACAGCAAAATACATTCAAAAAATATCTGACTCAGCACTGGAACAACAAACCGAAGCTACACAAATTTCAAATGCGGTTAATGAGTTTAACGGCCATACACAAAGAATTGCAATAATGTCTGAAGATATTTCTGCTGAAGCAGAAGTTCTAAGAAAAGAGTCGGTTGACATGCAGGAAATGCTTAGCTTTTTTGCTGTTGAAGGCACGGTAAAAATTAAACCCGCAATATGCGTTAGAAATCCTATTATGTAATGAAACTACTGCCAATCAAACCGTAAACTAACTTGTTTCAACTCACCATAGCGGTGCTATGAGTCGTCTCAACAAGTCCTTGATTGTTTGCACTTTCATTCCTCATTACGATGTTCTAACACATAATCCGGGCAATGTCGTTTAGTTAAGAAATTCATTTCATGAATTTCTTAAGAATGGGACTTTGTCCCATACCCTACTTCCTTTTTGTCATTGCCACAAAAAGGAAGCAAAAAAGTCTAGTCGAGGAGAATGCCAACCCGCTCTTCCCGATTGTTTATAATTCTATAGAAGTAAGTGTTCTTTCAAACACAAGGACAAGCCCCTTCTATGAATTATATAACAATCGGAAATACACTGCCTCCATTGGCCTTCAACTCCTCGACGGGCCTGCGCGCCCCTTTACTATCGTGAGTTAAAATGTTTTAAACAGCTATGATATTCTTAACTAAACTACATTGATAATCCGGGTTAAAAGAAAGAAAAAGAAGAAAAAAAGAATTGATAACAAAGGAAAAGAGACCAACTCTTTTGGTGAAGTAAACAGCCAGCTTTCACAACTTCACCTTCCTCCTATTGTTCCTTCCCATATTAAAGAAAAGGAGCAAAAACAAGCAAAACGAAGAGTATATTTCATTTTAAATAATCAACTTTTATTCTTTGCAATTATTGGAAAGCAGAAATCTATGAGGTTTCTGCTTTTTTGTTTAAACGTTTCTGTATTTTTGCATCAAATTATACCAAGAATGATTAATCTTAAGGATACCATAGTAGCTGTTTCTACAGCTCAGGGCGCAGGAGCCATTGCTGTAATTCGTTTAACAGGACCAGAAAGTATTTCTATTTGCGACAAAGTTTTCAAATCCATTAAAAAAGATAAAAAGCTTATGGACCAAAAAGCAAATACCATTCATTTTGGTTCATTAATGGATGATGGAAAAGAATTGGATGAAGTGCTGGTGAGTATCTTTAAAGGCCCTAACTCTTTTACAGGTGAAGACACCATCGAGGTATCCTGTCACGGAGCTCCTTTTATACAACAAAAAGTACTGGAATTATTCATAAAAAGTGGTGCTAATTTGGCTGCTCCGGGCGAATTTACGCAAAGAGCGTTTTTAAATGGTAAAATGGACCTTTCACAAGCGGAAGCCGTAGCTGACCTGATTTCTTCAAGATCTGAAGCAGCGCGAAGAGTAGCTCTCCAACAAATGAAAGGGGGCTTCTCAAATGAATTAATTCATTTACGCGAACGCTTACTCAATTTTATTTCCTTGATTGAGTTAGAGCTTGATTTTAGCGAGGAAGATGTGGAATTTGCCGATAGAAAACAGCTCATTGACCTTGTGAATGAAATTGAAAAATTACTAACAAAACTGATTGGTTCCTTCTCTCTGGGTAATGCCATTAAAAATGGTATTCCCGTTGCTATTGTTGGGCACACCAATGCCGGTAAATCTACCCTGCTCAATGCCATTTTACAGGAAGACAGAGCTATTGTTTCAGATATTCATGGAACCACACGCGATGTGATTGAAGATACGATAAACATTGAAGGAATAACTTTTCGTTTTATTGATACTGCAGGCATAAGAAAAACAACAGATACCATAGAAAACATAGGTATTGACAGAACTTTTAGTAAAATTGAGTCTGCTTCTATTGTAATTTTAATGCTCGACATCAACGATCCGGATAACAAGATTCACGAAGCCATTGCTGATGTTAAAGAAAAGATGAACGAAAGTCAACAGTTGGTAGTAGCCATAAATAAAATTGACTTACTTAGCAAAGATGAAATAGCTCAGCGATATAACAATGAAAAATTCAAGGAGTTATCTGGTTCTGATGCTATCGTTCCTATGTCGGCCAAAAAACAAAATGGTATAGAACAACTATCCAAAGAGTTAATCAAAACCATTAACCTACAGGCAGTAGATAATGATGAAGTCATTGTAACCAATGCCCGCCATTACGAGGCGTTACAGCGCTCCCATGAATCTATACTTCGTGTTTTAAATGGATTACATGATGGTATCTCAGGAGATTTCCTTGCCCAGGATATTCGTGAGGTTCTTCACTTTTTAGGCGAAATTACAGGTCACATTAATACTGACGAAGTTTTAGGTAATATCTTTAAGAACTTTTGTATCGGTAAATAAGCTATATTTTCAAAATATTTACAAAAAAAGGGATGACTCATTAAACTCTTCCCTCCCTTTATACAATTTATAATTTCTGATATTAAACAACATTAAGAACGAATAATTACACCTAGTTTTTCGAGATACTGTGCTTCTTCGTCCTGAAAAATAAGGCGTGCCAGACGTATCATTTCTGAAACGCTCTCTTCTAGTTTATCAAGCTTAGCATTGCACTCTTTGATGGTAAATTGGGCATCTCCGCTTTCTTATTCGCGTTTATTTTTGAGTTCATCGAGAGAAATAATTTAATCGTATTGAGTATATGACAGGCTGCTGCTTACAATTTACACATTGGTTTTCTATTTTTAGAGATTGCTTGTAAGCATTTATACATTGCTTGCTTACAATTTAAAAGGTAATTGTGTCAAACATCTTCAAAGTTTTTTGTTTATTGCAGGATTAATGGAAAAGAAAAGATCCCTAAATATCGGATTACCGCTAAATTAGGTAAAGTGGCTGATGAACATGAGGCTTTAAAAGAGTAAAAGCAGAAATTTAAACTTATAAAAGAGGATTAGTGTTTTACATATTGATAACAAGTAAAACATAGAGGAACAAAACTGTGGAATAAAATGAAAATACAAGAGTTAATCAATATTATCCCCTTCGAAATTTTGCAGCGAGGGCAAAATTATTTCGACAATGGAAATATTTTGCAACTCAATCAAAGTAGCGATGGAATCTGGTATGCCGAAGTTGAGGGCAACTATGGTAATTATGAGGTAGAGGTTAAAGCAGATAATAACAGTGAGTCGGCTGATTACTATTGTGATTGTCCCTATGATGGTGCTATCTGTAAGCATGTTGCTGCGGTTGCTCTGGCTATAAATGAAGAAAAGACCATTGCTATTTCATCAAATGATGGAGAAGCTGATGAAGAAAGTTGGGAACAATTAATCAAGAATGCCAAGCCCAAAGATTTGAGAAATTTCATGCTAGACTTTGGCGTTAAGAACCAGGATTTCAGGCATCAAATTAAGCTTACCTTTTCAAAGCCTGTTTCTGTGGAGAATGCTGATAATATACCTTACTACCAGAACCAGATAAACGGCATCTTTGATAATTACGATTACCGGGGTTTTATTGACTATCGAAGCAGTCATAAAGCCATGATTGATATTAACAAATTCCTGATAATGGTTGATGATTATTATTCAAAAGGAAATCTGAACGAAGCTTTTTGCATTTCGGCTGCCATTGCAATGGAGGGTGTAAAAGCAATCCAATATATGGATGATTCATCGGGCGAATGCGGTGGCGCAATCTATGAAGCATTCCAGGTTATTGAAAACATCCTCAATAACAGCAAACCATCAGACGAATTAAAGGAACGCATTTTCAACTGGCTTTATGAGCAGGTGCAAAACTCTGATTACAGAAATTATGGCGTTGGAGACAGCCTAGAACCATTATTTTTTGATACAGCTGCATCATTAAAGCAAATGGATATTGCCTATAAATTTATTGATGAGAAAATAATTGAGCTGGACAAGGAAGATGGCTGGAGCAAAAAGTATTATTTAGAAAGCTACCTGGGGCAAAAGATAAACCTGTTGCAGTCTGAAGGTCGTACAGCTGAAGCTGATAATATCATTGATTCCTATCTGCATTTTGAGAAATTCAGACAAATCAGGGTGGAACAGGCTTTATCTGCAAATAATCCGGAAGAAGCAGAACAACTTATACTAGATGGAATAAAAATAGCACAACAAGATGATGCGCCCAGTACTGTTCATCAATGGAAAGACCGATTGCTTGAACTTTATAAGCAACAAAAACAAGCCTTTAAGTACAATAAACTGGCAAGAGAACTCTTTATTGAAAATACTTCCGATATAAAATACTTTAAAATTTATAAGCAGACGAGCTCAAAGGATAGCTGGGAAGAGAAAAGAGATAAATTGATTGCTGAATTGAACAACAAAAAACGTGGCTATTACAGCGGAATATCCTTAGATGATTTGGCAAAGATTTATATTGAAGAACAAATGATTGATGAACTCTTTGCAATTGTATGTTCTTCAAACAGTATTGATACCATTATTAAATATACCAATCACCTAAAGTTGAAATTTCCCGCTGAATTGTTAGATTATTACAAAGCAGCCATTGAAATACAGGCAGAGCAAACCGGACGGAATGTATACGTATCGTTAGTACATTATTTAAAACAAATGGCTAAACTTAAGGGTGGATTACCTGCAGCAAAAGCATTAAAAGTTTCATTATTAAATAAATACAAAAAACGCCCGGCAATGAAAGAAGAATTCAGGAAATTAAACTGGGATTAAAAAATGTTTTCGTATGAACACAAATCAACTACAGAATGAAATATTGGCTATAATCAGAACAGTTTATGACGATAAAAGGGCTTTAGAAAAAATACATTCATTTCTAATGGAAGAAATTTACCAAGAGCCTGAGCCAGAGGAAATACCTGATAAATATAAGGAGATTGTAATGAATATTGCAGACAGCTTATTGGCAGGATCAATATGCTTTTTAAATCTTGATACTTTGGAGGTAGAGGACATACCTAAGGATCTTGCTTATGACCCGGAAGAATTTCAGATGGTTACAGGTGAAAGTTTCGAAAACGCAGGTTTGAAACATGAAAGCTGGCAAGACTGTATTACTATTGAACCAATGGAATCAAGTGAACCGTTTCGAATAATGGAAAACTTTGTTGATGAAGTGAATGATACCTCATTACAAAAGCAGTTAGTCAATGCCTTAAACCGAAGAAGGCCTTTTGCGAATTTTAAGTATATAGTAGAAAGTTCTGATTACAGACAACAGTGGTTTGATTTCAGACAAAAACAATGGGAATATTATACCTGGAGGATTATTACAGAAAGTGAGGATTTTAAATCTTGAATCATAGATAACTATAGTTCCTTCCTGTGTTATTATCACAAAACATAGTTGTATGATTATGGTGATAAGAAGTTTAATCTTCAATACCAATTTATGACTAATTATAACGATGAGACAGTATTCAACATTGAGAACTGATATCTTATAAAACATCTTGACCAAATTGCATCACAGCCATAAATTTGTTATAAGAGATCCTGTTTTAAGAGCCGTCAACTTATAGATCTGAACACACCAATGATGTAAAACGGTAATATTTAATACAATGAAAACTTTTCGAAACATACTACGAATACTCACTACATTAGCTGCTATATTATATATAGTTGTCTTCGTTGACGAAGCACTTCCTCCCTATTCTACAGATATGAGAGAATCAAACTTTGGCATAGCAATGGTATTTGTACTTTTTATTTGGTTTTTAATCGGTTACAACTACTTATGGTGGAATGAAAAAATTGCAGGCATCTTCCTGACTACATGGTGGATCGGACTTTTCCTTACGGCGTGGCTTGTATGGCTTTATGGTAACGTAACTGTTGTTTTAGGATTTCCTATTTTCATCTTAGGCCTGCTTCTTTTGCTTTATGCAAGAAAGATGAAGTCTTATCATTAAACCATAGTTAACCTGGAACTCTCGGCCAATGGTCATTTGATTTGAAAATGAGGACATTCCTCAATACTTATTTTTCATTGTTTTACTTCTTCTTTAGATTGCTTTTTATTCTTATCCTTAAAATAACCTCTAAACAAAACGTGGTGTTTTAAGGCTTCCATGTTTTCATCGAATTTCTGACTTCCGGAATTAATATTCTGCAATGTCTCTTTTAAATCTTTTTTTAACAATGAGTCTTTGGCCAGGGCATTAACCAAACTATTATCTCCCTCTGCAAAATCTGAGATTAAACCATTTAGTGAAAGCGTCATTTCTTTTATCTTATACCCTGATGAATTTAAATCACTTATTAATGTTTTGACTTCCTGTGCCATTACAGTATCATACAACAATACACCCATCAGGCTTTTATCGCTTTTAATTAGTTCGGATACACCTTGCAAATTCTTCATCATTATGGCAGATCTTCTGGTTGTCTCCTTCACATTTTTAATAATCTGTCTGATATCATTTGCTGTTTCTGCATCATTCACAAGCATACCTAGTGTTCCTTTCCCTTCATTGATTGAATTGGTAATTTGCAATATTCCAGCTGTTAACATTGCTGCATTTTTATTTGTTTCGCTTAAAGTACTTAACATTTCAGCGGTGCCTATAGGGTCAAAGGCTTGTATCTCATCCTTGTCTTCAATCATCTTGCTTGAACCAATGCCAGGTTCAATGTTAACCACCATATCTCCAACCAATCCATCTGTACTTATTTTGGCAACCGCGCTCTTTTTTATATACTTCTTTGTTTTCACATCCAGTTTCATTATAATCCTTATGGATGTATCATTAATCATTTCAATGTCCTTCACATTTCCGGCATCAATCCCTAAATACCTGACATTGTCACCCAACCGAAGCCCTCTAACGCTTTTAAAAACGGAACTTATCTCAATATTCTTTTGAAATAAACTTTGTCTGTCGCCAATTAAATAAACTGCCAGGGTAAAAAGCAGCACTCCGCTAATCACCATAATTCCAAGTTTTATTTTTTGAGATGTTGTTTTTTGCATATGACTATTGTTTTCATGTGTTTATATTATGCTTTTTATTGCCACATGGAACTCGCCAAATTAATCATACTTCTGTGTGAAAAATAATTCTCATGGCTCGTTTCAACTAATGACTTTAGAAAAAAGCTTTTATCACATCATCATTAGATGCTTTTAAATCCTGATAAGTGCCTTCGGCATAATTTTTTCCATCAACCAAAATAACCACCCGGTTCGATATTAATTTTGCAATATTCAAATCATGAGTGATGATTAACGAAGAGGTTTTGTATTTTTTTTGAATTACTCCGATTAAATTAATAATTTCTCTTGCCGTAATAGGGTCTAACCCTGTTGTAGGTTCATCATAGAAAATAATTTGAGGCCTTAAAATCAACGTTCTGGCTAATGCAATTCTTCGCTTCATCCCTCCGGATAATTCTTCCGGCATCAGATCAATAGCATGCTCCAATCCCACACTAGCCAATACTTCTCTGATTAATTTCTCCAACGCATCCTTATTAGTAACAATTTTCTTTTGTCGCCTTAAAGGGAACGCCAAATTTTCGCGAACCGACATAGAATCGTACAAAGCACTCCCCTGAAATAAGAAACCTATATGCATTCGCAATTCATCCAACTCCTTTTGATTTAAATCCGGAATGCTTTTACCTAAGATATTGACCTTTCCGGATTCTCCCGTCATTAAGCCTACCAAACAACGAATTAATACCGTTTTTCCCGCACCTGATTTTCCAATAACCACCAAACACTCTCCGTCATATAGGTCCAAATCAAAACCCTTTAACACATGCTTTCCCGTAAGTGTTTTAAACAACTGAATAACTTCAATTATCTTTTGTTGATCTTTTCCCATATATAGTTCCTCTGACTTCATCATATCTTTAAACAATTATAGTTCATAAAAGATATCTGCCACCAAAACAGCCAAAAAATCAATAAAAAACAGCAGCATGGAAGTAATAACAACAGCTGCATTGGCAGCCAGGCCTACCCCGGCTGTACCTCTCTCGGCATAATAACCTTTGTAACACCCTATCAAACCAATGGCAAAGCCAAAAAAGAAAGACTTAATGATTGAAGGAATCAGATCGCCATATGTTAAGTAATCAAACACTAAATTAAAAAACAGGGTAAAAGAAACCGAACCTTTTACATTCTCCACCAGAAAAGAACCCCATAGTCCTACAGCATCTCCCAATATTACCAAAACAGGCAGTGTTACTGTTGTGGCCTGAATGCGTGTTACTACAAGAAATTTAAAGGGATTGGTTCCGGATACTTCCATGGCATCAATTTGCTCGGTAACCCGCATAGAACCTAATTCGGCCCCTATTCCGGAACTTACCTTTCCTGCACAAATAAGTGCTGTAATCACCGGTCCGATTTCTCGCACAATAGAAATACCAACCATACTGGGCATTAACGAAACCGCTCCAAAATCAACCAATGTTGGCCGGGTTTGCAAGGTAAGCACCATACCCATGATAAGACTGGTAATAGCCACCAATGGAAGAGATTTGTATCCCACCATATAGCATTGCTTAAGAAACTCCTGAAACTCAACAGGAGGACTTAGAGCTTCTTTAAAAAAGCGACCGGTAAAAAAGGAAACATCGCCGACCGTTAAAACAAATTGCTTCAACTGCCCTCTTAAATATGACCAATAGTTCATATTTTCCTTGTTTAGTACATATAGATTAAGCTATTCATTAAAAAGATAGTGTTTAATAAAATTAAAATCCACTTTTTAAACAGCAAATCAATGGTTTGTTGCAGATCGTATGTATAACGAACACTAAAACAGATTACGAAGACATCACTCACAAGGAAATGCTTAACTTAGTAAGAGACAGTTATTACATTACCTTTTCCTGCATTAAAAAGAGAAGACAAACTGCCTTCTTTCCTACATATTACCTGGAAATTGTAAACTACCCCTTCACCACCGCCAAAGGTTCCAGCTCTACTTTTATTTTTACCAGGTCGGCCTGATTAGCCATAACCGTATTAATATCCTTATAGGCACCTGCCGCTTCATCCAAATCTTTTTGGTGACGAATACCATGAATAATGCCTTTATCATTCAATTTCTTTATTTCTGTTTTGAGGTCCAACTCTCTTTGTGCCTGTCTACGACCCATCACACGACCGGCACCATGAGAGCAGGATTCAAAACTTTCCGGATTTCCCAAACCTTCAACGATATAAGATCTGGTACCCTGCGAACCTGGAATAATCCCCAGTTCTCCCAATCGGGCACGCGTAGCACCTTTTCTGTGCACCAACACATTTTCCTTAAAATGATTTTCCCATGCCGCATAGTTATGCGCAATATTGATTAGTGCATCAAATGCCACCTCACCCCTGAAAACCTCCAGAAAAGCTTCCTTCATCCGTTCCATCATAAATTTACGATTGGCAAAAGCAAAGTCCACACAGTAATTCATCTCTTTTATATAGGCCTGTGCATCATCTGTTTCAACGGGCAGAAAGGCCAAATCATACGAAGCAGGTACGGCCGAATGCCAGCGTTCGTTCAACTGCTTTGCTTTCTTATTGTAATAATCGGCTACCTGTTTACCTAGATTTCGGCTACCCGAATGAATCATTGCCCAAAGGTAACCGTCGGAACCCTGCTGAATTTCAATAAAGTGATTACCTCCACCTAATGAGCCAAGCTGTTTAGTTGCTTTCTCGTAATGACGCTCAACAACAGAGGGTAACGCTTCAATCTGTGGCATGCACTTTTCATCCTGAGCCTCTTTATGCCAGTTAAATCCTACAGGTATGGTCTTTCGAATTCGCGACATAATTTGTTTCAAGCTCTCCGTATCAGCATCTTTCAGGTTGATACGCATGGCACACATACCACAGCCAATATCCACGCCAACAGCATTTGGAATAATAACTCCCCTGGTGGCTAAAACACCACCAATAGGCATACCATATCCCGAATGAGCATCAGGCATCAAGGCCACATGTTTATGCACAAATGGTAAGTTGGCTAAGTTTTTTGCCTGCAACAAAGCATTTTCTTCAATATCGTCCAACCACATTTTAATGGGTCGGTTTTCAGATGATATGACTTGTTTCATATTTTTTTACTTCTTTGTAATAATGCAGGATACAAAGGAAGCACATAGCCCAAATATTTAATTATTAGTTTAATTCCTTTAATTGATCTGCAACCTGATTAGCCTGAGGTAAAGATATGGTATTATTTTTTCCCAATCTATGACTCTAAATTACATATAACATTTAATTCGAATAAAGATTAAAACTTCGATAATAAAAGCATTATTTTCAGGGATTTTACGACATAAAGATCAAATTATTATTTGAATGTCATATATTTTCATCTCTTCCCTAACCTTTTCTAAATTAGCATATAATAAACTCGAAAGCTTATAATCTTCTATCGGCTTTAACCTTACACATATAATTTAAACCAGTATATTTGCGTGCTAATTTTTTGTGGTATGAATACGGCATTGTATTATTTCTCTGGTACTGGTAATAGTTTAAGCGTGGCGCAAACTATTAAAGACCAGATAAAGGAATGTGAAATATTTCCGATAATTGGGTGTTTAAAGCAAAAACCTGTAGAGATTACCGCCCAAAGGATTGGCATTATCTTCCCGATGCATTATATGACAGTGCCTCGTATTGTCCACGAATTTTTAATGGAAGTAAGATTTCAAAAGCCCAAATACATTTTTGTTGTCATTACAGGTGCCAATCCAAAATTAGGGAATGCTCTTTCTGTAGTTGAACAATACCTGAGTAAAGCTAATCTAAAACTTAACGCCGGTTATTTTATCCCAATGGTGGCGGCACATTTTCCTTACCTAAAACTGTCAAAAAACAAACAACCCCAAAAACAATATCAAGAGGCAAAAGAAAAGGTGTTGGAAATCAGCGAAAAAGTGAGCCATTTAAAAAATGAGTTTGATAAAGAATTTACTGTAATTGGAAAGCTTAAACAGCTGGTTTCAAAGGAAACAAAGGGAAAGGAAAAGTTTTTTACAATAGATAGTGGCTGCATACGCTGTGGATACTGTATGCAGGTTTGTCCTTTTCAGAATATCAGACTGCATGGTAAACAAATTCAATGGCTGGATAACTGCCACAGTTGCTTTGCCTGCCTCCACTTTTGCTCTAAATCGGTTATTCAGTATAAAAAATTATCAGTAGGTAAAGCACGCCAACACCATCCTTCTGTTACACTTAATGATATTGCTTTACAGAGAGATTAGTATTACCACAACCACTAATAACTAATACCCATATCGACGCATCTTGCCAAAAGAAAACTATATAATATAGTTAAGACTTACACCATAAAGTATTTACACCTATACATACTCTCCAGATAACTTATTTACCACGTCTTTAAACCATCTAACGAAGGAATGAAACCATCTAGTATGGTTTTTAAACCATCTAGAGGCGTCAGAAAGCCATCTAGAGACGTCAGAGAACCATCTAGAGGTGGCAAAAGTCCATCTAGTGTCGTCGTAAAGGCATCTAGTGAGGTCGATAAACCATCTAGAGGTGTCAGAGAGTCATCTAGTGAGGTAGGTAAACCATCTAAAGACGTCAGAGGGTTATCTAGTGAGTTGGGCAATCCACCTAAAAATAAACTGATACAAAAAAGAGGATATCTACTTACTGAAGATACCCTCTCTAATATATTTAGTTTATAGCTACTCCTAAAAGGTATAGGATAAACCTGCTCCAAATAACTGTTTCACTTGTAGGCGAGCGCCTTTAATATCTCCATTATCATTTACATATTTAATATCATCATCATACACCAGGTTAGTTGTAAATAATGCGTTTAAATATTTATTGATTTTCATTTCAAATCCAAATTCCCAGTCAACATCTACGTTTTGTGGTTTATCGGTATAGCTCGAAAAGAGATCTAGACGTGTATATACATTAACATTAGTGACCACATCCTTTTTCTTAGCCAAAAGCTTAACAGAGGCACCATACTCTTCCCTCACATTTTCTCCCTGCTTAACACCATAAGCGCCTTCCCGAGAAAGTGAATCATTCATCACAAACGTTAACTTAGAAGTGATAGGCGACATATATAAAGAAAAGTTATCCGAAGGTTTATAATCCATACCAAACGAAAACTGAAGATAACCCGGAGCCATAAAGTCAGAAATTTTCACATCCTGAACCAAAGGATCCTTATATCCTACAGCAAATTGGGTTCTAAAATCAACCATAGCAGAATAAAACCAATGTTTTCCGGCATTGTACCCTAATTTGGTTGTCACCTGAATTCTATCTTCCGATTTAGCTAATTTATAGTCTCCTTGTTTAGTTAATCCATATCCAAAATCAAGGGTATTATCCCATGCAAAATTGTTTTTGGTATGATTCAAGTATCCTTTAAATAAGAATGTTCCAGCCACAGAGTTATTTCCTCCACCCGACCAGTTTGTTAATGATACCTGAGAGAAATTAATAGAAGTAGTACCTCCGCTTTTCCAATATTTAATTGTATCATTTTCCTGTTGCTGAGCGCTAACAGCTATAGTACATAAGCAAATGATTGCTATCAGTCCGGTTCTAATCATTATTTAATATTTGAGTTTAAATTATTTTACTTTGTGTAAATGAACATCTGTTTGAGGAAATGGTATAGATATTCCCTGTTTGTCGAATTCTTTTTTTACCATCTCATTCATATAAAAGAAAACATCCCAATAATCAGGTGCATTAACCCATACGCGTGTAGTAAGGTTAACCGAACTGTCCGCCAACTCTCCCACAGCAATAAAAACCTCCGGGTCTTTGAGTATTTTCTCATTTCTATCAATAACTTCCTGAATGGTTGCTTTAGCTTTATCAATATCATCACCGTAACCAATACCAAACGAAAAATCAACCCTGCGCGTGGACTCTCGGGAATAATTAACTAAACTAGAGGTAGACAGGCCTCCGTTAGGAATAAAGATAACTCTGTTATCTACTGTTTTTAAAATAGTACTAAAAATCTGTATCTCTTCAACTACACCCTTATACCCCTGGGCTTCAATAAAATCACCTTTTTTAAATGGCTTAAGAAGCAATAACATTACGCCTCCCGCAAAATTCTGCAAGGTTCCGGAAAGGGCCATACCCACAGCCAAACCTGCCGCACCCATAATGGCAATAAACGAGGTCATTTTAATGCCTACCATGGTCATTACACTAATTATTAGAAGGATTTTAAGGGTATACCCCAAAATACCGACTAAAAACGGTTGCAATGTTTCATCCACACTCTTCTTTAAAAATCTCTTTTTAAGGGCTCCTGTAATTCTGGCAATTATCCAAAAACCAACGATCAGGGTTATTAAGGCAAGTACCAACTGACCTCCATAAGCAATTAAATACTGCTTCGATGCATTAAATAGTTCAATAATCTGTTCCATTAGATCTTTTGTTTAGGTTAAAAATAAGATGTTTGACCGGGTACAAACATACATTGTTGTAGCACTTATTTAATAAATAAATGTACAAACAACTATTATTATAAAATAGTAAATTAATTGGATTATAACGAAAATGTCAACAGCATACATCCTTTAATATACTCCTAAAACAGAAACACAAACGAACTAATGTGCAGAAATGTTTATTGTTTACTCCTTTGTTTTTTTTCGGGCTTCATTTATGGGAATACGCTGGCCATTTTCAAAGGCAATAACAAAGCAGTCTTTTACCACCTTACGAACAGAACTTACCTGCTTGCTAATATCATTAAATGAAGAAGCCTCGCCAACAGCATATTTGTATACCTGACCATCCTTGTATTCTGTAATATCATCAAACTTCTTATAAACAGAAGTTCCCGGCTTTAGCTTTCTTTTACTGCTGGCAACCTGAATCCTGTATATTATTTCTGATTCCTTAGAGCCGGATGCCACTTCAGGAATATCCATATTATTCTTTGCCTCAAAACTATTTTTGTAATCTCTAAAAGCTCTAAATATTCCTGAAGCCAATAAAGATTGCCCCTCATTTGACGTTAAATATTTTTCTTCACTTGAGTTACTTAAAAAACCCAACTCAACCAATATTCCGGGCATTGCGGTTTCTCTCAACACCAAAAAACCTGCCTGTTTAACTCCCCTATTCTTGCGGCCGACTCTTTGTCCGAATTGATTTTGCACCAAATCAGCCATCTCTACACTTTGATTGAGGTAAATATTTTGATACAATTCGAATATAATATATGATTCGGCTGAATTTGGATCAAAATTTTCATAGGTAGTACTGTAATCTTCTTCCAAAACAATTACAGAGTTTTCTTTTTTTGCCACTTCAAGGTTATCCTGAGTACGGTGTAACCCTAAAGCAAAAGTTTCTGTTCCCGTAATTCTTGGGTTACTGATATAGTTAGCATGAATAGAAATAAAAAGATTGGCATCTGCTTTATTCGCAATCTCAGCTCTTTTTTTCAAGGGAACAAAAACATCCTTTTTACGCGTATAAACAACCTCAACTTCAGGCAAATACTTTTCAATATAATTGCCCAGCTTAAGAGCAACAGCAAGTACAATATCTTTTTCGTTAGCAAACTTACCATGCGCACCCGGATCTTTACCTCCATGGCCGGCATCAATAACTACTCTTTTGAATTTTCCTGTTGATTGAGCCTGAACACCCTGTGCCATAAATACACAGAACAACAGGTATATGGTAATTTTTAATGTAAATTTAAATGTATGTTCCATCAAAAATGTTTTACACTAATACTTTAATATGATCGTAATAAGAGCAAATTAATGCCAATAAAAGCTCAAAAATAGGGTTTATTAAGTTATTTCTCTAACATCAACGTTAAAAATATAAATCTGATCCTTTAACCTAAAATCCCTATCTATTCTATAATCAACAAATTAAAAAAAATAATATTGATTTTTAACTCAATTACAATTGACTAATTATGCGAATCAATGGTTGAATTTTGTAATTATAATGTGCGAACCGTCTTGTTTAGCTCCTGACCTTGTCTGGTGAGCATAAAAACAAGGTTGTTTTATCGTGAAATTGCTTTTGTTTGAGTGCCCGACGATAGGAGGGTGCGAGTTTAAGCGATTTAGATAAAAGAACCGTAGTTTTTTATAGCTAAGCAGGCACAGTCTTGATCTTCTTTGCTTACTTTCTTAGATCAAGCTAAGAAAGTAAGTCAGGGTTTTAGGGGTGAAACCCTTGATATTTAGGAGTGTGAACAATTAAAGTTAACACTTGATTATAATTAATTACGAATTGTTATAAATCAAGGCACTTATTTTATAGAATAAACAGGTGCTATGATCAATTTTTACTTATTTTTGTCAAAACTTGAAAATATAAAGCTCACAAGCATTGGCCCCTATTGATTTCAAAACATATAGCCTGAATACAAAAAGCATTATCTTAATGCTAAATGTATTGATAATAAATCTGTTACCAAACACAGTTTTTTCACAAGAATTAAACACAGACTCAATTGGTTTAATACTACCTCAAGATACTCTGTATTCACCCATAGATTCAACTTCGCTGGTTCCGGATAGTTTACTGGCTAAACCAAAACCATCGCAAGGAATTGGCATAGAAGCTGAAGTTTTATACGATGCATCCGATTCCATTATTATGACCATGGATGGATCGCGAAAGGTATATTTGTACGGAGATGCTGAAGTAAAGTATTTAGATATTACGCTTACTGCTGCCTGCATAGAACTTGATCTGGATAGTTCTTTAACCTATGCATACGGAGTTGAAGATTCTGCCGGAGTAGCTACCGGTTTACCGGTTTTTACCGACAGTCAGGGTTCCTACGAAATGAGAACCATTAAATACAATTTTAAAAGTAAAAAAGCATTAATTGAGCATGTAGTAACAGAACAGGGAGAAGGATATGTTGTAAGTAAAGTAGCCAAAAAAGCACCCGACGATTCTTTTTGTTTAAAGAACGGACACTACAGTACTTGTGATAATCATGATCACCCTCATTTTTACCTCAACCTAACAAAAGCAAAAGTAATTCCCGGTAAAAAAACAATTACTGGGCCTGCCTATCTGGTGGTTGAAGATGTTCCAATATATCCTTTAATGATTCCTTTTGGTTTTGTTCCGGCAACTTCAAGTTACAGCTCCGGTATTATCATGCCTTCCTATGGTGAGGAAAGCAACCGTGGTATATTTTTAAGGGATGGTGGTTATTACTGGGCTGCCAGCGATTATTTCGATTTAGCTGTTACCGGTGATATTTACGCCAACTCTTCATGGGGATTAAGAGGTGCTTCTAAATATAAATACAGATATAAATTCAGTGGTAACGTTAATATTCAATATATAGAAAACGTTTATAGCGAAAAGGATCTTCCGGATTATCGTAAAACAAAGGATTTTTCTGTAAACTGGTCGCACCGACAAGACAGTAAAGCAAATCCATACCAAACTTTTTCGGCCAGCGTAAACTTCTCTACCAGCTCGTTTGACCAAAACAACGTAGGTAGTGTTGTGGATCCAAACCGAATAGCCACCAATACCAAACGATCAAGTATTTCATATAGTCGCAGGTTTGCTGATTTACCTTTTAACTTTTCTGCCAACCTATTGGCATCTCAAAATACAAGAGATACCACGGTTAGTTTTACGGCTCCCGATTTAACACTTACCATGAATCGTATTTTTCCGTTTAAAAGAAAAAACCGAATAGGAAGTAAAGAAGCCTGGTATGAAAAACTAAGTTTATCGTATACCGGTAATATGAAAAACTACATCAATGCCAAAGAATATGAGTTGAGCGATGCTCAATTTCCCCAGGATTGGCAAAATGGTGTAAAACATAGTGTTCCTGTATCTTTAAACTTAAAGATGCTGAAATATTTTACGCTGACTCCCTCTTTTAACTATACTGAAAGATGGTATGCACGCTCCATAACCAAGGAATGGGATGAAGAAAACAACCAAATTGCAATTGCTGATACCACCAACGGTTTTAACCGGGTATATGATTATAGCTACTCTGTAAGTACCTCAACCAAGTTTTATACTTTTTATAAACCTTGGGAAAAACTATTTGGAGATAAAGTAAATGCCATTCGCCATGTCATGACACCATCGGCAAGTTTATCATACCGTCCGGATTTTGGTGATGAGAAATATGGTTATTACGACTATTTTGAATATTACGATCCCAATCAGGATTCTATTATCCGCCATGACTATTCAATATATGAAGGAGCTATTTATGGATCTCCAGGTAGTGGTAAATCCGGATCACTTGGTCTTTCCGTGGGCAACACCCTTGAAATGAAGATTAAAAGCGACAGAGACACAACCGGTTTTAAAAAGATAACCATCCTTGAAGGATTAAATTTTTCTACTTCTCATAACTTCCTGGCAGACTCATTAAAGTGGTCGCGCATTAGCATGAATGGTAGAACTAAAATATTAGGTACCAGCATTAACTTTGGAGCCACCTTTGATCCCTATGCTTTGGATACAACCGCCACAGGACAGCCGATACGAATAAATACTTCGCATTTAAAAGCCAATGGTAAACTGGTGCGCCTTGAATCTGCGAACCTTAACTTTGGAATTTCCATCGGTTCGGAGAAAATTAAAAAGTGGCTTGAAAAACGAAGTGCAGGCGAAAGTTCAGAGGAAGATGAAGAAGAGGATCCTTTAGAAGATGATTACCAGAATCCGTTGGACAGAATGGACAGGATAGAAGATGAATTTGCCAATACGCGCGGAACAGATCAAACCAAAGCCAGTTTTGATGATGACGGGTATACTAAATTTGAGTTTCCCTGGAATTTATCATTAAACTATAGCTTTAGGCTAATTAACGGTGACTTTGACAAGGATAAACTTGAGTTTAAAAAGAAGATAACCTCAGATATCAATTTAAACGGAGATTTTTCGCTTACACCTAAATGGAAATTTTCATTTTCTACGGGTTATAACTTTGATTTAAAAGAAATATCTCATACAAACCTTAGAATATCAAGGGATCTTCACTGTTGGGGCATGAGCTTTAACCTGGTTCCTGTTGGCAGATATAAGTCTTACTTTTTCTCAATTAGGGTAAACTCATCTCTTCTTCAGGATTTAAAATATGAAAAGAGAAGCAGTCCGAGAGATAATCCAAACTTTTTTTAACCTGAACGGTTAACTACAAGACAAGCTCGTACTTAAAATATCATTATCATGAAACGAACATGTAAATTCAATTATTCAAATTACACACAAGAGAATCGAGAGATCGACGAAGTCAATGATTGAATTTATTTGAGAGTTCCATCTGACCATTAAAAAATAAATTTAAACAGATGAAAAAAATTATTAATACAGAAAATGCACCTGCAGCCATAGGTCCGTATAGTCAAGCCATTGAAGCCAACGGCACCTTGTACATCTCAGGACAAATTCCTATCAACCCTGAAACAGGTAAAATTGTTGAAGGTGGAATAATTGAGCAAACGGAACAGGTTATGCGTAATATCGAAGCCATCTTAAAAGAAGCAGGTTATAGTTTTTCAGATGTAGTTAAATCTACCTGTTTACTATCGGACATGAGCAATTTTAAAGACATGAATGAAGTATATGGAAAATATTACAGCGAGAATCCTCCTGCCAGAGCTGCATTTGCGGTGAAAGAACTTCCTTTAGGTGTTATGGTAGAAATAGAAACCATCGCTACCAAATAACTTCCCTACAAGAATAAAATTAAAATAAACAATACTAATTTATTCGAATCAAGGGTTAAAAATCGGTATACCGTCTTGTTTTAGCTTCGACCTCGTCTGGTGAGCATAAAAACAAGGTTGTTTTGTCGTAAAATCGCGACCTGTTTGAGTGCTCGACGAAGGAGAGGACGAGTTTTAGCGATTTAGGCAAGAGAACCGTAGTTTTTTTTTAGGGAAGCAGGCGCAGTCTTGATCTTCTTTGCTTACTTTCTTAGATCAAGCTAAGAAAGTAAGTCAGGGTTTTAGGGATGAAATCCCTGAGTGTTTTAGGAATTTACTTTAAGTATTTCAACCCTTGATTCGCATAATTTATAAATACATATAAGTTAGTATTGTTACCGTTACTATCATATAAATTACAGTTAACGGCCACCCTATCTTAAAGAAATCCTTAAAATTATATCCTCCCGGACCATATACCATTAGGTTGGTTTGATATCCTATTGGTGTAAGAAAGTTTGCCGCAGCAGCAAATGAAACAACCAATGCAAATGGTAAAGGATTTAAGCCTAATGTATGTGCAGCTGTTAATGATATTGGAAACACAATGGCTACTGCTGCCTTATTGGTAATATATGCTGCCAGCACTGTTGTAACCAGATAAATCCCAAACAAAATAGCCACATTGCCAAACGGAAAAAAGATCGAAATCATCAGGTCTGCAATCATATCTGCTACACCTGTTTTTATCATCGCTGTTCCCAAAGCCAACGACAAGGCAATAATGACTGCCAGGTTGTAATCAATACTTTTGGGCAGATCCTTGGCACTTACCACTTTTAAAATATTAATGACCACCAGCACTACCAATAAGCCCATAAATAACGGGATAATATTAAGTGCCGCCAGAAAAATAGCCATTAAGGTTCCACCAAACAGTGTCCATATTTTATAACGTTCAGGCTTACGAACCTCTTTTACCTTTGATATAAGATAAAAATCAAGGTCATCTTGTGAGCGTGATGAAAAATCATCACCGGCCAATAGCAATAATACATCACCTGCTTTTAATTTAATCTCTTCTATCTTGCCGTTTATTCTTTCTCCATTACGGTGAATGGCCAAAAGAACCGAGTCATACTTCCCTCTAAACGGAATATCTTTTACCATTTTTGAGATGAGAGACGAATTATGCGAAATCACAATTTCAACAACATCAGCGCGCTTTAACTTGCTCATCATACCAACAGATGGAAGCGTTAAACCACTACCATCTGATAATAAATTGGCAATATCTTCTGATTCTCCTGCAAAACGTAATAAGTCACCTGCTTCCAGAATAAAATCTTTATCAAATACCTGAAAGGTAAACTTGCCTCGCACCACCTCTGCTAAAAACAAACCTTTGGAATTTCCTAGTCCGGACTCATCAATGGTTTTACCGGCAAGCTTTGAGCTTTTTCTTATAATGGCTTCAACAACATATTTTCGTTCACTGCCTGGAATATCTTTTGTAATAGGATTTCGACTAGGCAATAATTTATTCCCAAAGAAAAACAGATACAGAAAACCTATAATAAGCATTGGAAAACCTACCCAAAAGAAATCGAACATATGCAAAGGTTCCATATCCGGAAAAATCGTTTGATCGATCACCATACCATTTACAATCAGGTTTGTGGATGTTCCAATTAAAGTTACACATCCCCCTAAAATGGCAGCATACGACAAAGGCAGCAATAGCTTGGATGGTGAAACATTATTACGCTTACTCCAGTTGTGCACATAAGGCATCATTACCGCAACCAGTGGTGTATTATTTAAAAAGGCTGAAAAACCACCAATCCATAACATGATCCGCGACAAAAAACCCCGATAACCACTCGTTCGGGGGAATATTCTACTGAAAAATATTTCGATAACCGATATCTGTCGTATGGCATCTCCCAATAGCAACAGCATAATAATTACAGCTATTTGCTCATTGGCAAATCCTGCCAATATTTCACTGGGCGTAAGCACACCAAAGAATCCCAGCACCATTACTGCTACAAAAAAGGTAAAGGCAGCCCCCAACAACTCCTTATATAAAGAGATGAGAATAAAAGCTAAAACAATAAATACAATGATTACATCAAATTGCTGCATAAAGATTTTTCTGGGTTACTTTGCAAAACAAAAGTAAAAAAATCCTAATAAAAACAGCTTACCACAAGAAACGAATTCACATAAAGCTGGTGTGAAAATGAAAAAAGCCTGTCTGAATAAATTCAAACAGGCTCTCAATTTTATTGCAAAGTAGACTAATGTTTCGGTTGGTTAAAAATCCATATTGACTTTAACGCCTGCCCTAACCCACCTTCCGGGTTGTGCAATATGTCCAAAATCGACGTATGTTTTATCCAATAAATTAGATGCTTCCACATATATGGTGTATTTTGGTTTGGTCCAGTGCAAACGTAAATCAGCCAACCAAAATGGTTCATATTCTTTGTATTCGCTACTCACAGCATCTGTAAATCCACCTTCTCTATCCTGATAAAGAAAATTCCATGTTGCTCCAAGATGACTATAAATCTTGTGATCAACCGAAACATTCAGTTTATTTTTTAAGTAATTAAATACATAAACCGATGTGTAACCCGGAATAGATTCCTTATCCTGATTTAACCAGGCATAATTAATACCTACACGCTGTACAAATAATTCATTGCCTATTATTTTTTTAAAGTTTAATACAACACTAGCCTCAACTCCTAATGTATTTATTTTATTAATATTTGATGTAGTATACTTTCCTCCTTCATCAGATTCCAATCGCCCCCAGTCAATCATATTTTTTCCTTGTCGGTAAAAACCAATCAAGGTTACATTTACACCCTGGTCCAAATACTTCAAACCTGTCTCATAAGTGTATGCCTCTTCTGGTTTTAAATTAGGATTTCCATCATTAGTACGTCCTTCGTAAAATAAATCGGTAAACGTTGGCATACGGAGCGATTGATTATAGCTTGCTATCATTTTTAATTTGTCTGTAAACCAATAGCTCACATCAACACCCGGGAAATACTCTATTCCAAAGCCTAATCCTGAATTGTAGTTCGCCATTACACCAGCTGAAACAGTAAGGCGCTCATAACTATAAGTATGCTCTAAAAAGAAAGAAGCATTTGAACGAGAGTAAGTTTTCGTAAACATTCCATCCGGCTCACCTGGAACATCAATAGATTTGCTCATATCATACCCTAAAACATTACTCCAAACATGCTCCGAACGAAGATCTCCACCTACTGCAGTTTTACCCAAAGACCATGGAATTACCGTATTTATATTGGTACCAAAAACATCGGTTAAATGATAGTTGTGCCCTCCATACCAGGAAGCTGCGTCTTCATAATCACGAAACAACTCAAAGCGATCCTGATGACCGCGCCAATACACGGATGGTTTAATTTTTATTTTTCCTTTAGAGGCAAATGCCAAACTGGCAAAAGTGGTTTTATTTTGCTCAAACTGATTTGGATAAGCAGCAGTATAAAAGGAATTGGCTCCAAATTCTTTATCTGTATAACCTACTTGCAGATCAAGTTTGTTTCCTTGCAAATTTAAACTTCCATGATAAAAAATATTGTAGGTAAAAAAATCGGTATTTTCCATGTAACCATCGCTGGAACTAACATTGGCAGCAACATAGTTTTTCATGTCTCCTGAAATAAAGGTTGTATTCACTCCTACATCATCCAAACCATACTGGCCGGCCATTGCATTAGCTGTTACATTATTATTGTTTTTTGTTCCCGTAATAAAATTAATGGCCCCGCTAAAGGCATTTGGTCCATGCACTCTGGAACCTGGTCCTTCCAATATTTCAATACGTTCAATACTCTGAATATTTACCGGAAGATTAAGGCTTAAATGCCCGGTTTGAGGGTCGGTAATATTAATGCCATTGAGCAAAATCATCACCTGATCAAAAGATCCACCCCGGATACTAATATCAGCCTGAACTCCCAATGGTCCTCTTTGTCGCACATCAACACCCATGGCGTATTTTAGCAAATCCTGTACACTTTGTACCGGCAGTTTCTCAATTTCTTTACGTGATATTACATTCACTACCCTTCCTATCTCTGAATACAAAGCTGGTGATCTTTGAGCCGTCACTTCAATTTCGGACAGGTTAACCTCATTTTTAAATTTAGTAGTATCGTTTTGTGCCAAGACTTCTGTATTACCAATACAACACAAGTATATAACACCTAAAATTGCTATTCTAACTACCTTATTCATCGATACAAAGGCATTGTAACCTTTACCGCCCCATTGTTTAAACCAGCATGTTTGGTTTAATTGATATACTAATTGTTTCTTCATTTTAGTTCTTAAGTTAATTTGGCCGCAAAATTATAAAATATTTAGCAATAAAAGACCTTTTTGTATTTTATAACTTAATATGGACTTTAGTTGTTCAACCCGCATTATGTATTAGAACTTCGTCATGAGCATTGAATGCACGACCTGCCAGCCGGCAGGCTGGTAAAACAAGGCTTTACTGAGACGAGGCATAGCATCGTTCTGGTGAGTTGAAGTGAAGCAACAAAGTGTCTTGATTTGAAGTGATATCAATGTGTAATAGATTTTCTAATGCATAAAGCGGGTTCAATGGTTTTGCAGTTGGTTTCATCGAAGAAAAACAGCTCTTTGTCGACAAATTTGTAAGGATTAAATTCTTTATTGAAGTAACGATAGTTTTATTGGTAGTTTTGTACCTTAAAACGAGTCTAACAAACAGACCTAAGATATATTAGCACTAAAACAATGACTGAAACGCGCAGCAGTAAATTCAACTTATACATCGTACTAATACATGTACTTTTTTGGACTCTTCTAATTTCGAGTCCCTTGTTTTTTTATTTCAATTTTAACTTTAGGTTGATACCAACCCAACAATTTATATTACTTAATGGTCTCATCATCATCATTTTTTACATCAACTATTCTCTTTTTATTCCGCTCTTTTTTTTCCGAAAACGGTTTATTCTTTACTTTATATCGATAGTTGCTTTACTTGCTGGTGTTATCTTTTTAACCAAAGAATTAGAAGGAACCTTATTACATTCCATGAGAAAAGAATTTATTGAGGATATGATTAAATTATATCCGAGAGAAAACTTGTTGCAGGATTTTGCTGCGCCTAAAAAACCCCGCTTATTCATGCTATTTACTTTGGTATTAATAACCATTGGTTCGAGTATAAAAATAACAAGCAGGTGGTTAAGTGATGAAAAAGAAAAAATTGCCATAAAAAAGGAAAAGATTAATGCCGAATTATCTTATCTTAAATCACAAATTGATCCTCATTTCTTTTTTAACACACTCAATAACATTTATTCCTTAACCCAGTTAAAATCGGATAAAGCACCTCAAACAATTCTTAAACTATCGGAACTGATGCGATATAACATTTATGAGGCTGATAAGGAATATGTATTTTTAAAAGAAGAGATTAACTATATTCAGAATTTTATAGATTTACAGCGTATCCGACTGGCCAAAAGTGTTGATATTGATTTTTACGTAAGAGGAAATATTGGCGAAAAGAAAATTGAACCTTTGCTTTTTCTTCCTTTTATTGAAAATGCCTTTAAACATGGTATTGACTATGCCAATAACTGCTCTATTGATATTGAAATTACGGTAGAAGATACTGAAATAACCTTACTTGTTATAAATAGTATTTCTGATGGTAATAAGAAAATATCTAAACAATCGGGTGTTGGACTAAGTAATATTTATAAACGATTAGAATTGCTCTATAAGGATAAGCATACCTTAACTATCAATGAAAATGACAAAAGGTTTATGGTTAAACTAATTCTTGAAATAAATGATCATTAATTGCATAATTGTTGACGATGAGCCATTGGCTCAGGATTTAATTGAGGATTACATCAGTAAAATTCCATTTCTGAATTTAATAAAGAAGTGTAGTTCCGCATTTGAGGCTTTTGAATGTTTACGAAACCACACTATTGATTTGGTTTTTTTAGATATTCACATGCCTAATGTTTCAGGATTAGATTTCATAAAAAGTCTGGAAACCAAACCCTTGTTTATATTTACCACGGCTTATTCGGAATATGCCATTGAAGCTTTTGATTTAAATGCTGTAGATTATTTGGTCAAGCCCATTCCTTTTGATCGTTTTTTAAAGGCAACCAACAAAGTGGTAGACTATTACAGTATTAAAAATCAACCGAAACAAACTATTCCTCAGGAGCCTGCAAAAAAAGCAAAACCTGATTATTTATTTATAAAAGCCGACTACAAAGAGAAAAAAGTAAACTTTGATGACATCCTGTACATTGAAGGATTAAAGGACTATATTAAAATTCACCTTAAAAGTAATCCTAAACCACTCATTACGCACAACTCACTAAAAAAAATCCTTTTAAGTATTCAGGATCATGGATTTGCCCGAATCCATAAATCTTATATCGTTTCCATAAATCAAATTAAATCTATCACCAAAAACAGGGTAATTATTAATGATAAATGGATTCCTATTGGAGATAATTATAAAGAAGCATTTTTAAAAATGATTAAATAATTTTTCACTGACCTGTTTAGCTTAAAAAAGAATTCCCTATGACCAGCTATTTCAGCCATGAGGGAATTCGGTACTAACAACGGTTTATCTTAATCAAACTGCCTTTTCTTAAACCAGTTTTCTACCATCGACATACTTAAGCTAAAGCCATAGTAGTTTTCAGTAATGAGTGCATTATTTCTGGTTCCGCGCGTTCCGTAATTAAAACTCAAATTTAAATACGATCTGTAATTTCTGACAGGTATGCCTACTCCCAAAGTAATTCCTTTATCTATTAGTGCATTACCTTGCACTTTTAAATACGAATCTTCATGGTACGCACCTACTTGCCATAAAAAAGGAGCTGCTTTCCTTGTATTACTGTTTCTATACTCAAATCCTCCTGAAAACCTGTGCAAATCCTGATAAGCAGCCACCGGATGGATATATGAAATACCTGCCCAGTTTTGATAACGGTAGTCAAATACAGACTTGAAACCACTAATATTCATCCAGGCAACTCCCACAGCAAAATCCGTTGGTAACGCATAATCTTCGGCTTCCAACTCCTCTGCAATACCTGCTCCTCCAGAACTGGCTGTAAGTACTTCACGCAAAGTATTAAACTTGGTGTGATGAGCATACACTGCCCCCAGACTAAAAGTATTTTTTTCAACCTGAAAATGATATTGAATACCTGTTTCGAACTGAACCTGCTGCAGGTAATCTGAATAGTCTAAACGTAAGCCACCTCCTATTTCCTCTGAAGTATAAATCTCACTCTTACTTATTTTACCAAACAAATACGACATTTTTAGTCCCAAGGATAAATTTTTACTTATGGAGATTGCATTTGCCAGGTATACCTGATCAATACCTCCTGATCCTTCATAGGTTTTGGGTATTTCTATTAAAGTCCCATCGATATAAGCTGTAGAACTAATGTTATAGCCTACCTGCGAGTATTGAGATATGCCAAAACTAGTGCCTAATATGGGCGTTAGCCTAAAGGCCATGGTAATATTATTTAAACCTCCGGATACAGCATTACCTTGCCCGTCTTTAGATTCGTAATGCGTTAGGTTGACATTTAATCCCATATCAATCAGCATTTTTAAACTATCAACACCCGTTAAAGATGCAGGATTTAATACATTTACAAAATTGTCTGTTGGCAGGGCTAATCCTGCTCCTCCCATCCCCTGGTTTTTAACCAGTCCATATTTTTCAATTCTGCCAATTCCCAATGATGTATATGCTGATGGAGATTGGTTTTGTGCGTACAATGAAGTTTTCAATAGTAACAATATCACTATACACACATGGTAAACCTTTATTTTTTTGATCATAGTAAATCTCTTAATAGTAATATGTATAAAGCTTTAGTTTAGGCACAAAGTCCGCATCCTTCTCACCTCCAATAATCAGGCTGGTCATGGTACTGTGTTCATCTTCGTTACTTAGTCCTATTAAAAATGAATAATCAGGATCAAAATAACCATCAAGCAACTCTGCGATAATATATTGTGTAACATCAATGCTGTAATATTCATCTTCTTCATAAGAAAATAGGTTATCTATTAAATTCATAGAAAGTATAGCACTACCATCTGAGGTTGTTAGAATGTTATTAATGGCATTGATATTATTTGATTCATACACCAATAAATTAGTGGGTAAATCATTAATATCTTCGGTTTGCCTGGTAGGAACTAAAATCAGCTCAGCCTTAATTATCTGATCTAGTAATACCAACTGAAAAACATCAGCCAGGCCGGGAAATTTAACTTTAGTCATCAACCCACTTCCTCCCTGAATAAAAGCCTTATTATCGGTGTCTTCCGATAATATTTTCTCGGATTGTTCCACAAGAGGAGCTAAATTTGTTCCTGCTCTGTCAGCCTCGATACAGTTAAATTGATAGTTTGAACTTTCTAAATTAAATACAAGCTCCAACTCTTCTTTATAATCACTTAATCGATGATAATACATCTTTAAATACAAACTGGTATCTACCGCACTATACCCTATTACAGATTGATTTTCGAAAGTACTGCGGCCTAAAACAACGCCCTTAAAATATTCCTGAAACGCACTTTCGCTGGAAATTTCATCGGCATCATTCATAAATAAACCAAAGAGTTCCTGCCCAAAATCATCTCTTATTCTCACCTCAATCTCTTCAGAATCTGATGGTTTTGGATAATAACTTAACTCTCCCAGGCTCTGATCTTTAACACTTACCCGAGAAGTATTATAAAAAGTATATTGATCTAACTCTTCAAAATTGGTATTGAGTTCATTAATCTTTAAATGGAATAACTGGCTGGTATCACCAATAGCGTAGTTATTATGCCTTAAACAAATGGTAATTGAATCAAATACATCATCATCTTTAAATTCTACATTACCTGGTAACCCAATTCTAAAAACCGACTCAGTCTGCACATTTCCAAACACTTCATCTTTATAAGTGCCCACCAGCGCTACACCTGTATTTGAGGTTTCAATGGAATCAATTAATACTGTACTCAGTTCTATGGCTAAAGAATCAATTAAAACAATACCTGATTCTCCATCTACGAACTCCTCACCCATGTTTAAAGCATCATAATTTTGGTCTGTGCACGAAAAGTATATTCCTGCAATTAATATGCACACTAGTATAAGTCTGTAATTCATTTTAATAACGATTTACAGGCAAAGTAAAACACATTTAAAATCGCATGTATTATATATTCGTTTATCGCCTTGCAAACTTCGACAACTAACTCTTTTTACTCGTTTTTGAATATCAATGGTAATTGAATCAAATCAACAACCACACTACAACGGATTGATTTTATGCACATTAACAATCTATTCTCACCTGACAGAAATGATTTCATATAAGCCTAAAAGCTTTTAACGAACAATTTATGGTTTACGTCGAAGAAATTATTCTCTATATCTAAGTCATAGAAATCTATAGTTTCAGAACCCATATGTTTGTACCAGAAATTTATGAAACGTCAATGACATAATCTCAAAAACACATGATAAAACAATCTATATTAATTACGATCTTCCTGCTTTCTTTTAGTGCTTTATTTATTAGTTGCAGCGACGATGATGATGAAGATTTTTTAGGAAACTGGATCAGCAAATCTGATTTCGATGGAATCCCCAGAACTGAGGCCATATGTTTTACCATAAACAATAAAGCCTATATCGGAACAGGCTATGATATTGATAATAAAAAACGACTAAAAGATTTTTGGGTATACGATTCAAACAAAGATTATTGGACACAAATAGCTGATTTACCCGGCGTAGAAAGAAATGGAGCCATCTCCTTTGCTTCGAGTACGAAAGGCTATTGTGGAACCGGATATGATGGAGACAATAAGCTCAAAGATTTTTATGAATACGATCCCACCAGTAATACCTGGACTACCAAAGGTGATTTTGGGGGAACTGCAAGATATGGAGCCGTGTCGTTTTATACTAACGGGAAAGGATATGTTGGAACCGGTTATGACGACAACTATTTAAAGGATTTTTGGGAGTATGATGTTGACATGGATTTATGGACACAAAAAGCAAGTGTCGGGGGATCAAAAAGAAGGGATGCCATGAGTTTTGTGCTTAACGGAGAAGCGTATGTTTTTAGCGGTTTAGATAATGGCGCCTATCTGGATGACCTTTATAAATATGATGCAATTGATGATAGATGGTTAGAATTAAACAGAATATCCGATTATTCTGACGATAGTTACGATGATGATTATACAGTTCCCAGATACAAAGGCTGTACATTTACTATGAACGGGAAAGCATATGTAACAACTGGTATTCAAAGTAGCAATAGCGCTGAAACCTGGGAGTATAATGCCTCAACAGACAGGTGGGTTCAAAAAACAGACTTTGAAGGTGCTCCAAGATCAGGAGCGGTAGGTTTTACCATAGAAGATCAGGGTTATGTTGCCACAGGAGGTAATGGAGGTTACTCTTTTGATGATGTATGGATCTTTAATCCTACGCAAGAATATGAAAGCAAAGACTAAAACATTATTCACCCTTATAGTTGCCTTTGCACTATTATCGTGCAGTAGCAAAACTAAAAGCAATGACATTTCTTTGGTAACATTTGTAAATGGTAATAACTGGGTATACGAAATATATATAAACGACAAATGCATTATTCATCAGGATTATATTCCTTCAATACCGGGAAAAATCGCATTTAAAAGCAAAAAAGATGCAGAACTGGTTGGAAATCTGGTGATGAAAAAAATAATGCTTAAAGAAACTCCAACTGTGAATACTGGGGAGTTAAAACAGTTGGGTATTAAAGGTACTTCTTAATAGAAGTGTGGGATATGGTTAGGGCCGGCGTGTATAAGATACATAGCCGGCCCTATTTTTTTATCAAACTATTATGGATGTTTTGTGTTTAAGGTATATTTAACATTAAACCCGTAATATGCATTAGAAAATCTATTACATATTCCGGGATAAACGAACAACTACCTTAATGCACAACCAAATAAAAACATACGAGCTGAATAATCAATCAAACGAAAAAATTGATTTCGTATTAAAAAAGATTGAAGATTTATACGACAAATTTAATGGCATTAAAGATGCTGCACACAGACACGATTACTACACCATTGTATTGGTGAAAAATGGCACAGGCACACATACCATTGATTTTAAAGAATTTCCGATTAAAGATTACTCCTTACACTTTGTATATCCCGGTCAGGTTCATCAATTTATAACAACCGAACGTCCGCTTGGCTGGGTACTTAACTTTAGTCCCGTTTTTTTAGTTCAAAACAATATATCCCAAGATATTATCAATAGAGTATACCTGTATAATGTATCAGGCGACTCCCCTCCTCTTAATATCTCTAAAAATGAGTTCGAACCATTTGAAAACTTTGTTAAACAAATTGAAACCTACAATACGAAAAACATCACTTATAAATATGAAGCTGCCGGAGCTTTATTAAAACTGCTATTTATTCAAACCACAACCATTTGTAGTCTTCAAATAAACAACACCATTAGTGCCGGTACCGGAGTAAATAACCTGCTTATCAACTTTAAGACTAAAATCGAAAAACAGTTCCAATCATCACATAAAGTTTCGGAATATGCGGCAGACCTGGCCGTATCAAGCGATTATCTCAATAAATATATTAAAGCCCAAACCGGTAAATCAGCCAAAGAGTTTATTCAGGAACGCATTATTTTGGAGGCTAAGCGTTTATTATTATTTACAGACAAGAGCAATAAAGAACTTGCTTATCAATTAGGATTTGAAGAACCTGCTCATTTTAGCAACTTTTTTAAGAAAATAACCGATACTACACCTGGTAAGTTTCGTCAGAATCATCATACAATAACAGAATAAGAAGTCCTTTTTTCTGATTTTTACAATTCCTCACCTGTTTTTTGCAATCCCATAACCATGCAAAGGCTGTATGTTTGTATTAAAGTAAAATATAAACATAAGCTATGCAAACGGTTATACACAGATCAGAATCGAGAGGACACGCCAACCATGGCTGGCTTGACGCAAAGCATTCTTTTAGCTTCGCGAACTATTACCACCCCGAAAAAATTCAATTTGGGGCTTTAAGAGTTTTAAATGATGATACCATTGCTCCAGGTGCAGGTTTTCCTGAACATCCGCATGATAACATGGAAATAATTACCATTCCTTTGTCAGGAAAGATTGCACACAAAGACAGTATGGGTAACTCATCTGTTATTAGTGCCGGTGAAGTGCAGGTAATGAGTGCAGGTAAAGGTATTTTTCATAGCGAATATAATTATAATAAAGATGAAGAATTAAAGCTTTTTCAGATATGGCTATTTCCAAATAAAAAGAATGTTGAGCCACGCTACGATCAAATCACATTAAAAGATTTGGCACAAGAAAATGAATTTTATCAAATTCTTAGTCCTGACAAAGAAGATCAGGGTGTTTGGATTCATCAGGATGCCTGGTTTTACCTGGGTGATTTTAAATCCGGTTTAATGAAAAGCTACCATTTAAACAATCCCAAAAACGGAATTTACCTGATGGTGATAGATGGTAGTATAACCATCAATAATACAGAACTAAACCAAAGAGATGCCATTGGAATAACAGAAACAGAACAGCTTGATATAGAAACCATTTCAAACGCTAAGTTGTTATTAATGGAAATACCTATGAACTTATAATATGAATATTAAATAAAATCCAATTATTATGAAAACCATTAGTTTATTAATTGCAGTAGTCGCCATAATTTTTGCGACACCAGGTAACGCTCAAGAATTTAAAGCCAATACAGCTAAGAGTACCATTAAATGGGAAGGTAAAAAAATTGGCGGAGCTCATGATGGTCACATTTCTTTAAAAGAAGGCACATTTACCGTTAAGAATAACCAAATTACATCAGGTACTTTTGTAATTGATATGAACAGTATGACCAACGATGATATAGAAAGCGATGAGTATAGAGGCAAGTTAATTGGTCATCTAAAGTCAGATGATTTTTTTGGAGTTAACAAATACCCAACAGCCAAACTTGTTATTACGAAAAGCGGAAAATTTAAAAATAATGCTGCTACAGTTACTGGTGATTTAACGATTAAAGGTAAAACATTACCCATTGAATTTGAGGTTAAAAGAAGTAACAAAACTTACATAAGCATGTTAACTATTGACAGAGCTAAATACGATATCAGGTATGGTTCAAAATCATTTTTCGATAACCTGGGTGATAAGGTAATTTACGATGACTTTACCCTGGAAATTAACCTTGTGGTGCAATAAAACCAAAGGGGGAATGAACAAATCATTCCCCCTTTTTTATGCCTTTAAATTTATACTTGTAAATAAGCTATTTATAGTTTCTTAAAACAAAATTAACGGCATTATCATACATCACCCTGTCTAATATTTCATCAATCATTAAACCCTGCGCCAAGTTATCAAACTGAGGCATCTCAGGCATATATTTTTTTAATGACATACGCAGATTCTTAAACTCATCCGCCACGATAAAAGCATCTACAGGATTAATCATACCATCAAAATCTGTTCCCAGTGAGATATGATTCCACACTTTACTTTTCTTATCCTCAGATACATCATTTGAACTCATTACCGCATTTACCACAGCCATTAAATTGCGCGCAAACTGGCGTGTCCAAAACTCCACTACCTTAGGTCTGTTCTTTCTAATATCGGCCTTGGTAAATTCTTTGGATACATCAATTACTTCATCACCCGACAAAATTCTTTGATCTAAATTTAATCCGATAATACCATTTGAATTATATATGGTTACAATTTCTTCATCCGAAAGATTTATACTCCAGGGGTTAAATATCTTAGACTCTTTATACTTGTCTTTATCGTTATCCGGAAGTTCAATGGATTCCAACAAGGATTTATGATTTCCATACCCCATATGGCTCGCAATTATCGGAATCCTTTCTTCCTCAGGCTTACCTTCATTATACCTCTTTAATTTTTCGTAGTACCAAACTCTGGCAGAAACGCTCATATGCTTAGTATCAATTAAGATACGTCGCCCATTACCTTCAAACTTATTAATTCCCAGCAAACAGTCAATTACCTCTTCTCCCCTTGGGTTAACCGGTTCATTTAAACCAACCTGCTGATGCAATAAAAAGGAAGCTGCCCCGTCAGGAATACTTCTGGCCTGACCAACCATACCATTGTAAAAATGATGCGATAATGTCACATACAAAGGAGGATATTTCCATTTTTTTACTTCAGTTATATTATCGATTGTGCTATTATGCACAATGGGATCGTTTATTAACTGTTGTGCATTTCCTGAAACCAATGAATGTGCTCCCTCAATGGCCGGAACAAAAACAACCGTATGCGGATCATCTTTATATTGATTTACTTCATCAGCATTTGACACCAACTGGTATTTCCAGTTAACCCCGTTTACTTTTTTTGCTTTTCCATTATCCAGTTTTAAAAACTCATACTCCTTTGTTAAGAATTCGTAATAATTAAAATTAGAGCTCTGTACTGTATTGATGTAACGAACGGGCAGGTGACTAACAATTTGTTTCGCTATAATATCTGAAACAGCTCCGGTGCCTAATAAATTGGGATCGAGCCATGCTTGTTCCAAAGGATATAAAGCTGCAATAACCAAGCGTACATTACCTCTGGCTAAAGCAGGCATACTTGTTTGAAAGTACTCCGGAAAACTACTTTTACGTTGGCATTTTCTTGGTGGATTATCCCACCACATGTTATTTTTTCTTCTTTTTCCTGCTTGTTTAAATGCAAAGGGATGCATGGTTGGGTGACAGTGAATATCTGCAAATGGTTTCATTTATTTTCTGAATAGATTAGTTTTTAAGGTCATTCTTAATGAAACATAAAAAAACGCACAAAAATCGATAACTAAAAATTATTTCTTAATAATCTGAAGCACCAAAAAAGGGTGACCAAATAAATTAGTCACCCTCTCGATATTATAAATGATATCTCTAATAAATATATTTAAAGCCAAAGGAAAGAGTCAGCCAATTTTCGGCATCATGATTCTTGGTTTTAACGGCTGTATTGTACTGCGCATTAACATTAAAATTTGTTTTATAATTTAATGGTACGCTAAAGCCTACTTGAGGTGCAATACCGAAATGCCAGGTTTTAGACTGATCTCTAAACAATCCCATGTCAGTCTTCCTGTCGATATAATATGTACCCAAACCTAAACCTACATGCGGAACAATAACAGTCTCCTGTCCTAAAGGATAATATAACCCATTGGCTAACAAAGGAACACTTGTCATATAACGATATTGTTTACCTGTGATGGCTCCGTTATTAATAGGATATGTATCCTTAGGTAGTTCCTTATAAAAAGTTTGAAAATTAGTCTGGAATCCGATGCTTACTTTATCATCGGCCAAAAACTTACCATACTCAAGGCCAAACCCTCTAAAACTAGTTTCATCAATAAATGTTTTGGTATCGCCTGTTCCAAAACCTATTGGGTAGTTTATAATAGTATACTTTTCCTGTGCAAAACCGGATACTCCAAGCATTAATAACAATCCGGCAATATATAAAGCTTTCATATTCTTCATGTTTAATATTTTATCTATTAATTATTAAAAGGAGCCTGATTAAACATATCTTCAATACCAGTTTCCAGCCTGCTTTCAATATAAGCATCTGATCCTTGCATTAATCCGTTTACTATACCTATAAAAAACACAGGATAAATATCTTCTTCATCTTCTTTAGGGTTTTCAACAGGATTATTCATATCTCCATATTCAACAAGTAAACTTCCAACTTTATAACTATAACCAACAGGATAGCCCCAACCAGGATACCCCGGGTATCCCGGATAGCCCCAGCCCGGGTAACCCCAACCAGGATAATAACCCCAGCCAGGATAACCCCACCAGTAATATCCATAGTTTTCATCAACAATAATTGAAACAGCTACCATAAAATCAGGTTTATCCTCTGGATTATTAGGATCAACTTCCACTCTGACATATCCTTGTGCTGCCATATTAGCCTCTATTTGTGCTATGATTTCTTTATCCCAGTCCCTGTCAATATCATCCTCTTCTTCACCATCAATAATGTGAACAATAGTATCAGACATCGTATACTCCAATGGTTGGTCAAAATCATATTCAGGATCAAAACGCGTGATGGTTACATCCAGCTCATCTACATATTCTGCACCCAGTTTTTTGCAACTTGATGATATGGCCAAAACAACAACAAGGCCAATTAATACAATGGTATTCTTCATTATTCTCATTTTTAAAGTTATATTATTGGAGTTCCTTTATAAACTTTTGAGTGTTGAACCGGAACCAAAACTCCACTATATCTTACACTACTTGCACTATTTCCTTTAACGGTAGCATCAACCATTTCTCCTGTGCCATTACAATTCATTCGAATATCAAATGAACCCAAGGCACTGGTAACCATTACAACAATATAATAGCTTTCCTTTTTCTCATTGTAATCTACCTCATACTTCGATACTTTTCCTCTAACAGAAACACCGCCTACTCCGTTGGCACCAAGTCCTGAATTTGAACCTAGCTGCACAAAAGCATTTTCGCCTTCAATAGCTATAAAATTAATATTAGAAGGTACATTTACCGAGCCTCCTCGGCGACCAAAAAGTCTATCAGCCTCCAGAACCCAGCTGGAACTGTCAATAGCATTTTTAGTTAAAATCGTCAAATGCTTATTTATTAAAGCTTTTTCTTTTTCCTTTTTCTCACGCTCAATAGCACGTCTTTCTTTACGAGTCAATTCCTTTGTTGATTCCTGTGCCTCTACAATGGAAAAGCTAAACACGACTACTAAAGCAAATAATACTAGTCTCATAATCATTTATTTAATTAACACTTTGGTTTGTTTAGTTTCAGGGTATTTTCATTAAACAACTTATTATGCAAAAAGTTGAACAATAGATTTCCTTTCTCGAAAGATAATCCCATTTTTTTGAACAATTACAATAATTGTTTGAATTTTCTGCAACAACCATGCCTAATACCATTTCAAACGGTATCCAATATTCCACTCAATAAAATCGGCAACAGAAAAATCGTGCGCCCGCACTAAAATACCAGAGTACATATCATTCTTAAAGTGGTACTTAAATCCAAACTTTTGATATAAACGAGGTAATTGATTTGGAACTTCTTTTCTAAACACAAAAGCTCCTAAATAAGAGCTTATAGACAGCCTGTCGATTGTAAACTCATAAGTACCGTAAACACCTAGCGTAATTTTATCACTCAATGATCCTTCTTTTGTTTTTTCTGCTGTGCCATCTTCTTTTACCCTTATCTCAGCATTTCTGGATCCATCGTATGAGATATCAACTCCGGCACCAAACTTATTTTTCCACGAAATTTGCTTCAGATAAGCAGCTGATATATTTACCAACGGATACGCAATATCCTGATATTGATCCTTTAAACCTTCATATTTAGTAGTATCATATTTCAGCTGTCGCGCTCCCAAGCCTATATGCATGGCCAACTCAGCATTTTGCTCATACTTTTCAATACTTTTTCGAATAAAGTCGGGTTGTTCCCTAAACTTATAGTTCACCTGTATGTAGGGTGAAATTAAATTAATACCGCTATTAGGTTGCCGAGTACTACCGTTTGAAAAATGAGTAAAACCAAAACCACCCTTTAAGTCGAAATGTTTAGATAACTGGTATTGATAATATAAGGTAGCATCAATATATACAGTACGATATGATCCTACGGCAAAATTCAAAGGATTTTCATAAGTATCGTAAGGTTCCCAGTTGTAAGTTAGTCCAAAACCTAATTCATAACCAAAGCTGGACCTGTTCCACCTTTTCAATGGTAAACCAATAAAACCGTATAGAGCATTGGGGTATCCCAATTCATCACTATTAAAAAAGTCAGCAGTATAAAAACCGATACCATAATAGGGAAAATTAAAGATATGATGCCATTTCTGACTACCATCCGTTTGCCGCCCATACTCCAGTGCAAAAGCCTGATAATAATCTATGGGTTCACCTTTGGCATTATCACCGGCTAAAAATTCATTGGTAGGAAGTACTGTTCCCCACCTATACCTAAAATTTATAAAGTTGTGCTTTTTTTTCTTCTTAATGGAGTCGTTTTGAGTTTCCTGTGCATTTATATTTCCCACAAGAGTAACCAGAAATAATGAGATTAATACCCATCTTATTTTCATCATTTGCTAATAGTTTAGTTAAATATTAAAAATAATAAAGTTGCAATTTACAGTAAAGCATTTACTGCTCAAAATATAAACCTGAATGAAATTTGTCTGTCTGTTATCATCAATCAGCCTGTTTTAAACAATTTAAAAGCTATTTACAAAAATTGGCAGATTTTTTGATGTCATCATTTCAAATCCAATTTACATGATGAGACAATTTTCAATCGTACTCCTGTTTTTATTTCAAATAAGTATTGTTGCTCAGCAAACTAACGGCTTACTTAATTATAAAGACTTTACATCTTACAAGCTTATTTGGGAGAACGATGTCATGTTTCAAACAGACTATTACTATACCCAGGGGTTAGCCATGGAACTAATCCATTCACATTTCCAAAAAAATCCGGTCAATCACCTTTTCTTTTTTAATAAGTTTAACACCAACAAACAGGTTTATGGAATATCCCTGCATCAACAAATGTTTACTCCATTAGATATTAAAAAGGAAAATATATTATACGGCGACAGACCTTATGCAGGCTTGCTATACCTGAAATCTTTCTCAAAATCTGCGAATACAGAGAAAAAATACCTGATAAAAAGTGAATTGGATATTGGATTAATAGGCCCAAGTAGTCTGGCGGATATTACCCAATACAAATTCCATGAAATATCTGATAACCATCTGCCCAACGGATGGATCAATCAAATAAAACAGGTGCCAATTATTAATTACAATGTTTCATATTATAAAGGGATTTACGAAACTAATTCATCAACCTTCATGGCATATGGAAGAGGGCGCATTGGTAGTTTATATGATGATATTCAACTTGGAATAGAATACAGGTTTGGGTATTTGAATTCTTTTTTTGAAACGATAGGTGAGGACACGTATTTGAAAAGTAATAAATGGCAAGCCTACTTAACTTTATCTCCGAACTTAACTTTTGTAGGTTACAACGCGACTTTACAAGGAAATGTATTCAAAAAAAATCACCAGACCTATATAATAAGACCTGATGACATTGAACGTGTTGTTTATGGTTTTGATGGATCTGCATCCATTATATTTAAAGGGGTTGGCATTTCATACCAGCTCAACTTTCAATCTCCTGAATTTAGAGATGGTTTGCACCACCTTTTTCATTCAACCTCGTTTATTTTTAGATTTTAACCTGAGTTTACTTACTCATATAAGTAAGCTCTAATTCATACATTCTGGAAACATAATCACCAGGGCCAATCGGCGAAGGAATTATAACAGTACTCTTACCAAACAAACGCATATTGGTAATGGCTTCAACAATGCCCGGGTATATTCCTCTGTAGCTTAAACTTGAAGCATCATCTCCAATGGTAAAATACTCTGGATTTGCTTGATAATAATTACTTCCGCTGGCAAATGCTCGGGCAATACCTGCAGTATCTTCTAAAATTCGGTAAGAAACATATCTATAACCTACTTCTGTGCCTGCTTTTGGCAGATCACCAGAACCTGTTTTCATTTCAAAATAAATCATACCCGACTCTAAAGAATGGTCAATAGTATCAACAGCCATATCCGTTAACAACTCTTTTGTTGTAAATCCTTCCGGATTATCATCTTCCTCAACATACTCCAAAAACTCATCCAACAATTCCATTTCGGCAGCAACAAGCTGATTGTGCGATTGGTACTTTGTTGTTTCACAGCTTACAAATATGATGATTGCTAATAGGGAAAATAATTTTGCTAAGAACTTAACCATTTCTTTAATGTTGATATATTATTAATATTAAACCGCAAAGAAAGCCTTTTATTATTTTCAATCAAAAAAAACTGAATTAAATATAAATCCCTAATTCAAATTTGACTGACAATCCACGCTTCATTTACATTTACTATAAAAAACCTTTTACTTTTTTTCTAACTCCTTTACTTCAACTGTATACACTAATATTGACCTTCCGGGTATTTTATCATCATCTCCAACCAATCCATAGGCTCTATGCGGAGGCATAATAAATGTAGCTTTGGACCCTTTTCGCAATAACAATATTCCTTCTTCCAATCCGGATTCTACTCCTCCCTGCCCTATTAAAAAAGATTTTAATCCTAATGAATCAGATGAATAACACATTTCTCCATCCAATAAGGAAACATCATACGCAATTTTTACCACATCTCCTTTTTTGGCCAGCGCTCCTTCTCCCTTTTCAATAATCTGATACCACAAGCCGGTTTTAGTTTCCTTCATTTGCAGTTCATTGCGCTCAATATACTCTTTTATAATAGCGGCGTCCTTTTCAACCAAATACCTGTTGGCCGAAATCAGATCTTCAGAAGTAATATTCCTCTTTTGCTGTTTCTCGCTGCTTTGCATTTTGCAACCAACAACAAACATTAATATCGTACATATGAAAACGAGTGAGTATTTGTTATAGTTCATTGTTAGCATATTTATTGAAGAATAAAGGAAGTTCAGTCTTAAATTTCTCAACGGTTTCATCTAAAGATAATTTAGACTCTCCTCCTGCTGCGTTTCTGTGACCTCCACCATTAAAGTTTTGCTCAGAAAATTGATTTACCGGAAAATCACCTCTCGACCTGAATGAGCATTTTACTTTATCATCTTTAACCATAAAAAATGCCGAAATATTTATTCCTTCAATACCTAAAGGATAATTCACAAATCCCTCGGTATCTCCAGGCTGAAAACAGTGTTCTTTTAGCTCTTGTTCATCCAGCCACATATAAGCAGCTCCCTGTTCCGGCATCAGTATTAATTTTTTTCCCAATACATGCCCCAGTAATTTCATCCTGTAAAAAGAGTTACTATGAAAAACCAGCTGATGAATGTTATCCTTATCAATCTCTTTTTCAAGCAAACCTGCCACAATTCTGTATGTTTCCGGATTCGAAGAATTATAGCTAAGTGAGCCTGTATCAGTCATAATACCTGTATAAAAACATTCTGCAGCATTTTTATCCACAAACTGATTCCACTCCAATAATGTCATCACACGACAAGCTAACTCACATGTTGATGAAGATTGTGGGACCGAAATCATGATATCAGCAATTTCTTCAGGGTATGGGTGATGATCAATCATTACCTTGATTGCTGAACTTTTTCCTAATATATCGCCTAAATCACCAGCTCTTTTCAGTGCATTAAAATCAACAAATATCAACAATTGGGCTTTCTCAATTTCAGTTATTGCACTATCTGCTGAAGCCTCAAAATCAATGGACTGATCAATACCCGGCATCCAATCTAAAAATCGCGGAAAAGCCGATGCCGTAACTACCTTTACATCTTTACCCAAATTAGTTAAGGTATGATAGAGCCCTAACGAAGAACCCATGGCATCCCCATCGGGATTAAGGTGAGGAATTATGACAATATGGTTGGCATTCTGTATATTTAACTTTAACCTTTCCAGGTCTGAATTGTTTATCATATCTGTATTTTAAAAACCCAAAGATAGTTATTTATAAAAACAGAATTTTGCCATGATAGAAAATATTCCTATTATTAATAAATGATCCATTGGAAATAAGATTATTGCATGAAATATTCTTTTTAAAGGAATATTTTACCAAAAATACTTAAACTATCAATGGATATTTTCTTATTATCTTAAGTTTTAATCTTTAAACAAAATACTATGAATGGAGACAAAACACTTACTATTATAAAGCCATTTGCTGTAAAGAATGGAAAACTAGGAGCCATTCTTGCCAAAATAGAGGAATCTGGATATCGTTTTTGTGCTATCAAAACATTGAAATTAGATAAATATGAAGCAGAAAGCTTTTACGAGGAACACAAAGGAAAACCTTTTTTTGATGAATTAACTGACTTTATGTCTTCAGGGCCAATAACAGCCGCAATACTTGAGAAAGAAAATGCGGTAACTGATTTTAGGTTTTTAATTGGCGCTACTGATCCATCGGAAGCTAAGGAAGGAACCATCCGCAAAATGTTTGCTACAGATAAAACACACAATGCTATTCACGGCTCAGATAGTGATCAAAGCGCTGAGCGAGAATGTGATTTCTTTTTTAGTAAAAGAGAAAGATTATAGTATTAGCGAATTACAATATCCATAACTATTTGATGCCCTACTTCATTGTTTAGGGCATCTTTTATTTTATCCTTCAGCATCAACAGCTCATTGCGCATAACACTTGAGTTTATGCGAAGATACAAAGTACCGTTATGCATAAATATTTCGGTAGTGGCTTTTGCAACCGTTTTACCGATAACACCTTCCCACGAACGAACAACCCTATTTTCCAACATCTTATGATCTAAATGTTGTCTTTTAAGAATTTCTGAAATAATTGCTTTTATTGGCTGTGCCTCTTTTTTTTCCATCTTATTCGTTCATTTGATATGAAACAAACTCTCCATTTTTAACTTCAAAAATAGAGTTTTGCTTATTTATGCGTTTCAAAATGGGTTCTATCCTGTTTATTTGGGTGTCAGTAATAAAAATCTGATTAAAGTTGTCTCCACCAACAAGCTCAATCAACCTATCTCCCCTTTGCCTGTCAAGCTTATCAAAAATATCGTCTAACAGCAGAATTGGCTTTACTTTTTTATGCCGGGCTAAAAAAATGAATTGCCCCAGCTTAAGCGATATTAAAAAGGTTTTTTTCTGACCTTGAGAACCCATTTTTTTTATCGGATATCCACCAATCTTAAATTCAACATCATCTTTATGAATTCCTTTAGTGCTATAACCTAAAACAACATCTCGTTGTCTGGCCTCTTTAAGATCCTCTGCAAAATCATCAGCATTAAGCTGCGATTTATACTCAAACTCAACCACTTCATTGTTATCTGAAATAAAATTGTACATTTCATGAAAAACAAGCTTTAATTCAGCTAAGAACTGTCGGCGTGCAGAAGCTATTTTTTCACCTAATGCAATAATTTGAATATCCCATACATCAAGCATATTGTGTACTTCTGCATTAAGCACACTGTTATTTTTAAGAAATACGTTGCGCTGCGAAATAACCTTATTATACTTAATTAATTGATCAAGGTAAGTTTTATCATATTGAGAAATAACGCTATCTACATACTTACGCCTTAACTCGCTTCCTTCTACAATCAATGCATCATCCTGAGGTGAAATCATAACCAATGGCAGCAGACCGATATGATTAGAGAGCTTGTCGTATTCTTTTTTATTGCGTTTAAACTGTTTTTTTTGCCCTTTTTTTAAACCACAGTATATATGCTCTTCCTGATCATTTAAATCATATGTCCCCTGAATCACAAAAAAATCATTGTCATGATTTACATTTTGGCTGTCGACAGGATTAAAAAAACTTTTGCAAAAAGACATGTAATATATAGCATCCAGCATATTGGTTTTTCCGGCACCATTAGAACCCACAAAACAATTAATCCCCTCTCTTAATTGAAGTTGAGCAAGTTTAATATTTTTAAAATTAATAAGGTGTAATTGTTTCAAAAACATATCAGTTCTTCTTTTCAGGCACAAATGTAAGTATTCCATAATAAATGAAAGCATCCATTTTTATCTACACCAATCGCAATACTTAAAACACACCTCCCTTAAGCAACTGAATGAGTGGACCATTAATCAGGAAACACCAACCATTAAATACGAGTAAAAATATTTTAAAACTTTTGGATTATTATGAACTCTGTTAATTATTATCTTTCAATATACAACCTGCTACTTCCATTACTATTAATTATTTTCAAAAAAACAGGAAAGATTTTCGACCACATATTTTGATTTTTTCACAAAAGAACTACATTTGCGTATCTATAAAAATAAATGATTCATGTCGAATAAGGAAAAAGAATATGCTACGGAAACTAGCATGGAAAACGTTGAACATGCGTTAAGCAAATCGGAACAATTTATTGAAGATAACCAAAAGCTACTTACAATTATAATGTTTGCTGTTATTATATTGGTAGGTGGATATTGGGGAATTAAGAAGTTATATTTACTTCCTCAGGCAACCAAGGCTCAGGAAAATATATTCTTTGCTCAAAATTACTTTGAGAAAGACAGTTTTAACCTTGCCCTTAACGGTGACGGAATCAACGATGGTTTCTTGGCAATTGCCGATGAGTACGGAATGACTAAACCGGGAAAACTTGCTAAATATTATGCTGGTGTTTCTTATTTACGTTTAGGAAACTTTGATGATGCAATTGAATACTTAAGCGATTTCTCTTGTGATGATGATATCGTTAACGCAACTGCCAGCGGTGCTCTTGGTGATGCTTACCTTGAAAAAGGAGATGTAGATGCTGCTATTAGCAACTATATTAAAGCAGGTGATGTAGAAAATGAAATTATTGCTGCTACATATCTTTTAAAACTAGGTTTAGTATACGAAGACCAAAAAGAATATGGTAATGCAATTGAAGCTTATACTACTATTAAAGAGGATTATAAAAATAGTGCTGAAGCCCGAAGCATTGATAAATATATTACTCGCGCAAAGTTATTAGCTGCTAAGTAAAAAAAATATAAAATTAATGGTAAAAGAGGTTGTCAAAATTGACAACCTCTTTTATTTTTGCAAAAAATTAAATGATATGGCAACGAGTTTAAAAAACCTGTCGGATTACGACAAAAGCAAAATGCCTTCGGCAGCAAATATGAAATTTGGTATTGTAGTTGCTGAGTGGAACGAGGAAATTACTGAAGCTCTATACGAAGGTGCATATAAAACTTTAATTGAAAATGGTGCTAATCCGGATAATATAATTAAGAAATATATTCCTGGTAGCTTTGAGCTAACAAAAGGATGCAAATACCTGGCTGATTATTCAGATGTGGATGCTGTTATTGGTCTTGGTTGTGTTATTCAGGGAGACACTCCTCACTTTGATTTTGTATGTAATGGCGTAACTCAGGGAATGACTCAATTAAATTTAGATTATTCTATACCATTTATTTTCGGATTGCTTACAACACTTAACTTACAGCAAGCCAAGGACAGAGCAGGTGGAAAGCACGGAAACAAAGGTGATGAAGCTGCAATTACTGCAATAAAAATGGTGCAAATGGGTTGGAGTTTAAAAAAATAAAACTACATTTGCATCCGCAATCGGGGAGATACCAAAGCGGCCAACTGGGACGGACTGTAACTCCGTTGTCTTACGACTTCGCAGGTTCGAATCCTGCTCTCCCCACCAAAGATTAACAACGGTTAATTGTAAACAAATTTTGCCAATGTAGCTCAGCTGGCTAGAGCAGCTGATTTGTAATCAGCAGGTCGTGGGTTCGAGTCCCTCCATTGGCTCAAAAAAAACATTTATTGCGAAAGTAGCTCAGCTGATAGAGCATTAGCCTTCCAAGCTAAGGGTCGCGGGTTTGATCCCCGTCTTTCGCTCCACTAAAAAGCCGATTGATATTTTTTATCAGTCGGCTTTTTTATTTCTAACCAACAAACACATCCTTCCTACAAACTCTCATCTAAAAGAAGATATTTTTAATCCTTTTATGACATTTTGTTGTTAACTTATAAGGAGAACCAAAACAAACCTAATTTAGGTCGCTTAAGAACATATTTAAAGATTAAAGAGCAAATCCAGTCATGAAGCTTAATATCCTAAAATCATCACCAACCAAAGCTTAATTAATTTTAAACTCATGAATCAGCTATTTAAAGACTACAATAAAACAAAGAAACTACATACTCAGTTTAAAAAAGCTTTTACAGCAAGTATTATTGATGTGGTGCTCGATTTTCATCCACACTATAATCAGATTGACATACTAAATGAGTTAATTTTGCTTTATGCCAGTGAAATATTAAATGCAACCGAAGAAGTGTTAGATAAAGATTCAAAGTATTCTGAAGACAGAAAAATAGAGGAATTAGATTGCATGAACAGGGTTATTAATAAAGAATCGCTAATGGTTGATGAAAATGATTTTTCCGAGCAGGTTCATTTAAAGGCCAAGGCACTAGTGGTTAATTTTTTCCCTCAGGTAATACATTTATCTAATTATGGATTTCGACTTTTAGAGCTCAACACAAAAATGTACTTATACAGCTTTATTGCTCAGTTTAATTCATTTGTGAACAATCAGTAAACATGTCACGTACATATATACCAATACTACTTTAAAATGGGCCTTATTCTTTCGTTCTATTTTACTTATACTTTGTTGAAAAATATCGCCGTAGCTATGGCTATGTCTCAATTTTTATTTTATGATTATTGCTGCTTTCGGCATTATTCAAGCAAGCTTGATACTGCACTCATTTATCGCAATAATTCGCTATCTCTAAGCTAAAAATATTCAAAATAATTTAAAACTCATCTTAAAATAGAATTGGTATTACTTATAAAATTAAACTACTGAGTTATATTTTATTACTTTTGCGCGTTCAGTACCGTATGTATCATGAATTGACGGATAAAATTAATTCTTCAAGCCATAATACATCTGACATTAAACAAATAAGTAAAAAAGTACACGAAATGAAACTCAAAAAATTAACTCCCGAACTGGCATCCGGAATTATTAATGCCGGATTCGATACTGAACCAAGAGAAATTCAAAGCCTTTCTGTACCTAAAATTAAATCTGGAACCGATTTAATACTTATTTCTCCCGAAGGATCAGGTAAGACCACTGCTCTGGTAATTGGAACCATACAACAGCTTAAAAAACCTTTTGAAGAAGCACCCAGAGCTATCATCATTACCTCATCAAAAGAAAAGGCTTTTGAGATGGAAGAGCAATTTGCCATACTCGGAAAAGAAACCAAGCTAAGAACATTTGTTGCTTTTGACCAGGGTATTATTCAATACCAAAAAGACGAGATATATGATGGATTAGATGTGTTAATATGCACGCCCAAGCGTCTAACCGAACTGGTTAACATCAACGGGGTTCCCATGACCAAAATTAGCTTAATTGTTATGGATGAAGCTGACACACTAATCACCAACAGATACCACTCTATCATTTACAGAATTGGTGACGGGGTAAAAAAAGCGCAAATGCTGATTGCAGCCAATAAGTGGCACAACAAGTTCGAAGATCTATCTGATAGGATTCTCAAGAACCCAATGATCATTGAAACAGAAGAAGAGAACTAACAAATACAACAAACCCTGAGCTATAACTCAGGGTTTCCTATTATAAAAACAGTTCTCATCGTTTGTGAGTTTTTGAAGCAGCATAATCCGCGCAATCTGAAAAAACGAAGATTAAAAACCACCTCCCGATTCATTCTTCACCGTACTCCTCCTTAAAAAACTACTCTTTTAACTTATTATTGTTCAATTGGCTCATAGCCAATAAATACCCTTCATATTTTATTTTAAAAATATCTAGTCCCCGCTTAAAGGAGATATATCCAGGGCGGGGTTGAGATGCATAACCACTCCATCCACTAAGGCGTCCCAATACCCAGGAACAGTAAGCTATTGTGCCTATATCAAAGGGATTCTTTTGCTTTTGGGTATCACCTTCCACAGTTTTGTTTAGTACCTGTATAAATTCAATTTCCGGTAGGGAAAATAATATATTAGCTTTCGCTACATGATTTTTATCGTACGCCATTTTAAGCGTCATTGTAGTTAGTGCAACTTGTAAGGCCAGGATTAACTGCTTCTTTAATGCAGATCCAGTTTCAAGTTGGGAACTCTCTACCTGCATCCCTTTGCTTTTTAGTACCCGAAACAACTCTTCAATAACCCACCTTGTACTATACCATTCGATACATTGCAACGCATCATGTGAATTTGATATTTGATGGGTGGTTAACAGGCGCCATAGTATGGGATCTTCTTTTTCCGGCACAGTTTCCGGAAACTCCCTTGCCTCAATTGCCCACATCTCAACCCACTTGGGGTCGTCACTAGGTTTTCCTGTTTTATCTTTAGGTTTAGCTATTTTTACCTTTGCGTACTTTAAGCTCATTTTAGCAAGCCTTTTCTTTCTTTTCTTGTTGTGTTGTATGGGCAACTCATATTCCTGTTCAATAGGTTGAGATGCTAAAAGGTCAAATAATTTAATGTCTTGTCCGTACAGTTTCCTGTTGACGCTTGAACGTATCAACAAATGGGTTCGCTCATTGGGGACACGTGCCAATTCTTCATAAATATCCGCTTCTCTGTCTCCTATTATGGTTAACTGTGAACTTTGTGGCAACAACTCCTGGCTTTGTTGGGCTGACTTAATCCAACGGTAAGACTCCTTGTCTTCTATATTAAGCTTTTGGTACTCCCTTTCGTGCCTGTTTTTCTTGTCCCATGACCGGTTCCATAATTGTATCGAAGATAAACCTATTGGTAAACGCTGCCTGGCATCAATAACCAACATGGGGTGGCAAAAGTACCCTGCGTTATCGTCTTTGGTTACAGGCCCTATGTCGGCATCTTCTTTGCCTATACGACCAATGTGCTTTGTATAATTTATTTCGGTTGTATCTTGTATACACAACAAGTGTCCTGTTCTTTGGTCAGGTTTACATTTGGCGGTAATTGCATCAATTAATTCCATCTCTGTAAATGAAGGGTTTCTAAATAGCTCGTATGCTGCTTTCTTGTCCCTAAAGGTAGAACAATACTTATTTACTACTGTATTTCCTATTTTTTGCATATCTTTTAATACTTTCTCCGCTCTTTTTTCAATCCTAAAATCAGATAAAAATCCTTTGAAATAATTATTGTATCCCCTGTGTTTCACGTACTTAAAATACGAAATATAATTATATTTATGAAATATTTACCTAACCTACAAGACTGAAATTCAATATTTTACAAACTCAATCCTTTATTTGTTTGCTACTTAGTTAATCCTTAACAACAACATAAGTCATTAATTATCAACAATAAATGTGAATAACTAATGGCTTTTGGACATTCTTAATTGCAAGGTTATTAGTAAATTAGGGGAAAACCTTGCAGAAATAATGAAAGGAAAACTACCTAATCAGAATCAGAGAAATTTGTTCCGTCCCATTTTAAAGGATATCATCAATCCTAAGCATGAACTGGCAATATTATCAGGTCGTATCAACTGGCAGGATTTCGAAGACAGCTTTAGTCCGCTTTATTCACATACTGGCCAGCCGGGCACTCCCATTCGCACGATGGTTGGCTTATTGCTATTGAAAAGGATCTACAACTTGGGAGATGAAACAGTTATGGAGCAATGGGTTCAAAACCCCTATTTTCAATACTTCTGTGGAGAAGCTGAGTTTCAGTGGATGCCTCCGTGTGATCCTTCAGATATGGTACATTTTAGAAATCGCATTGGCGAACAAGGAGCTGAAAAAATACTTGAAGTTTCCATTGACACCAGAAGGGATGAGATTAAAACTACCAATGATGTACTGGTCGATACCACTGCACAAGAGAAAAACATTACCTACCCCACAGACAGCAAGCTGCTGATAAAAGTGATTAAGTGCTGTAATAAAATAGCTAAACAAGAAGGCGTTGAACAAAGGCAAACCTATCAGCGAACCATGAAAAAACTCCTGTTAAAGCAGCGCTTTGCACACCATCCCAAACGAAAGAAAAAGGCCAAAGCTGCATTGCGTAAGTTAAGAACTATAGCCGGAAGACTAGTTCGAGAACTGGAACGCAAACTTGACCAGGAAACTTTTGCGCGATATGAACAGGTATTAAAGAATTGCTTATGTGTTGTCGAGCAAAAGAAAAGCGACAGCAATAAAATTTATAGTTTACACGAACCCGATACAGCCTGTATTGCAAAAGGAAAAGCTCATAAGAAATTTGAATTTGGTTCAAAGGTATCTTTTGCAGTTGTCCCTAAAGTAAATATCATAGTCGGCATTAAAAATTTTAATGGTAATCCTAATGATACATCAACCTTAGAGCCAGCACTGGAAAATGTTGAAAAGGTGAGCAAGATTAAATTCAAAAATGCTATCGTTGACAGAGGTTACAAAGGAAAGAAAAAAGTACACGACACAATAATCGTTACCCCTAAGCCTCCATCCTCCAGACAGCCTTATAGCAAAAACACAATGCGAAAGAAATGTAAGTCAAGAGCAGCAGTTGAACCGGTTATCGGACATACAAAACACAGGTGTCGTATGATTAAAAACTACTTAAAAGGCAATGTTGGTAACACAATTAATGCAAATTTGGCTGCAGCAGGGTTTAATTTCAAAGGATTACTTCGTAAAATCAAGGAAGAAGTTCTTTGGCTAAAAATACTACTGGAAATATACTTCAAAACTTATTGTATATCTCCAGTAATTTTTAGTTCGTAAGGAATAACTACTTAACAATAAAGCGTATAAAGGGTAGCTTCAAAAAGGGAGGAGAATTGACTTACGGCTTTCAGAGTATTACTCTATAACCTGCTAAAGCAATCTACTAATAGCCAAAAGCTAACAACCAACGGCTAAAAACTAACAACTAAAAGCTAAATCTATTTATGAAAACAATTGCCTGATATCATCAGCCTGTAATGTTTTCATGATGCTTTCATCGGTTTGTACAATATCCCCCGCTATCTTTTTCTTTTTGTTCTGAAGATTCAGAATCTTTTCTTCCACTGTATCTTTACAAATCATTCTGTAAGCAAATACCTTTTTATCTTGCCCTATTCGATAACATCGGTCAATGGCTTGGTTTTCCACTGCAGGATTCCACCATGGATCAAGAATATACACATAGTCGGCCGCTGTAAGATTTAGCCCGGTACCACCTGCTTTTAAACTGATCAGAAACACTCTTAACTTATCATTCTCCTGAAAATTACTTACCGATCTTTCTCTTTGTACAGGCGTACTTTGTCCATCGAGATATTCAAACTCAATATTACGCTTTATGAGCTCCGATTTCACCAAGCCAAGCATTTTTACAAACTGAGAGAATATTAAAATTTTATGATTGGCTGTTTTATCAGTGATATGCTGAATAATCTCTTTAATCTTAACCGAATCCGTAGTACCAATATTATCATCATTTAACAGCACAGGAGAATCACAGATTTGTCTTAATCGCGTTAAGGCTTCCAGCACCATTAATTTGGACTTGCCTATCCCCTGCTCTTCTACCTGACCCAACAACTGATTCTTAAAATTATTGCGATATGCATCATAAACCCTTCGTTGCTCTGTATCCATTTCGCAATAGATTACATCTTCCGTTTTTGAAGGAAGCTCACTAGCCACTCTTTCTTTTGTTCTTCGAAGAATAAAAGGATTTATCAGGCGCTGTAATTCTGCGGCAATATTCTCATTACCATCTTTATCAATGGCATTTGAAAATCCTTCGCGAAAGGCTGTAGCACCTCCAAAAAAGCCCTTATTCACAAAGCTCATCTGTGCATACAAATCAAAAGTACTGTTTTCAATTGGAGTACCCGATAAAGCAATTCTATTGTTAGAATTAATCAGAGATGCCGCCTTAAATCGTCGTGAAGCAGGATTTTTAATGGCCTGCGATTCATCCAGAATTACATAGTTAAACTTAAACTGACATAACATCTCAATGTCTCGTAAGAGTATCCCATAGGTTGAAAATACAAGCTGATAATCCTTAAAATCATCTACCTCCTTGGTTCTGTTTACGCCATAATGGTAATAGGCAGACAACTCAGGTGCAAATTTGGCTATTTCTCTTTCCCAGTTAAAAAGCAAAGTAGTAGGCACAATAATTAAATTGGGCGTATCATTTTCCTTCACAACATGCTGTAAAAAGGTCAAAATCTGCAGTGTTTTACCCAATCCCATGTCATCGGCTAAAATACCTCCCCAGCCCATTTCATCTAAAAAGTTAAGCCAGTTTAAACCCTCTTTTTGATAGCTACGTAACTCTGCATTAATTTCCTTTGGTACGTTTGTTTCCGAAATCTCTTTAAAATCTTGCAAACGCTTTCTTTTTTGCGCGATATCGGTTAAAATATTGGCATCATCAATATCGTCAAACAACTCATCTATTATTGAGAAACGAAGATTTGATACCGTTAACTTATCATCTTTAATCTCGCCATGCCTAAAGAATTTCTCAAGTTTATGCAACCATTCTGTGGGCAACATACCTACCGTACCATCCTTTAACTGTATATATTTTTGCTGATTTAATACTGCCTTTCTAATATCTTTTAATGCTACTTTATTATCGCCAAAACTAACTTGAATATCTACCTCAAACCAATCCTGACCGCTGGTAACATTTGTAGTGACCTTACCTGCATATGGAGAATACTTAAAGTTTTTAAGATCCTTTAAGCCAAACACCTCCACCTCCATGTTTTGCATTTGCTCAAAAAAATCGTAAAACCACATATCCTTTGTAAAAGAATCGTAGTGCAAATAAAAAACCTTGTCTTCAACCTGCTCTTCAAAGTATGGATGTAAAGCAGAAATAGATTCGATAAACTCATCCTCTAATTCTAAATTACGCTTATACTCAGTTATTGTGCCATCATCCTTCACCAATACATTACCTGCATGGTTTAATACCACCGAAACACCATGATGATACTCCACCTGTGGGGTAATAATTAAAAAGTCGTGAAGCTCTGATAAGTAAACCTGCTTTTTACGAAAATCCAGTTCAATGGAATCAATGCCGTATCCATCATTGGTAAAGTCTATTTCAAAATTTTTAGACAAAGGAAGCACAATCTCATTAAAGAAATGCTCCTTATGCGACTTCACCATTTTAAGCTCCTGGTTCCAATTTTCGATATGGCGGGCCACGTTATAGTTGCTTGGAACATACAGCTTATTGTTTAGATTAAAAAGATGTATTTTACGATAGCCCGGATCTATATCTTCAGGTTGTATCACCTCATCTTCAATAAAAACCTGAAGTTTTAAACCCACAAAGTTATCATCCTCAAAAGTTTCATACTTTGCCGTTACAGGTTTTGCGCTGATTTCAACTTTTTGCAGATCCGATTTCTTTATTTTATAATCAACCTCGTTTCTTACATATACCAAAGGCTCTTTGGATAAGAGATGAAGCAAGTGTCGCTTTACGGCAAAAACAGCCTTGGGCGAATTGGTATTGTATAATCTTTCAATATTATTGATAATCTCTTTGGCATTGGCCGATATGGATATATGATCGGTATTGGTTAACTCGTCAAACTGATCAATATGACTATTGATTAGAGTCCTGTTTTTATTGGGTTTACCCACAATGGTTGAAACCCGAAACTCAGTATTGTCATAGTTTGATTCCTCATCTCCCAAATCAAAATCAAGTACAAAAGCCAATAATCTTTCTTCCCCTTTTTTAGGGATATGATCAAGCTTTAATGCATCCTCATTGAGTTCATCCACAAAATTTCGGAAAGGCTTCTCAATACCTGAACTTACCGGTAGCAATCCTTTTTGATCTGGTCGAGGCGCAAAGGTCAATCCTCCTTGTTCAGGGTAAAAAGTAATGCTAAAGAACTTTCCGAAATCCTCATCCGGGCTTAATCCAAATTTGCTTAAGTGCTCCTTTTTCATATCCTCTATTTTTGGACTAAAAAGAACCTCAAGTAAATCGGGACTCTCAGATTGAGCAATCAACAAAAGAGTTTTTGCCTCTACCTTGTTTAGTTTTGGAATGGAATTTTTATTTCCACTTGAAATATAAACCTTACCTTCTTTATACTGAATAACTGCAAACTGACTGTTGTAATAGGTTTGATATTCAAAAATAATTTCGTCATCTCCAATTTTAATATCCTCCAGTTTCAGATCATTATAACCATGAAGAATTTCGTTCATCACGCTGTTAGACGAATGGTCTTCAATATCATTGAGCGAAATGAACCTGTACTTTTCATATAAATAACCTAACGAAGTTCTTAAGGAAGTTCTGCCATTTACATCCTGAGTTTCAGATGTAACGGCATGCTTACCACCATCAGCAATAAATAGTAAAGAAGCTACCGTATGTTTACAAATAGATCCCCAAACAGAAGCACAAGTACATTTGGTATTCAACTCTTTTCTATTCAAATCGCGCAGCATAACGGTATGTTTACGCGTATCCTGAACCGAAAAATGCCAGGTATCCGAAGCATCATTTGAATAAGTGAGCGCTACATTTCCATCATGGTATAAATTTTTACCCTCCTGAAAATCGTCTTCTGATGCTTTTATATTTATATATCGTTCTATGTATTCTATCCTATCCTGGGTTGGCATTTGCTCTAACAATTTTGAAATAATCCGCAAAGATAACAAGAGGTTTTCAGGAATAGAAATTATAATCAACAATAAGAGAACCCGATTTTAAACAGACATTAGAAACAAGCCTTCAATACGCAATATATCAACAGCTTAATAGGAATAAAAAAAAGCTAACGAATAAAAGAAAAACATTGCGCAGCACTTAGTTAGCAATAGTTGAATATTTGAGGATCTGAATAAAAATACTCTCATAGTCTATTTCAAGGCATATAATCATAAACACTTCTCATTCAGTCACCATTTATTCTACTACTGCTGAGGAATATACCAAACATTCCTTTTTACATCTATTCCCCCTCCTAACTCTTCCTGCACTACTCTATCAACGATAAATACACCAACTTTAGCCATGTTTTCAAAAGTATCTATTCCGTTATTTGGTAAACCAATTCTTGTTCTGTGAATATTAAATTGATTTGAGAATGTTCTTCCAAAGGCTTTCTCAACCCCCTCCTTACCTATCATAAATCCTAGCAAGCCACCCCATGTGGCTGTTGGGTTATCGGAATCCCATCCAGCCAATGTGCCAATCTTGATGGTTTCAACAATATCGCCACTACCATAAAAAAGACTAATTAAACTGGCAGCATAATTGATACCTGCGGCAAAACAACCATTACAATACCTGTTTTGTGCCGTCATATCATATCCATCTTCCTGTTCAACCTGATATCTTTGGTACACCTGATCTCGGACTTCTTCCCACGAAACCCCTTGAAGATATTTACTTTTTACAAAATCATACATTTTAGCTGGGTAAGAATTATCTGGCAGATGCTTACGCGCTTCATCAGCCATCCATTCTATATTTTCTCCTATATTTTTTTTCTCATCTACACTGGATGCTAAAGAGTACATAATTACATAGAACTCCGAAATCCATTGTGATTCGTAGCGGGCAGTCGTTTGAATAGGCAGTTGCGCCATTTTTAAAGCATAATCAGAACGCGATGGAGCAAATAATCCAAAGATCTCCGTGGTCAGTTGTGCATCTATCATTTCATATTCCGGGTTATTATCCGGATGACCGGTTTCCGGAGGAACCATACCTTCTTTCATTAAGTCATAGGCTTTTTGGTTCGAAACCCACAAATAATTTTCTTCCTCTGATTTGATATGCTGTAACCATCCCGCTTTTATCTGTTTTCCGGTTAGAATACTGGTTTGGTTTGTGTATAACAAGTGCTGATATATGTATTCAATATCTGTATCGTCATCAGATCCCCATATCTCACCTTCTCCTCGAAAAACAAAATCAATAGTCGGTGATAAATCGCTTGGCACTCCTTGACCCCAGATACTAGGCAGGTCGGTTTTCCCCCAATCTTCACGGGTGTAAAAATCTCCTGTTTTGAGATCTCCTATATTACCAATTTTATCCATCTCAGTTACCAGCCCGGTCCAGTTGGCAATACATTGTCCCAACCAGAAACCATAAAGTTTATCAGCATAAGCCTCTCGCGAGATTTTGATATCAGTTGGCTTTGGAGAATAACTTTTATATACTAATCCCGGATTCAACACTGTTGTTTTACCTGGAGAAGGGTTACATGAAAGCACAAATACGCTAAGAATCGTAAATATTAGGAATTGATAAATTGGATAATTCTTCATGTACAAATAATTTTAAAAATTAATGGTTATAACAACCGGTTGATGATCTGATATATGCCGATCATTCTCTCTTCTTTTATCAATATGAGCATAAGACTTAACAGTGAGTTTCTTCACAAAAAAATAATCTATTCTTCGTTGTATAGGTTCATTTTTAAAACCATTAAATGTTCCTACTGGTCCGTCACAGATATTTTGGCTTATATACTTAGCATCATCCAGGTTTTGACTTAGGATTTGTATGGAGGTCTCATTCTCTTCGGCATTAAAATCGCCCATAAGAATTAATGGAAGCTTATCGGTATTTGTTTCATTGATAAATTTAAGAATTAAACGAGCAGATTCCTCTCTGGCCTTCGCTCCCTGATGATCGAAATGTGTATTGAGCACCCATATTTTTTCATGAGACTGCAGGTGTTCAAATAATCCATAAGTACAAATTCTGGGATAAGCTGCTTCCCAACCAATAGAAACAGAATCAGGATTTTCTGATAACCAAAAGGTATTTTGCTGCAAGACTTTAAATTGTGTTGCATCATAAAAGATCGTGCAAAACTCACCTGCGTTTTCTCCATCATCACGACCCACTCCGATAGTTTTATAATTCACCAAAACGCTGTCAATATAGGCTATCTGATTTAACAGTGCTTCCTGAATCCCAATGATATTTGGAGATGAAGATGTTAGAAGATCCACCATATCATTTTTCCGATTATCCCAGATATCAGGTCCATCTTTCTGATAATCATTTTTAATATTATAAGTCATTACCTTTATATGTGGAACGCCTGATTCGCAGGCACAAAAGCACAATACCAGGCCAATTAGTAGAAAATATTTTAATTTCATTTTTCAAATTTTAAATCACAATATGATGATGCATTACACTTAAAGCAAACTTTAACCTATTTTATTTTTATCCATGTTAGATAATGCCATATCGCCTCAAATGGCCCATGCTTAAACCTCTTCCCCCACCAATTACAGAACAATCCCAATAAAACAGTCAGCACAAGGCCAATCAGGACGGCATAAGTTGAGCCGGTGTATTGGTATAATCCAAGTCCGAACCCGTAATAGATGAATCCTCCAAGAACTGATTGAATAATGTAATTGGATAAACTCATCTTACCAAAAGCTGAAAAATAATTCAGTATTTTTCGTAAACCTGTTAAATAGAATAACAAATAAAAACCCGCTATTAAAAATACCATAAAGGCAGCGTTTGACCAGGTAGATATCATTATACGCAATGGTCGCAGGATAGCCTTGCTGTCTACCCACTGACCCAAATTAAGTTTTACAATAAATAAAGGAATAAATGCAATTGCCGCTATTACCAAAGCCCTTTTCCAGAAATACTTGCTTTGATTTGACTCATTAAAAAGATGTTTTCGTCCTGTCAGCAAGCCAAAAAGAAAGTAGGAAAGAATCAAAAAGAAACGGCCATTTTCTTTATTCCATAAAAGCACTGCCGTTTTTCCGTTTGTTAGATTACCCCATGCTGTTTCCAGAAAAGAATCGCCCGTTATATACTCGCTCATCTTTCCAAAATAAGTCCACGATTCGGGATTGCTCATGATCATATCCGAATCTATAATCCCTTGAATTAAATGGCATATCTCCACGGGTAACAATAGTAATATACTTGCAGTAAACAGCATCACCCTATTTCCCATGTATCGAAATGGAATTAAGAATAATCCCAATACAGCATAAATAGTTAGGATATCTCCCTGAAAGAAAACCGAATTCAATATTCCAAAACCAAATAAAAGAAACATCCTCCATGCAAATCTACCATTGAACGATTTTCCTTTTTTAGTCTGATTATTAGATTGGATAAAAAAAGTTAAACCAAACAAAACTGCGAACATACCATAAGATTTTCCTGAAAATAGAAAAAACAAGGATTCCCAGATCATCTTATCTACCACAGTCATCCACGAGGGCAAATTCTGAGGGACATGATACACATCGAAATGTTCTATATTATGCAATAACATGATAGAAACAATAGCAAATCCACGAAGGGCATCTACTACATGTAATCGTTTGGTATCGGGTGGTAATGATCCTTCTTTAATCATATTTTTATGTATTTATAATTCAAATGTTTGTGTTCTAATAATGATAGAAAGGAGAGCGTTACCTACTCTCCCCTCTATACTTTGGAAAACAAATAATTATTAATTTTTCAAACAGGTTATCTTACGCTACTATTCTATAATGACTGTAATTTTATTTTTTGCACCAAACACCTCTGTATCAATAGTCAGAGTGGTATTGGTTATCTGCCAGTCTTCTTTTCCAAGCATCTGCCCATTTAGGCTTACCTTTTGTGGTTGCACGTGGAGGTGCTTCAGAATTAAGCTGTACGATCTTTTCTTAATTCCATGGAGATACTCTCCTTCGCATGGGTGAATCGTAATTTTCGTTGTTGATTCAGTGTCATATTCATAATCTATGATAGTCTGCTGGTAGGCTCCACTCTTATATAGCAAGCTCTTTCCGTCATCTTCATACAGTGTGAACGAAGTTTTCATACTCTCTGTAGGCTGATAAAATTCAATATTTAAATGATCCAAGGGATACTGGTCTGAATACTCCATATACTCCATCATTGGAATAATTGCACCTTCTTTAATGAATAAAGGCATCTCATCAATCGTTTTGGATACCAATGTTTCAACAGGCCCCTGAATAGACTCTCCTGAGTAATAATCATACCATGTTCCTTCCGGAATCCATACATTTGACACTCCGTTTCCATTAACACCCTTATTATCCGGTGCAGCTTCCATGATGGGTGCCACCAATACTGATGGACCATACATATATTGTGAATTGGCATATTTATAGGCATTTGCATATTCCGGATAATCCATATACATGCCATAGCATATCAGTAAACCTTCATCATGAGCAACACGGCTCAGACTATAAGTATACGGCATCAAAGCATATTTCAGCTGCAATATTTTTCGGGTGACATCAAGCACTTGTTCTCCCCACTGCCAAGGTTGACGACAATGCACTTGTCGCCGGTCCCATTCCTCACCGCCTGTAGCATGTAAACGACAGAACGGTGACATAGCTCCGGCCTGCACCCAGCGGGCAAACATTTCTTTATAATCAATATCACCCAGACATTCCATGTGACCGCCAATATCATGCGACCAATAGATGCCATTGTTGGCTCCCATAACAGTTAATTCTGTATTGTATCGCAGACTTTCCCATGATATATAACTGTCGGCAGAGAAACCAATAGGAAAACGATGATGATCAAAACTACCTGCAACCTGCCTCGTTAAAACAATAGCTCTTTGATTGTTATGCGCTTCGGTCAACTTATAATAATTCTCCAGGTTTTGAACAGATGGCGTTCCATCCACCCAATGAAAATCCAACCCTAAATCCATAATAGGAGATAAAAAAGTCTCGAAGAAAGGTTTGATATGATCAGGATTTCCTTCACCATAAAACAAAGCATTCTTTATAAACTCCCAACCCGATTCTTCGTATTGCTTAATTGTTGCCTGCAACAAGGAATCGTAATCCAAGTCTGCCATTTCACAAAACAGCTTAGACCGCTCATCATCCCTAATCACTGCACCCGGATGATGATTAAAGCCTACATGAATTCCATTTTCATGCGTCCATTCAAAAAAACCTTTCATATCAGGAAACTTCTCCTTGTCAAATCTTGTTCCGAACCAGCCATCCTTATGCCAGTTCATATCCGGTACAATCACGTCTATTGGTATCTGTTCCTTTCGAAATCGTTTTACGATACTTTTATAGTCATCAGCAGTAAGCGGTTGATAACGGCTAAACCAAGTGCCCAGAGTCCATTTGGGTAACAAGGGAACCTTACCATTCAGGTTTGTAAAATCCTTTAAGGCCCCTTTATAATCGGCTCCGTAACAAAATATAAAAAGCTCATCTGCTTCACTACCTTTATCTCCATGAACAAGTGTACCATCCACCGATTTTAATACCGTAAAGCCCCTCTGACTCAACAAACCTTTTGGTATTTCCAATGGTGCTGCGGGAGAGTTATAATCGTATTCACTATATTCCAAACGACCATCACAGCGATCCACCGATTTAATAACTCCTCCCAGGTTTAGCTTATCGGGTTGATTAACCTTACTGGTCAGCTCACCTGCTACTCCCTTAAAGCTTATTTGAATTCGGTCATAAACCGCCCCTTCTCCTTTATAATAAGCAAGTTGGCATTTATCAGTACTTATATTTAAGTGCGAACCGGAAGATGCTACCTTAAAATCCTGATATTTGTCTTCGTAATTATAATTGCCTTTAGCTATTCCCTTTTCCCGAACAGAAATTAATCCTGATGAGTGTACTGTAAAAACATGCTGATCATACTCAATTTCATTATGATCTACACTGTAAGTGCGACATCCTAACAATATTAATAATAGAGGAATCATTGAGAAGATCCCTCTCATTCTAAATCCTTTAATAAACTGATTTATTATACCCTTTAACATATTACTGCACAATAATTTTCACTGTCTTTTTTATATCGTTAGCGGCTGTTCCAATTAGTAAATGATACTCGCCACTCTCTAGATTCCAATCCTTATTCTTTTCATCATAAAAAGCGAAAGAATTTACATCAATACTAAGCTCCACTTTTTGTGTTTCTCCAGCGTTAAGTTTCACTTTCTTAAAAGCTTTAAGTTCTTTTTCAGGACGCATTACTGAAGATTTTTCGTCGTGTATATATACCTGAATCACTTCTGATCCATCAACTTTACCTGTATTGCTAATACTAACAGATAATTGAATTGTAGCTCCTTTTTTATAGGTATTTTTTGAAACAGAAGCGTCATTAATATTAAAAGTGGTATAACTTAATCCATGCCCAAAAGCATATAGCGGCTTAATTTTCTTGGTATCATGCCAACGGTAACCTACTAAAATATCTTCCTTATAAACCTGGTCAACTCCATCTCCAGGATAAGATAATTCATCAAATGCATGTGCGCCATTATCCTCTAACTTTACGGGGAAAGAGAAAGGTAGTTTACCGGAAGGGTTCACATCACCTGAAAGCACGTCAGCTAAAGCATGCCCCGTTTCACTACCTAAATACCAGGCCTGAACAATAGACTTTACCTTAGACTGCCACGGCATGGCTACAGCATTACCACTGACTAAAACAACAACTACGTTTTTGTTTACTGAGCAAATATCCTCTAGCAACTCATCTTGTCCAAACGGCAGGTGCAAGCCTTTACGGTCACCATTTTCACAATCTTGTTCGTGACTTTTGTTTAATCCGCCAACAAATAATACAATATCAGCCTTTTTAGCAACTTCGATAGCTGCCTTCTTCAGCGAGTCTGCATCCAAAGAAGATGGGATCACTTGACCATATTGGGAAGGACCTGAAGCATACCCCATAGCATAAACCACATTAGCCTTGGCAAAGCGTTTTTTAATACCTTGCAGAGGAGAAATTTCATGAACTGTTTTTAACTCTGAAGAACCTCCTCCTACTGTCATCATGCGGGTTGCATTCTCACCAATCAGTGCAATGGTTTGTGTAGTTTCGGGGTTTAACGGAAAGAAATCATTGCTGTTTTTTAATAGAACGATTCCTTCCTGAGCCACCTCTCTGGCCACATCAAAATGAGCCTGGCTGGCTTTACTACCAAAAGGACGATTCCTATCCATATTTGTCCGGAACATCAATCGTAGAATTCTGCGTACTTTATCGTCTACCACGCTTTCGTCTATTTCGCCGCTCTTTAATAGTTCAAGAAATGGTTTGGCCAGAAAATAATGATCATAAGCATTGTCAGTGGATGTTGTTAGACCATCTGTACCGGTACCCATTTCAATATCCAAACCATTTAAAGCCGCTTCTTTGGTATCGTGAGCACTTCCCCAATCTGTAACAAGGACTCCGTCAAAGCCCCAGTCTCCTTTAAGGATTTGATTTACCAGAATCTCGTGATGGCTGGTGTGCTGACCGTTATATTTGTTATAGGCTCCCATTACTGACCATACTCCACCTTCTTGTACTGCTGCTTTATAGGCGGGTAAATAAATTTCGTTTAAAGCACGGTCACTCACTTTTACATTGATATGACCTCGCCATATTTCCTGATTATTTAAAGCAAAGTGTTTCACACAAGCAGCAACACCATTGGTTTGCACTCCTTTTATATAAGGAACCGACATAACAGAAGCTAAATAAGGATCTTCTCCCATGTACTCGAAGTTACGACCATTCAAAGGTGTTCGGTATATGTTCACCCCAGGTCCAAGCAGGATATCCTTTTTACGGTAGCGCGCTTCTTCGCCCACGGCAACACCATATTTATACGCCAGATCAGGATTAAAGGTCGACGCTAATGCTGTTAACGCCGGAAATGCAGTACATGAATCGTTGGTCCAACCAGCATGACTCCAACTATCCCATGCAATCTCAGCTCGCACTCCATGAGGACCGTCCGACATCCATATTTCAGGAATTCCAAGACGCTCTACGCCTGGCGAACTAAACTTTGACTGTGCATGACACATCTTAACTTTTTCTTCCAGCGTCAGCTGTTCTAAAATTGATTCAATTTGTTCTTCTATTGACTGATCAACATTTTGTGCAACCATATGCGTACATGCACAAAACATAAGTACCAATCCACCAATAATTAATCTCTTCATACCTATTTATATTTAATTGCTTGTGTTAAATATTTCAATCTTCAATTTAGGCAATAAACTAAAAACCTGTTAATATAAAATTATCTTTTAAGCCTGATTCACTATTTGTTCCTACCATCACCTCAAACTCACCTGGCTCAACTAAAAAATGACCAGCTCCATCATAAAAACCGAGCTCCTTATTTGTTAAAACAAATACAACTTCTTTGGATTGATTTGGCTTCAAACTAATTTTCTCGAAACCTTTTAACTCTTTTACCGGACGAACCACACTCGCCACTTTATCGTGTAAATACAATTGTACCACTTCTTCTCCGAAAACGCTTCCACTATTTAAAACAGAAACCTTTACCTCTACCTTCGTATTGTCAACAACCTTTACGCTCATATCTGAATACTCAAACTGAGTATAGCTCAAGCCATAGCCAAATGGGTATAAAGGCTTTTCACTACTATCTATATAATGTGGCCAAAAAACTTCTGTTTTAGGGCCGGGCCTTCCTGTCCTGTATTGGTTATAATAAATTGGTACTTGCCCTACATGACGAGGAAATGTCATTGGCAACTTACCTGATGGATTATATGCTCCATATAATACTTCAGCAATGGCATGACCGGTTTGGGTACCCAGATGCCATGTTTCAAGGATGGCAGGAATATGTTCATCGGCCCAGGTTATGGCTAAAGGACGTCCATTCATCAACACCAACACAATATTTTGATTAACCTTATAAACTGCTTCTAACAATTCTTGCTGCACACCAGGTAATCCCAACCTTGACCTTGACCGCCCCTCACCACTATGCAAGGCATGTTCTCCTAAAACCATAATAACAACATCAGACTTCTTAGCCAATGTTATGGCTTGTTGAAAACCTGATTTATCAGAGGTATTTACCTTAATTTTGGCAGAGAAAGCTGTTTCTCCTGTAATTAGCTTAGCTCCTTCTGCATATTTATAATTGACGCCATAGGATTTTAAACCTTCTAATACAGAAACAGCGGTATTGTCGTCTGCCGCCATTCGCCAATTACCAAGAGGGCTATCCTTATCGTTTGCCAAAGCACCGATCACAGCAACCTTACTTTTATTTTTCTTTAATGGTAAAAGCTGGTTTTCATTTTTAAGTAATACAATTGATTTTTTGGCCATATCCAATGCGGCTGCCATATGTTTAGGGTGGTATATCAGTTCCGTTTCCCTTGATTCATCACAATATTTATAAGGATCTTCAAATAAACCTAATTCAAATTTAACCTTCAAAATTCGTCGAACAGCATCATCAACCTTAGATTCCTCAACCTTTCCTGCCTTTACTAATTTTGCCAAACATTTAATGTATGCGTGCGACTCCATATCCATATCCGAACCACCAATAGCTGATAACTCTGCAACATGCTCTAAATCTTTTGCATAACCATGGTCTATCATTTCTTCACCACTACTCCAGTCTGAAATAACAAAGCCTTCAAACCCCCATTTATTTTTTAGTATATCGCGTTGCAACCATTTGTTTGCGGTTGCAGGAACGCCATTGATAATATTAAATGAGTTCATAATCGTTTTTACCTTCGCCTCATCAATGGCTGCCTTAAAAGGTGGAAAAATAACATTATGCAAGGTTGTTGTACCTACATCTACAGTGTTATAGTCCATGCCTGCTTCGGCAAAACCATAACCTGCAAAATGCTTTGCACAGGCTGCAATGGTATTCGGCGAGTTTAAGTCGTCACCCTGAAAACCATTTATGCGAGCTACACCGATCCTAGCAGCTAAGTAGGTATCCTCACCTGCTCCTTCCATCACACGCCCCCATCGTGCGTCGCGCGAAATGTCAACCATTGGAGCAAAAGTCCAGTTTAGTCCCTCTGCGGATGCTTCAATAGCAGCAATCCGTGCCGATTTTTCTATGGCCTGAAGGTCCCAACTTGCCGACTCAGCCAAAGGAATTGGAGACATTGTTTTATGCCCATGTATGACATCAAAACCAAAGATCATAGGAATACCAAGGCGAGAACTATCCACAGCTAAAGACTGCATTTTTCTGACTTTAATGGCCCCTCTAACATTTAGCATAGAACCAACCCACCCCTTTTTAATGTGTTCATATTTCGTTTGGGCATTTTCTTCCGAAGGAACAGGGCCGGTTACATCCCAAAACCCATTATATTGGTTCATCTGGCCAATCTTTTCTTCCAATGTCATTTGACAAAGCAGGTTATCCACTTTTAAATCAATTTCATCTTTAAAATCCACCGTAGAATGGCAGGAATATATAAGCATCACTGATGCAATCAATACAATTATTATTCGAAAATTCATTTTTATAAATTAATGTTGATACTCTTTACAATAGTTATTAGTTAATAGTCATAGAGGAAGTATCAAGTACAAAGTATCAAGATTCAAGACTATTTACTTAACACTTAAAATCAATCCTTTAAACACTTCAAGGCTGAAGCTTATTATTACGTTGTAATTTTCTTAACATTGGGACTTTGTCCCAAACCCAACTTCCTTTTTGGCATCGCCCCAAAAAGGAAGTAAAAAAGTCTAGACCAAGAGAATCCTTCTTCCCACACCAGCCTCCAATTCCAGCCAACGCACAACCACCTCAAGTGCGCCCTTGAAGGCCTCTCGCCAACCCCGGCTCGGTCTCTTGCTCTGGCCAACCCTGCTTTGATTTGCAGCGCCTATTTTTTAATATTTTAATTTAATAGCATTAGGGTTAAAACCATAGAGTATTGACACTAAAGCCATATTCTACTAAGTATTGCTTTAATTACCACTCCCTGATTATTGATCGTGCCAACTTACCTGCCTGAGTCAGGTTATATTCCTTCCAGTTACCCACGACACTGACGCCGGGTTTTACAATGGACCATTCTTCCTGTTTATCATTAACAGCCCAATTGCAATGTATAATCTGTCGGGCCTTACACCACTCCATCCATTTTTCTGTCTCCGGATCATTTTGCGTATACCCCAGACTTCCCCATTCTGTCACCATAATGGGTAAACCGCTATCCATAGCAGCATTGGTTCTGTCGCGCAGCCATTGCTGATGATGCACAGAATAAAAATGCATGACATAAGCAATATTTGAATAACCTGTAATTGGATTTTCTGCAGCCAAATCAACGCGCTGAGACCATTCAGGTGTACCCACAACAATCAAATGATCAGGATCATGCTGACGGATGGCTGCTATCACTTTCTCGGCATAAGGTTTAATCACTTTATCCCATGAAACATCAAGAGGTTCATTATAAATTTCATATATGATATTATCATACTCTCCATATAAGCGAGCCATTTCGCTAAAAAATTCAACTGCTTCGTTCGGGTAATCTTCAGCATGATGAGAATGCCAGTCAATAATTACATATAAACCTTCATCAATAGCTGCATCCACCAATGTTTTTAATGAGTTTACATTTGCGGTTTTGTTTTCCAGATAACCTCCCGATTCGTCAACACCCATTGCAGCTCTTATAATAGTAGTACCCCAATCAAGCTTTAACCATGACACCACTGAAGCGTTATAGTAGCGGTTACCTCCCCAGCCTTCATTACTCCAGAAAAAGCTATTTCCTGCCAGACTAACCGATTGACCATCTTTACCTACAATTTCACTTCCCTTCACCTGCAAACGACCATGCTTTTCCACAATAGAGGCATATTCATATTTTGGAAGATTTACAGTATAATTGAAACTGCTCAATCCATCTTCACAGTCCACTGTTATGATTAATGACTGATTACTAATCTCTAGCAAATCCCCTTCTTTTAAATTGGCTTTTGTTCCATTAGACAAACGTAAAGATTTTACTTTTATCTGCTTGGCATCATAGGGCAATAAACGCTTTGGAGTTATTTCATTATCAGAAATAACCGTTGAAAAAATGGAGTTATTGTATTCCAATTCCAGCTCCAAAATAAGATTCTGTTCATTCCCGGATTTATTTACTTCTTCATTCACGTCATCGCTTGAGCAGAAACAAAATATAATACTCAAAAAAAACACTATCATTAGTTTAATTACTTTCATTGTTTTGTTATTATTTAAATTCACTTATTGTACATCGTCATTAAGAAGCTGTTGTACTGATAATACCAGAAACATATAATGAGAAGAACCTCCTCCCATCACATATTCAGTTTGTTGCCATAAAAAAGGGAAGTCTAACAACTCCGGAAAGTCGGGTCGTATCAATGCCGTGCCTGAGATAACACCTCCAGGGATAAAAGACCAATCCCCCCGATTTACACCATAGGCTGTAGTTGCCGAATTAGCCCCCACCCCTGAGGCAAAAGACTTGGTGTTTTTACCAGGATGACACCCCAAAACAAAATTCAATGCATTAAAAACAATATCTGAATCAAAGATTTCGGGGTATGCTTTGGTTAAGAAATAATGCTGAAATCCCAAAGCCTGAATCCCCCATCCGGCACCCCAAATATGGGGGTGATAAGGAATGCCGTATGGAGTTTCCTGCCCTAATTTGTCTAGCTGATCACTGTACTGCAACAGACCTTTTCTTAATTCCGTTGAAAATTTCTGGTTGCGCATGACATGATCGGCCCTCCCTATAAACCAACCTGTTTCTTGTATATGATTCTTGATATATTTAGTTTGTGATAGCAAATACTCTTTATAGTGATTTTCTCCGGTTGTTAAAAACAGTTCTGTAGCAGCATGTATTTGAACAGACTGTATATTATCTTTTCCTTTTGTTAATTCATAAAGGTGCATCGCAACTTCCAACGCTTGTTGACTCAGTGTGTCATTATAACCTTTTAATACTCTTGAAGCAGCAGCCATGTGAGCGGCAGTACTCATCTCCCTATAGGCATTATCTTCAGTGAACACCCACCTGTCATCTATATTTCCCAAGATATTATCAGTCATATTAACAGCATCACCTAACATGACATACTGACGAAGATTATTACAAATAATTCCCCGATATAATCTACCCATCGATTGATAAGCACCTACTAGTGAAAGTACACCATGCTCTATTTGTTGCAGCATATCCTGCTTGCCGTCGGGTTGATGAATTTCGGTAATTTTGGTCTCTTGATTTATCGTGGTTTCGTCGTAATTTATTTTAAAAGCCTCATGGCCCAAAGTAAGAATATATACTTCTCCACTTTGTGATTCTACTCGTAAGTCGTAATCACCAGCATCATGCCACCCACCAACATTAAGTCCGGGCACAACATCTCCAGTTTGAAAATCAGTTAAAGTAGATGCCCCCTGCACGTAACCATCAAAATGATTATGGCTAGTGGGGGCCATTTGGGCATCATCCATATGGCAGCACCCGTGCCATACCCGATACTTTTCATTCACTCTCATATGACACATCTGAACCGGCAAAAAGTACTCAAGTACAGGTTGCCAAACTCCCCTGTCATACACATCTTCAGCAATGCGAAAAACTGCTGACTCAGATTTTCCATATTTTATTTGGTAAAGCCCTTCTTCCATCACATGAGAAAAGTCTACCTTTAAATATCTATATCTTAAAAAGTTACCTGCATCTTTAGGTTTTATATTTTTAATTAATTGTTTCCCTGTAGAAGTGATATGGAACAATTGAGCAGAATGCCAAAGTGTATCACGCTGATCCAACTCAATTACTGCTTCCTTAGGTTGTGCGGGATGATAGCCCAATTGAGATAGTTGAACAACTGGTTTATAAACCCAGTCTTTTACTACGTTAGGGGTAATAATCCACTCTATAGCACTTTTGGATGTATTGGGAGCAATCTCACTACGGACTACAAACCAACCATTATTATGGTTAACCCTACCATCCAGGAGTTGCAGGTTGGTTCCTTTTGATTCAATGGTTAAACGATTATAAGGGTCATCTGGTTGAATAACCAGTTGTTTACCTGCAGCATAAGGTTGAGCTATAATATTATTTGCATTGATTGGATTATAACTTCCTGAGTGATACTCAGGATTAACAATTTGGTTTGGTCCATTGGGCTGTATTGGAAAGTGACCATTTTGATCATCCATTATCCAGGTTTTACCGAATAAAGCACCCGGGAATAATTCTAAATTAAAACCAACCTTACCAATAAACTCCTGAGGTAATGGTTGGTCTAAATCAACGCTAACTAAAATTGATTTCCCAACACTTTTTACTTTCACCTGATAGTTTAGTTCAAGGTCGGGATAAATCATAGGATTAAATCCTTTCAGGTGTCTGGAAGAATCCGGATAACTTAAATGTACTGTAATAGTATTAGAAGGAATATCTAAATGTCGTTCTTGTTGTAAAGGAATAGGTTGCCACTGGCCAGGTGTTGCTTCCAGACGCAGATCACCGTTAGCTGCTACGCGATTACCATGCATGATAATTCCAATTCCTCCCTGATGACCTTCAGGATAGATGTCATCAAATGCCATCACATTAACACCTATATTTTTAAAATATCCTAAGGAATCTAAATTGAAAGACTGGCTTTGTGCAAATTTAGGGATAGCACAAAGAATCATTCCTGCAACAAGAAAACTAAATTTTGACATGAATTATTTTTTTTAAAATTGGGAAAATATTTTCCAGGCTGTAATGAGTGGTCTAATATAAAAGACAGGCTCCTGAAGTAAGAAGGGAGTATCAAATTATTACTCATTTATAAAACTCTAACTAAGATTATAAGATCATAAAAATTTAATACTCCCTATAATACAAATTTACAAAAAACTATAGTTTGCAGCTCTATAGCTTTTAATCTTCAATATTTTTTGAAATAAGTTTATTAAAGCGATACATTGGATCGGCATTGGTACTTCCCAGGAATAAAGTTTTATCTTCCGCATCCGTATAAGCAAAAACCTCATATTTACGTTCACCTCTGTCGTCGTGGAACCCGATACATACATCAGGGCTGCTTAACTGAATATAGATATACTTGTTACCATCTTCATCCTCGTCAGTTACTATAGTGTATGTATTTCCTTCACGAGCTGAATCATCTACAAACACTTGCGTTTCACCTGCCGGGTCACCAGCTGCTGCTGTATAATAACCTGCATCTAAACCTTCCTGAGCAGCCATGGTAAATGTTACACCATGCGTATTAATTGAATAGGTTCCATCCGGATAAAAAGTAAACTCATCATCATAAAGACCCATATTCGCCTGCTGATCTGCATCAGCAGCCCACCACCATTTAGATGGATCTAATAAATGAGCATATTCAGCAGCCCAACCATGAACACCAAGATGACCAACCTGAGTATTGTCGAGAGTCCAAGTGCGTCCATTAGAATCGTCACCGGTAAGAAGGCTCATTAAATCCTCTGCACTAATAACATCACGCGGAGCAGGCGCTTCACGAACAGGTTCATAACCTTTAGGGATAATTTTGCAATAACGGTTCTCTGTAGCACTCACAATTCTTAGATACATAGTTTTTGGATCTCCATCCTCATCATCTAAAAACTCATAACGGCGTTGCGTATTTTCATCATCATACCCAATGCACACATGCTCACTGCTCAGTTTAATAGCTACAGGATCTTCATCATCATTTTCTTCTAAACTAAAAGCATATCCTTTTCGTGCTTCGTCATCGACATCAACCTGCAAATCATACTGTCCGTCTGATGTTACTGTATAATAACTTCTTCCACGTAACACATCAACAGCTTGTGTTTGTGTCTTTCCATTAGTATTTACTTCAAAGGTGCCATCACCATAAAAGATAAACTCATCATCCATTATCTCAGCTCCGTCTTTATCTCCAATAGCAGCATCCCACCATCTGTCGTACTGATCGGCACCTGCGGCACCGCTACCTAGGAAACCTGCAACAGTAGGATCCAATACCCAGGCTTGTCCTGCTCCGTTATTCGTTAATAGAGCAAACATCTCCAGGCTGGCATCCGACATACCATCATAGGTTAAGTCTTGAACCAGATCTTTAGTAAGTACACCTGTGCGATCTCCATCAACAACAGTTAGTGTAACTTTATAAGTTCCTGCTGTTTTAACTCTAATAACTAATTCATTCTCATTAACAACAGCAGCTGATCTACCTTCTATTTGCCATGCAAAAGTAGCATCCTCATGCATCTCTGACGTATTGGTTATAACAAAACGGAAGTCATCAACTTCACCACCATCCAGCTGCAGATTTTCAATGGTAAAACTCAAGTCTTCAGAAGGAATTATATCTTTTGAAGCATAATCCATCTCATCCTCACATCCAAAGATAATGAGGGCTACTGTGGCTATCCATAAAAACTTTTTCATGCGTTTATAATTTTATATTGTTGCATGGAACTCTCACGAAAATTTAATTATTATCCAGTGTAAAAAAATTGAACAATTAAATTTTACATGTTTGTTTCATCTTTCTTAATTTATTTGATATTGTCAGATAAAACTCCCAAATAAATTCAATAATAGCCTGTGCTCAACTGAATTTAAATGGTTGTTTTATGCTTTTAAATTTTATTTATTAATATCCAGGATTCTGATCGGCCGGTGTAATACCACCATTTGTTTGAATCTCAAGGAAAGGAATCGGGAAAATTTCAAAATGAATATCATACTGAGCCTGACGCTTGCTATAGCGACCATCGATTGGATATTCAATATTTAAATATTCCTCAGCCATACCCATTCTGGTAAGATCATACCACACAGTATATTCAGCCAAAAACTCTTTTCTGCGCTCCTGAACAACAGCCACTTTCCAAGCTTCCGAAGAATAGCCTTTACTGGTTTTATAAGATGTATAGTAAGCCTGGGCATCAGGCACAGTAACCGGGCTGCCTGTTTCTCGGGTTACAGGAACAATGGCTTCTGCATCATAATCTGCCGGAAAATCTGTTAATCCTACTTCCAGGTTACCAAAGGCTCGGTTGCGGATTTGATTAAGCTCAGCCCAGCCATCACCACCTGTCTGAAATTTACATTCTGCAAGGTTGATTAAAACCTCGGCATAACGCATAAACAAAGCTGATTTACGGTAATGGATCGTAGTAGTACCCTGCATCATACCGTTACTCTGCCAATATTTTAGACATCTGTTATTGGCTAAGTTAACTTCTCCGGCTTTATACATACCTTCAGTAAAAATAGCATGGTTTTCACCTAAAGGAAAATAAGGATTATCATTACCATATGTAACTACAGAATAGTCCTTACGGTAATCGCCTGGTTCCATATCCTCTACCCACTCATGAGAGATATAAAGTGAGCCCCATTCCATGTTATTACTTACCCACCAAACAGCATCTTCATTGTCTCCGGCACTCCAGTTCATATCCTCATGATCTGGATAGGCTACCTCCCAAACACTTTCTTTGCCAAAACGATAATTAATCGCATTCATGGCTCCAAAGCATGGTTCTAATTCATAAATCCCTTCATCTACGATATCCTGTAATTCATCCTGAGCTTTAGCGTATTGGTTGTTTTGCATATATGCCTTTGCCAGATATGCTTTAATCATTCCCTTAGTCACACGCCCTGCTTCGTTATTACGAGGAGTCCAATCTACCTTATTTACAGCAAATTCGTAATCAGCAATTATTTTATTCCATGCTGCCTCTGTAGATTCCGGGCGCGGCTTATCAGGTGTATTAGAAAACGTTTCTCCTGTTTCCAACATCGGTACCGGACCAAAATTTACAGTTAGATATTGGAAATTAAAGGCACGAATCACACGTCCTTCTGCTTCTAATATATCTTTGGTTTCCTGTCCTCCCTCAAATTTATCAGGATCAACACCTTCAAGCAACTCTAAAAATACATTTGCTCTATTAATAGCTGTATAACAATGTTTCCATGGGCCCAGGAAAAAACCATCATCTGCCAACCAACCAAAACTTGACCAACTGGCATCCCATCCACCAGCCTGGCAATCCATAGCCGGCATATTACCAAGTTGAATTTGTGGCTTAAAGTTCCAGTCTCGATGTGTACCTGCACTTTGCATACCATAAAAAGTATCGTATAAACCATTTAACATCTGGTTCATCGTTACGTTTGCATCTGCATTAGCCATCGCATCAGCACTTACTATATCGTGGTGATCTACTTCAAGGTAATCCTCACTGCATGCACTCATAACCAGAGTAAGCGAGGCTACCACCAAAGATTTTAGAAATATATTTTTCATCTGTTTAAATTTATTTTTCAATGATCAGATGGCACTCTCAAATAAAGTTTAATTATACACCCTTGTGCTACTTTCAATTAAAACTTAGCTGGTCGCTTCATCTGTCTAAAATTTCACTTCTATTATGATATTATTAGAGTCCTATGTTTATACCAAAAGAATATATTCTTGGGAAAGGATAACGACCTGCATCAAATCCGGTAGCTAAAGCATTTGAGTTACCCACCTCCGGGTCACCATATTTATATGATGTGAACGTAGCAACATTATCCATATTGAAGAATACGCGAGCCGACTTCATCTTCACTTTGCTTAAAATAGATTGTGGCAAAGTATAGCCAAATTGCAAGCTTTGTACTTTGAAGAAGTCACCTTTTTGAATATACGCATCGGAAATACGTGAATTAATAGAAAGGTTTGTTCTGGTTAAACGAGGATTTTTTGCTGTTGTATTTTCCGGTGTCCATGAGTCACCAAGAATATGCGGAGCAATATTACGCATACCTCCTCCCGGTTGTTGAACTGGTGCAATCATATTCGCATACGCATAAGACAAGATATCCATACCTGCCATACCGTGTCCATTTAAAGCGAAATCAAAATTTTTCCAACCTACATTAATATTTACTCCGTAAGTTAAGTCTGGGTGACCATCTCCAATAACTGTTTTGTCATCGGCAGTAATTTCACCATCAGGTACCCCGTTTGGTCCTGAAATATCTTTATAGATTCGATCACCGGCTTTACTATTTGCTATTGCTGGTCTTAGTTCTGCCTCTGCATCACTTTGGAATATCCCATCGGTAACATAACCATACCATGAGCCAATAGGCATTCCATTTTGGGTAATACTATACTCATTCCAGTTATTACCTTCAACAATATCATCATAGCCATCAGATGGTGAACCAAACAAGATAGGATCGCCTACATCAATGGCTTCATTTTTGATTTTTGCACCATTCACTTTAAAATCAACATTCCAGTCTCCAAAAGTTTTTTGATACCCTAATGACAATTCAAATCCTGAATTTCGAATTTGACCAGCATTCGTGTATACATCATTATAACCTGTAGAAGGTCGAACTTTTCTGTACAATAGAAGATCTTTTGCATCACGACGGAAATAATCAAAAGTCATGGTAACAGCGTTTCCTAACACACCTAAATCAATACCAACATTGGTTTGTTCATTTGTCTCCCATTTCAGGTTTTCATCAACAATTACAGATGCCGCTAAACCACCTGCAGGCGAATGGGCTGTAGGATTATTGTTATCATAGGTATAAAACATTACACGATCAGAAGACATTTGCTCCATATAACGATTTGTTGGATACCCTGCATTACCTGTTTGTCCCCATCCTAAACGTAGCTTTAAATTGCTTAGAAAGTCAAAATCCATAAAGCTTTCTTCACTGATTCTCCATGCTAAAGAAGCTGAAGGGAAAGTTCCGTATTTATTCCCCGGGCCAAAGTTTGAAGAACCATCGCGACGTAATGTACCAGTTACAATATAACGATCTTTTAATGTGTAGTTTACACGGCCAAACACTGAAGATTGACGAGTTTCTAACCCAAGACCACCATTTACTGTTTTTGAACCAGGGTCTTGTGTTAAACCTATTTGACGCATGTTAGGCGAAGGAAAATCATTTGCTCCTCCACTTACATTTTGAGACTTGCTTTGGTTAGCAGAGAATCCCGCCATCAAATTCAATCGATGCGCACCAAAAGTTTTGCTATAGGTTGCAAAATTTTCAGTAAGGTACTCAATGCTCGACCAGTTGTTTAGATTAAATCCATCAACCGGTGTAAATCCATCAACTCTGTTGTTTAATGTTCTGTTATGGCGAGCCCCATACCAATGACCACCACCAGCATTATAGTTTATACCATTTACTGTTTTAATGGTAAATCCATCGAACAATTCTATTTCTAAATATGCATTAGCCAGGGCGCGGTTGTTAAACCAAGGGGCTTCTGTGGTCATCGCAGCTGCTACGGGATTATCTAAATCTTTATTTACATATAAACTGGCAGCTGTTGCTTCATGAAAATATCCCCATGTTCCATCCGGGTGTTGAACCGGCTCATGAACAATATTTCCTGCAGCATCCCTATAATCCATAGTTGGGATCAATGCGGCATAATCGTATAAATTACCACCACCTTCACCATCCTGGCGAGTATAAATAATACTAATACCTGTCTTTATGAAATCATTTACTTTCATATCGATATTAGCTCTTGTGGTTAGCTTGGTATAATCATTCCCTTTGATGACTCCTTTATCATCTAAATAACCAACAGACATTGAAGCCTGAACAGCTTCCGATCCACCTGTTGCGGTTAAATGATATTCTTGTCTTAGTGTGGTTTCTGTCATCTCATCCTGCCAATCAATATAGTTTAAAAGCGAAGGATCAGCCCAGGTTGGGTTTGGAACAGTACCATCGTTAATATTCATTTGATTGGCGGCAGCTACAAAGCCCTCCATATTACTCACATCAATTTTATCACCTAATGTATTAATACCATAGGTTGCTTTTACAGAGATATTACTTCCTCCTTTAGTCCCTTTTTTAGTGACAATCATAATTACACCATTGGCTCCTCTTGAACCATAGATAGCTGTAGCTGAGGCATCCTTTAAAATTTCGATGGATTCAATATCACTTGGGTTAAGGAAATCAGCATCTGATCCTACCATAATTCCATCAACCACATATAGTGGTTTTGTTGAATTATTAACGGTACCAATACCTCTAATAACTACATTAGCAGATGCTCCCGGTTGACCGGAACTTCTAATAACCTGAACTCCTGAAGCCAAACCCTGCAATCCTTCACTTATGTTGGCTACACTCTTATTGGCCACTTGATCCGTATTAACAGAGGCAACAGATCCTGTAAGGTCACTCTTTTTCACAGAACCATAACCGATAGCTACCACTTCATCAAGGCCTATTGATTCTTCCTGAAGAACAACATTTAAGGTAGACTGGCCCTCAACACTAACATCCTGAGTAGAGTATCCTATATATCTAAATGTAAGTTTCGTATTACTGTCTTCGATACTAATACTATATATACCATCAACATTTGTAATAACTCCATTTTGTGGATTTGACTGTTCAAATACATTCACCCCGGGTAAAGGGTTTCCTCCCGGATCAGTTACACTCCCGGTAACAGTCTGGCTTTGCGCATAACCAGGGAGAGTCATTAGAAATAATAGTAATAATCCTAACGCGTGTTTCATAATAATTTTGGATTTAGTAAATAATTTTAACTGGATGCAAAACTGAGCTTAACTGTTAACTAATGCTAATTTACACCACTCATTTTCGCTACACCAAAACGACTAAAACACCTCATTTTCACCTCATCACCACACACCCATATGCCTATTATACAACTACTTAAAAACACACAGCACCACTCCGTTTAAGAAGCAGCATCCATACTGTCGCATTATAACAGCTCACATAGCATTACATTTTTTAACAATTAAAGAAATGGAAAGCAGTAAGAAATTTTACCTTTTGGATAGGAATAAATAAATTTAATCGAGATTATACTTCTTTATGGAGCACAAATTAATCGCTAAAGACCGATAGGGATTATTCTCTAATAATAATAATAATAATAATATATTATTATTTTGTCTCAAAGCAAAGGGTTGTTCAATTTGCCTTTAGCCCAGATAAGGAAACATAAAAATGCCAGGCCTTGCATTTGAACTTCATTTTTTAAGACTCTAGTTTATAGGCAGACTCTACATTGGTACGAGCTTATATAGGTAACTATATATTACTAATGAATTCTGAAAGATCATCGCCTGATTGCAGACCTAATTTTTGACGTAATTTATAACGGTTGTTCTCAACTGCTCTTGTACTTATATGCATTAATGAGGCTATTTCTTTAGAAACCATACCCATTTTAATGTATGCACATAATTTTTTCTCTTTGGGTGTAAGATTATTGAACTTCCCTACAAGCCTGTCTAGAAAAGCTTGATGAACCTGTTCGAAATGCTTTTCAAACATCTGCCAGTTACTTTCATTGTCAATATCTTTACCTATTTTTAATATTAGATTATTAATTTTGCGCTCCAACTCATTCGCTTTGGAGCCTTTTAGTCGTTTTAAATGATCCTGTAACTCAGATAGGAAATCATTTTTCTGAATAATATGAACCGTTAATCCTGCCAGCTCCTTTTCTTTAAAAGCCATCTCATTTCTTAACTTTTCATTTCTTACTTTAATAACCTCTTTTTCCTTCTGTAAAGCCTCACTTTTAAGTTTTTCCTCGGTTGCCTCAAATTGCTTTTTCTGCTTTTGGGTGGCTTTTTCTTGCATTAAAACAATATGCTTATTAAAAAATGCGAAGCCTACTATTATTAAAATCAAGCATACTACGAAATATATAATTTTAGCATTTGTACTTCTATGCCAAGGTGGAAGAATTTGAAAATTAACACTTAAAGGTGATGATTCAACTCCGTAACTATTCCTGGCTTTTACTGTAAATTGATAATTGCCTTCCTTAAGGTTATGAAACTGACGAGTGGTGGACCGACTCCATGGCGATGACATAAGATCAACTCCGGAAAGCTTTGTGGAATACTGAATGTTTTCTTCACTAAAAAACGGTGCTGCATACTCAATATCAAATGAATTGTTTTTAAAAGCATATGCCGGCTTCACAGTATAAATATCTTCATTTTCCTGAAGTTGATTTATTGCAATAGCACAAGTATCAGACTGTCCTTTAAAGGAACGAATGTGTACTTTAAATGGCGATCTGTAACTTTTAGAATCATTAACTAAATAATGTGCATACCCATCTTCTATTCCAAAAAATACATTTTCCCTATCTGGTGTATATACATACTCAAAACTGGTAACCAGTTTGTCTTTTATGGAGATAAAAGGGTTCTCAATTTTTTTATATGTTCCATCTTCAAGTAAACGTAAAACGCCAACCTTTCCTAGATGGAAGAACCAAATATTATGAAATTCATCTTCTGTAAACACTTTAGGTAAAGCTGTTTCTTTAAAAAAGGAGTCAAATAATGTATATTTCTCTATTGCACCATTCTTACCTATTTGGTAAATACCTCCCTGACCATATACAGTACACCTATTGTTTAATTTAGTAACTATTAGCGCACTATTTCCGGGAAAACTTTCTACTCCATAAGTATCTGTTTCATTAACGGAGTATAAATCTTCTGACAATTTTAACTTATAAACTAAATTATAGCCATGAGAAACCCATAAGTTTCCCTCTTCATCCCATTCCATAAAACGTGAAGATTCATCAAATCCTTTAATTCTGTTTCTATACTTCCATTTACCATTTTCTTTTTTTAAAACGATCAGTCCTTTATAAGACCCCGCAAGCAAAGTATTGCTATCATCCTCTAACTCTCTAAAGATCCAGATTCCACTAATACCAGGGGGAGTAATCAGATTACTCTTATAGTTATCAATTTCAAATATACCTACATTATGGCCACATAATAATGTATTATCATCCTTAAACATCGACCAAACCTGACCTTCCGTACCTTTTATCTTAATAAAATCATCCTTAGTTTTAACAGGACTCAGAAAATCCTCATCATTTATCGTATATAAGCCTTGATTTGTACCAAAATACCAACTCCCTTTAAAGTTATCTTGAACATAGCCTGTACCAAGATTATAATAACCATCAAGCAATGTGACATTTGAACTCATTTCTATCTTAGCAATTCCATTGTCTAAACCTAACCAAACAATTCCTTCATGATCAACAAAAGAGGAAAGAACTGTATTATTCTTCAAACCTTTATCTTTATTGATATGCGTTGTTACACTTCCATCTAAGTCAGTAATAATCACACCATTCTGAATGGTTCCAAATACCAGGAAATTATCATTATAATTGCTTCCGCAGAATAAGTTTGATGTTTTAATTAAGTCACTGCCACTGTTCATCCATTCCACAAATGTATGCCCATCCCGGACAAACAAACCATTCTTCATTGTTCCAATGACTATCTTCGTTTCATCAATTGATAAAATAGTAGCAATTTTTTTATCTGTAAAAACATGCCCTCCTTCTACTGGCTCAATCTTATTATTTTTAAATTCCATTAAGCCCTCTGATTCATCCTGCACATAAAATACGTCATTTACAACATATGAGGATACAAAACGAGATATTGCAGGTACAATTTCAATAAGGACATCATCCTTAACTACAGAAAGATATTTCTCGCCTTGAAAAACAATGGTATTATTCCATTCATGAATACACCAGTAATCCCCGTTTAACTCCATACTATCCGGAGTAAGTGAGGTATAATTAAATCTATTTAAAGAATCATATTCAAAATACCCAAACTCATTATGAGCACCTACAAAAATCTTATCACCAATACATTGTACACTTCTAACTACGGAAGCATTCATTTGCTTATGTACTTGCCATGATTTTCCATCATATTCCAACAACCCACCATTATTGGCAAAATACATCAGGTCATAATTGCTTTGGGATATTTGCCAGTTTTGTGTAGCCGCTCCATATTGCCTTCTATTAAAATGTTCAACTTCCGGAAGTCCAATTTTTGTATTTTGCGAATATATCTCTACAGGAGTAAATATTAATATGAGAATAAAAATGATGGATAGATATTGTTTCATAAATTGCCTGGCTGATTTATCTTTTAACAAAACGAAGGAATACGTTTTCCTCCAAAAATAGAAAAGATTATACATTTTTTACATTGCAAAGTACAATATATTATAGGTGTTATTTTTCAAAAAATGGGAATCAGGAGAAAACAACATGGGAGGTATAAAAAAACCTTATTGCCTTATGCAGAAAAGTGCAACACTTTATCTACAAAAAGCAATAAGGCTTATATTTTTAATATTAGATACTTGTTGGAAGATATCTATTTTGAAAACATTTTTACCAACCACAAAATTAAATAGAGTCCCAGCCCTACTCCGAAAAATAAAACACCTACAACAAATGCGATTCTTATATAATTTGCGTTCCAACCTAATTTATCGCTTAGCCATTCTGATACTCCTAAAATCATAAACTCTTTTTTTATAGATTAAACATGATGCCTAAAGTAGTAAATATTAACTTGATCTTACATGAAGTAAATCATAATTCACTTTGTTACATCACCGATTGGCCTTCACTTCAGCAAGGGCATCTTTTATTTCAGTAGAAACTCCTAATCGTCCGTTAATTAAAGTTGTAGTGGTAATTACGCCCTTTAGACAGAGCTTATTGTCCGGCAAACGATATATATCCTGGTAAAACATATACTTAATACCCTCGTGTTCAGCTCTTAGCTTAACAACAAATTTATCGTTGCTTTTTAGCGGCGTTTTAAACTGCATATCGGCTCTGGCTACAACAGCTACAATTCCTTTTTCAAAAAGCTCCGTAAAATTTAGTCCTATGTCATTTAAAAATTCATGCCTTGTATGTTCAAGATAGTTTTGGTACACCGAATTATTTACGATACCCTGTAAATCGCATTCGTAATCGCGCACCTTGAATTCTAATTCGTAATCGTATTGTTGTTCCATATATATATTAGTATAAAGTATTAAGCCAAAAGTATTAAGACTAGAGCATTATGATAGTAGTCTTTTGTCTTTCGTCTTTCGTCTCTTATCTATTGTTTAATTTCTCCTTAATCAAGTTTACAAACTTATCAATATCCTCCTCTTGCGTATCGAAGGAAGTCATCCACCTCACTTCAGATTTTTCATCATTCCACACGTAAAAGAAAAACTCCTCTTGCAATGGTTCTATTAAATCAGAAGGAATAATAGCAAAAACACCATTACTTTCAACCGGCTGTGTGATTTTAATCTGAGGGATACTCTTTAACTTATCTGCTAATTTTTGAGCCATAACGTTGGCATGACTGGCATTTCTATACCATAAATTATTACTTAATAAAGCCTCAAACTGAACCGCTGTATATCGCATTTTTGAATGTAACTGGGCTGTTTGTTTACGAATGTATTTTACAGCTTCTACATCCTGGTTAAAAAACAAAACCACCTCGCCATACATTAAACCATTTTTGGTACCTCCAAACGACAGGACATCAACACCGGCATCCACTGTCATTTCTTTAAATGTACAACCTAAACTTACCGCTGCATTTGATAATCTGGCACCATCCATATGTAAATACATATTGTTGGCATGTACATATCCGGCAATCTCCTTTATCTCCTCAACGCTATATACCGTTCCTAACTCGGTAGCCTGTGTTATACTTACCATTTTTGGTTGAGAATGATGTTCAAAACCAATACCATGCATATAACTTTTAATGTCTGACACCGTCAGTTTTCCATTACCTGTTTTTACAGGCAGTAACTTACAGCCGGAATGCTTTTCCGGAGCTCCGCACTCATCCACATTTATATGTGCCGTTTCGGGACAAATAATAGAATTATAGGGACGAACCATGGCCTGTAAAGCAATTACATTTGCCCCGGTTCCGTTATAAGCAAAAAAAACCTCGGTCGTTTCGCCAAACAATTCCTTAAACTTTACAATGGTTCTTTGGGTAACTTCATCATCTCCATACCCCACTGCATGTCCGTTATTAACGCTGGCTATAGCCTTTAATACATCAGGATGTACCCCTGAATTATTATCGCTTGCAAATCCTCTGATATTTGACATTTGAGTTATTTTGAGGCTGAATTTGCAAAGAATTTTGGAAACAAAAAAGCCGATACAAAATGCATCGGCTTAAATCAATTAGACCATCAGGGGTTTTAACCCTAGTTTTGGTTAAAACCATTTAAAAATATACATCCTACACACGACATAAATCCCGTGCCTATTGATGGCAATATTATTATTTCCTAAGTAATCCATTCCAATGAAAACATTATACTATTCGTTATGCCCCTTTTATCCAAGATACAATTTCGTCACTATCAGGTTTTGTTTTGGGAGATAATACCTTAACAAGCTGTCCTTTTTCATCAATTAAGTATTTCTGAAAATTCCACTTCACCTTACTATCCACTACTCCATTTTTGTCTTTCTGCGTCAACCATTGATACAAAGGCGCCATATCATCACCTTTAACAGATATTTTAGCCATCATAGGAAAAGTTACACCATAATTTAGGGTACAAAACTCACGTATCTCTTCAGCTGTACCGGGTTCTTGCTTCATAAAATTATTTGCCGGAAAACCTATAATCACAAAATTATCTCCTCCATATAGTTTATAAATAGCTTCCAACTGCTCATATTGTCCCGTTAAACCACATTTTGAAGCTGTATTTACCACAAGCACTTTTTTTCCTTTTAAACTGGATAAAGCAAACTCCTCACCTTCAAGCGTTTTTACTTTAAAATCGTAAAATGAGCTTTGCGCCATTAAACCTGAAGAAATGATTAACATAGCCAATAGGCTTAAGTATTTTAATTTCATAGTTGTTTATTTTTTAATTACAATACCTAAACAACACTTCTTCAGAATAGTTTAATGCAATGATAAAAAACCAATAATCAGCGGCTTATTATATAACACCTGATATTTCCCATATCTCCAAACACTTTATATAGCTTGGTTTATGAACCACGAAACAACGTTCAGCGAAGCTAATTTTACGAATTAATCGAATTACTTTTCTTCGAAAAGCTAATAAAACCACGAAGTGGTTTAAAAATTCGTTTAATTCAATTAATTCGTAATTATATTAACAGTAAATATAATTTATTGATTATCAATCTTATCTTTTAGTATATTATTCCTTTATGCCTGAAATATTACACTTTACAAGTCATGGGAAACATCAGTAACACTTTAAAATTTCATTATTTATTGAAAAATGATGTGATAATTTGCTAAAACGGGAATGGTATTTGTTACAAATGCAAAAACTAAACATTCTTTATTATGAAAAACTTTAACCAACCTATATTAATTATAACACTATTGGCTATTATTACATGCTCATGTTCAAGCTATCAGTTTGTAACTTTAAAAAGCTCTTTACAACAACCTTCCTCTGATGGTTTTATATTCGACAACGATACACTTTTTGTTGAATATTCATTTAATGGTCCTAACTGCCCTGTAATCCTGAATATTCACAACAAAACTAACGTTCCCGTTTACCTCAACTGGAATCATTCCTCTGTAATAATCAACGGCGAGTCTTTTCCATTAAATCCTTCAACGTCTGAAGTATCATCTGAATACTCAGAAATAAGCACTGAATTTTTAGATGACACATACACACATGGCGTTGGCAATGCCACAATTTATCACGATAACAGAATAGAGTTTTTACCGCCGAAATCGAAGATATCCGTTAACAACATTACTATATGTAGCGATTTTTTTACCGGAGAAGGAGCTCATTTCAAGCATTCCGTTAAAAAGAAAAACCCCGGCAATACCACATACAAAGTCACTGAATATACATTTAATGAGGAAACCTCTCCTATGGAAATTCGTTGTTTTCTTTCATACTCAACAAAGCCTAAAGAAAATTGGCAGTATTTAGATCATATGTTTTGGGTAAGTAGTTTTTACAACTGCACTAACTGCTCCTTACCCACCGAAAGCAATAGATTTTACCTAACAAAATCAACCGGGGCTGGTACTGCACTTGGTGCTGTGGCTGTAATCGGTATTATTGCTGTGGCTGCACAAAATTCTGATTCAGGGGAAGATTCTTCTTATTAAACCCCCATTATGTATTAGAACTTCGTCATGAGGATTGAAAGTGCAATAAAACAAGACTTTACCGAAACGAGGCATAGCATCGTTCTGGTGAGTTGAGGTGAAGTAACGAAGTGACTTGTTTTGAAGGAATTTCAATGTGTAATAGATTTTCTAATGCATATTGTGGGTTAAATGAACCAGCAATCTTAACGACATAAAAAAATCCAGCAATTGAAACTGCTGGATTTTCTTTTAAGAATTTATATATCTGGGTTATACTACAAACCGTAATCTTTACCATATTTCTCTACCACATAGTCAATGTCCTTATCTCCTCTACCAGATAAGTTAACTAAGATAGTTTCATCTTTTGGCAGACCTGGAGCCATTTTAATGGCCTGTGCCACAGCATGCGCACTCTCTAACGCTGGAATAATTCCTTCGTTCCTGCTCAACTGGAAAAAGGCATCGATGGCTTCTTTATCAGATATTGTTTCGTAATTTACACGATTAATATCTTTCAGGTAACTGTGCTGAGGTCCAACACCTGGATAATCCAAACCACTGGCTACTGTATTTACCGGTGCCGGTTCTCCTTTTTCATCTTGCAATAAATAACATTTAAAACCATGAATCATACCCGGTTGCCCTAATGTTAATGTAGCTGCATGATCACCTGTTTTAAAGCTGGTACCGGCAGGCTCTACACCATGTATTTTTACGTTTTCATCTTGTAAAAAGGCAGAAAACAAGCCCATTGCATTGGATCCCCCGCCAACGCAAGCAACCAAATTATCAGGCAGTTTACCATTTAACTCCTGAAACTGTTCTTTGGCTTCTTTACCAATAATTGATTGAAAATCGCGCACCATCATTGGAAAGGGATGTGGTCCTACTACCGATCCTATGGCATATAGCTGAGAAACCGGATCGGCTAAGTATGCCTGAAAAGCTGAGTCAACAGCCTCTTTTAATGTTTTTAACCCATGTGTAGCTGGAATCACTTTTGCGCCAAGTATGCGCATTCGCACCACATTTGGGTATTCTTTTTTGATATCTACTTCTCCCATGTAAATATCACACTCTAAACCAAGCAATGCAGCAGCTGTAGCTAAAGCAACACCATGCTGCCCTGCACCTGTTTCAGCAATAATTTTTTTCTTGCCCATTTTTTTGGCCAGCAATGCTTCGCCTAAACAATGGTTAATTTTATGTGCTCCTGTATGATTAAGGTCTTCTCTTTTGAGGTAGATTTGAGCTCCGCCAAGCTGTGTAGATAAGCTCTTGGCATGAAAAACTGGTGATGGACGACCTGTGTAGTGTTTTTGTAGGTAATGAAGTTCCTCTGTAAAAACAGGGTCATCTTTAATTTTTTCGTAAGCATCGGTAATTTCCTGCATCAAAGGCTCCAGCACAGGAGGAACAAATCTCCCTCCAAATTCACCAAAAAAACCGTTTTTATCAGGCATTACAGAAGCTTCCAACAATGATTTGTCAACTGTCTGATCTTTCATAAATTTTAATTTATTATTAAGATATAAGGGTAAGTTCTAGATACTTATAAACACAGCAACAAATAGTCATTTCCTTTATTAAGTACATAACAGAACTTTATTCTTAATCTTTATTGATTTATATTTTATCTCCTGGTCATTAGGTAAGATTATCACAATAATAAATTAATAATTTGTAAACGCAAAAAAAAGCGCATGAACATTACTGATCATACGCCATTCTAATTACAAACTACTCTTTACTCAATAATTAAACTTTTCATCAATTTAACTTGTTCCAAATTAAATATCCGCCTGAAAGATTTTTAAGATTGACGAAACCTCTTTCGGCTAAGATAAGATAAGCCAAGTATCCTCTTAATCCTTTGGCACAATACACATAGGTTGGTTTGTCAGGATCTAAACCTTCCAAGGCATCTGAACGTAATTTTTCGAGCTGAATATTGGTAGCGTTGGCAATTTTACCATTTGCTTTTAACTCTCCGGCAGTACGTACATCAATTAAATTGTACTCCTCTTCCGGAGTATTATCTATCAAATCCTTAAGCTTAGCTGCATCAATTTCACTATAGTTACCATTCAATACATTGGACGTCACATATCCCGATACTATCACCGGATCTTTAGCTGGAGAATATGGTGGTGCATAAGCTAAATCAAGATTGGCTAAATCGTTAATTTTAAGCTTTGCATAAATTGCTGTACTCATAATATCAATACGCTTGTCTACACCTTTTTCTCCAAAAGCCTCACAACCCAAAATTGTTCCGTCTTTAGGATCGTAATAAGTTTCTACAATCATATCTTTTTGATCAGGATAGTACCCGGGAGTAGAACCTGCTGCAATCAGGTTAGTCGCATACTCAATATTATTTTTATTCATAAAATCAGGATTCATCCCTGTACGACCAAGCGTATGTTCAAATACTTTTATGATAGCAGTTTTATATCCTCCTTTAAATTCTTCAGATCCTCCTGCTGCATTAACCCCTGCTGTTCTTCCTCCTTTATTTGAATGTGTTCCGAGTGGCAAATAATCATACTCTCCCGTTTGCGTATTTTTAATACTGGCACAATCACCTGCTGCATATATGTTTGCAATAGAGGTTTCCATTTTTTCATTCACCTTAACGGCTCCATTGGCAATATGCTCTGCTCCTATTTTTGTTAATAGTTGCGAATTAGGGCGTATACCTACGCTCATAATAACAAAATCGGTATTTCGTACTTCTGTATCGCTGATATGTACGCCTGTAATTTGACCATCCTCCACATCAAACTCCTTAACAAATGTATTGGTTACCACCTCTATACCATGTTCCTGAAGTGTATTTTGTGCAAACTGTCTGAATTTGCCTTCCCACATGGGTAAAATTCCGTCACTACCTTCAATAAGGGTTACTTTTTTACCTGCTTCACGAAGGTTTTCCGCTACTTCAACACCAATTAAACCTGCACCCATTACGGTAATATGCCTGGCATCTTCTATCACATCTTTTTGCATAATGCGGTCATAATCTTCCAGGGTACGACAGGAGGACCAGTTTTGTGCTTTCTCAAGATTCTTTACAGGAGGAATAAAAGTACTAGCTCCCGCAGTATACACTAACTTATCGTAAGGGTATTCACCCAAATTGGTTTTTACCACCTGCTGATCAGGCATAATTTCCAAGACCTCTTCTTCAAGATGTACATCAATATTAAAGCGGGTACGCAACAAGTTAGCCTCAACCACTAACAAATCCTTTCGATCCTCAATTACCCCAGATAAAGCATAAGGAATTCCACACGTTGCGTAACTTATGTTTTTTGTTTTTTCAAACAATATGATTTCTGCATTTTCATCCTGCCTTCTGGCTTTGGCAGCAGCTGAAGGACCCGCAGACAATCCTCCAATAACTATAATTTTTTTACTCATAATTTTTCGACTAGATACATGATACTAGACAAAAGACGAAAGACGAAAGTATAAAGATTAACCTACTCATTGGGTTACAACTAATTTTGTCGTATAGTGACAACCTAAACCAATAACTTTTATGAATTACATGCTTGTAAAACGGTCTTAATACTTATGTCTTAATACTTATGTCTAATTTTTAACTTTTAACTCATTGGTTAAGTAACCTGTCTACTTTCGACCAACGGCCTCCGTTATATACATCGTTAATGCTTTTACTTCTTAAAAGGCTTGTAGCACTTGCACTACGAATACCTGATGCACAACAAAGTACCAATGGTGATTTCATTTTTTTAATTTTATTCATTTTGTGCTGTACCTGATCCAAAGGAATATTAATTGACCCCTCAACATGACCACCACTGTATTCGGCTGGCGTGCGCACATCAATTATAGTTGCTCCCTGACTTAAAATTTCTGCTAACGGATTACTTTTACTTCCGAATAAACGACTTAGAATTCCCATTTCTTTAATTTGTTTTAATCTGCAACGACTTATTACTTCACTTCACTTAATACATCTGCTACGGTATACCATGGTCCACCATCTGATACATTGGTACAACCCTTTTCAGTAAGATATTGGTAGGCAGAAAAGCTTCTCATACCGGAAGCACAACAAAGTACAATGGGTTCTTTAATCTCTAAAATTTCGTTTACTCTTTTTCCGAAAGTATCCAAAGGAATATTGATTGATCCTTCAACATGGCCACCGGCAAATTCCATTGGTGTTCTTACATCGATTACTTTTACTTCTGTGTTTTTCATTTTTATATTATTTTTTTATCACATTCGTTGATTAAAATTTCGAGGGACAAAAAAACAAGGAAGTAAAAGATTGCACAGTGACTTTGGTCACACAAGCGATATAATTTCAATTTTAAAGCGATGAAGCTTAATTCTGCCAAGCTTTTCAAGCTGCTTTAAAAGTCTGGAAACCACCTCTCTTGATGTATTTAAATCGCTGGCAATTTCCTGATGGGTAAGATTTAATATTTTTGCGTTTAATTCTTTCGATCTTTCGGATAAATACCTTTCCAGGCGCTCATCCATCTTCATAAAGGCAATACTATCGATAGTTTGCAGCATCTCATCGAAACGAATTTGGTAGGCTCTAAAAATAAAATTCTTCCACGAATCGTATTTTTTCATCCACTCATCCATTTTACTGGTGGGAAGCATAATAATTTCCACATCTTCTATGGCTGTTGCCCTGATGTTGCTCCGAACATCGCCCATGCAACAAGTCAAACTCATGGCACAGGTTTCGCCACTGTTGAGATAATAAAGTAAAAGTTCGTTTCCATCCTTATCCTCTCTGCTTATTTTTAAACTACCTTTTATAAGTAAGGGCATTTGTTTAATATATGCCCCAATTTCAATTAGCCTGTCACCGGCTTCAAAGTTTAATAGTTTTCCATTTTGCTGTATATCATTAACTAATTCTTCTTCGTAAAGAATTGGGAACTTTTCTTTTATTACGTCTTTTATAGCGTGTGTCATTGGTGCTTCATTTAATAGAGATGCAAAAATAAGTTATTTTGGGTAAAAAGAGTGATTATTAACCTATGGGGTATATGATTAAGTCGATGGAATGATTATTCTCCCTGGTTGAAGTATATATTTATCCAATGGAAGCAGTTTTTTAGCCGATGGACGACTAATAGTACCCAATTATTAGCTTATATATGCCATTTGATCAGGAAAAATTGTACAGGGAAAGGTAGTGGCACCCAATTATTGTAGTTTTTAAGTCGATTGACTATGTTTTTAAGCCAATGGGCCACTCATTAATCCCAAGGGATACAATTTTACCCTAAGGGGAGTGGCAAACCAGCCGAGGGAATAGTAAAAATAACAGGTTTGGTGATTTTAAAGGTTCAATATTAATAATACTATACCCAATAGCTATTGTTTTAGCCTATCCCCTTCCCAATTATCTGGATTATCAATAATATATTGTTTTATTCTTTGGTATGAATCATCATCCCTTATAATATGTTCCCAGAACCGGGATTGCCAGGCAAAATCAGGATTTATTTTTCGTGCGTTCATGGTTACCGCCGATTTAAAACCACGGATTATGGATGCCAGATTTTTTCGTTGTGGGCCGAAATGGTTGGAATTATGTTGGTTGCCCGTAGAGACACGATGCATCGTGTCTCTACCACCCATCACGCCATCCCCACCACCATTATATTTATTTTCCCCAATAATTATTATACCATGAAAATGATTTGGCATAACCACATAGGCATCTAATTCCAGATTCATATCCGGTCGTAGCTGTGGTGTTTTTAACCATTCGGTTTCTACAATTTTTCCAATGGGTGATAATTGGGTAGGTGTAACTATATTACCAAAATACGGATGACGATTTTGTGTACAAATGGTAATAAAATATGCTGCGTTGGATTTATAATCCCAATTTTGTAAACGAATAGATTCTATTCGGTATTTGTTCTGGAATTTTAGGGTCATTGGGGTATGTTTGATGTATTTAACCCTAAAATATAAAATTATTTGTTAACAATGGGATGATTTTGGATATATGTGATGCATGTAGAGACGCGATGCATCGCGTCTCTACCGTATATAAATATTTACCCCCGTAATTCAATTAATTTATCAACAACGCCAGGATCGGCCAATGTGGATATATCGCCCAATTCATCGGTTTGTTGGGCAGCAATTTTTCGTAGAATACGGCGCATGATTTTACCCGAACGTGTTTTGGGTAATCCCGGGGCAATAATGATTTCATCGGGTGTGGCAATTGGTCCAATGTGGTGCCTGACCTCGTTACGTAATTCACCAACCAATTCTTCATTGGCTGCATATCCATCTCGCAAAATAACGTAAGCAAATATTCCTTCACCCTTAATTTCGTGAGGGAAACCAACCACCGCAGCCTCTGCACAGAAAGGATGCGAAACCAAGGCGCCTTCTATTTCAGCTGAATTAATTCGATGTCCTGATACATTCATAACATCATCTACCCTACCAGTTAACCAATAATAACCGTCTTTATCGCGAATAGCTCCATCTCCCGTTAGGTAATATCCCTTATAGGTTTTTAGGTACACATCTAAAAAGCGCTGGTGATCGCCCTGAATGGTTCTCGCCATACTTGGCCATGGCTTTTTAATAGCCAGTAAACCCGATACATTATTACCCTCTACCTCTTCTCCTTCAGGAGTAAGCAGTACTGGTTCTATACCGAAAAACGGAAGTGTAGCAGAACCAGGCTTGGTAGGTGTTGCTGCCGGCAAGGGTGTAATTAATATACCTCCCGTTTCTGTTTGCCACCAGGTATCTACAATAGAACATCTGCTTTCACCCACCATTTCGTAATACCACTTCCAGGTATCCGGGTTAATGGGTTCACCAACTGTGCCCAGCACGCGCAAACTACTTCGGTTGTATTTAGTTACAAAGTCATCTCCCTCTCGCTGAATGGCTCTAATGGCAGTTGGAGCTGTATAAAACTGGGTAATTTTTAACCGCTCTACCATATCCCAGTATCTTCCTGCATCCGGATAAGTAGGTGTACTTTCAAAAATAACTGTGGTAGCCCCGTTCATTAGCGGTCCGTATACTACATACGAATGCCCGGTTACCCAGCCAATATCAGCCACGCAGGCAAAAATATCTCCATCCTGATAGTCGAAAACATATTTGTGTGTCAGTGCAGCATATCACTAGTGTCCCATTAAAATAGGGACGTTATTAAAAATTAAATAAACATGGCTCATTAAGCCTATTACGTTCTTTG
>NZ_VCHY01000090.1 GCF_005877885.1 Labilibacter sediminis
CCGAATTTCATAGATCGGAACCGCTGTTCTCCTTATTTTCTGTAGTTGGTTAGTCAATTTTAGAGCCAAGGTTGTGGTGATCAACATGTTTATCATTCATAACTCTTGTGTTCTTAGTATAGATATGTCAGGCTAGATCTATTATACTTTCACTGAAGATGTAAACAAGTCATGATCTTGTGATTTTGATTCTAATGACAATTCGATTCTTATGTTAAAACTATATTTAAATTATTTATATGTTTATTCAAAGATCCTTGTAGTATCTTGAGTTTCTTTTGGAATCACATTATGTTAATCCATTACTTGACCAATGAGATTGGATTTGATTGATGAGTGCAAGTGGTCGACCAATAACCCTTGTTCGCTGGTTCTGATTGGATCTGGATATCTATAAGCACGTTTTCTTTACGTTGACCATATGGAAGAAACAACTTAATCTGACAAATTAAGCTAGATTAAATCATATAGATACGAACTAAATATGTCTGATCATGGGGTAGTCTGTGTAACTTGACCATAGTGCATGGATCCTGTTGATTAAAAGGAGCGAGACCAAGCCCAAAATAGGAATCGGTGAATATAGATAAGAATCATGTCATTGGAATCAGTCACAAGGGATTGATGAGTTGAAATCTGAAGGTGAAAGTATACTTTTTAGTTATTGAATTTAATTCCAAAGTTTTCAAGTTGTTAGTTTAATTATTCAGTTCTTAATCAATTCAGTTTATTTAGTTATTGAAAGTCTTTTATGTTTTATTAGATAGTGTGATTGTTTCATGCCTTTTTCCTGGTTCGAATTCTAAATCTTGTTAATCTATACTATACTGATTGGGTTCTCTTGCTCAGTGTGGATAATTGGTTTTGGAAAGCGAAAATATAAATTTAAAACAGTTGATTTTTAGTTATCCTAAAACACATCAAAGGTTTTTGGCGCCGCTGCCGGGGAAAAAGCTTAAAACATCATCTAGCAATAAAACTGATTTTTTTCAAAATTTTTCGAATCTGTCAAGTCACGCGTTGCGCGCCCTGTGACACGCGCCACGCAATTTTAACAGAATCGAAAAATTTTCGTATTTAACAGTTTATTTAGTTTACAGGTTTGTAGTACGATAGCTTATGACCAGAAGTTCAGTTGCAACATTACATCAAGGATTTGAAGATCCAGAGAGGGAATTAAGAAGAAGATTAAGGGCTCAAGCTAGAGCAGATCGAGTTCAGGAGTTTGATTACAACTTGGAAGAATTATTTCGTGAAGTAGAGATTGTTAGAAGAAATCCAGCAATGGCAGATCTATTCTCTGATGAAGAAGGAGAAGAGCGAATGACACTGGAAGAATATGCAAATAGGCCAAGACGAGGGCAAAAAACTGGAGT
>NZ_VCHY01000091.1 GCF_005877885.1 Labilibacter sediminis
TCAGACCTGTCCTAAATAAAGCCAATTAGGCTCCAGTTTCCAGGAGCGATTATTTTTGTGGTATCTAATCATAAAAATACTAATTGGCTATGAAAACAAATTTAACCTTGTTTGCGCAAATCATTCAAACTTTATGCAGAAATTCTTTTAATACTCTAACTGAAAAACATCAAACCGACAAACATAGTAAGGGTATTGATAGTTGGACTCATTTGATAACTATGCTTTTTTGTCAGTTTTCAAAGCTAAACTCATTACGTGATGTTACGAACGGTTTAAAATCTGCTTCTGGTAACCTAAACCATCTTGGCTTAAAAGTATCTCCATCCAAATCTTCTTTGTCTTACCAAAATCAGAACCGGGAATGGCAGTTGTTTCAGGATTATTACTTCAAGCTATTACATAAATTAACTGCAATAGCCCAATTTAGGCAAACTCGGTTTCGTATAAAGTCAAAAATACTGTTATTAGATTCCACCACAATATCCCTGTGCCTAAACCTGTTTGACTGGGCTAAATACAGAAAGAAGAAAGGTGCGATAAAGCTCCATACCTTACTGGACTTTGATGGCTGTTTACCTGTGTACATCAATCTTTCCGATGGCAAACTCAACGATGCTAAGGCTGCTAAAGAAATCACACTTCCAGCTGACAGTGTTGTAGTAGCAGACAGAGCTTATGTTGATTTTGAAAACCTATACAGATGGCATAAAGGCAACAGTTATTTCGTTGTTCGCCTGAAGAAATCAGTCAAATTTGTTCGCCTTGAAGAACGAGAACTTCCGGCATGTAGGCATCAACATATACTTGTTGACGAATACATTGAGCTGGAGGATACGAAAACGTTTAGTAAATATCCTAAGAAACTACGACGTGTTGTTGTATGGGATGAAATTAACCAACAAACCATAGAACTAATCACCAATCAATTTACTTGGACAGCAAACACCATATCCGATCTGTACAAAGCTAGATGGGAGATTGAACAATTTTTCAAAGACATTAAGCAATTGCTGAAAATCAAGTCTTTTCTAGGTACATCTCCCAATGCAGTGTTAATCCAGATTTGGACAGCAATGATTACCATATTGATAATAAAGTATCTCAAAGCTTCTGCAAAACATGGCTGGTGTATGTCTAATCTGGTTGCCTTTTTAAGATTAAACCTTTTGGTGAAATTCGATTTGAATCGCTTACTGGATAATCCCTTTGAACAGGATACTAATCCAATCCCAATTCAACCCTATATACAAGGTCAATTATTTGATTGGGGGGATTGATTTTCAAAAAACTGAAAAACTGTCCCAAAACCACATTTTATCAATTCGAATATCTAAATACAAAATCGTTTAGGACAGCTCTG
>NZ_VCHY01000092.1 GCF_005877885.1 Labilibacter sediminis
TCTTTCTTAACTTGTCGGTGATCCTTCTTCTTGGAAATCCCAAACATTTCCACATGCTTACGTTTCTTTCCAACTTCCACAACAGTCTCGCCATCGTCCTCAAGGAGACCTACATCCCGCAAGGTATGTTGCATTCTAGCGATACTTTGCTTGTTTAAAACATTTCATTGTTCACCGCAGGTTTCTAAAACACACACGCATGTTATCAAGCAACATAAACATCACATAAACATCACATAAACATCACATAGCATCGCTTATAATCAATTACACACGCATTTCATCAAACATCAATGAGACTTCGCATACATCGCTAGTTATAGGCATTTAGTCACCGCTTGCCTAATTCCCCCGCTACTATATACCCGTTCGCTACTCGATGTCCCGGCCCAGCCCTTATGCACTTTGTGAGGCGCGACTCTCACTAGGATACACAAGTCTCCGGTTCGCCACTTTCACTACTCCGACTATGCAAGCTCGTATACTCGCGGTGTCGTTTAGGACTCGGTTCATTGATGTCATTCCACGCACATCTCCCGATCCCACGTGATACTTGTACCAGCCCATTCCTCGCAGCTAGTATCACTCCAGTACGCAAACACCTTGTGTTCTTGTACCATGTGTCACTAGGTTAACTAGAATAACCAAGTGCCCTCGCTATTGGCTTAAGCTCTTATCAATCCTAACAGGTTTCATGCACCCTATTAGGCACTCTACTTTGTCTTTACGTGGTTACTACCCAATTCCCACAATTAACATCGCATAACATACACGGGTATCACATAGTCATTTCATCATAAAACACATCGCATAATAAATCAATTATCACATAGTTGCACATCACATAACATCGCTATATACTTCGCAAGAGATCATTTAATAGCAACTAATTCATTCATTATCATCGCTCAAAACACCGCTTAACATTCGCATGACAATTCATTAATTAACTACGCTTAGCATCACATGTATTCATCATTTAATTTACCATGGAATCTTTCATATAGCATATAAATCACCTGCAATCATTTAGCATATTAACACATGGCACAACACCGCATCATTCACCACAAAACTCAGCAACTAATATACTAGCTAGAACTATACATCGCATATTAGTCAAGCATAGCATTTAACACACATTTCATCGCTTAGGTGCTATTTAACAATTTAATCATCTTGTCTAGCATGCACCTAATCATCATTCAATTTCCCACACCCCGCAACCAGTGAATTCCCCACAAAATATCACATCAATAAGTCATGAAAGCAACCTATCTCATGGGATCGAATTCTATTCACCAAATACGAATTGAATGAGTGTATAAGGTTTGACAAACAAATGACTCACCTTAG
>NZ_VCHY01000093.1 GCF_005877885.1 Labilibacter sediminis
ATGATTTCATCCCCATCTTCTATATGATGGATGATGATTCTAGGTGATCATATTGTCATCAAAGATCTATATGATTCATAAAAATCACCAAGTTGTAACTTGTGTGATTTAAAGAAGATAGATCATATTTTTGTCAAAGATTTGTTATGTTTTGATCATAGATGTTTATGATCATGTATGGATCTGAAAACACTATATTTTTACATCATTTTGATGTAAATATACATATATAAGTGTTAGTAAGAATTATACAAAAACCCTAATTTTGTTATGTAGATGATTATGGCATTGAATCTGAATTCTGTTTTCATCAGAATTTGGGTCTTGCTAGAAAAATCATATTTCGAGTTGTAGGGCTCAAATGGACTTGGGACCAGTGCCCAAAGTTCACAAATTGAGTTGTGCAACTATTTGTAGTTTTGTACTTTCGTTCATTCTGAGTGTATCTAGGGTCTTGGACTGAATCTTTGTTGCTTGGTTCAGTTCGGGTCTGCTGTGCGATACCAAATGTTTTTAGTTATAAATGGAGCTTGGGAAATGATCCAGGGGGATTCCAAGTTCCCACATGTATGTTATGTTATAAATATATGATCTGGAAAAGATGGGATTTTATCTCCAAGTATTTCTTGGGTAGAATGGACCTACACTCCAGATCAGAATTTGTTATCAGATTTTATTAGTTCAGATTTGAGTCAACTTGTGATTTTTATATCTAGAGTTTGGATTACTCTTTTAAGGTGAATCCAACTCTCAAACTTGTGTTTTGATGTTTAGTATCACTGTGATTTTTGGTTTGGACAATTCTTACCCACAAGTTGGGTAGAATTGGCCAACACTACTGGTTAAGTCCAAATTGGACTGCATTGCGATGTCTTTTTGTAAAAATCATTGTAAATTCATCTTTTGGAGTTAGAGGGAGTTCTATACGGTTCTGGAAAGGGAAAAGTATCTAGTTTCTTAGAAAATTTTAATATTGATATGTTTCTGTTTTGAAATTTGGAGTAAATCCTTCGTGAACAGAGGGCCTGTTTTGAGGACCTTGCTGTCCAGTTTTAGTTTATGCCTCTTAGCTTCACCTTGAGTCTCTTCTAACTCATAGTTCATATTAGGTGAAGTTTTGGCCTTTGATCAGAAGTGGTAGCTTGTTTGATTTCTTATCCATTCATTTCACTCACTCGAGGTGAGTTCTCTCACACATTATTTCAGTATTTATGATTGCTAGGATAGCACGTGTGTGATAATTGTTATTATTGATTGATATTGATTAAAGCATGCTTATATTGTTAATTATACATGTGCACTGTATGTTTATTAATTGAGGTGACCATAGCAATTATCCGGTTTTTATCCGGTGCG
>NZ_VCHY01000094.1 GCF_005877885.1 Labilibacter sediminis
AGAAGGATTAGCAGCAGGTAATTCAAATGGCAATTTATAAATTATAAATTCAGTATGTAACTGTGTGATCTGAAAAACAGATAAATGTCTAAGTGGAGGTATCTGCTTAATCTCAATCAACCAGGCCTTAAAATCTAAAGGTTCTGTTGTTTTCTTATCAGAAGTAGAAGAATGATCAGATGACATCTTCTTAAATTTCTCATTATAAAACTGCTTCTGTGGTTTCTTACTCATATTTGCAGCAATTGGAACTTCTGAAGAATTAGATTTCTTCTGAGACTTATCAGAAGAATTAGATTTCTTCTGAAAAACTGAAGAAGTAAACTTCTGAGACTTATCAGAAGAATGAGTTGAAAAAGTTTCTGATAAAGAAAAAGACTTTGATTTATCATTCTCATACACTTTATTATATGTAAAATCTTCTTCATGTGTAAGTTGAAAGTCCTTAGCAGTGCCTTTAACAACCCAAGCATGTTTTGTGTAGTCAATTTTGCGAGAATCAATGTATTGTTTTGTCCAAAAATGACATTTTTCTTTTTCCGTTTTGAGATTATCCTTTTCTACAAGATCTGTAAATGCATCGAAAAATTGTTCTGAACAACCTTCTTTCTTATACACTTGATTCGTTGCATTACAAACACGAGGATAAACAATCACTTTTTCCAATAAAGATTCCTTTCCAGAATTATTTTGAAAATTTTCTAAAACTTCAGTTGAATCAATTGTAGAAAATGAATGAGAAACCCCAGGAGAAGTATCATAATAAACATCAGAAGTATCAAAATCAGTCATAAAATGTTCCATCTCAGAATCATCTACACAAGATTCAAACTCATCACAATTATCAACTTTCAGAATAGGAATTTCACAACTAACAACTTCATCAAAATATTTAACAATCTCATCAGAACAATTAATGACTTCATCAGAACAATCAATTTCTTCAATATCGCTTTCATCTAATTGTTCAAAAATCGTATCAGAAGATTCAATATTAGAAAATTCTACATTATTCTCAACCACTACAATTTCCTCAACATTATCAATCTCAATCTCTGCATTCTCAATTATCTCCTCACTAACAATCTCCACTCTCTCACTAATCACACTCTCATTGTCTGTAATGTCTACTACCTCAACCCTGTCCTCCTCAACCTGCTTATTTAGTCCTGCGGATTCATCAAATTCGGCTTTGGTTAGAGTTTCTGAGACATACTTAACATATTCATCAGTAGCAATGATAGGTTGAGGTACTACAACACCATATCTGAAACTACCATCCAACACACAATCTGAAGGAATCATCTTCTCACATTCATAAGACAAAGCATCAGCATTTCTAACAGACATTTCA
>NZ_VCHY01000095.1 GCF_005877885.1 Labilibacter sediminis
GTATTCCACGTTTCTTTAAAATAGAGTAATAGAGTAAACCTTTAGTAGTGTATTGTAGTGTGTTCATCATCCTTGATAGTGATTATAGTGTTCATAAATTATACCCATTATAATTTATATAAATGTTTGTCGTTCGAATCGTATGTATTGTATAAATAACCAACTTGTGTGCTGTTAAAAACAACATATATAGTACTAAAACACATAATAACAAGTTGTAACGCTATTTATATAAATGATATCACGGATTGAGTCAAATAATGTAAATTTATTAACTTGACTTCTAATAGTAGTTGGTACGACAATGATGGCTATTATTTCTATAATAACCAATAATTGCCATAATACCATTTCCAATGTCACCAAAATAGCAACCAACTTTGTTATGGTCATTTTTCATACAATAATAGCATCAAACTTTCAAATGGTCATATTTCAAGCAAGTTTTAGTAACCAACTTTCTTTTGGTCATTTTTCATGTGTTTTATAACAACTTACTTTCAAATGGTCATTTTTCATACACTTTTTAGCAATCTACTTTTCAAGGTCATTTTTGCAAGAAAACCCTTTTAAAACACCATTTGACCATAAGTTGTTACAACAACACTTTTATATAACATTTTCATCATCTCACATGAAAATTTCGAAATTTCATATATGTATAAACTAACTTTTGTAACTTTTCATATTATGACCATTTTACTAGTTTTCATGTCATATTATTGTATCTAATGTATGTAAAGCATGTAATATATGTTTTTGGTCACAAATAGCACACAAATGACACATAACACAAGTTGTTGGAATTTTCATGTCATTGTTATTAGCATGTCAAGTTGACTTGTACTCCCCTCCCTAAAACATGAAAATGAGTGAAAGATGTGGGAGGTATGAAGCTCACATTGGGTGTTTGAGATGGATTAGTAACCACTAGTTTGAGAAGCTAGTCTTTGGAACACTTGATGATCTCGAAAATCAAGCTAGACAACACAAGAGATTTTGAGTTAGATTATGTTAAAAATGAGATTTCTAAGTTGTGTAAAATCACTAGATTTCTTACCACAACACTTCTAGGACTTGAGGAATGATATGAACACTTGAATGGAAGCTTAGAACTTGAGAAAAACACAACACAAAAATGTTTGTGTGTGTTTGTGTGTTTGGCCGAGAACCACAACACAACAACAACAACTTCACCAACTTTTCTTTCTTCACTCTCTTGGCTTGAAACTCGATGGTAGCAAGGATCAAAGGAAGAGTGGGAGTGTTCTAGGTGTTTAGGAGATGAGTGTATGAGAGTTTGAAGCAAAAATGGCAAAGGTTTGCCCTTGTTTTTGACACAAATC
>NZ_VCHY01000096.1 GCF_005877885.1 Labilibacter sediminis
CTTGGCTCGTTTCCTAACAGAAACTGTTCCCTTATTTGTTGAGGGACAAGATGATGCGCAATTTGTTAGCGCAGTGGATGCTTGGAAGCATTCTGAATTTCTGTGCCGCAACTATGTGTTGAATGGGCTAGCTGATGCGCTTTATAATGTCTATTGTAAAGTGGCAACTGCTAAGGAACTTTGGGAGTCATTGGAAAAGAAGTATAAGACGGAAGATGCTGGAACCAAGAAGCATGTTGTTGCTAAATTCTTGGAATTCAAAATGGTTGACTCGAAATCTGTTATGAGTCAAGTCCAAGATCTTCAAGTTCTTATACATGATAACAATGCAGAAGGAATGCAACTCAATGAGTCCTTCCAAGTTGCTGCTATGATTGAAAAGCTTCCTCCGGCTTGGATTGATTTCAAGAACTACCTTAAGCATAAGCGAAAGGAGATGTCTGTGGAGGAGCTTGTGGTGCGTCTTCGTATTGAAGAAGACAATCGAGTGGCCTTGAAGAAAGGTAGTGGTGGTGAATCTTCTAAGGTTCATGTGGTGGAAGTTGCTAAGACTTCCAAAAGCAAAGGCAAGGGAGCACAGAAGGGGAAAGGAAAGGCTAAAAACCTAGGCCCCAAGACTGGAACTTTCAAGAAGAAGTTCAAGTGCTACAATTGTGGCCAACCGGGTCACAAAGCTTCGGAGTGCCCGCAGCCCAAACGGGAAAACCGTCAAGCAAACATGGTGAATGATGATATGGAGTTGGTGGCCATGATAACTGATCTCACGGCAATGATTTCGGAGGTGAATCTTTTGAACACGGATTCAAAAGATTGGTGGATTGATACGGGGGCTACCCGTCATGTGTGTCATGACAAGAGCAACTTCAGCACTTATAAAGATGTTGAAGATGATGAGAAGCTCTACATGGGGAATTCGGCTACCGCAACAATCAAAGGTGTTGGTGATGTTGTTCTAAAAATGACATCAGGGAAAGAAGTGAAGCTTAGGGATGTTTTGTATGTTCCTGAACTTCGTAAGAATCTAGTTTCAGGAGGTTTGTTGAATAAGTTTGGTTTTAAACTTGTGTTTGAGTCGGACAAGTTTGTTTTGTCCAAGAATGGTATGTTTGTGGGAAAAGGATATGCCTTGAATGGCATGTTCAAAATGAATGTAATTGTTTCAAATGTTATGAATAAAGCAAGTACTAGTTCTGCTTATATGCTTGAGTGTTCAAATGTTTGGCATGGTCGTTTAGGACATGTAAATTACAATTCTATTAAACGTTTAGTTAAACTAAACTACATACCAAAATTTGATATGGACTCAAATCACAAATGTCCCACATGTGTTGAAGCCAAACAA
>NZ_VCHY01000097.1 GCF_005877885.1 Labilibacter sediminis
AACTTTGTGTCCATGATGCTTCCAGATAAAATTAACTCAGCACTTCAAGATGCTGATTGGATCAAGGCAATGCAAGACGAGCTGAACGAATTCAAACGACACAAAGTATGGTCTCTTGTTCCTCGTCCCTCAGGCAAAACTATTGTTGGGACACGCTGGGTTTTCAGGAACAAAGTTGATAAGGATGGCATCATTACTCGTAACAAGGCAAGACTGGTAGCTCAAGGATTTACTCAGATCGAGTCCATTGACTATGGAGAAACGTTTGCTCCAGTGGCTCGTATTGAAGCAATCAGGGTGTTCCTTGCTTATGCATCCTATATGGACTTCACAGTGTATCAAATAGATGTGAAGACTGCCTTTCTTCATGGTGTATTAGAAGAGGAAACATATCTCAAGCAACCTCCTGGTTTTGAAGACAAAGACCATCCAGACTATGTGTATCGATTGGATAAGGCAGTCTATGGACTGAAGCAAGCACCAAGGGCTTGGTATGATACGCTGACAGCTTACCTGGTTGAAAATGGTTATAGAAGAGGAGCTATTGACAACACCTTGTTCATCAAAAATCAAGGTACTGATATTATTCTAGCTCAAATATATGTTGATGACATTATCTTTGGCTCCACTAGTGAGAAGCTGAGCAAAGAGTTTGCTGATATCATGGCTCAAAAATTTGAGATGAGTATGATGGGAAAGATGTCCTTCTTCCTTGGTCTTGAAGTTCAGCAATCAAAGTCTGGAATCTCTATCTGTCAAAGTAAATACATTGCTGAAATGCTTGCCAAATACTCTCTCAGTGACTGCAAATCAGCCAAGACACCAGTATCTAAAACTGATAAGTTACACGCTGATCCTACTGGTGCTGATGTTAATCACTCCTTATATCGAGGAATGATTGGATCTCTGCTGTATCTCACAGCCAGTCGCCCTGATATTATGTTCACCACCATCCTGTGTGCACGGTTTCAAGCATGTCCAAAAGAATCTCATTTGATTGCAGTGAAACGAATCTTCCGATATTTAAAGCATACTTCAAATTTGGCACTGTGGTATCCAAGAGACTCAGCGTTTGATCTTTATGGATACACTGATTCTGATTATGCAGGTTGTAACATTGACAAAAAGAGCACTTCAGGTGGATGTCACTTTCTTGGCAACAGACTGATCAGCTGGTCCAGCAAGAAGCAAACCTCAGTGGCTATTTCAACTGCCGAAGCTGAATATGTTGCAGCTAGTAGGTGTTGTGCTCAGCTCTTATGGATTCAGAATCAGCTTCTAGATTATGGATTCAAATTCTCAAAGACTCCTATCTACTGCGATAACACCAGTGCCATCCA
>NZ_VCHY01000098.1 GCF_005877885.1 Labilibacter sediminis
GTATATGTTTCAATATCACATAACCTCTGGACCTTGTAAAGTCTCTTTTAGAAGCTCTCACCCTAGGTGTGCTTCATTGCGCTTGAGCCACTCAACGCAAACAGTGCTAGGATTACACGGTTTCCCGTAAATCAACTTACTCACTGTAATGTCCTATGTTCACCTTAGGCGTAATATATGTCACCTCGAGAGTTAGGGTTCTTGAGGATCATGGCTTGTCCAGGCCATCATATATATTACTCAGTTTAATCATACCAAATATTAACCATTCATCTCGATTTTTCGTCCCTCTCCGAGATGAAAGATAACATTCTATGATCCAAACTCTCATAGCAAAAACTGTGCTATTAACTCCCACTGTTTCTCGAATTTCTTCGAGTAACAGATTTCTTATGTCTCAAGGGTTTCCAAGAGGCTATAGATCGCCGAGCGAATCTACCCAATTGTGAAACACTTGTATCGTAGCTCCCACTTGAATTATGTAATGCCTATATAGTATCTAGAGCATAATCATGGGGATTATCTCAACTATATTTCCTTTGCCTTAATCCTCGATATCTAATCATTTGCCCCGGGCATCTGACATATCAGGATCAGTACACGTCTGGACTCACAAGACAAATCTTACACGATTCTCTGTAGGATTTCTGTCATTGTGCCATTTAAGTTTGACTTAACATGGTGTCCATGTGGAAAGATCCTCCCTTGGATCCTGGTGAAAGATTCACCTGATTTCCACACTTGTACATAGGCTATAGGCCTGGGACACTTTGTTTCTTCATATGTATCTTATTCATCTTCTGTGTTGAGCTTTCTAGGTCCACTATGGCGAAACATATTCAGGTTCTGGTAAGGAGATTCTGAATACTGTTTCCCATAAGGAGTACGTAAACTTCGTACAGTGCTAGAAATGTAACAACACTCCCACTAGCGGTGACATCTATACAGGACTCGTATTGCTTCCTAGAGTTATACCAGAATCACCTGGACCTCTTGCAGAAGACAACACTCCTATACAGCGAGGGTTTTACTTAACCAAGTTATGTGCATTTCAATCAAGGATCGCTGGCATGTCAGAAAACTACAGGTCATCTAGTTCTTGGTCTCGAAGGGTCCATTTCCTTTTGTAGTAGTTTTCTCAACATCCATATGTCTTTTCTTTGAGAACCAATGAATCCTTGGTTTCAATCTCAGACATTATCCTTATTGATACAATCTCAGCCATCAGATATTTATGGTCTTCTTGATCATTCTCAATCCAATGGGCATTGAGTGTTCTTATGATCTTATTCAATCCAAAGGGCATTGAATATTTCTATGATCTCATTCAATCC
>NZ_VCHY01000099.1 GCF_005877885.1 Labilibacter sediminis
TAAAAAGCGTAAATGGCAACCCAGCGTACACGAGTACATGAAGAGAGAAGAGTTCGAGAAGATAGTAGCAGATTCTGAGAAGCGAATAATCAAAGAAATGAAGAAATACAGCAGAATCCAGGCCGCTGCAGTAAGCAATATAGAAGATGTGATGAAGAAAGCTTTACGAGAAATCCAAGAGCAACTACTTAACGAGAAATCAATTCAGTTACAAGAAAAGGAAGCTGAAGCAAATGTGGTTACTACAAGTATAGTAGATGCAGGATTTTTGGAGAAAGAAACAAGAAGGTTCGAACCTTACACTTCACCAGCCTTGAAGAAAGACGGAGAACAAAGCAATTCTGAAGAAGCTAAAGAAGAAGATCTCTACAACAAGCTCACAAGTAAAGTTAAAGTATTGAAAGTAAATGTGCCAGTTGTTAATGGAGCGAATAATATCTCGAAGTATGCCACGTTCATGAAGGACCTTTTTACTAACGAAGACAAAGTCAAAAATGTCTTACTAAGAGAAAGTTGTTCATCAATTTTAACCAACACATTGCCTAAGAAGATGAGAGATCCTGGAAGTTTGACAGTGCCATGTAAGTTTGGAAACAATATACAAGGATTAGCATTGGCAGATTCTGGAGCAAGCGTAAATCTTATGCCATACTCATTCTACAAGAAGTTAGAGCTTCCAGAACCAAAACCAGTTAGTATGGTTATCAATCTTGCCAACAAGTCATCAACATTACCAAGAGGAGTGGTGGAAGATTTACTCGTGAAGTTAGATAAATTTGTATTCCCTGCAGATTTTATTATACTTGATATGAAGGAAGATGGAGAAGTCCCCATTATTCTTGGAAGACCTTTTCTAAGCACTGCAAGAGCGTTGGTAGATATACATGATACGAAGCTAACTGTACGAGTAGGAGATGAGGAAGTAGTTTTTGGAGTTGATCAAGCCATAAAGCACCCAAGGTTCAATGATGATCGACAGTTTAACATTGATGCATTTGATGAGATCGTGAAAGATGAATGGAGTAAAGAACAAGTATCAGAAATTGAAGGAAGATCGATTTTAGTGGAAATGGAACGTGATCCAGAGCAGAAAGAAGAAGAAGTGGAAGAATTGGTGGAGTACTCTAAGAAGCAAGACGAAAATTTTGAGGATCAGAACGAAGATCTGGAACCCACGCGCCGCGTGGATGAGGCACGCATCGCGCCGGAAACAGAACCAGACAGTAAGTTAAAACCACTTCCAGATCATCTTGAGTACGCATTTTTAGAAGAAGGAAGTAAAATTCCAGTTATTATTTCTGCTGATTTGGAGAAGAAAGAGAAAAAGC